>MKTV01000051.1:0-4310 GCA_001898425.1 Rhodospirillales bacterium 69-11
CTACGGAGGATGGTCTGGAGATCGGCCTACGGAGGATGGTCTGGAGATCGGCGGGCAGTGAGGATCCATCTGCTTCGTAAACCGCTTCCCACTGGATGCTTTCCTGCAGCCAGAGAAGATCGTCGATGACGCAGGCCAGCCGGGCGATGTCGTAGATGCCTTTCGTCAGGCTTGCTTTGACCGTGCCGATGGCTTTGGTCAGGGCCGCAGCCTTCTCCTCAGGTGTCAGCGCCTTCTGCGCGGGCTCATCCTGTGCAGGGTCGGTTGCTGTTTCGTCGGACTTTGCGGTATCGCCCTCTTCCGTCTCGCCGGCGGGCTCATCGGTCTTCTGTTCAGATTCTCCCTCATCGGCCTTGGCCGCTTCAGGTTGCTCCTTCGCGGCGAGCCTTTCCTCAGCGCTCTGCAGTGCTTTGGTCAGCGGCGCCATGGCCTCTTTGACCGCGAGTTCGACGTTGTGGCTCACAGCGTCGGCCTTCTTGGTGAAGGTCTGGCCGTCTTTCGCTTTCCAGACTTGTTCAAGGGATACGCCGACTTCCTCGGCGTCCTTCACGACCTGGAATTTGCGGAGTTCGTGCGATCCGTCGGCTTTGATGTAGTCAAACGTCGCAACGGGGATGCAGGGTTTGTCGACCAGAGAGACCTCGACCATCTCCGGGATGTAGCGCTTGAGCGCTGCGTTCGACGGGTCCTGCCAGCGCTTGACGTATTTCCCTCCGATGCTGAAGCCGGTATAGACACCTTCCTCGACCTTCGCCCATTCGGCGTCGTCGACGATTTTCGCGCAGCCCATGATGGCCTTGTTGGCGTCGTCGAAGGTAATGTCGGTAAGCTTCCCGCATGCGTGGGAGCCGTGCATGACGCGGACATTGCCCTTGCTCTTCCCGTCGGTGACTTTCTCGAACTCAGAAGACCAGGCCTTGAAGTACGGAACAGAGCCTTCGTAATCGAGGATCTCGTTGGCGTGGTCAGGCACCTCAGCCGCAAGGCATCCGTAGACAAGACGTTTGGCCGCATCGACCTTTTGGATGGGTACGAAGATGTTCAGATTTTCCATGGTGATTCCTCTGGGCATAAAAAAAGCCCCGGAACGGGGCGGGCTGGTGAAATGCGAGTCAGTCCTCGATGACTGATACTGTCGTGCAGTGGCAGCGCGGGTGACTGGGCGTTGTCATGCTGCCGTCCGGAAACGTGTCTTCAATCTCGATCGGCCCGGCGAGCGCGTTCTCGACGCAGATCGGGCAGGCCCCCTCGTGATCGAGCCATTCCTTCTTAATCTTGATGCCGAGATCCTTCGCGATCTCTCGGCCTTTCTGCGCGCCATTGCCGTTCGCGAAGGCGGTTTCAGTATCGGCGATCAGAAGCGCGCGCTCGGGTGAGAACGCGTAGTCTTTCGCAATCCGGTCGGCGACGCCGAGGATGTCTGTCTCCTGCAAGCCCTGGGCGATGGTCTGCCGGAGCATGTCGCGCGTTGAGTCGGTGATCTGCGTGACCAGCTCCGCAGCATGTTTCGTCGCCCATGTCGTCGATCGTGCGTCGACCTGGCCGAACAGGCCCATGTCGGTCAGCGCCGCGTTCGTGACGTCCGTTGCGAGATCGTCGAGCGCGCCGGAGATCGCCTTCACCTCTTTCAGGTCGAAGAGGTTGATGTCGTCTGCGATGGACTTCGCGCGCTGCTTGCGCTTTTCGTCCTCATCATCGGCCTTTCCGACGACTGCCATGCCCCGAAGCTGGGACGCGACATGGTGCGCGGCCCGGTCGAAGACGGCATTTACCGTGTCACGGATAGCGCTGTGGGCCTTGATGGCCGCAGGACGCTTGAGCGGGTCGGAGTACTTTTTTTTTAAGCCGTGGGCCTTTGCTGGTTCCTCGTCGTCCGGTGCGCCTTCAGCTATAGCCTGCCGTGCAGCAAGAGAGGCATCTTTCGCAGCGGCGATGTCTTCTTCGGTCGGGAGGGCAACAAAGCCTGCTGCCGTCTGAAGGCCAGGCGTGTCGCCAACCCCCTCATATGGATCAAGGCCGTCCTGCGACCGCGCCTCGTTGAGGGTTATGACGCCGCGCTGGAGCTTGATGCTCTGGATCTCAGCGGCAACTTTCGGATCGATCTCCTTCTCATTGAGCCATGCGAATTCGATGTCCGTGGCGCCGAAGTCATGGAAGATGACCCGGTCGATGATGCCTTTCACCCACTTCTGGATCGGGGCAAGGCCCTCTTCAAGCGCGGCCTGCTGTGCCGTTTCCGCGGTCGCCCTGTTGACCTGTTGCACGAAGGCGGAGGGCGGAAGGCTGAAGGCGTAGCAGATGACGCGGGCGAGCCATTCGTCGTACTGATCCTTCAGAGGCGGCTGTACGATCTGCTGAAACGAGTCTTTTTGTCCGGGCAGGAACTTCGCTCTTCTGCGCTCAGCGAGGTCCCCCACATGGAGCGAATCCCACAACTCCTGGAAGGACTTAAACTGGTCCGGGTTCCAGGTATCGGGTAGCCAGAACACCCCGTCCGACACGTTGCCGTCGGTGTAGTAGGTCAACTGGCTCGTGGCACGCCGAATCGCGATGTTGACCGTGACGAGAACCTGCTCGACCGGGCTGTATCCGAGCGGCGTCCGATTCCGGACGTTCCGGGGAGCGAAGATCAACTCGTCGGAGGTGAAATCGATCGCCGGGACGCCCTTGATGACCTGCTGATACGCAGGGCTGGGGGCCATCGGCCGGCGCCCGGTTTCGTCGATGACCGGGAAGATCGTCGAGCCATCGAGAAGGTCGAGCGAGTAGAGCCGGTCCTTCCTGTCGAGGCGCTTATAGATCGACACCGCATCGAGGACGAAGTGGTCTTCGAGTAGCGCGCGCAGCCAGCCCGACCAGTCATGCTCCTTGTCGGGATACATGAAGAAGTCGGTCAGCTGCTTTATGCGTGGGTCGTCATCGGTGGTCGTGGAGCCTGCGCGCGGGCGGATCTGCCACTCCAGCTTCTCCATCTGATCCTTGCGGGTCTCGATGGCCAGGCGGAGGATGTCGCACGTCTCGGACAGAGCAATCAGGGTCTCGTACGAGTTGCCCCTGCCCGTCCGTGGTTGGAAGCGGGTGTTGTAGCCGACGGGAAAGTCGAAGGCTCTGGGCTGGACGGTCTCAGGAGCGACCGGACGGATCGGCTGAAGCGGGGACATCCACGTGCCGGGCATGACGCCTGAGATCACGTACTGGGCGGCTTCCTTGGCTCGCGCCAGGAGCGACGGGTTCGCGGCAATCGCGCTTACGTCTGTCTCCTTCCCTCCCTTCGGCGCCATGGATTGGTCTTAGGCCTGGGCGGCTTCTTCAAGCGTTGCGTCGTCACCTTCATGATCTGCAGGCTCCGGTACATCCGCTTCGGCAAGGCCTTCACCGGCTTCCTCTACGGCTGAATCGGTGGGCGTGTCTGAAGGGGCTTCGCCGAGTGTTGCGGCTGTCTCCCCTGCGGGTGTTTCGCCGACTTCGTCGCTTTCAGTCGCCTCGACGCACACGCCGGCCTTGATCTGGATGACGGCGACGTCGAACGGAACGTCGCGAATCAGGCCATCTGCGCCAACCGCGTGCGTTTTCCCATCGAAGTACAGACTCTGCCCGGGTTGGGCCTTCAGCGTTACAGTGGCGGGGAGCGTCGCAGTCGACGCGCCGGCGGCAAGAAGTTCCGATACGTCGGCGATGTGGACATCCCGAATCATCCCTTTGTCGTCGGCGACGTAGCGGCGGCTGAGGGTCGTGCTGAATTCCTGGCCTGGTGTTGCCTTCATGGCGATCATGGTGGTGTGCCTTTCTGTTGTTGAACCTGCTCCGCTGCGAATTGCAGGAAGCCCATGCCAGGCCCGGAGCGTTTGATGACTTTGGACAGCGCGTAACGGATCGCGTCGATGTAGTGGTTATGCTTGTCGATGATGTCCGGCATGACGTCGCCGGTCAGTTTTTCTGTCTTGTATGAGTAAAGCTGGGCTTCCTGGATCGTCCCCTTGCATTCGGGGTGAATGACGATTTCCTCGAAGCCGCGCAGGAATGCGATGCCGTCCTCGACGGAGCCTTTCCACTTCTCTGCTCCGACCATGTTGAGGCCAGCACCGCAGACGTGGCTGATCGTTTCCGGCCGCGCGCTGTCCGCGTAGATAATCTGGTTGCCGAGTTCCGGGATCTTCTTCCGGAAGGCGGGGGCAATCTCGTTGTTCTCCAGCTTGACCTTGCCGAAGTCGCGCTCGACGTAGAGCGTCCCCTGCGTGCCCTTACCGGCTCCGATGATCCAGCACCGAACGATGGTCGTCGGGTCTGCTGCGTATCCGAAGTCTGTCCCA
>MKTV01000051.1:4320-7002 GCA_001898425.1 Rhodospirillales bacterium 69-11
CGGCGGCGTTGTCTGGAATCGCCAGTTCGCCGCGGCGCCACTTCCCGGAGAGGATCTGGGCGGCGGAGGCGACGCGGAAGGCCCCTTCCCACACCCACTCGTAGGCGTCGGGGTCTACGCGCTGCAGGTGATCCTTCTCGGCCCGCAGCTCCTCAGTGAAGTGCGGGTTGTCTCGCCAGCTCACCATCCGGACGATTGAGTTCGGCGGCGGATGCTTTACGAACCGCTGGTAGGTCGGGTCCTTCTCCTGGTCCGGGTTGAACGATACCCAGATCTCCGACCCCTTCTTCCGGATCGTCGGGATCAGGATGTTCCAGGAGGCGGCGCTGACGCACTCAGCCTCTTCGACCCAGACGATATCGGCCCCTTCGAGGCCCTTGATATTCCGGATGTTCGTCTTCAGGCCGACGAAGCGGAAGGACGATCCTGTCGTTCGGCAGGTGATCGTCGTGTCAGTTACCCTGTAGAAGGGCCGGAGACCAAGGGCGTCGATCTGGTCGACGAGCAGCTTATGAACGCTGTCCTGGATCGAGATCTGATATTCACGCGCGCAGATGATGCGAAGCTTCGTCCGCGCCGCCAGGCCGACAAGTACCCGAGCGATCGACCACGACTTCGCCGATCCACGTCCGCCGTAGAATACCTTGTACCGGCTTTTGACGTGCAGTTCCCGGAAGGCGACCGGGACGTCAGGGAGCATCTGCCCGGCAACAATTCGCCGGCCTATCTCACGCCGGATTATCTCCGGGTTCGCCAGCGCCGTCGTCAGGGCTGGATGCAAGTTGCTGGGAGATTGTGAGAAGCTCATTCAATGTTTCGGGCGCGAGAAGCGCGAGGTTCAATCCATCCGGGCAGAGGGGATCACCATCCGCGCCGGTGACTTCGCGACGATCGCGCCAGAGTTCTGGATGTCTGTTCTTGAGCCAGAAGATCAGCGCCGTCGTATCAGGAGCCGCTGCCTTTCGGACGGGGACCACAACAACTTCTTCTTCCGTCCGAACCTTCTTGCCGTTCTCGAAGAATTCCTTCTTGACCTTGATCGCTGCGTCTTCGGTCCATTCAGCACCTTCGGCGCGATTGAAGAGCCGCTGGACGATGTGCATGTCCGCGCGGGTCTTTCCGCCTTTTATGGACTCCGAAAATTCGGGGTGCTCAAGCTTCCAGAGATTGATTGTACTCTCGGAGACATCGAAGAATTCCGCGAGATTTGCGTCAGTCGCTCCCATGAGTAGGCAAAGGCGATAGGCTTGATCGCAGTAGGCTGGATCATACTTGGTGGGGCGGCCGGGGCCTGGGGTGCTCGTGTCGTCGGTCATTGCATTGTCATGAATTCATCGAACGCCTGTGGGTCGACATAGAACCCATCGACGGCGCCGGTGCTGGGGTTGTGGACGGCGATGCTGGACTGCCCGTAGCAGGGCAGATGTCCGAATATGAAGGCCGCGACGATACTCACGCTGCGCCTGTTGCGACACGGGTGTAGTGATCAGCGTGCTGGGTATACTGCTCTGCGAGCATGGTGTGACCGGCGAACCGGGACTCCTTGGCCAGGTCCTCATACCGTTTGACGATCTGACAGGAGAAGCCGCGTACGCGCACGTCGGGGCCGTTGCTGGTCATCACCTGGCCGTGGTGGCCACTGGGATGGAACGGGCAGTTCTCAGCGGCAGGGTATTTCCTGTCGCGGTCGCGGCGTGACATGCGAGCCTTTGGTCATGAAGTTGAAGAGAGGCCCTCAGCCGTAGCCGTGGGCAGGCGACGCCATTCGGCGGCGGGGGTTACCGGATAGAAACTGGTGCACCGCGTTTACGCGGCGCAAAAAGCGCTGACCGAAACCAGCGAGTTTGAACAGGGAGGTTCACGTCTGGGAGACGTAGGTGCGGAAGCACCATAGGCCGGCAGAATATAAATCGGCCAGCCTAATAGAAAATTACATCAGAAAACTTCGCGCTGTCAAGAACGTTCTGCATTCAGTGTCAAAATTCCCATTTTGCCCCAATGTTCGACGTCCATTTTAAGCATCCGCTCGTAAGTAAGGCCTGCAAGGTCGACGATCTGCCCGAGGGGGTTTTCGGCCGCGACTGCCCCTATGGCGCGCTGCAGCGAGATGTCGAACCAGTCCCGCTTTATCGCGTAATCCTCCAGGGATCTGTGCACGCGGCTCTGGATCTGACGGTCAATGCCCACGGGCAGGCGGCTGAGTTGCCAAAGCCGGATGTCGAGATGGGTGTGTATGGAAAGGCTTTGGAACCGGCTTAAGGGACGTGAGGTCTTGGCGATTTTGAAGGGACCGTGGGCCTCTCCGATGATGTACAGGAAGCAGTTTCCGAAGATGAGCGTGCGATCCTTGTAGTCGGGGTATGCTGCCTTGATTTCGCTCTCGGGCAGGATCATGCGCTGCATTGGTTCAGCCGATCCGTAAGGTGTCTGATGCCGTCCTCGTACCAGCGCTTTACGGTGCGCCGGTCTTCGCGAAGCTTTCGTCCAAGCCGGACCCAGTTATAGACCGGGCGCCCGGAATCCGGGTAGGTCAGCATCCGTCTGACGATAGTTTTCCGGTAGTAGGGGATGGTGATGAGGGGGAGCCACTTCTCAGTAACCATGTACATTTCGTCAATCTGCTCGATAGTGGCGCGGAACTTCGGTCGAGCGTCGTTGGCGTTATAGGCGAACCAACTGTCA
>MKTV01000051.1:7125-14981 GCA_001898425.1 Rhodospirillales bacterium 69-11
TACTCTTGTCGCTATTGTGCCGCTGCGCGATGTTTTAATCAACGTTGATGTTTTGTTGCCCAAGACTTTCGTGAAGCGTGTGATTTCCTTCGGCTTGAAGGGCTGCGAGCCTCGCTTGCGCCTGATTTTCATATCTCTTCGCCGCCATGTATCCGCATTTTCCGGCGATCTGCAAAGTTGCTATCGAAGCCGTAACTGTAGACGTATCTCTATCGAGCGCTGAAATCTCGCCTTCCGGGCTGTAACCGTGAGCGTAGCCCGGCGGGCATTTGGTAATTGGGGGTCCGTCCATTAGGCTTCACCGAATGATGTATTCAAAACTTTAATGCATCGATCGCATAGCTCCTGATCTGGAGATCCTTCAAGATGCTCGTTGTTCCAATGAATCTCAGGACGATAGCGCCTACAGCGCGGGCATTTCCCAGTGTCCGAGCGATAGAAGTGGTCGCCTTGGAAAAGCGCCTTAACACTTTCCTTAAAGCCCTTCCTGGTTAATGTATCGAAGCAGTTGGCGAGTTCTTCTGGTTCGCAGTCCAGGAAGAGCGGTTCACATTCCTCGGTCGATAGCAGAAATGCGTAGTGATCATCGACTGGTTGCGGCATCCATCCGGCGAAAAATTTGCGAACAATGTGAGCGTCGCGATCATTAAACCGGATCTTCATTACCGGAAGCCAGTCGTAGATGTTGTGAAGATTTGGAATTTGATCTTTTGACTCCGCGGCAGCGGGTGTTCCTGTGTGACCGCGATGGTCATCTGTCGTCTGGGCATTCACTAAATCGGAGCGCAGTTCGTCTACCAGAAGGTGGGATATACGTTGTTCCTTCACCAGATCGTCGTGCAGCGCCTCGGCGAAATCGCTCTGCTCGCGCCACATCCCGTACGCCGTGGCATAGGCCCAGCCGCCTGCAGCTCCGGCGATAACGATCAGCATAAAAGCTGGAAACGGGACTACCGGCACGATTAGGGCCGTTAGAATTCCGGTCTGAAGCGCAAAGCTTAGGCGGTTACGCATGAACAGCCCTCCGCTCCCAGACGCTCTGCTTCCGCCGCGGCGGATTCACGTCACAGGCGACGGCGTACCAGTAAGCGGTAAGCAGAATGGGATATGCCGCGATAAGAGCGTTTTCGACCGTCGGTTCGGCAAGCATACCGGCCAAACCGATTAAGCCGAAGACAAACTGCGCGATCCGCCAAATCCTGTCGGTTAGGTAGCGAGGGTTCTTCAGTCCTTGTCGCGCGCCGGACAGTCCGGCTGTGAGGTAACAAGCAGCACAGGCGAGCGCTACGATCGCTGCCGAGAATACAGCATGTCGCGGAACATCAGAGGCCATCCCGGCGACAAACGCCCCGGTGATGAAAAACCTCGCGACACCTGGCGGTCCAGCATTTGGAAACCGGTCAACGATCGGCTGAAAGACCCGGAACATCGCGTCATCGATGATGAGGAGAGGGTTACGCATTGTTCGCCTCCCGCATTTCCCTTCTCGTGCGGTGTGGGGCGCCTTGCTTATCAATCCAGCGTTTGACTGGGATAAGTTCGTGCGTTCCATCGATAACTGGGATAGCGATATCGACGGCCTGCGAGATAATGCCGCGCTGCACCTCTGTCGTGTCGTCCAGGAATAAGGCGTGAAGGGCGGAGCGTAGGTTATTTGGCGTTAAAAGCTCGGGGCTTCGACGGGACTGAGCCTCGGCTAAGCCGCGCGCGAGATCAGCACGTTTCACGTCTCGTTCATGGTTAACGATTGCCTCGATGGCCCGATCTATCAGCAATTTATCGGATGGTCCCGAGACATTCGAGGTGCCGAGCGTATAAAGGTTGATAACCTTATCTGGATAGCCAAGGGATAGACCATAGCTGATCTTGGTACGTGCGACCTTCTCTAGCTGATCGTTAGCACCGAAGATGGTTGCCTTGGTCGAGCTTCCGCTGTCGACTCGACGGAGCGAATAGTCGCCCGGATGCGATATAATATCCTCACATATCGCCTTCAGCAGGGGATCCGGCAAATCGCATTGCTTGTCGCCCGCTGGCTGGCCCTCGATCTCCGGAACTTCAGGGCGTTGCTGAGCCCGCTTTCTAAAAAACATCTATTTCTCCTCTCAGTTCATGCGGTAGCCCTGTTTCCAGGGCGACCTGACGAACTGATCAGGAGCGCCAGACGGCAACTAATGTTGAAACAGACAATCCTCCCCCCTTTTTTCGCAATACTATTACACGCGGCTGCGTTTTCAAAATACTTTCTGTCGACTACGCGTTTACCAGAAACAGCGACTGGCACGGTCTCGTGACGTCTTCCGGCATGTATACGAGATCAAATCGGCCGATTTTGTGCGTCGTTTCCATCGACCGAACGGGGCTGCCTGCATGCGCAGCTTCGTGGCATTCGATCCATCCGGTCCAGTCCTTCGGCTGTCCATATGGATCGGCTCCGCTGTCGATCATCGACTGAACGGCGTCGGCGCACCGGAGGCGAAGATCTGGGAATTGTTTGATCTTGCCGCAATCAAGGTCGTACTTGCGGCATCGCGGGCATTGCAGACATTCGCCGCGCAGGATGTGAATGGTGACGACTGGATCAGAAAAACCTGCCCCGCTCATCCCGCGCCCGAAGCCGCGCCAGCAACTCGGCGTTTTCCTTTTCAACCTGCGCAAGCGCGGCACGCGCGTTGCAGAGTTGAGACCAGATCACATCACTGTTCCACCGTTCGCCTTCCCATATGTCGCGCGCCGTCGCATAGGCCCATCCTCCAGCCGCTCCGGCGATGCCGATCAGGACAATTGCGAGGGGCAGGAGAGGCGATGGGTGGCCAGTGAGCATGAGGCCGATGTTGAGCCAGGTGAAGGCAGCGATGGTCAACAGTCCTGTGTTAAGGGCAAAGACCAAGATCATCTTGCTAAACCTGCGAGGCGGCACCACGAACGCAGCGGCGACTAGGGAGGTTTTATCCCACATCTCACGCATCATGTTGTCTATTTCCGCTTCTGGATCTGTCAGTTTGTCTTGACTCATAATTCCCTCCCCTGTTTCG
Organism: Rhodospirillales bacterium 69-11; assembly: GCA_001898425.1. Classification (GTDB taxonomy): domain Bacteria; phylum Pseudomonadota; class Alphaproteobacteria; order Acetobacterales; family Acetobacteraceae; genus Rhodopila. Next base: position 10,161 of record MKTV01000051.1, read on the forward strand.
GCCACCATGTCACAACCGGAACGACACCGCAACGACAGTTTTGAGCTGAATATCAAACGCCGACCAAATAAAGCGCCTCACTCGGCCTCGTGACGGCCACATAAAACAGCTGCTGGGCTTCCAGTAAATTATCCCGTTCCCGGCGGCGGATATCTCCGACGTCTACGAATGCTTTCTGGAAAGTCGAGCCTTGCGAGGTATGGACCGTCATACCGTAGATCGACTGCATCCGCGCCAGTTCGGCCTGGAAGTCATGCAGATGCTTCCACCGGTATCGAGCGAACGTCGCCTCGTCCTTGATACGGTCAATCACCCGGTTATAGGCGGCTTCATCTGAAGGCGTGTGGACGGTGACGGTCCCCCCTTCGTCGCGTTTGAGTTTGACTCGCCAGCTCGGGATCTCGGCTGCCCAGGGTCCGCAATCGCCGCAGGCCTCGAAGTGATACGAGAAGCTATCCTCGCCGATCTCAAGGACAGTAGCCTCCTCGTTGGTGTTCAGCTTGATCTCGCTGTCCTTGATCACCGGCGCGCGCATGAGGGCGCGTTCGCCCGGCATGAACGGTGTGGGGATGTTGTCGCCATACCGGAATCGGCGGATCTTGGTGTTGACCTCCGCTACGCGCGCGTTTGTCCATGCCAGGAAGCGGAAGGTGTCCGGATCGGCCTCGAACTCGGGCGATGTGAACGCCTTCTCAAGCCACGCATCTGCGGACCTCCCGGGCATGTATACGCCGAGAGGGGGAGCGTTCGCAGATTTGCACCACGACCAGTCCATCGGACCGCCCTGCGCCTTCCTGATGGCCGTCGCGGCGTCGAGGATGGGGTTGCCTGCGGCCTGGCGGACGATGATGTCCAGGTGACTCCGTAACGGCGTGGCGAAGGTCTGGCTTTCCCTCTCCTCGACGGGCGGGAGCTGGGCAGGGTCGCCGACGAACAAGACGAACGAATTCTGGAGGTGGCGCCGGATGTGGCCCATCAGATCAGCATCTACCATCGAGCACTCATCGACGACGACGACATCGGCCTTCACCGGCTCGGCGTGCTTGGCACGCTGGAACACCAGCCGGTCGCCGTATGGTTTGGCGCGAAGGCTCAGGAGGCTGTGGATCGTCAGGCAGGGAACATCGCCCAGCCCGCACTGTTTGAGCTTCTTCGAGAGGACCGCCACGGCCTTGTAGGTGGGGGCGGTCATGGCGACAGACTGGCCCGACGCTTTGAGTGCCTGCGCGACACGCTGCATCAGCGTGGTCTTCCCGGTCCCGGCATATCCAGACAGCAGAAAGTGCCGGCCCCGTTTGCGCGCTTCGAGGATCTCGCCGAGGGCCTTCTCCTGATCCGGTGTGAGGGTTAACTCTGGTTCGGCTCCATCCGTCACATAGCCCCGCTCTCTGCAGGCGCGCAGCCTGCCAGGGCCATACGGACCATCTCCGAGACGCGGGCTCTGCTGGCCTCACGTTCCTCTGGTGTCATTGGAGGATCAGGCTCGACGGCTGCAGCCGCGATGATGCGCTGACACAGGAACAGGGCCGCTCGTTCTTTCGAAACGGCTTTCCGGCAAAGGCCTACGATGTCAGCCGGTACGGGCTTGCGCTTTCCGTTCTTCAGCCACTCGATTCGGGCTTCCTCGATCGCCCATTGAGGAAAGCCTGATAGGCAGGCAATCCAGTCGTTCTTGATCGCGGTGTAGACCGCGGCCGGGAGCTGCACGGTGTAGAAGTGGGTGAGAAGTGCCGCGATCGCTCCAGTCGACCATTCTCGCGTTGCTGGGACAAGCACCGCATGCAGGCGCTCCATCGAGATCCGCGCCGCCTGTTGCAACTCCGGCGTGATAGGAGGCATGTCGGTTATCCGCCAAAGCCCGGTTTCGATGTCCATCTCAAGGCTATTCGAAATCGGGGATGCCGAAGCCGGCAAACATGTTCTCGTGCGCGCTTGGGGCGCGACTTGGTTTCCTGCCATGGTTAAAATCTCCTTTCACAGCAAAGAGGCCCGTCCATCCGCGCAGGATGGATTGGTTGATGACGTCGGTCGGGTCGTTACCCTCCTGACGAAGCTTTTCGAGTGACCTGACAGCAAGGCGAAGGGCATGATCGGTCACGCCGATCTTCAACGCCTTGCGGTGATCCATGTATGCTTTCCAGGAGGTTTCCGGAATCCAATCCGGACGCAGGAAAGCAGGCTTAGGAGTTTTGGATCCTATACTATCCTTTCTTTGTTCTTTGTTATCCTTGTTACTATTTGTCCCGCTTCTGTCCCGCTTTTGTCCCGCCTCTGTCTCGGTCTGCGTCCCGCTGATGTCCCGCACATCCTGATAAAGCGAGTAGTTACAGACAGTTATGATGATCTGCGCTGTCCCGCCCTCCGTCTCGATTAATTTCCACTTTCTGAGCCGTTCGAGGAAGCGCGCAGCCCTGTTGCGATGCCAGCCCCACGCAGTCGCGAGAAAACGGATTGAATACGACAACTGCCCGCGCTGGATGGGAACGGGGTTCCCTCGGATGCTGACTAACGTCTCGGCGTACGCCGCGTTTTCAATAATCCAAACCCAGGCATCTCGGTCAGAATATTCCTGACCTGCAAAAACAGGATGCGACTGCCAGCCGCGTTTCATCGCGTACCAGCCAGTCATTTTACTGTACTTCTACAAGGCGTCACGTCTCCCCATGCGCTTTCCCGGCCTTGGATGGCCGCTTGAATTCTGGTGGCGGAACCGGCCCGGTCTGCAATGCCGGGATCAAGGGCGCTTAAGAACCAATGAAAGGCCCCGGACCGGTCCGCCATAGACAATAAAAAACGCGCCTTAAAGCGCGCTGCGCTTAAGCTTATACGACCGGATTGCAGACCGGTGGTGAATCATCACCATGACATAAACGTAGCCGAATCAATGCATCGATTAAATAGGTACGTATTCCTCTTTTAAACTTGGCTCAGCCATCTATCGTGTATTTTAGTCGAGAATCCTTCCGGCTGTGCGGAGGGCGGAATGCCGTCAGTGCGCTTGACGCAGTATTCCATCTCGTCGTGCGTCTCATTCCATCGGCGCGAAATATACGCATTCTGCCAGAGGCTGGCGAGCGCACGCCCGAGTTGATCTGCATTCGAGAACTCGGCGTGCAGTGATGATTTCGTGGCCGGGATCAAGCGGATATTTTTGCGCGCGATCGCGCAGAGAACGGATTGGCGAAAAGCTTTCATGCGGCCTCGCCGTATTTCCCGGCCTGGTCTCCCCACGAAGTCCAATTCTTGCGGTCGGTCTGGGAAAACAACTCCAAATAGGGGCCGTCGAACAGATCCTCGATTAACGGATACATTTCGTCGGGTTTGCGGCTGTGTTCACGTCGGATGGTGGCAACGATAGCACCGATGTCCAGAAGGTTTTCAGGTACATCTCCGGTTAACAAGCAATTGCGCGTAGAACGGTTCTTAATGGCGGGCTCGCCGTGGGTGCCGACAAGAAAGAGTTCAGCAGTCCCTCGCAGGATAAATCCCGTGCCGAAAGCCTGCTTGCCACCGCTCGTGAGCTTGGTCCAGGGGCCGCCAGTCTTGTACTTGAACCCCCAACAGGCCATTAGATCGAGTGCTTCCTGCAGCATCGGGAAGACCGCCCACATGATGCAAACGGAGTTCGGCGCTGTAGCAAAGACGATCTGGTCCCGCATGGCTTTCAACTCGTCGAGCGTCATGCAGTCGTAGTGAGCCTGCGGGCTTTTCTCGTATCCCTTCTCGGAATACATCTGGTACGCCCACGGCGGGTCGCAGTAAATCGTTGCGAATTGACCGGGAGGAAAGGGGGTCATTTGGCCTCCTCGTTCACTACCTTCAGATGCTGAACGTCAGGGCGGTCTTTGTACCTCGCGTATAGCCGATGGATTTGAGCGGACGCAGGATCGTGCGGCCGGTCATAGCATCGTTCTGTTCGCTGCGTCGGCTCAGCTTCGGGGTGCTTCGGCTTGAATGTGATGATAAGTGCAATACTCACTGTGCGTCCTTAATTCCATAATCTTCCCTCAAAATCCGCGCGACCTGGTTCACGCAATCACTTGATGATTCGGCAATGATGAATCTGTGGTCGAAGCCAAGCGCGCCCAGCAAATTCGCTCGCTTTTGCTGCGCCTTGCTGATTACCCCGGTCATAGTTTTGAATTCCAGGATCAGCATCCTTGGAGGGTGTCCGATATAAATATCCAGGTCTGGGTGCCCGATTTTCATTCCCATTTTGATGAGCTTGAAGAGCGTATGCTTCGGGCGTTTGCCTTCCACGGGCGAGTGGTTGAACGTCAAGTGACCCCGGTTCTCAAGGAATTCGAGATACTTTATGGTCTCCATCTGACACTGGTCTTCGAGGCGCGTATCGAGGGTCATGCAGCCTCAGCTCGTGGCGGTGGCCATTCGATCTTGCAGATGCGGTCCCTGACGGATTCCCTCGCCCACAAGGGAGGCGTGGAATAATCTACGTGCGGACCGACCGATGCGACCACTCTTTCCAAGGCAGACCTGGCGTCCCTCGGGTAATTCAGGCGCTCCGAAAGGATGATGTCTCTCTTCAGGCCTTCCATGAGCTGGCGCAAAAGGGACGGCGCCGCAGCTTCCGTTGCGTCTGTCATAGCCTCGATCCACTCTTCCGGCATTTCGAACGGGGCAATGTAGAGCTTGATTATAGCGTAGCGCTCTTCAGGTCCCGGCAGGGGGATGTCGAGCTGCATTCCGAAGCGCCGCCATAAAGCTGGATCGAGGCTGCCCGGACGATTGGTTGCCGCAATCATGCTTCCGTTGAACGCTTCAATCCTTGCAAGCAGGGAATCAACGACGGAGTTGTGCGAC
>MKTV01000052.1:0-2496 GCA_001898425.1 Rhodospirillales bacterium 69-11
CGGCTCTACCGGTACCTGTTCCGGTTCGATCCGGCGACGATGACCGTCGGGCACGTGCTGCCCGACGAGATGCCGACCAACATGGGCACGCCGATTCCGAACGACTGACCACCGCCCTCCCTCCGGCCGGGCCGATCCCGACGATCAACCGCCGAGACCGACGACTGACTGCGTCCTGACAGCCGGATCACCTGCCCCATGTGGACCTTCCTCTTCCTCGTGATGTTCTTCGGCCTGCTCTCGCTGGGCATGCCGATCTTCCTGGTCCTCGGGGCCTGCGCGTCGGTGCTGTACCTCGTGTCGGGACAGGGCCTGGTGGGCGTGGCGCAGGTGGTCATCGACCATCTGAACTCCTCGACCCTCATGTCGCTGCCGCTGTTCGTCATGGCCGCCGCGTTCATGCGGCAAGGTGGCGTGGCGAAGGCACTGGTCGACGTCTCGGCCGCGTGGCTGGGCGGCATCCGCGGCTCCCTCGGCCTCGTCACCGTCGTGGCCTGCACGCTGTTCGCGGCGATCTGCGGCTCTTCGGTTGCGACGGCGCTCGCCATGGGCACGATCCTGCTGCCGGCGATGCTGGAGCGGGGCTATCCGCGCTCCTTCGCGCTGGGCGTGATCGGCGCCTCCGGCACGATCGGCATCGTCATTCCGCCGTCGCTGTCGCTGATCCTCTACGGCATCGTCACCGAACAATCCGTCCCGCGGCTGTTCCTGGCGGGCATCCTGCCGGGCCTGCTGCAGGCCGGCGCATTCTTCGCCTGGGTCTGGTACGACGCGCGGCGCCGCAACTTCCCGATGGAGCCGTCGCTGCCGTTCTCCGACCGGCTGCGCGTGACGGTGCGCGCGCTGCCCGCGCTGGCGGTGCCGATCATCGTGCTGGTCGGCATCTATGGCGGCCTGGTCACGGTGACCGAAGCCGCGGCGCTTGCCGCTGCCGTCTCGCTGCTGGTGAGCCTGGTGTTCTATCGCGGCTTCCGCTGGACCGCGACGCTGACGGTGATCGCGGATGCGCTGCGCAGCGCCGGCACGATCATGCTGATCGTCGCGACGGCGCTGGCCTTCGGGCACTGGATGACGGAGTCCGGCGTGCCGGCGCAGCTCGTCAGCTGGACGCTGAACCACAACCTCGCCACCTGGGAATTCCTGCTCGCCATCAACGTGCTGCTGCTGGTGCTGGGCTGCTTCCTCGAAGTGGTGGCGGCGCTGCTGCTGGTCATGCCGATCCTGGCGCCCGCGCTGAAGCCGCTGGGCGTCGACCCGGTGCACTTCTCCATCATCTTCACCCACAACATGGAGATCGCGCTGGTCCACCCGCCGGTCGGGCTGAACCTCTACGTGCTGTCGACGATCTCCACCGCGCCCGTGGGCGAGGTGATCCGCGGCATCTTCCCGTTCCTGATCCTGCTGGTGATCGTGCTGGGCATCATCACCTACGTGCCGGCACTGACCATGTGGCTGCCGCAGGCGGTGTACGGGAACTGACGCAAAGCCGGAGGATCACGGCCGCCGCGTGATCCGGTTCACGCGGCGGATCACCGTTGCGGCGAAATCTCCGGCGGGCCGGGCACGGATGCGCCGCCCTGGTCCGCCGGGTAGACGCGCCGCGTGAGCGGATCGGCGCTCCCGAGTCCGAGAAGGACGAAGAGCCAGAAGATGGCGGCGAGCGCGAAGGCACCGGGCAGCGCGCCGCCGCGCCGCACCTCCATGAAGCCGAGGGCGAGGATCGCCACCATCACCAGGCTGGGCAGCATCAGCAGCGGCCGCAAACCGGCCGGCAGGGGAAGGAAGGCGCCGCCGAACGCGCAGGCGCCCAGCGCGACGAGCGCGAGCCACATCCACAGCAGATGCCGCATCCGGGCCGTCACGACAGCCGCCCCACGACGTAGATCAGCGGGTAGAGCACGATCCACACCATGTCGACGAAGCTCCAGTAGAGCCCGACCACCGTGACCGGCGTGTGCCAGTCCGCGGTGAATTCGGCGCGGCGGGCGCGCAGCGCGATCCAGCAGACCGCGACGATGCCGACCAGCATGTGCACCGCGTGCAAGCCGGTCGCCACGAAGTAGAAGATCCAGAACAGCCGGCCGCCATCCGCTTCGGCCCCGTGCAGCTTGAACGGTCCGGCCGGCCAGAGATTCTCGTCGAGGTCGACGTGCCATTCCAGCAGCTTGAGGCCGAGGAACACGACCCCGATTCCCGCCGTCAGCAGGCAGCACCAGATCAGCATGCGGACCCGTCCGGCCTCGATGGCTGCCTGGCCGAGGCCGTAGACGAAGCTGCTGGTGATCAGCAGCGCGAGATTGACGGTGCCGATCCACAGCACGGACTCCTTGGCCCCCGCGGCGAAGCCTTCCGGGTTCCAGTGACGGCAGAAGATCCAGGCGAGGATCAGGCCGCCGAAGAACAGCACCTCGGTGGCCAGGAACAGCCACATGCCCGCGATCGCCGAGTCGGCCTGGTGCCGCGCATCCTCGTATTGGAAGTGCGTGTGCGGGGCGA
>MKTV01000052.1:2678-3205 GCA_001898425.1 Rhodospirillales bacterium 69-11
GAACAGCGGCAGCACGTAGGCCACGGCCAGGATGGACGCTCCCGCCGAGGAGAGCACGTTCAGCACCTGGAACTCGGGCGGGTAGGAGTGGTAGCGCCGCGGCATGCCGAGATAGCCGAGGATGTACTGCGGCAGGAAGGTGAAGTTGAAACCGAGGAACATCAGCAGCGCGGCGCCGCGCGCGATCGTCTCGGGGTACATGCGGCCGGTGATCTTCGGCCACCAGAAATGCAGCGCGGCGAAATAGGCCGAGACCATGCCGCCCACCATGATGAAGTGGAAATGCGCGATGACGAAATACGTGTCGTGCAGGTGCACGTCGGCCGCGAGGGCGGCGAGGAACAGCCCGGTCAGCCCGCCCGAGGTGAACAGCCCGACGAAGCCCAGGGCGTAGATCATCGGCGCGTTGAAGTGGATGCGCCCCTTGTGCATCGTGCCGAGCCAGTTGAAGACCTTGATGGCTGAGGGCACGGCGACGAAGTAGGACAGCAGCGAGAACACGATGCTCGCATAGGGCGACTGGCCCG
>MKTV01000052.1:3302-22282 GCA_001898425.1 Rhodospirillales bacterium 69-11
GTAGCCGAACAGCTCCTTGCGGCTGAAGCAGGGGATGATCTGGCTGACGATCCCCATGCCCGGCAGCACCATGATGTAGACCGCGGGATGCGAGTAGAACCAGAACATGTGCTGGAACAGCAGCGGGTCGCCGCCGATCCGCGGGTCGAACACGCCGACATGGAAGATCCGTTCGAACGACAGCAGGATCAGCGTGATCGCCAGCACCGGCGTGGCGAGCAGGAAGATCACGCTGGTCGCGTAGAACGACCAGATGAACACCGGCAGCCGGTACCACGTCAGTCCGGGCGCGCGCAGCCGGTGGATGGTGACGACGAAGTTCAGCCCGGTCGCGATGGTGGAGAAGCCGGAGATGAAGATCCCGGCGACCACCGCCACGACGTGACCTTGCGCATAGTTGCTCGACAGCGGCGCGTAGAACGTCCAGCCCGTGTCCACGCCGCCGGCGAACAGCGCGTAGAGCGCGCAGGCGCCACCCGCCATGAACAGGTACCAGCTCATCAGGTTGATCTTCGGGAACGCGAGGTCGCGCGCGCCGATCATCAGCGGGATGATGAAGTTGCCGATCGTCACCGGTGCGGCCGGCACCAGGAAGAACCACACCATGATCACGCCGTGCATGGTGAACAGCCGGTTGTACGTCTCGGCCGAGGGCAGGGCGCCTTGCGGCGTGACCAGGTTGTAGCGGATCAGGGCGGCCGCGGTGCCGCCGATGAAGAAGAAGACCGTGATCGACAGCGCGTACAGGATCGCGATGCGCTTGTGGTCCGTGGTGAGCAGCCAGCTCCTCAGCGTCTTGCCGTCCTCGAGATAGCTGAGGACGCGTGTGGCGGTGACCGTCTGGCTCATCGCGGACGCTCCGGTGCGAGGGACTGGATGAAGGCGACCAGGCGGATCAGGTCGTCTTCCGGGATGACCCCGTCGAAGGACGGCATGACGGGGGCGAAGCCGGCCACCACCTGGCGCTTCGGCTGCAGGATCGAGTCGCGGATGTAGCGGTCGTCGGCGGTGACGACGCTGCCGTCCGACAGCGGGACGGGGCGTCCGTACAGCCCGGCGAGCGACGGGGCGCGCACGGTGCCGTTTCCGGAATGGCAGCCCGAACAGCCATAGCGGATGAACAGCGGCTCCCCTTGCTGCGCCAGCGTCTGCGACGTGCCGTTCCGCGCGAGCCAGTCCGCGTAGTCCGCCTGCGTCTGCACGACGACCTGGCCGGTCATCACCGCGTGGTCCAGCCCGCAGAACTGGGCGCAGAACAGGTGATAGGTCCCGGTCTTCTCGGCGGTGAACCACATCGTCTCGTACTGGTTCGGCAGCACGTCGCGCTTGACCCGGAAGGCGGGCACGAAGAAGTCGTGGATCACGTCCTGCGACGTCATCACCAGTTCGATCGGCGTGTGCACCGGCACGTGCAGCGTGTCGATCTCCCGCTGCCCGCCCTGGTGCTCGATCTTCCACATCCATTGTTTCGCGACGACGTAGATCCGCACGGCGTCCGTGGGCGGGATCATCAGCCGCGCGTAGAGGTCGGCACCCCAGACGAACAGGCCGAAGAAGATCACCAGCGTGGCGATGGTCCAGGAAATCTCGAAGCGGAAGGTCTTCTCGGCGATCTTGCCGCGGTCGATCGGGCTGGAATCGCGGTAGCGCACCGCGTAGACCAGCATCAGCCCGAACACGAGGAACAGCACGGCGCCCGTCACCAGCGTCAGGCCGATCAGCAGCCCGTCGGTTTCCCACGCGCTGGAGGAGGCCTGGGGCAGGAACTTCCAGATCATGGCGCCCGCTCCCGCCGCAATGCGAGCAGGATCGTGCCGCCGACGACGAGGATGGTGAGCCCGCCGGCGAGCTGGATGAGGCGCCAGATCGCAAGCGTGTAGCGGCCTGTGGTCGGGTCGAAGTGGAAGCACAGCAGCAGGATCGGCAACGCCGCCTTGGCGATGCCGCCGCCGCGTGCGCGCAGCAGCGCCGCGCGCACGTCGCCGGCGCGATACCCGACGCCGAGGACGTAGGATGAGACCGAACCCGAGGGCGTCAGCACGACGATGCCGGCCGGGTGGTAGAACTGTTTGCTCGCGGCATCGAAGCGGGCGTGGAATCCGACGGCCCGCGCGACCTCGCCGATCGCCGCTTGGGCGCCGGTGAGGTAGCGCCAGCCCTCCGGCGCACCCTGCAACGCGTAGCGCGCGCGCTCCTGCGCCAAGGCCTTCGATGCGTCATGCGGCGTTTCCGCCGGATCGATCGACAGCGCGACCAGCGTGTAGTCGCGGCCGATGCGCAGCCCGCTTTCCGCCAGCGCGGACAGGACATCCGCGCGCACGACGCCGCACAGCGTGGTGCAATGGAAATAACCGAGGTCGAGCACCGTGGGGCGCCCGTCCATCGCGGCGCCGAGGGTCGTGGCGCTGCCGTCCGCGGCGCGGAACGCGGCCTGCATCGGCACCTGCGCGCCGGGGCGCTGGTCGTAGCGGATATCGCTCAGGTCCGGCGGCGCGGCGCGGGCCGGCAGCGCGAGCAGCAGGATCAGCAGCAGCGCGGTCCGGCTCATCGTGCGGGCCAGTCCGGGATGCCGTCATGCGCGACCTGTCGCATCGCATCGTCGATCGGGATGTGGGCGATCCCCCGCGCGCGGTCGACCCAGCCGACATGATCCAGCCGCTCGTGTTCCTGCCGCAGGAACCGGGCGAGGTCCTGCTGCGGGTAGACCTGCAGGCGCGGCGCCGGAAAGGACGGCACGGGGCGTTGCAGGCGGTGGTCGCTCGCGGTCCGCGGGTACATCCACAGCGCCACGCCCGCGGAAGCGAGCAGGGCGAGCACGAGGCCGCCGAAGGCCAGTGCCGCGAAGCGGAAGGTGACGTCCCGCCGTTCCCGTGCGGCGGGCGGCATCTGGAGTTCGGCCTCACGCATGATGCCTCGCGGCGCGGACGAGCGGGGGGCGGGGCAGTGCGAGCGCAACCGAACAGCCGCCGAAGGCGAGCATGGCTGCGAGGTCGATCCAGTTCGGCGACAGGTCGTGCGCCGGCAGGACGAGCCACCATCCCCGCAGGATCTCCATCACGATCAGCAGCACCGCGACCGCGCCGATGCCGCGGGGGCTGCGGCGCAGCCGCGGGGAGAGCAGGGCGAAGAACGGCAGGGCGAAATGCAGCAGCGCGAGAACGACCGTCAGCGCGCCCCAGGGACCGTCGATCCGCCGCACGTACCACGCCGCCTCATGCGGCAGGTCGGACTGCCAGATGATCAGCAGCTGCATGAAGTCGAGATAGCCCCACAGGATCAGCAAGCCGAACAGGATGCGGCCGAGATCGGGCAGGGCGGTCAGCGGCGGGGGCAGGATGGCGGTGACGAGCCAGAGCGTGACGGCGAGGGCGAACAGCGCGTCCTGCGCGCCGATGATCATGCCGTACTCGCTCGACTTGAAATGCGGCTCGAGCGACACCAGCAGGTCGATCGCGGCGAAGGTGACGGTGTAGCCGAGGACGATCAGCGTGAACGCGGCGAGCCCGCGCGAGGGTCCGCCGCGATTGCGTCCGGCCAGCACCAGTGCGGCGAGCCCGAACCAGGCGACGACGAAGACGAGCCAGCGTACCGCGGCGAAGGTGGGATTGAGATAGAACGTGTTGTGCAGGTCCGCCGCGACGTCCGGCCGCATCCACGGATACAGCCGTCCGGCCAGCAGCAATACGGGAACGAGCGCCGGCAGCAGCAGCGGCAGCGTGCCGAGGCCGGCATGCAGGGCCGGGCGGATCGCATCACCCCAGCGGCCGCCGGTCAGCGCATGCACGCAGAGCAGCGCGAGGCAGCCCAGCGGCCATCCCATCCAGGTGGCGAGCGCGGCGACCCAGGCGAAGGCGAAGCGCGTCGGATCGACGAACCAACCCAGCGCCGCCAGCAGCAACCCGAGGGCGCCGAGGATCCAGGCCCAGTTGCGCGCGCCCAGGTCTCTCATGGCAGGGCCTGCTTCTGTTCCGGCGTCAGCGCCGCGACGGGCACGTCCTGGGAGTGCTGCAGCGCGCGGATATAGGCGGCGATCGCCCAGCGATCACGCGGCGCGACGCGGCCGGCGAAGGAGTACATCGCGCCGTAGCCGTGGGTGATCACGTCGTAGAAATGCTGCGTGGGCGCCTCGCGCAGCCGCGCCGAGTGGTAGGAGGGCGGGGGCGAGAAGCCGCGCTGCACGATCATGCCGTCGCCATTGCCGAGTTCGCCGTGGCACGGCGTGCAGTCGATCCGGAAGCGCTGCTGCCCGCGCTGGAGCAGCGCCAGCGTGAGAGGGGGCGGCGCGACGGGCGCATCCTGCCAGGGCACCGCCTCGGCGACCGGCTGCACGCGGCCCGCTTCGGGGTCGTACAGCTTCGCATAGGGCTGCACGAGCATGTCGTCGCAGCCGGACAGCAGGGCGAGGGTCAGCAGCAGGGCCGCGCGCTTCATGCCGCCACCTCGTCGACCTCGAGCGCCGCGAAGCGCCACAGCGCATGGCGGGCCTGTTCGGGGGTTTCGGTGGTGATCGCGATGCACCAGCGGTCGGAGGTGGCGCGGCGCATGGCAGGCGCGTCGTCCACCGGCTCCCACAGGCGCGGCATGCGGTTGACGACGAAGAACCCGAACACCCCGGACGCGATGGCGAGCAGGATGCCGATCTCGAGCGCGATCGGCACGTAGGCGGGCCAGGAGAAGAGCGGGCGGCCGCCGATATCGAGCGGATAGGCCTGCACGGTCTCGTGCGTCTGCCACCAGAAGCCGAGCGCCGCCCCGAACAGGCCGCCGGCGAGGATCACCAGCGGCAGCGGCGAATGGCCTTCCCCCGCCGGCTTCGGCCCGTAGGTTTCGATCGCGTTGAAGCCGGCTTCCCGAAGGCGGCCGAGCGCGGCCTGCATCGCGGTCTCGTCGGGGAAGGCGCCGACCACGATCCTCATCGCCGTTGCTCCAGCGTCTCGCGCATCTCGAACATCGACATGGCGGGGATGATCCGGATCGCGAGCAGGATGCCGAAGACGAACAGGCCGGCGGTGCCCATCAGCGTGAGCCAGTCCCAGAGCGAGCCGTGATAGAGGCCCCAGGCGGAGGGCAGATGCGGGCGGTGCAGGCTGATGACGACGATCGTGTAGCGTTCGAACCACATGCCGACGATCACGCCGCAGCAGAGCAGGGTGACGAGCAGCTGGTTGACGCGGAGCGCGCGCACCCACAGCAGTTGCGGCAGCATCACGTTGAACAGCACCGCGCCCCAGTAGACCGGCGCGTAGTAGCCGAACAGGCGCGCGGTGTAGTTGACGATGTCGGCCTTCTCGCCGCCGTAGAAGACCGTGAACCCGTCCATGACGTAGGCGTATCCGACGAACAGGCTGCTGGTGAGCATCAGCTTGCACAGCACGTCGAGGTGCCGGCCGGTCATCCAGGCCTGCAGGTTCAGCAGCCGGCGCAGCGCCATGACCAGCAGCAGCACGGTGGCGAAGCCCGAGAGGAACGCACCGAAGATGAAGAAGGGCGGGAATTGGGTGGAATGCCAGCCGGGGGTCGCGGCCCCGGCGAAGTCGAGGCCGACGATGCTGTGCACCGAGCAGACGAGGGGCGCCATGATGGCGGCGAGCACGCCGTAGGTGACGTGGTAGTGGCGCCACTGGGTCGAGGAGCCGCGGAAGCCGAGGGCGAGCGCGCCGTAGAAGACCTGCCAGCGCCGGCTGGTCGCGCGGTCCCGCATCGTCGCCAGATCGGGCAGCAGCCCGAAATACCAGAACAGGACGGAGCTCGTGACGTAGGTGAGGATGGCGAAGAAGTCCCACAGCAGCGGGCTGCGGAACTGCGGCCACAGTCCCATCGTGTTCGGATAGGGAAACAGCCAGTAGAAGAACCACGGCCGGCCGAGATGCAGGATCGGGTAGATGCCCGCGCAGGCCGCGCCGAACAGCGTCATCGTCTCGGCGATACGGTTGATCGCGTTCCGCCACTCGGAGCGCGTCAGGTAGAACAGGGCGGAGATGAAGGTGCCGCCCGAGGCGATGGCGATCCACCAGACGTAGTTGATCAGCGCGAAGCCCCAGGCGACCGGCCAGTCGATGCCCCAGATGCCGACGCCGGCGTAGAACAGGTACAGGATGGAGCCCAGCAGCACGCCGGTCAGCGCGCCGAACGGCGCCACCGCCAGCCAGTAATGCGCGAATGGTTGCGCACGAAACGGCACGGCCGAGACGTGCGCGGTCATCGCCTCGTTGCTGGTCGACAGGGCGACCGGATCGCCGGGGGACGGGCGGGTCACGCGCCGACGTCCTTGTTCCGGTTGCGGATCACGCCCTCATAGGTCAGCCGCGGATGGGTGTTCTGTTCCGCAAGCATCGCGTAGCTGAGCGGGCTCTGCTTGCGCTCCACCACCGTCCCGCCCTGCGCCATGTTGCCGAAGCTGAACACCTGGGTGGGGCAGGCGGCCTGGCAGGCGGTGACCACCTCCTCGGCGCCGACGGGCCGGTTCTCGATATCCGCGACGATGCGGGCGGCGGCGATCCGCTGCAGGCAGAAGGTGCATTTCTCCATCACGCCGCGCGCGCGAACGGTCACGTCGGGGTTGCGGGCGAGGGCGGGCCGGTGCTCCTCCTTCGTGTAGCCGTAGTAGTTGAACCGGCGCACCTTGTAGGGGCAGTTGTTGGAGCAGAACCGCGTGCCGATGCAGCGGTTGTAGACCATGACGTTCAGCCCCTCGGAATCGTGCATGGTCGCTTCGACCGGACACACGATTTCGCAAGGCGCCTGCTCGCAATGCTGGCACAGCATCGGCTGCAGCAGGATCTCGGGATCCTCAGGGTCGCCCTCGTAGTAGCGATCGATCCGCAGCCAGTGCATCTCGCGCTGATGCATGACCTGCTGTTTGCCGACGACCGGGATGTTGTTCTCGGCCATGCAGGCGACGACGCAGGCGTTGCAGCCGATGCAGGCATTGAGGTCGACGCTCATGCCCCAGGCGGCGGGTCCGGGCGGGTGCATGCGGTAGAGGTGTTCGAGCGCGGGTTCGCGGGCCAGCACCTTCGGATCGGCCTCGAACGCGTCCAGTCCGGCGTGGCGCACGTATTCCCCGGCATCCGAGAAGATCGGGTCGTGATGTTCGGTGCTGGCGAGCTCGTCCTGCCCGTCGGCCTTGCGCAGCGAGACCGGGCCGTCGCCGGCGAGCGGGTACACGTTCCAGCCGACGCCGCTCCCGACCGCGCCCACGTCCTGGCGCCCGTAGCCCAGCGTGGCGATCACCATCTCGGGCGCCTGTCCCGGCACCACCCAGACCGGCAGGACCCGGTGCGCGTCGCCACGCCGCACCTCCACCCGGTCGCCGTTGCGCACGCCGAGGTCGCGGGCGCGCGCAGGGGAGATCAGCAGCGGATTGTCCCAGACGAGCTTCGTCGTCGGGCGCGGCAGTTCCTGCAGCCAGGCGTTGTTGGCCCACCGCCCGTCCCAGACATACGGATCGGGCCGCAGCGACAGCGTGAGGGGCTGGTCGGGCACCGCCGGGGCGGCGCGCGCGGCGTCGTCCCGCAGGCGCACGTCAATCGGGGGCGAGGCCGTGCCGGCGACCAGGCCGGTCGCGAGCGCATCGTGCCAGCGCGCCGCCGCGGCATCGCCCCATTGCGGCGCCCAGGTCGCGCGCACCGCGTCCTGGCTGCCCGCCGGCGCGGGGCCGGCGAGAAGCGACAGCAGCGTGTGCGGGCTGATCGCGTCGAAGAGCGGCCGCGCCTGCGGCTGGAGGATCGTGGCGGTGCCGTCGAAGGCGCGGGCGTCGCTCCAGTCCTCGAACGCATGGCGCTGCGGCACCAGCCAGTGCGTCGCGCCCGCGGTTTCGGTCGGCCCGACCGCCATGGTCATCGAGAACTCGACGCGGCGCAGCGCATCGGCGAACCCTGGCGCCGTGAAGGCCGGGTTGGCGTCGAGCACGAGCAGGGTGTGCACGCGTCCCGCCTGCATGTCGTCCAGCAGCGCGCGCATCGACTCGCCCAGCGCTGCGGAGTCCGCCTCGGCCGGCGCGCCCAGGGTCCAGCACGTGCCGCGTCCGCCCAGCGCCTCGTTCATCGCGTGGACCAGGGCGAGCGACTCGGGCGGAAGGTCCGGTCCCGCATGGACGAAGGCGCGGCCGCGCGCCGCCTTGAGGTCCGCGGCCATGGCACCCAGCCAGGGCGGGGCGTCCGCGGGGGCCTCGTCGCGCAGCACGGAAGCGGCCAGCATCGGGACGAGGCGCGCGAGGTCTCGCGCACCGGCGATCAGCCGGTGATCCGCGGCGAGGCCGACCTGCGTCGGCGCCGGTTCCACGGCATAGACCCGGCTCATGCGGTCGGTGCGGGTCGGGTTGCGGCGAGCGGCGAATTCCCGCGCGAAGCGCAGATGGCCGGGCGCACTGCTCAGCAGGTCGCTGTCGAAGGCCACGATCACGTCGGCCTCGGCGAGATGCGGCCGGACCTGCACCGGCTGCCCGTAGGCGAGCAGGGCGCCGGCGCGGACGGAGTCGCGCGTCACCGGCTCCCATTGATGCCAGCGCATTTCGGGATAGGTGGTCCGCAGGTCCGCGATCTGCCGCGCCAGGGTGGGGGAGGTGACCCGCCCGGTCAGCAGGCGCAGGCCGGCGCCACGATCCTCGGCTGCGCGCGTGCGCCGCGCCGCCATGGCGGTGAGCAGGTCCTGCCAGGCCTGGGCGACACGCCCGCGGCGCAGCCCGATATCGCGGTCGGGATCGTAGAAGCCCAGGATCTCCGCCTGGGCGATCGCGTCGGTGCCGCCGAGGCTCGCCGGATGCAGCGGATTGCCCTCGACCTTGATCGGTCGGCCGGCGGCGTGGCGCAGGCGCACTCCCTCGGCATAGCCCTGGGCTAGGTGGGCGGTCGCGAACAGGTCGCTGCCGGCGCCGACCGTCCCGGGGGCGGGGTGCACCGGCGGCATCAGGATGCCGCCCTGTTCCCCGGCGTCGCAGCCGGTCAGGCCGGCGAGCGCCAGCCCGGCCGCCATCAGCCGCATCATCCCACGCCGGTCGGTCTGCGCCGCCATGGCCCTGGCGAGCATGGGGAATTCGGCCTCGGCGCGGGTGACGAAGGCGGGGTCGCGGGCCAGCGCGTCAAGGGCGCGCCATTGCCGGCTCATCGGTGGCATATGGAGCACTCGGTCAGGTTGCGGCCGCCCACGTGGTACTGCGCCATCAGCGTCGCCGGGGACGGCGTGTCCGGGGTGCGCTGCCATTTCGTGTCGAAGATGGCCTCGGCCGGCCGGAGATGGGGCGCCGGGTCGCGGTGGCAGTCCAGGCAGAAGCTCATGGTCATGCTGCGCACCTTCCGCATCAGCGGCATGTCCGCGACCGCCCCGTGGCACGACTCGCAGCCGACCCCCTTGGCGACGTGGATCGCGTGATTGAAGTAGACGTAGTCGGGCAGGTCGGTGACCCGGTGCCAGCGGATCGGCACGTTGTCGGCGAGGCTTTGCCGCACGGGGGCGAGCAGGGCGGCGTTGGTCCAAATCTGCGAGTGGCAGGTCATGCAGGTGTAGGTCGGCGGCAGGCCGGCATTGCCGCTAACCTCGACGGTCACGTGACAGAAGCGGCAATCGATGCCGAGCCCGCCGACGTGATGCTGGTGGCTGAAGGGCACGGGCTGTTGGACGGTCCAGTCCACGTGGCGCGCGTAGTCGGTGCGCGGGAACAGCCACCACCAGCCGATCCCCGCGGCAATGGCGCCCGCGAGGCTCAGCAGCACCAGCTTGGCGGCGAGGTTCGCCTCCGGCGGGAAGATTGCGGCCATGCAGGCGGGCGCCCTGCTCTGGTTTCTTGGGCCGCGCCGGGGCGACGCGGTCGCCGGTGGTCAACGAGCGAGCGGAGAAGCTGGTTCAGGGGCGCGCGCGATCGTGAGCGCCCTCCTGCGGGCGTCGGCCGGAGCCGATCCGATCATCGTAGCCATGTTCCCGCCGTCAGGAGCGGGGGTCAGAAGGGCGCGTCAGAAGGGGAAGAAGCGGGCGCTGCCGAATTCCTCGTAGGCGTAGCGGAGCGCGAGGTTGACCGCATTCGGGCCGGTGAAGCTCACCGGGGTCCGGGTGGAGGTCGCCTCTGCGGGCGCCTCCACGATCCAGGCGTCGGCGCCTTCCGGAGCCGGATACACGAGCGCCGGTTCGGAGGGGTACAGCCTTTCGATGCTCTCGCTCACCGCGGCACTCCTCTACCGGTTCCAATCGCTCGTGCGATCCTGTTGCAACGCAGCATGACACGTCCGTGTCTCTCGCAAAAGGGGGAACGGGGCGCGAACGCCTATCTGGGGTGCAAAACCTGCGGTTGTATGCCGCTTTAATGGGCAATGCGCGGAACGTGCCCCCGAGCGCGCGCGGGCGCCGCCTCGCTCGGACGAGCCGGCCGCCGCGGCACCGGCGAAGAGGCCGCGGGCCGGCGCCGACCCCCGATCAGGCCGCGCGATCCCGATCGGCCGAATGAGCGTGGCACGCGACGTGCAAAACCGGGGGGCGCGCCGATGCAAACTCGGCCTGCGCGGATGCTGCCGAACCTGCGCCGCGGCGTGCGCGCGTGCGATCATGGCGACTGGGGTATGGGAGACGAACGCATGACCACCGACTCACGGCGGCCTCTGAGCCGCCGTCGGCTGTTGCAGGGAACCGGTGCGGCGATCGGCGGGGCCGCGATCGGGTCGGGGGCGATCACCGGCTTTCCGACCATCTGGGCGCAGCAGATCAAGAACGTCACGCTGCGCCAGTTCGGCACGGGCGTGTCGAACCTGAATGCGCTGGCGGAGAAGGTGAAGCTTGACCTTGGCTTCACGCTGCAGATGACGGCGCTCGACACCGATGCGGTGACGCAGAAGGCGGTGACGCAGCCCCGGAGCTACGACATCGCGGATATCGAGTATTTCTCGGTGAAGAAGGTGTTCCCCACCGGCGTGCTGCAGCCGATGGACGTGAAGAAGATCAAGTATGCCGGCCAGATCGTGCCGATCTTCACCAAGGGCCGGCTGACGCCCGACAGCCCGGTCGCGCAAGGCACCACGCCCTATTCGGTGGGCTATGTCGACGGCCCGTCCGCCAAGACCTTCGCCAAGGGCGAAACCGGCTGGATGACGCTGATCCCCACGATCTACAACGCGGACACGCTGGGCATCCGCCCCGACCTGGTCGGCCGCAAGATCGGCAACTGGAAGGACTTGGTCGACCCGGCGTTCAAGGGGAAGGCGTCGATCCTCAACATCCCCTCGATCGGCATCATGGATGCCGCGATGGTCATGGAATCGCTCGGCACGATCAAATACGGCGACAAGGGCAACATGACCCGGCCGGAGATCGACAAGACCATCGCCTTCCTGATCGAGACGAAGAAGTCCGGCCAGTTCCGCGCGTTCTGGAAGAGCTTCGACGAGAGCGTCAACCTGATGGCCTCGGGCGAGGTGGTGATCCAGTCCATGTGGTCTCCCGCCGTGGCGGCGGTGCGCTCGAAGGGGATCGCCTGCACGTACCAGCCGCTCGCCGAGGGGTATCGCGCCTGGGCCGGCGGCCTCGGACTGGCAAAGCATCTGAGCGGGCTCGAGCTCGATGCCGCCTACGAATACATCAACTGGTATCTGTCGGGCTGGGCCGGCGCCTATCTGAACCGGCAGGGCTATTACAGCGCGGTGCTGGACACCGCGAAGAAGTACATGTCCGAGGACGAGTGGGGTTACTGGATCGAGGGCAAGCCCGCGAAGGGCGACATCCTCAGCCCCGAGGGCAAGGTCATGGAGAAGGCCGGCGCGGTACGTGACGGCGGCAGCTTCCAGGAGCGGATGGGCCATGTCGCGTGCTGGAACTCGGTGATGACCGAGGACCGCTACATGGTCCAGAAATGGAACGAGTTCATCGCCGCCTGATGCAGGCCCAGGAAACCCCCTCTCCCCTCGCTGGAGAGGGCCGGGGTGAGGGGGCGAGCGGGGTGAACGCACCAACCGGACATCACCCCGACGGCCCCCTCCCCCTGACCCCCTCTCGCAAGGGGAGGGGGGACTCCCCGGCCAACGCCCCCTCTCCCCTCGCGGGAGAGGGACGGGGTGAGGGGGCGATCGGAGCCTGGACTCCCTACCTCCAGGCCGCACCACTCGCCCTGATCCTCAGCGTGTTCCTGCTGCTGCCGATGGGCGCGCTGATCGTCGTGTCGTTCCTCGACTACGACAGCGTCCAGATCATCCCGCGCTTCGTCACCACCAACTACACCGACGTGCTGGGATCGGCAGTCACGTGGCGCACCTACCTCAACACGCTGCGCTACACCGTCATCGTCTGGGCGATCACCGGCGTGCTGGGATTCGGCGTCGCCTACGTGCTCGCCTTCGAGATCCGCAGCCGCACCGCGCAACTCGTGCTCTTCCTGGTCTGCACGATCCCGTTCCTCACGTCGAACATGATCCGCATGATCTCATGGATCCCGTTCCTCGGCCGCGAAGGGCTGCTGAACACCGCCCTCCTGCGTCTCGGCCTCGTGCACGAACCGCTCGAATTCCTGCTGTTCTCCGATTTCGCGGTCGTGCTCGCCTATGTCCATCTCTACACGCTGTTCATGGTCACGCCGGTGTTCAACACCATGATGCGGATCGACCGCCGCCTGATCGAGGCCGCGATCGACAACGGCGCCAATGGCTGGCAGGTGCTGACCCGGGTGATCGTTCCGCTGTGCAAGCCGGGCCTCGCCATCGGCTCGATCTTCGTCGTCACGCTGGTGATGGGCGACTTCACCACCGTCCGGCTCATGAGCGGCGGACAGAGCGCCTCCGTCGGGCTGATGATCTCCAACCAGATCGCGCTGCTGCAATATCCGGCCGCCTGCGCCAACGCCGTCGTGCTGCTGGCCGTGGTGCTGCTGCTGGTCGCGGCGATCCTGCGCATCGTCGATATCAGGCGGGACCTCTGATGCCGCTGCGCCGCCTGCTGCTGCTGGGCTTCCTCGGCGCCTTCATCCTGTTCCTGTACGGGCCGACGCTGACGATCCTGATCCTGTCGTTCCAGGGGCCGGATGGCGGCCTCACCTTCCCGATGAACGGCGTCTCGCTCCACTGGTTCGTGCGCCTGTTCCAGGCACAGGCAGTGGGCGATATCGGCGGATCGCTGCTGCGCTCGCTCATGCTGGCGACCATGGTGATGGTAGCGACCGTGGTCGTCTCCCTCGCCGCCGGCCTCGCCTTCCGCCGGCGCTTCCGCGGATCGGGGCCGCTGTTCACCCTGACGGTGGCGAGCCTCATCATCCCGTCGATCCTGGTGAGCCTGGGCGTCGGGCTCCTGTTCAGCCAGACCGGGTTCGACACGGCCTGGTACAGCTCCGCTTTCGGCGCGCAGCTCACCTGGACGCTGCCCTTCGGCCTCCTGATCATGTTCGCCGTGTTCAACCGCTTCGATCGCGCGTGGGAGGAAGCGGCACGCGACCAGGGCGCGACGCCGTGGCAGAGCTTCCGCCACGTCGTGCTGCCGATCATCGCGCCCAGCGTCGTGGGCATCGCGCTGTTCGGCTTCACGCTGTCCTACGACGAGTTCGCACGCACGCTGCTGACCGCGGGCAGCGACAACACGCTGCCGCTCGAGATCCTCGGCATGACCACCAGCGTGACCACGCCCGTGCTCTACGCCCTCGGCACCACGACGACGCTCCTGTCCGCGGTGGTGATCGGCATCGCCCTGTGGGGGATCGGCCGCCTGCGTCGGCGGGCCTGACGCGCGCGGAACGGGACCGGGTCACGCCGCGCGCGGAGGCGGTCGGCCTCGACGCAGCCGCCGTCCCGGCTACACTCCCCGCAATCGAACGAATGACAGGGGTCCAAGGAATGCATCCGGCAGGAAAAGTCTGCGTCGTCACCGGCGCGGCAAGCGGCATCGGCGCGGCGACCGCTCGGGCGTTCGCCGCCGCGGGCGCCCGCGGCGTGGTCGTCGCCGACACCAATGCGGAGGCGCTCGCGCGGGTGGCCCAGGAAATCGGCGGGCTCGCGGTGCCCACGGATGTCGGGCGCGAGGACGCGATCCAGGCGCTGATCCGCGCGGCCGAGGAGGCCTACGGGCCGGTCGACGTGTTCTTCTCCAACGCCGGCCTGTCCCGCAAGGGCCATGAGGAGATCGGCAACGACGAGTGGGATCTGATGTGGCGCGTCCACGTGATGACCCATGTCTACGTGGCGCGCGCGCTGCTCCCCGGCATGCTGGCCCGCGGATCGGGCTACCTGCTGAGCACGGCCTCCGCCGCCGGCCTGCTCGCCTCGTTGAGCTCCACGCCATACACCGTGACCAAGCACGCCGCGGTCGCGCTCGCGGAGTCGCTGGCGATCCAGTACGGCGATCGCGGCATCCGCGTCTCCGTGCTGTGCCCGCAGGCGGTCAGGACCGGGATGTTTTCCGGCCAGACGAGCACGGCGAGCATGGACGGCGTGATGGAGGCGGATGACGTCGCGCGCATGATCCTGGAGGCGATGGAGGCCGAACGCTTCCTGATCCTCCCGCACGGGACGGTGCACGAATACATGCAGCGCAAGGCGGCCGATCCGGATCGCTGGCTCGCCGGCATGCGCCGCCTGCGGCAGAAGCTGTTCTCGCGACCCGCCGCGGGCGCCTGATCCCGGCGTCCGAGCGGGACTCGGGGCAATGGGGCGGCCTTGCGCCAGGAATGCGGCGTATGGCCGCGCTACCCGGCGTCGCCCACGAAGCCCAGCACAGCCTCGTGCAACGCTTCCGGCTCGTCCGCGCGGATCGAGTGACTGCTGTTCTCGAAGATGCGCAGGGTCGAGCCGGGGATCAGCGAATGGATCTCCTCGGAGAAGACGGGCGGGCAGATCCAGTCGTGCCGGCCGGCCAGGATGAGCGTGGGCGCCGTGATCCGCGCGAGTTCGGGACGCAGGTCGAAGCTGCGCAGGAACCCGTCCGGCCCGAACGCGCGGTTCAGCGGCACCGGCGAGTGGATCGCCCGCGCGCGCGCCACCGCGGCCGCCGCCGCATCGAAGCGCCGCGAATACAGCGGACCCATCACCTCGTAATAGCGCTGCAACTCCGCCGCGCTGCGGAACCCGCCCGCCCACAACGTCTCGCAGACCGCCTGCTGGTCGCGCGTGCCATGCGCGCGCACGAATGCCTCCGCCATCGGCACGAACCCGCCATGCGCGGCCGTCACGACCAGGACCAGATGCGACACCGCTTCCGGATAGCGCGCGGCATGCGCCATCGCGACCATGCCGCCATAGGACGTTCCAATCGAAACCATCTGGCCGAGACCGAGGTGGCGGCGCAGCGCCTCCATGTCCTCCACGTTCTCGTCCAGCGTGAAGCGGCGCGGATCGGCACCGGGATCGGCCTGGCCGGACCTCCCATTGCCACGATGGTCGAAATACACCAGCTGCAGGGCGCTGCTCAGCGGCGACATGCCGGGCTTGAAGCCGCTGTGGTCGCCCCCCGGTCCGCCATGGATCACCAGCGCCGGCCTGTGCACGCGCAGCACCGGTCCGTCCGGCACCAATCCCGCGCCCTCCACGTCGAAGAACAGGCGCGTGCCGCGGATGTCTGCATACATGCTCGATCTCCCAGAGTTGGCGCATCCTTCCAGAGCCGCGGCGGCTTTGACAGCCCGCGCAGGGTGCTGGACAAACGCCGCAACCAGCGGAGGACCCCATGAGCGACACAGCGCCCCGGCCCATCAGGACCATCGGATTCATCGGCCTCGGCGTGATGGGAGAGCCGATGTGCGGCCATCTCGCGCGTCGCTCCGGCCTCACCATCCTCGGCTGCGACCTCAATCCCGAACCGGCGCAGCGCTTGGCGGAATTCGGCGTGACGGCCGCGAGCCTGGAAGAGGTCGCGGCCAAGGCGGACCTGATCCTGCTGTCCCTGCCGGACGGCAAGGCGATGGCGGGCGTGGTCGCCGCGCTCGAGCCGCATCTCGGCGCTGGCCAATGCGTCGTCGACACCTCCACCAGCTCCGTCGCGCTGACGCGGGAGATCGGTGCGCGGCTCGAGGCCAAGGGCATCCTGTTCGCCGATGCTCCCGTCGCCCGCACGCGGGAGGCCGCTGCGAAGGGCGACCTGTCGATCATGGTCGGCGCCTCCGACGCCGTGTTCGCCCATGTCCGCGCGATCCTGGAGACGATGGGCAGCGACGTGTCCCATTGCGGCGGCATCGGCTGCGGCCAGGTGGTGAAGATCCTCAACAACATGCTCGTCTTCGAACACTGCCACGCCCTCGCCGAAGCCATCGCGCTCGGCCGTCGCAACGGCGTGGCGCCGGACGTGCTGTTGCCGACGCTGGCGAAGGGATCGGGCGACAGTTTCGTGCTGCGCAACCACGGTATGAAGGCGATGCTGACCGGCGCCTTCCCGACCCGCGCCTTCTCCACGCGCTATGCGATCAAGGACCTCGCCTACGCCCTCGAGATGGCCGACGAGGCCGGACTGAAGGTCGAAGGCGCGCGGCTCGCGATGGAGCGCCTGCAGGAGACGGTCCGCCAGGGCTTCGGCGACGAATACCACCCGGTCGCCATCCGCGTGATCGACCCCGCATGAGCGCGTTCCCGGATGCGGCGGCCTGGCGCGCGGCCTGCGCGCGGGACGCCACTTTAGCCGCCTGGGCGGGCCCCTGGTCGGTCTGCTTCGCGATCTCCGTCGACGGTGCGCCGACGGTCTTCGCCCTGCAGGACGGACAGGTCACGAGCGGGGAGGGGACGCCGGCCTTCACGCTGGACGCGCCCGCCACGGTCTGGGCGAAGTTCCTCCAGCCGGTTCCGCCGCGGCACCATCACGGCCTGTTCGCCATGATGTATCGGGTTCCCGCGTTCCAGGTGCAGGGCGACCAGCTCACGCTGATGCAGCACGCCCATGTCGTGCGGCGGGTGCTGGAAGTGGGCAAATGGCTCGCGCTGGGCCGCGGCGAACCCGTGCCGGCGGAGATCGGCCCCCGCGGCGGCAAGCGGCCCGCGCCGCAGGTCGAGGCCCGCTACGTGCCGGTCACGGTCGATGGCACCACCTACCAGATCTACACCGAGGCCGCGGGCACCGGGCGGCCGATCCTGTGCATGCACACCGCCGGCGCCGATGGGCGGCAGTTCCACGGGCTGATGGCGGACCCGGCGCTGACCGCGCAGTATCGGCTGGTCTCCTTCGACCTGCCGTTCCACGGCAAGTCGCCGCCGCCCGAGGGCGCGATCCCCGGCGCCTGGCGGCTGGACACCGACCTCTACGTGGCGCTGATCATGGGCTTCGTCGCGGCCGCGGGCCTGGACAAGCCCATCGCCCTCGGGGCCTCGATGTCCGGCGAGATCTGCCTGGAGCTGGCCTACCGCCATCCCGAGGCGTTCCACGGCATCGTCGCCTGCGAAGCCTGCGAGAAGATCGACCGCCGCCAGACCCATTGGGCGGCGCACCCGCAGGTGAACCAGGCGTTCTTCGTGCCCGAGTGGATCCGCGCCCTGTCGGCCCCGCAGAGCCCGGCGGAATGGGTGGAGCAGATCGGCTGGCACTACGGCCAGGGCGGGCCGGCGGTGTTCTTCGGCGACATCGCATTCTACTCGGGCGACTGGGACGCCCGGGAGCGGGTCGGGCGCATCGACACCAACCGCTGCCGGCTGTTCATGCTGACCGGGGAGTACGACTACTCCTGCACCGTGGAAGCCTCCGCCGCCACGGCGGCGAAGATCCCCGGCGCGAAATTCCAGGCGATGGCCGGCATCGGCCACTTCCCGTTCGCGGAGAACCCGAAGCTGTTCGCGGAGTATTTGCGGCCGGTACTGGCGGAGCTCGGCTGAGAGGAGCGGTCTTCGGCTGAACCACCCAACCTCGTCATGGCCGGAGGTGGGCTGGTTGAACCAATCTCGTCATGGCCGGGCTCGACCCGGCCATCTCCTGCGGCACTCTGCCGGGTGCGCGCGAACGATTGCAGGCGGGGATGGCCGGCTCGACGGCCGGCCATGACGGCGGCGGCGGGCCTACCCGGGCTGCTTGTCCTTTTGCGTCGAGAAGGGCAGCGGGACGAAGCGGGCGCCGTCCTGGCCCTGGATCAGCATCAGCACCGACTTCCGGTCGGACTTCCGCACGCCGTCCACCTGCTTCTGCACGTCCGCGGGGGTGTCCACCGCGGTCTGCGCCACTTCGACGATCACGTCGCCGGGCTTCAGCCCACGTTCGGCGGCCGACGAGCCGGAGGCCACGTCGGTGATCACCACGCCCTTCTGATCCGCCGCGATCTGGTACTTGTCCCGCAGCTCCTGGCTGAGCGGAGCGATCTTGATCCCGAGCCCGGCGATCGAGGTCGGCTTGGTCGCGGCGCCGTTCTGCTTGGGGGCCTGGTCGGCGGCGGCGAGGGCCGTGTCGTCCGGCTTCTCGGCCAGGGTCGCCTGCACCGTCGTCTGCTTGCCGTCGCGCCAGATCACCAGCGGGACTTCCTTGCCGACCTCCGAGTCCGCGACGATCCGGGGCAGGGCGTGCATGTCCTTCACGTCCTGGCCGTTGAACTTCAGGATGACGTCGCCGCTGTGCAGCTTCGCCTTCTCGGCCGGCCCGCCATCCGTGACCCCGGCGACCAGCGCGCCGGTGGCCTCCTTCAGGCCCAGGCTCTCGGCGATGTCGGGCGTCACCTGCTGGATCTTCACGCCCAGCCAGCCGCGCCGCGGATGGCCGTAGTCGCGCAGCTGGGCGACGATGTTCTTGGCCATGTTGGCGGGGATCGAGAAGCCGATGCCGATCGATCCGCCCGACGGCGAGTAGATCGCCGTGTTGATGCCGATCACCTGCCCGTCCATGTTGAACAGCGGGCCGCCCGAGTTGCCGCGATTGATCGCCGCATCGGTCTGGATGAAGTCGTCGTAGGGGCCCTGGTGAATGTTGCGCCCGCGCGCCGAGACGATGCCGGCCGTCACCGAACCGCCGAGGCCGAACGGGTTGCCGATCGCCAGCACCCAGTCACCCACCCGCGCCTGGTCCGAATCGCCGAACTGCACCGCCGGCAGTGGCTTCTCGGGCTTCACGCGCAGCAGGGCGATGTC
>MKTV01000052.1:22360-30524 GCA_001898425.1 Rhodospirillales bacterium 69-11
CTCGATCACGTGATTGTTGGTCACCACGAGGCCGGACGGATCGACGATGAAGCCGGACCCCAGGCTCTGCATCCGCCGTTCCGGCGCGGGCTGGTCACCGGGGCCGCCGCGCTGGCCGGGCCGGTTGCGGTTCAGGAAATCCTTGAAGAACTGCTCGAACGGCGAGCCCGGCGGGAACATTGGGATGTCCGGACCGCCCGGCGCGTTGTTGCGGGCCTGCACGCTCTGCGACGAGGAGATGTTGACCACGGCCGGCAGCAGCTTGGCCGCCAGATCGGCGAAGCTGTCCGGGGCCGGCCGCGCGATCGCGGGCACCGTGGGCACCAGGGTGGCGCCGGGCAGCGCGAGCAGGGCGGCGGCCCCGAGCAGGGCGGCACGGGCAGGGGTGGAGCGGAACAGGCGCATCATCTCGAATTCCTGGCGATAGGAGCCGCATATGGCCCGGTCGCCCGCAGAGGGCAACGGCCCCGGAGGGAACGTCAAGGGGCCGTCGCGCCGCGGGCGCCGTTCTCGCGGTGATGTTCAGGGCGATGGCGGCGCGGGCGGAGCCTGGAGATAGCGCAGGTAGTCGTTGTTCGGGGTCAGCACCAGGCGTGCCTTGCCGGTCCCGAACACGTCGCGATAGCCCTGCAGGGTCCGCCAGATGTTGAAGAAGTCCGGGTCGCGCCCGAACGCGCTGGCGTAGATGCGGGTCGCCTCGGCCTCGCCTTCGCCCCGCAACCGGTCGGCGCTCGCGCGCGCGTCGGCCAGCAGCACGGTCCGTTCCCGTTCCGCGTCGGCACGGATGCGCGCGGCGGCTTCCGCGCCCTCCGCGCGGGCCTGGGCGGCGACGCGCTGGCGTTCGGACTGCATGCGCGCGAGGATCGCCTGCGTGTTCTCCTCCGGCAGGTCGGCGCGGCGGATTCGCACGTCCTCGACCGAGACGCCGAAATTGCCCATCTCGGCGTTCACCTGCGTGCGGATCGCCGCCATGATCGCGTCGCGGTCGGCCGAGAGCACGTCGATCAGCTTGTGGTTGCCCAGCACCCGGCGCAACGCCGAGGTGACGATCGAGTTCAGCCGTCCGCGCACGATGTCCTGCTGCGCGCCCACCGCCTGGTAGAAGTGCAGCGGATCGCTGATGCGGAACAGGGTGAAGCTGTCGACGATCAGGCGGCGCTGGTCGCCCAGGATCACCTCCTCGCCCGGCAGCTCGACGTTGAGCAGGCGGCGGTCGAAGCTGATCACCGTCTGGATCGGGCTCTTCACGTGCAGGCCCGGCGCGGTGATCATCCGCACCGGCTTGCCGAACTGGGTGATCAGCACCTGTTCGGTCTGCTGCACGGTGAACAGGCACGTGTAGGCCAGGATGCCCAGCACGATCAGCAGGGCGATGCCGGCAGTGGCGAGGCGGCTCATCGCGATCCTCCCGTCGAGGCTGGCGTCCTCGTGAAAGGCGTGCCGCTGCCCGAGCGATCCGTGGCCGACCGATCCGTGCCCGAGCGGTCCGTGCCCGAGCGATCCGTACCCGCGGGGCTCGCCGCGTCGGTGCCGGCGCCGGACTGGTCGGTCCCGGGGCCGCCCGTCTGCGAGGCCGGCGGCACGTTCAGCGGCAGGAACGGGACGAGGCCCTTCAGCGTGTCGTCGACCACGAGCGGCTGCCCGTTCGCCAGCACGTCGTGCATCGTGTCGAGATACATCCGTTGCAGCGTGACGTCCTTGGCGGCCTGGTAGGCCTTCAGCACGCTGTCGAAGCGCTGCGATTCACCGGTCGCCTGGGCGATGGTGCTCTGCCGGCTGCCTTGGGCTTCGGCGAGGATGCGGGCCGCGTCGCCGCGCGCGCGGGGGACGATGTCGTTGCGATAGGACTCGGCTTCGTTGCGCAGGCGTTCGGCGTCGGTGTTGGCGCGCTGCACGTCGCGGAAGCTCTCGATCACCGCGGCCGGCGGGTCCACCTTCTGCAGCTGCACCTGGGTGATCTCCACCCCGGCCTTGTAGCGGTCGAGGATTTCCTGGACCTGGTGCAGCACGTCGGTCTCGATGCGCGCGCGGGCCTCGGTCAGCGCCGGTTGGATCGGCGTGCGGCCGATCACCTCGCGCAGGGAACTCTCGGCCACCGCGCGGACCACTTCCTCGGGCCGGCGGATGTTGAACAGCCAGGCCTCGGCGTCACGAATGCGCCAGAACACGGCGACGTCGATATCGATGATGTTCTCGTCGCCGGTCAGCATCAGGCTCTCGGCCAGCACGTCGCGGCCGCCGCGGTCACGGCCGCTCTCGAGCGTGCCGGTCGCGCCCGACCGGTAGCCGATCTCGGTGCGGTTGATGCGGGTGACCGCCGGGCGCAGCACCGTCTCGATCGGCCAGGGCAGGTGATAGTTCAGGCCGGGCAGGGCGGTGCGATTGACCGCGCCGAAGCGCAGCACCACGCCCTGCTCGTCGGGCTGCACGCGGTAGATGCCGGTCGCGAGCCAGATCGCGACGATCGCGAGGCCGAGGAGCGCGATGCCGCGGCCGCCGCTCAGGGGACCGCCGCCATCCCTGCCGCCGCCACCGGGCAGCAGCCGCCGCACCCAGGCCTGCAGGCCCGCGATCAGCCGGTCGAGTTCGGGCAGCGGGCCGCCGCCGAACGGGCCGCCGCCACCGCCGCCGCCGCCGAACGGACCACCGCCGCCGCCGAACGGGCCGCCGGGCCGGCGCGGACCGCCGCCCTCGCCCCACGGGCCGTTGGGGGGCGGTTGTCCGCCGCCGTTCGAGCCTCCCTGTCCGCCGTTCGCGCCCCCGCCGCCCGAGGCGCCGCCAGGGGCGCCACCAGACGAGCCCCCGGGGGAGCCCCAGGGGTTCGGGCCACCATTGTTCCAAGGCATGGGGAAGCTGCTGCTCCTGTCAGGTCCCGCGTTCGCGGGGCGTTGGCGGAACGTGCGTCATGCGCCATATCGCCGAAGGACGGGCGCGCGTGCCGCCTGCTTATCGGCCGGCAGAGAAAGGTTTGCAAGCGAATGACGAATTCCTCCCCGGAGTCCCTGCGCGAGGCCTTGCGGTCCATCAAGGACCCGACATCGGGACAGGACATCGTCGCCGCCGGCCGGGTCGAGGGGATCGAGCTGCGCGGCGGCCTCGTGCAGGTCGCGCTGCTGACCGACCGCGCGCATGCCCAGGCGATGGAGCCGGTGCGCCGGGCCGTGGAGGAGCTGCTGGGGCGCCAGCCCGGCATTACCAATGCGACCGCCGTCCTGACCGCGCACAAGGGACCGGCGCCCGCCGCGCCGCCGCCCCAGGCACGCGGCTCGTCCCAAGGGCACTCGCCCGGACATTCCCACGGGCATTCCCACGGCCAGCCCTCGGGGCCCGCCGGCGGTCCGGGCCAGAAAGCGCCGGCGCTGCTGCCCGACGTGAAGCGCATCGTCGCGGTCGCCTCCGGCAAGGGCGGCGTCGGCAAGTCCACCGTCGCGGTGAACCTGGCCGTGTCGCTCGCGCGCCAGGGGCTGCGGGTCGGCCTGCTGGACGCCGACATCTACGGCCCCTCGCTGCCGCGGATGCTGGGGCTGGCGCGCAAGCCCGAAGTGCGGGGAGAGAAGATGATCCCGCTGCAGGCCTGGGGCCTGTCCTGCATGTCGATCGGCTTCCTGGTCGACGAGGAGCAGCCGATGATCTGGCGCGGCCCCATGGTGATGGGCGCGCTCGAGCAGATGATGGGGCAGGTGGCCTGGGGCCCGCTCGACGTGCTCGTGGTCGACATGCCGCCCGGCACGGGGGACGCGCAGCTCACGATGGCGCAGCGGGTCGCGCTGACCGGCGCGGTGATCGTCTCGACCCCGCAGGACATCGCCCTGATCGACGCGCGCCGCGGCGTGCGCATGTTCGAGAAGACCCGTGTGCCCGTGCTGGGCGTGGTCGAGAACATGAGCTTCTTCTGCTGCCCGAATTGCGGCCACGAGACCCATCTCTTCGGCCACGGCGGCGCCAAGGCCGAGGCCGCGCGGCTCGGCACCGACTTCCTGGGAGAGATCCCGCTGCTGCTCGATATCCGCACCGCCTCCGATGCCGGCACACCGATCGCCGCCGCCGCACCCGACAGCGACGCCGCGAAGGCGTTCGCGGCGCTGGCGCAGCGCGTGTGGGCGAAGCTCGACCAGCCGGCCGGGGCGGGACCGCGCATCGTGATGGGCTGAGCGGCCCCCACCCGCCCCCGTCAGCTCGGCCGCTTCTCCGAAGGTGGTGATGGCTCGTGGGCCGGCGTCCCATGTTGCGGCGCCCCCACCGCATGCTCCGGCCGCGGATGCGGCGCCGGTGCATGCGGTGCCTGAACGTGCGGCGCCTCGACGTGCGGCGCCTGAACCTGCGGCGCCTCGACATGCGGCGCCTGGAGGTGCGGCGCCTCGACACGCGGTTCCGGCGCTCGCGGTGCAGGCGTTTCGTGGACCGCCCCATGCAGCGTCTCGTGCGGCGCTGGGAATGGCGGCGAGGCATGCACCTGCGCGGTCGGATGCGGCGCGGCTGCGTGCGTCTGCGGCAATGGCGGTGGATGGGCGGGTGCCGCGCCCGACAGCGTCTCGGCTGGCCCGTGGCGCGGCGCACCCAACGGGGCAGGCTGCCCCATTCTGGCGTCATGCGGAGATGCCGCTTCAGGATGGCCGGCGACCATGGTGTCGGTCGCGGGATGATGCGGTTGGGGCGACGCGCCGGAGGTGGGCACCGGATGCGCCGCGGCGCCGAGCAGGGGCGGACGCGCCGACGTGCCCATCGCGACGGGCCGGATCATCGGGCCAGGAATCGCGCGCGGGACCGGCGCTCCCGGCACCGGCCTGAGGTCCATCCGCCGTGCGACGGATGGCGTCACGCCGACCGTCGCGAGCGTCGGGCGCAGCGGTTGCTGCCCCACGATCGGGCGTGCGGCCGCCAGGGCCTGCGGCGTTATCGGCCGCACCAGGCCGCGCACGGGGCGCGAGTCCAGCATCGCATTCGCGGGCACCACGGTGGCGGCGCCACGGTTGATCACTGTGACGTTGGTGATGTTCGTCACGTTCGTCACGCGGGTGGAGACGTTCACCGCGTGCACGTAGCGCGGGGAGGCCGGGTACCACGGCCGATACTCTTCGTGCGGGGCCAGCGGATACCAGCCGATCGCGCCCGTCGCGAGTGCGGCGCCGAGTCCGGCTCCGACCGCCGCGCCTGTGCCCACGGCGAAGAAGCTGACCAGGGCCGGGGCGTAGACCGGCGTTGCGGTCGGTGCGCTGGCGACGGCGGCCGGCACCCAAGCCCAGCGGCTGTCGATCTGCACCCAGCGGCCGTAATGGAACGGGGCGAAGCCCCAGGGCGCGGCGTCCACCCAGGTCCAGCCCCAGGGGGCCATGTAGGCCCAGCGTCCGTCCCGATACGGCACCCAACCCGCCACGACCTGCGGATACCAGACGGTGCCGTACTCGGGCGCGGCCGCCCAGGTGCCGTAGCCGGACAGGTCCGCACCGCCCGGCATCGCCGCGACCACCGGCGGCGGCGGGACGGCCGGCGGGCTGGGCGGCCGCTCCCGCGCCAGCATGGCGGTGGCGAACGCATCCTGCTGCGCCGGCCCGACCGTGGCCTGGAACGGATCGGTCCCATCGATCTCCGCCGTCTCCCGCGCGCGCACGCCGAGATCCACGCCGGGCGCGCTGACCGCGGCCGTCCCCTCGAGCGCGGTGACCAGGGTGGGAGAGTCGGTGGTGCCGGCCACCACCACGTATCGCCCGGGCGCCTGCAGGGTCACCTGCCCGCGCGGGGTCTCGATCTGCCACGTCTCGTTCGGACCGAGCCGCGCGACGCGCAGGTACACCTCTCCCTGTGACAGGGTCGCGCGCAGGCCGGCATCGTCGAGCCCGGTGAGGTCGAGGCCGGTGCCGCCGGCCATCGCCAGGCGGCCCGAGCCGAGTTCGAGGGTCGCCTGGGCGTCGGGCGGGGTCCACAGGCCGGTGCCGGCCGCCACCGGTTCGTTGACGAAGCCCGCGCTCCAGCTCGTGTCCTGCGCGCCGTGGGTGGAGACGGTGCCGCTCAGGGCGGCGAGCCGCCCGACCCGCGCCGGCGGATCCGCCGAGGTGAGCGCGGCGGCATCCGGCGGCGGTGCCGGCTGGGCGAGTCCCGGCACAGGGGCGGCGGTCAGCCCCAGCGCCGCGACGCTCGCGAGCGCGGTCGAGCGGAACAGTGATCGATGTCGGTGCATCCTCAATCCTCCACCCTGGTTCAGCTGACAGATCGGCCCGCGGCATGGCGGAAGCGGGACCGGACTGTGGCGGGATCGAGAGCGATCACCATGGATTTGACGCACGCCGACCATCGAACCGCCCTTGGGCAGGATCATGTCTGGCAGCCGTACGGAGAGGAGAACCGCGATGTCGAAGATCGTGCGCACCTGGCTGGTGCCGCTCGCGCTGCTCGGGATGACCGGGGCGCTGGCGGGCTGCGTCGCCTACCCGGCCTATCCGACCTACGGCTACGCCTATGGCCCGCGTTACGCCTACACGTCCGGGCCGTACTACTATGGCGGCTACGGCGGCGGCTGGCATCACGGGTGGCACCGCTGGTGACGACCGGAGGCAGGTGATCGCGGCCTGGCGGTTGCCGCACGGGTCGCGGTTTGCCCGGCGGCCGACCGGGGACCATTCCTCCGCCGCCTGAACCCGCGCGTGGCGACGCAACCAATCGCGCGGACGACAGGCCCGTGAACCGGCGGCGATCGGGCGCCGCCTACAGCCCCGCCCGCTCCAGCCCCAGGATCGCCCGCGCGCAGGCCTGGGCGCGCGGAACCAGGCTGTCGAGGCGCAGGAACTCGTCCGGGCTGTGCGCCTTGCCGCCGACCGGGCCCACGGCACAGAGCGTCGGCGCGCCGACCGCCGCGGTGAAGCCGGAATCCGCGCAGCCGCCGGTGAACTCCCCATCCGTGCGGAACCCGGTTTCCGCCGCCGCGTCGACATACAGGTCGAAGAGCTGCTTCGCGGCCGGCGTCTGCGTCAGCGGCAGGAACTCGCCCTTGATCACCAGTTCCGCGGAGGTGCCCGGCACGTAGGCGCGGGAGATGATGGCGGCGATCGCGCTCATCGCCTCCTCCTTGTCCTCGGGCTGGACGTAGCGCAGGTCGATCTGACCCTCGGCCCAGGGTGCGACGGTGTTCACGCTCTGCCCGCCCGAGACCAGGCCGACATTCACGGTGATGCCGCGATCGAGGTCGGTCAGCGCGTGCAGCGCCTGGATCTTGCGCGCCAGCTCCTCGATCGCGCTGATCCCCTCCTGGAAGTTGCCGCCGGAATGCGCGGCCTTGCCGGTGATGCGGAAGCCCATGAACACGCCGCCCTTGCGGCCGGTCACGACGTTGCCGGACACACGGCCGGGCTCGCTGTTGAACACCACGCGGGCGCGCCGCGCCTCGGCCTCGATCACCGCGCGGCCCTCGGGGCTGCCGATCTCCTCGTCGCCGGTGAACAGCCCGACCAGCGGGGCGGGCGCGCCGCCGAACTTCGCGAAGGCGGCCAGCACGAAGCAGTTCATCGTGAGCCCCGCCTTCATGTCGGCGACGCCCGGCCCGTAGGCGATGCCGTCGCGGATGGTGAAGGGACGGCGCGCCGCCTCGCCCGCGGGAAAGACGGTATCCCGGTGCCCCATCAACACGATGTTGGCGCCCGCGTTGGAGGCGCCTCGCGCTCCGCTGCCGGCGTTCGAACCTGTTCCCACGGCGTCGCCGCCCGCCACCGTGGCGCGCAGGCAGTCGCCGTGCTTCTGCTGCGGGACCACCTCCACCGGGATTCCGTGTCCGGCCAGGAAGCGCTGGACCACGGCGCCGACCGCGTCGATCCCCGGCTTGTCGTAGCTGCCGCTGTCGATGTCGACCATGTCGCGCAGCAGCGCGACCATGGCGTCGTGCTGGTCGGCGAGCCACGCCGTGATCTGGGACTCCGTGGACATCAGCCAAGCTCCGGGACGGGGAAGGGAAGGGCGCGTTCGAGGGCGCGGGCGGCGCGCAGCACGACGTCGTCGCGGTATTGCGCGGCGGCGAGCTGCACCGAGTTCGGCAGCCCATCCCCGCGCAGCCCTAGCGGCACGCTGATCGCGGGCTGGCGGGTCAGGTTGAAGGTGAAGGTCCAGGGCGCCCAGGCGGTCCACAGCGCCCGCACCGGATCCACGGTCGGCGCATCGGCCAGCGGCGGGCCGGCGGGCA
>MKTV01000052.1:30539-33907 GCA_001898425.1 Rhodospirillales bacterium 69-11
CCAGGTCGAAGCGCTGGTGCAGCCGCGCCATCGCGTGGCCAGCGGCGGCGCGCATCGCCTCGGCATCCATGAACGCGACCGCGCTCATGCCGCCCAGCGTCTCGGCGACCTCGCGGATACCGGGGTCGATCACGCCGCGGAGCTGTTCGGGCAACGTCGCCACCAGGCGGCTGAGCGCCGCCCCCCAGACGCGGCCGAACACCGCGCTCGTATCGGGCAGCTCCGGATTGGCGAGCTCCACCGTGGCACCCGCCTCGGCCAGCAATTCGGCGGCGCGCTCAACCGCGGCGATCGCGTCGGCATCGGCGGGGGCATCGAAACCGGGCGTCTGCAGCACACCGATCGACAGGCCCTCGACCCCATCCTCGATCCCGTCCCGCCAGTCGCGCGCATCATCCGGCAGGCAGAACGGGTCGCGCAGGTCGTAGCGTGCCATGGCGGACAGCATCAGTGCCGTGTCGCGGACCGTGCGGGTCATCGGGCCGGCGCAGGCGACCGAGGCGAAGGCGCCGGCCGGCCATTGCGGAATGCGCCCGTATGAGGGCTTGAGCCCGACAAGCCCGCACCAGGCGGCGGGGATCCGTACCGATCCGCCGGCATCGGTGCCGACATGCAGCGGCCCGAACCCGGCCGCCCCCGCCGCGCCGGCGCCCGAGGAGGAGCCGCCCGTGGTGTGGGCCGGGTTCCACGGGTTGCGCGTGATCCCGTGCAGCGGACAGTCGCCCGGCGACTTCCAGCCGAACTCGGTCGTGGTGGTCTTGCCCAGGATCACCGCGCCCGCCGCCTTCAACCCCATCACCAGCGGCGCGTCCTCGGTGACCGGCGTCGACGGGGTGGCGCGGCTGCCGCGGCGGGTCGGGAAGCCCGCGACGTCGACCAGGTCCTTCACCGTCACCGGCACGCCGTCCAGCAGCCCGATCGGCCGTCCCGCCCGCCAGCGCGCGGCGCTCTCGCCGGCCGCCTCCAGCGCGCGCGGATGGAGCACGGCGAAGGCGTTCAGCACCGGGTTGAACCGCGCCACGCGTTCGGTCACCGCCTGCAGCACCTCGACGGGGCTCAGCCGGCCGCTGGCATAGGCGGCGAGCATCTCCTCGGCGGAGAGCAGGGCAGGGTCGGTCTCGGGCATAGGCTCTTTTCCCACGGTCTCGGGGCGCGCAGCATGGTCCCCCCTCGGCGAGGAAGGAAGACCGAATGAGCAGCAAGCATCCCGACGGCGAGCCCTGGCAGTGGGCCGAACCCACCTGGCGGCGCATCGTCGGCCGCGCCCGAGCGGGCCGCAGCCTGCGGCCGTCCAAATGGCCGAACGGCGCGCGCTGCGCGGTGGCGATCAGCTTCGATGCGGATCATGAGACGATCCCGCTGCGTGATGCGGACGAAAGCCCGATGCGCATCAGCCAGGGCCAGTACGGCAACCGCCAGGCCGTGCCGCGCATCCTGAAGCTGCTGGCGCGCGAGTCGGTGCCGGCGAGCTTCTTCTACCCCGCCGTTTCCGCCCTGCTGCATCCGGACGAGGTGCGGGCCGTCGCCGGCGACGGGCACGAGATCGGCATCCATTCCTGGATCCACGAGGCGAACACCACCCTGCCGCGCGAGGCCGAACGGGAGCTGACCTTCCGCGCCCGCGACACGCTGGCGAAGATCGCCGGAACCGAACCCGTGGGCATGCGGACGGCGAGCTGGGACTTCTCGGTCAACACGCTCGACATCATCCGCGAGATGAAGCTGCTCTACGACAGCTCGCTGATGGCCGACGACGACCCGTACGAGCTGCTGGAGCAGGACGAACCCACGGGCATCATCGAGCTGCCGCCCGAGTGGATCCGCGACGACGCGGTCTACTACAATTTCGTCCGGTTCTCGGCGCTGCGGCCCTACACGCCGCCCTCGGCTGTCGAGGAGATCTTCAAGGCCGAGTTCGACGGCGCGTGGGAGGAAGGGGGCATGTTCCTGCTGACCCTGCACCCGCATATCAGCGGCCACCGCTCCCGCCTGCCGGTGCTCGACCGGCTGATCGCGCACTGCAAGTCGAAGGGTGGCTGCTGGTTCGCGACGCATGCGCAGATCGCGGAATGGGTGCGCGAAACCGCGATGTGACACGGGGCGTCAGTTGCGGCCACCTCCTCATGCGCACAGCATGCGCGTGAGGAGGCTCGGCATGAATGAACGTGCTCCGCCTGCCGCGCGCAGCCGCAAGCGTGCAGTGAACCTCACCTTGAGCGAATCGCTGGTGCGGGAGGTGCGCGCCCTGACCCCGAACTTGTCAGAAACGGTGGAGACCCTGCTCGCCGCGCATGTCGCGGCCGAGAGCAGCCGCCGAGCGGAGCGGGAACAAGCAATCGACGCGACGATTGCCTGGATCCGCGCCCATCAGGATGAGCACGGCCTCTGGGGCGAGGCGTTCTCCACGCTCTGATAGCTCAGTTCGACGTTTATGTTTCACCCGGTCGGCACCGGCTCACGATTCCGTACGGCGTGGACGTGCAATCTGCGCGCTACGCCGCGCTGGCGTCCCGGCTGGTTGTGCCATTGATCGTGACGGTTCCCGACCGCGGGATCGACGCGGGACTCGTGCCGGACTTTCTGATCGACGGGCGTCGCCTCTTCCTCAACCCGTTCGAACTGCAAGCCGTCCGCCGCGCCCTGCTCGGAGATCCGGTTGCCTCGCTTGCGAGCGATGCGGACGCGATCCGTCTGGTTGCCGCCGTGGATGCCGTGATCACCCGCGCCTACGGCTGATACCGATGAGCCTCTTGGCTCGTCGGTACCTGGCGTGGGGTTGGTGGGGCGGCCGCGCCCAAACCAAGGGAATACCGCGCGCCGAGGTGAGCGACATGCGAGTCAAACATTGAGCGCGCCGGCATGAGCCGCTCGGCGCGCCGGTGTGGGAGGACGTTGCGCACTGTCGTGAACCACGCCACCGTGCGGCGCGCAGCAAGAAGGGGCGGGGCATGATCATCGATTTCACCGGCAAGCGGGCCGTGATCTGCGGCGGCAGCCGCGGCATTGGGCGCTCCATCGCACTCGGGCTCGCGGCCTCCGGCGCGGATGTCTCGATCTGCGCCCGCGGGGCCGAGGCGCTGGAGGCGACGCGCCAGGAGATCGCCGCCCATGGTCATCGCGCCCATGCCGGCAGCGCCGACCTCGGCGACGCCGCCGCGATCCGCAGCTACGTCGCCGCGGCCGCCGAGGCGCTGGGTGGCATCGACATCCTGGTGAACAACGCCTCCGCCTTCGGCTCCTCCGACGACGAGGCGGGCTGGATGGCCAGCATGGCGGTCGACATGATGGCGGTGGTCCACGCGACGCAGGCCGCGCTGCCCTTCCTGGAGAAGAGCAAGGGGAACGTGATCAACACCTCCTCCATCTCC
>MKTV01000052.1:33940-34431 GCA_001898425.1 Rhodospirillales bacterium 69-11
GGGGCGATCAAGGCGGCGGTGATCCACTACACCGCCACGCAGGCGGCGATGTACGCGAAGAAGGGCATCCGGGTGAACGGCATCGCTCCCGGCTCGATCGAGTTTCCGGGTGGGGTCTGGGATCGCCGCAAGAAGGAGGGCTCGCCCGTCTATGACGCGGTGCTGCGCGCCATTCCGTTCGGCCGGCTGGGCCATCCGGAGGAGGTCGCGAACGTCGCGCTGTTCCTCGCGTCACCGCTTGCGAACTGGGTGACCGGCCAGACGATTGTCGTGGATGGCGGCCAGCTTCTCTGAGTGGTCTTCTCTGGCGCTTGGTGAGGACGCTCCCAACGCTCCGCCACCGTTCTCGCCGGGCTTGACCCGGCGATCCCGACTGTGAGGACGGTGCCGGGGGGGATCCGCGGGTCGGGGCCCACGGATGACGTGGGGGCGGGGGACGATGCCGGGCGGGGCGCGCGGATGACGTGGGCGCGCGGATGACGTGGGCGCGC
>MKTV01000052.1:34606-41146 GCA_001898425.1 Rhodospirillales bacterium 69-11
TCCGACACCAGCAGCCGCGCCTCCTGCATGGAGGCCTCGGGGTGGTGGATCCGATACAGCGTCGTGCAGCTCTGGAAGGCGGCGAGATCGTCGGAGCCATGGGCGCGGAGCTCGCGATAGGCGGTGACCACGGCACGCTCGCAGCGGCGAGTGATGCGACTGTCCTGACCCATCGAGGGAACCACCTCCAAGATTGCGAATGACTCGCAAAGTCCGGCAGAGCATAACCAACTCCCGGTTCGGGAGCAACAGCCGCCCCCCCGGAAGTGACCGCCGTGTGAAGTCGCCCGCGTGCAGGGAAGTCGTCCGCGCGCAGGGGGGAGGCGGTGCATGTCCTCGCGTCCAGCGTCCGTGACGTGCCGCAGGCGAGGCCTGCGCCTACCGCCGCGATACCCGCCAGGACAGTCCCGTGCGCTCCAGCACCACGCGCCGGTCATGCGCGGCCGCGGCGCCCTCCAGCAGCGCGGCCCAGCAGGCCAGCAGCACCGGACCGGCCTCCGGCACGCCGTCCATCAGCCGCACGCTTTCCTGCCGGACCACCATCGTCGCCCCGTCCGGTTCCGCCATCGCGCGGTCGCCCTGCGCGGCGGCCAGCGCCACCATGAAGCGTGCGAATCCCGCCGGGCCCGGTTCGAATCCGCCGCCCAGTCCCGCGGCAATTTCGGGATACATCTGCATGCCGACCAGCCGCGCCGCACCGCCGCCCAGAAACTGCGCCGCCTCCGGCCCGAAGGCTTGCAGCAGTTCGGGCAAGGCCGACCGCACGTATTCCATCGCATAGGCGCGGTGCGCCTTGGCCAGCCGGTCCGCCGGCCAGTCCGCCGGGTCGAGCCGGGGGGCACGCTCCGGGTCGAACTCCGGCGCCTGCTCGTGCCGCGCGAAGCGCAGCCGCTCCTCGGGGGCGAGGTCGCGGTCGTGTTCCAGGAAATAGCCCTCGAGCCCCGGCTGGCCGTCCGGCGTCATGCCGGTACAGACGAAGCCCAGGCGGGGGTTGCCGAGGGAGACGCCATTATGCGCCTGCCAGCCGCGCAGCATGGCGGCGGAGACCTCCGTCGGGATCGCCGCGATCGTCACCGTCGGCCAGACCCAGCGCGGCGGGGGGAAGCGCACCCAGGCCTTCCGGTCGCTCTCGGGCATGAACTCGACCGACACGCCGCCGATGCGGTTGGACAGGTAGTGGTAGCTCGCCGCCGCCACCGCATGCGGCAGCCCGTCGAGCCCCAGCTTGCGCAGCCCCGGCAGGAAGCGGGCGTGGTGCTGGCGGCGGAAGGTGCGGAACACCAGCTCCGCCGCGTCGCGAGCGCCTCGCTGCGCGACGGTCCGCAGCACCAGCGCCGCGAAATAGTGCCGATACCACTCCGCGACCGCGCGCCACGCGGGCGGCCCCTGCGTTTCCGTCATCCGTTCCTCCCTCGCGCCCCGGCCGCGGCTGTTGCATTCTCCGCCCCGGTTTCAGGAGGGCAGCATGGCCGTCTACGAGTATGTCACCGTCGGCGTCTTCACCGACAAGCGCTTCGGCGGCAACCCGCTCGCGGTGTTCCCGGACGCGACCGGCCTGACGGACGCGCAGATGCAGTCCATCGCCGCCGAGTTCAACCTCTCCGAGACGACCTTCGTGCTGCCGCCGCAGAACCCGCAGCATCATGCCCGCGTGCGCATCTTCACGCCGAAGACGGAGCTGCCCTTCGCCGGCCATCCGAATGTCGGCACGGGCTACGTGCTCGCGCGGCGCGATCCGACGCCGCCGGAACACTACGTGTTCGAGGAGATCGCGGGTCTCGTCCGCGTCCATGTGCTGCGCGACGAGGCGCAGGCGATCTGCGGCGCCCGCATCTCGGCGCCGCGCGCGCTGTCGATCGACATCGACGTGCCGGCGGAAGCGGTCGCGGCCTGTGCCGGCCTCGCAGTGTCGGAGATCCTGACCACGGCGCACACGCCCCTGGTGGCCTCGGTCGGCACGCGGTTCGTGATCGCGGAAGTCGCCTCGGTCGAGGCCCTGTCGCGCGCCGAACCCGACATCGCCGCGTTCCGTCGCGCCGCGGCGGCGATGCCGGACGACGACCGGCGCTTCTCCCTGCACCTCTATGCCCGCATCGACGGCGACGCGACGCATCTCCGCGCCCGCATGTTCGCGCCCCTCGGCGGCATCCTCGAGGACCCGGCCACGGGCAGCGCCAACGCCGCGCTCGCCGCGCTGCTCACCTCGCTCGCCCCGGGCGAGAACGTCGACCTGCACTACGAGATCGAGCAGGGCGTCGAGATGGGGCGGCCCAGCCTGATCATCGCCTCGGCGCGCAAGACGGCGGAGGGGCCGGTGCTGGCCACCATCGCCGGCAACTGCGTGCCGATGATGGAGGGGCGGCTGGAACTCTGAGGGGTATCGGGCGCACGACGAAAGCCGCCGTCCAGCGCGAGCATGCCGGCGCCGTCCGGCATCCGGCTCGCCGCGGCGGCGCGCGTTGCCGGCCGCGCGATCGGGTCCTACCGTGCGGGACCGAGGAAACGCCAGGAACGGACCGATCATGAGCGACTTGCCCACCGCCGCCCGCGTGCGTGACCCGGGCGTGCGCGCCCTCTACCGGCTGGAGACGCGCTGGCAGGCCTGGCTCGACGTGGAGGTCGCCCTCGCCCGCGCCCAGGCGGAGCTGGGGATCATCCCGCCCGAGGCGGCGGAGGCGATCGCGGCGGCCGCGCGGCTGGAGCTGATGGACCGCGCCCGCATCGACGAGGGCTTCGCGCGGACCGGCCATACGCTGGTGCCGCTGGTCTGGGAGCTGGCGCGCATCGTGGGCGAGCCGCATGGCGGCTGGGTGCATTGGGGCGCGACCACGCAGAACATCACCCAGACCGGCGACCTGCTCGTTCTCCGCCACGCGCACGGCAT
Source organism: Rhodospirillales bacterium 69-11 (assembly GCA_001898425.1). Classification (GTDB taxonomy): domain Bacteria; phylum Pseudomonadota; class Alphaproteobacteria; order Acetobacterales; family Acetobacteraceae; genus Rhodopila. Next base: position 37,491 of record MKTV01000052.1, read on the forward strand.
CTTCCAGGACCTGCTCCGCCAGGCGCTGGGCGCCATGGCCGATCTCGCGGAGCGCAGCGCGGAGATGGTGCTGCCGGGCCGCACGCACGGGCAGCACGCGGTGCCGGCGACGTTCGGCTACAAGGTCGCGGTCTGGATCGACGAGCTGCTGCGTCACCAGGAGCGGCTGCGCCAGGCGGCCCCGCGCATCTTCGTGGCCATGCTGGGCGGCGGGGCGGGGACCTTCGCCTCCCTGGGCGAGCAGGGCCCGCCGGTGCAGGCCGCGATCGGCCGGCTACTGGGCTTCGGCTCCATGCCGGTCCCCTCGCGCGCGCTGGGCGACCACCTGGCCGAGAACGTCTGCGTGCTGGGCCTGATCGCCGCCACCTGCGGCAAGATCGGGCGCGAGATCTACACGCTGATGAAGACCGAGTTCGGCGAGGTGGAGGAGCCGGTGCCGCCCGGCACGGTCGGCAGCTCCACCATGCCGCAGAAGCGCAACCCGAAGCTCTGCCAGGACGTGATCGCCGCGGCCGCCGAGGTGCGCGCGATGGTGCCGCTCGCGCTCGAGGCGATGACGACGGAGCACGAGGCCGACCGCACGACCGACCTGATGATGGACAGCGCCGAGGCGCGCGCCTGTATCGCGCTGGGGGATGCGCTGAGCCGGGTGGTGGAAATCGTGCGCGGGCTGCGGCTGGATCCCGACCGGATGCGGCGCAACCTGGAGCTGGGCGGCGGGCTGATCATGGCCGAGGCGGTGATGCTGGACCTCGGCCGCGCGATTGGCCGGCAGCACGCGCATGACGTGGTCTACGACGCGGCGCAGGCGGCGTTCGTGGAACACCGCTCGTTCTCGGACGTGCTGGCGGCGGATGCGCGCGTGACGGCGCACATGGCGCCCGAGGCGATCCGGGGCTTGCTGGACCCGACGGCCTATACCGGCCTATGCGCCCAGATGGCGCGAGAAGCGGCCGCTCGGGCGCGCGTGGGCGCGGCGGTCTAGGAAGACGCTCCTGTGGCCCTCCGTGGTCCTCCGGCTTCTCCGTGTTGGACGACGCGGCGGTGCGACCACCTGACGAGGGGTCGCGAGGGTGACGATGAAGCCGCGGGCTCGACAGCGTTCACCACGGAGGAAGCACGAGGGTCACTGAGGACCACGGAGAGATAATGACCGCCAACACGCCGCTCGCCGGCTTCACGATTCTCGACTTCACCCAGTTCTACCAGGGCCCCTACGCGACCTTCCTGCTCGCGAAGGCCGGCGCCGACGTGATCAAGGTCGAGCCGCCCGGCGGCGAGAGCCTCCGCGCCATGGCCGCCCCGGGAAAGGAGGGCTCCTTCCCGGTCGCCATGCTGAACGCCAACAAGCGCGGCATCACGCTCAACCTGAAGACCGATGCCGGCCGCGACCTGCTCCGCCGCCTGATCCCGCAGGTCGACGCCGTGGTCGAGAACTACAGCCCCGGCGTGATGGACCGGCTGGGCGTCGGCTGGCCGGTGCTGAGCGCGCTCAACCCGCGCCTGGTCTACGCGACCGCGACGGGGTTCGGCCTGTCCGGTCCCGATCGCGACAACCTGGCGATGGACTTCACCATCCAGGCGGCGTCCGGCGTCATGAGCCTGACCGGCATGCCGGACGGGCCGCCGCTGCGCACCGGCGCGCCCTATGTCGACATCCTGGGCGGCGCCACCCTGTATGGCGGCCTGGTCACCGCGCTGCTGGAGCGGGAGCGCACGGGGCGCGGCCGGCTGGTGGAGGTCGCGATGGTGGAGGCGGTGTATCCCTGCCTCGCCACCGCGCAGGACCAGTATTTCAAGGCCGGCTGCAAGGTGCCGGCGCGCACCGGCAACGCCTTCGCCAACCACGCCCGCGCGCCCTACAACGTCTATCCGGCGAAGGACGGGCATGTCGCGATCATCCTGGTGACCGAGACGCAGTGGCAGAACCTGCTGCGCGCCATGGGGCGGGAGGATCTGCGCGACGATCCTCGTTTCATCCGCAACCAGGCCCGCGCCGCGCATTACGCGGAGACCGAGGCGCTGGTGACCGGATGGACCACCGCGCACACCCGCGCCGAGATCTTCGCCGCGACGAGCAGGTATCGCATCCCCTGCGCCCCGGTGCGCGAGCTGGAGGAGGTGATGCACGACCCGCACATGCACGCCCGCGGCGCGCTTGAGGTCGTGGACCACTACGATTTCGGCCCCGTCGTGATGCCCAACAGCCCCTTGCGCTTCCACGGTGCCGACAAGGTGCCGACCCGCGTCTCGCCGCATGTCGGGGAGCACAATGAGGCGGTCTATGGCGGCATGCTGGGCCTCGGCGCGGCGGAGCTGGAGGCGTTGCGGACGAATGGTGTGATCTGACCCGCGCGGGTCGTCACGCCTTGATGGCTCACGAACACCCTCCGGCCCTCGCGCATGACTGCACGAGGGCCGGAGGTCGTGTGCTACCAATCGTGCCGGCCGTCAGCGCTCCGCGTCGACGGCACGCCATCCATGGGTGAGCTCATCGAGCCTGGTTCGGAGGTCGTCCGGCAGCGTGGCATCCGCGGCAGCCAGGCTGTCGGCAAGCTGCTCCGGGCGGCTCGCGCCGATGATGGGCGCGGTGATGGCCGGGTTCTTCAGCACCCAGGCGATGGCCATCGTCGCCATGCTCATCCCGGCCTCCGCCGCAGCACCTCGAAGCGCTTCCACGGTCTCGAATTCGCGTTGGTTCCAGTACCGCGCCTGGTAGGCGGCCGCGGCCGATCCCAGTGTGAATCGCGATCCCTCGGGTGGGGGCGCGGCCTGGCGGTGCTTGCCGGTCAGCAACCCGCCGGCGAGCGGATTGTACGGGATCACCCCGATGCCTTCTTCCTGGCACAAGGGCAGCAGGTCACGCTCGTAGCTGCGGAACAGCAGATTGTAGCGTGGCTGTACGGAAACGATGCTGACCAGGTTCTTCAACTCGGAGCGGCCGAGGGCGCGCGCGACGCGGTGCGCCAGCCAGTTCGACACCCCAACATACCGTGCCTTGCCGCTGCGGACGACCGTGTCGAGCGCGCTCAGGGCCTCATCGAGCGGGGTCGCGGCGTCGTAGAGGTGCAACTGGTAAAGATCGACATGGTCCGTACCCAATCGGCGAAGGGACGCATCAATCGAGTCCAGGATGTGCTTGCGGGACATGCCCTGGTCCCACGGCTTCGGTCCCATGGCGCCGACGCATTTGGTGGCCAGGATCACCTCGTGCCGGCGACCCTTCAGCCACCGCCCGACGATCTCCTCGGTGCGGCCGCGTGTGCCCTGATCGCCCCCCAGCGGGTAGACGTCGGCGGTATCGATGAAGTCGATGCCGCCTTCGAATGCGGCGTCCAGAATGGCGTTGCTTCGGGTCTCGTCGCATTGCAGCCCGAAGGTCATCGTGCCCAGGCATAACCGGGACACGCGGAGACCTGTACGGCCAAGATTGACGTATTGCATGTCCGGCTGAAGGTGGCACCGGCTACGGTCGAGTCAAGTTGGTCCGCGGCGACCCCTCGCGTCCGGGGGCGTCAGCCGGACGGCATGGCCTGCGACATGCGCCCGCCGGCCCGCAACGGCCCTCCGCGTGCATCTGCGGTTCCAACCGACCGCACCCCCCGGCACCAGCCTGGCGCGGAGCCCCGGACCCGAGCCCCCCCCACCCCCCCCCC
>MKTV01000052.1:41206-88401 GCA_001898425.1 Rhodospirillales bacterium 69-11
CCTCGATCAGGAGCCGCGTCTGCGCCAGCATGTCCCCATCCCCCGTCGCGGCCGGGCGCAGGATGAACTTCGAGGCACCGGCCTCCACGTAGTCCGACAGCCGCGCCATCACCTCGGCCACGCCGCCCACCGCGAACGCCTCCGCCGCGTCGCGCCCGGTGCGCGCCTTATAGGCCTCCGCCACGCGCGCCATCCCCGGATCGGACCAGCGTCCGAAGCGGAAGGCGAAGGCGGCGCCGTAATGGTCCTCGTCGATCGTGCGGCCAGCCGCCGTGGCGGCCGTCCTGATCGCGGCCACCACCTCGGCCACCTGCGCCGGCGTCTCCGGCCCCGCCTGCCAGCCGGTGCCGTATTTCGCGGTCCGCCGTACCGCCGCCTCCGACGCGCCGCCGATCCACATCGGCAGGTCCGGCTGCACCGGCACCGGGGAGATCGACGCGCCGGTCAGCCGGAAATGCTTCCCCGCATAGTCGAGCTTCTCCCCCGCCCAGAGCCGCGCGATGATCTCCAGCGCCTCGTCGGTGCGCTTGCCGCGGGTCGAGGCGTCCAGGTGCATCGCCGTCCATTCCGGCCCGCGCGGGCTGCCGATGCCGAACCCCGGCAGTAGCCGGCCCTGCGACAGCACGTCGATCGTGGCGCATTGCTTGGCCAGCAGCACCGGATCGCGCATCGCCACCGACACGACGTTCACGCCGAACTTGATCCGCCGAGTCCGCCCGGCGATCGCCGCCAGCGCGGTCATGCATTCCAGGATCGGCGTGCGGCTGACCAGCCGGTCGGTCTGCCAGATCGAGTCGATCCCGCCGGCCTCGCACAGATCCACCCAGCGCCAGAACCCGTCGACGGTCTCGAACGGGAACTCCATCAGGCCGATGCCCACCGCGATGGTGCGTGCCATGCCGCCCTCCTCCCCTGACTATCGACAAATCGTCCCTCGCATGGCGCGTCGCTGCAATACGCCTGCGTGACTTCCCGACGGCGCGGCCCGCGTGCTGTCCTCGTCCCGTTGAGCGTGATCGGCGGAGGCGGACTCGCCGGAGCCGTGAATCACGCGACCAGACAAGAAGCTGAAGCGTTTCCCGCGAGCGAAAGTGAGCCGGAAGAGCTCCAAGGAGAGGACGTCCGAACCGTGAGCACCGCCGACGCGCAGCCGACCGGCCGCGCCGCCGCCTGGCATCGCCTGGGTCTTGCGGGGTGTGCCGATTTCTGGCGCCTCTGGAGCGTCGGCCTCGTGATCTTCGTGGTCCGCTGGCTCGAGACCGTGGCGATCGGCGTCGTCGTCTACCAGCGCACCGGATCGGCCTTCCTGGTCGCCATGATGACCATGCTGCGCCTGCTGCCGATGGGGCTGTTCGGCGCCTTCCTCGGCGCCTGGGCGGACCGGATCGAGCGCCGCACCACGCTGATTGGCGTCGTGCTGATGCTGGGCACCACCTCGGCCGCGCTCGCCTGGCTCGCCTATGCGGGCCGGCTCGAGGTCTGGCACCTCGCGATCGGCTGCCTCGTGAACGGCCTCGCCTGGGCCACCGACAATCCGGTGCGGCGCGTCATGATCGGGGAGGTCGTGGGCGCCGACCAGATGAGCACCGCCATGTCGATCGACGTCGGCGCCAACAACGCCTCCCGCATGGTGGGGCCGACCGTGGGCGGGCTGCTGCTGGCCGGCATCGGCATCGACGGAGCCTTCGCCCTCTCGGTGCTGCTGTATCTCGGGGCGCTGGTGGCGGCGCTGCGGGTCCGCTACCGCAACGCAGCGCCGTCGGGATCGGGGTCCGTGCTCGCGCGCATCGCGGAAGGCCTGGCGCTGGTCCGCACCGATTGCCGCCTGTCCGGCACGCTGGTGGTCACGATCGTCTACAACGTGTTCGCCTGGCCCTTCACCGCGATGATCCCCGTGATCGGTCAGGACCGCCTCGGGCTCGGCCCGTCCGGCATCGGCGTGCTCGCGAGCATGGACGGGATCGGCGCGTTCTGCGGCGCCATGCTGCTGGCCGTGTTCCTGAAGCCCGCCTGGTACGCGCGCACCTATCTGGGCGGCGTCACGCTCTACATGGTCATGCTGACCCTCTTCGCCCTGGTGCCCGTCCCGGAGGTCGCTGGCGCCGCCCTGCTGCTCACCGGGTTCGGCGGCGCGGGGTTCAGCATCATGCAGGCGACGCTGGTCTACCTCTCGGCGCCGCCCGAGATGCGCGGCCGGATCCTGGGCGTGCTCTCCGTCTGCATCGGCATCGGGCCGGTCGGGTTCGTGGGGCTGGGCCTGCTGGCGGACGCGATCGGCGCCCATTGGGCGACGGCCGCGATGGGGCTCACGGGGCTGCTCGTCCTCGGCCTCGCCCGGCCGTTCTGGCGCGCCATATGACGGCCCCTCACACCCATCACGCGCGATCTGACGCGCGCAACGCGCCTCACGCGCGGGCCGGCGCCGCCGCCGGCTGGCCCCGTTCCGCCAGCGCCACCCAGATCAGGACCGCCGCCGCGATCCCCAGCCCGCCGCAGACGCCATAGGCCGGGGCGTAGCCGAACCGGTCCACCACGAACTCGCCCAGCACCGCGCTGCTGGTCACCCCCAGCGCCCGCACCGTCGCCACCACGCCCTGCGCCAGGTTGTAGCGGCCGCTGCCCCTGGTCGCGTCGGCCAGCCAGATCGGCGTCAACGCGAAGAGGAAGCCGCCGCCCAGCCCGCCCACGACCTGGATCGCCAACAACCACCCGGGATCGGTCGTCAGCATGGTCAGCACCGCCTGGACGGGCAGCAGCACGAACCCCGCCGCCAGCATCCCGCGCGCGCCCCAGGCATCGGCGCGGCGCCCGACCAGGATGGAGCTGGCCAGCATCCCGAACTGGGAGGCAATGATGCAGCCGGAGGTGAAGGTGAGCCCGCTGCCGGGGCGCTGCTGGCCGACCATCTGGCCGACCAGGGTCAGCAGCGGCGCGCTGGCGAGCTCGTAGAGGAAACTGCACGCGGCGAAGGCGAGCATCGGCCCCGACCGCAGGATGGCGAACCAGCCGGCCGGCCCCTCGTCATGGCCCTCACCGGTCTCCAGGCCGCGCGCGCGGCGGCCATCGACCGCCTTCTTCGGGATCGAGACCACGGCGATCACGGTCAGCGCCGCGATCACCGGCACCTGCAGGAACACGGCTTCCGCCGAGACCAGCCAGGCCAGCAGCCCCGAGGTCACGGCGACCACGATGTTGCCGGCGCGCGACCAGGCGGCATTGCGGCCCATGCGCCGCGTCAGCGTCTCCCGCGTGCACAGGCCGAGGGTCAGCGCGGCGATGGCCGGCTCGAACACGCCGCTCACCACCTGCATCAGGCTGTTGGCCGCGAGCACCGGCCAGAAGCGCGGCCACCAGGCTACCATCACCGCGCCCACGGACAGCAGGACCAGCGCGGTGATGAGCAATCCCCGCTTGTGCGGCGTGCGATCGAGCCACGCCCCGATCGGCGTCTGCGCCGACAGCCCGATCCAGCCGCCGATCGAGGTCACGAGGCCGACCGTCGCCGCGTCCCAATGCGCCTCGGAGGCGAGATAGACGACCACGAACGGGCCAAGGGCGCCGCGCACGTCGGCGACGAGGAAGTTCAGCCAGTCCAGGGACGGCGCATGCACCCGCTTGGGCGTGAGCCGCTCCCGCCAGCGTCCCGACCGCGCGCGCAGCGCATCGAAGCTTTCCCGAAGCCGGGGCGGACGTCGCCGGGGCGGCGAACTTGCATGGTGCATGCCGATGACATTGGGGGCGGGTACCCGTCCGCACCACTCCGGCCGACATCACCGTTTCGCGCAGGTCTCGTTCCGCAAGCAGAAGCCGACGCGGTCCCGCTCAGCCGCAGGCGGCGACGAGCGCGTCGAAGATCCGCCGGTCGCCCGGATCGATGAAGAACTCCGGATGCCACTGCACGCCCAGGCAGAAGCGGGCGTCCGGATCCTCGATGCCCTCGATCACGCCATCCGGGGCGGTGGCGTTCACCCGCGCCCGCGGGCCGGCCTCGCGCACCGCCTGGTGGTGGGAGGAGTTCACCTCCATCCGCGGCGCACCGACGATCCGGTGCAGCAGGGTTCCCGGCACCACGGTCACGGCGTGGCCGGGCTCGTGCCTTGGATTCGGCTGCTCGTGCGGCAGCGCGTCGGCGATGCTGTCCGGGATGTGCTGGATCAGCGTTCCGCCCAGCACCACGGCCAGCAACTGCTCGCCGCCGCAGATCCCGAGGATCGGCAGCCCGCGCGCCATCGCACCCCGCGTCAGCGCCAGCTCCGCCGCCGTGCGGCCGGTCTTGAGCGTGACGCTCCCATGCCGCTCGTCCGCCCCATACAGGGCAGGGTCGACGTCGAACGCCCCGCCGGTGACGACCAGCGCATCGAGCCGGTCGAGATACGCCTCCGCCGCGCCCGCATCGTGCGGCAGCGCGACCGGCAGCGCCCCGGCGGCCAGCAGCGCGTCCGCATAGTTCTGCCGCAGCGCATACCAGGGGTATTTCGAGTAGCCGCCCGGCTGCTCCGAATCGAGGGTGACGCCGATCACGGGGGTCTGTGCCATGCCTTCTGCTAGGCCCATTGGCGGGCAGGCGGCAAGAACGCCGATCGGGCGCTCTCACCGTCATGTGTCGCCGCCCGGCCTGGGTGCGCCATGGACGTGCGCCGCTCGCCCGGCCAGGAAGAGCGTCTCATGGCAACGCCGCTGATCGACTCCCGCCTCAGCGACCTCCTCGGCGAAACCCGGCTCGTGATGCTGGGCTCGCAGCTCCTGCTGGGCCTGCAATACCGCGCCGCGTTCGCTCAGACCTTCGACAGCCTGCCGCCCGCCTTCAAGACGCTCGACGCCGCGGCCCTGCTGCTGATCCTCGCGACCACCGCGCTGCTGCTGGGGACCCCGGCGCTGCACCGGATCGCCGACGACGGACATGCCTCGGTCGCGATGGTGCATCGCGCGTCGTTCCATCTGAAGCTCGCGCTGCTGCCCTTCGCGCTCGCCTTCGGCCTCGATGCCGCGATCGGCTTCGTGCGGCCGGTCGGCCCCTGGGGCGCGGGCCTCGCCGGCGGCGCCTTCGTGCTGGGGGCCGGCTTCGCCTGGTACGGCTTCCCCATGCTGATCGCCCGCCAATCGCCGGAAGAGCCCATGCAGGACAAGCAGCTGCCGCTCGAGACGCGGATCGTCCAGTCCCTGACGGAACTCCGCGTCATCGTGCCCGGCGCCCAGGCGCTGTTCGGCTTCCAGTTCACCGCGGTGCTGACGCAGAGCTTCGCCACCCTGCCGCCCAGCTCCAAGGCCGTGCATCTCGCGAGCCTGGCCGCGGTGGCGCTGAGCGTGATCCTGCTGATCGCCCCCGCCGCCTTTCATCGGCTCACCGTGCACGGCAACGCGGAGCAGCGGGTGCTGGACTACACCGGGAAGGTGATGCTCTGGGCGCTGGGGTTCCTTGCCCTCGGCATGACCGGAGATGCCTACGTGACCGTGCGCAAGATCGCCGGCAGCGAGGCTCTGGCGCTGGTCGCCACCGCCGGCGTCGCGGCCGGGTTCATCCTCATGCTCTACGTCCTGCCGCTCTGGGCGCGGTCGCGCCGATAGGCCGCGGCCATGGCGCGCCGCGCCGCCCTGGGTCAGTCCGGCCGATGCAGGACCGCGCGCGGCCGGGTGACGGTGCGCCGCCCGCGCCGGAACACCGCAAGCGGCGCCGCGATCTCCGCCACCGCCTGTTCCGGGGTCGCGGCGTCGAGCACCACGAGATCGGCCGGGTTGCCCACCGCGATCCCATAGTCGCGCAGGTTCATCAGGCGCGCCGAACGGGTGGTGATCATGTCGAAACAGGCGCGCAAGGCGTCCGGCCGGCTCACCTGGCAGACATTGGCCTGCAGGTTGGCCATGCGCAGCAGCGAGCCGTCGCCATAGGGCGTGAACGGGTTGAGCACGTTGTTGGTGGAGATCGAGCAGTTCACGCCCTGCGTCACCAGCAGGTTCGCATCCGCGACCCCGCGCCGGATGTCATGCGTCTGGTCGCGCCCCTGCATGAAGAGATCGGTGGCCGGCAGGACCGTGACCGCGACGCCGACATCGGCGAGCCGGCGGGCGAGGCGCAGCAGGCCGTCCGGCGGCAGGCTCGCATACTTGCAGCCATGCCCGACCGCGACGCGCCCGCCCAGGCCATGGGCTTCGGTGAGGTCGCAGACCAGGTCGATATCCATGTCCACCGGCGCGTCGCCGGAGTCGAGGTGCAGGTCGAGGCCGACGTCGTATTCACGGGCGAGCGCGAAGATGCGGCGGATCTGGCCCGCCTTGTCCCGGTCGAAATTCGGCGCGGCGCCGATCACCGGGGCGCCGCGCCGCAGCGCCTCCACCAGCAGGCGGTCCGAGGCGGGGTTCTCGGTCAGTCCTTCCTGCGGGAAGACGCAGAGCTCGATGTCGATCGCCCAGGCGTAATCTCGGCGCAGGGTCTCCAGCGCCTCGAAGCTGCGCATCTCCACGCCGGCATCCAGCTCCACATGCGTCCGCATGCGGGTGCACCCGTTCACCAGGCAGGTCTCGAGCGTGGCGCGGGCGCGGGCGTAGACGTCCTCGGTGGTGAAGCCGTGCTTCACGGCGGCGACGCGCGGCACCGCGGCGGGATCGCGGCCGGCTTCGGGGGCGCAGCGGTCGATGATCCGCGACTTGTCGAGATGGATGTGGGTTTCGACCAGCCCGGCGCAGACCAGCCGGCCGGCGGCGTCGTACTCCGAGCCCTCCGCTGTGAGGTGTGGTTCGATCGCGGCGATACGGCCGTCCTGCACACCGATATCCATCGGCGGAGTTTCGGGCGCATGCGCCAGACGGGCCTGGCGGAGGATCAGATCCATGCGGGCGCTCCAGCCGGAAAAGCGCAGCGATGCTGACCGATCCTGCGCGGCTGTGCAATTCGCGTCCCGGCGCGGTGCCCCCTTGCCGGCGCGGTGCTGCCCCCCCCGTGCCGGCGTGGTGCCCGCCCGTGTCGCCCGCCCGTGGCGGCGTGGTGCCCGCCCGTGTCGGCGCGGCACCCCCCCGTGTCATGGCCGCCGAAGGGCGGCCATCCACGACTCATCGAACGGCACGAAGCCGTGGATGGCCGCGACAAGCGCGGCCATGACACCGAGCGGCGGTACGAGGCCGGCCCCTCCGACGCTCACGTCTGGACGGAGGACACCGTGTGCCGGATCGTGCGTTCGGGGGGGAACGCCACCTCTACCGTGGTGCCTTCCCCCTTGCGGCTCTCGATCCGCAGCGTCCCGCCATGCAGCTCGACCAACGCCTTGGCGAGCGGCAGGCCGAGGCCGGCGCCACCTTCGCGGCGCGCCAGGGAGGCATCCACCTGCCCGAACGGCTCGAGCGCGATCGCGATTTCGACCGGTGTCATGCCTTCGCCCTGGTCGGCGAAGATGAAGACCAGCCCGCCGGCGGGCGTCTCCGCCACCGAGAGCGTGGCCACCGATCCCGCGCGCCCGAACCGCACCGCATTGCTCAGCAGGTTGGCGAGGATCTGGCGCAGCCGGCCGGGATCGGCGCGCAAGGCGGGTACCTGGTCGGGCACCGCCGACCGCAGGGTGACGCCGCGCGCCGCCGCCTGCGGCGCGAGCATGGCGATGGTCGCGCGTACCAGGTCCGGCACCCGCACGACGCTTTCCACCAGCTGCGCCGAACCGCCCTCGATCCGGGCGAATTCGAGCATGGCGTTGATCAGCTCGAGCAACCCCCGCGCCGCCGACCAGATCTGCTGCGCATAGCCGCGCAGCGTGGCCGCGGACTGGGGCGGTGCCTGGTCGCGGATGATCTCCGCGAACCCGATCATCGCGTGCAGAGGCGTGCGCAACTCGTGGCTCATCTGCGCGAGGAAGCGCGACTTGGCGAGCGTGGCCGCCTCGGCCTGGACACGGCTCTGGTCCAGCGCCTGCCGGGTCGCCGCCAGCGCCCCACGTTCCGCCGCGAGGGCGGCGTTCATCTCGGTGCGCATGTCGATGAGGCGGGTGACGAGGCGGGTCCGGTCCCACACGGCCGAGAGCAGCAGCCAGCCGATCCCGATCCAGGCGAGGGTCACGAAGCTCGCGCCGGCCGCGATCAGGCTGCCTTGCAGGCGGAAGGGGGCCAGCCATGCATCGAGATCGGGCTCGACCAGCACCGAGAGCCCATGCGCCGCAATCGGCCGCACCGTCAGCGCGCGCTCGTCCTCCTCTCCCGCCTGGCCGGCGGCCGCCGGTGAGGCCGGCCCCCATCTGTCCTGCGCCGTCGGCGGCGCGCCGGGCCGGGGCGGCCGGAGAACCGCGCGCAGCGTGCCGTCCGCACCGACGAGCGCAACGAGGCCGCGCGGTCCCAGGTCGAGCTGAGGCAGCGACGGCCCGAACGCCTCGGCGGCGACGAAGACCAGGAGCACGCCCAGGAAGCGGTGATCCACCGTCTCGAGCCGCCGCGAGACCGGGATGACGCGCTGGCGGGTCGCCGGATCGGTCACGGCGCGGCCGACCAGCATGCCGGCCGAGCGCCCGGCGGCATGGGCCGGCATGTGCTCGCGCAGGATCGCATCGCGGAGCGGCGCCGACACCTGTCCGGGACCGCCCTGCACCTGCCCGTCGGGGGTGATGACGGCGACATGCGTCACGCCCCGGATCGCCGTCAGCGGCCGCTCCCAGCCAGTGCGGTGCTCGAGCTGCGCCGGGTCGACGCGCAGCCGCTGCACGACCGTCTCGAGCGCGCCGTCCAGCTCGTCGAGCTCCCGTCCGACCTGGTCGGCGATCCCCGCCCCGAGATTTTCGCTTTCCACCCGCGCCCGCGCCAGGGCGGCGGTCTGGGCGTCGTGCCGCAGCACCACCGCGCCGGCCCAGGTCGCGAAGGATAGCGCCACGACCAGCAGGACGATCCCCACGCTCTGCCGCCGCGCCTGGCTCCGCAGCGCGGTCGCGCCAGGCTCGCCGCGGCCGTCGCCCTGCATCGATCCGGAGGAGGCGCCGACGGCACTTGGGGGTGGGGGCATTCGCTTCCGGGTGCTGGATCGAGGTGGCGTGCCGTCCGTACCGGAGACGGGCGGCGCGTGGTGGAGGCGGTCAGCAGGCGTGGCGAGGCCGTGGGCGGCACACGGTCCCTGTCCGGTACCTCACTTTTGCACGCGGATCGGGCCTATGAAAGAGACGAAGATGCAGAATTGAAACGTTGTGCCGGCTCGCGCGCGGATCCCGCTCCCGCGGTGCCTAGCCCTGTGCGCCGTCCGGCTCCCGCAGGAAATCGCGCACCGCGGAGAGGAACACGTCGAGCTGGTCGTGATGGACCCAGTGACCCGCCTTTTCGATTCCCAGCACGCGGGCGTTGCGGAAATGCTCGGCGCGGCCGTCCACCGCCGGGTTGGTGGCCCAGCTCTCGGTGCCATGGACGAGCAGGGTGGGGCAGGTGATCCGGCCCCAGAGGTCGGCGATCGCCTCCCGGGTCATGTCGTAGGGCGGCCACAACCGGACGTAGGGGTCGAACTTCCAGGTGTAGGTGCCATCCTCGTTCTGGTTGACGCCCTGTTCCGTGAGATGGCGCGCCTGCGCGGCGCTCAGATGGGGGTTGGCTTCCTGCATGCGGGCGAAGGCCTGCTCGATCGAGGCGTAGCGGCGCGGCTGGCGTCCCGCCTGGGCGCGCATCTCCTCCACCCAGCCGCGGATGCGCTCCGCCACCGGCTTGCGGTCGGCGGCGACCTTGGTGCGCGGACCGGGACCCAGCCCCTCGATCGCCACCAGCTTGCGGACCGCCTCGGGGAACACGCCGGTGGTGCGCAGCGCGACGTTGCCGCCCAGCGAGTGCGCGATGATCGACACCGGCGCCAGCGCCTGCTGGTGGATGAGCTGGGCAAGGTCGTAGACGTAATCGGCCATCGCGTAGTGGCCCGAGGGATTCCAGGCGGAATCGCCATGCCCGCGCAGGTCCGGGCAGATCACGTGGTAGTCGCGGCGCAGCGCGGCCGCGACCCAGTCCCAGTTGCGGCAATGGTCGCGCCCGCCATGCACCAGCAGCAGCGGCGGGGCGTCGGGGTTGCCCCAGTCGACGTAATGCAGCCGCAGCCGCTGGGAGAAGAAGACCCGGGAGACCGGGCCAGTGCCGTCGAGGCTCATCGCGCCTCGCGCACCGGGAACGGGTAGGGGGAGCGCATGTCGTGCCTCGTGCCGCAACGGCCCGACAGTGTTCCGCGCGGGAGCGGGTTCGGCAAGTTCAGGCGGCGTCGCGCTCCCCCGCATCGTCCGTGGAATCCCGTTCCGCGGCGGCATGCCTCAGCCGCGCACGCAGCGCCTCGACCGCGGGGCCGGTGACGGCGACCGGGGCGCAGCCCTCGCCCTCCCAGGTGAGGGCGGCGAAACTCGGGTGCAGGTCGGCGACGGGACCGGCATTCACGAACGCCGACCGGTTGCCGGTGTCGAGGTAGGATTCGGCGGCCAGCCCCTCGGCCAGCAGCACGTCATGGCCGTCGAGTTCGACATGCCAGTAGGTGACGCCCTTCACCGCGATCGGGGCGACCGCCGCGCCGTCCACCAGGTGCTTCACCGGCACCAGCGCGCCCTCGGCATACAGCGCGTGGTCGGGCGAGAGCAGCAGGTCGCGCGCTGGCAGGCCGGGCCCGAAGGCGCCCGCGCGAATCCGCACCGGCAGCAGGTCGGCGGCCGGCCGGCGCAGCGTGCGCTGGCCGATCCAGCGGATCGGGCGGAAGCCTTCGCTCAGCACGGTCGCCACGCGGTCGCCGATCCGCAGGTCCTCGACCGGGACCTCTCCACGATCAGTCAGGATCCGGGTGCCGGTGACGAAACAGGGCAGGGCGAGGCCGAAGCCCACGGTGACCGCGCCGCCCTGCACCAGGGCGACCGGGTCGACGTCGTACGCGCCCGCCAGCTCGATCGCGACGCTGCCGCTGGCGGTGCTGGCGGTCAGGGTGCCGTGGCCCCAGCCGTCGGAGACGTATTGGGCACCGGTGATCCCGCCGCCGATCCGGATGATGTCGCCGCCGGCGAAGCCCTGCACGGACAGCAGGTCGCCGATCCCGCCGCCGTCGATCACCAGCGTGCCGGTATCCGCGGCGAAGGTGACCGTGTTGCTGACGGCCTGCGCGATCTCCAGCGTGCCGCCGGCGGAGATGCCGAGCGTGCCGGTCCCGGTCACGGCGCGCGCGGTGATCGACTGGCCGTCGCCGGTCATGATCGTGCCGTCGTTCTGGATCGCGTCCACCGAAAGGCCGCTGATCACGCCGGCATTCATGCCGCCAATCCGGGAGCCGGCCGTGAAGCTGCCGCTGATGGCGCCGCGATTCAGCACGGTCGCGATGTCGAGCGTGGCCGCGATGCCGGTGAGGCTGCTGTTGAAGTCGACCACCAGCCCGTTGGACCCGTCGGCCGTGCCGTCCGACCCGATCTCCATCCAGCCGCCGGGATCGACCGCGAGCGTGCCGCCGTCCAGCGTCAGCGTGCCGATCATCATCCCGCCGCCCAGGATGCCGACATAGCCGCCGAAGCTGCCCGCACCCGCGACGACGCTGCCGGAGATGAGCCCCAGCGTGCCGGTCTGGGTGAGGGTGCCCAGGTTGAAGCTGCCTGCGAGTTCCACCTGGGCGCCGAGCGTCAGGTCCTCGGCGTCGCCCGGCCCGTTCACGATGCGCAGGCTGTTGGCGCCGCCGATCAGCGTCACGACGTCTCCCGCGGCCGGTGCCATGGCGGCGGGTTCGGATCCGGCGGTGACGTCGGTCCAGTTGGTCGGGTCGCTCCAGAGCCCGTTGGTGTTGCCGGACCAGGTGAACGTGGCTGGCATGAAACCCCCTGCGCCGCACTGAATGCGATGGTGGGAACGGTTCTACCGGCCGTTGCTTGCCAAAGAATTAACCGCCGCCGCGCGCTGCATCTCGCCGCATGCAGGCCGCCGCCGCCGCGTCGCGCGGCGCCCCGGGGCGTCGCGCGGTGTGCCCGGCGCATCGCGTCAGCCGAACGTGGCGCTGAACAGGGACAGGCCGGGGGAGGCGACGGCCAGCGTCACGTCGTGCGGCCCGTACTGCGATCCGTCGACCAGGGTGGTGAGCGTCGGTTGCCCGATCTCGACCTCCCGCGGCGCTCCTCCGTCCAGACGAACGGACACCCGGGTCGGCTGCGGCGCCCCGGCGACCAGATGCAGCTTCGCGGCCCAGAAGCGCAGGCGCAGGGCCCCGGTCGGGGAGTCGAGGACCAGCGCCTCCCGTCCGCGCGACCAGGTCCCGTCCAGCTGATACGCACCGATCCGCGGCGGGGTGGCCGGAAGGGCGTACGTGGCCTGCCCCGTGCGCGGCCGCTGGACGCCGTCCTGCGGAGTCGGGTGCAGCGCGCCGAAATAGATCTCGCCCGTCCGCACGCCCGACAGATCCGGATCGTCGCCTGGCGTCGGCTTCACCCCTGGCGCAAGACCGAGAAGCGCGCGAATCGCGGATTCCAGCTCATGGGCATGGCCTTCGCCCTCGCGCACCAGAACGATGCGCCCGTTGCGGTCGAGCAGATAGAAGGAGGGCCACGCCTCGACGCCCCAGGCCCGCCAGGTGCGGAACGCGTTGTCCTGCCCGACCGGATAGCGGATGCCGAGGGCGCGCACCCCGGCCGCCACGTTCGGCCGCATGCGCTCAAAGCCGAACTCGGGCGTGTGGATGCCGATCACCTGCAGCCCATGCGCCCCGTATTGCGCCTGCCAGCGGTTCAGGTACGGGATGGTGCGGCGGCAGTTGATGCAGGAGTAGGTCCAGAAATCGACCAGGACCACCTTGCCGCGCAGGTCCTCGAGCCGCAGCGGCGCATCGGTGTTGAGCCATCCGTCCAGACCGGTGAACGCGGGTGCGTCCGGGGCGGCTCTTGCGCCCAGGACCGGCACGAGGCCGGCAACCAGGGCGCCGCCGGCGGCGCGGGACAGGAAGGAGCGGCGGGTCGGCATGTGCGGTTCCTCCGACGGACAGGCGGGCGCTCAGGCGGCGCCGAGATCGAGCACGGCCTGCGCGAAGGCGCGCGGTGCCTCCTGCGGAAGGTTGTGGCCGATGCCCCCGGTGATCAGCCGATGCTGGTAGGGGCCGGCGAACTGCCGCGCATAGGCCGCCGGAGGTGGATGCGGGGCGCCATTGGCGTCGCCCTCCAGCGTGATGCTGGGCACCCGGATGAGCGGCGCCGCGGCCAGCCGCGCCTCGAGCGCGTCGTAGCGACGCTCGCCATCGGCGAGGCCGAGACGCCAGCGGTAGTTGTGGACCACGATGCTCACATGGTCCGGGTTGTCGAAAGCGGCGGCGCTGCGGTCGAACGTGGCGTCGTCGAACTGCCAGCGCGGCGAGGCCGTCTCCCAGATCAGCCGCGCGAATGCCCGTCGGTTCGCCTCGTAGCCGGCGCGCCCGCGGCTGGTCGCGAAGTAGAACTGGTACCACCACGCATGTTCCGCCGCCGGCGGCAGCGGTGCCTTGTTCGCCTCCTGGCTGCCGATCAGGTAGCCGCTGACCGAGACCAGCGCCTTGCACCGGTCCGGCCACAGTGCGGCGACGATGTCGGCCGTCCGTGCGCCCCAGTCGAAGCCGGCGAGGATCGCCTGGCGGATGTGCAACGCGTCCATCAGCGCGATCACGTCCTCGGCCAGCGCGGCCTGCTGTCCGTTGCGCACGGCATGGGGGTCGAGGAACCGTGTCGACCCGTAGCCGCGGAGATACGGCACGATCACCCTGTAGCCTGCCGCGACCAGCGGTGGCACGACCTCGGTGAAGCTGTGGACGTCGTAGGGCCAGCCATGCAGCAGGATCACCGCGGGGCCGTCGGACGGTCCGGCCTCGATCAGGCCGACGCTCAGCAGCCCGGCCTCGACCTGACGGGGCGGGACGGCGAACCCGGCCGGTGCCGTGCTCGCCGCTGCCGCTTTCGTCGCCGGTGCTACGTTCGCCGGCGCCGCGTTCTGGGCCGATGCTGCGTTCTGGGCCGATGCTGCGTTCGGGGCCGTCGCCGCACGAGCGCCGCCGGCCAAGGCGAACGGGGCGGCGGCGAGGGTTGCGGCCGCGGCGTGCAGGAAATGGCGGCGCGGATGGGGGAGGGGGCTGGACGACATGAGAAATCCCTTCGCTCTCTCGATGCCGACACACTGCGCGGCGCGCGGGAGCGCCGCTTGGAGATGACCTGGAGAACGCCTGGAGATGCGCATGATTTTTGCGGCGGGCCGCGCAGCGCGATGGATCTTCGGTGCGCGTCCGTCCGGCGGCGCGGCGCGTGCGCCCGGTGCGATCGCATGAGTGACCGCTTTGCCACGGCCGTCCGGCTCGGCCGCGTCCCGCCGCCGACGCCGGCCCCGGCCGCGCGGCAATCGGCCCCGTCGTGATCTACGCCTTCGGGACCTGCATCCTCGATGCCGACCGCCGCGAGCTCCGTCGCGACGGAACGCCGGTCGCCGTCGAGCCGCAAGTGTTCGATCTGCTGCTCGTCCTGCTCGCGGCGCGGGAGCGGGTGGTGACCCGGGACGAGCTGCACGACACGGTGTGGCGCGGGCGGATCGTGTCGGAAGCCACGCTCGCCAGCCGGATCGCCGCGGCGCGTGCCGCGATCGGCGACAGCGGTGCGGCGCAGCGGCTGATCCGCACGCTGCCACGCAAGGGCGTGCGCTTCGTGGGCGAGGTGCGGGAGACCGCGCCCGAGCCGGCTCCGCCCCTCCCGGATCCGTCGCACGAGGCCGGTCCCGCCGCGCGCGCCGAAGCGCCCCCGGCCTGGCCGGCGGCGGGGACTGGCGGCGGGCTGCCGGGGCTCGCCGTACTGCCCTTCGCCAATCTCGGCGGCGATCCGGCGCAGGACGATTTCGCCGATGGCATCACCGAGGAGATCACCACGGCGCTTTCCCGGCTGAGCGGGCTGTTCGTCATCGCCCGCAACTCGGCCTTCGCCTATAAGGGCCAGCCGATGGACGTCCGCGCGATCGGGGGGCAACTCGGCGTGGCCTACGTGCTGGAGGGCAGCGTCCGCCGCAGCCACACCGAACTGCGCATCACCGGCCATCTGGTCGACACGGCGTCGGGCGCGACGCTCTGGTCCGACCGGTTCGAGGGCGCGCTGGCGGACGTGTTCGCGCTGCAGGATCGTGTGGCCGAGAGCGTTGCCGCGGCGATCGAGCCCACGTTGCAGTCGGCCGAGATCGCACGGCGCGAGCGTGCCGCACCCGCGCGGCTCGATGCCTACGACCTGCTGCTGCGGGCCCAGGGCCTGATCGGCACGTTCACGGCCGAGAGCCTTGCCGCCGCGCTCGTCTGCCTGGACGAGGCACTGGCGCTCGACCCGCTCTACGCCCCGGCGCTGGCGGCATCCGCATATTGCCGCGCGCAGATGCATTTCCAGGGCTGGGCGCAACCGGACGAGGAAGCCGCGGCGGCGGCGGAACGTCGCGCCTGGCAGGCGGTGGAGCGCGCGCCGAACGACGGCCAGGTGCTGTGGATGGCGGCGTTCGCGATCTGGAACCTGGCCGCGACGGAACGGGCGCGTGCGCGGCCGCTGTTCCGGCGCGCCCTGCTGGTCAACCCGAACGCCGCCATGGCCCTGACCCTCGCCGGCTGGATCGAGGCGATGTGCGGCGACACGGCAGCCGGTCGCGCGATGGTGGCGCGGGCCCAGCGGCTCAATCCGCGCGATCCGCGGGGCTGGCTGATGTCCGGGGCGATGGCCGTCGCCGCCCTGGTCGACGAGGATTATCCGGCCGCCCTGCGCTGGGCCGACCTCGCGCTGGGGCAGAACCGACGGTTCGCCGTGGCGCTGCGGGTGCTGGTCGTCGCCTGCGGCAGATGCGGCCAGCCGGCGCGGGCCCGCGCCGCCGCGCGTGCGTTGCTGGAGATCGAGCCGGATCTCACCGTCTCGGGCTTTCTCGCGCGGATCCCGATGCCGCTGGAGCGGGTCGCGCGGATCTACGCGGCGGGGCTCTCGGCGGCGGGCGTGCCGGAGTGAACGTGACGGCCGCCCCGGCCGGCCCCGATCCGTCGGCTCTTGGCGGCGGGCGCGAGGACGGGCGCCGGTGAGCGGAGCAACCGGTCCGAGTCAGCGGCACAGCCGTGCGCGTTGCCGCGCGGCGCGGCGGCCGAGATCGGCCCGCAGGCGCGCGATGACGCGGCCGGTCACCACGAGGGGGGCGCAGCTTTCCGCGTCGCGCGCGAGCCAGCCGAAGCGCGGGTGGAGCGTGACGATCCCGTCCTCGCCGAAGGCGTGGCGATCGCCGGCATCGAGGTAGGATTCGGCGGGCAGTCCCTCGGCCAGCAGCACGTCATGCTGGTCGAGCTCGACGTGCCAGTAGGTGACCTGCGGCAGGTCGACCGGTGCGATGGCGTCGCCGTCCACCAGCAGCTTCACCGGGATCAGCACGTCGTCGAGATACAGCGCATGGTCGGGGGAGAGCAGCAGGTCGCGGCGCGGCAGGGTGCGGCCGAAGGCACCGGCGCGGATGCGGATCGGGCGGACCGCGGCGGGGTCCGGATGCGCGCCGGGACGCAGGGTGCGGCGGCCGATCCAGCGGATCGGGCGGAAGCCCAGCGGCAGGCGGGTCGCGACCTCGTCGCCCACCTGCAGCGCGTCCACCGGGACCTCCCCGCGGCGGGTGCGGATCAGGGTGCCGGTGACGAAACAGGGGGGTGGCGCGGGCGGCGCCAAGGTCACCACGTTGCTGCCGCCCATATAGAACGTCTGGCCCGTGTAGTCGCCGCTGAGCGTGAGGGACGCGACCATCGTGTCGCCGTTGAGGAGGTCGAGCCTGCCCATGCCGTCGCTGGTCGGGGCATAGGTGGCCGCGGTCGCGATCACGGATTTCAGGATGATCCTGTCGCCTCTGATGAACCCGTCCAGCACCGGCGCCTGGTCCGGCGCGGTCAGCACCAGCGTCGCCGAGTCATCCTGGAAGGCCACGTGCTGCTCGGCGGCGGCTCCCAATTCCAGCGTGTCCGCCACTTCGATCCGACCGGTGCCGGTCACCTGGCCGATCACGCCGTCGACCACGGTGCCGTCGTTGCGCACCGCCTGGGCGGTCACCCCCTGCAGCAGCCCCAGATTGGCCACGTCCCCTTCGAGCGTCGCGAACGCGATGGTGCCGGCATTGCGGATCGCCGACCCGGCGATCGTGCCGACATGCCACGATCCGCTGCCGATCCAGCCATCGGCATCGACGGTCAGGGTTCCCGCCGTGGCCGTGGTGCCCGACCCGATCTCCAGCACGGAGGCGTCGTCGAGCGTGATCAGTCCGGCCGCGAGCGACACCGGCCCCCCGATATGCAACGTGCCCCCGCTCACGGCCGCCAGCGTCCCCGTTTCGATCCAGGTGTTCCCCGGAACGGAAATGTCGACGTTGCCGACCGAGGCCGTTCCCGCGATCGAGACCATGCCGCCATGCGCCCAGACGCCGCCCCACGGCACGTCGAGTTCTCCCGCCACGAGCGTCCCGCCCTGCCAGACGACGGGGCGGCCCGAGCTGCCGAGATCGCCCAGCGTGAGCGTGCCGGTGGTGACGTTGCCGCTCAGGATCATCTGTCCGAACAGGGAGAGGCTGGCGGCCTCGCCCTGGCCGCTCAGCACGTTGGCGCCATCCTGCAGGGCGATCGTCGCGGTGTTGCCGATCCCGGGCGCCGCGGCCACCGAACCGCCGGTCACCAGGTCGCGCCAATGCGTCGCGTCGCCCCAATCGCCGGCGCCCCCCACCCAGCCCAATGCATCCGCCGTCGCCACCCCGGCGCTGGGGGGTGCGTTGCCCGCCCCGAATGTGCCTTCGGCGAGGTACAGCGCCGTCGAGGACTGCCAGGTCGGTTGCAGGGGAAGGACGACGAACGTCGCGCCGTCATACGTACCGGCCAGGGTGGCGGTGGTGACGATGGTCCCGTTGCGCGTCAGCGTGACCGTCCCGATGCCGTCGCCGGTCGCGGACCAGCTCGCGTCGGTCGCGATCAGCCCGTCTTCCAGGATCGAGTTCCCTGGGCCGAACCCTTCAAGGACCAGTCCGTCCAGCGCGTGGGTGCTCGCAATCGCCACCGTGCCGCCCGGCTGGCTGAAGGTGACGGTCCCGGAGTTGCCGCCCTCGACGTCGAGGCGGCTGCCGGTCAGGATCGTTCAGGTGGAGGTGACGCTCCGGATCGAGCCGCCGGTGATCGTCCCGTTGTTGACGACGTTGCTGATGCTGCCCGACATGACGCCGTTGTTGACGCCGGCGGAGACGCCGGCGAACAGCGTACCGTCGTTCAGCACCGTTCCCTCGATGTAGCTGATGGCGACGGTCCCGCGATTGAGCAGGACCGGGGCGACGACGACGCCGGCGCCCATGATGCTCCCATCGGCATCCACGGTGAGCGTGCCGACGGCCCCCGTGCCGGCGCTGCCGATCTCCAACAGCGACGTCGCGTCCATTCCGAGGATGGTCAGGTCGGTGCCCTGATACAGGACGAAGGCGTCCGCCGTCAGCGTGCCATGGTCGCGGAGGATGAGCTTGCCGGTCTGCGGGCGTGGAAGGAATGGGCCTTCGACCGGGGGCTCGCCCAGCATCACGGGTCCGGCCGCGACGGTGGCCTGGGTGACGACCAGCGTGCCGCGGCTTTGGATCGCGCCGATCCGATCGACGCCGGAGGTCAAGGTCGTCTCGTGCTCGAACACGTCTCCGACGTACAGGCTGTCGAACGTGAAGCTCCCAGTGAAGGTGCCCGCACCGGAGTTGACGGCGCCGGCCGCGCCATCGCCCGGCACGCCGCTGCTCGTCACGGCGAAACCGTCGTTGAGATCCGCACGGTCCGTCGCGCCTGGAGGGCCGCCCGCCGGAGTCCAGGCCGCGGGATCGGCCCAGGCCCCGAGTGTGCCGCCGATCCACGAGTAGGTGCTGGCCACTGCGTCGTCTCCCGGCCCGGGGCCATCCAGCGACCGCGGGTCCGGGGTCTATAACATCACATCAACGGCGGGCGTAACGTTTTATCAACCATTGACTTTTCGCATACGGCGGCAACCCTGAATACGGTCGCATCGTCGAAGTATCGGCCGACGAACTGCACAGACAATGGCAGTCCGTTTCGCGAAAATCCCGACCGCATGGCCAGCGCCGGGTGGCCGGTCACGTTGAACGGCAGGCGCGCCTGGCGCGGATAGGTGCGGCCCGTCTCCTCGGCGTCCTCGATCCGGCTGGCCGGGTCCATGGAGCTCGCGCAGAGCAGTACGTCGACGTCGCGGAACACGTCCTCCACCCCGGCGATCACCTGCAGGCGGCGGCGTTGCGCGCCGACATATTCGCCGGACGGGATGAAGGCGCCCGGCAGCAGGCGGCGCCGTGCGAGCTGGCCGTAATCGCCGGGCCGGCTGCGCAGCCAGGGGGCGTGGATCGACCAGGCCTCGCTGCACAGGATCACCCGGTTGAGCCCGGAGAACTCGCCCAGCGAATGCAGGGTGACGCTGCGGACCTCCGCACCCTCGGCCTCCAGCACGCGGGCGACGTGCTCGAGCGCCGCGGTGACCTCGGGGTCGGCCGGCATGTCGGTCTCGTGGAAGTGGCGTACGAAGCCGATGCGCAAACCGCGCACGCCGCGGTCGAGGAAGCGGCCGAAATAGCGGGCCTGGGTGGGCGTGCTGCCGGGATCGGCCGGGTCGTGGCCGGCGATCGCGTCCAGCAGCAGCGCGTTGTCGGCGACGGTGCGGGTCAGCGGCCCGACATGGTCGAGCGTGAAGGACAGCGGGAAGACGCCGCGGCGGGACACCAGCCCGTAGGTCGGCTTGTGCCCCACGATGCCGCAGGCCGAGGCCGGGTTGCGCACGGATCCGCCGGTGTCGGTGCCGAGCGCGAGGGGGAAGAAGCCGGCGGCGACGCCGGCGCCGGAGCCGGAGGAGGAGCCGCCCGGATGGTGGTCACGGTTCCACGGGTTGCGCGCGGGCGGGAAGGGCAGGTCGAAGGAGGGGCCGCCGATCGCGAACTCATGGGTCGAGAGCTTGCCCATGACGATCGCCCCGGCCTGGCGCAGCTTCTGCACCACGACCGCATCCTGCTGCGCCACGTTGTCGAGCAGGATCTTCGAGTGGCAGGTGGTCGGCAGGCCTGCCACGTCGATGATGTCCTTGATGCCGACGGGCACCCCGTGCAGCGGGCCGCGGATGCGCCCCGCGGTGATCTCCTGCTCCGCGGCGCGGGCGGCCGCCAGCGCCGCCTCGGCGTCGAGGCGGATGAAGGCGTTGATCTGCGGATCGAGCCGCTCGATGCGGGCGAGCAGCGCCTGCATCAGCTCGACGGGCGAGAGCGTGCGGGCCGCGAAGGCGCGGCTGGCCTCGGCGGCGGACAGGTAGGCGAGGTCGGTGCTCACAGCCCCACCCCCGCGCGCATCGGCGGCCAGGGTTCGGCGGCGGGGTCGGTCGGCGCCTGGATGGCGTTGGCGGTGTTGAGCGCCTGTGCGGCGGCGGCGGCGACGTCCTCCGGGTGGTCCTGCCAGGCCTTGTCCAGGCCGGCCGCCTTTGCCAGTGCCGCGAGAAGGGTCTCGTCCATGCGTCAGCCCCCGCTGTTTTCCGTGTGGGTAGGATGATTGCCGATGGGGGCGCGGGGTGGAAGGGGCGGCCGGGCTGGGGTGGAGCAGTCGGGAGGATGAAGCCGGGGGAGGGGCGACGGATGAAGCCGGACGGGGCAGTCGATGAAACCGCAAATGCACGCTGATGCACGCGGATGGGCCGGTGCCGGCGGTCAGGCGTGTGCGACGACCCCGGCAAAGCGGCGATGAGGGCGCTGTGCGCCAGGGGCTCTGTGGGTTGCCGATGGCACTCGGGACGGGCGGGATACCCGTCCCAAGATTCGTGAGCTGGCATCCGCACGCGTGTGTCTGGCATCCGGACGCGTGTGTGTGTGTGGAGTGCTGTCGCGCATCGACGGCCGCCACTGCCGGAGGTGGCACCGTTTCATCTGCGTTCATCAGCGTGGATCTGCGGTTTCATCCGCCGCCCCATGCCCCGGCTCCCGCAAACGCTCCCCATTCCCAGCCATCCAGCAGCGTCCCGCCCCGGACCGGCGGGCTTGATCGGCCGCGGTGCATGCGCAGAATGCCGCTTCCACGCGGCGAACCGAGCTGCCGGGACGGACGGGCGAAAAAAAGGGGGCGGGCAGCCGGATGGCTCGCCCGCCCAAGGTGGCCGCGCATTGCGCGACATCGGGGAGGAAACAGGACCCGGCGCACCGGTTCCGAAGATCACTCTAGGGAGGGCACTTTTCCGAATGGTTAACGAGCTCCGGATTTCCGCAGGAACCTGCCGTTTCCCGCCCCAGCCCCCCGCCGCGGCATGACCACGCCCCCGCGCACCGGCCCCCTGGTCGGCCTCAAGGTCCTCGAGATCGGCCACTACATCGCCGGCCCGTTCTGCACCCGCATCCTCGCCGACCTCGGCGCCGAGGTCGTCAAGATCGAGCCCCCCGGCGGCGACCCGATCCGCGGCTGGGGCGCCGCCATCGACGGGCACCCCGTCTGGTTCAGCATCCACGGCCGCAACAAGAAATCCGTCGTGCTCGACCTCAAGCGCGAGCGCGACACCGTCCTCGCCCTCGCGGCAAAAGCCGACGTGCTGGTGGAGAACCTCCGCGCCGGCCAGCTCGAACGGCTCGCCCTCGGCCCCGACGTGCTGCACGACGCCAACCCGCGCCTCGTGATCGCCCGCGTCTCGGGCTACGGCCAGGACGGGCCCTACCGCGACAAGCCCGCCTTCGGCGCCATCGGGGAGGCGATCGGCGGGCTGCGCCACCTCACCGGCCACCCCTCCGGCGCCTCCGACCTGCCGCCGCCGCGCTGCGGCATCTCGATCAGCGACGACCTGGCGGGGATGTACGCCGCGATCGGCCTGCTCGCCGCCCTCTGGCAGCGCGACGCGGCCGGCACCGGACGGGGACGCATCGTCGACGTCAACCTCGTCGACAGCGTCGTCAGCCTGATGGAGGGCATGCTGCCGGAATACGCCATGGACGGCCGCATCCGGCAGCCCGCCGGCGCCGCGATCCCCACCGCCTCGCCCACCAACACCTACCCCTGCGCCGACGGCAAGTGGCTGTGCATCGCAGGAAATTCGGACCTCATCTTCCGCCGCATGATGGCCGCGATCGGCCAGCCCGCCCTCGCCGACGACCCCGCCTACGCCACCAACGCGCTCCGCTGCGCCAACCGCGCCCCGCTCGACGCCGCCATCGCCGCCTGGACCCGCACCCTGCCCGCAAAGGACGCCGAAGCCGTGCTGGAGGCGGCGGAAGTCCCGTGCTCCCGCCTCTACGACATCGCCGACATCGCCGCCGACCCGCATCTGCGCGCCCGCAAATCCGTGCAGGAGGTCGACGACCCGCTGATCGGCCGTACCCTCCATCCCGGCCCGGTCATCCGCCTGGACGGCGACCCGCCCGAGAGCGTCGTCGCCTGGACCGGCCCCGCCCCCGGCGCCCACACCCGGCAGGTGCTGCGCGACTGGCTGGACCGGCCCGCCGAACCCGCCGCCCGACCCAGCCCCTGACCCCCCACCCGACCGACAGGGCGGGATCCGGAAAATCCCGCCCGATCAGACGGTTCTTGCATCTTTTTGCCATCGTGTCGGATACCGCTGCGAGGCTCGCCCCTCCCGGACCGAGGACCGCATGCGCCGCTTCCTGCCGCTTCTCCCCCTGCTGCTGCTCGCCGCCTGCGGGTCGGCCGGCGGCTCCGCCCGGCTCGGCGGCGGCACCAGCGCCCCCATCGAGTGCGCCCCCTTCGCCCGCGCCCTCAGCGGCGTGCAGATCCGCGGCGCCGCCGCCGACTGGTGGTGGCAGGCGCAGGGCCGCTACCAGCGCAGCTACACGCCCGAGATCGGCAGCGTCTTCGTCTTCCAGCGGACCGGCCGGCTGCGGTCGGGCCACGTCGCCGTCGTCTCCCAGGTCCTGTCCTCCCGCCAGATCCTGGTGACCCAGGCCAACTGGGTCCACCACCGCGTGACCGAGGACCAGCCGGTGATCGACGTCTCCGCCGCCAACGACTGGAGCCTGGTGCGCGTCTGGTGGCCGCCCTCCGGCCAGATGGGCATCACCGAATTCCCGGCCCACGGGTTCATCCGCGCCGCCCGCCCCAGCTCCCACGACAGCATCGCCGCGAGCACCCCGGGGGCGATCCGCGCGGCAATGAACGGGGGCTGAGCTGGCAGCGCTCGATTAACCTTCGATAGGGCAAACCGCACCACGATCGTGGGGCCGTCTGCCCGACGATCGTCGTGCAATCCGCCCCGAGGGGTGCCCTCCGCCCCCGTTCCGCGATATGCGGGCGCCCGACCACCCGGAGACTGCCCGATGGATGCCGGCCCGCTGCCGCCCCCGACCCCGCCGACCCCGCCCCAGCATCTCGACCAGATCGCCCTCCTCCTCCAGGGCGGCGGCGCGCTCGGCGCCTACCAGGCGGGGGTGTACGAGGCGCTGCACGAGCACGGGTTCGAGCCCGACTGGGTGGCCGGCGTCTCCATCGGCGGGATCAACGGCGCGATCATCGCCGGCAACCGGCCCGAGAACCGGCTGCCCCGCCTGCGCGACTTCTGGTCCGCCATCACCGACCGCCGCACCTGGCCGACCCTGCCGATCCCGGATCCCTGGAACGGCGACGACCCGCGCAAGCTGCGCAACACCTGGGCGAGCACCATGGCGCTGCTGTTCGGCCAGCCCGGCCTGTTCACGCCGCACTGGAACCCGTGGTTCAGCCTGCGCGGCAGCCCCACCGCCACAAGCTTCTACGACACCGCACCCCTGCGGGAGACGCTGCTGCGGCTGATCGACTTCCAGGTGCTGAACGACCGGCGCATGCGCTACGCCGCCGGCGCGGTCAACGTCGTGTCCGGCAACTTCTACTACTTCGACAATGCCGACACCGAGATCCTGCCCGAACACGTCATGGCCTCCGGCGCGCTGCCGCCCGCCTTCCCGATGGTGCAGATCGGCACCGATCATTACTGGGACGGCGGCCTCGTCTCGAACACGCCGCTGCAGCATCTGCTGGAGCATCTGTCGTGCCAGTCCTCCCTGGTGTTCCAGGTGGACCTGTTCAGTGCCCTCGGCCCGCTGCCGCGCGACATGCACGACGTGCTCGCGCGGGAGAAGGACATCCGATACTCGAGCCGCACGCGCCTGGTCACCGACTACTACCTGAAGCGCTACGAGCAGGACCGGCGGCTGAAATCGCTGCTGGACCGCATGCCGGAGGAGAAGCTGACGGAGGAGGATCGCGCGCTGCGCGAGCGGCTGCACCGGCTGCCGCAGACGACGATCCTGCATCTGATCTACCAGCAGACGGCGTATGAGGGGCAGGCGAAGGACTACGACTTCAGTGCGGCCTCGATGAAGGAGCACTGGGCGAGCGGTTATCGCGACACGGCGCGGACGCTGCGGCACGGGGAGTGGCTGGGGAGTTCGAGCGAGACGGGGATCACGGTGCACGACGTGCATCGGTTGGAGCGGGAGAGAAGGTAGGGGCACCGCCAAGGCACTCAATTCAAAATCACAGGCCGTAGATTATCTCAGTCTTTGTCGAGAGGGTAGATTTGCTGCCTGAGCTCTTTGAACAGCAGACAAACAGCACCCGAAGAGTGATCACAATCCACGTTGAAGAGCAGGCACCGCCTCGAGATATGGACTGAGTCACCAGTTGCAGCTACGCCTAAGGGCCTGGTAGCGGGGCGAGTTGCTACGTCTCGATGCAGTCGGGGTGTGAGGAAACGGTGTCGATGAGGAACTTCGCAAAGCGATTTTTCGTTGATAAGAAGACCGCACCGCGCGAAGGCGGGATGGCCGACGTATTTTGCGCGTTCGATTCTGAGAATTCGATGGAGCGGGTTGCCATCAAGCTCTTTCGAGAGGGCATGTTCGGCCCCACCTATGTCTTGGAAGCGTTCTCGCGCGAATGTAGGTCACTTGCTGAACTCGGAAGCCACCCAAATGTTGTGCGGATGATCGACTTTGGGACTGACTTGGATAGCGAGCGTAAATACATTGCCCTTGCTTGGGCGCCATCCAACTTAGTTGATTTTGTCAGAACAAACCCGCCTGCGGGTTGGGATGATTTCTACGACCGGTTTGGGCGTCCTACCCTGACTGCTCTCGCGTTTGCTTACTCGCGAGACATAATCCACCGCGATGTGAAGCCTCAGAACGTGCTGCTTGATGAGCAGCAGTGTGTAAAGGTGGCTGATTTTGGGGTCTCGAAGTTCCGGAGATATTATCGTCCGGGCATAACGCTTGCTCATTTCCGTACAGTTCCGTACGCACCTGAGATAGACACTGAAGAATTTGCGGATGCACGAGATGTATACAGCTATGCAGTGTTGGTGCTGGAGTGTCTAGCGCCGAGGTCCTTCTCCACATACGCGGATGTCGATCGATTTCTCCAGAATGACGCGGACTTACCTGAAGAGATCTACGGGATTTTCGTCCGCGCGCTCGCGCGGAATCCGGAAGACAGAATCCGAAACGTTTCTGATCTTCAACACGAAATCGAAACGGCCCAGCGCCAAAGAAAACGAGTTGTCGCGCGACGACGCGTGTGTCTGCTGCGCATTTCAAGATCTGCTTTGCAAACCTGGATGTTGGAGACAAGTGAGGAGCGGGAGCAGAAGGCCAAAGACCGACTGATTGCAGAGTTAAACGAGCAGTGTGGGATCGATCAATGGAAGCACGACGGTGAGGACACATCGTTCTATGTTTTGATCACGGCGGAGTTCCGATTCCAAATTGCTGTGAAGTCCGACGCTTTCGTCATTGTCAAGTCACTGCGAGGGATTCCTTCCCGGTTGGAGAGACTTCGAGAGCGGGCGTGGCAACCGGCTCTCGACTTTAAGCTCTGGAGTAGGGGGGACGAGGGTCGAGGGCAAGAGACTATTGCTTGGCTCCTGGATGGGTTTGACGAGTTTGCGTCGGAGCGGAGGAGGCAAGATGCCCTCCACAGGGAGTCTGAGCTATTCGATCGATGGACGTCTCTTTTGAAGCTCAAATCTGAGGTGGAGCAACAGCGGGAGGCCCCGATCTCTTACTCGCGGGCGAGCGTCGTTGGGCAGCGACTGATGGTTGAGGTAAACGCTACTGTGACATTGGTTCCGGAATTCGTCGGTCAGCCGCGAATGATTCGAGGCGAAGACGGAGCGACGTTCACGGGAACTATCGAGTTCGCGGAAGGTCGCAGGCTGGTTCTCTACTGCGACGACCACTACGCGCCAGACCTGGTGCCAAACACGGGTGCTCTGGTTTACGATACAAGAAAAGCCAATGTCTCTATCCGGCGCCAATTCGCCTCACTGGATGCAGTTCGCTTTGATCGTGCCGCTCGGGCGGATTTACGAGGCTTGCTCGTGGGTGCGCAAGAATTCCGAGTGCCAGGAATGGTAGAGGAATTTAGATGCTTCCAGGAAGATCTTGATGATGACAAAAAGCGTGCCGTTTCAGTCGCGCTAGGTACTCACGACTTCCTAGTGGTCGAGGGGCCTCCCGGCACAGGTAAGACTAAGTTCATTACGGAGATTATACTACAGGTTGCGCAAAGACATCCCCACAGTCGAATCCTGCTGTCGTCCCAAACTCATAATGCCCTCGATAACGCGCTCCAGCGTGTGAGATTGCTTGCTGCAGAGAAGAAAATTCCCCTGCGTCTTGCAAGGATAGGGCGACGCGGCGATGAGAAGATCGCTGCCGACGTGTCGGATCTAATAGTAGAGAATTGTGTGATAAGTTGGCTGGACGAAGCTGAGACTAAGTCTCGCTCATTTATGGAGGCTTGGGCGAATAGGAACGGAATAAACATAGAGTATGTCCGCATCGCGATGGCTTTGGCGAATCTTCGTTTGGCTACGGTGCGCCTGCGGGAAGCAGAGAATGATGCGGCGCGGCTTCGTGACTCTAGAGATAGTCTAGAGGAGATTGCTAGAAATTTACGTAATGCTCCTGAGAAGGGTGACGAGTTCCGCGAGGCGGACGATAGGCTGGAGCTCTGTCTCCGTGATCTTTCCGCAGCCGAGGCGGCGTTGGTGGAGCGACGTGGTGCGCGTAAGAGGGCGTTCGAGGAAGCCTCGCGCTTTCCGGACCTAGAGGGTGACTTAAAGATCCTCACCGAAGCCGATATGGCGAGTCTGGAACAGGCGTACCTCGACCACGCCGCTGGAGGCGAAAAGTGCCGAAAGCTGATTGGCATCCTAGAGGAGTGGCGAGACCGGTTCGGACGATCCGCAGATTTCAACAGTGCTTATCTAGCAGGATGCGATGTCGTGGCTGGAACGTGTATCGGTGTTGCGGGAATGGGCTTGCAGTCGGTCGATTTCGATCTCTGCATTGTTGATGAGGCATCCCGAGCGACGCCTACGGAGGCGCTTGTGCCGCTTGCGAAGGCGAAGCGTTGGATCGTAGTTGGTGATTCTCGACAGTTGCCTCCCTATGTCGGTGACATATTGGACAGTCCTCGTCTGCTAGATCAGTTTGGGCTGAACCGTGACGAAGTAAGAAGAACATTGCTAGATCATTTGATTTCACAAGCGCCAGAGTTCGCCCGCACATCTCTGCTGACGCAGCACCGGATGATCCGTCCGATTGGTGATTTGGTGAGCGCTTGTTTCTACAATGGTTCTCTTCAGAATGTGAATGATAAGCCTGATCCGTGGTTGGTTCGCGGTCAGGTGATGCCCAAACCTGTAACCTGGTTTTCTACCGCTAAGTGCGAGGACCGAAGGGAAGACGAAAGGCGCGATGGGGGGCGGCGAGAGTTCCGGAATTTTGCTGAGCTTCACGTTATAGAGAAGATACTGCGCCGCCTACAATTCGCAGCATCGCAACGAGGCGCTGGCTATGAAGTTGTGATGCTGTCGGGGTACGGTGCTCAAGTCAGAGAGTTGGAGCACTTGACGCTGCGCATCACGCATGAAATTCCGGACCTTAGAATTTTATCGGGTACAGTCGATTCGTTCCAAGGTCGCGAAGCGGACGTCGCGATATACTCTGTGACTCGGTCGAATGACTCCGGCGAGATCGGTTTTCTGAAAGAGCGTGAGCGCTTGAACGTAGCGCTGTCGCGGGCCAAAGTTGGTTTAGCCATTGTCGGTGATTCGCATTTCTGTGATCACGTCAGAGGTGAAAATCCTTTCAACGACGTGCTCGCGTACATCAGAGCCCATCCTGGGGACTGCTCGATTGAGGACGCATCAGCATGAGGACCCCGGCTGAAGTGGCTGCTCTTTTCGATGATCTGAAGCCAGCATTCTCGCTGGTGGATTTCGCGGAGGTGGGGCTGCCTGTCTACCGCCTGACAGTCACTTTTCTCGTCCTGGAACCGAAAACCTATCCTCCTATAGAAGAATTTGTTCTTAAAAGTATCGAAGCGGGTATGGTCACCGCGGAGGAGATTTCAGGCTTGTTGGGTATCGAAGCTCGCGTGGTGGAGGGGTGTCTTACAAATCTCATCCGCGACGATGCCATTTTCGTCACCCCGGACGGCTCTATCTCCTTAACCAAGAAGAGCAAATCAATCCTAAGTGGAGAGGAACTAATCAAACCGCGAGAGCAAGCCGCAGTAGTTACCTATGATGCAATAACGCGACGTCCGAAATATTTCGGTATTCCCCTCCTGGGGCGAACCGAGATTCAGTGGAGGGGACTGCGAGAGATTCGAGCTTTTCCAGCCAGGAAGCCGGAAGCCGATGAGATCGATGTTCGTGATCTCGAGGAAGCTCTCGAACGAGAGGCCGGAACTCGGCAGCAGAGGGTCAAAGTCCTCCGCGTCAAGGAGGTCGGCCGTAAGGAGAATCACTTCCTCCCCGCTGTCATGCTGATTTACCTCTCTAAGCGTACTCAGGAGGTGAGGGTCCGGTTTGCTGTGGATGGACGCCTTTCCACAGAGCATGAAAAGGCGTTCTTGACTGCAGGTGGTATCGAAAAACTTGGAATACGCGACTCGGTAGTGCAGTCGGACCAGCGCCCAGAGCTACCCGCCTTGATTGGGACTGAGCTTGCTGCAGAAGCTTCCCGCCATTTATCTTCGAGCGACGATGGCTCAAAGCTCAAGCTACGAGCTTCGATCGCGCGGTTTAGGGCCGAGGTTTCGCGCCAGGAGCGGCCAGTAAATCCGGCGATGGCTGATGCTGGCGGGAACGCATATGCTGCTGCAATCGCGGAGGCGGAACGCGCGGAGAGGGAGCTTGCGACGCTCAAAGTGAGACCCATCGCGGTATACGAGCACCCACCTCTTCTCCAGCAAGCTCTTGACACCGCGCAAACCAGACTTCTGATAATCTCTCCATGGATCACGCCTGCAGTCGTAGACCAACATTTCGTCCGACGACTACGCGCTGCGCTCGAGCGAGGCGTCAAAGTGCGAATTGGGTACGGATTGCACAGCCATAGGCAAGCCCGGCCGAAACCGAATGACGCCGAAAAAGCTCTGTCTGAAATCTCTACTCGTAATAGTGCTCTCGAATTTGTTTGGCTTGGCAACACTCACGCGAAAATCTTGCTTAAAGATAGCGAGTGGTTCGTAGTTTCAAGCTTTAACTGGCTGTCGTTCCGTGGTGATCCTGGGCGAACATTTCGTGAGGAATGGGGCATGTTCGTTGGTGTCAGTTCAGTTGTAGACAAGTATCATGACGAACTTCTTGCGCGCTTCAACCAGGGCAAAGTGGTCGGAAAGCCTCAGACTGGTGCTGCGCCACAATGATGCGATCTATGAGTGCATCTCTTCAAATTAAAGAGTCCAAGCGGGATACAACGCTGTCGACTTCTTGATATCAGCGAGAAGCGAGAGAGCTGTAATCTTTTTCGCGAACAACATCATCCACGCCGTAACGAGGGAGGCGGTCCGGTCGATCGGGATATTTGAACTGGCAAGATCGCGAGCTGTAGTCTGATCGATGCGTTGAGCTGCATTATGACTTCCATCACGCGTTCATGCCGCTTCTTACGTGGCAATTGAGTCTGACAACACCCTCACCGAACTGGCACGAAGTGCTCCGTCACCTCCGCCACCACGACCCCAACCTTGCGGATGATCGTGCGGTTCAGCATGGAGCCGTCGTCCTGCAGGTACCACCACTGCTCCATGTCCACGTTCTCCAGCCAGTTGCCCGGCGACAACGCCAGCGTCCAATGCCATTGGAACGCGCGGCCCGAGGCCTCCCCGGTCGCAATCCCCACCATGTCGTTCGCCGTCGCCTCGAACCGCCCCGCCCCGACACGCCGCATCCTCCACACCCGCACGCTCGGCCGTCCATCGACAACCAGCCGCTGCGTCATCAGAAGCCCGTCCGGCCCGTCCGCCACCCCCTCGCAGTCCGTGGTGACGATCCCCGTCGGCTGCCCGCCGCGATCCTCCATCACCCCCCAGGACCGCACATGCCCGCTGAAGAACCGCACCGGATCGAAGTCCGGGCCGCCTTGTCCCACCTCGGGCACGGTCAACCCGCGGCTGCACCCGGTCAGCACGACCGCGATCAGCAGGATGCCCCGCATGCGAAGCCTCACGACGGCCAGGCGGAACACGCCGTACCGGCCGAGGCCTGACGCCATGCGGCCCACCGAACCCGCCACCCCGCCGACCAGGCCGGCGGATCGGATCTGACGCGCTGAAGGGAGGCGCCGCGGCCACCACGTCGCACCCGGCTGCGATGGACCATCGGGAAGGCGCAGGGGTCAGCCAGGACCGGATCCTCGTCGTGAGCGGATCCCGACAACGCGGCCCAGCCTCCCCCGGTTCGCCCCAAACGCCGTCAAGACCGCGCGCCCGAGCGGAGGGGCGCCGCCTGATCCCGGGGCGAGGGCGACGGTGAGCCGGTCGGGACCGCGAGGACAACGCCACCGGCAGCCGGGCGGATGTCGCGCACCCGATCCGCGCGGCCCTCAACCGCCACGGCCACGAAACGGAATGCCGCGATACGGCACCGCCGCGCGGCCATCTGCCGGACAGGGCGGGACGCGGAGACGCCCCGGGGACCGGTGCGGAAACGGATCTTGTGATACTCACAACGAAATGCCGAAAACTGTGCGGTAGATCACACCTCCTCCCCGCGAAACGGGATGAACTCTTGGCGTGACCAGCATTCGGTCCCGCGATTTGAGAAGAGGTCTTCAATGGTCGGCAGTTTTTCCGCTCTGACCGGAATGGTCGTCGGTCTCTCCGTTTCGGCGCCCATCGGTCCCATGGGCCTTCTCTGCATCAACCGCACGCTCAATTCGGGATGGGGCGCCGGAATCGCCACCGGCGCCGGGCAGGTGACGGTGATGACCGGCTACGGCGCGCTGGTCTTCTTCGGCGTGCAGAACCTGATCCCCACCGTCACCTCGGCGCAGAGCGCCCTGAACGCGGTCGGCGGCCTGCTGATGATCCTGTTCGGCCTGCGCATCCTCGCGCGCCGCGGGTCCGCCGGCGGCGGCCGCGGCGTCGCGACCCGGTCGCTGCTGCAGACCTATCTCTCGGCCGCGGCGTTCAGCCTGACCAACCCCGTGCTCGTCATCCTGCTGACCGGCGCGATCACGTCGCTGATCGATCTCGGCCGGATCGACCGGCTCATGATCTGCATCACCATCGCGGGGATGATGATCGGCTCGATGTCCTGGTGGGTCGCGCTCAGCGGGGCCACCGCCGCGCTCCGCGTGCGGCTCGCCGGCCGCATGCTCGACAACGTCAACGGCATCGCGGCCTTCGTGCTGATCAGCCTCGGCGGCTGGGCCATCGTGCGGTCCGCGCTGGCGGTCTGAGACCGCTGCGCCTCGTCCTCGGCGCCACGCTGGTTCGGGTGGCGAGGGCGTCAGGGATGCACGCGCCCTGGATGACCGCGACGGGCGCGGCCATCCAGGGGTGTCCTGTCGAACGGCGTCAGCTGTTCGGGCCGCGTTCCATCGAGATCGGCTGCCAACGCTGCAGCTTGCTGTTCATCAGAACTGCCGGATTGACGCAGCTCATCGGCCACTTGCCGCGCAGCACCAGCGACAGCTCCCGCCCGACATGCCGCTTGCGCGCCGGGTCGAAGCGGGCGGAGGCGCTGGCGGTATGGGCGCTCAGCGTCACGTTGTTCATCTTCAGCAGCGGGTTGTTGTCGCCGGGCGGCTCGATCTCCAGCACGTCGAGGCCGGCATGGGCGATCCAGCCTTCCTCCAGCGCCTTGATCAGGCCGGCTTCCTGCACCGTGGGGCCGCGGCCGGTGTTGATGAAGATCGCCGTCTTCTTCATCAGCCGGAAGTGCTTCTCCATCAGCATGCCTTCCGCCTCGGGCGTCGCCGGCGCGTGCATGGAGACGAAGTCGGACTGGCTCAGCACCTCTTCCAAGGTGCAGGGCAGCACGCCGTGCTCGATCATGACCAGTTCCTCGATGAACGGGTCATAGGCGATCACGCGCAGGCCGAACGGCTTGGCACGCTTGGCGACCGCGCGCGCCACGTGGCCGAACGCGATCAGGCCGAGCGTCTGGCCCATCAGGCGGGGAATGCCGAGAAGGGCAGGGCGGCCTTCGCGCCAGCGGTGCTCGCGCACCATGCGGTCCTGCTCGATGGTGCGGCGATGCGCGGCCAGCAGCAGCATCATCGCGTGGTCGGCGACTTCCTCGATGAAGGTGTCGGGGCAGTTGGTCACCGGGATGCCGCGGGCGGTGGCCGCCTTCACGTCCACGCTGTCCACGCCGACGCTGCCCAGGATGATGCCGCGGCACTTCTCCGGCAGGGCGTCGATGATCTTCTTGGTGAAGCGGATGCCCTTCGCGTAGATCGCATCGGCGTCCTGCGCGAACTTGATGAAGCCGTCCTCGTCGGTCGGGCCTTCGACGATCTCGCAGTCGATGCCCTCCAGCGGCTCCATCTCGTAGTCGTAGCCGCCGCCGGCGACGGTGAAGCTCGCGCCCGCGGGCGTGGCGATCTTGAACTTGGCCAAGGGTCGTCTCCTCTTTCGTGGAACTCGGAGTTGTGCCGGGTCAGTGCTTCGGCGGACGCGCGCGCACGGCGCGTTCGTTCACGTCGATGCCCCAGCCGGGGCCGGTGGGCAGCACGAATTGCCCGTCCTCGATCACCGGCACCACCGTGTAGAATTCGTCGCGCCAGGGCGCGCTGTCGATGTCGATCTCCATCACGCGGAAGTTCGGCGCCAGCGCGCTGAACGTGGCCGAGATCGCGCTGCACAGATGGCCGTAGAAATTGTGCGGCGCGACGTTCACCTCGTGCACGTCCGCCATCGCGGCGATCTTGAGCGATTCCACGAGCCCGTTCCAGATCACGTCGACGATCGCGACGTCCGTCGCGTAGGCATCGAGGAACGGCTTGAACTCGCGCCGCCCGTGCAGCGTCTCGCAGGAGGCGATGGGGCAGGGCGCGCCGCGCTTGATCTCCGCGAGGGCGGGGGCGTCGTGCGTGTCGATCTCGAGCCAGGTGAGGTTGATCGGCGCGACCGTCTCGGCGATGCGCTTGAAGCCTTCGGTCTTGAAGTTGAAGTTGATGTCGAGATGGATGCCCATCTCGGGTCCGACCGCGTCGCGGATCGCCTGCAACTGCGCGAGCGTGCCGCGCAGCAGCCTGTTGTCCCAGTTCAGCTCCGGCCAGCCCGGCGTGCGGCCGAAGCCGGGGACATAGGAGGTGAGCCGCCCGTCCACGATCGGCATGATGTTGGTCTTGAGCGCGCGGAAGCCCTGCTTCTGCACCTCCTGCGCGTGGCGCGCGAGGTCGTCGTAGCTGCGCAGTTCCGGCACGCCCATGATCGCGGCGCTGCGCGCGCGATAGGTGCCGAAATGCGACCAGTAGACCGGGATGCGGTCGCGGATCGGCCCGCCGAACAGGGCGTAGACCGGCACGCCATAGGCCTTGCCCGCCACGTCCAGCAGCGCGTTCTCGATCGCCGCGATGGCCTGCTGGTTGAGCCCGCCGCGCGACTGGCGCGTCAGCACGTGCAGGTGCTGTGTCACCTGCTCGAACCGGCGCGGATCGCGGCCGATCAGCACGGGCGAGAGGCCGCGGATGACGTCCGACAGGCCGGTGCTGCCGAAGCTCTCATTGAACTCCGACCAGCCGACGATGCCGTCGTCCGTGGTGACCTTGAGGAAGGAGAACATCCGCCAGCCGGCGTCGGCCTGCAGCGTCTCCACCGACGCGATCTTCATGTTTCCTCCCGCGCGTGTGGTCGCGCTAACAGCGCGGGGAGCCAAGCATGCCCGACCCGATGGGGCAAGGCGGGCTCAGCGCAGGCCGGGGTCGCAGACCGTCTGCGGCACCCGGAACAGGCGATGGTGCGCGGTTTCCAGCGCCACGTCCAAGGCCGGCATCGGATGATCGCGCGGCAGCAGGAGCCACGCGCCGGCCCCCGGCGTCGCGGCGCGGTGCAGGGCGCAGAGACCCTCCTTCGTGCCGGCCAGGGCGGCCTGGCGCTGCGTCTCCCGCGGAGACCATGGCAGATAGGGGTTGCTGTGCACCGCGGGCGGCGCAACCAGCCGCCGCCCCGCCGCGAACACGGTGCCGACGGTCGGGCCGAGCTGGTCGGGTGCGTCGGGCAACGGGGTGGCGAACAGGGCCTCCGGCGAGGTGTGGCGCAGGATCCATGCATGCGCGGTCCGGTCGAGCACGAGGTCGGGCGCGTCCTGCGCGAGGCGGCGGCGGTCGAGATCCACCGCGTGCTGGAAGGTACCGATCGCGCCGACGACCGCCGCGGCTGCCACGAGGCCCACCGCGACGCGGGTCGCGTCCCGCGCCAGCCAGCGCGCCAGCACGATGCCGATCAGGCAGGCCCAGGCGGCCTGGAGATAGACGTGGTAGTGATGCGGCGCGATCACCAGCACCCGGCAGCCCGCGCCGATGCCCGCCTGACAGGCGTAGTGCCGCGCGAGCCCCAGCAGGCAGAGGCTGATCCAGGCCGCGATCGCCGCGGCAGCCGGACGGGGCAGGCTGCGCAGCACCGGCAGCGCGAGCAGGCCCGGCAGGTTCAGCAGCAGCGTTCGGCTCGCGCTCTCCGGCGTCAGCAGGCCGTGCACCCAGGCGCCGGGGATCGGGTTGGCGATCGCCAGGCGATAGGCGAGCAGCAGCGGCAGCAGGAACGGCAGGCTGCCGGCAAGCGCCACCCCGCCCGTCAGCGCCAGCCAGGCGAGTGCGCGCGGGCGCAGGCCATGCGTCCCGACCACCGTGGCGGCGGTCATGCCGGCGAGCAGCAGGGCGGGCACGGTGTGCGCCAGGAAGACGAGCGCAATGGCCGCACCCAGGAACGGCGCGTCACGCCAGCGCAGCGCGCCGACCCGGTCGATCAGCAGCCAGGCGGTGAGGAAGAACGCCGGCCACACCAGCGCGGGGGTGTAGGTCCAGGGCGTGTAGCCCGCCGCCTCGTCGCCCGCCATCGTCGCGCCGCCATACAGCACCAGGACGGCGGTGGCCCCGAACGCGGCCCAGGCGCCGCCGATGCGGCGGACGAGCAGGTAGAAGCACAGCGGGGTCGCGAGGTTGAGCCAGGCGCCGGCGCGCACCCAGGCCGGCAGGAGATCGGCGCCGGTCAGCCGGAACGCGGCCGCGGCGAGCGCGTGGACCAGCGGCGGGTACCATCGCCACGCGCCGGCCTGCACCGGGTCGTCCCACAGCTTGCCGTCGCGCAGCCCCTGGATGAAGCCGAGGTCCCGCAGGATGTCCTCGTCCGGCGGCACCGTCAGGTCCCCGGCGAACCACATCCCCTTGGCCGCGCAGAGCAGCAGCAGGAGGACGAGCCCCATCCACGGACGCACGCGCCCCATCGCCCCGGCTGCGGCGCGTGGCGAGGCGGTGGCGGGCATCGGTGTCTCCGGACGTTGCGCCGTCAGAAGATAGCGCGCCGGGGGTAAACGGGCGATGAACGGAGGCGGCGCGTCACCTCCGTGTCGCGCGGCGGGTCTGCCGGCTCCGAGCGCAGGGCTCGGTCCGCCCCCTCCGCCCGGTCAGCCGGCACCTGATCATGCGTGCGGCGCGCCCCCCGCCATCGGCGGGATGCGATCATGCCAATCGGTTGCGGACTGGTAGGCCCAGCCGACCCGCAGCGCCGTCGCCTCGTCATCGCCGCGGCAGACGATCTGCAGGCCGACCGGCAGGCCCCCGGCGGTGAAGCCGTTCGGCACGGAAAGCCCGCAGAGATCGAGCAGGTTGACCCAACGCGTCAGCAGCGCCGGCGTCGTGCTCTGGTCGACCTCACCCAGCCTGAGCGCGGGCGTCCGCGCCACCGGCGTCAGCACCGCGTCCACCCCATCGATGGCCTCCGCGAAGACCGCCTTGAGCCGCTCACGCTCGGTCAGGGCGTGGAGGTAGTCGCGCGAGGAGATCGATGCGCCGGCACGGATGCGCGGCCGCACGGCCTCGTCCAGCGGCAGCGCATTGTTGTCGGCAAGGTCGCCCACCAGGGCGTAAGCCTCCGCGGACATGATGCGCCCGCTCAGCGCGCCCAGTTCGGCAAAGCCGTGCGGAAGAGAGAGGTCGACGATCTCCGCCCCGAGGCCCCGCAGCACCTCGATCGACCGGTCGTAGCAGGCCAGCACCTCCGCATCCACGCCGCCCCGTTCGGCTTCCGGCATGCGGGCGAGGCGCAGGCCCTTCACGCCACGCCGCAATCCAGGCATCGGCTCCGCATTCCGCCGGCCGAGGGTCCTCGGGTCCATCGGATCCGAACCTTGCAGCACCTGGAGCAGAATGGCCGCGTCTTCCACGCTCCGAACCATCGGGCCTGGCGTATCGAGTGTCGGGCTGAGCGGCAGCACGCCATACGTGCTGATCCGCCCGATCGTCGTCTTCAGCCCGGTGATGCCGCACCAGGCGGCCGGCAGCCGCACCGATCCGCCGGTATCGGTCCCGATGGCGCACGGCACCAGCCGCGCCGCGACGGCCACGCCCGATCCGCTGCTCGACCCGCCCGGCGTGCGGGCGTCAGCCGGATCCCAGGGGTTGTGCGGCGTGCCCATGTGCTGGTTGGTGCCCCAGCCGCCATAGGCGAACTCCACCGTGTGGGTCTTCCCGATGACGATCATTCCGGCGGAGATCACGCGACGCGCCAGGGTGGCGGTTCGCGCGGCCTTGCGTGCCCGCCAGACGGCGCTTCCGCCGGTCGCCACCTTCCCCTCGAGTTCGACCAGGTCCTTCAGCGCGATTGGGATCCCGTGCAGTGGCCCGACAGCGTGGCCCGAGCGGATCGCCTTGTCCGCCGCTTCGGCCGCAAGTCGTGCATCGGCGGCGTAGACCTCGACGAAGGACTGCAGCTTGGGCTCGAGCGTCCCGATGCGATCGAGGCAGTCTTCGACGATGTCCACCGGTGAAAGCCGCCGGGTGGCGATCAGGTCCGAGAGAACGTGGACCGGCATCCCGGCTGGGCTTGATCCTGGCTGTGTCATGGGACGAGGCTGGCGCACGTGCATCCGGCAAGCAAGAGCGACCGCCGGGCTGCTCCGACTCGCATCCTCCGACCGAAGCACACCTGAACCGCATTCGGCGTTCGGACGCTCGCCCGCCAGCGAGCGTCACGCCCGCCAAGCTTCAGACGGGCCGGCCCCCCCCCACCCCAGCCCTCCCCCGCGAAGGGGGAGGGGGTTTTTGGGGGCAGGTCAGTTCAGGCGGAGGTCGATCAGATGCTTCGGGTCGGGCTGCAGCTCGCCGCGCTCCACCCGCTTGACGATGTCGGTCAGCGCCGCATTCGCCGGGGTGGGCAGGCCGACCTCCTCTCCCTTGCGGGCGATGAAGCCGTTGAGGAACTCGATCTCGGTCCGCCGTCCCTTCACCATGTCCTGACCCATCGACGGCCGGTGCTCGCCGCCGCCCGCCTTGTTGACCTCCTCGAGCCGGTGGGCGTCGTACTCCCGCACGGCATCCGGCTCGCCTTCGCCGGCGCGCGCGATCACCTCGGGGTCGATGTGGTGGATCTCCTCGAGCTCGTATCCCAGCGCCTGGCCGACACGGATCGCCTCCGACCCCAGCCGCGCGCCGAACCGGCGCAGCACGTCGTTGCGCAGGATCTCCTTGCTGATCAGCCCGGTGCAGGCGGACATCCCGTTCGCCATCGCGTTGGTCACCAGCTTCGACCAGCGCTCACCCCATAGATTGCTCGTCACCAGCGCGGAATCCGAAAGCGATACCAGCCGACAGATCTCCTGCACCCGGTCGGTGATGCG
The DNA here is from genome assembly GCA_001898425.1 of Rhodospirillales bacterium 69-11. GTDB lineage: Bacteria > Pseudomonadota > Alphaproteobacteria > Acetobacterales > Acetobacteraceae > Rhodopila. Next base: position 79,246 of record MKTV01000052.1, read on the forward strand.
GCCATGCACCTCGCCGGTGCGGAACACGGTGTGCTTCGTCCCGCTCTTGCCGGCGGCGCGCTTCACGTGGCCGGGGGCGCAGAGATCCACCGTGATGGAACTCGCGATGCAGCCGACCACGCGGCCCCAGCCGACCACGCCGGCGATCGTCTCCTCGTTCATGCAGTTCTGCAGCGAAACGACGAAGCCGTTGGGCGACAGGTACTGGGCGATCATCGTCGTCGCCCATTCGGTGTCGTAGGACTTCATGCAGACGAAAGCGATGTCGATCGGCTGCTCCTTCGCCAGCGACTGCACGTCGGTCAGGTGCAGCGCACGCACCGGCGTGGTCCATTCCGGCACGTCGCGGATATGCGAGACCTTGAGGCCGCGCGCACGCATCGTCTCGACGTTCTCCGGCCACGCGTCGATGAAGGTGACGTCTTCGCCGGCCTGCGCCATGTGCGCGCCGGCATAGGCGCCCACGGCGCCGGTGCCCATGATGGCGATCCTGAAGCCCATGACGTTCCCCTCCGCGTTGTCGGACCGAGTTTCCCCAAGCAGGGCGGAAAGGCAACCGGCCGGGATCATCCCGATTGGCCTCTTCGCTCATCGCTATGGCGGCGTGGGGTTGGTGGGGCGGTCACGCCCAAGCCACGAGGCTGCCGCGCGCCGGGGTGATCTGCATGCGAGCCGAACGTGGAGCGCGCCGGGATCAGGCCTGCTTGCGCCACCAGGCGTGCAGCATCTGGCGCGTCACGTCCTGCGGGCGGCAGATCGGCACCGGCTTGGTGGTGATCTTCTCGATGCGGCCCTTGCAGGACTTGCCGTTCGAATCCTCCGTCTGGTACGGACAGACGCAGCGGCCGGCATACGGCGCCTGGCTCTCCTCCATGATCGCCTGCCGCGCCCGCATCTCCGCCACCTGCTTCAGCACCTCCGGCGGCACGCTCGGAAGGTTGGGGTCGCGCAGCAGGGGTTCCGCCCGCGCCATCGGGGCGGCGAGGAGCAGGCAGAGCAACAGGGCAGAACGGGAACGGACCATCCTGCGACTGGACCGGCTGGCGCCGATTCGCAGCAAGCGCCGCGGATCAGGCGCCCCGGATCAGCCGCCCCGGATCAGGCGGATGCGCAGCGCCTTCGACACGTTGTCGATCAGCGCCACGGTGATCAGAATCAGCACGATGATGTACGCCACCTGGTCCCAGGCGTTGATCTGGATGCGTTCCGACAGCCGCAGCCCGATGCCGCCCGCGCCGACCAGCCCCAGGATCGTCGCCTCGCGTGAGTTCGACTCGATTTGGTACAGCGTCTGGCTGATCATCACCGGCAGCACCTGCGGCAGGATGCCGTAGCGCAGCGCGGCGACGCGGCCGGCGCCGGTGGCCTGCACGCCCTCGATCTGCTTGCGTTCGGCGGTCTCGATCGCCTCGGCGAACAGCTTGGCGAGCACGCCCACATCCGCCACGAAGATCGCGAGCACGCCGGCGATCGGCCCCAGCCCGACGGCGCGCACGAACACCAGCGCCCAGATCAACTGGTCGAGGCCCCGGCAGCCGTCGAAGATGCGGCGCATGACGAAGCGGAAGATGCGCGACGGGATCACGTTGCGCGCGCCGAGGAAGCCCAGCGGCACCGCCACGAGCGCCGCCAGCATCGTGCCGAGATAGGCCATCGCGACCGTCTCGATCATGGAGCGGAACAGCTCCGCATGGTCCCATGTCGCGAACTGCGACCAGTCGAGCATCAGCCGCACGATCACCCAGACGCGCGGTAGGTTGGTGAACACCCGCTCGAAATCGAACAGCCAGTGCAGGTAGAGCAGATAGCCGAGGAGCAGGAGGCCGATGCCCCAGCGCAGGGCGCGGGTGCGCGGCGGCGCGCCGAAGGCGGCGGGCAGGCGTGCACGGGTCGCGGCGATGTCGGCCGGCGTGATCGCGTCGAGCCGGATGGTGCCAGGGGCCGGCCCCCGGGCGAACAGGACGTGGTCGCTCATGGCGTGCCACCTAGATTGCCGATGAAGCGGTGGCGGATGCGTTCGGACAGCAGGTCGATCGCCACGACGATGACCAGGATCAGCAGGCAGATCGCGCTGACTTCCTCGTAGATGTTGAAGCCGATCACGCGGCGCAGCTCCTGGCCGATGCCGCCCGCGCCGACGAAGCCGATGATCGTCGAGGAGCGGACGTTGATCTCGAAGCGCAGCAGCGCATAGCTGAGGAAGCCCGGCAGCACCTGCGGCACCATGCCGTAGCGGATCTGCGCGATCCACGACCCGCCGACGGAGCGGATGCCTTCGACCGCGCGCAGGTCGGCATTCTCGTTCAGTTCGGAGAACAGCTTGCCCAGCGCGCCGGTGCTGTGGATGCCGATCGCGAGGATCCCGGCGAGCGGGCCGACGCCGAACGGCCAGACCAGGATGAAGGCCAGGACGACCTGCGGGATGCTGCGGGCGACCTCCAGCACGCGCCGGACCAGCATCGCGACGAGGCCGGTGCCGAGAAGGGTGCGCGTGGCCGGGAAGGACAGCACGAAGGCCGCGGTGAATCCCATGACGGTCGCGACGATCGCCATCTGCACCGTCTGCCACAGCAGCACGAGATAGACGTTGATGCGATAGAACCAGTAGGCGATCGATTGCGGCTGCTTCTCGCCCTGGAACAGGTGGTCCCAGGCCAGCACGGGGACCGGCGCCGCGCCGCGCGCGGGCTCGACCGAGAAGAGCTTGCCGAAATACTCGCCGATCCGCGGCAGGCCGGCGGCGACATGCGCCGGGGAGAAATCGGTGTAGACCGCGGCGATCACGAACAGCAGCGCCGCGATCGCGACCAGCAGCAGCGTCTCGACGCGGCGGGCGCGTTGCAGGCCGCCGAAACGGTCCTGGAACAGCCGCCAGGACGGGTCCTGGGTGGGATGAAGCGTGCTCATGCGCGTCTGGGGCGGGCGTGCGCCCGCCCCGCCAGCCTCAGGACCGCGAGCCGCGCTTCTCGGATTCGCGCAGGTCGATGATGTCCTTGTAGAGGTCCATCGTCGCCGGCACGTAGCCGACGCCCGCTCCCTGCTCGATCGCGTCGTAGACGTCGCGATGCGACTTCGGCAGGTCCATCAGGAAGTCGGCGAACTGCTTCTTCAGGCCGGCCGGCAGCGCGGTGCGCACCGCCCAGGGACCGTTCGGGATCTTGCCCGACTGCCAGATGATGTTCACGTCCGACATCTTGAGCATGCCGCGATCGACCATCGAGCGCAGGTTGCCGCGGCTGTAGCCCTCGGACTTTTCGCCCTGGCCGGAGGTCCAGGTGACGCAGGCGTCGTACTGCTTGTTCAGCACCGCGACCACGCCCTGCTCATGCCCGCCGGCGAAGCCGGTGCGCGAGAAATACTTGCCGTCGGTCAGATCGATCCCCTTCGAACGCAGCGTCGCGCTGGGGATCAGGTAGCCGGAGGTGGAGTTCGGATCGGCGAAGGCCAGCGAATGGCCCTTCATCTTCTCGAGCGAGTCGATGCCGCTGTCCTTCCGGGTCACCATCACCGAGTAGTAGAAGGTCGACCCGTCCTTCTCCTGCGGGACGATGATCGGCTCGATGCACTTGCAGTCGAGCCACGCGCCGGCGAAGCCGGAGGCGCCGAACTCGGCGGCATCGAGCTGGCCCGCGGCGATGCCCTGCATGACGCCGGCATAGTCGGCGGCGGGGAACAGCTTCACCGGGACGCCGAGGTTCGCCTCGAGCAGCTTCTGAAAGCCGTCATAGCGCTTCAGCCGGTCCTGGGTGTTCTCCCCGCCGAGGATGCCGATGCGGAACTCCTTGACCTGAGACTTCCAGTCCTGGGCCTGGCTCTTGGCCGGCAGGCCGCCGAGGCCGAGGCCGACGAGCGCGGCCAGCGCGAGCCGGGTGAACGTGCTGCGACGCATCCTGATCATCTCCATTTCGTTACATATGAAACTATTGTGACGCGCGTTGGCCGGAAGACCGGCGCAGGGCTAGCGGGCGAGGGCCGGCATGGCGGCGCCCGACAGGCTGGTGGAGGTGATGCGCTCGTCGATCCCCTCGGCGCCGTGCTCGCCATACAGCGCGCGTACGGCGGCTTCGGTGAGATCCTCGGGCGCGCCGTCGAACACGACGCGGCCGGCGGACATGCCGATGATGCGCCGGCAATAGGTCCGCGCGGTGTCGAGCGTGTGGAGGTTGGTCAGCACGGTGATCCCGTCGCGCCGGTTGATGTCGGCCAGCGCGTCCATCACGATCCTGGCGTTCAGCGGATCGAGCGAGGCGATCGGCTCGTCGGCCAGCAGGATCCGTGGCTCCTGCATCAGCGCGCGGGCGATGGCGACGCGCTGCTGCTGCCCGCCGGACAGCGCGTCCGCGCGGTTCAGCGCGACGTCCGCGAGGCCCAGCCGGTCGAGCGCGCGGATCGCCAGCGCCCGCTCCTCCTGCGTGAACAGCTTGAGCAGCACGCGGGGGCCGGACATCCGGTTGAGCCGGCCGGTCAGCACGTTGGTCAGCACGTCGAGCCGGCTGACCAGGTTGAACTGCTGGAAGATCATCGCGGTGCGCGCGCGCCACGCCCGCAGGTCCGATCCGGTGAGCGCGGTGACGTCACGCCCGTCGGCGAGGATGCGTCCTTCGGAGGGTTCGATCAGCCGGTTGATCAGGCGCAGCAGGGTGGACTTCCCGGCGCCGGAGCGGCCGATGATGCCCACCATCTCGCCGTCCTGGATCTTGAGGGAGGCGTGTGCCACGGCGACCTTGTCGCCGAACCGGCGGGTGAGATGGTCCAGTTCCAGCACGCCATGCCCCATCGTTTGCGATCGCCCACTCTCCCGAGCCGGCGGCTCGGCGGCAATAGCAGCGGGGGGTGTGGTGGTGTGTGATCGTTTGGTGACTGGCGGGGGCGGATGGATGCAGGCCGGCCATCCACGACTTCACGCCCCCAAAGGCGCCCCGCAACCTCGACGAGAAGCGCGCCTGCAACGACCCTCAGGCGGTCTTGGCCGCGATCACCTTCACCAGGTCTCCCACGCTCTGCAGGCTGTCGAGTTCGCGCGTGTTGAACTTGATGCCCCAGCGCTCCTCGCTCGCCATGATGATCTCGATCTGCTTGAACGAATCCCAGCCCTTCACGTCCTTCGCGGTCAGGGCGGGCGTCAGCTCGAGATCGTCGCGCATGAACACGTCGGCGAAGATTTCCTTGAGCGCGGCGTAGATCTCGGGTTCGGTGGCCATCGGCTTATCCTTCGACGACGTGGATGAAGGTCTCGGCGGGCGTGAACGTGCCGAGATCGAGGATGTTGCGGTTCCCGCCTTCCGGTGTCGTTTCCATCAGGGTGAATCCGAGCTTCGCGTAGTGCTCCTTCACCATGCCGTTCTTCTTGGTGGGGATGTATTCCCCCACGAGTCGCCGCGCGCCCAGCCGCTGCGCGTTGGCGGCGATCAGGTTCAGCGTGGTCGGTTCCACCTGGCGGCCGAGCACGCGACAGCTCATGAGCCAGGTGTCGATGGTGAGGTCCTTGTCGGGCTGCAGCCGCCCGATGACGATCGCGATCACGCCGTTGTCGCCGAACCGGTCCGTGAGCCGCAACTGCAGGCCGAACGCGTCGGGGTCGGCCATGACGGAAAGCACGTCCTCCTCGGTGTAGCGCTTCGTCGTCAGGTTGAACTGGTTCGACTTGTTGATGAGCTGCACGATGCGCTGCAGGCCGATGCGGTCGAACGGCCGCACGATCAGCTCCATCTCGAGCCCGCGCAGGTAGCCCTCGAGATCGGTCGTGGCGGATTTCAGCGCCTCGCGCGCACGGTTGCCCTGGTATTGGGCGGTGCGCTCGCGATCTTCCTCGGTGACGGCGAGGCCTTCGAAGTAGCCGGCATCGGCGAGCGCGAGCGGGTAGGAGGTCGGGTCGTCCGACACTTCGGGCACCGCGACCATCGGCAGTTCCTGGCGCACCAGGTTGCGTTCGAACGGATTGTCGTCGACGAACACCAGCGAGTCGATGCCGATGTTCAGCTCCTGCGCGATGGCGCGGATGTTGTCCGCCTTGTTCGACCAGTTGGCGACGAAGCTCGCGATATCGCCGCGCTTCAGCACCATGTCCGGGTGCTTCTCGAACGGCTCGAGCGCGTTCGCCTCGTCGTTCTTCGAGCACACGGCGAGGATGATGCCGCGGCGCGCGAGTTCGCGTGCATAGTCCTGGAACGCGACATAGGCTTCGCCGAGTGCGCTGCCCTGGCCGAGCGCGATGCCTTCCAGGCCGTCGTCGCCGATGACGCCGCCCCAGACTGTGTTGTCGAGGTCGAGCACGAGGCACTTGAACGACCGGCCCTGCTTCGCGGCCATCCAGCGGCCCACCAGGTCGCCGTAGAGCGGTGCGGCGGGCGGCGCCACTTCCTGCTTGGAGCGGTGCCACAGGCCGGCATCGTGCCATCTGGCGATGCCGTCGCGGGTGGCGCGCTCGTCCACGGCCAGGATGTCGACGCCGTCTGCCTCGGCCGCGGCGCGCAGCGCCTCGTTCAGCCGTGCGACGAAGCGGACTCGCGAGCCGGGCAGGCGATGTTCGTTGCTGCCGAGAACCGGCAGGTGGATGGGCAATGCGGCCTGCTGCAGGATCGGGGCCTTGAACGCGTCCCGCGCGCGCGTCCACGTCTCCCGCACATGCGCAACGATTTCAGTGAGCTGCGCGTCGGCCGCGGCCGCGTCCAGCGCGGCGGTGACGCCGGCGGTCAGGTGGTGCGCGTCGAAGGCCAGCAGCACGGCGGTCGGCTGGAAGGCGTACAGCGCGGAGTCTGGATCGGACAGCTCCTGCAGGTACTGGCCGTAATCGTTCTCGTAGGCCTCGACCCAGATCCCGCGGCGCAGCCCGGCGACCCGGATCGCGGGCAGCAGGTGCGTGAGCGTGCTGGAGCCGAGGACCGCCAGGCGGACGGGCTTGGTCGCGAGTCCGGCGGGCGGGGTGGGGAACAGCCGGCGCGATGCTTCGTCGAGCGCGTTGGTCAGCACGAAGTTGATGCGGCCGTTCGCGAGGGCCACGGCTTCGTCCCATGCCTTGCCAGGGTCGACTGCCTTGCCAGGGTCGGCGCCGAGGGCCCGCAGCCTCGGCCGCCAATCCGCGATGGTGGGAAGCCAATGGAGCTCGGTCACGGGGGCGATCCCATCCGGTGGTCGGCGCAGGGCCGCCGTTCGGTCCCCTGCGTCAGGCGGTCTCTAACAGTTGATCGGCATGCTCTTCAACAGCGGCGGGTTGCCTGACTTCGTCGCGCGCGGCGGCGGCCAGCACCGCCAGCCAGCAGGCGATCCGGTCCGCGCCTCGCGCCTCGTCGAAGGCGTGAAGGGTAGGGACGCGGCCGACCAGCAGGCCGTCGGGCTGGCGGGTGACCGAACCGGCCGGGTGCGCGGCGTCGGGTGCGCACAGCACGACCAGCCGGCGCCCGCGCAGCGCCCGTCGCAACCTGTCCAGGACCGGCGCAGGGGCGAGCGCCGTCATGCGGTAGACGAAGCAGCGCCGCCCGGATCGCAGTTCCGTCGCGAGCGCCGCGGCGCCAGCCCGCAGCCACGCCCTGCCGGCCGCGAGTGCCACCGGACCGTCGAGCGTCGCCGGCGCGAGGGCGGTGCGGGCGATGAACCAGCCGCGACGATCGGCGAGCGCCCAGGACGCGGCCTCGCCCTCGACGGCCGGCGGCAGCGTGCGCAGGTCGGTCGTCTCCGGTGCGTCGACGCCGGCGAACCCGGCATCCAGCATGGCGGTCAGGTGGTCCGGAGAGAGGTCGGCGCCGTCCAGAAGGCCGCGGTCGCCCACACCGTAGGCACGCCGCAGGCGGGCGAGTTCCCCGCCGCCCTCCGCCGCGCCCAGGCTGACGAACCCGGCGAGCAGCCGGCGCGCGCCGGTCCAGTCGGTCGGGGCCGGCGGCCGACCCGGCGCGGGTGGGGACGGCGCTGCGGTCCGCGACGGGTCCGAACGGAGGTCCGCGGACGCCGGCAGGTGCCCCGGTGCGAACCGGCGCTCCGCCTCGTCCGGCAGGGCCGCCGCCGCGGTCTCGTCGCCCAGTGCCGCCTGCGCCGCGATGATCGTCCGCTCCGTCGGGAAGCGGATGCGGCCGGCTGCGAGCACGATCTTCGCCTCGGCGGGGGAACCGATCTCGGCGAGCAGGGCGGCCGAATCGACGAACGGCTCCGGCCGGTCGGGGAAATCCTGGCGCAGCGTTGCGTAGCAGCCGATCGCGTCGGCGACCCGTCCCTCGGTGCGGGCTGCGGCGGCGGCATCGCGCAGCGCTGCGAACGCGTGGCCCGTCGTCTCCGCGCCCGCGGCCGTCATGGTGCGCCGGCGATCATGGTGCGCCGGCCATCGTGGTACGCCGGGTGGAGGGGGCGGCGATGGCGATCACGCGGCGGCCGATGCGTGCGGCGATGGCGATCATGCGGCGGTCGTCATAGCGCGGCGGGCTTCTGCGGGGTAGCATTGCGCCGACACTACACCGCCGCGCGGGACGGGCGCCACGCCGACCGGGGGGCAGCGCCGCGGGATCCGGCCCCGATCAATACCTAGGGGTAACGGAGGGGGATATCCCCAGCATTTTGTAGGTGGGGTCTTGAATCCCGTTGACCGATCCCGAACCCCAGGGTACGTCCGAGATGTGACAACCGTCGAGTCCCATCCCTTCATTCGACTGCGTGGCCGCTCCTTCATGGCGCTGGTCCTCGCCCCGGAATTGCCGCTTGGCGACTGGCTGGCGGCGCTGGACGCGCAGATCGATCGCTCTCCCAGCTTCTTCGAAGGCAGGCCGGTCGTCGTCGACCTCGCCGGCCTCCCGCGGGAGCTTCCCGATGCCGCCGGCCTGCTGCAGGAGCTGGAGCGCCGCGGCATCCACATCATCGGCACCGAAGGCGCCCACCCGTCCTGGGAAGGCATCGAGGCCTGGGGTCGTCCGCTGCCGAACGCCGGCAAGCCGGGCCGCCCGATCGAGGTGCCGGACGAGCCGCGCGGTGCCGCCGCTGCCGCCGTCGACCAGACCGGCGAGCCCAACTCGCTGGTGATCGCGGAGCCGGTCCGTTCCGGCCAGTCGATCGTGTTCGAGCGCGGCGACGTGACCGTCCTGGGCTCCGTCGCCTCGGGCGCCGAGGTGATGGCCGGCGGCTCCATCCACATCTACGGCACGCTGCGCGGCCGCGCGATCGCCGGGATCGCCGGCA
>MKTV01000052.1:88421-98535 GCA_001898425.1 Rhodospirillales bacterium 69-11
TGCCGCAAGCTGCAAGCCGAACTCGTGGCGATCGACGGGGTCTACCAGACCGCCGACGACATGCCGTCTGCCCTGATCGGCCGGCCCGTCCAGGCCTGGCTCGACGGCGAGCAGATGAAGATGACCGCTCTCGACTGATCCCGTTCGACGACTCTCGACTGAACCCGCGCGACTTATCCAAGGGGAGACGACACCGATGGCCAAGGTCTTGGTCGTGACATCCGGCAAGGGCGGCGTCGGGAAGACGACCTCCACCGCCGCACTCGGCGCCGCCCTCGCACAGAGCGGGGAAAACGTCGTCGTCGTCGATTTCGACGTCGGCCTTCGCAACCTCGACCTGATCATGGGCGCCGAACGCCGCGTCGTGTATGACCTGATCAACGTCGTGCAGGGCGATGCCAAGCTCAACCAGGCGCTGATCCGCGACAAGCGGGTCGAGACGCTCTCGCTGCTGCCCGCCTCGCAGACCCGCGACAAGGACGCGCTGTCCGAAGAGGGCGTCGAGCGCGTGATCGCGGATTTGCGCGAGAAGTTCGACTGGGTGATCTGCGACAGCCCCGCCGGCATCGAGAAGGGCGCGCTGCTCGCCATGCGCCACGCCGACGTGGCCGTGGTGGTGACGAACCCGGAAGTCTCGTCGGTGCGCGATTCCGACCGCATCATCGGCATGCTCGACTCGAAGACGGTCAAGGCCGAGAAGGGCGAGCGGATCGAGAAGCACCTGCTGCTCACCCGCTACGATCCGGCCCGCGCCGCGCGCAGCGAGATGCTGAAGACCGACGACGTGCTCGAGATCCTGTCGATCCCGCTCCTCGGCATCATTCCCGAGAGCGAGGAGGTGCTGCGTGCCTCCAACATCGGCGCGCCGGTCACGCTGAACTCCCCCGCGAGCACCGCGGCGCGCGCCTATTTCGACGCGGCCCGCCGGCTCAAGGGCGAGAAGGTGGAGATCGTGGTGCCGCTGCAGCGCACCGGCATCATCGGCAAGCTGTTCGGACGGAGGGTCGCATGAACCTCCTCGACCTCTTCCGAAAGAAGCCCTCGGCGCCGGTCGCGCGCGAACGCCTGCAGGTGCTGCTGGCGCATGAGCGCGGGGCGCACGGGCAATCCGAACTGCTGGCGAAGCTGCAGGAGGAGATCCTCCAGGTCATCGCCAAGCACATCAAGGTCTCCAAGGAGCAGGTCCACATCAAGGTCGACCGCGCCGACGAGATCGCGACGCTCGAGATCGACGTGGAGATGCCCGACCTCTCGCCGCTCGCGCCGTCCCGCCCGCCGCTCGCGTCCGCGCGGAGCTGACGGGGCGCCGCGCCGGTTCGGCCTCGCGGCCGGCCCCGTGAGGCTGGACGTGTCGTGTCCGGACGCCGAAGGCGGGCGGGCCGAGGAGCCGGGGTGACCGGGATGCGCGGTCAGGACGCCTGGGGCGAGGCGGCGAGCAGCCGCTCGATCGGGTCCCAGACGAAGGCGGTCTGCATCAGCATCTGGCCCGCGAAGCGGATCTGCGCCTCGGCGGCGGGCTTGCCGCCCAGGCGCTGGTAGAACCAGCGGGACGGGTTGTCGCGCAGCACCCACAGATAGGCCGACTTGCAGCCGGCCTCGATCAGGTGCGCCGCCGCGGCGCGCATCAGCCGCCGCCCCACGCCGCGATCGCGCCAGTCGTCGAGGACGTACAGCGTCTCGACCTCACCCTCGGCCAGACGCTTGCCGCCGATCTCGCCGCCGCGGGCGCGGCCGGCGGTGCTGAAGCCGATGATCCGGGGCGTGGCGCCGGGCGGCAGGTCCGCGCCGAAGGCGGTCGCCACCGTGACACCCGTACCGCCACGGATCGCCGCGTCGTAATGCGCGGCCTGGCGGGAGACCGAGAGGTTCGCGAGGTATCTGTCCGGCAGCATGCCGGGATAGGTGCTGCGCCAGGCCGCGACGTGCACGGCGGCGATCGCGATGGCGTCGGCCGGCCGTGCCTTGCGCAGCGAGATCGTCATGCGACCCGCTCCAGCACGGCGGCGAAGAACCCGTCCGTGCGATTGCGGGCCGGCGTGAGCGAAAGCCAGTCTCCGGCCCCGGGGGCCGGCGTGAGCGAAAGCCAGTCTCCGGCCCCGGGGGCCGGCGTGTCCAGGGGCCAGGCCCGCGCCAGCGGCACCGGCACGAACCCCGGGTGTCGAGCCAGGAAGTCGGTCACCTGCCCCTCGTTTTCCTCTGCGAGCAATGAGCAGGTAGCGTAGACCAAGCGCCCGCCGATGCGAACCAGCGCTTGCGCCGCATCGAGGATGCTCGCCTGTTTGGGAAGCAATTCCAGGAGATCGGCCTCGCGCAGCCGCAGCCGCGCATCCGGGTTGCGCCGCCAGGTGCCGGTGCCGGTGCAGGGCGCGTCGACCAGCACGCGATCGAACCCGCCGGCCCGCCGCTTGGCCCATTTGTCGCCGGCCACGACGAGGTGACGCTCCACGTTGTGCACGCCCGCGCGGCGGAGCCGGCGGACGGCGCCGTCCAGCCGGGGCGCGGAGACGTCGCAGGCGACGACCTGTCCCTTGTTCTGCATGGTGGCGGCGAGGGCGAGCGTCTTGCCGCCGGCGCCCGCGCACCAATCCACCACGCGCATGCCGGGCTGCGCGCCGACCATCAGGGCGATGAGCTGGCTGCCCTCGTCCTGGATCTCCACGAGGCCCGACTGGAAGGCGGGGCCGGTGGTGACCGGGCGGCGGCCGGCGATGCGCAGGCCCCAGGGCGAGAGCGGCGTCGGCTCCGCCTGCCAGCCCTCGGCGGCGAGGGCGGCCTGCGCCTGCTCCCGCGTGCCCTTCAGCAGGTTCGCCCGCAGGTCGAGCGGCGCCGGTTCCGCCATCGCCGCCATCTCCGTGGCGAGCGCCGGACCGAAGCGTGCGGCGAGGCGGGGGTGGAGCCAGTCGGGCACTTCGAGCCGCACCGGTTCCGGCATGGCCGGATGGTCGAGCGTGTGCCCCTCGAGCCGCGCCAGGCGGGCATGCTCGTTGCGGCCCAGGATCTCCGGGGCGAACCGCCCGCCGGAATAGCTCTGCGCCAGGCCGGACAGGGTCCAGCCCTCCAGCAGCAGCGAGGCGCCGACCAGCAGCCGGGGCGTCGCGTTGCCCTGCAGCCACCAGTCGAGCCGCCGCCGCGCGCGCAGCACCTGCCAGACGCGATCGGACACGGCGCGGCGGTCGCCGGAGCCGATGTAGCGGCGGGACCGGAAGAAATCATTCGCGACGGCGTCGGCCGGCCGCTTGGGCGCGTCCTCGACCGCCTCCAGCAGCTCGATCGCCGCCTGGTTGCGTCCCGCCGGCGTCACCCGAAACCCCCTCCCCCCTCGCGGGGGAGGGATGGGGTGGGGGGAGGCTCCGTTCGGGGCAGGGACGGAGCGGGGGCGCCGCCCGCGCGGTCCAGCGGAAACGTCACGCGAGGGCGTCGGGCAGGTCCGCGAGGCTGCGCAGTTCGGTCGCGTCCGTCTCCAGCCCGAACTCCACCGGCTGTGCCTTGCGGTTCAGCCAGAACACGCGGAAGCCGAAACGCGCCGCCCCGAACGCATCCCAGGCGTTGCTCGACACGAAGCCGATCTCCCCCGGCTGCGCCCCGAAGCGCGCGGTCGCGAGCCGGTAGACGCGCGGATCCGGCTTGAACACGCCCGCATCCTCCGCGCTCAGCACGGCGTCCAGCAGGCCGCCGATCTGCGCATGCGCCACCGCATCGGCGAGCATGGAGGGCTCGCCGTTCGACAGGATCGCCGCCGCCTTCCCCTGCGCATGAAGCCGGCGGAGCGCCGGTTCCACGTCCGGATAGGGCGTGAGCTTGCGATAGGCCTGCAGCACGTCGTCGAGCAGCGCCTGGTCGGTGATGCCATGTGCCGCCGCGGCCCAGGCCAGGGCCTCGGCCGTGAGCTGCCAGAAATCGCGATGCGCGCCGGCGAGGCTGCGGATCCAGCTGTATTGCAGCTGGCGCAGCCGCCAGGCGGTGCTGATCGCCGCCCAGTCCGGACCCAGCCGGCTCGCATGGGCCTGCATGGCGGAATCGACGTCGAGCAGGGTGCCGTAGGCATCGAACACCACCGCCTTGAGGGCGGAGGGTCCGGCCGCGGTGGGCGTCATCGCTGGCATCGGCGTGATCCTTGGGGTGACGAGGCCGATACGCGTCAGTCCTGGCGATAGTTCGGGGCCTCCCGGTCGATGGCGACGTCGTGCACGTGGCTCTCCCGCAGGCCCGCGCCGGTGACCCGGCGGAAGCGGGAATGGGTCTGCAGCGCCTGGATGTCGGCGCTGCCCGTGTAGCCCATGCCGGCCTTCAGGCCGCCCACGAGCTGGTGCACCACGTTGCCGACCGGCCCCTTGTAGCCGACCCGACCCTCCACGCCCTCGGGCACCAGCTTGAGCTGGTCCTTGATGTCCTGCTGGAAGTAGCGGTCGGCCGATCCGCGCGCCATGGCGCCGATGCTGCCCATGCCGCGATAGGATTTGTAGGAACGGCCCTGATAGAGGAACACCTCGCCGGGGGCCTCGTCCGTGCCGGCGAGCAGGGAGCCGATCATCACCGAATCCGCCCCGGCGGCCAGCGCCTTGACGATGTCGCCGCTGGTGCGCATGCCGCCATCGGCGATCGCGGGCACGCCGCTCTCCCGGCAGGCGGCGGCGGTCTCCATCACCGCGGTGAACTGCGGCACGCCGACGCCGGCCACCACGCGGGTGGTGCAGATGCTGCCGGGCCCGATGCCGACCTTCACCGCATCCGCCCCCGCCGCGATCAGCGCGAGCGCCCCTTCCGGGGTGGCGACGTTGCCGGCGATCACCTGCACGGCGTTGGAGGCCTTCTTGATCGCCTCCACCGCCGAGAGCACGCCCTGCGAATGGCCGTGCGCCGTGTCGACCACGATCACGTCCACCTCGGCGCCGATCAGGGCGCGGGCGCGGGCCTGGCCTTCCGGCCCGACCCCGGTCGCCGCCGCGACGCGCAGGCGGCCCAGCTCGTCCTTGTTGGCGAGCGGGTGGGATTCCGCCTTGTCCATGTCCTTGACGGTGATCAGGCCGATGCAGCGATAGCTGTCGTCCACCACCAGCAGCTTCTCGATCCGGTGCTTGTGCAGCAGGCGGCGGGCCTCGTTCGGATCGACGTCGGCGGTGACGGTGACCAGGTTCTCCCGCGTCATCAGCTCATAGACCCGCGTGTTCGGGTCGGTCGCGAAGCGCACGTCGCGATGGGTGATGATGCCGACGAGGCGCTTCGTCTCCCGCTCCACCACCGGGACGCCGCTGATCCGGTGGGCCGCCATGATCGCCTTGACGTCGGCGAGGGTCTGGTCCGGGTGGACCGTCAGCGGGTTCACCACCATGCCGGATTCGAACTTCTTCACCCGGCGGACCTGGGCGGCCTGTTCCTCGGGGCTGAGGTTCTTGTGCACCACCCCGATGCCGCCGAGCTGGGCCATGGCGATGGCCATGTCCGCCTCGGTGACGGTGTCCATCGCCGCCGAGATGATCGGGATGTTCAGGTTGATCGTGCGGGTGAGCTTGGTACGCGTGTCCGTCGTGGACGGCAGGACCTGGGAGTAGGAGGGAACCAGGAGGACGTCGTCGAAGGCGAACGCTTCCTCGATCCGGGACGCGGCGCGGCGCGTCGTCTCGGCGAGGGCGTCGGCAGACATGTCGGGAGCCATGGGCGGGGCCTTTCCGCAACCTTGGCGCGTCCACATAGGCTGCTGGCGGCGAGTCCGCAAGCACGACACGATGACCATGGGCGCGGGACTGGGCTGCTCGCAGGCCGGCCGTGCGGACGGGTGGGGCGAGCGCGCCGCGGCGTCGGCGGCACCTCCCGGTCAGCGGCACCCATAGGTCAGCGGCACCTCCCGGTCAGTGGCACTTGAACGCGTCGAACGGCTCCCGGCAGTCGAGGCAGCGGTGCAGCGCCTTGCAGGGGGTCGAGCCGAAGGCGCTGATCAGCTCCGACCTGGCGCTGCCGCAGAGAGGGCAGGCGGGGGCGGGGGCGCCGACCAGCGCGGCGCGTCCGGCACCGGCCGGTGGCGGGGCGATGCCGTAGGCGCGGAGCTTCTCGCGTCCGGCCTCGGTCAGCCAGTCGGTGGTCCATGCCGGGGAGAGCGTGGTGCGCACACGCGCGGCGGCAAACCCGGCGCGGGCCAGCGCCGTCTCGATCTCCAGCGCGATCACGTCCATCGCGGGGCAACCGGAATAGGTGGGCGTGATGGTGACCGCGACCGCGTCGTCCTCCAGCCGCACGTCGCGCAGCACGCCGAGATCGGCGATGGTCAGCACCGGGATTTCCGGATCCGCCACCGCCTCCACCGCGGCGCGGGCGAGGGCGAGCCGGTCCGCCACCTCCGCGGCCTCTCCGCCAGGAGAGTCGCCCTGCATGCCGACGCCCCCTCTCCCCTCGCGGGAGAGGGACGGGGTGAGGGGGTGCCGGGATGGAGACCCGCCAAGCGCCTCTCCGCCCAATCCAGTCCCCGCCCCGGACGTCGACGCCGCCCCGTCCGGCGCCGGCGCGCGCTCGCCGCTCACCAGCGTGCGTCCGGATAGGTGCGCGGCAGCACCTGCATCTCGGCCAGCATGTGCCCCAGATGTTCGGTGTGCCGGCCCGATCGCCCGCCGGACTGCATCCATCCGTCCGCCGGGCGGCGCAGCGTCGCGCGCGCGATCACCGGCGCGACGGCCGCCTCCCAGGCCGGCCGCAGCGCCGCGGGATCGGGGCCGAGCGGGGCGGGCTCGAACAGCTCGCCGGTATAGGGCCAGAGCAGGTCGAGCGCGTCCTGCGCGCGGCGGTGCGACTCCGCGGTGCCGTCGCCCAGGCGGACCAGCCATTCGGCGGCGTGGCGCACGTGATAGGCCGTCTCCTTCTCCGCCCTCGCGGCGATCGGCCCCAGCAGCTCATCGGCCACCGCCGCCCGCCAGTAGAGGTCGGTGGCGGTCGACACCAGGAACAGCCGCGCCATGGTGACCGCGAAATCGCCGTTCGGCAGCTCCATGATCAGCGCGTTGCGGAACCCGCTCGCGTCGCGGCGATAGGCCAGCGCATCCTCGTCGAGCCCCGTCGCCTGGTACAGGGCGCGTGCCTGGCCGATCAGGTCGAGCGCGACGTTGGCGAGCGCCAGCTCCTCCTCCAGCAGGGGGGCGCGGCCGGTCCACTCGCTGAGCCGATGCCCCAGCACCAGCGCATCGTCGGCGCGGGCCAGCAGCAGCCCGCGCTCCGCGGTCTCCTCGACGGTGATGGAGGTGCTCGCCACGTCACATGTGCCCGACGTCTTCGGGCACCTCGTAGAAGGTCGGGTGGCGGTAGATCTTGCTGCCCGTCGGCTCGAACAGCGTGTCCTTGTCGGCCGGGTCGGAGGCAACGATCGCGGCCGAGGGCACGACCCAGATCGAGAGCCCTTCGCCGCGCCGCGTGTAGACGTCGCGCGCCGCCTGCAGCGCGAGCGTCGCGTCCACCGCGTGCACCGATCCCACATGCTTGTGGGCGAGGCCGTTGCGGGAGCGGAGGAACACCTCCCAGAGCGGGATGGGCGCCTCGGGCGGGGGGGCGGCGTCGGTCATGGCTCAGGCCGCCTTCGCGTGCTGCTTGGCCGCATGGGCACGGGCCGCGTCGCGCACCCAGGCGCCGTCCGCGTGCGCCTGCCGCCGCGCGGCCAGCCGCTCCCGGTTGCACGGCCCGTCGCCGGCCAGCACGCGGCGGAACTCCTCCCAGTCGATGTCGCCGAAGCGCCAGTGGCCGGCGGCCTCGTCCCAGCGCAGGTCCGGGTCCGGGAAGGTCAGGCCGAGGTAGTGACCCTGCGGCACCGTCGCATCGACGAATTTCTGCCGCAGCGCGTCATTGGTGAACCGCTTGATCTTCCACCGCATGGAGGTGTCGGAGTGGTTCGACTGCCCGTCGGGCGGCCCGAACATCATCAGGCACGGCCACCACCACCGGTCCAGCGCATCCTGCGCCATCGCCTTCTGTTCGGCGGTGCCGCGGCTGAGCGTCAG
Organism: Rhodospirillales bacterium 69-11; assembly: GCA_001898425.1. Taxonomy (GTDB): domain Bacteria; phylum Pseudomonadota; class Alphaproteobacteria; order Acetobacterales; family Acetobacteraceae; genus Rhodopila. Next base: position 96,395 of record MKTV01000052.1, read on the forward strand.
CATGATCTCGTAGCCCTGGCGCTGGTGGAAACTCTCCTCCTTGCAGATGCGGATCATGGCGCGGGCATACGGGCCATAGGAGCAGCGGCAGAGCGGGATCTGGTTCATGATCGCCGCGCCGTCCACCAGCCAGCCGATCGCGCCGATATCCGCCCAGGTGAGCGTCGGGTAGTTGAAGATGGAGGAGTACTTGGCTCGGCCGGACAGGAGCTGGTCCACCAGCTCCTCCCGCGCGACGCCCAGCGTCTCGGCCGCGGCGTAGAGGTAGAGCCCGTGCCCGCCCTCGTCCTGCACCTTGGCCAGCAGCGCGGCCTTGCGCTTGAGCGAGGGGGCGCGGGTGATCCAGTTCCCCTCGGGCAGCATGCCGACGATCTCGGAATGCGCATGCTGGCTGATCTGGCGGACCAGGGTGCGGCGATAGGCCTCCGGCATCCAGTCGTTCGGCTCGATCCGCTCCTCCGCGTCGATGCGGTCCTGGAAGCGCGTGGCCTCGGGGCTCGTGTCGGCGAGCTTGGTGGGGGTGTTCAGGGCCTGGCTGTACATGCGCTCACTCCGGGCGTCGGATCACGCGGGGCATCTGGTCATTCGGGCCAGAAATCGGCGGCGATGGCTTGGTCGTAGGCGTAGGGACTGGTGGCGGGGAAGGTTGATCGCGAAAGGCCGGTTTCGCGTTCCGCGCGCAGAACGGCCACCCGATAGGCGTCGCCAAGCGCCTCGTCGAGGCGCGACGTCAAGCTGGGATTGTCCTCCATGTGGCTCGACAGGCGCAGCCGCTGCTCCTCGATCGTCAGCCGCCAGGAATTTCCGCGCAGCGCCGGCTGGTATTGCCACTTCAGCAGATGCAGCAACAGCACCGTGAGCCGGTTCACCAGCTCCCGCTTCTCGGACCGCCCCATGCTCTCGATCTCTTCGGCGATGTTCGCGATGTCGGCCTGCGCCAGCTTGCCGGCGCGCAGCAGCGCCGCCTGCTCGTTCGCCCAGGCGTAGAAGTCGCGATCGTAGAGGCTCTCATCCATCCGGAACCCTCCGGGTCCTTGTCGGCGCCGGGGTGGCCATCCCCACCTCGCCATGGAAGAATATGGGGCAAGCAAGGAACGCCAGGAAGGTCCGCGATGGATTTCGCCCTCACCCCCGAACAAGCGCAGATCCGCGAGCAGGTCGCCCGCCTCTGCACGCGGTTCGACGATTCCTACTGGCTGGAGCGCGAGCAGACCGCGACCTTCCCCGACGCCTTCGTCAACGCGATCGCCGAGGCCAACTGGCTGGGCATCGCCATGCCCGAGGAGTATGGCGGCGCCGGTCTCGGCATCACCGAAGCGGCCATCCTGATGCAGGCGATCGCGGAATCCGGCGCCGGCATGAGCGGCGCCAGCGCGATCCACATCAACATCTTCGGCCTGCACCCGGTGGTGGTCCACGGCACGCAGGAACAGAAGGCGCGCATGCTGCCGCCGCTGATCGCCGGCAAGGACCGCGCCTGCTTCGGCGTGACCGAACCGAATGCCGGCCTCAACACCACCGAGATCACCACCCGCGCGGAGAAGCGCGGCGACCGCTACGTCGTGCACGGCACCAAGATCTGGACCTCGACCGCGCAGGAGGCCAACAAGATCCTGCTGCTCGCGCGCACCACCCCGCTCGACAAGGTGACGCGCAAGACGCAGGGCCTGACGCTGTTCTACACCGACCTCGACCGCCGTAACGTGGATATCCGGCTGATCCACAAGATGGGCCGCCACGCCGTCGACTCGAACATGGTGTTCTTCGAGGGGCTGGAGATCCCCGAGGAGAACCGCATCGGCCAGGAAGGCGAGGGGTTCCGCGCCATCCTGCACGGCATCAACCCCGAACGCGTCCTGGTCGCCGCCGAGGCCGTCGGCATCGGCCGCGCGGCGCTGGCCCGCGCCAGCCGCTACGCCCGCGAACGCGTCGTGTTCGGCCGGCCGATCGGCCAGAACCAGGGCATCCAGCACCCGCTCGCCCGCAACTGGGCCGAACTCACCGCGGCCGAACTGCTGGTCTACAAGGCCGCCTGGCTCTACGACACGAAACAGGACTGCGGCGCCGAAGCCAATGCCGCGAAATACTTCGCTGCCGAGGCCGGGTTCCGCGCCGCCGAACAGGCGGTGATGACCCATGGC
>MKTV01000052.1:98558-121191 GCA_001898425.1 Rhodospirillales bacterium 69-11
CCATGTCGAGCGGCTGTTCCGCGAAGCCATGCTGCCGCGGATCGCGCCGGTGAGCCGCGAGCTGATCCTGAGCTTCATCGCCGAACGCGTGCTGGAGCAGCCGAAATCGTATTGATCCAAGCCGCCGCAGGCTAATCGGCTCCCGAACCGGCGCGTCCGGTTCGGCGGCGCGACGATCACCCGCTAGGCGCGGTTTTTCGTGGAATTCGGCTCGTCTGCGCGTTTATTGCGCAATCCGTCGCATGCGGCTGGTGCTCCTCGATCCGCGCGCGACCTGGGGGTTGCGCGCATGATCTTCGTCAACATCGCCTGCTACCGCGACGCCGAAATCGTGCCGACGGTCGCGGACATGTTCCGCAAGGCCCGCCATCCGGAGCGCATCACCGCCGGGGTCGTGCTCCAGACCGTGCCGGGGGACGGCATCGACGTCGCCCACCCGCAGGTCCGCGTCGCGCGGGTGGACGCCGACCGGTCGATGGGCGCGTGCTGGGCCCGCGCCGTGGGCTACCTGCTGTGGCAAGGCGAGCCCTTCGTGCTGCAGATCGACAGCCACATGCGCTTCGCCCCGGACTGGGACGTGCGCCTGATGCGCCAGCTGCAGGCCTGCAACGCCCGCAAGCCGATCATCACCGCCTACCCGCCGGGCTACGAGCCGCCGGACACGCTGACCAGCATGGATACCGCGTTCCTGGCGGCGAAGGAGTTCAACCCGCACGGCGTGCTGCTGCAGCAGGGGCTGGTGGAGCCGCCGCCGCCCACGCCCAAGCCCACCGCCTTCCTCGCCGCCGGATTCCTGTTCGGCCCCGCCGCCTGGGTGCAGGAGGCGCCGTACGATCCCAAGCTGTATTTCCATGGAGAGGAGATCACGCTCGCCACGCGGCTCTGGACCCGCGGATGGGATTTCTTCGGCCCGACCGAACCCATCGTCTGGCACCAGTACGGCAAGATCGTCCGCCCGCTGCACTGGAGCGACAACCGGGACTGGAGCGAGCTCGACGCGCTCTCGCTCGCCCGCATCCGCCGCCTGCTCGACATGGTCCCGCAACCGGGGGACGAGGCGGTCGACCTCTCGGGCTACGACCTCGGCACCACCCGCACGCTGGCGCAATACCAGGCGATGGCCGGGGTCGATTTCCGCGCCCAGACCATCGCTCCCCACGCGCTCGCGGGAACGTTCGCCCTCGCCGCGTGACAGGCTGGCCCGACGCGGTGCCGCCGCCGGCTGACGCGCTTGCCTTCCCTCCGGCGGCTCCTAAGCTCCCCGGCAGGGAGGAACCAGTCCATGAGCACACTCAGGGTCATCCGCGCCGGAGCGCGCCCGACGAAGCGGGCACCCGCGGCCAATTTCACCGGCACCGTGTTTTCCGACGAGGTGGTCACCGGCAGCACCCCCTCACGCATGCGCGCCTCGGTCGTGTCCTTCACCCCCGGTGCCCGCACCTTCTGGCACAGCCACCCGGTGGGCCAGACGCTGTATTGCCTCTCCGGCGCCGGCCGGGTGCAGAAGGAGGGCGAGCCGGTGCAGGAACTCCGCCCCGGCGACGTCGTGGTGATCCCGCCCGACGTGCGCCACTGGCACGGCGCCGCGCCCGACCGGCTGTTCGCGCATCTCGCGATGTCGGAACTGAACGATCGCGGGGAGGGCACCGCCTGGTTCGAGCCCGTCTCCGATGCCGACTACGCGGCGAGGCCCGCGCCGGTCGGGTGATCCACGCGCTCGCGGTGCGTCACGCGAACGGGGCGATTGGCCGCCGGCCGGCCGTGAGGCGCCGCGGCATGGCGCGTGTGCCTCGGCATTGACATGTTGCACCACAGCCGTCGCAGTTCATCCCACTCCCCGATCGAAGGCGCTCCATGTCCTCGTTTATGCTCGGTGTCATCGTGTTCGTGCTGGTCTCGAGTGGCGCATTCTTCGGTATCTGGCTGAGCCAGACGGTCCCGCCGCAACACCGCGACTCCCGCACCCACGACACGATCAAGCTGGGCATCGGCATGATCTCCGTCCTGGCCTCCCTCGTGCTCGGCCTGCTGACTGCGAGCGTGAAGAGCGCGTACGACACGACCAATTCGGAGATCCGCAGCTTCGCGGCGGACCTGATGCTGCTGAACGACACGCTGGAGGAATACGGGCCCGCTGCCGCCGCTGCCCGCGCGACGCTGCGCAGCTACACGGCGCGCGCGATCCAGGATCAGTGGCCCGACGAGCCGGACGCGGGGATCAGAACCGACGACAAGGATTCCGGGAAGCTGCTGGAGCAGGTCCGCCTGCAGATCTTCGACCTTCCGGGAGATAGCCCGCGTGCCGTCGGCCTGCGGACGAACGCGACGTCGATGATCGCGACGCTGCTGCAGACGCGCTCGTTGCTGATCGCGCGCTCCGGCACGTCCATCCAACCCGTGTTCCTGTGGGTCCTCATCTGCTGGATCACGCTGATCTTCGTCAGTTTCGGCTTCAACGCGCCACGCAACCCGATCGTGACGATCGCCTTCCTGACCTGCGCCGGTGCACTCGGCTCCAGCATCTTCCTGATCTCGGAGATGGATTCGCCGTTCGACGGGGTGATCATGATCTCCAGCCACGCGATGCGCGTCGCGCTCGCGCACATGACCGGCTGACCGCCTTCCCCGTGTCACGGCGGCCCATGTCATGGCCGCGCTTCGCCTTGGTGTCATGGCCGGCGCAGGCCACCCCGCGTCATGGCCGGCGCAGGCCGGCCATCCACGACTTCGTGCCGCTCGGAAAGTCGTGGATGGCCGCGACGAGCGCGGCCATGACACGGTGCGTCACGCCGTCGCGTCGGAACAGTGCGCCGCCACGGTGCCCCCCGCCGTCGCGTCACGCTGTCGCGTCACACGCTCGCCTTACGCCGTCGTGTCACGACGGTGCGTCACACCGTCGCATCGGCGCCCAGGACCACCGTGGCCTGCGCCGACAGCACGCCGCCATTGCCGTGCACGATCGCGGTCTCCGCGTCCGCGACCTGCCGCTCTCCGCATTCGCCGCGCACCTGCCGCACCGCCTCGATCAGCAGGAACAGCCCGTACATGCCCGGGTGGCAGTACGAGAGCCCGCCGCCATTGGTGTTCACCGCCAGGTCGCCCTTGGGGCCGATCCGCCCGCCCTCCACGAAGCGGCCGCCTTCGCCCTTCGGACAGAAGCCCAGATCCTCGAGGAACAGGATCGTGTTGATGGTGAACGCGTCGTACAGCGCGAGCACGTCGATCTCCGCCGCCGTCACGCCCGCGGCGGCATAGGCCTGCCGGCCCGACTCGATCGCCCCGGTCTTCGTCAGGTCCGGCATCGAGGAGATCGAGGCATGCGTGATCGACTGCCCGCAGCCCAGCACCCAGACCGGTTTCCGTCGCAACGACCGCGCCCGCTGCGGCGTGGTCATGACGATCGCGCCGCCGCCGTCGGTCACCAGGCAGCAATCGCGCACCGTGAACGGGTCGCTGATCTTGCGCGCGTTCAGCACGCCCTCGATGGTCAGCGGCTTCTTCTCCCAGGCCGCGGGGTTCAGCAGCGCCCAGTCCCGCGCCGCCACCGCGACCTCGGCCAGTTGCTCGCGCGTCGTGCCGAATTCATGCATGTGGCGCGACGCCGCCATCGCGTAGGCCGAGGCCGGCAGGAACGGCTTGAACGGGGTCTCGTACGGGTTGTACTCGCGGGCCGAGGCGGCGCGGCGGCCGATCGTGCGCTGCGTGCTGCCGTAGGCGATCACGGCGACGGTGCAGAGCCCCGCCTCCAGCGCCGCCTGGGCGTGCGCGACATGGATCTCGAAGGAGGAGCCGCCCACGATCGTACTGTCGGTGTAGGCGTTCGGCAGGCCGAGATATTCCACCAGCGACATCGCGCTGGTGCGGCCCTGCGTCGTCGCGCAGAACAGCCCGTCCACGTCGCGCAGGGTCAGGCCGGCATCGTCCAGCGCGCGCACGATGCCCTGCGCCATCAGGTCGATCGGGCTCATCAGCGCGGCGACCGCGCCCAGGTCGGATTCGGCGGCGCCCACGATGGCGGCGCCGCCGCGGGTCAGTCCGCTACGGGTCGGTCCGGTCATGTCAGGCGCCCTCCGCCGGCGTGAACACGGGGTACGGGGGCTCCTCGCCCTCCGCGGGATGCACGCGGAAGCGCACGCGCTGGCCGATCGCGACCGTGGTGGGATCGACGTCCTCCACCCGGCTCATCAGCCGGAATCCTTCGTCCATGTCGATCAGCGCCACGTTGTAGGGCGCGCCCTGCTGCGGATGCACGACGGTGGTCGCGTAGACCGAACCGATCCCCTGGCTCACGCGCCACTCGAGGTCCGTCGCGCCCGTCTCCGGGCAGGCGAGGCGCGGGTAGAACACCGCACGGTTCGAGGACGGGCTGAACTGATAGGCGAGTTCGCCGCGTTCGAGATGGGCGATGTAGGTGGTGAGCGGCGAGACGGTCTCGGCCGGCATGGGCGGTCCTCCGGGTCGGGATGCGCGCCGACCGTAGCCGGGCGGCGCCGCGCGGACAAACCGGCGCCCGCCCACGCCGCCCGCCCGCGTACGATTCCGTCGCTCCGCATCACCACCGCGCGGCAGGCGAACCGGACTCGGCGCCACGACGTTCCGCGACGCGAAAACCGGAGAGAGGAGGTCCCATGCGCAAGCTCTCATTGCTGGGCGGCGCCGCCGTCCTGGCCGCCATGCTGGCCGGCCCCGTCGCGGCACAGAATGCACCGGCGCTGAGCTACGAACAGCCGCTGCCGCCCTCGAGCATCATGACGGTGCAGGAACGGCTGCGGGCGGCCCGCGTCTATGCCGGCCAGGCGGACGGCATCTGGGGACCGGACAGCGCGGCGGCGCTCCAGCGCTTCCAGCAGACGCACCAGTTGCAGGTGACCGGGCAGTTGAACCAGGCGACCGCGGCGACACTGGGCCTTGATCCGGTGTCGCTGCTGGCCCCGAACGCCGGCGCCACCGCGGCGGTGCAGCCGGCCGACCAGCTTCGTCCCTCCTCGGTGCGCGCCGTCCAGTCGCGGCTCGCCGCCTTGGGCTTCTATCGCGGCAACGTGGACGGCATCTGGGGGCAGTCGACGCAGGACGCGATCCAGTCCTTCCAGCAGGGGCGCGGGCTGCAGCCGAACGGCCAGCTCAATCCGGCCACCGTCTCCGCGCTGGGATTGCTGCCGAACGCGCTGGCCTATCGCTGATCGGGGCCGTCGTCGCCCGCGCGACGCCACATCCCATCGTCGCCCGCGCGTTCGGCGTCAGCCGGACGCCTGGTGCGCCGCCGCCGCGCGCCGATCCGCCGCGTCCGGCGGCTGCATCGCAGCCAGCGCCGTGCGATACCGTTCGTGCACCGCATCCAGCGCGGCAGCGTCCTGCGTTCCGCGCAGCGCCGCGTCGCGCGTGAGATCCACATGCACGCGCAGCCACTCGATCCGTGCGCGGTCACGCTCGACCGCGCCGGCCTCGGCCAGCACCTCCAGCAACCGGATCATCACGGCCGGGACGTTCGTGCCGGCCTGGCGCAGCATGTGGAACATGGCGTCCACCAGGCCGGGGTAGTCCGTGGCGCCGCGCGCCAGCCGCTGCTTGCCGTCGCGCACGGTCACGCCGGACGGCAGCTGGCGTGACGCGAGTTCGCACAGCGCGGCCCCCAGCCGGTCGAGCACGGCAATGGCGGTCATCGGATCGTTGATGCCGGGGGAGAGCGCGCGCAGCCCCATCTCGACCAGCTGCCGGACCGCGTATTCGAGATCCTGTTCCACGCTGCGGGAATCGCCCAGCGCGAGGGTCCGGGCGACCGCCTTCTGCGCGTCGGCGCGCAGCGACGCCGGCGCGACTTCCCCGATCACGCTGCCGGGGAAGACGAAGTTGCCGGGCCGGGTGCGCAGTTCCACCCAGGCGTCGTGCTCCTCGGCCCAGTCCGCCAGGGCCGCGTCGTCCAGCACGCGCAGATAGCCGCCCTCGGGCGCGAACAGCGACGCGCGCGGCCCGTCCGGCATCGGTTCGGCGTCCTCCGTCTCGGGCTCCTCCGTCACGTCGGGCAGCCGGCGCAGCGCCTCCGCGAGATCGCCATGCACCAGCGCCACGACGCGATCCACGTTGATCGACAGGGCGACGTGGTGGAGGAACCAGATCAGCACGCCGACGCAGACGAAGGCGAGCAGCAGGGCGACCGAAACCGCGATCTGCGGCACGAAGGTGTGCTGGTCCGTCTCGTAGACCGACCGCAGCGCCACGAGCGAATAGGCGAAGGTGGCGAGCAGGGCGCCCAGCGAATACTGGTTGCCGGGATCGCGCGTGAAGTTGCGCAGCAGCCGCGGCCCCATCTGGTTGGAGGCGAGGCTGAGCGCCGCGACGGTGATGGAGAAGGTGGTGCCCGCGACGCCGATCGTCGCCGAGGCGATGGCGCCCAGCACGTCGCGCGCGCCCGCCCCGCCGCCGGCATAGACCCAGGCCTCGATCCAGGACGGCAGGCTGACCGCGCCCTCGATGCGCACCAGTCCTTCGGCCAGGCAGGCGGCGGCGACCGTCATCACCACCGGCCGCACCCAGAAGGAGGCGAGCAGGTCCGCCCAGAGCTGGCGCAGCCGCGCGGTGGTCACCGGGACGATGCCTCCGGGTTGCGGACGCCGTCGAGCACGCTGAGCGCGCCGTCACCGGCCGCCGCCCTGGGCACCACGCTCAGGCTGCCATCCGTCTCCAGCACCACGGCCGCCGCATCCTCCACGTTCGCCACTCCCGAGGCTCTCAGCGCCGAGGCGACCTCCTCGCGCGTCACGCGCTGATCGCGAAGGGCGACGTCGAGAAACCGGCCGCGATGCAGCAGCAGCGTCGGTTCGGATTTCACCAGCGCGTCGAACCCGGACCATCGCACGGACAGGAACGCAACAAGATATTGCAGCCCCGCCAGCAGCACGAAGGCGACGATCCCCTCGGCCAGCGACACGGACCGGTTCAGCAGCACCGTGGCCAGGGTGGACCCGAGCGCCACGGTCACGATGAGGTCGAAGGCGTTGAGCTTGGCGAGGGTGCGCTTGCCCGAAATCCGCAGCAGCACGACGAGCGCGACATAGGCCAGCGTCCCGACCACCACGACGCGCAGCAGCGAAGTCCAGGAATCGAAGAACATGCGCCGTCCTCGGACAGGGGCCGCAGCCCGTTGCATCGCCGCCGCGGTCCGACCGGCGCCCGTGAGTGTAATGCGCGCCGCGCCGTGCGGATGCACCGGCGCGTGATGACATGCGCTCCATCCATCTGGTCGGTGTCGTCCTGGTCGGTGTCGTCCTGGTTGCTGTTGTATCGGGGCCGGCACGGGCGCCTGCACCCCGTCCCGCGGTCCCGGATGCGTCGGGCGCGCATCCGGGATCAGTCCGGATCCCGTCCTTCCACGCGCACCGTGCCGGCGCCGAACGCCGCGTCGCGCTTCTGGAAGGCGTGCTTCACGCCATGCTCCTTCATCGTCGCGCGGAATTCCCGCGCCATGGGGGCGATGTGGCCGCGCGCGTCGATCTCGGCGCCGATGCGCTGCAGGGTGCGCGCGCCCATCAGCTCCAGCCCGAGATTGACCAGCCGCTTGTTGGCGGAGAGCAGGTGCGGGTCGACCAGTCCCATGCGGTCGGCGAGCCGCATCACCTCCGCCTCCAGCTCCCCGGCCGGGTAGGATTTCAGCGCGAGGCCGATCTTCGCGGCATCGGCGCCGCTCAGGCTGTCGCCGGTCAGCAGCAGCCGCTTCGCCCATTGCGGGCCGCAATGATACAGCCACATGGATCCGGGCGGCGTGCCGAGGTCGCGCACCGGCGGGAAGCCGATCCGCGCATCGTCGGCGGCGATCACCATGTCGCAGAACCACGCGAGTTCGGTGCCGATGCCGATGCAGGTCCCGTGCACCTGGGCGATGACCGGCTTGTGCATGTCGAAGAGCTGGATGCGCAGCCGCTGGCCGTATTCCAGCCGCCAGATATCGTCGTCGATCTCCTGCCGGCCGCGATACTCCGGTCCGCGCCCCGAACTGTATTCGTTGAGGTCGGCGCCGGCGCAGAAATGCGGGCCGGCGCCGCGCAGCACCACGCAATGCACCGGGTTGTGCTCGTCGGCTTCGAGCAGGGCCGCGTTCAGCTCACGCAGGAGCTGGGCACTGAGCGCGTTGCGCTTCTCCGGCCGGTTGAGGGTGATGACCGCGGTGGTGCCCTGCACCGCATAGGTGATCTGCTGGAAGTCCATGGATTTCCTCCCGCGCGTTGTTGGATCGGACGGGCCGCGGCCGTTTGGGGCCGGTTTCGCCGATCACGCTCTGGCGGGAAGCGTAGCACCCGGGGCGCGCGTGGCCACTCCGCCCGCCCGCGCGACCCCGGATGCGACGTGCTCAGCCCGGCGCGGCGCCTTGCGTCTGCACCTGCAGCATGTACAGCGACTGGCTCGCGCACATCAGCAGGTGGTTGCGCTTCGGCCCGCCGAACGAGACGTTGGCGCACACTTCCGGCAGGCGGATGCGGCCGATCAGCTTGCCCGCAGGGTTGAACACCAGCACGCCGGCGTACCCGAGCGGGGCGTTGGAGCTGCACCAGAGGTTGCCGAAGACGTCGGCGCGCAGGCCGTCCGGTCCGCAATGCACGCCGTCCACCACCATGTCGGTGAACTGCCGCATGTTCGCGAGCTTGTTGTCCTGCACGTCGAACGCCAGGATGACGCCCTTGCCACCCGGCCCGGTGTCGCCCGGCGATTTGCCGGTGCTGCAGACGTACAGCGTCTTGTAGTCCGGCGAGAAGCACAGCCCGTTGGGGTCGGGGCACTGGTCCTCCCCGATCACGACGTCCAGCCGGCCACTCGGGTCCCAGCGATAGGTCTGCGTCGGCAGCGCGCGCTTGGTGCCGCCGATGGCCCCCGCGTTCGGCGCGCCGATGCGCGGGTTGAATACGCCATCGGGGTTGGTGGGACCGCCGGCCTCGTCCGGATGTCCCTCGGACAGCGTGTCGCCGTAGGCGGGATCGGTGAACCAGATGCTGCCGTCCGGGTGCGGCACGAGGTCGTTGGGCGAGTTCAGCGGCTTGCCCTCGAAATTGTCGGCGATGACGGTCATCGTGCCATCATGCTCCCAGCGGATCACGCGGCGGAAGAAATCCTCCGTCGAGAGCTGCCGGCCCTGGAAGTCGAAGGAATTGCCGTTGGAATTGTTGGACGGCTTGCGGAACGTCGAGATGCGGCGATTGTCCCACAGGAAACGATATTGCGTGTTCGCCTGCACGTCGCTGAACACGAAATACTGGCCCTCGCTGGACCAGGCCGGCCCCTCCGCCCACAGGAAGCCGGTCGCGACGCGGTGGATCGCGGTGATCCCCAGCAGCAGCGGCTTGAAGGACGGATCGAGCACGAGGATGTCGGGATCGGGATAGATCGAGGGCGGGGCGTGCGGTCCCCATTGCCGCGGCGGGCTGGTGACGACACTGGGCGGCGTGCCGAGATCGGCGCGTGCGGTCTGCCCGAAGGCGCGGCCGGCGATCGCCGTCGCCCCGAACGCGCCGGCGGCGCAAAGGACGTGGCGCCGCGACGCGAGGTTCGCGTGAGGGGGCATCGTTCCGTTCCTCCATCTCTTGGCCCCGGCGTTGGCACCCCGGGGCGGGCGGATCATGCGCCCGCCCCACACGGCGTGTCGCTCACAAGGCCGGGAACACGCGCATTGCCGCACGTGTCCGCCAGGGCCTAGCGTCACGATCAAGCAAGACGGAGAAGACGGCCATGAAGATCGCGCGCGTCGAGACGTTCCTGTTCGATCCGGGCACCGCGAAGAACCTGCTGTTCTGCCGCGTCGAGACCGACAGCGGCCTGCATGGCTGGGGCGAGGCCTACGTCACGCCGGGCAAGGAGCCGGTGATCGCGCACCTGCTGGAGCACATGGCCCAGTACGTGATCGGCCGCAGCGCCTTCTCGATCCGGCACACGGCGCAGGTGATGTTCGAGGATTTCGCCATGCGGCGCGCCTCGCTCGACCTGCTCTCGGCCTGGAGCGCGCTGGAACTCGCGCTGTGGGACATCGTCGGCAAGCACGCGAACCTGCCCGTCCACGACCTGCTGGGCGGCGCGTCCCGGGGACAGGTGAAGGTCTATGCCAATGGCTGGTCGAGCGGGACCGAGAGCATCGAGCAGAACGTGGAGCGCGCGCTGCGGGTCAAGGCGATGGGCTACACCGCGCTGAAATGGGACCCGTTCCCCGGCCCCTGGCGCAGCTTCATCCACCGCGAGGACGAGGACCACGTCGTCCGCTACGTCAAGGTGATGCGCGAGGCGCTCGGCCCCGACTTCACGCTGCTGGTCGAGGTGCACCGCCGGCTCGCGCCGATGCACGCGATCCGCATCGGACGGCGCATCGCCGAGTTCGACATCGGCTGGTACGAGGAACCGTGCCTGTGCGACAACATCGAGCTGGTCGCGGAGGTGCGGCGCGCCCTGCCGATGCCGATCGTGACCGGGGAGGCGATCTATTCCCGGGAAGGCTTCGCGCAGGCGCTGGCGGCGCGCGCGGCCGACATCATCAACCCGGATATCTGCAATTGCGGCGGAATGACCGCGATGCTGGACATCGCGGCGATGGCGCAGCCGCACGCGGTGGCCGTGGCGCCGCACAACTACAACTCCACCCTGGTCGGGCTGGCGGCGACGGTGCAGCTCTCGGCGATGATCCCGAATTTCTGGATCGCCGAGTGCTTCATCAACCTGAAGCCGGCCTGCGACGAGATCGCGGTGGTGCCCCTGACCGTGGCGGACGGGTTCGTGGACCTGCCGACCACGCCGGGAATGGGGATCGACCTGGATGTCGCGAAGCTCAAGGCGCGGCCGTACCGGGACATGGGGATGCGCGCCGGCAAGGGCCTGCGCCATCACACGGAGGAATTTCCCCGCAAGCACTACCAGGTCGCCGCCACGCGAACGGGATATTGAGGGCGCGTCGTCCCCTCTTTCATCCAGCCGTCACGCCCTTGTAAGAGAAGCGCAACGCGGTGCCGCTACGCCGCGGCCACCACCAAGGTGAGGGACCCATTCATGCGCCGTCGCACCCTGCTTGCCAGTTCCGCCGCCCTCGCGGCGGCCCCGTTGCTGCCCGCCCGAGCGGCCGGGAAGACCACGATCGTGTGGTGGCACGCGATGACGGCGCAGTTGAACGACGAGGTGAACCGGATCGCCGACAGCTTCAACAAGAGCCAGGACGAGATCGAGGTCCAGCCGGTCTACAAGGGCGGCTACGCCGACACCCTGACCGCGACGATCGCCGCCGTCCGCGCCGGCCAGGCCCCGCATCTCGTGCAGATCTTCGAGGTCGGCACCGGCACGATGCTGACGGCCGGCAAGGCGGTGAAGCAGGTCTGGGAACTGTCGAAGGAGACCGGGGTCAAGCTCGACCCCGCCGCCTACATCCCCGCCGTGCGCGGCTACTACAGCCTGAGCGACGGGCGGATGGCGTCGATGCCGTTCAACTCCTCGACCGCGGTGATGTGGTACAACAAGGACGCGTTCCGCAAGGCGGGGCTCGACCCGGCGAAGCCGCCCGCGACCTGGCCGGAGGTCGAGGCGGCCGCCCGCGCCATCAAGGAGAAGAGCGCGGCGGAAATCCCGATGACCACCTCCTGGCCGGTCTGGATCCAGCTCGAGCAGTATGCCGCGCTGCACAACCTGCCCTACGCGACCAAGGAGAACGGGTTCGCCGGGCTCGACACCCAGCTCGAGATCGCCGCCAAGCCAATGGTGAAGCAGGTGCAGCGCCTGCTGGACATGGCGAAGGAGGGCACGTTCCGCTACGCCGGCCGCGACAATGCGCCCGACCCGCTGCTGCTGTCCGGCCAGGCCGGCATCCACTTCAACAGTTCGGGGATGCGCGGCGCGCTGGTGAAGTCGGCCAAGTACGACTGGGGCGTCGCCTATCTCCCCTACGACCCGAGCTTGATCAAGGAGCCGCTCAACTCGATCATCGGCGGCGCGAGCCTCTGGACCATGACGGCCCCCAACCGCACGCCGGCGGAATACAAGGCCGCCGCGACGTTCCTCGCCTACCTGGGCAAGCCCGAGACCGATGCCGCCTGGCACCAGGCCACCGGCTACGTCCCGGTGACGCTGGCCGGGTTCGAACTGTCGAAGACCCAGGGCTTCTACGAGAAGAACCCGGGCGCCGACCTGCCGGTGAAGCAGCTCGCCCGCGGCCACGTCACCCCCAACTCCAAGGGCCTGCGGCTCGGACGCCTGCCCGAGATCCGCAACATCATCCAGGAGGAGCTGGAGAAGGCGCTGCAGGGCGGCCAGAGCGCCCAACAGGCGATGGACGCGGCCACGACCCGCGGCAACAAGGTGCTGCGCGACTTCCAGAAATCCGTGAAGGCCTAGGTGGCCGAACGCGATCTCCCCCCACCCCTCGCGGGAGGAGGCCAGGGGAAGCGGGCGATCGGGGCGGCTGCACGCGTCTCCCCCCCACCCCGACCCTCCCCCGCGAGGGGGGAGGCGGCGTTGCGGCGCGCGGCCTGAGCGATGGATCGTCGCACCATCTTCGGCGGACAGTTGCTGCCCGCGCTGCTGGTCCTGCCGCAGCTCGTGCTGACGCTGTTCTTCTTCTACTGGCCGGCGGCCGAGGCGGTGTGGTCGTCCATGACCACCACCGACCCGTTCGGGCAGGGCAGCGTCTTCGTCGGCCTGGAGAACTTCGCGGAGCTGTTCTCCGACCCGCTCTACCTGCAGGCGATCCTGCGCACGGTGGGCTTCTGCCTCGCGGTCAGCGTGCTGGCGATGGCGGTGGCGCTGCTGCTCGCGGTGTTCGCCGACCGGGAGATCCGGGGGCGGGCGATCTACCGCACGCTGCTGATCTGGCCCTACGCCGTGGCGCCCGCCCTGTCGGCAGTGCTGTTCCTGTTCCTGCTCAACCCGCAGGTGGGGCTGATCGGGCGGTGGCTGAACCGGCACGGGATCCCGTGGGACTACCACCTGGACGGCGGGCAGGCGCTGCTGATGGTGGTGCTGGCGAGCGCCTGGAAGCAGGTGAGCTACAACTTCATCTTCTACCTGGCGGGCCTGCAGTCGATCCCCCGCGCGGTGGTGGAGGCCGCCCGCATGGACGGGGCCCGCGGCTGGCGCCGTTTCCGCACGATCACGCTGCCGCTGCTGGCGCCGACCACGTTCTTCCTGCTGGTGGTGAACCTGGTCTACGCGGCATTCGACACGTTCGGCACGATCTACGCGATCACGAAGGGCGGTCCGGGCCAGGCGACGGAGACGCTGGTGATCAAGGTCTACCGCGACGGGATGATCAACCAGGACATCGGCGGGTCCTCGGCGCAGTCGGTGGTGCTGATGCTGGGGGTGATCGTGGTGACGGCGGTGCAGTTCCGGTTCATGGGACGGCGGACCAGCGCATGAGGGGGGTGTCGCCCCAGAATCCCCGTGTCATGGCCGGCGCAGGCCGGCCATCCACGACTTCATGCGGCACCGTAAGTCGTGGATGGCCGCCCTTCGGCGGCCATGACACGGGGAGCGACAGCGGCCATGACACGAAGGACACCGGGGGCGCGGCCCCATGAAGCGCGGTCCGGACTACGTCACCCATGCCGTGCTCATCCTCGGCGTCCTCCTCTTCGCGCTCCCGGTCTGGCTGATCCTCGCCGGCGCGACCCAGGACTCCGATGCGATCGCGCGCGGTGAGCTCTCCCTGCTGCCCGACCCGTCCGGCCTCGGCATCTACGCCCGGGTCCTGTTCGCCGGCGCGCCCGGGTCGCAGCCCGTCTGGCACATGCTGCTGGTCTCCACCGGCATGGCGCTGGCGATCGCGGTCGGGAAGATCGTGATCTCCGTCCTCTCCGCCTATGCCGTCGTGTTCTTCCGCTTCCCGTTCCGGCAGCTCGCCTTCTGGGCGATCTTCATCACGCTCATGCTGCCGGTCGAGGTGCGCATCATCCCGACCTATGCGGTCATGGCCGGCTTCGGGCTGATCAACACCTTCACCGGCCTGTGGCTGCCGCTGATCGCCTCGGCCACCGCCACCCTGCTGTTCCGGCAGGTCTTCACCGCCATCCCCGACGAACTGGTGGAGGCCGCCCGCATGGACGGCGCCGGCCCGCTGCGCTTCCTGCGCGACATCGCCCTGCCGGTCTCCGCCGCCAACGTGGCCGCGCTGTTCGTCATCCTGTTCGTCTACGGCTGGAACCAGTATCTCTGGCCGCTGCTGGTCGCGACGGACCCGCGCCTCGACACCATCGTGATCGGCATCGTCAAGCTGATCGGCGTCGAGAACCAGACCGACTGGGGCGCCGTGATGGCCACCGCCACGCTCGCCCTCGTCCCGCCCGTCATCGTCGTCCTGCTGATGCAGCGCTGGTTCGTCGCCGGCCTCACCGAGGGAGAGAAATAGCGCCATGGCGACCCTCGAACTGCAGGGCCTGCGCAAGAGCTTCGGCGAGACCGAGGTGCTGCGCCGCATCGACCTCACCCTCGCCGATGGCGAGATGCTGGTGATCGTCGGCGCCTCCGGCTGCGGCAAGTCCACGCTGCTGCGCCTGGTGGCCGGGCTCGAATCCCCGACCGAAGGCCGCATCCTGCTGGACGGCACCGACGTCGCCGCCCGCGATCCGGCCGAACGGGACATCGCCATGGTGTTCCAGAACTATGCGCTCTACCCGCACATGACCGTGTTCGACAACATGGCCTATGGCCTGCGCATCCGCGGCCTGTCGCGCGACGCCATCCGCCAGCGCGTCGACGAGGCCGCCGGCCTGCTGGGTCTCGGCGAGCTGCTGCAGCGCAAGCCGCGCCAGCTCTCGGGCGGGCAGCGGCAGCGCGTCGCCATGGGCCGCGCCATCGTGCGCGAGCCCAAGCTGTTCCTGTTCGACGAGCCGCTGTCCAACCTCGACGCGAAGCTCCGTGTGCAGATGCGCGCCGAGATCCGCCGCCTCCAGCGCCGGCTGGGCGTCACCTCCCTCTACGTCACCCACGACCAGGTGGAGGCGATGACGCTGGGCGACCGGCTGCTGGTGCTGCACAACGGCCATCCGGCCCAGCTCGCCACCCCGATCGAGGTGTTCGAGCAGCCCGCCGACACCTATGTCGCGGGCTTCATCGGCGCCCCGGCCATGAACTTCCTGGACGCGACCCTGACCGAGTCCGGTCGCGCGGCGCGGCTCGCCGTGGGGCCGGTGCTGCGCTTCCCCGACGGGCCCCGGCCCGGTCCGGAGGGACGGCGCCTCACCATCGGCATCCGCCCGGAACACCTGGCCCTCGCCGCCCAAGGCCTGCCCCTCGCCGTGGAACTGGTCGAGCCGCTCGGGTCCGAGAGCCTGATCCACGGCCATCTCCAGGGCGGCGTGCCGCTGGTGGTGAAGCATCCCGGCCATGCGCCCGGGGGCGAAACGGTGCAAGTGGCGCTCCTGCCGGAGCACATGCACGTGTTCGACCACGAAACCGGACGGCGTCTGCCCCCAATCGGGGCAGAAACCGGCGCACCGCGCCTTGTCGCTGCCGGATCGGACCAGTAGGGTTCGCGCGTCGTTGCAAGTGGAACGGATGCGCCGATGCCGGAGCCGCCGCCCCCGATGCCCACAATTTCCGTGGCCGAAATGCAGATGCTGGTCACGCGGGCCGGCCTGACCCTGAATCCCGGCCAGATGGCCGACCTGGTGCTGGCCTGGCGCCAGCTCGAGGGGCTGATCGCCGGCATCCCGCACGAACGCGCCCTGGTTGACGACCTCGCCAGCCGGTTCCTCCTCCCGCCCCCCGATCCCGCGGCGCCGGACGCCCCCGCCGCGCCCGCGCCGGCACGCAAGGCGGCCGCCAGCCGCAAGGCGGGCGCGCCGACCCGAGCGGGGGCGGCCAGACCGGGTGGCAAGGGCAAGGCGGCTGCCAGGGCGTCCGCCGCGGGCAAGCCGGCCGGCAAGACCGCCGGCGCAGGCAGCACGCGTGCCAAGTCCGGCGGGGACGGGAAGGGGGCTGGCAAAGCCGCCGGCCGCACCGCGTCCACCAGGCCCGCCCCGTCGAAGCGGCCGGCCCAGGCCGCCGCCAAGCCGCGCACCGCACCCGCGCCGGCCCGCAAAGGCGCCGCCGGCAAGCCCGCGACCCCGCGCAGCGCCCAGGGCGCCGCCCCGCGCACCACCCGCGACGCCACCCCACGACGGAGCCCACGGCGGCGATGAAGGGCGACGTTCCTCCCGTCCTCACCATCGCCGACGCCGCCAGGCTGATCGCCAGCCGCAAACTCTCGCCCGTGGAGCTCACCCGCGCCCTGCTCGCGCGGATCGAGGCGGTGGACCCGCGGCTCAACGCCTTCCTGCTGGTCACGGCGAAGCAGGCCCTCGCGGCCGCCCGCGCGGCGGAGAAGGCGCTGGCCGAGGGCCGCAAGTCGCCGCTCCTGGGCATCCCCGTCGCCTACAAGGACATCTTCGAGACCGCCGGCATCCGCACCACGGCGCATTCGCGCATCCTGCAGGACAACGTGCCGAAGCAGGACGCGGAGACGGTCCGCCGCCTGCAGGCGGCCGGCGCGGTGATGCTGGGCAAGCTCGCCACCCACGAATTCGCCATCGGCGGCCCCGCCACCGACCTGCCCTGGCCGCCCGCCCGCAACCCCTGGGACACCGCCCGTTTCACCGGCGGCTCCAGTTCCGGCTCCGGCGCCGCCGTCGCGGCCGGCCTGGCACTCGGCGCCCTCGGCTCCGACACCGGCGGCTCCATCCGCCTGCCCGCCGCCTATTGCGGGATCGCCGGGCTGAAGCCCACCCCCGGCCTCGTCTCCCGCCGGGGCGTGATCGCGCTCGCCCCCAGCCTCGACACGGTCGGCCCGATGGCCTGGACGGCCGAGGACTGCGCCATCCTGCTCGACGTGCTGGCCGGGCACGATCCGCTCGACCCGGCTTCGCTCCCCGGACCGGGCGGCAGCTACACCGCCGCGCTGCGGACACCGCTCACCGGCCTGCGCGTGGGCCTGCTCCGCCGCGCCTGGGAGCGGGAGGTGCCCGTCTCCCCGGAGACACGCCAGATGCTCGACACGGCCGCCGCGACCCTGCGGGACCTCGGCTGCCGGGTGGAGGACGCCGTGCTCCCGCCGGTGCAGGAGTACAACGCGGTGGGCCGGGTGCTGATCTCCGCCGAGGCCTTCGCGCTGCACGAGGCCACCCTGAAGACGCGGCTCGCCGAGTACTCCCGCGTGTTCCGCATTCGCGTGCTGGGCGGGGCGCTGATCCGCGCGGCCGACTACATCGCCGCGCAGCGCCGCCGCACCGACCTGATCGCGCAGACCGCGGCCGCTTTCGGCAAGTTCGACGTCCTGGTCTCGGCCCCGACCGCCGGCGCCGCCCCGCTGCTGGGTGACCAGCGGCCGGACGAGGGCTTCTCCAAGCCGTTCCTGACCACCGTCGCGAACGTGGCGGCCATCCCCTCCCTGGTGGTCTGCGGCGGCTTCACCGCCGCCGGCCTGCCGCTCGGTCTCGAGATCATGGGGCCGGCCTGGGGCGACGCGACGGTGCTGCGGGTCGGTCATCACTTCGAGGCGGCTGCCGGAACCCGCACCCGTCGCCCGACGCTCTGACAGCGCCGCCCCGATCGCGACCGCGCCACGCGGCGCTCCGGGGCATCCGTTTCAGGAGCATGTCATGGCCGACGAAGTCCCCGCCGCGTTCCAGTCCCTGCTGTCCGACAACCGCGCCTTCGCCCATCTGGCGACGGTGATGTCCGACGGCTCTCCCCAGGTCACGCCGGTCTGGTTCGATACGGACGGCGGCAAGATCCGGGTCAACACGGCCAAGGGGCGCGTCAAGGCGCACACGATGAAGGAGGGGGCGCGAGTGGCGCTGTCCATCCTCGATCCGGACAACGCGTATCGCTACGTGCAGATCCGCGGCGAGGTCACGCGCGCCACCGAGGACGGTGCCGACGCGCACATCGACGCGCTGTCGCAGAAATACCTCGGGAAGACCTACCCGTTCCGCCAGGCGGGCGAGGAGCGGATCATGTACGAGATCACGCCCGACTCCGTGCAGACCATGGGCTGACCCCGCTCGGTCGCCACGCCGGGGGCCGCGACCCACGTCGTCCGCGTGCCCCGCCCCACGCCGTCCGCGGCCCCCCAAACAACGTCATCCGCGGGCCCCCAAAAAACGTCATCCGCGGGCCTCGACCAACGTCGTCCGCGGCCCCCCAAAAACGTCACCCGCGGGCTTCGACCCACGTCGTCCGCGGGCCCCCCAAAAACGTCATCCGCGGGCCCCGACCCGCGGATCCCCACCGGCACGGTCCTTGGGGCGGGGGTCGCCGGGTCGGGGCCCGGCGATGACGGTGGAGGCGGCACGGTCCTGGGGGCGCGGATCGCCGGGTCGGGGCCCGGCGACGACGGTGGAGGGGGTCGAGGCCCGGCGAGACGGTGGAGGCGGCACGATCCTCGGATGGAGGCCCGTCGCCGCCCCCCGAGTCTCACCCCATGTAGACCCCGCCGTTCACGTCCAGGATCGCGCCCGACAGGTAGCTCGCCGCGTCGGTGCAGAGGAACGCGATCGGCCAGGCCAGTTCCTCGGGCTTGCCCATCCGCCGCATCGGCAGCGTGGGCGCGAGGTTGAAGCCGCGCGTCATCGGCGTCTCGACCGGACCCGGTGCGACGCCGTTCACCAGCACCCCGTGGCCCACCGCATTGCGCGACAACCATTTGATCAGCGCATGCACTGCCCCCTTGGAGGCGGAGTAGTCGGGCGGCGTGCTCGCCGACGTGCCGCCCATCTTGCCCGCGACGGACCCGACCAGCACGACGCGGCCGCCACCATGCGCGGCCATGTGGTCGATCGCGACCGAGGCGAGTTGCAGCGGCATCCGCACGTTCACGTCCATCACCCGATGGAACCGCTCGTGCCATTTGGTGTCCTCGCGCCAGGGCCGTCCCTCCAGCACCGCCGCGCAATGCGCCAGCGCATGGACCCGGTCGCCCTCGAACAGTTCGGCCACGAACGCGTCGGAGGTGAGGTCGCCCTCGCGCGTCTCCACGGTCGCGCCCGCGTCCGTCGCGGCCTCCACGGTGGCGGCGAGCGGTGCGCGGTCGGCCAGCAGCAGCGAGGCCCCGAGTTGCGCGAGCACCAGGGCCGTGGCGCGGCCGATGCCGGAGGCGGCCCCGGTGACGATCACGCGGCGGTTCTGCAGGGACAGGGCGGCGGGCAGGGGCAACGGGGTCATGGACGTCCTCCTTCCTTCGTTCAGGGAAGGTTCGACCCGGGACGGCCCCCTGTCCACTGGTGCTCCCTCACGGGGGGCAACAGTGGGGCCCGGCAATGGCGTGGTGCGTCGGGGGGCGGCGGGCGCCGGTCAGTGCAGTGTGAGCAGCCGCTGGAAGGCGCGGTCGACGACGCCGTAGCACTCGCAGCACGCCGCCTCGAGCCCCGAACGGTCGATCACCTGCATGCGGCCGGCGCCGTAGCGGATCAAGCCGGCGTTCTGCATCCTGCCCGCGGCGACGGAGATCCCGGCGCGGCGCACGCCGAGCATCATGGCGAGACCCTCGTGGGTCATGGAGAACGGGTCGCCGTCGGCACGATCGTCCGCGGTCAGCAGCCAGCGTGCCAGCCGGTGCTCGAGATGGTGGCGGACGTTGCAGGCGGCGGTCTGCGCGGCCTGGACGAAGCACGCCATCGCATAGCGCATCAACAGGGGCCGGAGGGCGGAGGGGCGCTCCAGCTCCTCCTGGAAGGCGGCCGCGTCGAGCCGGAGCACGATGCCGCCGGCCTGGGTGGTCGCCTCGAACGGATAGCTGTCCACACCGAGCAGGAGCGGGAGGCCGACCATTCCCTCGCGGCCGATCACCCCGGCTTCGGCCGAGTCGCCGGCCTGCAGCGTGGCGAGCAGGTGGAAGGCACCCTCTTCCGGGAAATGCACGGCGGGAATGGGCGAATCCGCGGCGACGAGCGTGTGGTGGGCGGGGATCTCGATCCGTTCGAGCTGAGGCATCAGGCGGCCCAGCTCCGCGGGCGGCAGCGCGGCGAGCAGCCGGTTGCGCGGTACCGGGATGACGTCCTTCGCGAGTGTCACGGCCTGCTGCTGCGACAGGTGTCGGCGGGAGCACACGCCTCTCTCAGCCGCCCGCGCCGGGACCGTCGGCGGACGATACAATTTACGTGGGGCCGTGCGGTCCCGGATACAAGCGAAGCGGTCCTGGCCGCTCCCGTCGCGGCTTCGACGGCGTCCGCGCGGTGCGATCAGGCCGGTTCGCGCCGCAGCCACCCGCCGATGGCGATGCCCAGGGCGCTTCCGACCAGGACGAGCAACGCGATCCGCAGACTGACCGCCCCGGCGAGGAAGCCGATCAGCGGCGGGCCCATCAGGAAGGCGCCGTAGCCCATGGTGGCCGCCATCGCCACGCCCACCGCGGGCGACACGCCCGGCACGCGTCCCGCGGCGGCGAACATCAGCGGCACGATGTTCGCCATGCCGAACCCCGTCAGCACGAAGCCCAGGGTCGCCGGCACGGGCTGCGGCACGGCGACCGCGATCCCAATTCCCGCCGCGGTCACCAGGCCGCTGCCCACCAGCACCGGCGCCGCGCCGAACCGGCCCACCACCCGGTCGCCGCCGAACCGCCCGATCGCCATGGCGATCGAGAACCCGGCGATGCCGGACGCCGCCCAACCGAGCGTCGCACCCGCGGTCTCGTGCAGGTAGACGGTGGTCCAGTCGGCGACCCCGCCCTCGATCATCAGCGACAGCAGGCAGAGCAGGCCGATCCCCAGCACCGGTCCGCGCGGCAGGACGAAGCCGGGGCCGGGTTCCGCCCGCTCCCCCGGGAAGGGCAGGAACGCCGCCGCGCCCAGCCCGGTCACGGCGATGGCGATGCCATTCAGGCCGAGAACCCAGGCGATCGACAGGCCGATGCCGGTGAGCACGCCGCCCGCGACCCCACCGACCAGCCCGCCCAGGCTGAACCAGCCATGGATCGAGGAGATGATCGGCCGCGGCCACCCCGCCGCCAGCGCCGTCGCATGCGCATTCATCGTGACGTCCAGCGTGCCCACCGCGGCGCCCGCCACCAGCGCGGCCGCCAGTAGCAGCGGGACGGTGGGGGCCAATCCGAGCAGGGCGAGCGCGATGCCGCAGGCGAGGCAGGCGGCGGTGACGCTGCGCACCGCGCCCCAACGCGCCGACAGCGCGCCCGCCACCGGCATCATGGGGATGGAGCCGCAGGCGAAGGCCAGCACCACGGTCGCGAGACCCGGATCGGTGAGGTCGAATTCCTGCTTGATGCGCGCGATCTGCGTCGCCCAGACGCCCATGTTCACGCCGCAGGTCAGGAAGACGGCCGAGATCGCCACGCGCGCGGCAATCGGCGGACGCGCCGTGAGGTCGGTCAGGGCGGAGGACATGGGGCGCTGCATAGCCGGTCGCCTCCGCCCCTGGCCAGGACGATCCGGCGCCCGCATCCTGCGGGGCATCACGAGGGAGGGAACGCGATGCTCGTCCTGAAGAAGGAGCAGCCCGGCTTCGGCCTCACGCTGGACGAGGCGGCCGAGGCGCCGCCGCCCGGCGCGGGAGAGGTCACGGTCCGGGTGGAGGCGGCCGGCATCTGCGGCTCCGACGTCCACGCCTATGAATGGACCGACGGCTACGACTTCATGACCCGCCACATGCCCGTCACACTCGGCCACGAGTTCGCCGGCCGCATCGCCGCGGTGGGCCAGGGCGTCGGGGTGGCGGAGGGAACGGCGGTCACGGTGATGCCCGCGCTCGCCTGCGGCACGTGCGCCGCCTGCCTGCGCGGCGATCCCCGCAACTGCACGGCGCGCGGGGCGGTCGGGCTGACCCGCGCCGGCGGCTTCGCGCGGCACGTGACGGTGCCGGCCGCCAACTGCCTGCCGCTGCCGGACGGCGTCGACACCGAGATCGGCGCACTGTCCGAACCTCTGGGCGTCAGCGCGCAGGCGGTGCTGGTGGGAGAGGTGGGGCTTGGCGACACGGTGCTGGTGATGGGGCCCGGCACGATCGGCCAGGGCGCCGCGCTGTTCGCCCGCGCCGCCGGCGCCGCGACGGTGCTGGTGAGCGGCCGTGCGGACGGTCCGCGCTTCGACGTCTGCCGCGCGCTGGGGTTCGATGCGCTGCTGGACGTGGCGGAGGCGCCGCTGGCCGACCTGGTGCGCGCGGCGACCGGGGGACGTCCGGTGGACGTGGTGATCGAGGCCACGGGCTATCCGCCGGCGATCCTGGACGGGCTGTCGGTGCTGAAGAAGGGCGGCGTGCTTGTGGTGGCGGGGATTCATCCGGGCCCGGTGTCCCTGCCGCTCACGGATTTTGTCCGCGCCCGCCAGCAGCTTCGCGCGACGCATGGCTGCGACCGCTCGACCTGGGACAAGGTGCTGACGGTGATGGGGCAGGGACCGGAGCGGTTCCGGCCGATGATCACGCACCGGATGCCCTTGTCGCATGGACTGGAGGGCTTCGAGCTGTCACGCCAGCGGGCCGCCTCGAAGGTGATGCTGCAGCCCTGAGGCAGCGCCGCCCGTCCCCCCGTCGTCATGGCCGGCCCGTCTGGCCCGCCCCTGCCGTCGTGGCAGGGCTCGACCCGGCCATCCCTGCGGCAGGGTGCTGGGGGGATGGCCGGGTCGAGCCCGGCCATGACGGTGAGAGGCGAAGGATGGCCGGGTCGAGCCCGGCCAGGGCGGTGAGAGGCGAGGCG
>MKTV01000052.1:121198-142273 GCA_001898425.1 Rhodospirillales bacterium 69-11
CGCGATCGCCCGCCCCCTACGCCGCGGCCTTCGTCCGCTGCTCCAGCCGCTTGTCGTGGCCCAGCGCGATCGCCACGATCGCCGCGATCACCGGCCAGGCGGCCAGCGCGAGCAACGCGATCATGTTGTTGCCGCCGGTCGCGTCCTTGATCAGCCCATACATGTACGGGCCCACGAACCCGCCCAGATTGCCCACGGAGTTGATCAGCGCGATCCCGCCCGCGGCGGCGGCGCCCGACAGCATCGCCGTCGGCAACGCCCAGAACGTGGGCGCGATCGCCTGCTGCCCCATCACGCCGACGACCAGCGCCACCATGATCAGCACCGGCTGCTCGATCCCGATGAAGATGCAGGCGGCAAGGCCGGCCGCGCAGACGAGGCACGCCGAGGCGAGATACGTCGTGCGGCGGCCCGAACGGTCCGACAAATGCCCCCACAGGATCATCGCGAAGGCGGCGAAGATGAACGGGATCGTGCTGACCAGGCCCGTCATCTCGGTCGAGATGCCGAACGCCTTGACGATCTGCGGCAGGAAGATCAGCAGCCCGTAATTGGAGACGTTCTGCCCGAAATAGATCAGCGTCAGCCACCAGACGCGCGGATTGCGCAGCGCCTCGCTCAGCTCGTACCGGTGCACGGCTTCACGCTGCGCCTCCTCCTCGGCGATGCGCGCCGTCAGCCACGACCGCTGGTCGGCGCGCAGCCACGTCGCGTCTGCCGGCTTGTCGGTCAGCCAGAAATACACCACCACGGACATGACGATGGGCGGCACGGCCTCCAGGATGAACAGCCACTGCCAGCCCTGCAGCCCCATCCATCCGTGCAGCGTCAGCAGCCAGGCCGACACCGGCGGGCCGATGATCAGCGAGATCACGCTGGCCGACTGGAAGATCGCCTGCATGCGGGAGCGATAGGCGGACGGGAACCACCAGGTCAGGTACAGCACGATGCCCGGATAGAACCCGGCCTCGGCGAGCCCCAGCAGGAAGCGGACGCCGTAGAAGCTCCAATCGTTCCAGACGAAAGCAGTCAGCGCGGAGATGATCCCCCAGGTCAGCAGGATGCGCGCGATCCATCGCCGCGCCCCCACCCGCGCCAGCACCAGGTTGCTCGGCAGCTCCGCCAGGAAGTAGCCGAGGAAGAAGATCCCCGATCCGAAGCCGAACTCGGCCTGGGTGAAGCCCAGCGCCTTGTTCATGGTGAGCGCGGCGAAGCCCACGTTCACGCGGTCGAGATAGGCACAGAAGTAACCAATCATCAGCAGCGGCATCAGCCGCCAGGCCACGCGACGGATCGTCTCCCGCTCCAGCATGCCGGTCGGATCCCCAGGCGAGCCCTGCCCGCCGGATTGCGCCGCTTGTGCCATGGCCGCTCCTGTCGCCGTTGCCACACCGTGAAGGTGTCCGATGGGAGCGGTATCCGCCGGATCGCCGGACTTGCCCAGGGCTCTCGCGTGCCTGCCGGACAACATGTGATCGGGCTTGCTTGCCCGGCGCGTCGGACGATGATTGGCTTGCACCAGAAACGCAGGGGAAACGTGCATGAGCGCACTGGACGCATTCCGATCGGACACACGCACCTGGCTGGAGGCGAACTGCCCGCCCGCCATGCGGACCCTGATGCCGGAGGAGGAGCAGGTCGCCGGCGGCAAGCGGGCCGTCTGGGTGCGCCCCGAGCAGAAGCTGTGGCTGGACCGGATGGCGGCGAAAGGGTGGACGGCGCCGACCTGGCCCAAGCAATACGGCGGGGGCGGCCTCTCGCCCGAGGAAGCGCTCGTGCTCGAGGAGGAGATGCAGGCGCTCGGCTGCCGTCCGCCGTTGCGCGGCATGGGCCTCTCGATGCTGGGCCCCGTGCTGCTGGAATACGGCACCGAGGAACAGCGCCGCACCCATCTGCCGAAGATCGTGACCGGCGAGATCCGCTGGTGCCAGGGCTACAGCGAGCCGGAAGCCGGTTCGGACCTGGCCAGCCTGCGCACCCGCGCGGTGCTGCAGGGCGACCACTTCCTGGTCAACGGCCACAAGATCTGGACGTCCAACGCGCATCTGTCCGACTGGATCTTCTGCCTGGTGCGCACCGACCCGGCGGCGAAGAAGCACGAGGGGATCAGCTTTCTGCTGATCGACATGGACGATCCGGGCGTCCGTCCGCGCCCGATCCGGCTGATCAGCGGCAAGTCGGTATTCTGTGAAACCTTCATCGAGAACGTCCGCGTGCCGAAGGAGAACCTGGTCGGCGAGCTGAACAAGGGCTGGACCATCGCCAAGCGCCTGCTCGAGCACGAGCGCAAGGGCATCGGCGGAATCGGCGCGCGCGCCCAGGCGCGGTTCGAGCGGCCGATGCAGGACATCGCCAAGCATTATGCCGGGGAGGAGAACGGCCGCATCGCGGACCCCGCGCTGCGCGCCCAGATCGCGGGCTGGCAGATGAAGAACCACGCGTTCCAGCTCACGCGCCGCCGCGCGGCCGAGGCGGCGGAGGCGGGCGCACCGCCCGGCCCGCTCTCGGCGATGTTCAAGTATTACGCGACGGAACTGAACAAGGACCGCTACGAGGCGCTGCTCGCCGCCGAAGGCGTGCAGGGACTGGGCTGGGAAGGGGAGGGCTTCACCGAGGACGAGCTGCGCATCACCCGCGAATGGCTGCGCTCCAAGGCCAACTCGATCGAGGGCGGCACCTCGGAGGTCCAGCTCAACATCATCGCCAAGCGTGTCCTCGCCCTGCCGGACTGACGGTCCGCACCGGCGCCGGATCCGGCGCCGCACGCCCAGCCCCGGCCCGCGACGGCGGCATGCCGCCCCGGCCTCGTACTCCGAGATGCGGCCGCCACCTTCGTCCAGGCGCGCCCGTCTCCTCGTCCAAGGAACGCCCCCGATGCCCATGATCCTGTCCGAAGAAGCCCAGATGGTGCGGGAGACCGCCCTGGAATTCTTCCGCGAACGCTCCCCGGTCACCGCACTCCGCAAGCTCCGCGACGACGCCGACCCGACCGGCTTCTCCCGCCCGCTGTGGCAGCAGATGGCCGAACTCGGCTGGACCGGCTTCCTCGTGTCCGAAGACCACGGCGGCTCCGGCTTCGGCGTCACCGGCCTCGCGCAGGTGATGGAGGCCGCCGGCCGCACCCTCACCGCCTCTCCCCTCCTGTCCACAGCCCTGCTCGGGGCCAGCCTCCTGGAGTTGGGCGGGACGGAGGCGCAGAAGGCGGAGTACCTGCCGCCGCTGGTGGCCGGGGAGGCGGTGATGGCGCTCGCGCTGGAGGAGGCGCCGCACCATGCGCCCACCCGCAACGCGACCGCGGCGAAGCGCGACGGGGCGGCCTGGGTGCTGGAGGGACGCAAGGTCTTCGTGCTGGACGGGCACGTGGCCGACCACCTGGTCGTCGCGGCGCGTAGCGCGGGCGGGCGGGACGAGCGCGAGGGGATCACGCTGTTCCTGGTCCCCGGCGACGCGCCGGGCGTGACCCGCACCCGCACCATCATGGTGGACAGCCGCAACGCCGCGATCGTGACGCTGACCGGCGTGTCGGTCGGGCAGGAGGCGGTGCTGGGCCGGGTGGATGGCGGGGCCGACCTGCTGGACCGCGTGCTCGACCGGGCCCGGGCTGGGCTCGCGGCCGAGATGCTGGGCAGCGCGCAGGAGGCGTTCGAGCGCACCGTGCAGTATCTGAAGGACCGCAAGCAGTTCGGCGTGGCGATCGGCAGCTTCCAGGCGCTGAAGCACCGCGCGGCGCAGATGTTCTGCGAGGTGGAGATCACCCGCTCCGCCGTCATGGCCGCGACCGCGGCTCTCGATGAGGGCGCGAATGACGCGGCCCTGCTGGCGAGCCTCGCCAAGGCCAAGGCGAGCGAGACGTTCTACCTCTGCGGCAACGAGGGCGTGCAGATGCATGGCGGCATCGGCATGACGGACGAGCACGAGATCGGCTTCTTCATGAAGCGCGCGCGCGTAGCCCAGGCGACGTTCGGGGATGCCGCCTTCCACCGCGACCGCTACGCGGCGCTCAGCGGCTACTGACGGCCCCGCCGGCGGAGGTCGGCGCCCCGCGGGGCGCTCGACCGGTCGTGGCCGGGTGGTCGCCCCGCGATGAGCACCCGGCCGGCCGACCCGGGTCAGCGGCTGCTGACGGGCGCCGACCCGATCGGCAGGAAGTCGGGCGGGGGCGGGGCGTGGATCGCGGGTGCTGCGGCGAGCGGGCGGATGCCGGTCGTCAGCCGCTCCGGCCCGCCGATCCAGCCGCCGATCCGGCGGCGGACGCCCAGCAGCGTGCGGTGGGCGGCCCAGCCGGCGCCCGCGGCGGTGGCCAGTGCGCGGCGATACTCCGCGGCCTGCAGCGCCTCCCGGTCCGCGGCCAGCTTCACCGGGTCGGCGTAGAACCCGGCGATCTTCTCCGCCGCCATGCCGGGGCTCGCGAGCCAGGCCGGCAGATGGACGGTGCACAGCTGCTCCACATCCGTCAGCAGGCGGGAGATGCCGGTGCCCGTCGCCGGGCAGGAGGTCTGGAACGCGTCGCCCACCAGCACCACGCCGTCGCGGATTGGGTTGGCGACCGTCTCGACGTCGGTGACCCGCGCCTGCACCGGCCCGCCGACGCGCCATCCGCCCAGCACGGCGGACAGGCGCGGGAAGATCTGCCGGAGCACCGGCTCCGGGTCCTGGCGGAACGCCCGCGCCGGGGGGCTGCGATGGTCCCAGTAGGTGAACAGGTTTGCGCGGGTCGCCCCGCCCATCGGGAAGGTCGTCAGGTAGTCCACCCCGTCCCGCCTTCCGCCGAAATGGACCAGCACGGGGCAGGGGGCGCCGTGATCCGCGGTCGGGACCAGGTCGAAGCCGAAGCTCAGCGAGTGACCGGCGCGCAGAACCCGGCGCTCGAACCCCAGTTCGCGCTGGAGGGCGCGCTGCAGCCCGTTGGCCAGGATGACGAGCCGTGCCGTGAGCCGCCGTCCGTCGGCCAGGGTGACCGCCTGGGTCTCGATCCCGGTTCCGACCTCCACCACGCGGCCGGTCAGCCAGGGCACCGACTCCGGCACCGTGGCGCGGACCCGCGCGACCAGGGCCTCATAGGGAAGGCCGTAATGCGGCGCCTCGACCTGGCCGATGACCTTGCCGCCCATTGCCGCCAGCGCCCGCGTGACCGGGGGCGCGTCGCCCACCACCGCGCGCAGCAGGCCCAGGCGTTGGAAGTGCAGGCATTGCGCACCGACGATCTGTTCGGCGCGGAAATCAGATGGATAGACCGCGTGCCGGTCGATGACGGCGACGTGGCGCCCGGCGCGCCCGAGCAGGGTGGCGAGGAGCGAGCCGGCGAGACCGCCGCCGACGATGGCGATGTCGAAATCGGGAGGCACGGCGGAATGCATGGCGACACACCTGGTTCGGGTCTGGCGACACAACGCGCACGGATGCGCGATGCCGTAGTCATCATTTCGGATCGAATCGACGAAGTGTTCATTAACAATTCGTGTGAATCACGGGGTTGTTCGCGCTCTCCGTAAGGTGAGCCGCCTCCGCACCGGAACCGTTCCAACCCTACTCTCGATAAACTTGCGGAGAACGGCCCCACTTCTGCTGCCGAACGGATTAGATCAGGGGTATGGACACGGTGATGCTTTCCGATCGGCAACCCCTCTCGAGCTCCGGTTCGGCGACCGTACTGGTCGTCGAGGACGAGATCTTCGTGCGCGAGCCGATCGCCGAGTATTTGCGCGACTGCGGCTATCATGTGCTCGAGGCGGGGGACGCCCGCGAGGCGATCTCCCTCGTCGAGGGTGCGACGAGCGTCGACGTGGTGTTCAGCGACGTCCGCATGCCGGGCGACATGGACGGGTTCGCCCTGGCGCAATGGCTGCGCAGCCACCACCCGGAAGTCTCGGTCCTGCTCACGTCGGGCTATTACGCCACCCGGCAGTTGGGGGCGCCGGCGCCGGATGTGAAGCTGATCGAGAAGCCTTATTCGCAGGCTCATGTCTTGCGCCGGATCCGCGCGTTGCTGGAAGATCCGCCGCAGAACTGAGTTTCCGCCGCGTCCAAGCCGGCATTTCCGTCTCGTTTCTTGTCGCGCTTCCCATCGCAGCCTGCGGCCGCGCGTGTTGACGCTGGCGCGCACCGCCCCGCATGATCGGGACACAATCAACGACAAGGGGGCGCCATGCGCGGGAACCGTGTGTTGGCCGGCGCGGGCGTCGCGGCGTGCATCGGACTTGGCGGCATGGCGGTCCAGGCCGCCGAACCATTCCGCTGCGGACGGGTGGGCGGTGACATGACCTTCGGGCTCGAGGCGAACGTCGCCGGGCTCGACCAGCACAGCAGCAGCGCCGCCTCCGTCCGCAACATCGCGATGAACACCTACGAAACGCTGATGACGCGCGACGACGACATGAAGCCGTTGCTGCAGCTCGCCAGCGCGGCGGACACCAGCGCGGACGGCAAGACGATCACCTTCACCCTGCGGGAGGGCGTGACCTTCCACAACGGCAAGAAGATGACCTCCGCCGACGTCCTCGCCTCCTACGAGCGGTATGCGCGGGTGGGCATCGACCGGTCGATCCTGGCCCCGGTCGACCATTACGAGACCCCCGATTCCGGCACGTTCCGCATCGTGCTGAAGGAGCCGCGGCCGACCTTCCTGGAGGCGATGTCCTCGATCACGGTGCCGATCGTGATCATCCCGGCCGAGAACCGCGACGTTCCCGCCCAGCAGCTGCCGTCGGTCGGGACCGGCCCGTTCCAGCTCGTGCAGTTCGTCCCGGACTCGTACGTGAAGCTCAAGCGGTTCGAGGGCTATGCACCCGACAAGCGCTTCACCGACCGCGACGGATTCGGCGGCTACAAGGTGGCCTGCCTGGACACCGTGACCTTCCGCATGGTGCCCGAACCGGGTGCGCGGGTCGCCGGGTTGGAGACGGGCGAGCTGCAGGGCGTGGAGGACGTGCCCACGATCGCGCAGAAGCGGATCGCCAAGAACAAGGACATCCAGCTGCTGAAGCTGCAGAACTTCTGGCTGAACGTGTTCTTCGGCAACTGGTCGGCGCCGCCCACCAACAACAAGGCGTTCCGCCAGGCGGTGATGGCGGCCGTCGACTTCGACGAGATCATGGATGCGGCGAGCGACGGCGACTACAAACCCAATCCCAGCTTCCAATACCCCGGCACCAACTACTACACCGAAGCCGGGAAGGAGCTGCTGAACCAGCACGACGCGGCCAAGGCCAAGAAGCTGCTGGCCGAGTCCGGCTACAAGGGTGAGAAGGTCGTCCTGCTCACCAACAAGGACTACCCGTCACTCTACAACACGGCGCTGGTGGTGGCGCAGCAGTTGAAGGCGATCGGCATCAATGCCGAGTTGCAGGTGCTGGACTGGCCCACGGCCCTGCAGAAGAGCATGAAGGGCACGCCGGACTGGAACTACTTCTTCACCGGCTGGATCACCTACGTGGCGGTGGGCGGCATGCAGACCCTCCGCCCGATGGCCGAACCGAACCCGGTGTACACCCCGCCCGACAACAAGACGGACCCGGCCTTCATGGCGGCGTTCGAGCAGGTCGCGAACGGCGCCACGCTGGAGATCCGCCAGAAGGCGTTCGCCCAGGCCCAGCTGATCGCGCTGCAGGATGCGATGGTGGTGCCGATGGGGGTGATGCCGAAGGTGCAGGGCGTGCGCACCCGGGTGGAGCATTTCGTGCCCTTCTACAATCCGCGGCTCTACAATGTATGGTTGAAGGACTGACGGCCGGCGCCGCGCCAGGGGAGGGGCGGGCGGTCCCGCGCCGGGAAGGGACGGGCGCCGCCTTGCCGCGATAGGGCCGAGCGCCGCCGCGCCAGGAGGGCGAGGGCCGCCGCGCCAGGGGCGGGCGGCCCGCGCCGGGAAGGGGCGGGTGCCGCGCGCCAGCCGCCCCACGCCGGCCGAGACGTGGCCTCATTTATGACACTTGGCCACGCGTTAACTGTATGGCAACAAGCGTCACCGCACCGTCGTGGACGCGGATCCCTTCCAGCGAGCGGCCACACCCGTCCCCAGATGTCCCACGCACATCCCAGCGTCGTCGCGCCGGCCTCTGCCTCGCGTCGCATCATTGCGATCGCGAGCCTTCTTCTCCTCGCCATCGTCCTCGGGCTGGTGCTGTTCACCGCCCTCCGCTCGCCGCTGAAGGACGACATCGCCTGGCTGCTCTACGTGGCGCGGCGCTGGATGATGGGACGGGAACTCTACGTGGATGTGGTGGAGGTCAACCCGCCGCTGATCGTCTGGATCTCGGCGATCCCGCTCAAGCTCGCCGCCTGGATCGGGGTCGAGACCCAGTTCGTCGCGATGCCCTTCTTCGTCGCCGCGGTCCTCGGCTGCGCCTGGTGGACGGCCGGGCTGCTGCGCGCCATGGGCGGGATGTTCACCGACCGTGTGCCGGTCTTCGCCGCGATCGGCACGGTGCTGCTGGTGGTGCCCGCGGGCGACCTCGGCCAGCGGGAGCACCTGCTGGTCGCGGCCATGCTGCCCTATCTCGTGCTGTTCGCCCGCTCGCTCGACGGCGCGAAGCCGGCGCTGCGGGACGCCATCCTGTCGGGCGTGCTGGCCGGCCTCGGCTGCGCGCTGAAGCCGCGCTACGCCGGCGTGTTCGTGGTGCTGGAGGCGCTGGCGCTGACCCGCGGGCTGCGGCCCTGGCGCGCGATGCCGCTCGCGGCCGGCACCACCATGGCGCTCTATGCCGGGCTGGTCGTGCTGCTGTGCCCCGCCTATGTGCGCCGCGCCGTGCCGCTGGCCGTCGCCCTGTACGGTGCGACCGACGTGCCGTTCCTGCACCTGCTGCTGGACAGCGCGCGCCTGATCTTCGGGGAAGTGGTGGCGATCGCGCTGTGCTGGGTGCGCTGGGCCAAGCTGCGGGAGCGCACGCTGCTGCTCACCCTGCTGGTCTTCGCCGTCACCAGCACCGTGATCTGCTTCGTGGACGGCAAGGACTGGTTTTACCACCGCCTGCCGGCGACGGTCGTGACCATCCTGGCGCTGCTCTGCTGGGCGGTGTCGATCCTGATCTACCGCCCCCTGCAGGAGCGCCGGACCCGCCTGCCGATCATCGCCGCCGGCATTGCCATGCTGGTGTTCGTGGTCGCCGCGTTCCAGCGGCTCGAGCCCGAGGTCGTGCTGGCGGTCGAGCCGGACCGGTCCACCGTCACGCGGCTCGAGGAGTTGGTGCGCCGGGAACACGCCCGCACCTACATCGCCTTCTCCGAGTGGATCGCGCTGGGGTTCCCGGTGGTGAACAACACGGGCGTGACCTGGGCGTCGCGCTTCGACTCCATGTGGGCACTGAAGGGGGAGCTGTGGCGGGCGCGGTTTGATCCGAAGGCCTCCAAGGAGTGGCCGATCCGCCGCTGGGTCGCCCACGACTTCATCGCCGGATGCCCGGACATCGCGGTGGTCGATACGCGGGAAGGCGTGAACTACATCGGCGTGCTCAGCGCCTCCGACCCGGCCTTCGCCCGCGCCTGGTCGCGCTACAAGCAGATCGACGCGTTCGACGGGCTGGTCGTGTACCGGCGCGCGGCCGGGGGCTGCATCAACCCCTGGGTGGCCCAGGCCGACGGGGGCGCGGTCGAGCGGCGCTAGCCGCGGATCGAACAGCCCGCGCGATCGGCTGGCAAGCCGCACGACGAAAAACCCCCTCCCGGACTGGAAGGGGGTTTTGCATCGGTCGGCCTAAAGGCTGCCGGTCAGGCGGCCAGCGCCGCCGCCTCGGCCTGTTCGGCGGCCACGCCGTCCAGCACCGCGGCCACCGCATGCACCACCGCCGCGATCCGCACGGAGGCCTGCACCTGCTCCGCCGTCAGCCCGTGCTGGCGCACCGCCTTCTCGTGGCTCTCCATGCACATGCCGCAGCCGTTCACCGCGGACACGGCGAGCGACCACAGCTCGAACGTCCCCTTGTCCACGCCGGGACGGGCCATGACGTTCATGCGCAGCTTCGCCGGCATGTTCGGATAGTCGCCGCCCACCAGGTGGGTGAAGCGGTAGTAGACGTTGTTCATCGCCATGACCGCCGCTGCGGCCTTCGCCGCGGTCAACGCCTCGGCGGACAGGGCGGGCCCGAACTCGGCCAGGATCGCCGCGGTCGTCGTCTCGTTGCGCGCGGCCAGCGCTGCGGCCACGAAGGTGCCGGCCCGCTGCTCGTCGGTCAGCGCGGGCTCCGTGGCCAGCGAGCCGAGGTTCAGCCGGATGTCCTTCGCATACTCCGGCAGGGCATTCTTCAGGGTGTCGAGGGACATCGATCGGGGTCCTCCAGAGCGTGATCGGCGGAGGCGTTCGCCGGAGCCGTGAATCACGCGATCAAACCAGAGCGTGATCGGCGGAGGCGTTCGCCGGAGCCGTGAATCACGCGATCAAACCAGAGCGTGATCGGCGGAGGCGTTCGCCGGAGCCGTGAATCACGCGATCAAACCAGAGCGTGATCGGCGAAGGCGTTCGCCGGAGTCGTGAATCACGCGATCAGCCAGTCGAGATGGAACCGCCCGCGCCGGCGGAGGCCGGACGCGGGCGGGAGAGGCAGGCGCGGACCTCAGGCCGCCGGACGCAGCACGTCCTGGCCCTTGTTCCAGTTGCACGGGCACAGCTCGTCGGTCTGCAGCGCATCCAGCACGCGCAGCACCTCGGCCGGGTTGCGGCCGACCGACAGGTCGTTCACCGAGGCGAAGCGCACGATGCCGTCCGGATCCACGACGAAGGTGGCGCGCAGCGCGACGCCCTCGCTCTTGTCCAGCACGCCGCAGGCCGTCGCCAGCTCGCGCTTGATGTCGGCCAGCATCGGGATCGGCAGGTCGCGCAGATCGTCATGATGCAGGCGCCAGTTCAGGTGCACGAACTCGCTGTCGATCGACACGCCATAGACGACGGCGTCACGGTCGGCGAAATCCGACGTGAGCTTGCCGAACGCCACGATCTCGGTCGGGCAGACGAAGGTGAAGTCCTTCGGCCAGAAGAACACGACCTTCCACTTGCCGGCATCGGTGTTGCTGTCGATGTCGGTGAAGGCGGTCTTGATGTCCAGGCCAGCGGCGCCCGGCTTGACGGCCTTGAGGGCGAAAGAGGGGAAGGTGTCGCCAACGGTCAGCATTCAGGTCTCCCAAAGACGGCGGGTTGCCCCCCTTTTATGGCGCCCAGACCGTTTGCGTTCCAATGAATGCTTTTTGACGTTTTGATCGATTTGGTCGATCATCCCACCATGATCCTGCCCAGCCCCCAGCAGCTCCGCTACCTGGTCGCGCTCGCCGAATGCCGCCATTTCGGCCGCGCCGCCCTGGCCTGCGCCGTCACCCAATCCACCCTCTCGGCCGGGCTGCTCGCACTCGAGCGGCAACTCGACGCCGCCATCCTCGACCGCGCGGCCGGCCGTCACGTCGTCTTCACCCCACTCGGCCTCGAACTCGTGGACCGCGCCCGCACCGCGCTCGCGGCGCTGGAGGCGGTGTCGGAGGCGGCGACCGCCGCGCGGGAGCCCATGAGCGGTCCGCTGCGCATGGGGGTGATCCCGACGATCGGCCCGTTCCTGCTGCCGAAGCTGATGCCCGCGCTCCGGACGGCGTTCCCGCGGCTCCGGCTGTTCCTGCGGGAGGACACGACCGCCAACCTGGTGAACCGGCTGGAAGCCAACCGGCTCGACGTGCTGCTGGTGGCGCTGCCCTGCGACTGCGGCGCCGCCGACGCGCTGCCGGTGGTGCAGGACGAGTTCCTGGTCGCCCTCCCGCCACACCACCGTCTCGCCGGAGAAGCCCAGATCCCCCCCGCCGCGCTCGGCGCCGAACGCCTGCTGCTGCTCGAGGACGGGCATTGCCTGCGCGACCAGGCGCTGACGGTCTGCGGCCTGCTGGCCGGCAACCGCGACGACCAGGACGGGTTCGCCGCGACCTCCCTGCACACGCTGGTGCAGATGGTGGCCGGCGGCTTGGGCGTGACGCTGCTGCCGCGGCTCGCGGTGGACGCGGGGATCACCCAGGGCACGGCGCTCACGCTGCGGCCGCTCGCCGCGGCCGGGGCCTGGCGCACCATCGGCCTCGCTTGGCGCCCGAACGCCCCGCGCGCGGCCGACTACCGCGCCCTCGGCCCCCACCTGGCGGACGCCTGCAAGTTCGGTTGACCGCGTTCACCCTTCCTCAACGCTTTCCGCGCACCCTCGCCATGGAGGTGTGCATGCTCTCGGCGTTGCGGCAGTGGTTCCACCGGGACTCGCCCGCCGAACCGGCCCCGGTGGACCTGCTGGCGGCGGCGATCGGGCCGATCGAACCCGATCCCGCCCCGGCGGCGGCGAAGTCGCCCTGGCCGGTCGAGCGGATGTGGGTGAACGACGCGTTGTGGGGCGACGGCTACGTCTTCCCGGGCGGGGAGATCGAGACACTGCGGCTCGCCAAGCCCCTCGGCCTGTCGGCCGCTTCCAGCGTGCTGCTGATCGGCGCGGGCGCGGGCGGGCCGGCCTGCAGCATCACCACGCATTTCGGCGCCTGGGTCAGCGGCTATGAGGCAGACCCCGATCTCGCGGTGATCGCCACCGAACGCGTGCTCCGCGCCAACCTCGCCCGCCGCGTCCAGGTCGAGACGTGGGAGCCGGCGGAGCCCGATTTCCCGCGCAACTATTTCCACCATGCCATGGTGCTGGAGGGCATGCGGGGCGCCCAGCCGGAATCGTTCCTGGCCGCCGTGACCTCGGCGATGAAGCCGAACGGGCAGCTCGTCATGCTGGACCTCGTCGCCGGGGCGCCGCTCTCGGCGGACGACCCGTTCGTCGCCGCCTGGGCGCGGCTCGAGCGCCGGGTCAGCCTGGTGCTGCCGAACGAACGGGCGATCACCCGGGTGATGGGGCGGCTGGGCTACGACGTGCGCATCGTCGAGGACCTGTCGCAGCGCCATGTGCATCAGGCGATGATCGGCTGGCGCCGCATGGTCCAGGGGCTGGAGGCGAACAAGCCCACGCACCGGCAGGCGGCGCAGATCGTGGCAGAGGCGGAGCTGTGGTTGATGCGCCTGCGGCTGATCAGCGATGGCCGCCTGCGCCTGATCCGCTGGCACGCGATGGGATGACGCGCCGGTGGCGCGATGGGATGGTGCGCCAGTGCCGCGACGGGCTGACGCCCGGCGGGCGATCGTCTGCCGCGAGGGGCGCGGCCGGTCTCAGCTCCCGAAGCGGGGGAGCGCCGCGGCCAGCGGTCCGTAGGCGTCCTCGTCCGTGCGGTCGTAGCGCAGCGGCGTGACGACGACGTTGCCCGCGCGCAGGCAGCTGTAATCGCTCTCCGGCCGCTGCGGGCGATCGCCGCGGCGGAAATTCAGCCAGTGATAGGTCATGCCGCGCGGGTCGACCCGCGTCTCGACCGCCATGCCGGCGATCATCCCCTCGCCCTGGCGCGCGAGCGTCAGCGGCCCCGCCTCGGCGGCGGGCACCGGCGGGAAGTTCACGTTCAGGCAGGCGGTCTTGGCCCAGCCGAGGCCCAGGAGCTGGCGCACGACCGCGGCCCCGAGGGTGCGGGCGGTGTCCCAGGGGACGTTGGCGCGGTCGGTGAAGGCCTGCGACAGCGCGATCGCCGGCACACCCAGCATCATCGCCGTCATGGCGCCGCCGACCGTGCCTGAGAACACCGTCTCCATTCCGAGATTGAGCCCACGATTGACGCCGGACAGAACGAGTTCCGGCGGCGCCTCCTTCATCAGGTGGCAGATCCCCATGACCGCGCAGTCGCCCGGCGTGCCGGTGACGCCGAACCGGCGCGGACCCCGTTCGGTGACGCGGAGCGCATGATGCAGGCTGATCGCGTGCGACTGGCCGCTCTGGTCGTGTTCGGGTGCGACCACCCAGACCTCCCGCGCGAGCTCGCCCGCGATCTGCTCCATCACCGCCATGCCAGGGGCGTCGATGCCGTCGTCGTTGGTCAGCAGGATTCGCTCGAGCACGGGCGGAAGCTCCGTTCGGAAAGGAAGGCCGCGGTTGTCGCCCGTTGCCCCGGGATCGGCAAGGGGCGACCATGCGCCTCGGCCTGTCGAACGTTCGGGGAGGAACGCCATGCAGATCATCGACGCCCAGGTGCATATCTGGGGCAGCGGCCAGCCGAGTGGCGACCATCGCCAGACCTCGGCCTTCACCGCGCCGGAACTGATCGCGGAGATGGAGGCCGCCGGCGTGGACGGCGCCGTGCTGCACCCGCCGAGTTGGGATCCGGGGTCGAACGAGATGGCGGTCGCGGCCGCCGAGGCGCATCCGGACCGGTTCTGCATCCTGGGCTGGTTCCCGCTGGACGACCCGGCGCAGCGCGGGCGGATCGACAGCTGGCTGCAGCGTCCCGGAATGCGCGGCCTGCGCTGGTCGCTGACCCGGCCCGGCCAGGAGCATTGGCACGAGGATGGCACCATGGACTGGCTGTGGCCCGCGGCCGAGGCGGCCGGCACGCCGGTCGCCACCATGGCCTGGCGTTTCCTGCCGCTGTTCCACCGCATCGCCGAACGGCATCCGCATCTGCGGCTGATCATCGACCATCTGGGCCTGGTGCGGTCCGCCAAGGGGGCGGCGGCCTTCGCCACGCTGCCCGACCTGCTGCCCCTCGCGAAGCTGCCGAACGTCGCGATCAAGGCGACGGGGGCGCCCGGCTACTCGATGGAGGCCTACCCGTTCCGCGACATCCATGACGGGCTGCGGCAGATCTACGACGCGTTCGGGCCGGACCGGTTCTTCTGGGGCACCGACATCACCCGGATGCCCTGTTCCTGGCGCCAATGCATCACCCTGTTCACGGAGGAGCTGCCCTGGCTCTCGGGTCCGGCGCTCGAGCGGGTGATGGGGCAGGGGGTCTGCGACTGGCTGGGCTGGCAGCGTTCGGCGGCGCCGGGCTGATCCGGTCTGGTAATTCGGCGCGGCCATGCGCATATGTTCGGCACGGCGCTTTTCGCCTTGGCTAGTCGGCCTGTCATGCGGCACGTCCGCATCCGTCGCTCCCCAAAATCGGAAAGTATGTTGGCTCGCATCCGGCGGGCCGCCGCAACACATGGAGAGACGCGATGTCGCAAGGCACCGTGAAATGGTTCAACGCCCAGAAGGGCTACGGCTTCATCCAGCCGGATGACGGGTCGAAGGACGTTTTCGTGCATATCTCGGCGGTCGAGCATGCCGGCCTCGGCACGCTGAACGAGGGCCAGAAGGTCACGTTCGACGAGCAGCGTGGCCAGCAGGGCAAGACGTCCGCGGTCAATCTGCGGGCCGCCTGAGCCGGAACGGGGGAGGGGCCGGCCAGCCGGCACCGCCCCCTGACGTCCCTCCCGGGGACGGGTTCCGATGACGATGTCTCGCTGACGGACTTCCGCCGGCACATTTCCGCTGGTGAGTTTCTGCTGGCGAATTCCCGTTGGCGAATTCCCGTTGGCGAATTCCCGTTGCGGCATCGCGGGTCCGACCGGAAGGGGGCCTGACGGGGCGTCGCGAATGCCCCGCGCTTCCAGACGTAGCGTCCACTGGACAACCGACGGCAGGCGCCGTCGGTCGATGGCGCGTGGCGGATGGGCCGCCGCGCAGAAGGGTGTGTCTGATGAAACGGCGATCGGAAACCAGTTTCGTGCAGTTCGACGTGGTCTACGCGGACGGGACCCTGACGTCCCGCCGCAAGGTCCTGCAGTCCGTGGTGGACAGTTTCGAAGGGGAGGCCGCCGTGCGGGCGGCGATCGAGGCGCAGGATCGCGACATCGCCCTCGCATCCGGGCGGTCCCGCGGGGCGATCCGTACGATCACCCGCGTGCGCGGCTGACACGGCCGCAGTGGTCGGCGCCCCCTGCGGGCGCGGACCAGGCCGCCGCTTCCGGCGCCCCGGCAGGTGTTCGGGCTGCCATGTGCGTGAGTGTGCCGGCGGGTGCCCTGGTCGGGGCGCGGGCCCGGATCAGCGGCTGGCGACCTGCCGAGCGGTGAGGCGGAAGACGACGCAGGGCGCCTTCTTCTTGGCCAGGGTCGCACAGGCGTCCTGGGCATCGCCGGCGGTGAGACCGGTGACCTGGGCGCGGTACAGCGTCTTCTTGTTGATGACCGTGCTTTCGATATGGGCGTCGCCCCCATCCGCGGCGCGGCGGCCCAGGCTGGCGGCATAGCGCGCCGCCTTCTCGGTGGCGTAGGCGCCCACCTGGATGCCCCATCCGGCGGCCGCTCCGGCGCTGGCCACCGCGGCATGGGCGGCCTTGCGCGGCGTCTCGATCGTGGCGGCATGCGCGCTGGGGATCAGGCCGATGCGGGAGGAGGCCTGGACGGTGCGTTCGGTGGGCACGTCCATCTGGCCGAAGCCCTGGTTCAGCAGCGCCGCCATGTGGAGGTCGCGTTCGCCGCTGGAGGACGCGCCGAGGACGACGCCGATCAGGCGCACGCCGCCGCGCACCGCGCTGGTGACGAGGTTATAGCCGGAGGCGTCGGTGTAGCCGGTCTTTAGCCCGTCCGCGCCGGGGTAGGATTTCAGCATGCGGTCGTGATTGAAGATCACCCGCCGCTGCCAGACGAAACTGGGCGTGGAGAAATATCCGTAATAGCCGGGGAAGTCGGCCACCAGGTGACGGGCGAGGGAGGCCATGTCCCGCGCGGTCGTCCATTGGTCCGGATCCGGCAGGCCGGAGGCGTTCAGGAAGGTGGTCCGGCTCATGCCGAGGGCGCGGGCGCGCAGCGTCATCATCTGGGCGAACCGGTCCTCGGACCCGCCCAGCAGCTCGCCCAGGGCGGCGGCGGCATCGTTGGCGGACTTGGTGACGAGGCCGAGGATCGCCTGGTCGACGGTGATCCGGGTGCCGGGCACGAGGCCGAGTTTCGTCGGCTCCTGCGCGGCGGCGTGGGCGGAGACCGGGACGAGCGTATCGAGGGTGACGCGCCGGTCGCGCAGCGCCTCGAACGCCATGTACAGGGTCATCATCTTGGTGAGGCTGGCGGGGTGGCGGAGCGCGTCGGCGTTCGCGGCCTCCAGCACTTCCCCGCTGCTCGCGTCCACGACGATGGAACTGTAACGCGCGGACCCAATCTGGGCGTGTGCCGCAAGCGGCATCGCCACCATGACGAGAGCAGCGGCGCACCGCACGAGGCGACGCAAGAGCTTGGTGCGTTGCAGGGCGTCGGCCGCCATCTGGATCCCTCGTGAACCGGCTGTAAGAACCTTACGAGCCGTTCCGGGCCGATGTCCAGCCGGAAACGGTGTGAAAAGCGTAAAATGTGAAGGGCTTACGATGCAACGTTTGCGTAAGCGGCTGGAACGGGAGCCGCCGCGCGCATCGGCGCGGAACGTAAGGTGATCGTGTGGATGGAGCGATCGGGTGCATCGGGCCGCTCGATACACGCCAGGGTTTTTGTGCGACGCACAAAAATTCCCTTGATCGCGTTCGAGCCTCGGCCTATATCGCGGGTCGTGTTGCGGTGCAGCAAAAGGCCGCGACGGTTGATGGCTCCGGCACCGGGGCCGTGACGATCGGTTCGGACGAGGCATGAGGCATCATCGGATGCGCCGGCTCGTTCGAGCGCCGCCCGCCTGTTGCTCACCGGTCGAGGGCAGGCGCCGAGAACAGCGGGAGTAACAAAGATGAGCATCAAGCCGAAGGTTATGGACGTCGCCATGCCGAGCGCGGACGCGACTGCGAAGACGATCGAAGCCGGGATCGCTGCGGCGACCGAGGCGACGACGAAGGCGTCGGCGGGCGTCGATCAGGGTCAGGCGAAAATGAAGGAAGGCGTGGAGAAGGCGATGAAGACCGCGGAAGAGATGGTGGCCTTCGGCCAGGGCAACGTCGAGGCGCTGGTGAAGTCCAGCCAGATCTGGGTGACGGGTCTGCAGGACCTGTCGAAGCAGATGGCCGCCACCGCGCAGGCCTCGCTCGACGAGAGCATGGCGACGTTCAAGGCGATCAGCGGCGTGAAGTCCCTGAAGGACGCGATGGACCTGCAGGCGAGCTTCGCCCGCGCGACCCTCGAGAAGACGCTGGCCGAGTCGGGTCGCCTGACCGATGCGTCGTTCAAGCTGACCGAGCAGGCGCTGGCGCCGATCACGGCGCGCGTGACGCTGGCGGTCGAGAAGTTCGCGAAGTCGGCCTGAGGCCGGCGGGACGAGGGTCGGGTGACTCCTCCCCCCTGAAAACCCGGCCCTCGTCTCCCTACCTCATTGCCCGGTCATCCCGGGACTCGGAGCGTCCCGAACCTCGGTTCGGGACGTTTTGCGTTCGGGGCGGGCGGCCACGGCGGGCATGGACATCCGGTCGCGTGCTCGTGGCGGAGGGAGCGGCCGCGCGGGGCGAAGGCTTGGCGGGCGGGCGCGCACCTCCGCTCTTTTAACCTGCGGCTGGCTTCCGATATGGTTTGCACTTCGACGACGGTGCAGCAGGACGCCAGCCCTGACGGCGGCGCTATGGAGCAAACCAGACGGTGCGGAAGACGCGCGACGAATGGACGCGGTAGGGCGATGAGCGACAACGACAAGCGCGGAGGCGGCACTCCGGAGGGACCGAACACCGGTGTGGTGGTCAAGGCCCGTCCGAAGACGCGCAAGCCCGCGATGTACAAAGTCTTGATGCTGAACGACGACTACACGCCGATGGAGTTCGTCGTGCACGTCCTCGAGCGCTTCTTCCAGAAATCCCGGGAGGAAGCGACGCGCATCATGTTGCACGTGCATCGGCGCGGGGTGGGGGTCTGCGGCGTCTACACCTACGAGGTGGCCGAGACGAAGGTGACCCAGGTCATGGACCTGGCGCGGCAGAACCAGCACCCTCTGCAATGCACGATCGAGAAGGAATGATGACCAGGTTCGGGGTTTGCGCCCTACCTCCTGGAGGGGCGGCTTCGCTTTCTGCCGCCCGACGAACGGCAAGGTGAGACACGGGTCCGGTCCCGGGCCACAGCGCGTAGGAGCGTCGACGTCATGCTTTCACGTAATCTCGAACAGACGCTGCATCGCGCCCTCTCGCTCGCCAGCGAGCGCCGCCACGAATATGCGACGCTGGAGCATCTGCTCCTCGGCCTGGCAGACGACAGCGATGCGGCCACCGTGCTCAGGGCCTGCGGAGTCGATCTCGACAAGCTGCGCAGCGACCTGTCCGAATTCCTCGACAAGGATCTGGCCGGCCTCGCGACCGACCGTCCGGGCGATCCCAAGCCCACCGCCGGCTTCCAGCGCGTGGTGCAGCGGGCGGCGATCCACGTCCAGTCTTCCGGCCGGGACGAGGTGACGGGCGCCAACGTGCTCGTGGCCCTGTTCTCGGAGCGCGAGAGCCATGCCGTGTATTTCCTGCAGCTGCAGGACATGACGCGGCTCGACGCGGTCAACTTCATCAGCCACGGCATCGCCAAGGCGCCCGGCCGCTCCACCCAGCGCCCGGTCACCGGCAGCTCCAATCCGCAGGAAGGCGGCACCCCGCCGGAGCAGGAGCGGGAGGAGAAATCCGGCCGCCGCAGCCAGGACGCGCTGTCCAATTATTGCGTGAACCTGAACAAGAAGGCGATGGCGGGGAAGATCGACCCGCTGATCGGCCGGGACCAGGAGATCGAGCGCACCATCCAGATCCTGTGCCGCCGCACGAAGAACAACCCGCTTTACGTGGGTGATCCGGGCGTGGGCAAGACGGCGATCGCCGAGGGCCTGGCCAAGCGCATCGTCGAGGGCGACGTTCCCGAGGTGCTGATCAAGAGCACGATCTACGCGCTGGACATGGGCTCGCTGCTCGCCGGCACCCGCTACCGCGGCGACTTCGAGGAGCGGCTGAAGGCCGTCGTCACCGAACTCGAGAACCAGCCGGGCGCGATTCTGTTCATCGACGAGATCCACACGGTGATCG
This sequence comes from Rhodospirillales bacterium 69-11, assembly GCA_001898425.1. Classification (GTDB taxonomy): domain Bacteria; phylum Pseudomonadota; class Alphaproteobacteria; order Acetobacterales; family Acetobacteraceae; genus Rhodopila. The sequence goes on from MKTV01000052.1 coordinate 140,994, forward strand.
GCGCCGGCGCGACCTCCGGCGGCGCGATGGACGCGTCGAACCTACTGAAGCCGGCGCTCGCCTCGGGCTCGCTGCGCTGCATTGGCTCGACGACCTACAAGGAGTTCCGCAACTACTTCGAGAAGGACCGCGCGCTGGTCCGCCGCTTCCAGAAAATCGACGTGAACGAGCCGAACCTGGAAGACGCGGTGAAGATCCTGCGCGGGCTCAAGACCAACTACGAGAAGCACCACAAGGTCCGCTACACGGACGAGGCGATCCGCGCCGCGGTGGAGCTGTCGGCCAAGTACATCAACGACCGGAAGCTGCCCGACAAGGCGATCGACGTGATCGACGAGGTCGGTGCCTCCCGCATGCTGCTGCCGGAGCACAAGCGGCGGAAGACGGTGACATTGCGCGACGTGGAGGAGATCGTGGCGAAGATCGCCCGCATCCCACCCAAGTCCGTCTCGGCCGACGACAAGGAGACGCTGAAGAACCTCGAGCGTGACCTGAAGGCCATGGTGTTCGGCCAGGACAAGGCGATCGAGGCGCTCTCGGCGGCCATCAAGCTGGCCCGCGCCGGGCTGCGCGAGGCGGAGAAGCCGATCGGCAACTACCTGTTCTCGGGCCCGACCGGCGTCGGCAAGACCGAAGTGGCGCGCCAGCTCGCCTCCACCATGGGGATCGAGCTGATCCGCTTCGACATGTCGGAATACATGGAGCGGCACTCCGTCTCCCGCCTGATCGGTGCGCCGCCGGGCTATGTGGGCTTCGACCAGGGCGGGCTGCTGACCGACGCGATCGACCAGCATCCGCATGCGGTGCTGCTGCTGGACGAGATCGAGAAGGCTCATCCGGACCTGTTCAACATCCTGCTGCAGGTGATGGACCACGGGAAGCTGACCGACCACAACGGCAAGACGGTCGATTTCCGCAACGTGGTGCTGATCATGACCACGAACGCGGGGGCCTCCGACCTGGCGAAGGAAGCAATCGGCTTCGGCCGCGACAAGCGGGAAGGCGAGGATGCGGACGCGATCAAGCGCCTGTTCACCCCCGAGTTCCGCAACCGGCTCGACGCGGTCATCCCCTTCGCCGGCCTGACGCCGGAGATCGTGGGCCGCGTGGTCGAGAAGTTCGTCATGCAGCTGGAGGCGCAGCTCGCCGACCGCAACGTGACGATCGAGCTGTCGTCCGCGGCCAAGGAGTGGCTGGCGGAGCGTGGCTACGACCAGCTCTACGGCGCCCGTCCGCTGGCGCGGGTGATCCAGGAGTACATCAAGAAGCCGCTGGCCGAG
>MKTV01000052.1:142447-142562 GCA_001898425.1 Rhodospirillales bacterium 69-11
CCGTTCCCCGGGTTCGCGCCGTTTTGTGTCATCCCCGGGCTCGTCCCACGGCTGTCCGGTTCGATTTTGCTGTACTTCTACCACGGCGTTGATTCTACTGGCTTCGGTTCGGGTG
>MKTV01000053.1:0-8323 GCA_001898425.1 Rhodospirillales bacterium 69-11
CCCGGATCACCCTGCCCCCGGCCCGCATCCCCCCGCCCGGCTCGACATCCCGCCAGCGCCATTCCACCCTCGCCGCCTCGCCGAAGGAGGAAACGCATGGCCGACAACCCGCGCTGGACACGCCGCCCCGAAGGATCGACCTGGGGCGATTTCGGGCCGGACGACGAACTGGGCCGACTCAACCTCATCACGCCCGAGAAAGTCATGCAGGGCATCGCCGAGGTGAAGGTCGGCAAGACCTTCTGCCTCTCCCTGCCGCTCGACTACCCCGGCGGAAACGTCATCAACCCGCGCCGCAAGCCCCCCGAACTGCGCCCCACCGAACGCAACGGGCGGCCGAACATGAACTACCCGCTGCGCTGCGACGATCCGACCGCACTCGATATCGTCTGCGACGACCAGGTGCTGTTGACACTGCAATACTCCACGCAGTGGGACAGCCTGTCGCATGTCGGGCAGATGTTCGACGTGGATGGCGACGGCAAGCCGGAAGACGTGTTCTACAACGGCTTCCGCGCCGGCCAGGACATCATCGGCCCCGTCCTCTACGACGCCAAGGGCAACCAGACCCCCACCAACCAGCCCCCCGGCGCAAGGCGGCTCGGGGTCGAGAACATGGCGAAGTCCTGCGTGCAGGGCCGCGCCGTCATGATCGACCTCGAAGCGCATTTCGGCCGCACCGGACACATCGTCGGCTACGACGACCTGATGCGCGTGCTCGAGAAGGACAAGGTCACGGTCGAAACCGGCGACCTCGTCTGCATCCGCACCGGCTTCGCGCAGATGCTGCTCGACATGAACAAGCAGCCTGATCCGAAGAAGCTGTTCGCCAGCACCTCCGCGCTCGACGGGCGCGACCAGAAGCTGCTGCAATGGGTGACGGACAGCGGCGCCGTCGCGCTGCTCGCAGACAACTACGCGGTGGAAGCCGCGCCCGCACGTCCCTGCGCCGACGACTACTGCGCCACCCTCCCACTCCACGCACACTGCCTCTTCAAGCTCGGATGCTACCTCGGGGAGATGTGGTATCTTTCGGAACTAGCGGATTGGCTGCGCGCCAATGGCCGCTCGCGGTTCCTGCTGACGGCCCCGCCGCTGCGGCTGCCGGGCGCGGTCGGCTCCCCGGCGACACCCGTCGCGACGGTCTGACGTTTCAAATGCAACCACGCTCCGGGATCCTCGCGTCCCGGAGCGGACGACGGTTCCGCCATCCGGATCCAGCGCCGCGAAGCATCGACGAAAATCGGCTCTGCCTTGCCTCCGCCCGAAATCCTCCGTCCAATACTGGAAACAAACGGAGGAGCGACCATGAGCGAAGCCGTCGTCGGGCCGCTGGAGACTCGCTACCGCAGTTCACCCGCCTTCGTCGCCGCGTCGGATCAGACGCGGGTCACGCGCACCCATTGGCACATCGCGGTCGCCAACGGCCTCGGTTGGGGCTTCGACGGAATGGACGGCGTGATCTTCGCGCTCGCCACGCCGTTGATCATCCGTGACTACGGCGTGACACTGGGCGAATACCGGTCCGGCTTGCAGATCGCGCTGCTGGTCGGCATCGCGGGCATGTACTTCTGGCCATGGCTCGCCGACCGCTACGGCAGGCGCACGCTGCTCGCGATCAACATCGCCGCGTTCTCGTTCCTGATGCCGATCGTCGCCATCGCGCCGACCTTCGCCGCGTTCGTCGCAGCCCGCAGCGCCGTCGGGTTCGCGCTCAATGGCGAATGGGCGCTGGGCTCCATGCTGGTGGCCGAAACCTGGCCCGCACGGCTGAGAGGACGCGTGATCGGGATCAACCGCGGCACCTGGTGCTTCGGCGCCGCCGCCGCCGGAGCGATCGCCACCTGGATCATCGCCGATCATGGCTGGCGCGTGGCCTTCGTCGTGCCCGCGGTGGTCGCGCTGATCGCGGTCTACGTGCGCGCCAAATGCCCGGAATCGCCCTATTGGGTGCGCACCCAGGACCGCAAGCGCCGCATCCGCGCAACGCTAGCCGCCGGCCGCGGCCTCTCCGCCGAGGACCAGGCCTGGCTCGACAAGGCCAGCCGCATCCCGCTGCGTCAGCTCTTCCTGCCGGACATGCGCCGCAACACCGCCGTCGCGACCTTCGTCGCCTGCTGCTCCACCACGATCTACGGCACGGTCGGAAGCTGGATGCCGCTCTATCTCGCGCAGGAGCGGCACTGGTCCACCGCGCAATACGGCACGTTCTACATCTGGTGGGGACTCGTCGGGTTCGTGGGTCTGCTCATCGCGGGCTGGATCTCCGACCGGTTCGGCCGCAAGCCCGCGTTCTACGTGATGCTCGCCGAGGGCGCGGTGTTCGTCACGCTATGGGTGTTCGCGGAAAGCGACCTGGCACTCTGGGTCTTCGGCCTGCTCTGGAGCATCGGCTTCCTGGGCTTCTGGGCGCCGGCGATGACGCTGACCGCCGAGATCTACCCGACGCGCATCCGTGGCGTGGGCAACGGGTTCACCTGGTCGATCGCCTGGCTGTTCGGCTTCGTGCTCTGGCCCTTCGTGACCGTGGCCCTGAAGCAGCACACCGGCTCCTTCGCGGCGGCGTTCCTGGTCGTGTCGGTGGCGATGGCGCTCATGGCCTTCGGCATCTGGCTGTTCTCGCCCGATCACGCTGGCACCGAACTGGACGCGATCGCCGAGTAGGACCGGGGGCGGGGCGGCGCTCCATCCTGCGCGCGCGCCGCGTCCCGCCGGCGCGGCGGGCGGCCGCCCCTTGACCCGCACGCCCGCGCTTGCGACAGCGAAATGCGTGGTCCCTGCGGCCAGTCCGAACGCGCCGCGGCCCCGCGCGTTCGGCTGGTTCGGGCCATCCGAGATCGCGCTGGGGACCCTGCCTTGCCTGCATCCGATCGCCATTACGACTGCCTGATCGTCGGCGCCGGCATCATCGGCCTGGCCCACGCACTCGCCGCCCGCCGCGCCGGGCTGCGCACCGCCGTGCTGGACCGGGAGGCGCGTGCCATCGGCGCCTCGGTGCGCAATTTCGGCTTCATCACCGTCACCGGCCAGCCGGAGGGCATCACCTGGCGGCGCGCCCGCCGCACCCGCGACGTCTGGGCCGAGGTGGCGCCGCTCGCAGGCATCGACGTGCTGCAGCACGGGTTGCTGATGTGCGCCCGCCGGCCCGAGGCCGTGACGGTGATCGAGGAATTCGCCGCCGGCCCGATGGGGGAGGGCTGCCGCATCCTGCGCGGCAACGCGCTCGCCGAACACCATCCGGCCTTGCGCGGCGACCTGCACGCCGCCCTGCACAGCCCGCACGAGTTGCGGGTCGAGAGCCGGGAGGCGATCCCCCGCGTCACCGCCTGGCTGCAGCAGGCGCGGGACGTGGCCGTGTTCCCGCGCGTCGCGGTGCACGGCGTGGACACGGGACGGGTCGAGACATCGGTCGGCCGGTTCACCGCGGATCACGTGGTGGTCTGCCCCGGCCCCGACCTGGTGACGCTGTTCCCCGAGGTGATTGCGCGGCGCGAGGTCACGCTGTGCAAGCTGCACATGCTGCGCGTGGCCGATCCCGGCTTCGTGCTGCCGGCCCCGGTGATGAGCGATCTTGGGCTCGTCCGCTACCTCGGCTACGCCGGCTGCCCCTCGCTGCCGGCCCTGCGCGCGCGGCTCGAGGCGGAGCAGGGCGCGTGGCTCGCCGACGGCATCCACCTCATCGCGGTCCAGGGTGCGGACGGCTCGCTGGTGGTGGGCGATTCGCATCATTACGACGCCTCGCCCGACCCGTTCCAACCGCGCGCGGTGGACGACCGCATCCTGGCCGAACTCTCGGCCGTGCTCGAGATCCCGCGGCCCGAGGTGGTCGAGCGTTGGACGGGCGTCTACCCGTCCGGCCCGGATGTCGCGTTCCGCGAGGCGCCGATGCCGGGAGTCCGGCTCGTGATGGTCACCAGCGGGACCGGCGCGTCCACCGGCTTCGCGCTGGCCGAGGAGACCATCGCCGACCTGCTGGGCCAGCCGCCGCCCGCGCATCAGGAGGATGCATGAGACTCCAGGCCGTCATCCTCGACTGGGCGGGCACCGTGATCGACCACGGGAGCCGCGCGCCGATGGGCGCCTTCGTGCGCGCCTTCGCGCAGTTCGGGGTGGAGATCGCCATCGCCGATGCCCGTGGCCCGATGGGCATGGCCAAGTGGGACCACATCCGCGCGGTCGGACAGGCGCCGCGCGTGGCCGCCGCTTGGCGCGCGCGGCACGGGCGCGACTTCGCCGAAGCGGACGTGCAGGCGATCTTCGACGTGTTCGAGCCGATGAACGTCGCCGCGGTGCGCGACCATGCCGACCTGATCCCCGGCGCGGTCGCTTCCATCCAGGCGATCCGCGCCCGCGGCATCCGGATCGCCGCGACGACGGGCTACACCCGCGCGATCCTGGACGAGGTGGCGCCGATCGCCGCAGCCGCCGGCTACGCGCCCGAGTTCACGGTCTGCGCCGGCGACCTGCCCGCGGGACGGCCGAGCCCGCTGATGATGTGGCATGCGATGGCGAAGCTGGGCGTGTGGCCGGCGGAGACGGTGGTGAAGGTGGACGACACCGCGCCCGGCATCGGGGAAGGCGTCGCGGCCGGCACATGGACGATCGGCGTCGCGCTGACCGGGAATGCGGTCGGCCTGTCCGCCGAGGAGCTCGCCGCCCTGTCGGAGGCCGAGCGTGCGCCGCTGCGCGCCAAGGCGGAAGCGGAGCTCACGGCAGCGGGCGCCGATCTCGTGATCGACGGCATCGCCGCGCTGCCGCTGGCGCTCACCGCGCTCGACGCGCGGCTCGCCGCGGGAGAACGGCCGAACCGCCGCGGCTGACAATGGTCCAAGGCAGCAACGGCCGCGCCTGAGGGCGGTCCGAGGGGAGGAGCGAAGGACATGGCGCACAAGCCGCTGGCGGGGATTCGCGTGGTGGATGCCAGCCGCGTGCTGGCCGGCCCGTATTGCGGGCAGTTGCTCGCCGACATGGGCGCCGAGGTCGTGAAGATCGAGGCGCCGGCCGGGGACGAGAACCGCAACTGGGCGCCGATCGTCGGCGGCGAGAGCGCGTCCTTCCTGGCCGTGAACCGCGGCAAGCGCGGCGTGACGCTGAACCTGCAATCGCCCGACGGGCAGCGCGTGCTGCAGCGCCTGGTCGGGGAGGCCGACGTGCTGCTGCACAACTTCCTGCCCAGGACCGCCGCGCGGCTGGGCATCGACCCCGACGCGCTGCTCGCGCGGCACGAGCGCCTGATCGTGTGCAGCATCAGCGCCTATGGCGCGGCCGGGCCGATGCGGGAGAAGCCGGGATATGACGGCATCCTGCAGGCCTATTCCGGCCTGATGGCCGTCACCGGCGAAGCCGATCGGCCGCCGGTGCGCATCGGCGCCTCGGTCGTCGACATGTCGACCGGCATGATCGCGTTTGGCGGCATCATGACGGCGCTCTATGCCCGCGCGACCGGCGGCGGCGAGCGGCACGTGCGCACGTCGCTGCTGGAGACGGGCATCTCCCTGATGGGGTTCCACGCGGTGGGCTGGCTGCAGGGCGGCGTGCTGCCGCAGCGCCAGGGATCGAGCCTGTCCAACCTCGTGCCCTATCAGGCGTTCCAGTGCGCCGACGGGGAGATCATGACCGGCGCGCTGAACGATGCCGTCTGGCGCAAGCTGTGCGACGTGGTGGAGCGCCCCGACCTGCGCGATGACCCGCGCTACGCCGGCGCCGACCAGCGCCTGGAGCATCGCGCGACGCTGGTGCCCATCTTCGAGGCGATCTTTCGGACGCGTCCCGCCGGCGAGTGGATCGCGCGGCTCGAGGCGGCCGGCGTGGCGGTGAGCCGGATCAACACGCTCGAGCACGTGTTCGCCGATCCGCAGACACGGGCGAACGGCATGGTGGCCGAGGCGACGCGCGGGGACGCCTCCATGCCGCTGGTCGGGATGCCGTTCAAGCTCGGGGAGGAGGCGCAACCGGCCCCCACCGCGCCGCCGCGCTGCGGCGAGCACACGGACGCGGTGCTGCGCGAGTGGATCGGGATGGGCACCGAGGAGGTCGCGGCGCTGCGGGCCGTCGGCGCGATCTGACGTGGTGGGTCGACGCGGTGCCAATCGCTGGTCGTGCCCGCCGCCCCGCCGGACTGCCTCCGCCGATCACGCTCTAGCCCATCGGAGTCCCGCCGGTTAAGAACGTCCATCGTCTTGAAAGGCTGCAGGATGCACCACGGACAGGTTCAAGCCAGGGAGCGGGTCGCGGCCGCAACGCTGCCCGTCCGTCTTCGCCGCCGCTGCCAGCTTGGAACGCCGCGCCGCCGCGCCTGACACGGCCGGACCGGGGCGCATCGCGCCATGAACCCGTTCTGGATCCTGCACACGGGCCGTCTGCGCCTGACACCCGTCAGCGGCGCGGACCTCGCCGACCTCCAGGCGATCAAGCGTGATCCCCGCGTCTTCGCGATCATGCTGGGCGGCGTACGCACCGCCGCGCAGACCGCCGACGAACTCGCCCGCGACATCATCGCCTGGAGCGCGCACGGCTACGGCATCTGGACCATCCGCGAGAACCCCGGCGGCGGGTTCGTCGGCCTGACGGGACTCGAGGACCGGCCCGATGGACGCGGCGTCGCGCTGCGCTTCGCGCTCTGGCCGGAGGCGCAGGGCAAGGGATACGCCCGGGAGGCGGCCGGTGCGGCGCTTCGGTTCGGCCACGACCGCGCCGGCCTGCGCCGCATCGTCGCGGTGGCGCGCGAGAGCAACTTCGCCAGCCGCACCGTGCTGGGCGGCATCGGCATGTCCGAGTGCGACAGCTTCGAGCAGGGCGGCCACCGCATGCTGATGTACGAGAGCATCGCCGAACCGGCGAGCTGACCGCCCGTGCAAGGCAACGCGCCGGCGATCACCCCAGCTCGTGCGCGAGGTCCCGCAGCGCGTTCTGCAGCATCTCCGCGAAGGTCGGGTGGTAGAACGGCAGCCGCAGCGCCTGTGCGACGGGCATGCGCGCCGCCACCATCGCTGCGACGAAATGCGCCAGGTGCTCCACGCTCGGCCCGACCATCTCGCCCCCGGTGAGCACGTGATCGCTGCGGCGGGCGCGGAGCCGGATCATCCCCTCGGTGCGATCCTCGACCAGGCCGCGGCCCGCATCGAATCGCGCCGTGCCGGTGGCATCGTGCGTGCCGGGGCTGCCGATCGTCGCGATGTCCGGATCGCTGAACGTGATCGCCAGCGAGACCGGCGGGGCATCCCGCGTCACCGCCGGATACCGCGCCGCATTGGTGCCGGCGAGGTCCCCCTGGCGCGCCGCCTCGTGCAGCACCGGCCGCAGGTGGTTGGCGTCGCCCGCGAGGAAGATCGGGCCATCGCCGCAGCGCAGAGTCCCCGGATCGAGCGGCGGCATGCCGTGCCCGTCCAAGGCAAGCCCCGTCCGGTCTAGGTCGAGGCCGTCCAGCGCCGGCGGCCGCCCGGCCGCGACGAGGATCCGGTCGAACCGCGCCGATCCACGATCCGCCTCGCCCGACCAGCAGAGCCGGTCGCCCTCGACCGACACCTCGACGCCGAGATGCAGGTCGAACTCGCCGCCGAAGATCGTGCGGGCGCACGCCGCGAGCTCCGGGTCGTGCAGCCCGCCGATCTGATCGGCCGTGTCGAACACGCTGGTGGGCACGCCCAGCCGCGCGAAGGCGACGGCGAGCTCGAGGCCGAGCGGCCCGGCGCCGACGACGGCGAGGGAGGTGGGGAGGGTGTCGAGGTCGAACACCGTCTCGTTGGTGAGCAGCCGGTCGCCGGCCGCGGCGAGTGATGAGGGAATGGCCGACCGCGCACCGGTCGCGACCACCACCGCACGCGCGGCGACCTCGCGCCCGCCGTCGATGCGCAGTGTCGTGGGACCGACGAACCGCGCATGCCCGTCGATCTTCCGCGCCGCGGGGATCGCGGCGAGCTGCTCGAAGATGTCGGCGAGCAGGCGATCCCGCACCTGCCGCAACCGGGCCATCACCGCGGCGCCGTCGATCCGTGGCGCGCTCACGGAGATGCCGAACGTGCCGGCATGCCGTGCCTCCTGCGCCGCGCGTGCCGCGGCGAGCAGCAGCTTGGAGGGCATGCACCCGGCGCGGACACACGTGGTGCCCCACTGCCCGGCCTCGATCAGCACCGTCTCGGCGCCCGCGCGGGTCGCGGCGCGATAGGCCGTCATGCCGGCGGTGCCCGCGCCGATGATGGCGACGTCGGTGCGCAGAGTTTCCATGACGGGCAAGCGCAACGGGACGCCGGCTCGTTCCCGTCACTTCTGCGCAAGCCGCGGCAGGCGGGGGCCGGCCATGCCAGAGTGCCCTGGCAAGGAGAGG
>MKTV01000053.1:8337-14486 GCA_001898425.1 Rhodospirillales bacterium 69-11
AGCGCCCCCATCCGCGTCGGCATCGGCGGATGGACCTTCCCGCCCTGGCGGGAGACGTTCTACCCGCCGAAGCTGCCGCACGCGCAGGAACTCGCCTATGCCGCGACGAAACTGACGGCGATCGAAGTCAACGGCACCTTCTACCGCACGCAATCGCCCGACAGCTTCGCCCGCTGGCACGACGAGACGCCGGACGGCTTCGTCTTCGCGCTCAAGGCGCCGCGCTACGCGGTCAGTCGCCGCGTGCTGGCCGAGGCCGGTCCCTCCATCGAGCGCTTCGTCGCCAGCGGCCTCCTCCGGCTCGGCGACAAGCTGGGCCCCATCAACTGGCAGTTCGCACCGACGAAGCGCTACGACCCCGAGGATTTCGCCGCATTCCTCGACCTGCTGCCGCACACGCATGAGGGGAAGCGGCTACGGCACGTGGTGGAGCTGCGGCACGAGAGCTTCCTGTGCGTCGAGGTGGTCGAAGCCCTGCGGGCGCGCAACATCGCCGCGGTGCTCGCCGACAGCGACACCCATCCGCTGCTCGCCGATCCGACCGCGGATTTCGTCTATTGCCGCCTGCAGCGAAGCCGGGAGGGGGAGGCGACGGGCTACCCGTCGGCGGAACTCGACCTCTGGGCGCAGCGGCTGCGGGCGATCGCGGCCGGGACGGGAGGAAAGGGGACGGGCGGCGCGGGGAAGGGGGGCGTGGGAAAGAGTGCGTCCCGGAAGGGCGCGGCCGGGGACGCGGCGCCAGGCCTTCCCCTGCTCGCCGGGCCGGATCCCCGCCCGGCGCCGCGCGAGGTGTTCGCGTTCTTCATCAACGGCCACAAGCCCAAGGCGCCCGCGGCGGCCATGGCGCTGATCGAACGTCTGCGCTGACGCGGCTTTACAATCGCCCGCACTCCCCGCCATGGATGCGGATGCCGGCCGCCGCGCCGCGGCCACCTCGGAGGATCACGCCCATGAGCACGACCACCCAGAAGCCCCGCGGCCGCCAGTTCTTCGCCAATCCCGGTCCGACGAACATCCCCGACAGCGTGCTGCGCGCCATGGACCGGCCCAGCATCGACTTCAACGATCCGGAGTTCGCGCCGATCTACGAGGGCGCGTTCGACGGCGTGCGCCGCGTGCTGCGCACCACGCAGAGCGTGTTCATGTACAACGCCTCCGGCCACGGCGCGTGGGAGGCGAGCCTCACCAACCTGCTGTCGCCGGGCGACACCATCCTCGTGCTCGAATCGGGCTACTTCTCCGAGGAGTGGGGCACGATGGCGAAGAGCCACGGGCTCGAAGTGCGGATGCTGGAAGCGGATTGGCGCCGCGGCGTCGACATGGGCGCGCTGCGATCCGCGCTGGCGGCCGACACGTCCCATACGATCCGCGCGATCTGCGCCGTGCACAACGAGACCGCCACCGGCCTGATGCTGCCGCTGGCCGAGATCCGCGCGGCGATCGACGAGACGGCCCACCCGGCGCTGTTCCTGGTGGACACCATCTCCTCGCTGGGCTCGCTCGATTTCCGGATGGACGAGTGGAAGATCGACTGCGTGGTCGGCGGCAGCCAGAAGGGGCTGATGCTGCCGACCGGCATGAGCTTCACCGGTGTGTCGGACAAGGGCATGGCGGCGCACGCACAGGCGAAGCTGCCGCGCTACTACTTCGACTGGACCCTGATGTCGAAGCGCGCCCAGAAGAGCTTCATCGGGACCATCCCGACCTCCATGTTCTACGGCCTGCGCGAGTCGGTCCGGCTGCTGGAGGAGGAGGGGCTGGAGAACGTCTACGCCCGCCACCACCGCCTGGCCGAGGCGACGCGCCGGGCCGTGCAGGTCTGGGCCGCGAATGACGGGCCGCAGCTCTTCTGCACCAACCCGTCCCGCACTTCCGACAGCGTGACCGCGGTGCTGATGCCCGAGGGGCACGACCCCGATGCGGTGCGCCGCATCGCACGGCAGCGCTTCAACGTGTCGCTGGGCGGCGGCCTCGGCAAGCTTAACGGCAAGATCTTCCGCATCGGCCACCTGGGCGACCTGAACGAGCCGATGATCCTGGGCGCGCTGTCGGCCGTGGAGATGTCGTTGCGGATCGCCGGCGTGCCGCATGGGCGGGGCGGAGTGGAGGCCGCCATGGACTACCTCGCGTCCTGACCGCGGCAGGGCGCGTGATGCGCCTTCTGCTGTGGCGTTGGCGTTGGCGTTGGCCGGAACTGCGCATCGTCGTGCCCTTCGCCGCGGTGGCCGCCGCACTGTGGGTGTTCGGCTGGCTCGCGGGGGAGGTGGTCGAGGGGGATACGACCCGCTTCGACCGGCACCTGCTGCTGGCCTTGCGCAACCCCGCCGATCCCTCCGATCCGCTCGGCCCGCTCTGGTTCGAGCAGATGGCCCGCGACATCACCGCGCTCGGCAGCGTCTCGGTGCTGACGCTGGTGACGGTCGCGGCGGTCGTCTACCTCGCGATGGCGCGGCGTCGGGCCGCGGCGCTGCTGGTGAGTCTGTGCGTGGGCGGCGGCTGGGCGCTGACGGAAGTCCTGAAGGGGATGTTCGACCGGCCGCGCCCGGACCTCGTACCGCACGGGACGATGGTGTTCACCTCGAGCTTCCCCAGCAGCCACGCCGCGATGTCGGCCGTGGTCTACCTGACCCTGGGGGCGCTGCTCGCGCGGATGGAGCCGGGCCGGGCGACGAAGCTGTTCCTGATGGGGGCGTCGCTGGTGCTGACGCTGCTGGTGGGCGTCAGCCGGGTCTACCTCGCGGTACACTGGCCGAGCGACGTGGTGGCGGGGTGGACGGTCGGTGCGGCCTGGGCGGTGCTGTGCTGGACGGTCATGCGGGCCCTGCAGCGGCGCGGGCGCGTGGAGACGGACAAGGAGGGCGAGGGCAGTCTCGAGGGCGCGGGCGGCGCCGAGGTCGAGGGCAGGGACTAGGGCAGCCGTCGGCGGGTGAGGGCACCGGGACGGGCCGCGCAACTGTCCCCCCTCCCCTTGCGGGAGGGGGCTAGGGGGAGGGGGCTGCGGCGCGACGGAAGGAGCCTTCGCGTACTCCCCCTGATGTGCGTCTGCCCCGATCGCCCCCTCACCCCATCCCTCTCCCGCGAGGGGAGAGGGGGCTGCGGCGGGGGATCAGGCGTTCAGCTTGTCGAGTTCGCGCAGCAGCGCTTCGCCCATCACCGAGGTGCCGACGCGGGCGGTGCCGGGCGCCATGATGTCGGCGGTGCGCAGGCCGGACTTCAGCACGTTCACGCAGCCCTTCTCGATCAGCGCCGCGTCTTCCTCCATCCCGAAGGAGTAGCGCAGCAGCATCGCGAAGCTGAGCACCTGCGCGAGCGGGTTGGCGATGCCCTTGCCCGCGATGTCGGGCGCGCTGCCATGGATCGGCTCATACAGCGCGAAGCGCTTGCCCGAGGGCTGCTTCGCCCCGAGCGTCGCGGAGGGCAGCATGCCGAGGCTGCCGGTGAGCATGGAGGCGAGGTCGGACAGCAGATCGCCGAACAGGTTCGACGTGACGATCACGTCGAACTGGCGCGGGTTGCGCACGAGCTGCATGGCGCAGTTGTCGGCGTACATGTGGGACAGCTCGATGTCCGGGTATTCGCGCTCGTGCAGCGCGGTCACGGTCTGGCGCCAGAACAGGCCGGACTGCATGACGTTGGCCTTCTCCACGCTGCACACGCGGTTCTGCCGCTTGCGTGCAAGGTCGAAGGCGACGCGCGTGACGCGCTCGATCTCGGCGGTGGTGTAGGTCTCGGTGTCGTAGCCGCGCTTGCTGCCGTCGGGCAGCGTCTCCACGCCGCGGGGCTCGCCGAAATAGATGCCGCCCGTGCTCTCGCGCACGATCATGATGTCGAGGCCGCGCACCACGTCGGGCTTCAGCGTGGAGGCGTCGACCAGCGGATCGAGCACGGTGGCGGGCCGCAGATTGGCGAACAGGTCGAGTTCCTTGCGCAGCCGCAGGATCGCGAGTTCGGGGCGGAGCTGGAAGCCGAGCTTTTCCCACTTGGGGCCGCCGACGGAGCCGAACAGGACGGCGTCGGCTTCCTTGGCCTTTTCCAGGGTCTCGTCGGTGATGGGCGTGCCGCGCGAGTCGATGGAGGCGCCGCCGACCAGGTCCTCGGAGACGTCGAAGGTGACCATGCGGCGGCGGTCCATCCAGTCGATCAGGCGGCGCACTTCGCGCATGACCTCGGGGCCGATGCCGTCGCCCGGCAGGATCAGGAGTTTCTTGTTCGCGGGCATGGCGGCGTCACCTCATGGGGGTTGCGGGGAGAGGTTTGTGTCATGGCCGGTGCGCCGTGTCATGGCCGGCGCGGTGCCGTACGTCATGGCCGGTGAAGGCCGGCCATCCATGACTTCGCTCGTGACCCCGGAGCAGTCGTGGATGGCCGGCCTGCGCCGGCCATGACGGAAGCGCCGCGGCGCCGGAGCCATGACGGAAGGGTCGCGGCGCCGGAGCCATGACGGAAGGGCGGCGGTGCCGGAGCCATGACGGAAGGGCCGCGGCACCGGAGCCATGACACGGACGCCACGACGCCGGCGGGCTCAGCCCGTGGTCGCGGGGATCCAGGGCATCTCCGACCGTCGGGTCGCCTCGTAACTGTCGATCTTCGGCGCGTGCTGCAGCGTCTGGCCGATGTCGTCGAGCCCGTTGAGCAGCAGGTGCTTGCGGAACGGGTCGATCTCGAAGGCGATCTCCTCCCCGTTCGGGCGCACCACCACCTGGCGCTCCAGGTCCACCGTGACGCGCGCGTTGCCGCCCAGCTTCGAATCCTCGATCAGCTGGTCGCACACCGCGCGCGGCAGCCGGATCGGCAGGATCCCGTTCTTGAAGCTGTTGTTGAAGAAGATGTCGGCGAAGTCCGGCGCGATGATGCAGCGGATGCCGAAATCCAGCAGCGCCCAGGGTGCGTGCTCGCGCGACGAGCCGCAGCCGAAATTCTCGTGCGCGATCAGGACCTGCGCCCCGCGATACGGCTCCCGGTTCAGCACGAAGTCCGGGTTCTCCGATCCGTCCTTCCGATAGCGCAGCGAGTCGAACAGGTGCACGCCCAGACCCGACCGCTTGATGGTCTTGAGGAAGCGGGCCGGGATGATCTTGTCCGTGTCGACGTTGGCCATCGGCAGCGGTGCCGCGATGCCGGTGAGCGTGGTGAATTTGTCCATGCGCCTCCCCCTTTCAGCCCAGTTGCCGCACGTCGGCGAGCCGGCCGGTCACGGCCGCGGCCGCGGCCATCGACGGGGACACCAGATGCGTCCGTCCGCCCGGTCCCTGCCGCCCCTCGAAGTTGCGGTTCGACGTGCTGGCGCAGCGCTGGCCCGGCGTCAACTTGTCCGGGTTCATTCCCAGGCACATGGAGCAGCACGGCTCCCGCCACTCGAACCCGGCCTCGAGCAGGATCCGGTCCAGCCCCTCCTGCTCCGCCTGCTGCTTCACCAGGCCCGATCCGGGGACGACCAGCGCCTGCACGCCCTCGGCGACCTTCCGGCCGCGGGCGACGGCGGCGGCGGCGCGGATATCCTCGATGCGGCCATTGGTGCAGGAGCCGATGAAGACCACGTCGATCGGCACGCCCTCCAGCTTCTGGCCGGCGGAGAGACCCATGTACTCGACCATCCGCTGCGCCTGTTCGCGCAGGCCCGGGTCGTCGATCTGAGTCGGGTCGGGCACGGCCCCGGTGATCGGCACGACGGCGCCGGGCGTGGTGCCCCAGGTCACCATGGGCGCGATCTCGGCCGTCGACAGCCGCACCGTCGTGTCGTAGGTGGCGCCGGCGTCCGAGGGGAGGGTGCGCCAGTAGGCGACCGCCTGCTCGTAGGCGGCGTCCCTGGGGGCGAACTCGCGGCCCTTCACGTAGGCGAAGGTGGTCTCGTCCGGGGCGATCAGGCCGGCGCGCGCGCCCGCCTCGATCGACATGTTGGAGACGGTCATGCGCCCGGCCATGTCGAGCGCGCGGATCGTGTCCCCGGTGTATTCGATGACGTGGCCGGTGCCGCCGCCCGTGCCGATCTTGCCGATGATCGCCAGCACGACGTCCTTCGCGGAGCAGCCGAAGCCCAGCGTGCCGGTGACGTCGATCTGCATGTTCTTGGCGGGCTTCTGCAGCAGCGTCTGGGTGGCGAGCACGTGCTCGACCTCCGACGTGCCGATGCCGAAGGCGAGCGCCCCCAG
>MKTV01000053.1:14614-15127 GCA_001898425.1 Rhodospirillales bacterium 69-11
GTTGTGGTCGGCCACGGCGATCGTGCAATCCGGCCGGCGGACGGGGCGCCCGGCCATGCGCAGCCCTTCGAAGGCCTGCGGGCTGGTGACCTCGTGCACGAGGTGGCGGTCGATGTAGAGCACGCAGGTGCCATCCGGGAGCCGCTCGACGACGTGGCTGTCCCAGATCTTGTCGAAGAGGGTGCGGGGCCTGCTGGACATGACTGCTCCCAGGTCTTGCTGCTTGGGGACGAGGTGTTCCTGCGTTGGAACGTCGCCGTCAAGCGGGTGGTGGGGCGGCGGAAATAAAGCCGGCCGGATACCTGGGTAAGTCTGGCACTTATGCTGGTATGGCCGCTACCAGCTTCGGAGTGCCGTATGTGTCCTGGGACGGTTCGGCGCGCTCCCCAGCTCCCGTGTCATGGCCGGCGTGTCATGGCCGGCCGCGGGGCGCGCCCCCGGTGTCATGGCCGGCGCAGGCCGGCCATCCATGACTTTCCGGCGTGGCACGACGTCGTGGATGGCCGCGACAAG
>MKTV01000053.1:15169-31102 GCA_001898425.1 Rhodospirillales bacterium 69-11
CGGGCGACGAGAGCCGCCGTGACACGCGGGGCGCGTGACGAGCGCGCCCGCCCTCTGGCCGGCGTTACTCCGCGGCGGAGCCGGCCGCCGGGGCGGGCGGGGCGGCGGTGTCGGTGGGGATCACGCGGGCCTTCTCCGCGATGCGGGCGGACTTGCCGCTGCGGCCGCGCAGGTAATACAGCTTCGCCCGGCGCACGTCGCCGCGGCGCACCACGCTGATCTCCGCGATCGTCGGGGAATACAGCGGGAACACGCGCTCCACGCCCTCGCCGTAGCTGATCTTGCGGACGGTGAAGTTGCTGTGCACGCCCTTGTTGGAGCGCGCGATCACCACGCCCTCGAACGCCTGGGTGCGGGTGCGGTCGCCTTCCACCACCTTCACCGAGACGCGCACCGTGTCGCCCGGCGCGAAGACCGGCACCGCACGTGCGGCGGCGAGGCGCTCCGCCTGCTCCGCGTCGATCTGCTGGATGATGTTCATGACTAAGTCCTCTCTCTGATCGGCAGGGGCGCCGTCGGCGCCATGCGTGGGGGGGAGCGATGCGCGGCCCAGAGGTCAGGGCGCCGCTCGCGGGTGATTCGTTCGGCTTCCGCCTGCCGCCAGGCGGCGATGGCGGCGTGGTGACCCGACAGCAGCACGTCGGGCACCCGCCGCCCCTGCCACTCGGCGGGGCGGGTGTAGTGCGGGTATTCCAGCAGGTCGGTGGAGAAGCTCTCCTCCGTCGCGCTCTCGGCCGCGCCCATCACGCCGGGCAGCAGCCGCACCACGGCATCCAGCAGCACCATCGCGGCGAGTTCGCCCCCCGACAGGACGTAGT
Source organism: Rhodospirillales bacterium 69-11 (assembly GCA_001898425.1). Taxonomy (GTDB): domain Bacteria; phylum Pseudomonadota; class Alphaproteobacteria; order Acetobacterales; family Acetobacteraceae; genus Rhodopila. Next base: position 15,988 of record MKTV01000053.1, read on the forward strand.
CGCCGACGCTGATCTCCTCCGCCCCGCGCGCCTCGACGACGCGTTGGTCGATGCCTTCGTAACGGCCGCAGAGCAGGATCAGCCCCGCGCCGTCGGTCGCGAACCGCCGCGCATCCGCCTGCCCGAAGGGGCGGCCGCGCGGTGTCAGGCAGACCAGCGGCCGCGTCATGCCGCCGGGCGCGTCGGCGACCGAGGCGATGGCGGCGTCCACCACGTCCGGCCGCAGCACCATCCCGGCCCCGCCGCCGAACGGCGTGTCGTCGACGGTGCGGTGCCGATCGTGGGCGAAGTCGCGGATGTTCACCGCGTCCAGCGCCCAGCGCCCGGTTTCCAGGGCACGCCCGGCCAGGGAGTGGCCGAGAGGGCCCGGGAACATCTCGGGGAAGAGCGTGAGCACCGTGGCGCGCCAGGGTGCGACGGCCGGGGCGGAGCCGGAAGTGGTCGACGACGCACCGGTCGACGGGGCGGAGGCGATCATGCGAACGCTTCCTCCCCGGTCGGCGTCTCCTGGTCCGGCGTCGTTCCGTGCGCTGCCGCGGCCTGGTCCTCGGGACGGACCGCCACTTCCTCCGGCGGGATGACCGTGACGCGCCCCGCGGCGATATCCACCTCGGGCACCAGCGCGCGGGTGAACGGCACCAGCAGCGCCGGCGCCCCCGCGCGTTCGATCTCCAGGCTCGCGCCCGCGCCGTAATCGTGCACCAGCGCCACGCGGCCGATCGCCTGCCCGGCCGCGCCGATCGCATCCAGGCCGATCAGGTCGGCCAGGTAGAACTCGTCCTCCTCCGGGGCGGGGAGGACGCTGCGATCGATGTAGAGCCGCGTGTTGGTGAGCTTCTCGGCCGCCGAGCGGTCGGCGAGCTTCACCGGCTGTCCGTCCACGAGTTCGGTCACTTCGGCCACACCCTCGCCCCGCCAGCGCAGCACGAAGCGCCGGCCCCGCTCGTCCATGAGCGGTCCGTATTCGGTCAGGTCGGCGGGATCGGCGGTGTGGGACGTCACCCGCACCAGGCCGCGCACGCCATGCGCACGGCCGATCACGCCCAGCAGGATGCGGCTGTCAGGCACCGGGAACTCAGGCCGAGGCGGCTTCGGCGGCCTTGGCGCGCTCCTGCGCCTTCTTCTTCGGCGCGGACTGCTTCGGCTGCTCGTTCCAGGCGGGCATGGGCGCGAGGCCGGCCTTGCCCAGGAACCGCGCGACGCGGTCGGTCGCCACGGCGCCGTTGCCGATCCAATGCTGGATGCGCTCGTTCTGCAGGCGAATGCGGTCCTCGTGTTCGGCGGGGAGCATCGGGTTGTAGCTGCCCAGCTTCTCGATGAAGCGGCCGTCGCGCGGGCTGCGGCTGTCGGCCACCACGATGTGGTAGTACGGGCGCTTCTTGGCGCCGGCGCGGGCGAGGCGGATCTTCAGACCCATGTCGTCGTGTCTCCTTGGGATATCGCGAAAAGTCAGAACGGTCGGCGGTTGCCCTGGCCCATTCCCTTGGGCATCAGGGCGGACAATCCGTTGCGCATCAGGCCCTTCTGCCCGAGCTTGTTCATGCGCTTCATCATGGTCTGCATGTCGTCGAACTGCTTGAGGAGGCGGTTGACCTCCTGCACGGTGGTGCCCGATCCAGCGGCGATGCGCTTCTTGCGGCTCGCCTTGATGATGTCGGGGGCCTTGCGCTCCTTGCGCGTCATGGAGGAGATGATCGCGGCCTGGCGCTTCAGCACCGTGGTGTCGAGATTGGCGTCCTCGATCTGGGACTTCAGCTTGCCGACGCCCGGCAGCATGCCGAGGATGCCCGACAGGCTGCCCATCTTGGTGATCTGCTTGAGCTGGCTGGCATAGTCCTCGAGGTCGAACTTGCCCTTCGCCATCTTGGCGGCGAGCTTCTCGGCCTCTTCCTGGTCGATCGTCTCGGCGGCCTTCTCGACCAGGCCGACGATGTCGCCCATGCCGAGGATGCGGCCGGCGACGCGTTCCGGATGGAACTCCTCGAGCGCGTCCTGCTTCTCGCCGACGCCCATCAACTTGATCGGCGCGCCGGTGATCGCGCGCATCGACAGGGCCGCGCCGCCGCGGGCATCGCCGTCCATGCGGGTCATGACGATGCCGGTCACGCCGACCGCGTCGTTGAACGCCTTGGCCGTGTTGACCGCGTCCTGGCCGGTCATGGCGTCGACCACCAGCAGCGTCTCCACCGGGTGGGTAACGTCGCGGACGGTCTTCACCTCCTCCATCAGCGCCTGGTCGATCGCGAGCCGGCCGGCGGTGTCGAGGATGACGATGTCGAAGCCTTCGCGCCGCGCCGTGTCCATCGCCCGTTCGGCGATCTGCACCGGCGTCTGCCCCGCCACGATCGGCAGGGACGGCACGCCCGCCTGTTCGGCGAGCTGGGCGAGCTGCAGCTGGGCGGCGGGCCGCTGGGTATCGAGGCTGGCCAGCAGCACGCGCCGGCGCAGGCGCTCCCGGAAGCGGCGGGCGAGCTTGCCGGAGGTGGTGGTCTTGCCCGACCCCTGCAGCCCGACCATCAGGAGGGGGATCGGCGCCGGGGCGTTGAGGTTGATCGGCACGGCGCCTTCGCCGCCCAGCGCCTCGATCATCACGTCGTTGACGATCTTGACGACCTGCTGGCCGGGGGAGACGGAATCGAGCACCTCGGACCCGACGGCGCGGTCGCGTACCTTGGCGATGAAGTCGCGGGCCACGGGCAGGGCGACGTCGGCATCGAGCAGGGCGATCCGGACCTCGCGCAGCGCCTCCGCCACGTCGGTCTCGTTCAGCGATCCGCGCCCGCGGAGCCGGTCGAAGACCCCGGTGAGCTTGTCTGACAGCGCCTCGAACACGGCGTACACCCCACAACAAACAACGCGCCGCTGCGCGAACCCTCGCGGAGCGACGTTGGCCCGGCCTCGCCGGGAAGCGGGCTTATGGCGCGCGGGACGTCCGGAAGTCAACCACGGCGGGGTCCGTGACGGGTCCCACGGCGTGGGCCGCCCCGCTTCGGCTCAGCGGCTGCACGCCGCGCCGCCGAGTACGCAGAACTTCGCGCAATGCGGGTGGTTGAGCGGCACGGGACGGTCCGCCTCGGCCAGCGTGCGTCCCAGCTCGAACCGCTTGTCGTAGGCGAGCAGCGTGCAGGCGAGGACGGCAGGCGCCGCGGCGTCCCGCCGGCGCACCACCATGCGGGAGGAGGCGCACATCACGCTGTCCGGTGATTTGTGCAGGATGCCCCAGCAGGCCTCGGTGATCTCCGGCACCGCGGCGGCCGGGTCCATCTCGGGGAAGAGCATCAGCGCGACCGGATCGTCCGCATCGATCGGAATGCCGCGGGCGGCGAACAGGCGCCGGTAGCCGTCCCGCAGCGCGGGCTCCGTCTCCGGCCCGAACGCGCTGCGGCCGGCGACGGCGATCGGGATCCGCTGGGAGGCGAGCCAGGCCAGGCCCGCCATCGTCGTCTCGAACGTGCCGGCCCCGCGCTCCCGCTCATGCAGGGCCGCTTCGTAGTGGTCCAGGCTGACGCGCAGGGTGAGCCGGCCGGGGTGGGCGGCGTGCAGCGCGGCGAGGGTCGTCGCGTGCCGCATCATCGGGCGCATGGCGTTGGTCAGCACCAGGACGCGGAAGCCCCGGCCCAACGCCTCGCCCAGCATCGAGGGGAAGGCCGGGTTCATGAACGGCTCGCCGCCGGTGAAGCCGATCTCCGCAACCGGCAGGGCGTCGCGCCGGATCTCATCGAGATAGGCGGTGACGTCCTCGGCCGGGAGATAGGCGAGGGCGTCGTTGCGGGGCGAACTCTCGATGTAGCAATGCGCGCAGGTCAGGTTGCAGAGCGTCCCGGTGTTGAACCACAGCGTCCGCAGCGCGCCGAGCCGGACGCTGGCGCGGCGGTCGCCGGCGGCGGTGAATTCGGGATCGCGGAACCTGGCGGAGGGCGGCGGCGCGAAGGCACTGTCCATGGGCAAGCGAGACTCCGCGTCGGCAGGGGCCAGGGGGCGTCAGGCAGGTGCGGCGGGGGTCGGTGGCCGCCGGGAGAAGGTCACCGCCAGCATGTGGGCATCCCGCGCGTTTGGGCCATAGTCTGCGCGAACATCTCGGGGAGGCCGCAGCCGTGGCGCGCACGCACGACGTCATCGTCATCGGCGCCGGGGCGGCCGGGCTCACCGCCGCCGGCGGCTGCGCGCGGTTCGGCCTGCGGGTCGCTCTGGTCGAGCGCGACCGGATGGGCGGCGAGTGCCTGAACACCGGCTGCGTCCCGTCCAAGGCGCTGCTCGCCGCCGCCCACCATGCGCAGGCAGTGCGGGCGGCGGGGCGGTTCGGGATCGCGACGCCGCCGCCCACGGTCGATTTCAACCAGGTACGCGCCCACCTGCACGCGGCGATCGCCGCCATCGCGCCCCATGATTCGGAGGAGCGGTTCCGCGCCTGGGGGGTCGAAGTGCTGCGCGGGGAGGCCCGCCTGCTGGACGCGACGGGACGGGTCTCGGTCGACGGACGGGTGCTCTCGGCGCCCCGGATCGTGCTGGCGACCGGCTCCCGGCCCGCCATTCCCGATATCGAGGGCCTGGCCGACACCCCGTACCTCACCAACGAGACGCTGTGGGATCTCGACCGCCGCCCGGACCACCTCCTCGTTCTCGGCGGCGGCCCCGTCGGGATCGAGATGGCCCAGGCTTTCCGCCGCCTTGGATCGGCGGTGACGGTCCTCTCGGCCGGGGAGCCGCTGCCGCGCGACGACCCGGCCGCGGCGGCCGTGGTGCTGGACCGGCTGGTCGGGGAGGGCGTGACCCTCCGCCGCAACGCGCGCGTCGTGCGGGCGCGGGCCATGGCGGAGGGCGTGCAGCTCGAGACGGCGGAGGGCGAGACGATCGCAGGCAGCCATCTCCTCGTCGCGACCGGCCGCCGCGCGGCGATCGAGGGGCTGGGCCTCGCGGCCGCCGGCGTCGCCGTGGACCCGCACGGCATCCGCGTGGATGCGCGCTTCCGCACCGCGAACCGCCGCATCTTCGCGATCGGGGATGGCCGGGACGGCCCGCGCTTCACCCATGTGGCCGGGCAGGAGGGGACAGTCGTCGTGATGAACCTCGCCCTCGGCCTGCCTGCCAAGCTGACCACGCACGCGCTGCCCTGGGTGACCTTCACCGATCCCGAACTGGCCCAGGTCGGGCTGACGGAGGCCGCCGCGCGTGCGCGCCACGGCCGGGTGGAGGTGCATTGCGAAGTCTTCGCGGAGAACGACCGCGCGGTGACGGAGGGCGAGCGTGCGGGTTTCATGAAGGTGATCACGGTGCGTGGCCGGGTCGTCGGGGCGACGATCGTCGGCGCGGGGGCCGGAGAGCTCGTGCTGCCCTGGAGCCTCGCCATCACGGGCAAGGCCTCGCCCTGGGCGATTTCCGGCGCGATGGTGCCCTATCCCACAAGGTCCGAACTCTCGAAGGCGGTGGCCTTCTCGGCGTTCGAGACGCGCATCTTCGGCCCCTGGCCGCGCCGCTGGGCTCGACTGCTGGCGCGGCTGCGGCGGTGAGGCCGGACGCCGCGGACCTAGGAACCCGTCAGTCGGTCCCGCGCCGTGGCCTGGCCGGCTGCCCCGGCGCGGGCTGCGTCCCCGCTGGTCGCCACGCGTCGCGCTGGCCGCGGAACGGCATGGCCAACGAGCGACCGAACGTCAGCTCCGCGGGATCGCGATACGCGGGAACGCCGATGCCGAAGTCGCGCGGCTTGCCGGCCCAGCGGAACGTGCCGTGCAGCCGATCCCAGACGCTCAGCCCGCTGGTCCAGTTGGAGTCGGTCTCCGAACGGTCGACGGAATGATGGAGGCCGTGCATGCGCGGCGTGGTGAGCACCAGCGCCAGTGCACGCTCCACCCGCTCCGGCAGGCGGAGATTGGAATGGTGGAACAGGACGGAGAGGAAGAAGAATTTCTGCCAGACCTGGAACGCGCGCGGGGAGACCCCCAGCACGGCCACCTGGGCCGCGCGCCACGGCACGGAGACGAGCATGTCGAGCGCGTGGAAGCGCAGCGCCGTCGAGGCGTCCAGGTCGAGATCGACGTGGTGCACGAGATGCAGTCGCCACAGCGCGGGCAGCTCGTGGGTCAGCACGTGCCAGACATAGATCGTGTAGTCCATCAGCAGGAACGCCACCGCATCGCGCCCCCAGGCCGGCAGCGGCAGCCATTGGGCGAGGCCGCTCCGCCGCCGCTCCGCGCGCTGGGCCAGGCGCCGCGTCACCGGGTCCTCCACCGCCGCGACCACCGCCATGCTGAGCGCGCCCAGCATGAGGTTGCGCACCGTCCTGGCGGGCTCCGCCTGGGACCGGCGCCGCAGCGGCTTCCGGCGTTCGGCCAGGACGATGGCCCCGGCCGCGAGCAGCAGCCCGGCGGGAACGAGCAGCGACCGGCTCTTTCCCTGTGGCGCGCGGGTGGCGACAGTGCGGACCGGTCTGGACGGAGCACGAACCATGGCGAGGCACATGCGCGAAGGGCCGCGGCCGTGCAAGCCGCGCGCGCGGCCGTCCGGACCGCATCGCCGACCCGCGCGGCGGCCATCCCCGGCGCGCCGGTCCCCGGCATGAGCACCGGCCCGCGCGTGGTGCTGTTCGCGCGCTACCCCGAACCGGGTCGCGCCAAGACGCGGCTGATCCCCGCTTTGGGCGCGGCGGGCGCCGCCACACTGCACCGGCGCCTCACGGAGCGGGCCCTGGCCGTCGCCCGCGCCGCCGGCCTGCCCGTCGAACTCCGCTACACCGGCGCGGGGGAAGACGCATTCCGCGCCTGGCTGGGACCGGAACTCGCGCTGGTGGCGCAGGGGGAGGGCGATCTCGGCGCCCGCATGGCCGCGGCGACGGTCGAGACGCCGGTGATCCTGGTGGGCACCGACCTGCCGGACCTCGGGCCCCACCACCTCCGCGCGGCGGCCGATGCGATCGGCGGCGCGCCCGCGGCGATCGGTCCGGCCGAGGATGGCGGCTACTGGCTGATCGCGCTCCGCACCCCGATGCCCGACCTGTTCGCGCCGCTGGACTGGGGCACGGACCGCGTGTTCGCCGCGACCATGGGACGGTTCGCCGCACTGGGTGTCCTCCCGGCGGTGCTGGACCGGCTGGCCGATCTCGACCGGCCCGAGGACCTGGCGCGCTGGCCGGAGCTGACGGCATGAGCGGGGTCGCCATCGTCATCCCGATGCTGAACGAGGCCGCCGCGCTGCCGCGCCTGCTGCGGTGCCTCGCCACGCTGGAGCCGCCGCCGGCCGAGGTCGTGGCGGTGGATGGCGGCAGCCGCGACGACTCGGTCGCGATCGCGCGGGACGGGGGCGTGCGCGTGGTGGTGCACCCGGTGCGCGGGCGGGCGGCGCAGATCAATCGCGGGGTGGAGGAGGTCGCGGCGCCGCTGGTCTGCGTGCTGCATGCCGACACGATCCTGCCGGACGACGCGATCGCGGTGGTCCGGCGCGTGATGGCCGATCCGAAGACGGCGCTGGCGGGCTTCACCCCGCTGCTGAGCGGGCCCGAGACGGTGCGCTGGGGCACCAGCCTGCACAACTGGCTCAAGACCTGGTACGCGCCGCTGCTGTTCCGGCCGCATCTGTTCCTGCGCGGCGGGCGGCTGCTGTTCGGCGACCACGCCATGTTCTTCCGCCGCGCGGACTTCCTGGCAGTCGGCGGCTGCGACGCGACGCTCGCGGTGATGGAGGATGCGGATCTCTGCCTCCGCCTCGTCTCCCGCGGGCGCATCCGGCTGGTGAACCGCGTGGTGATCACCTCCGACCGGCGGGTCGCGGCCTGGGGCGGGCTGCGGGCGAACTGGATCTACCTGAAGGTGGGCGTGCGCTGGGGCCTGGGGTTCCGCAAGGAGCTCGAGCGGCACTACCCCGACGTGCGCTGAGCGACCTCCGGCCGCAGGAACCCCGCCGCGATGCAGCGGTCGACCAACCGGCACAGGAAGGCCCAGTCCACCGGCGGGCAGCCCCGTTCGGTCAGCGCGCGCAGGTTGTCGTCGACGAAGCGCGGGGCGCGGCGGAAGTAGCTGGCGTAGTGGCTGGCGACATGGGTGTGCCACCATGCCTCTTCCTCCGCGAGCGCAGCGGGGTCGAAGCCCTCCGGGGGCACGAAGCGGGGCGCGTGGAATTGCGGGTAGCTGAGGGCGAGGTCGCGCAGCAGCGTCACCGGGACCGGGTTGCCCGAGACGAGGTGGTAGATTCGTCCCGCGGCCTCGCGCATGCGTTCGGCGATGTCGGCGAGGCCCCGCACCACGTGGTCGATCGGCACCAGGTCGAGGCTGGCCCCGTGCGCGGCGGGGATCGTCCGGATGCGGCCTTCCGCGACGAGCCGCAGCATGCCGTAGAAATTGTCGAAGCGGGCGATGGCGCCGTCCGCCCAGGCGCCGACCACGATGGAGGGGCGGGCGATTGCGACGGGGAGGCCGCGCGCCCCGGCGGCGGCGACCAGGGTTTCCGCCTCGGCCTTGCTCGCCTCGTAGGCGTTGGCGAAGGCGGCTCCGGCGCGGAACGGGGCTTCCGCCACGGGCCCGCTGCGATCGCCGCACACATAGGCCGTGCTGACATGCAGCACCGGGACGGGCGCGGCACCCGGCCGGTCCGCGAGCGCGAGGATGCGTGCGGTTCCCTCGACGTTGACCGCGCGATGGCTGGCCGGCGGTTGGTCGAAGCCGGTCACGGCGGCGCAATGGACGATCAGGTCGAGGTCACGCGCGAGGGTGTCGAGGCGCGCCGGGTCGAGGCCGAACCGGTCGAGCCGCAGGTCGGCGGCGAGCGTGCGGATCTCGCCGGGTGGCGGCGGCGACCCCTGCCAGCGGGCAGGGGGGAGCGGGTCGGACGGCTCCGCGATGGGGGGCTCCGCGTCGACCGGCCTCGCGCCGGACGGGCTTGCTTTGGGCGGCGCCGTGACGAGCGGCCCCGGCAGCGTGACGGGCCTGCGCCCGGTCATGGCCAGGACGGCGTGCTTACGGCGTGCCAGCTCGCTGGTCAGCGCACCACCCAGAAGCCCGGAGGCGCCGGTGACCAGGACGCGCAGGTGAAGCTCCTTGCTGGACCAGGGTCGCGTGTATCCAAGCGGTGGCGGATGGTCCAGCCCCGTCGGGTGGTGCCGGGAGGGCGCGGCGATGCGCGAGCGTCAGCGGGCGCGCCGCCAGGAGTTCGGTCCAGAAGCCGGGCGAGCTCGACCGGTCATGAGCCGGACGTCGTCGCCCTTCATGCCTCCTCGGGAAACGCGAGAGAGTTCGGAGACCGTGTCCCGCCCGGCAGGCTCACATGACCGAATGCTGGCGTCGGCGAAGAAGCGGCGCCAACGACGTGCGGCGCGCCGACCCATCGGGCAGGGTCGTGTGGGCAGACGTGTTGAGCACTCCGATATTGATGTTTGATATAATCGAGAGTTGATGAACAATTAAAGCGTAAATGGGGCGCTCGCCCATTGCTAATCATTCGGAAATAGCGGCTTGGTGGCACACACTAATAGGCTGCGCGCAATGTCCGAAACCTTGCTCCTCCTGCTCGTCGAAGACGACGCGGGTATCTCTGAGATGCTCGAAGACGCCCTGGCGGACGAGGGGTTCGAGACGGTGATCGCCGGGAGTGCTGCAACCGCACTCGCTGCACTAGGAACCGACGCTTCGCGCTTCAAATGCGTGATCACCGATGTGCACCTGGGCCCGGGTCCATCGGGTTGGGATGTCGCGCGCCGGGCGCGGGAACTGGAGCCCGAGATGCCAGTGATCTACATGAGCGGCCACCGAGCGGCCGAATGGGCGGTCAACGGGGTGCCGGGGAGCATCTTACTCGAGAAGCCGTTCGTTCCCGCCCAACTCATCACGGCAATAGCGACGTTGCTGAACAAGGGTCATGTGTAGAGCGTGGCGGAACCATCGAGCGATCAGCTCGCCCATCTGGTCGAGATGACTCGAACCCTCCTCGCGTCGCGCGGCAGTCGGAAGCCTTGGAAGCGACACCACCACAACGGCGCGCGTGGCCGCCCCACCAACCCCATGTCATGATACCGATGAGCGAAGGGGCTCATCGGTATCATTCCTCCTGCTGGTTTCGCGGCGGTTCAGGCGTGGAGCGGCGCGCTCGGATTTACCGCGACAGGGGAGACCGTAGCACGGGGATCGGGCCGAATCCCGGCGGGTCCGCGACGGGTCCGCGGATCCTGGAGAAGTCGCCGGTCGAGGCGCACTCACCGGCCAAGTCTGCGCAGAGTATGGTGCCGACGGTCAGGATTGAACTGACGACCTACTGATTACGAATCAGACCCCGGCAGTCCCATCGGAGGCCTGTCCGACGCCTGCCGATCGACAAGCTGCTGACAAGCGAGGAAATTCTGTGAAGCCCACTGAATTTCATTGCAAGCCTTCGCCGAGTGTCGCTATCCGTGTCCGGACATGCTGCGGACACGGAGCGCCTCTGATCATGGCTCAGTTGCTCGACGAGAGGGCGGTAAAGGGTGCCGCGGCACCCCCCACGGGCAACCAGATCACCTACGATTCTGAGGTGAAGGGCTTCGGCCTTCGGGTGACGGCGGCTGGCGCGAAAGCGTTCATCCTCAACTACCGCGCCGCTGGGCGAGAGCGCAGGTACACGATCGGCAGCTACCCGGACTGGACCGCGAAAGCGGCACGGGAGGAGGCCAAGGCTCTCAAGCGCAGGATCGATGTTGGCGAGGATCCGATGGCCGAGCGCCATGCCGACCGCGCTGCTGCGACGGTCGCGTCCCTGGCTGATCGCTTTGAACGGGAGCATCTGGAGAAGCGCCGGGCCGCTACCCAGGTCGACTACCGTTCCATCCTTCGGCTGTACGTGCGGCCTCGCCTCGGCCCCATGAAGGTGGCCGAGGTGCGCCACAGCGACGTCGAGCGGCTGCATGCTTCGATTGCCAAGTCTGCGCCCTATCGAGCGAACCGGACGGTAGCGGTCCTAAGCAAGATGTTCAGCCTCGCGGTGAAATGGGAGATGCGAGGCGACAACCCGGCCCGCGGTATCGAGATGGTGCCCGAGCAGAAGCGAGAGCGCTTCCTGTCTCCGGCGGAGATCGGCCGGCTCAGCGCGGTGTTGCAGGACCATCCCGAGCGAGTGTCCGCAAACGCAGTTCGGCTCCTTCTCCTGACTGGCGCCCGTCGGGGAGAGGTGTTGAGCGCAACCTGGTCTCAGTTCGACCTGGGCGCGGGTGTCTGGTTGAAGCCGGCCGCCACCACGAAGCAGAAGCGGGATCACCGGCTGCCATTGTCAGCTCCGGCGCTGCAGCTCCTGGTCGACTTGAAAGCTGAGGCGGACCGGGAGAACGAGCGGCGCCGGCGCGACCGCCTGCCGCCGATCACGCACGTCTTCCCGGGTCGGGACGGGAGGCCGCTTCAGGACATCAAACGCTTCTGGTCATCGGTATGCAGGCGCGCCGACATCGACGGCGTGCGGCTCCACGACCTGAGGCACACCTACGCGAGTATCCTGGCGTCCGCCGGTCTCAGCCTGCCTATCATCGGGCAGCTGCTGGGGCACACACAGCCGGCGACGACCGCTCGATATGCTCACCTCATGGACGATCCGCTGAGGGCCGCTGCGGAACGAGCTGCCGGGATCCTTGCGGCCGCCTCCCAACGGTCGGATGCGGGTGAGCCGTGAACGGCTCCTCTACGGTCCCGGCCTCAGCACTCCCCCTTCTTCGGGCTCGCTGGGTTCTTGTCGCTTCTGACCTATGGCGGCCGGCACTGGTGGCCTCAGCGAACCGTACCGCGTTGAGCGGTGCCGTTCGCTACAAGCCAGGCTCGACTTGGCGCTACGAGGTCTTCTCCATCCCTCACCGCATCCGTCCTGCCGAGGAGGAGTGGGCGAGTTGGGAGCAGCAGATCAAGAACCCGATGGTAAAGGTAGAAGTTGAGCACCAGAGCTGCTTCTACATGGTCAATCTGGAGCTTGGCATTCGACTGTCGCGTGGAGCGCTCAAGGGGTTCGGCAGGGAAGGCTCTATCACTGGCGCTTGGACAGAGATCCCGACTACTGCTTGGAGTGTGCTGCGGGCGCCTTACTCTGAAGACTACGAAGCATGGCGCCTCGGCCATCTGATTGGAGGCGGAGCTGATCTTTGGGACGTACGCTTGCTCGATACTGAGGGGCTATCGTTTGCGGATGCAGCTCTGGCATACGGCCCTGACGAAGAGGTGCAGATCATTCAGCGGGCGGCAGCCCTCGGGGTCGAGGCATCTGCAAAGCCGCGGCGCGAATCGCGACTCGGTCAGCGGATGGCGGCTGAGGCCCCTGTTCGGCTGTCCGGAGGCCTCGTATCCGAGGAGGAGCGGGCGGCAGCCCAGAGCGCGCTCGAGGCCAGCCTCATCGAGAGGCTTAAGGCCGGGGAGCTCATCGGGGAACGCGTTGACGGTGCAGGCGTCGCGCGGCCGATCTCAACCGCTGAGTGGGCAAGGTTGGGCCGGGCCATCGAGGGCGGCAAATCAGGTCCAACCGGCATCTCGGATGTTGTGGTCCGTCCAAATTCGATGGGTTCTCCTCCTACAAACAGCTCGCCCCCAACGAAGCGACGTCAACCAGAGAGCAGACCGCGGCCGCTTGTCGAGACGGCCTACCATCAGTGGGCCGCGCAGATGGCGAACCCCCCGACCAAGCGGGATGCCGAAGACTGGGCGAGAGCGCAGGGCTATCCGATCGGCCCTGTTCGGGAGCTGCAGAGGAAATTTGTAGGGCGTCGGGCTGGCCGGCCGCAAAAGGTGTAGATCGCGACTGGGTAGAAGGAAAAATGGGCGGCCCATTTGCCCATTTAGGTCCGCCCATTTTCCGTTCGTATTCACTCACCTGCAAACGCAAGCAGGTGACCTCGATGAACTTCACAGCCGCAGAGACGATGTCCAGTGCGGTCGCCATCCGGCAGCAGCTCCTGGCTGGTCACGCGACCATTCCCGTGTTCGCGGAGGCGATCGGCAAGACGGTCCGGACGGTCTACGCGTATCTGGCCGCCGGGATGCCCGTCACGCACATCGGGAAGACCCCGTATATCCCTGTCGAAGATGCGGGGCGTTGGCTCCGTTCGCAGCGGGCGCCGAAGCAGATGGAACCCAGGCGTCCGGGCCGGCCGCGGAGGGCCGCATAATGCGAAACCCCCCGACGCCGGTGAGCGGCATCTGGGGGGCTGTTGCGCTGGCGAGCGACGACAGCACCTCCGTAGTCGAAACCCGGCTCCACTGCAACGACTTTCTGGCCCGGCGCGCTGCCGAGCTCGATCGTGAAGCCGATCTCCAACTCGCGCACGGTCGTCATCTCGCGGCCGAAAACCTCGCTTGGAAAGCTGAAGAGCTGCGCGCCGGAGGTGTCGCATGACGCGCTCCAGCACTACCGGCCCGCGACCGATCGACGTGCTGTGCGCGAAAATGGCCGCCGCGAATGCCCCCCAGCTGCCGTTCCCCCAGGCTGCCGCGGAGGGCGCCTTGGGCTTGCTGATGATCAACTCGCCGGCGATCGCATGGCCGTCTGCAACCGTCGCAGCGTACGGCTCGAAGCCGCTGGTGGCGTTGGTCGGCGCAGATCTCGGCTTCGGCTCCGAGGACGTGGGACCGGACGAGTGGACCTGTGCGCGCCGCCTCCGATACTGGAAGCCGAACGCCGTCATCATTCATGGAGCAGCAGGCGAGATCGCCCACTACAGGTTGGGCGTCGCGCTAGCGCTCACGGTGGGGCGTCTCGCGTTCATCGAGTGCAGCAGCCGGCGCGTGGAGGAGTGGCGGCGGTTCCTGGGGTGCCCCCACACCGTGGCGATCTTGCCTGAAGGCGGCGTGCATCCGGTTGCGCCGGCGGTGCGCCACTGATGGACATGGTGACCATCACCGCTCCCCAACCTCTCGCCCCCAGCACCGTCCATGCGCAGCGCATGCAGCTGTGGGATGCGGGCTTCCGCCCGGTCGCGATCTACAACCATGACCACCCCGGACCCTCGGCCGGCAAGCGCCCGCTCGGTAACGGGTGGACGGACGCAGCGCGGCAAGACCCGCCGTTCTGCGTCACGGCCGCACCGGTCTCTCACGCGCTCAACACGGGCATCCTGTGCGATGGGCTGCGCGCGATCGACGTGGACATCGACGACGCTGACACCGCGCACCGGGTGCGCTCCCTGGCGCTGGATATGTTCGGTGAGGCGCCCATGCGCTACCGGTCGAACAGCCCGCGCGTGCTGCTGCTCTACCGCGCCGCGTCCGGACAGCCAGAGAAGCGCGTGCTGGCGGGGCGAGACGGCCGCAAGGTCGAGATCCTGGGGCGGGGGCAGCAGTTCGTCGCCTTCGGCATCCACACGTCCGGCGCGCTGCTCCAATGGATGCCAGAAGCGCCAGGCGAGGTGACGGTCGACAGCCTGCCGGCGATCACCGAAGCCCAGATCACCTCCTTCCTCGAGCGCGCGGCGCCGCTGATCGGAGCCGAGCCGCCGCGGCAGGAGCGACCGACCGACCGGGCCGCATCTGGCCGCGGGCTTGGTGCCGACACGCTGCAGGTGCTGACCGCCCTGCAAGCTATCCCCAACGACGGCCCGTCCGACTGGGAGGCATGGAACCGGATCGGTATGGCCGTGTGGGCGGCGACCGGCAACAGCGAGGCTGGGCGTGCCGCGTGGCACGCCTGGTCGTCACAGCACTCGGCCTACGACCAAGCGGCGACCGACGAACGCTGGTTCCACTATGCGGACTCCCCGCCAACCCAGATCGGCGCAGGGACGTTGTTCTATCTGGCGCGGCGGGGGACCGGCGGCGGCGTAGCGGACGAGCCGGAGAGCGTCCCTGGCTGGCATCCCGACGATCCGGGCTACCTCGCGGCACCCCCTGCCCAAGCTGGGGCCGCCGACGATCCGTGGCCGGACCCATTGGACTTCCTGGCTGATGCCGAGGCCACCGGCGCACCGGAACTGCGCCGCGCCCATGTCCCGGATGCGATCGCAGACTTCGTGTTTGACGGGGCGGAACGTATGGGCGTGGATCCGTCGGCCATGGCGTTGGCGGGGCTGGTCGCCCTGTCCAGCGTCATCAGCGACGACTGGGCCATCCAGCCGAAGCAGCACGACGACACGTGGACCGAGAACCCGCGCCTTTGGGGCGCGATCGTGGGCGATCCGTCCATCCTGAAGACGCCCGTG
>MKTV01000053.1:31281-42487 GCA_001898425.1 Rhodospirillales bacterium 69-11
TGCCAGGAAGGTGCTGGTCCGCCAGGACGAGATGTCCGAGTGGGTGGCCAGCTTCGATCGCTATCGGGCCGGTGCACGTGGCGGCGGTGATCGCGGTGCGTATCTGCGCCTCTTCAACGGTGGAAGACACACCATCGATCGGGTGAACCGCGGCTCGTTCGCGGTCCCGAACTGGTCCGCATGCGTGCTGGGCGGGATCCAGCCGGGCCCGATACAGCAGATCGCGCGTGACGCGGCCGACGACGGCCTGCTGCAGAGGTTCTGCTACTGTGTGCCAGCGCGGCAGGGTCGCGGACTGGACCGCCGACCGAATGAGGTGGCAGCCCGGCGATTTGACGCTCTCTTTCCAGCGCTGGCCGCGTTGCACCCTTCCCAGGCCTTCGCGGGCACGCCTCGGCCAGTGGTGCTCCATGCGGCTGCTCACGCCCATCGCCTCGCCATTCTCGACTTGGCGGAGGCAGTGACAGCCATGCCCGATACGAGCGCCAGGCTCAGGGCGGCACTGGGGAAGTGGCCGGGCCTGTTTGCCCGTCTGGTGCTGATCTTCCACCTGATCGACGTCGCAGACGCCCGGATGTCGCAAATGTCGCAAGGGGGGTCTGCGCGCTCTGCGACAACGCTTCCTCCGATCATTGAGGTCGTGCCCGAGGCAACGGCCCGCCGCGCCGCCTCGTACATGCGCGACATCCTGCTGCCTCACTTACTCCGGGCCGAGGCTGTGATGTTCGCTTCGGAGCAGACCGGCCACGCGAGATGGATCGCCGGCTACATCCTGTCCAAGGGTGAGGATCGGATCACTTCCCGTGACATTGTAAGGGCTTACGGCGCGCTGAGAGCGCCAGAACAGCGTCGGGAGCTCCTGAGCGTGATGGAGAGCCTCGAGACCGTCGGATGGGTCATCGCAGAAGAGCGGGACCCTCCGGGCAAAAGCCCGACCAGCTGGCGGGTGAACCCGAAGATCCACAGCACCTTCGCTTCCCGCGCTCAGAGGGAGAGAGAGGCTCGCGCCGATGCCAAGCGGCGGATCGCGGAGACCGTCCAGCGGCTCAGAAACGGGGGCGTAGGGTGAATGTCGCAAATGTCGCTTGCGCGTATACGAGAAGAGAAAGGCATTTTGACCCCTCTCTTTCATATCCAGGAACCGCTCTCTCTTCTCACATGCGCGCATGTGACATTTGCGACAAACAGGGCGCGACCGTGAGCGCCACCACCATGAGCGTGACCTTCGAGGTGACCTCGCTGCGCCGGCTGCACGGTGCCGGTCCGGTCGTGGCGCTCGCGTCGGTGAGCGTGGACCTCGATGGAGTCGAGCTCGAGCTTCACGGCCTGCAGGTCCGGCGCCGACCGGATGGGCTGCTCGAGTGCAAGGCGCCGCACTTCCGCGACACGACCGGCCGCTGGCGAACCGCGATCACGCTGCCGCCGGAACTGGAGGATGCGATCGGCCGAGAGGTCATTGCGGCGGTGATCGGATGACCCCCTCCCACCCCCCCCGGTTTGGGTCCTGGGAAACCACCCCCCAAGGACGCGGGTGTTGCGCGCCCCGATGCCCCGCTAGCCAGAAAAAATTCCACAGATCGCAACGCAAGGAGCCACTGATGACCGACGGAATTTCCAAGGCCGATTTCGCCCGGACCATGGGCGTCGACCGCAGCCAGGTGACCCGATGGACCCAACTCGGCATGCCGACGCTGGACGATGGCAACGTCCCGGCTGCGCGCGCGGCCGAGTGGGTACGCGGGAACGTCCAGAGTTATGCTCGGGCGAGGCGCAGCATCGGCGCGCGAGAGATGCGAGCGGCGCAGGTGCAGCACCAGCAGGCGAGCTTCGAAGAGATTGCCCGCCTCGGCCTCTGGCTGCTGACGCAGCGGATCCCCGGGGAGGCCGCGCGGGTTGCGATCCAGGCCGGTGCCACGCCGCAGGTCGCCTACACGATCTATCGGCGGCTGCAGCGCCGCGGGCCTGAGGTCGCGAACGAGCTCCGCGCCGACTGGATGGGTTTAGACGAAGGCGAGATCGGTGCGTTCCCCGATGTGGGCCTCGACCTCGACCCGCCGGACTGGGCGGCACTGGCACGGGCGGCACGCGTCCGCTTCGATCCAGCGGCCTGGGAGCGCGGCGCGGCCGAGCGCTTCGGTGAGGAGCTTCCCCCGGTAGCGAGGGCACCGGCTGCCGACAGCGCTGAGGCAGACTGATGGAGGGCCCGGGAATGGTGATGCCAGGCCGGTTCGCGGATGCGCGAACCTCGGCGCCGGCGCACTCCGGCGGACCGCTTCGCGAACGCTTGCTGCAGCTGGCGCGCGTTTTGGCCGCGATGCCGCAGCACGAGGCAGACGACGTGCTCGACCTAGCCCTCGGCCGCGCAATGTTGTCGCGCGCTCAGGTGAAGCGCAGGCGGCGAGAAGCGTTGCAGGCGGTGCTCGCGTTGTATCCCAGGCCCTGGACCAGCAAGACGGCGAGCGCGGTGGCGCTCGATCTGTCTGAGTATGCGGTGGCGGGATGGATGCAAGACCGCGAGCGAGGAGGCGCGCCACTGGGCGACGCGCGGCGCCAGGCGCTGTTCGACTTCATGTCGACAAATAACGGCGCGACTCTCGGGCGAACGCAGATCTGGGAGCTCGGCATCCGCGGCGCCGAATTCGATTCGGAAAAGTAGAGCGTATTCCGAATGGCAGGCACTGTCGGCAACATGAAACAAGTTGCCCTGCCTTCCAAATCCGCACGTCGCCCGGCCGGCCCGACGGGGAGAGAATCCACGCTCAAGATGGGAAGCAGGGTGAGTGGCTCATCGCAGGTAAGCGTGGAAGGCCGGCCACCTCTTCCTGGTCTCTCGCGCACGACGAAAGGCGCAGCGCGTAACGGAGCGCAGAAGGCCGCCAGCGCCACTGAACGCCCCCGCTTCGAACATCTGGCCAAAGCGAATGTGCCGCTCACCGGGCCGGTGCAGGAGGGCGAGGCGGAGCGCACTGCCCAGTTCATTCTCAACGCCGGAAAGCGCGAGAGCACCACCGCCCCGAAGCTGAAGCCCGCCGCCAAGTTCGCCACCGCGAAAGCGGCCGCGGATTTCGTCCTGAAGGCGGGGCGCCGATGACCCTCACCCAGGTTCTCGCGCTCCGCCCCACGGAGGGCGACGCGGCCACGTACCGGCGCGCCTTGGCCGATGCGGAAGCCCGCCGCGATGAACTGCTCGCCGAGGCTGAACAGGTCGAGCGGGACCACGCGGCCGGGCTGCTGACGATGGACGACAAGGCGCTCGCGCGGCTCGAGGATGTCGCCGCCGGTGCGCGCCGAATGGCCGCGCGCATCGATGCGCTGCTCCCGGAGATTCGGAACGACATGGCGAAGGCCGCCGCGCGCGAGACCGTGGCGGAGTTGGAAGCCGGCGCGCCCGAAGTGGCAGAGGCGATCGCGGCTTTGAACGAATGGGTAGCGACGCGGCCGGCGGAGATCCAGCGGATCATGCGCGAGGGGGTCGATCTGCAGAACCGCGCCATCGCGATTTTCGGCGAGTACCAAGACCAAGTCGACGAAGCGTATCGCAACCCCGCTGTCAGGGCGCTCGGGCCCTTGAACGTCGACCTCGGGGAGATGCCGGTGCGCGCGATGTTGCCGAACAACCTGTATTTCGGGCGGCTGCTGTGAGCGAGCTCATCACCGTGACGATCGCGCCGCACGCGACGCACCGAGTCCCACACCCCGCGGGACCGCAGTTCGGCGCGCTCGAGCTCGGCCCGGGTGAAACTTTCGAGGTGACCCCGCAGGCCGCGTCGCGCCTGGCTGCCCGGGGCGTCATCATTGATCCCGCGACGGGAATGGTCGCGTCTCCGCCAGCACCGCTGCGCCGTGACGAACGCGTTCGCATTACGACCGAAAGTGGCACCTTCCTAGGCGGCAGCGGCGAATGGGCGGCGGAGCAACTCCGGATGTCCAGCAAGACCGCCCAGGATGCGTTCGAGCGTGAGAACGCGGCTATTGCGGAGCGCAACGCAGCGCGGTCTCCGGCTCCGTTGCAGCCGCAACCAATTGCCCGGGTGCTCCATCACAATCGGGGCGATCTCGACCGCGACCTGGATCGCCTCGAAGAGGATATCCGCATGATCGAACTGAACAATGGAGGCCACCATGGCAGATGAAAACCCGACCCTCTCCGCACTTCGTAACCAGCTTATGAGCGATGCCGACCTCGGCCGCTTCCACGACCAGCAGCGCACCCGCAGGATGCTCGACGCGCACGACGCCCAGCGCGCGAAGTCGGCACGGGTGAAGCTGATAGCGACGACGGGCTTCACCATCGTGGATGACGAGCACCCCGAGGGTCGCGTGATCGAGATGGGCCAGGAGTTCGAAATCAGCGAGTTCGACCTCCCGCGCTACATCGGCCGGGGGCTTCGGCCGGCGGGCGACGTCGCGGCGAAGGTCGGCCCGACCGTCACGATCGCATAACGCGTCGCATCGGCAGCTGGCAGGCCGTCCCGCCCCAACACTTCTGACAGCTCGGATCAGTCATGAACGCGATCACTCGTAGCAGCGCCGGTAGCCGCAACACGCTCACCCTGCGCGCCAACGGCCGCGACATCTCGGGCTGGCAGTCCATCCGCGTCACGCGGCGCATGCTGGGGTGCCCGAGCGACTTCGACATCGGCCTGACCGAGCGCTACCCGACTGAAGCGGCCGCAATCCTCGTGGAGCCAGGGCAGGCCTGCGAAGTGCTGCTCGACGGCGACGTCGTCCTGACCGGCTATATTGACCGCTATGCCGGCGCGATCAGCCCGCGGCAGCACCAGGTGCGCGTCGTCGGCCGGTCGAAGTGCGAGGATGTGGTCGACTGCCATATCACCCCGACGCACCTGGTGGGCATGCAGATCATCACCAGCTCCCTACTCGAGCTGGCCAACCGCCTCTGCGCGCCGTACGGCATCACGGCGAAGTCGCTCACCGGCGACAACATCCCCGTCGGGCCGCCGACGGGCGCAGGCCCGCTGCGGTTCAACGCGATCCTGACCGAGACCCCGTTCGAGATCATCGAGCGGGTCGCGCGCTACGCCGGCGTGCTGGTCTACGACGACGCGGACGGGAACCTCGTGTTCGCGAACGTCGGCACCTCGAACATGGCGAGCGGCTTCGCCCTGGGCGTGAACGTCCAAAATGCCTCATGCACCTTCTCCATGGACGGGCGCTTCTCCGACTATCTGCCGTGCCTGATGTCGGTGAACTTCTACGGGGACAAGGGCCAGGGCGGGATCCCCTTCCCTCGGGCGTACGACAAGGGCGTGCCGCGGTTCCGCGAGCGGATCGTGGTGTCCGAGCAGTTCGTGCCCGGCAGCTCACTCGCCGAGAAGCGCGCCCGGTGGGAAATGGCCCGGCGGTTCGGGCAGTCCCAGGCCGTGCGGCTGACCTGCGACAGCTGGCGCGACAGCGCCGGCACGCTCTGGCAGCCGAACGCGTACGCACCTCTCGATCTGCCGGCCCTGAAACTGAGCCCGTCCGATCCGTGGGTGATCGGCGAGGTGACCTACGCCATGGACCAGGACCGCGGCACGACCGCCGACCTGATGCTCATGCCGAAAGACGCGTTCCTGCCGGAGCCGACCATTCTCACGCCGTTCCTATCCGATCCGGACACTCGGCCGCCGCTGGCCGGGGGCGGGGCGGCGCGCACCGGCGCCGAGGGTGTGGGGATTGGTGGGGGGAGCCTGGGATAAGCGTGCAGGAGCTCTGGGCGCTCGCCGTCGACGGCGCGCCGAAGATCGAACACGCCATGCCGATGGGGGCACCGTGAGCGCCCCCCATCCTCCAGAACCTGAGTCGGGGGATGGACCCGACCATGCCGAAGGTTCGGCGGCAGATGGTGAAGCGGGTGGATATGGCGCTTCGGTATCAACGGACGAACGGGATGGTCAGGCAGACAGAGAACGCATCTCACAATTTAGCGTGGGAACTAGACACTCTCTGACCCAAGCATCTCTTGATATTGGGCTTTCCCGCGCCTCAGCGCCCTATATACGGTATTACCCGACTCGGTTTCAGCATGCGAATCTCAGGAACCAGCTTCCCGGGAGGAGAATCGGCATGCGCTGTCAAGAGTTTATTGATCTCTACCCATCTAAGTGAGTATGAATCTGCTCGTTGGGGACAGACAGTGATGCCACGCAGGGACGGTACCTTGGCCCTTCGATGCTACATCGAGGGAGCCGGAAATCATTGGCGTGCGTTGTGTGTGGATTTGGACATCGCCGCACAAGGCACCTCGCTGAGCGAAACGCAGCGCGTCCTAGAAGAGATGATCGACACGTATCTTGATGGGGTCCTAGCGTCGCCGCCTAAGGAGCGAGCGCGTCTACTCAATCGCAAGTCTCCCATTTGGACGCGGGTGTCCATCGCACTGCGCTTCTTCTTCGCAAGCTTGTTCGCGACTCGGACGAGCAGTGATAGGGTAGCAGTGCTCTGTCACCATCCCTGTCCAGCGTAGCGGTATGTGAAGACCCTCAAATTCCGTGAAATCATTACGATATTGAGGGACAACGGCTTCGAAGAAGATCGGGTCAAAGGTAGCCACGCCCAATACGTCGGCGTGATCGGCGGTCAACGGAGACTGGTGACGGTGCAGACGAACCACCTTTCCGATACCGTTGACCCAGGCACGTTCAAGAGCATCATCCGGAACTCCGGGTTGCCGAAGTCTGCTTTTGAGCGCCGTTGAGCCAAGTAGGCTTAGCGCTGCCAGTATCCGCACCACACACGGCTGACCGGATGCCGCAGCGCCGTGCCGGTTGCCAACTCGTGTAGGCTCCCGTTCGCCTGCCGCCGGTTGTCCTCACGCCATGCCATTTCACGAGCGATATCGATAGTTCCCACCGCCGACGTGGCGAACCTCGATCAGCTTAGGGTCGGTTTGGCTAGTCGGGCGTTCGCGCAGCGTCGCCGCTCTGCTTGAGAAGGTCGAGCAGGTTGCGGCCGACCACCTCCGCCAGGATAGCCATGGTTCTGATCGTGAGATTTGCCTGGCCGTTCTCGATGAAGGACAGATACTGCTGCGTGAGCCCGGTGAGCCTGGCTACTTCAGCCTGCTTAAGGCCGGCGTTGATCCGGGCGGCCCTCAAATTCGCGCCGAAGACCTTCTGCAGCTCGAGCTGCGCCTTCTCCCCCGCAGCACAGATTTCAGCGTTCGGGGAGGAAGGACGCCTCGCGGCATTCCCCTTTTTGCGGGCCTGCATCGGCGCGCCTGCCGGCTGCGGTCGGGCGCCTTGATCCGACTGAGGGCGCGCTGGCCTGCGTGGTGTGCTGGGTTTACCCTTCGCGATCAAACAGAGTCTCTCCGCGTCATCCACGCTTCCCACGCCGATCTCGGGTCCGCAGCGTCAGCGCGCTGGCGACCGCTGCGGCCTCTCGCGTCCCCCGCTGATCCAGATGATCGGGACCATGATCGAGCACAGCAGGATCGCCGCGGCTATCAATCCGGCTGGTGTTGCTCGAGCTGTTGCCGTGAAGGTGAGCCGGTCTCCCAGCCGGAATTCAACCGCGGCCTTCATCTCCTCTGGGTGCGGCGCGGCAGTGGAAGGGGCTGTCCGCTGCTCAACCTGATCCTTGCTCACTTTTCGTGCCTTGCCGATGCCTAAAGCCTTGCCGGCCACGGCTCACTGCCTCCGACGTCGCTGCCTCGGCCGCGGCCAGGGCTGCGTTTGGGGGTGTCGGACGCTACCAGCCCGGCCAGACGATCGGCGGCACGGTCCAACAGGCGCCGTGCCGGGTCAACACGCACCTCTTCTCCCCGGCACATCACGGACCTCCGCCGGTTTGTCTCAGAACTTCCGATCTGCTGCGCGGCAGGAATATTCTACTTCCGGCTTGCCATCCTGCACGAGCAGCCCCTTCCCGGAGAGGCGGCTGACCTCGAAGCGCCACTTCTCATCGTACCCACCCGACGGGGAGTTGAAGCCTCCGCTGAAGATGATGCGATCACTCGTCACGGCGTGGCCTGTGATCCCTCCGAGGTGGTCCGTGTAATCCTGCCATCTGTCGGTGACTCCGACGAGGGCAACGGACCCTGTAGGCGCTGACAGTCCAAAGCCACCGCGGGGAGCACAGGGCGTCAAGTCGGAGACAAAGGCGCCCACGATGCAGTCCAGATTTTTTCCAGCGAGCATCCGATCCTTCTGAAGCAGCGTGACGTCTGGCTGGTTATGGGACTGGCACAGGATTGTGGGGGGAAGATCCGACTGCGGCACTTGCGGCGTGCTTTGGTTCGTTGGCTCCAGGGTTACGGCTTCTGACGGATAGAAGCGGTTCCATTGCTCGACACACCACCGATGATTCTCCTCGCGGGAAGGTGGTGTCTTGTCCATGAGCTGCCAGGCGTTGCGCCCGGCGGGAGTCTCGAACTGCGCTATGCAGTTGCTGATCCATTGCGGCGCCGGCAGATGAGCAGGTTGAGCTTGGAGCGCTGACGGAAACAGGAGCACTGAGACACCGATCGATGCGGAGAGGGCCCAGTGTCGATCAGGTCGCGCTGCATGGGACTTCTCCACCACTTCGTTGCTCATGCGACGGATCCCCGCAATCTCACCCCAGGTCCGCCCCCGTTCTCCGGGATGAACTCCACGCCGGCGGATTCGAGGGCGGAGCGGATCGCGGCTTGCGTGCTCTCCTTCAGCTCTTCCCCCCTCTCCAGGCGAGCTATGGTGTCCGTTGAGACATTAGCCTCGCGCGCCAAATCGCGCACACCCCAGCCAACCGCTACCCTGGCCATCTTGCATTGGATCGGAAGGATTTTCGTCACCGTGTTACGATTCCATCTTGCAGGGCAATCGTAACTGTGTTCCGATAATCGGGCAAGCGATTGCGGCCGAGTGAGGTGTTGCGACCACCCCGCTCGGCCTGACCCAGGCAGGAGATGACCCATGCCCCAGGCTACCAACGAACCTACCACACCCACGCGCCGCGCCGCCCTACGAGGAACCGCGAACGCGCTACTGGCCGGCCTGCTCGCACCGCAGCTCGCGAGTGCCGCACCGGCTGACACCCCGGACGCCGCATCGGTCGGTGTGGGTGGCGTGCCCACGGCGGCGCGCTCCACGAAACTCACCACCCCGCCTCATCCTGACGCCGAGCTCCTAGCGCTGGCCGAGTTTTACTTTGCCGGGCAGCCTGTCATCGATGCCTGGAACCGCGGCGAAATCGCCGAGGAGGAGGCTAAGCCAACCGATGATCGCCTGATCGAGGCGGTCGAGCGAATGGCAGAAATCCCGGCGGCAACGGTGGGGGGTATTCATGCCAAGGCGAGGGTCGCCCTCCACTCGATGGCCGGTGCCGGACAGCATTGGGACTTCGACGCGCGGCTGGCCCAGGCGGCGCTGCAGGATCTGGTCCGCGAGGTGTTGGCATGACCGCGCGCCCGGCTGCCCGTCGACGGGTGAAGGCGCCGATCCCTGCCACGCACGCCAACGGCTCGCTGCCCCAAGCGGCCCCGGAAGCAGCAGCTGACGACACCGAGTTGCTTCAGGCTTGCCGCGAGTTCTTCGCGGCTGAATGTCTCGTGCGGCTGTGGAACGTGGATCGTATCTCGGAGGCAGCCGGCGAAGCCGCGAACGCCCGGTGGCGCACTCTGCTGGGTCAGATCACGACGACTCCTGCACAGACCGCCGATGGCGCCCGAGCAAAGGTCCAGGCCGCCCTGATTGCAATGCAGTCCGCGGGCGTGGGCGAGAGCGACGACCCCGTCGCGGCCGCCGCCATGGCTGCACTCGGTGACGTGCTGGGGAGGGCCGCGGCATGAGCGCAGCACCCATCGCGACCTGCAGCCGCGCGGCAATGGACGCCGACCTGATTGCCGTTTGTGAGCGCCTGCTGGCCGCAAACCGGGACGTCATGGCGCTCTACAAGCGCCGATCAGCGATGTCGTTCGAGGAAGAGGCGGCGACCGACCCGGAAATGGACGCGCTCGCAGAACGGGAGAATGCCGTCCTGGAGGAGCTTGATCAGGTGGGCACCAGTCCCAAGACCATGGCCGGGGCGGTTGCCCTCGCGCGAGCGGCGTTGTCACAAGCTCCGCTCGCGAGGGATGGAACGATCGAATACCAGCATGACGCCGATTGGCTCGCGTGGAGCGTCGTGCGGTGTCTCGCCGCCGTGGAGGTGGCACCATGAGCACCACCCATGCCACGCCGATCGAGATTGCGCGCCAGTTCCACGAGGCCACGGTGCGGCTTGATGAAGCCGATTGCACACTCGTGCGCCAACCAGACGGTGGACCCGCATGCGGTGAGCTTGACGCCAAGTACCGTATGGCCGGCCGCATGGTCCGGGAGCTGGCGGAGCTCGGCCTGGAATCAAGCCCGACGAGCGCTGCGGAAGCCACCGCACTGCTCACCTTCGTCTTCGATGCGCTGGAGATCATCCACGGCTCCGACCTGGGCCACATGACCCAGACCGGCTTCCTCGAGCAGAAGATCATCCAGATCACGCGGGCCGTCGCGCGATCAATCCTCACCCTAGGCGGCGCTGAAAAGGTGGATTTCTCGAACCTGGGCGATCTGGACCTTCAATGGCGCTTGCGCTGTTGGGTGCCATCGGAAGAGCCGCGGCCATGAGCGCACGTCCTTTCCGCTGGCCGGCACCGCTGTTCCCGCGCGACGGCAGCGCTCCTGCGCCACGGCCGCGTCCCAAGCCGAAGCGAACGTGCCGTGCTCGATAGCCACTCCTATCAGGATGCCTGCCACGTGGAGCAGCGTGGGATGGCCGCGCTGCTCCCCTGGCTCGAGTCCCGTGCCTATCGCGGCCAGGTCATCCAGGTCGCGAAGGGGCCGCTGGCACGCACGTTCCAGAGGTCGTTCGGCGACCTGCTGATTGCCACCGGCCCGGGTGCGGCCGCGAGCGTCGAGGTGAAGGTCGAGCGCCGCTGGACCGGCAACGCATTCCTGGAGGTGTGGTCAAGTCGGAACCTCGACCACCGCGGTTCGCACGTCGAGCGCGGATCGACGCCCGGGTGGCTGGTCACCTGCCGGGCCGACGTCCTCGCGCTCCACTTCCTCGACATTGGCACCGTGCACTGCTTCCCGCTGTTCAGGCTTCAGCAGTGGGCGTTCGGAGCCGACGATCGGCCGGGTCGGATCTACGACTTCCCGGAGCGCCGGCAGCGTCGGTACTCGCAGGCGAACGACTCCTGGGGACGAATCGTGCCGATCGAGGTGTTGGCCCGGCAGGTCGGGAG
>MKTV01000053.1:42671-47166 GCA_001898425.1 Rhodospirillales bacterium 69-11
GACCTACTGATTACGAATCAGTTGCTCTACCACTGAGCTACGTCGGCGGCCGGGACGGTCGCGGCGATATACAGCCTGAGCCGACCCGCCGCAACGCCCAAGGGAGCGGCGGCCGCGTGCCGTTCAAGGCAAGGGTGGATCCGGCGGCAGCATTACCAGCGCAGCGATCGCGATCACCCCGGCCACCGCCACGCACAGCGCGACCACGACCAGCAGGACCAGAAGGTTGGTGCGGTCGGCGCTCTGCGATGCCCATTGCTCGATGCGGCGAAACAGATGCAACCCGACCGCCCGTCTGAGATCGTGAGCCCGGCCGCCTGCCGACCGGGGCCGGCCATGTAGCAGGAACGGGGCGCGGGAAACAGCCTCGCCGCGGCCGCATCACGCATCCACCCCGAAGCGGTGCCCTCCGACCGGCGAAGGCCCGCGCCAGGGCCACGGCACGGAACTCCGGTTGCACGCCGCGCCCGCGCATGCGTTATGGTGGCGTGTCGAGGCCGGGAACCGGAACATGGTGCCGCGCAGCCGGGGGCAGCATCGCGCCGAGGAGGAACGGGAGGCCGATCGCCAGACGGCGAGCCTCGCCGCGGTCGCGGTCACCCTCGTGCTGTTGATCCTCGGGCTCCTGCTGGTCCGCGAACTCGCCGCTGAATCCAAGCTGGAGGACTGCCTGCTGGCCGGGCGGCGGAACTGCGACCTGCTGGTCGCCCCGCACCCGTGACTCGCACCGGCGTTGTGGGTAAGAGAAGCCTCGCGCCTCGGGGCGCCAGCACGCGAATGCCACGGAGACGAGACCCATGCGGGCCCGCATCTATCAGCCGCCGAAGAACGCCATGCAGTCCGGCTGGGCCAAGACCAACGCCTGGGTGCTCGAATTCGTCCCGGTGAACCCGCGGCGGCCGGATCCGCTGATGGGCTGGATCGGCGGGGCCGACACGCAGACTCAGGTGCGCCTGCATTTCGACACGCGGGAGGAGGCGATCGCCTATGCCGACCGCGCCGGCATCGCCTACGCGGTCGAGCTGCCGGTCGTCCGCAAGGTGAAGCCCAAGGCCTACGCCGACAATTTCCGCTACGGCCGGCCCGAGAACTGGACCCACTGATCCGGCCCGCCCCGCGTCGGGGCGGCATCGCGATCCCAGTGTCCCTCGACCTCTCCGCGCAGCAGCGCCGTGGCGACCAGGCGCGAATGCGCGATCTGGGCCGGCTCGTTCAGGTGTTCGGGCGTGTCGAAGAAGGCCGCGCGCGGATAGCGGCTCTGGTTCGGGAGCTCCAGGAAGGCGGCCCCGCTCCGCAGGTAGACCGCGCGGATCGCCTCCACCGTCGCCGCCGGCAGGGGCATATCGGCGAATCCGGTCGGCAGCCCCCCCACGACGTGGATGCCCTGCGCCCGCGCCCAGACGATGAAGCCGGCGATCAGCGCCGTCCCGTCGCCCTGCTCGATCGCCGCCGCGCCGACATGGGTGGGCCGCGCTGCCGCCAGCACGGGGCGTGAGGCGCGGGCCAGCGCCTCGGTGTGGCCCACATGGTCGCCCTGCGCGTTGGTGCGCCCGGTCGTCGCGGCGCGCGGATCGTCGAAGCCGCGCACGGCCAACCCGGTCTCGATCAGGCTCATGACCGCCCCGCGCAGGTCGGTGGAGAACAGGGCGGCCAGCCAGCGCGCCATGGGCAGGCGGAACAGCGTCGCGCGGTCGTGCCGCAGCATGATGCCGGCGTCCGGTCCCAGCGCCGTGGCAGCCTGCGGGCGGACGTATTGCTCCTGCTCCATGGGCAGGTAGACGATGTCGCCCTCATGCAGCAGCGGGCGCCATCGCGCGAACAGGTAGTCGAGCCCGATCCCGACCGCGACGCCCGCATTGACGCAGGGCATCTCCAGGATCGGCTCCATCGTCTCGCACCGATGCGAATAGGGCGCGTTGGATCCGGCCAGGATCACCAGCTTGGGGCTGGGCAGGGCCGCGCCGCGGGCGAGCTTCGCCTCGATCTGCTGCCGGAGGAACCCCAGCGAGAGCGGCCGGTCCAGGACGAGCCCGAACGCCACCCCGTAGAGCAGCAGCGAGGCGAGGGCGGCGCCCAGGATCCGGCGCATCATACCGGCGCGCTCAACGTCTGACTCGCACGCAGATCACCTCGGCGCGCGGGATCGTCTTGGTTCAGGCGTTGCCGCCCCACCAACCCCACGCCATGATACCGATGAGCTAAGAGGCTCATCGGTATCAGAACTGGAAATACAGGAACGGCGCGACGTGCGGCGCGAAGAACAGCGCCTGGACGCTCAGCGCGAATCCGGCGGTCAGGCTCCAGCCGCGCATCCGCTCGCTCATAGCATGGACGTTGGGCAGCGCCAGCACGATGGTCCAGCCGACCAGCAGGCAGACCGTGACCTCGGGGAAGCTCAGCGTCCGCGCCTCCCCGAGATGCGGCAGCACGGGCACGCCGGTCGCAATCCAGCCGAGGGGCGGCATCGCTCGGACCAGCATCTGCGGCAGCGCGATGCCGTTCGCCCCCGCCATGCCGCGCAGCATCGCCCAGGTGGCCGCCATGCCGTCGGCGCGGAACGGCACCCAGGCGAGCGTGACCGCGAGCAGCGTCAGCGCCTGCGCGGGCAGGCGCGGCAGGCACCATCCGCGCCGGCGCCAGGCCGCGTGGATCACCAGGAACGCCCCGTGCAGCCCGCCCCACAGCACGAAGGTCCAGGCCGCGCCGTGCCACAGCCCGCCCAGCAGCATGGTCAGCATCAGGTTGACCAGCCGCCGCCGCTCCCCCGCGCGGTTCCCGCCCAGCGGGATGTAGAGGTAGCCGCGCAGGAACCGGCTGAGCGTCATGTGCCAGCGGCGCCAGAAGTCCGTGATGGAGGTGGCCTGGTAGGGGCTGTCGAAGTTCAGCGGGAAGCGCACGTTCAGCATGCGCGCCAGTCCGATCGCCATGTCGGAATAGCCGGAGAAGTCGAAGTAGATCTGCAGCGCGTAGGCGAGCGCGGCGTACCAGGCCTCGAAGAAGGTCAGCGCTTCCCCCGCCGCCGCGGCATCGAAGCCGCGATCGGCGAAGCCGCCGAACGTGTCCGCGAGCACCAGTTTCTTCGCCAGCCCCAGCAGGAACAGCATCAGCCCGGCACTCAGGGCGTCCCCGTCCGGGCGTGCCAGGCCAGGGCTGGTGAGCTGCGGGATGATCTCCTTCGGCCGCACGATCGGACCCGCGATCAGATGCGGGAAGAAGGCGATGAAGGCGGCATAGGGCAGGGGGCCGGTGTCCTGGCGGTCGCAGCGGGCGCTGTCGACCAGGAACATGATCTGCTGGAAGGTGAAGAAGCTGATCGCGAGCGGCAGGAAGAGGTGCAGCGCCGGCGCGCCGGGGGCGATCGTTTGCAGCAGGAAGTCGGCGTATTTGAACCAGCCCAGCAGGATCAGGTTCGCCGCAACGCCGCCGGCCAGCCACAGCCGCGCCGCGCGCTGCCGACCGGACCGCGCGAGCCCGAGGAGATGCCGTCCCAGCAGGTAGTTGGCGGCGATCGAGGCGCCCAGCAGCAGGACGAAGGGCGGGCGCCACCAGGCGTAGAAGACGAAGCTCGCCGCCACCAGCCAGCGCAGCCCCCAGACGCGCCCCGCCGCCCGGCCCAGCAGGAAGAATCCGCCGAGACACACCGGCAGGAAGCCCAGGATGAACGCCTGTGAATGAAACAGCATCGCGCTCGGTCCGGTGCACCGATCCCCGGCGGGACCTCGGCGCACAGCATCGCGCCGGCGGGATAACGGCCGGTAAACGCCGCTGAGGGGTTCGGCCGGTCGACGCGCAGCAGGCGCGTGCGCGCCCCCTGTTTCGCTGGCCCCGGATTGCTGATAGCTGAACGCCGCCATGACCGACGACACGCCCCCCAACCCGGCCCTGCTGCCGGCCGGACTGCGCGACCTGCTGCCGCCCGAGGCCGAAACCGAGGCCTCGGCCGTGGAGGCGTTGATGGGCGTCTTCGCCGCGCACGGCTACCAGCGCGTGAAGCCGCCCTTGCTCGAGTTCGAGGACAGCCTGCTCGCCGGCTCCGGCGCGGCGGTGGCGGACCAGACGTTCCGGCTGATGGACCCGGACAGCCAGCGCATGATGGGGCTGCGCGCCGACACCACGCCGCAGGTGGCGCGCATCGCCGCCACGCGCCTCATCGCCGCGCCACGCCCGTTGCGTCTGTCCTATGCCGGCCAGTGTCTGCGCGTGCGCGGCAGCCAGCTCGCACCCGACCGCCAGATCGCCCAGGCGGGCATCGAGCTGATCGGTGTCGACAGCGCCGCGGCGGACGCCGAGATCGTGCTGGTCGCCGCGGAGGCGCTGGAGGCGGTCGGCCTGACCCGGGTCAGCTTCGACCTCACCCTGCCCACGCTCGTCCCCGTCCTGCTCGACGAGGCGGGGATCGGCGGGCCGGAACGGGCCGCGCTCGCCCGCGCGCTGGACCGCAAGGATGCCGCGGCGGTCGCCGCCCGCGGCGGTGCGCTCGCACCCGTGCTGACCG
>MKTV01000053.1:47196-68902 GCA_001898425.1 Rhodospirillales bacterium 69-11
GGGCGCTGGGGGCGCTGCAGGCGGCCCGCCTGCCGAACGGCGCCGGGGTGCTGGCAAGCCGCCTCGCCGAGGTCGTCGCCGTGCTGCGCGCCCGCGCCCCCGCGCTGCGGCTCACCATCGATCCCGTCGAGTTCCGCGGCTTCCGCTACGAGACCGGCGTCTCGGTCACGATCTACGCGCCCGGCCGGCACGAGGAGCTGGGGCGCGGCGGCCGCTACGTCTGCGGCGACACGGAACCGGCGACAGGCCTGACGCTGTTCCCCGACGCCGTGCTGCGCGCCGCACCCCCGCGCACGCCGCGGCCGCGCGTGTTCGTCCCGGCCGAATCGTCCCAGGCCGCCGCCGCCGCCCTGCGCAGCCGCGGCTTCGCGACGGTCGCCGCCCTCGGCCCCACCCGGGATCCGGCCGCCGAAGCGCGGCGGCTGGGCTGCACCCATCTCTTGCGGGGTGACGACGCCGCCCCCCTGACCTCTGGAGACTGACGATGGCCAATGTCGCCGTGATCGGCGCCCAATGGGGTGACGAGGGCAAGGGCAAGGTGGTGGACTGGCTCGCCAGCCGCGCGGACGTGGTGGTGCGCTTCCAGGGCGGCCACAATGCCGGCCACACGCTGGTGGTCGGCAACCAGACCTACAAGCTCTCCCTGCTCCCCTCCGGCGTCGTCAACGGCAAGCTGGGCGTCATCGGCAACGGCGTCGTCATCGACCCCGAGGCGCTCCTGTCCGAGATCGCGCGGGTGCGCGAGCAGGGCCTGTCTGTCACCCCCGAGAACCTGCGCATCGCCGAGAACGCGGCGCTGATCCTGCCGCTGCACCCCGCGCTCGACCGCGCGCGGGAGACGGCGCGCGGCGACCACAAGATCGGCACGACCGGCCGCGGCATCGGCCCGGCCTATGAGGACAAGGTCGCCCGCCGCGCCATCCGCGTCGCCGATCTCGCGGAACCGGAGACGCTGTCGCACAAGCTCGACGAGCTGCTGCTGCACTACAACACGCTGCTCGCGGGCCTCGGCGTCGAGACCTTCGAGAAGCAGGCGCTGCTCGATCACCTGACGCAGCTCGCGCCCAAGATCCTGCCCTTCGCCGAACCGCTCTGGCTGCGCATGGACGAGCTGCGCCGCGCCGGCAAGCGCATCCTGTTCGAGGGCGCGCAGGCGGTGATGCTGGACGTGGATCACGGCACCTATCCGTTCGTGACCTCCTCCAACACGGTCGCCGCCACCGCCGCCTCCGGCTCCGGCATGGGGCCCAGCGCCGTCGGCTTCGTCCTCGGCATCGCCAAGGCCTACACGACCCGCGTCGGCTCCGGCCCGTTCCCCACCGAACTGCACGACGCGACCGGCCGGCTGCTGGGTGAACGCGGCCGGGAGTTCGGCACCGTCACCGGCCGCCCCCGCCGCTGCGGCTGGTTCGACGCGGTGCTGGTGCGCCAGGGCGTGAAGGTCGGCGGCGTCCACGGGCTCGCGCTGACGAAGCTCGACGTGCTGGACGGGCTGCCGGAGCTGAAGATCTGCACCGGCTACCGGATCGACGGCACGCTGGTCCGCCACCTGCCGGGCGCGCCCGGCGCGCAGGCCAAGGCCACGCCGGAATACGAGGTGATGGAAGGCTGGTCGGAATCCACCAAGGGGGCGCGGTCCTGGGCCGACCTGCCCGCACAGGCGGTGAAATACGTCCGCCGCATCGAGGAGCTGGTCGAGGCGCCGGTGACCCTGCTGTCCACCAGCCCGGAGCGCGAGGACACCATCCTGGTGAAGGATCCGTTCGAGGGATAAGCGAATCGGTATATCCCGCATTGCATCAATAAATTTCTAAAATGAACCCGCCGTCGTTAGGTCTCCCGAGCCGATCCACAGGAGACCGAGATGGACCTGCCCCTCACCGACCACCCGTTCCTCACCGATACCGCCGTTCCCGTCACCGTCATCGAAGGTGACGGGATCGGGCCGGAGGTGATCCGCGCCGCACTGCGCATCGCCGAGGCTGCCGGCGCGCGCCTGTCGATCGAGACGATGCAGGCGGGCGCCCGCGCCTTCGCGGGTGGGGTGGCGTCCGGGGTGCCGCGCGAGACGATCGACTCGATCGCGCGCACCGGGCTCGTGCTGAAGGGACCGCTCGAGACGCCGATCGGCCATGGCGGCAAGAGCGCGAACGTCACCCTCCGCAAGCTGTTCGAGACCTACGCCAACATCCGGCCCGTGGCGGAGCTGCCGGGCATCGCCGGCCCGTTCGCCGGCCGGGGCATCGACTTCGTGGTGGTGCGGGAGAACGTGGAGGACCTCTACGCCGGCATCGAGCACATGCAGACCCCCAACGTCGCCCAGTGCCTGAAGCTGGTCAGCCGGCAGGGCTGCGGCCGCATCGCGCGGCTCGCGTTCGAGCTGGCGCGCGCGCAGGGGCGGCGCAGCGTCCACTGCGCGACCAAGGCCAACATCATGAAGCTGACCGAGGGCATGATGCAGCGGGCCTTCCAGGAGGTGGCGCCCGACTTCGCGGAGATCCGCGCGGAGCACATCCTGGTCGACAACTGCGCTCACCGCATGGTGGTGTCCCCCGAACGCTTCGAGGTCATCGTCACGACCAACATGAACGGGGACATCCTGAGCGACCTCGCGGCCGGGCTGGTCGGCGGCCTCGGCATCGCGCCCAGCGCGAATGTCGGGGCGGAGGTCGCGATGTTCGAGCCGGTGCACGGCTCCGCCCCCGACATCGCCGGGCAGGACCGCGCCAACCCGATCGCGATGATCCAGGCCACCGCCATGCTGCTCGACCATGTCGGGCAGGGCGCGGCGGCGGCGATGCGGGAGGCGTTGCGCGCGACCCTGGCCGAAGCCCGCTGGCGCACGCCCGACATCGCCGTCGCGGGGCAGGAGCCGGTGGGATCGGCCGCGTTCGCCGATGCCGTGATCGCGCATCTCCGGCCGGTGCCGGTCAGGGCGGGGGCGGGGGTCGCGGCGCTCGCGTTCAGCCACCGCACCCTGCCCGAGGCGCGGCTCGCGGTGCGGCACATGGCCGGGATGGACGTGTTCGTGGAGTCGGCGCTGCCCGCCCAGGTGCTGGGGCAGCGGCTCGCGGCGGTCGCGGCGGAGACCGGTTTCACGCTGAAGATGATCTCGAACCGCGGCACCCAGGTGTTCCCGCATGCCGGTGGCCACCCCGACTGCGTCGACCATTGGCGCTGCCGGTTCGTGCGGCGCGAGTCGGTCGGCGAGGCCGCCGATGCGGAGGTGTTCGCGCTGGTCCGGCGGATCTCGGAGATCGCGCGCTGGATGCATCTGGAGAAGCTGACGGAGCTTGACGGCGCGGCCGGCTGGACGCGGGCGCAGGGCGAAGCGGCCTGATGCGGGACCTCGGCATCGATCTGCTGCGCACCTTCGTCGCGATCGTCGATGCCGAGGGCTTCACCCGCGCCGGGGAGCGGCTGGGCCGCACCCAGCCGGCGGTCAGCCTCGCCGTGCGCCGGCTGGAGGCCGCTGTCGGCCGCCCGCTGTTCGTCCGCGGCAGCCCGCGCCCCGCGCTGTCGCAGGACGGGGAGGTGTTGCTGGGCTATGCGCGCCGGATCCTGCGGCTGCATGACGAGGCGCTCAGCCGTTTCCGCCGCGCCGATCTCTCGGGCTCCGTCCGGCTGGGCACCCCCGAGGATTTCGCGACCGTCCACCTGTCCGACGTGCTGGCCCGCTTCGCCGCCGAGAACCCGCGCGTCGCGGTGGAGGTGGAGTGCGACTTCACCCGCAACCTGGAACCCGCCTTCCAGTCCGGCGCCTTCGACCTCGTGCTGCTGAAGCGGGAGCCGGGTCCGCCGCGACCGGAAACCACGGTGTGGCGGGAGCGGCTGATCTGGGCGGCCAAGACCGGGTTCGTGCCGGACGAGGGCCCGCTGCCGCTGCTGCTGGCGCCGCCGCCCGACGTGTACCGCGCCCGCGCGCTGGCCGCGCTGGACGCGGCGGGGCTCCCATGGCGGATCGCCTATGTGAGTCCGAGCCTGGCGGGGCTGCTGGCGGCGGGGCGCGCGGGGCTGGGCGTGACGGTGCTGGCCGAGGGCATGCTGCAGCCGGGCCTCGCGCCGCCGCCGGGTCTGCCGACGCTCGCCGACACCGAGATCGCGCTGGTCCGCGCGCCCGACCTGTCCGCCGCGGCGGAGGGGCTGGCCGCGCACATCGTCTCCAGCCTGCATCGCCGGCAACCGGTTTACCCGGGTTAAACCTTTGCGGCGCAGGATCGCGGAGCCGCTGCGATCCGAACCGAACCGTCATGGCCAGTCCGCCCGAATCACGCGTCTTCGCGGAGCAGTTCGCGATCGAACTGGCCTCGCCCCTGCACGGGGCGGCGGGTGGACTGACCGCCTATGCCGCGGCGGATCGCCAGGGCGGGGCGCCCGACCTGATGGCGGTCGCGGTGCCGCAGCGCGCCCCGCCGCGCCTGCGTGCCCTGCAGCTCCTGGACGGCCGGCAGCCGGGGCTGCTGGCTCCCTTGGGACACGGGGTCGGCCCTGCGCCCCAGGATGAGGCCGGCTATTACGTGGTGACGCCGCGCCCGCCGGGGGCCGCGCTCGCGGACCGGCTGCGCCCCTGGTCGGAAGCCGCGCTAATCGAGCATGTGCTGCGCCCGGTCGCGCATGTGTTGGAGCGGATGGAGGCCGCGGGGGTTACGCATCGCGGCATCCGGCTCGACAACGTCTTCCAGGCGCGGGACGGACATCCGGTGGTGCTGGGGCAGGCCTGGGCGACACCGCCCGCGATGCTGCAGCCGGCGCTCTACGAGCCGCCCTATTCGGCCATGTGCCTGCCGGCCGGCCGTGGCGAGGGAACGATCGCGGACGACGTCTACGCCCTGGGCGCGCTGCTTCTGGTCCTGTCGCTGGGGGAGGTGCCGGCCGTCGCGCAGGACGATGCGGCGATGCTTCGGCGCAAGATCGAGGTCGGGAGCTTCCACGCCATCGCGGGCGAGTCCCGCCTTCCGGCCGCCATTGCCGATCTTGCCCGCGGCATGCTGGCCGAGGATCCCGACCACCGGCCGACCCCGGCCCTGCTGCTCGATCCCTCGGCCGCCCGCGGGCGGCGCGTGGCCGCGCGGCCGCCCCGACGGGCGCAACGCCCGTTCCAGCTCGCCGGGATGGCGGTGTGGGACACCCGCACGCTCGCCTTCGCGATGGCGATGCAGCCGGAACAGGGGCTGCAGGCGATGGTGAGCGGGACGGTGACCCAGTGGCTCCGGCGCGGGCTGGGCGATGCGGGGATGGGGTCGCGGCTCGACGAGATGATGCGCCATCGCGCCGGGGAGGGGAGCGCCGAACGCGGCGCCGACGCCTTCGCGGTGATGCGCATGATCGTGCTGCTCGATCCGCTGGCGCCGCTGTGCTGGCGCGGCATCGCTCTCTGGCCGGATGGGCTGGGATCGGCGCTCGCCGCCGCGATCGGCACCGACACCAACGTCATGACGCGGCTCGACGAGATCGTCGCGACGGAGGCGATCGCGAGTTGGGCGACGCTGCGTCCGGATCGCTGCGACCATGCCCTGCTGCGGATGGAGGCGCGGCAGCACCGCGCCCTTGCCCAGATCCGCGGGCCGGCGGGCGGGTTGATGCGTCTGGCCTACACGCTGTGCCCGTTGCTGCCCTGCGGCAGTCCGCTGGTCGCGGCGCGCCGGGTGGTTGGCGCGGCGGACCTGCCGCCGGCGCTGGAAGCGGCCGCGAAGGTGGTCGACCAGGACACGAAGCCGGTCGACGCGCATATCGCGGCCTTCCTCGCGGCACGGTCGGAACGGCGGCTGGAGACGGAGACGAACGGGCTCGTGGGCAATGCCGACGAGAACGGGGTGGCGCTGGCGCGGCTGCGGCTGCTCGCGCAATTGCAGCTTCGCTACTACCAGCGGCCGCTGCCGGCGCTGTGCGGCTGGGTCGCGGCGCATTGCCAGCCGCTGGTCGATTCCTGGCAGAACCGTCCGCGTCGCGCGGCCCTCGAGCACCGGCTGAAGGAGGTCACGGCCGCCGGGTTCCTGCCGCCGATCGTCGGCCTCTTCGAGGACGCCGCCGCTCGGGCGGAGGACGCGATCGGGGCGCAGCAGGCGGCGGCGGCGGTGGCGCGGATCGATGCGGAGCTCGCGCAGATCGAAGCGGGCGGGGAGGAGCGGGCGGTCACCGCGCGGCGCATCGGGCAGGAAATCGCGGCCGGGGCCGGGTTGCTGGCGCTCGCGAGCATGCTCGCCATGGCGGCCTTCGGATAGGGACGGGCATGGCGCGCTCCAAGGCGGACCCGAAGCGGCATTCGCTCGTGTGGTTGCAGGGGCTGGCCTGCGGCGCGCTCGCCGCACTGGTCCCGTCGCTCGCCGTCATGATCGGGATCCTGCTCGGCCCGGGGCTGGTGATGCTGGTGCTGGACCAGGAGCCGACGAAGCCGGTGGCGCGGGCGGTGCTGCTGTGCGGCGTCGCGACGGTGGTCGATCCGATCCGCGCCTTGTGGAGCGCGGGCCACGGGCTCGACGCGAGTCTCGCGCTGGCGGGGGACCTGCGGGTGGTCGGGACGGCCTGGAGCGCGGCGGCGGCGGGCTGGCTGCTTGCCGAACTCGCACCGGTGGTCGTCCGTGCGGTGCTCGAGGCGGGGGGGCTGGCGCGTGCGGCGCAGTTGCGTGCGGCGCGGGCGCGGCTGGCGGAGGAGTGGGGACTGCCGGACGCCGAGGAGTGACCGCGCCACCGCGCGGAGTTCGGCGGCAGGCGCGAGGTCGGCGGCCGCGGACGAGCGGTCGGCGGATGCGGACGCGAGGCCAGCGGGCGCCACGCGCGGACGGCCCGGACGGGAGGCGGCGGACAAAACGAAACCCCGGCTCGTCCATGTGAGCGGACGAACCGGGGTTCGAAAGGACCATCCTGTGTCGGACCGGGGCCCCGCTGGGGAGCCCCGCAGGCACGTCAGTGCGCGGTGGCGAGCTGCCTGGCCGCGGCGTTCTGGCGGCGTTCGGCGATCTGCGCCTTCATCGCCTTCTGCAGCTTCTCGAAGGCGCGCACCTCGATCTGCCGGACCCGCTCGCGGGAGATGTTGTACTGCTGCGAGAGGTCCTCGAGCGTCGTCGGGTTGTCCTTCAGGCGCCGCTCGATGAGGATGTGCCGCTCGCGATCGTTCAGCGTCTTCAGCGCAGTGGCGAGCAGGGCCTTGCGGCCGGTCATCTCCTCACGATCGGCGATCGTGGTTTCCTGGCTCTCCGACTCGTCGACCAGCCAGTCCTGCCACTCGCCTTCGGAATCCTGGCGCACGGGGGCGTTCAGGCTGTGGTCCGGCGCGGCGAGGCGGCGGTTCATGCTGACCACGTCCTGCTCCGGCACGTCGAGCATGGTCGCGATCTTGGTCACCTGCTCCGGCTGGAGGTCGCCGTCCTCGATCGCCTGCATCTGGCCCTTGAGGCGGCGCAGGTTGAAGAACAGCTTCTTCTGGGCGGCGGTGGTGCCCATCTTCACCAGCGACCAGGAGTGCAGGATGTATTCCTGGATGGCGGCGCGGATCCACCACATGGCGTAGGTGGCCAGGCGGAAGCCACGGTCCGGATCGAACCGCTTCACCGCCTGCATCATGCCGACGTTGCCTTCGCTGATCAGCTCGCCGACCGGCAGGCCGTAGCCGCGATAGCCC
This sequence comes from Rhodospirillales bacterium 69-11, assembly GCA_001898425.1. Lineage (GTDB taxonomy): Bacteria > Pseudomonadota > Alphaproteobacteria > Acetobacterales > Acetobacteraceae > Rhodopila. Next base: position 54,815 of record MKTV01000053.1, read on the forward strand.
ATGGCAATTTTCGCGACGAGTCGCAGATGGGAGGTGACAAGCTTGTGTGCCGCCTCCATATCCTGGTGGTCACGCCAGCGACGGGAGAGATCGAGTTCCTCTTCCGGCGACAGCATGGGAAACTTGCGGATCTCCTGGAGATACCGCGACAGGTTGCCCTCGGGGGCGATGTTCAGGACGGCAGAGGCCACAGGAGGCTCCTTTCGTCAGCCAGCTCGTTCTTGCCCACGACGGCGCAAGACTAAGGCTGGAATGTGACTGAGGCTGGTCGGGATGCAGGATGGGACTTCACGTCCCGGCGACATGCCCCATCCTGGCGGCTGTGTGACCGGACGCCCCATCGGGACAGGGCACCTCCCGCCCCGACGCGGATCTTATACCGGACCAGATTGGTCCTGTCAAGATTACTAACCGGTTAGGCGGCGGACGGATTTGGGCCATGCCTCCTCCTCGTTCAACCCCCTCCGGCGCGGGCCGGTCGAGGGGCGGCGCGCGCGGTCGAGGGACATGTCTGGCGGCCCTGGTCAGGCCGTCGCGGCGTCCAGCGCCGCGAGGAGAGACTGCATGTCCGGCGGCGGTCCGGTCTGGAAGGAAAGCGGCGCCCCGGTCCGCGGGTGCGCGAAGCCCAGCCGCGCCGCGTGCAGCGCCTGGCGCGGGAAGTCGAGCAGGACGCCGCGCGCCGGCTGCGGCAGCGATCTGGCCACGGCTGGCGCCCGGCGCAAGTAGAGCGGATCGCCGACGATCGGATGGCCGCGGCTCGAGAGATGCACCCGGATCTGGTGCGTCCGCCCCGTGGCGAGCCGGCATTCCAGCAGCGCGACGGCCGCTGCCCAGGCCTGCAGCGTGCGGTAGCGCGTGAGCGCGGGCTTGCCCCCGGTCGTGACCAGCGCCATGCGCTTGCGGTCCCGCTTGTCCCGCCCGATCGCACCCTCGATCTCCCCACTGCCCGGCGTGGGCAGGCCCCAGCACAGCGCGAGATAGGCGCGGTCGAGGTCGCGCGCCGCGAAGGCGGCGGTCAGCTTGTCGCTCGCGAGCTGGGTCTTGGCGACGACCATCACCCCCGACGTGTCCTTGTCGAGCCGGTGGACGATGCCGGGCCGGCGTTCCGCGCCGATGCCGGTGAAGTCCGGCCCGCAATGCGCGAGCAGTGCATTCACCAGCGTGCCGTCCGGGTTGCCGGGGGCGGGGTGCACGACGAGGCCGGCCGGCTTGTCGAGCACGATCAGGTCGGCGTCCTCGTAGAGGATCGTCAGCGGGATGGCCTGCGCCTCGGGCCGCGCCGGTTCCGGCGCGGGCAGGCGGAGCGTATACGCGGCCCCGGCTCTCACCGGATCGGCGGGCTCCCGCACGACACGGCCGTCGCGGGCGGCGCGGCCGTCCTCGATCAGCGTCTTGACGCGGGAGCGCGACAGCGTGCCGATGGCGTCCGCCAGGAAACGGTCGAGCCGCTGTCCGGCGGCGGCCGGGTCGGCGGTGATCTGGAACGGCGGCGGTTCGGGGTCAGGGCCGATCATGCGCGGCCGATAGCGCGATGGATGCGGACGGGGAAGGGATGGCGGATGGGTGACGGGATGCGGGCGGTCAAGATCGCCGCGGTGGTCATGGGCGTGCTGATCCTGCTGGGCACCGCGGGGCTGATCACCGCCCTCGTGCTGCGCAAGCCGAACGGCCCAGCCACGGTCGCGGCGGCGGTGCCCGCCTCCCTGAATGCGGTGCTGGAGGAGCCGGCGGGCAGCCACATCGTCGGCATCAGCACGATCGGCGACCGGCTGGCGGTCGCGCTGAGCGGGGGCGGACCGGACCGGGTGGTGCTGCTCGATCCGCGCACGGGCGGAGTGGCCGGACGGATTTCGCTCGGCCGGTGAGGAACGGGTGTTGAGCTTCCGGCGGATCTGCCCTAAAAGGCGCCCCTCGGCCGTGGTCCCATTCGTCTAGAGGCCTAGGACACCGCCCTCTCACGGCGGCAACAGGGGTTCGAATCCCCTATGGGACGCCACTTCCCCGCACTGATCCATCGTTGGCCCGCGGCGCCGCTCGCCGCGTGCGTTCAGACCCACGATGCTCCGCTCGCCGCGCCCGGCCGGATCACGGATCGGGTTTGTGCCCAAGGTTTCGACGGTGGATCGGCGTGGGGCTAGCCCTCCTTCCGAGGTCGAGAACGGCTTTAGTTCTGTCGTTATCGTTACTGAAGACTAACGAAACTTCACCGATTTCGACAGGATCGGTCGGAGCGGCTGTGACGAGGCGCGTATCGAACCAGTCCCCATCCGTCGTCGCGACCCAGGCCGCTCACCCTGCCGGTAGCGCCGTTTCGATGCTCCCGCGGTCATGCCCACAAAGACGCGGCCTGAGCAGGCCGGGATCGTCACGTGATCGGCAGGGAACGAGCCGCAGCGAGGCCATCTCTTTCTTGATACGATCCGCAGTATTCTTTTCGTTGCTGACCGGTGATCGTAAAGCCTATGAAACGCGGATTAGCAGTTTGGTGAGCGCTGTGACGCCAGAACGCCGCTTCAAGCGGGAGCAAGCGCTCCGTGAGCTCTTGTTATTGTTCCATGATGACGAATTGACGCGGGCGGCCATTCTGTCGGCACTCGATAAGCTGAAAACGGCGCCGCCCAGTAACCACGCCGCCTCAGACGAACAGTGCGGTCAGGCCAACATCTCGGACAGTCGCTGAGGATCGACCGACTTGGTCAGTGCCGGCACGTCTTGTTCGTGCGCCAGGTCCGGATCGGCGGTGATGAAGACGGTCCTCACGCCCTTCGAATACCGAGCGGCGTGGTTCGCGAGTGCGATCCCGTGCGGCTGACCGGGCAGATGGATGATGTCCGTCACCAACAGGTCGGTGCCGCCAAGGGAGAGATGATCCCACGCGTGGAAGACGTCCTCGAAAACGATCACCTGATGGCCCTTCTCCGCAAGCGGCGCTGCGAGCCGCTGTAGGAGCGTAGGATCTCTGTCGGCGATGACGATGTTGGCCACGATGCCATCCGATCCGGGTTCGTCTTCGCACGTTATCTCAGGATTGCGACAACTCCGCAATCGCTAAATCGTGAAACTCTCCTCTTGTCAAAGTGTCCAATGCCGCCAAGAGGAGAACGGTGACGAAAGGCCAGCGGCCGGCGCATGTCGCTGCGCCGGATCTAAGTTTTGAGATCATCGCTCAGGACGGGGGCGTTCGTCCCCACGGCAGGCGGGCGGCTCCGCATCGGATCGCCGCTCACGTTCGGGCCAACGCACGTCGCGCCGGTCCTCGCCGAGATGGCCCGTCGCCATCCTTCCGGTCGAGCTGATCCGAGAGCATCTGGATTCCGGCGCCCTCGTCGAAGTCATGACGCGCTGTCCGGTTCCCGTGCGCGGCATCTCTGTGGTCCGCCCGCCGGGCACCCGTCGCGCAAGATCCGCGCCCTGACCGACATGCGGATCCAGTGCCTTGGGGAAGCACAGGACCGCGCCGAAGCTCCCGACCCGTCGGTCATCCCCCCTGCGGCATCCCCTCCGCCAACTGCCGCATCACCCGGTCCGCCGAGAAAAAGTCGATGAACGCGCGGATCTTCGCCGGCACGTAGTCCGTGCGGCGGAACACCGCGTGGATCCCACGGCCGTACTGGAACGTCGCGTTCGTCACCGCGAGCTTCGGCAGCAACCGGCACAGCCGCCCGGCATCCAGGTCCGCCTGCACCGTGTAGTCGTAGAGCAGCGCGATCCCGTGCCCCGCCAGCGACAGCGTCCGCAGCACCTCGCCCGAATTGGTCGCGGCGACCGGCGTGATCCCGATCTCCTCGAGCCGCCCGTCTCGCGCGAAGCGCCAGACCGGCTCCTCGGTGCCAATCAGGTACGCGAGGCAGCGGTGCGCCGCCAGATCGGCCGGCGTCTCCAACGGCGGCGCGCTCGCGAGATAGGCCGGGCTCGCCACCAGCACCGCCTCGGTCGGCAGGATGAGCTCGTTGCGCAGCCCCGGGTCGGGGGAGCGCCCGATGCGGATCTCGATATCGATCTGCATGTCGTAGTGCAGCAGGTCGGCGTGCCGTTCGGCCAGCAGCAGCTCCACCGTGACCTCGGGGTTGGCGCTCTGGAACGCCGGGATCAGCGGCGCCACGACCCGGTTGCCGAACATCAGCCGCGAGTGCACGCGCAGCCGCCCGGTCGGGCGTTGCTGGAACGCACCCGCCTCCGCGTCCGCCATGCGGATGCCGTCCAGCAGCGGCTCGATGCGCTGCAGGTAGGTCTGCCCCGCCTCCGTCAGCGCCAGGCTGCGGCTCGTGCGGTTGAAGAGCTGCACGCGCAGATGGGATTCGAAGTCACCGATGATGCGCGAGACGGAGGCCGGCGACAGCCCCGCCTTGCGCGCCGCTTCCGAGAAGCTGCCGAACCGCGCCGCCGCTGCGAACAACTCCATCCCCTGTAGCCGGTCCACGACGCCCTCCCGCCGATCTTCTTGGAATTCGAGTAGATGATGCTCGCAAATGCCGGATTGTCTTGCAATGCGGCGGTGAACCACACTCCCCCCAGCAAGAGACCGCAATGGTCGTCACGGGAGGACAAGAGGCGATGGAATTCGGCGTCTTCATTCTGGCGCAGCAGCGCGGCTACCATCAGACCTCGGCGGAGGTGATCAAGAACTCGATCCAGCAGACCGTCGCCGCGGAAGAAGCCGGCTTCGATGCCGCCTGGTATGCCGAACACCATTTCAACAACTACAGCCTCTCGCCGTCGCCGCTGATGATGGTGGCGCATTGCGGCGGCCTGACGAAGCGCATCCGCCTCGGCACCGCGGTGTGCATCCTGCCGCTCTACCACCCGCTGCGGCTGCTCGCCGAGATCGGCCTCGCCGACACCATGACCGACGGGCGCCTCGAACTCGGCATCGGCTCCGGCTACCAGGATTTCGAGTTCCGCCGCTTCGACTCCAAGCTCGAGGAGGCCGGTGCACGCTTCGCGGAGATGTACGATATCCTCAAGCTGGGCATGCGCGAGAAGCTGCTGACCTACGACGGCACGTTCTACCAGATCCCGCCGACCGTGATCAGCGTCCGCACGATCCAGCAGCCGATGCCGCCCATGTGGGTGACGTCGATGAACCCGAAGACCTGGGCGCGCGGCCTCGTCAACGGCGACAACCTGCTGGTCACCGTGCTGCAGAACGGGCTGCCGGCGATCCGCAACCTGCGCAGCGGCCTCGAAGCCGCGGCCGAGGGCGTCGGGCGCAGCCTCTCCGATACCCGCATCAGCTTCTTGCGCTGCGCCTACGCCAGCGACGACCAGCGCGAGATCGACAGCTATCTCGACAATGCGCGCTTCCAGCGCCGTCTGTCCGAGACGCTGAAGTCGCGCCGCGAGCACACCGACGACAGCTACCTGATCAAGGAAGAGCCCAGCCCGAACGACCAGAGCTTCGAGGAACTGCGCGCGAACCTGCCGGTCGGCAACGTCAACCGCGTCATCGACCGCATGCTCGAGGAGATCGAAACCCTCAAGCCCACCCAGGTCATGATCCAGACCCAGCTTGGCGATTTCGATCAGAAGACCATGCTGAAACAGATCGAGCTGTGGGGCACGCGCATCCTGCCCGCGCTGCGCAAGGCGGTCGGCAGCACCACGCCGACCAAGGTCGCGGAACCGGTCTGAACCCGGCACGCATCTTGTCCTTCCCGAGACACGTCGAACACCGGCGCATGGAGGCGGCGATCTTTCGCCGTCTCCATGCGGCGTGTCGGCGTGAGAGTGCCCACGAACCCTGAGAAGACCATCGCAACACAAAGGGGGAGACCAACCATGAAACATATTGCTTCCAGCGGCGCGTCCGGCGCCGCTTCGAGCGGCGCCTCCATCCGCCGTCGCGGCCTGCTGGGCGCCGGCCTCGCCCTGCCCATGGCCGGCCTGCTGCCCACGCCCCGCGCCAGGGCCGCCGGCAAGCCGCTGAAGATCGGCGTGCTCTGCGACATGTCCGGCATCTACGCCGACGATACCGGCCAGGGTCTCGTCGCCGGCGTGAAGGTCGCCGTGGATCAGGCCGGCGGCACCGTCGGCGATCGCCCGATCGAGGTCGTCTTCGCCGACGACCAGAACAAGCCCGATATCGGCACCGCGATCGCCGGCCGCTGGCTCGCCGAACAGGACGTCTCGGCGATCGTCTGCGCCTCCGCCTCCTCGATCACGCTCGCCGTCAGCGACATGGTCGCCGAACGCAAGAAGGTGCTGATGGTCGCAGGCTCGCTGTCCGCCGACCTGACCGGCAAGCGCTGCCATCCCAGCACCTTCCAGTTCGGGCTCGACACCTATGCCGGCCCGGTCTCGGTGATCGGCCCGACGGTGAAGGCCGGCGCGAAGAGCTGGTTCATCATCAACGTCGATTACGCGTTCGGGCAGAGCCTGCGCGACGAGGGCACGAAGCTCATCGCCGCGAACGGCGCGAAGCTGCTGGGCACCACGTCCTTCCCGCTGGGAACGGCGGACTTCGCCAGCCAGATCCTGCAGGCCAAGACCTCCGGCGCCGAGGCCATCGCGCTCGCCTGCGGCGGCAGCGACTGGTCGAACCTGGTGAAGCAGATGCACGAGTTCGGCATCACCGAAGGCGGCCAGAAACTCGTCACGCTGACCGGCGGCATCAACGAGATCCAGGCCGTGGGCGCGCAATACTGCCTCGGCATGATGCTCTCCACGCCGTTCTACTGGGATCTCGACGACGGCTCGCGCGCCTTCGCCGCCAAGTTCCGCGCCTATCACGGCGGACGCTTCCCGAACTGGCAGCAATCGGACGGCTACAGCGGCGCGCTGCACTACTTCAAGTCGGTCGCCGCCGCCGGCACCGATGACGGCGTCAAGATGGCCGAGACGATGCGCGCGATGCCGGTCGACGACCTGCTGATCAAGAACGCGCCCATCCGCGCGGACGGGCAGGTGATGCGCCCGACCTACCTGATGAAGGTGAAGGACGAGAGCGCGCCGAACCGCGCCGACATCTTCGCCTACGTCTCGACGCTGTCCGCCGAACAGAGCTGGCGCCCGGCGGCCGAGAGCGCCTGTCCCGCCCTGCGCAAGAGCTGATGCGTCCCGCCATCGAGTTCGCGGTGGCGGAGCCCGACGGCCTCGGCGAATCGCCCGTCTGGGACGGCGTCGCCGAACGCCTGTTCTGGGCCGACGCGCTGGCGCCGCGGGTCCGCGCGCTCGATCCCGCGACGGGGGAGACGCGCGCTTGGCCGGTGCCGTCGCCGATCGGCAGCCTCGCCCGCGGTGGGCCGCACACCCTGCTTCTCGCGCTCGCCGACGGGCTGCACGCGCTCGACCTGCGTGACGGCACCACACGGGCGCTCTGGACGACGGACCTGCCGCGCGACACGCGCTTCAACGACGGCAAGGCGGATCGCGCCGGCGGCTTCGTGTTCGGCACCATGCAGACCGAGGACGACGCGCCGCCTGGCTTCCTCGCACGCCTGCGCGCCGATGGCACGGTGCAGGAGATCGCGCGCGGCTTCGGCGTGACCAATGCGGTCTGCGTCAGCCCGGACGGCCGCACGCTCTACGCCGCCTGCAGCCGGGTCGGCGTGCTCTGGGCCTGGGACTACCGGCACGACGAGCCGGTCGGCCCGCGCCGCGTCGTCGCCGATGTCAAGGCGCTGACCGGATCCGGCCCGGATGGTGCGACCGTCGATGCCCAAGGCGGCATCTGGATCGCCCTCGTCCGCACCGGCCAGCTCGCCCGCTTCACGCCGGACGGCCGCCTTGACCGGCGCGTCGACCGGCCCGTCGAATATCCGATCTGCCCGGCCTTCGGGGACGCGAACCGCACCGTGCCGTTCGTCACCTCGATCGCCCGCTCCCGCCGCCTGCAGGCGAAAGGTGCGGAGGCCGGGCGGCTGCTGGCCATCACCGGTTTCGGCGTCACGGGGCTCGAGGAGCATCCCGTGCGCGCGGCCGTCCCTGTTCCATGAGGAGTCCGAGAATGAGCGAATCCGACATCATCCGCTTCGAGGTCAGCGACCAGATCGCGCTCGTCACGCTGAACCGCCCGCCGGTCAACGCGCTCGACCGCGCGATGCGCGACCGGCTGATCGAGATCTTCGACCAGGTGTCCGAACGCGACGACATCCGCGTCGCCGTCCTCACCTCCTCGCAGAAGGTGTTCTGCGCCGGCGCCGACCTGCGCGCACGTCCCGACCTGTCGAAGAAGGGCGCGTTCCACGACCACAACCGCGTCACGCGTGAGACCGGCAACTGCATCCACGAGTGCGCCAAGCCCGTCATCGCCGCGATCAACGGCGCGGCACTCGGCGCCGGCTTCGGCCTGATGGCGGCGTGCGACATCTTCTTCGCGTCCGAGGAAGCCTCGTTCGGCATGCCGGAGATCAACGTGGGCCTCGCCGGCGGTGCGGCGATGATCAACTCGCTGTTCGGCAAGTCCACCACGCGCCGCATCATGTACACCGGAATGCGCCTCTCCGCGCACGACCTCTACCGGATGAACGTGATCGAGGAAGTGACGACGCAGGAAGCCCTGCTTCCCACCGCCATGGCCGTCGCCGCCGACATCGCCGGCAAGGCGCCGCTCGGCATCCGCTACGCCAAGCGCTCCTGCAACATGGTCGAGCTGATGCCGCAGCGCGACGCCTATCGCTTCGAACAGAACTTCACGATGGAACTCGCCGCCACCGAGGATGCGCTGGAAGCGCGCAAGGCGACGCTCGAGAAGCGCAAGCCGGTGTTCAAGGGCCGCTGAGATGCGCCTCGGCCACGGGCTGGACGCGCTGTTCCAGCCGCGCTCAATCGCGATCCTCGGTGCCTCCACCGATGCGGCGAAGATCGGCGGCCGCCCGGCCGCCTTCCTGCGCCGCTACGGTTACGCGGGCGCCGTGTACCCGGTGAACCCGCGCGGCGGTGAGGTGCAGGGCTATCCGGCCTTCGCCGCGCTCGCCGACGTGCCGGAGGTGCCGGACCTCGCGATCGTCGCGCTCGCGGCCGAGGCGGTGCCCGATGCGATCGCCGCCGCCGCCGCAAGCGGCGTGCGCGCGGCCGTCGTGTTCTCCTCCGGCTTCTCCGAGATGGGAGAGGCCGGGGAGGCGCTGCAGCGCCGCATCCAGGCGATCGCCGCCGAAACCGGCATCCGCGTCCTCGGCCCCAACTGCCTGGGCGCGGTGTCGGTCGCCGATCGCGCCATCGCCACCTTCTCGGTGGTGCTCGAGACCGCCATGCCGGCCGCCGGCGCCCTCGGCATCGTCTCGCAGAGCGGCAATCTCGGCAGTTACACGATGCTGCTGATGCACGAGCGCGGCATCGGCGTCTCGCGCTTCATGACCACCGGCAACGAGTGCGACGTCGACGCCGCCGACGGCATCGCCTTCATGGCGCGCGATCCGGCAACGTCCGTCATCCTCTGCGTGCTGGAGACCTGCCGCGCGCCGGACCGCCTGATGGACGCGCTGGCGGAGGCGAAGGCCGCCGGCAAGCCCGTGCTCGTCCTGAAGATCGGCGCCTCCGAAGCCGGCCAGGCCGCGGCCGCGAGCCATACCGGCGCGCTCGCCGGCTCCGACGCCGTGTTCGACGCCGCGCTGCGCCGCGCCGGCGCGCATCGCGTGCGCAGCCTCGAGGAACTGGTGGACCTCGGCCAGGCGCTGGTCGCCGTCGGCACGCAGCGCCTGCCGCGCGGCCGGCGCGTCGCGGTGCTGGTCGCCTCCGGCGGCTTCGGCGTCATGCTGGCCGACGCGGCCTCCTCGCGCGGGCTGACCCTGCCGGAACCCGGCGCGGACACGCAGAAGCGCATCCTGGACATCGTCCCCTATGCCTCCCCCCGCAACCCGATCGACGCCACCGCCCAGATGGGCGCGCGCGGGGAGGTGCTGGGCGAGATGCTGTCGGTGATCATGCAGGATCCCAGCTTCGACACGCTGATCCTGCTGATCTCCGCCTCGCTGTATCTCCCCCGCCTGCGCGGCGTGTTCATGGAGGCGCTGACCGCCATGCGGCAGCGTCACCCCGACCGGCTAATCGCGCTGTGCGTGCACGGTCCGGCCGATGCGACGGCGGAGCTGGGCGCCATTGGCTATCCCTGCACCGACGGCGTCGACGCGACCTGTGCGGTCGTCGCCGGGATGGTCGCCGTGCGGGAACGGCTGGAGGCACCGGGCTTCGCCCCGGAACCCCTGCCGGTCCTGCCGCCGCTGCCCGCGCCCGCCGCGCTCGCGACCGAACACGGCGCAAAGCAGGCGCTGGCCGCCGCCGGCCTGCCGGTCCTGCCCGAACGCGTCGTCGCGACGCCCGAGCAGGCGGCCGACGCTGCGACCGCGATGGGCTTTCCCGTCGTGCTGAAGATCGTCTCCCCCGACCTGCCGCATAAGACCGAGGTCGGCGGCATCGCACTCGGCCTCGCCGACGCGGCGGCGGTGCGGACCGCCGCGCACGACATGCTGGCCCGCGTCGCCGCAGCCGCCCCGCAGGCGCGGATCGACGGGCTGCTGGTCGCGCCGATGGTGACCGGCGGCACCGAACTGATCCTCGGCACCACGACCGATCCGGTGTTCGGCCCCGCCGTCATGGTCGGGCTGGGCGGCATCCATGCCGAGGTGTTCCGGGACGTCGCGGTGCGCCCCGCGCCGGTCTCAACCGCCGAGGCCGAGGCGATGCTGCGCGGGCTGAAATGCTTCCCCTTGCTGGACGGCGCGCGGGGCCTGCCCAAGGCCGATCTCGCGGCCGCGGCGCAGGCGGTCGCGGCCCTCTCCCGCTTCGCCGCGGCGCATGCCGGCGCCGTCGCCTCGATCGACATCAACCCGTTGCTGGTGCGCAGGGCCGGGGAGGGGGCGGTCGCCCTCGACGCCCTGATCGTGCCGGCCGGCAACGCCGGAGCTGCATCGCATGGATCGTGACGTTTCAACCCTGCCGCCGGGCCTCGCCGGCGACCCCTACCGCGCGCATGTCCGCGCCTGGCTCGCCGCCCACGTGCCGGAGGGCTTCCTGGCAGACCAGCCAGGCTTCCGCGCACCCGACCTGGCCGCCTGCCGCGACTGGGAGGCCGCGATGCATCGCGGCGGGCTGGCCGGCATCACCTGGCCGACGGAATACGGCGGCCATGGGCTCAGCCTGCGCGAGCACCTGATCGCCAACCAGGAGATCGGCCGCCGTGCGCTGCCCGAGAGCGTCAACTCCCTGGGTAAGGAACTCGCCGGCCCCATCATCCTCGCGATCGGGACGGAAGAGCAGAAGCGCCGCTACCTGCCCCCGCTGCTGCAGATGCGGGAGATCTGGTGCCAGGGGTTCTCCGAACCCAATGCCGGCTCCGACCTCGCCGGCCTGCGCACCCGCGCGACCCGCGACGGATCGGCCTGGCGCGTGAACGGCCGCAAGATCTGGACCAGCGGCGCGCCCAACGCGCAGCGCTGCCTGCTGCTCGCCCGCACCGGCGCGGTGGAGGACCGCCATCGCGGCCTCGCGCTCTTCGCGATGCGCATGGACGCGCCGGGGGTGACCGTGCGCCCGCTGCGGCAGATGGACGGGCGCGAACACTTCGCCGAAGTCTTCATGGATGACGTGGTGATCGACGCGGAGGACGCGCTGGGCGCGCCCGACCAGGGCTGGTCCGCCGCGGTGCGCGTGCTGGCGATCGAGCGCGCGACCAACCGCATGTACCGCGCCTGGCGCTTCGAGAACGAGCTGAACCACCTGGTCCGCGCCTGCCGCGCCGACGCCACGCTCGCGCGCCTGCTCGATGGCGGCGCCTATCACCGCCGCCTGGCCGAGACCGTCGTCGATATCGAGATCGTCAAGGCGCATGTCGAACCGGTGGTGGACAGCCTGCTCGCCGGGGAGAGCATCGGCGACCGCGGCAGCCTGATGAAGCTGCATTGGAGCGAGGCGCACCAGCGCTTCGCCGCCCTGGCGCTGGAACTGCTGGAGCAGGCCCCGCCCGGCGCGGGACCCGAGGTGCAGGCCGCGCGCGCTCGTTTCCAGCGCATCTATCTCTCGGCCCGCGCCGAGACGATCTACGCCGGCACCACCGAGATCCAACTCGGCATCATCGGCGACCGCATCCTCAAGCTGCCGCGCGAAAGCGCCAAGGGAGGGCGCTGACATGGCGCAAGCCGAGACGGGCAAGACCGAGATGGGCAAGACCGAGATGGGCACGGCCGATAAGGGCAACGCCGATATGGGCAAGCCTGGCATGGGAACCGCCGCCGTCGCCGCGGCTCGGGACGACCGCGATGGCATCGCCGCCTTCGCCGAGACCGCCCGCCACGCCGTGGCCGCCTGCGCGGCGCTGCCGGTGCGCGAACGTGCCCGCCAGCTCGCGGGCGACGGGCTCCTGGGCATCCTCGCCCCCGAATCCGCGGGCGGGCTGGGACTCGGCCCCTCCTTCGCCGCCCCGGTGATGGAAGCCGCGGGTGCCGGGTTGCTGGGCTACCCGCTGGCCGAAACCCTGCTGCTGGGCGCCGCCTTCGGGTCCGCGCCGGTCGGTCCGGCCATCGTCCTTGGCGAGACGATCGCGACCATCGCCTGGGCCGGCATCGCCGAGGGCAGCGGGGACCGGCTGTCCGGCACCGTCGGACGTGCGCCGCTGGTCGATGAGGCCGACCTGCTGCTGGTCGCGACCCGCACCGGCGCGGCGCTGGTGCCGCTCGACGGCGCCGGGGTCACGGTGCAGCCGGCCTTCGGGCTCGATCTCGAGACGCCGGAGCACGAGGTGGTGCTCACCGACGTCACCCCGGTGGCAACGCTGGATGCGGCCGCCACCGCGGCGCTGCGGGAGGACGCGCTGCCGCTCTGGGCGGCGGCGATCGGCGGAGCGGCGGAGCGCTGCCTCGCTCTCGCGCTCGAGCACGTCTCCACCCGCGAGCAGTTCGGCCGCACCCTCGTCTCCTTCCAGGCGCTGCGCCACGCGCTCGCGCGGCAGAAGCTCGCGGTGGAGCATGTCCGCGCCGCACTGGAGCGTCACGCGGCGCTCGTCGCCGCCGGCGCCCCGGAGGCGCGGCTCGCCGCCCGCACGTCCTACGCCGCGGCAACCCGCTTCGGGATCGCCGCGATCGAGAGCGCGCTGCAACTGCATGGCGGCATGGGCTTCACCTGGGAGGTGGAGGTGCATCGCCACCTGCGCCGCGCCCGCACCGTGGAGGCGCAGGGCGACGCGCCCGGCCTGCACCGCCGCCTCGCCGAGGACCTGTTGACCGCCAACGCCTGACCGGAGGAACCCCATGACCCAGTCCCACCAGCCCTTCGCCGGGCGTGCCTACCTGATCACCGGGGCCGGCAACGGCATCGGCAAGCAGACCGCGCTGCACCTTGCCTCCCTCGGCGCCGTGGTCGGCATCAACGACCTGCGCGAGGCCTTCGTCGAGGGCACGGTCGGCGCCGTGCGCGAACAGGGCGGCCAGGCCATCGCCGTCGTGCAGGACGTCGCCACGCGCGACGGCATGCGCGCCGCGGTCGAGCGCTTCGCCGAACAGGCCGAACGGCTGGACGGGCTGGTGAACAACGCCGCCTGGGTCCGCTACCAGAACGTGGCCGACATCGCGCCGGAAACCGTCGACCGCATGCTGAACATCGGGTTCAAGGGCGTGATCTGGGGCATCCAGGCGGCGGCCGAACGGATCGGCGCGGAGGGCGGGGCGATCGTCAACGTCGCCTCCGCCGCCGGGCTGCGCTCGACGCCGAACTCCATCGTCTACAGCGGCATCAAGGCCGGCGTGATGGGCATCACCCGCGCCGCCGCGGTCGACCTGGGCGGCCGGAAGATCCGCGTCAACGCGATCGCCCCGTCCGCGGTGCCGACCGAGGGAACGATGCGAAATCGCAACGTCGAACGCGACGCGCACCGCGTGGCGCAGACGCCGATGGGGCGGCTGGGAACGGTGGACGACATGGCGCGCGCGATCGCGTTCCTGCTCTCGGACGACAGCGTCTACATCAGCGGCCAGGTGCTCTCCGTGGACGGCGGCATCAGCACGAGCTTCCTGTGACCCGAGCGGGCCGTCAGTCGCCGGGGATCGGCGCGGGTCGTTCGTCGCCATTCACTGGCGCGGGTCGTTTAACGCCATGCGGGAGCGCGCCGGCATGAGCCGCGCGGTCCTGGTCACCGGGGGCGCGGCGGGCATCGGCTGGGCC
>MKTV01000053.1:68931-96477 GCA_001898425.1 Rhodospirillales bacterium 69-11
CCGTGTGATGATCGCCGACATCGACGCCGCGGCCGCCGAGGCGCGCGCCGCCACACTCGGCCCCGCCCATGCCGCGATCGGCGCGGACGTCGCGCGGCCCGAGACCGCGGAGCGCGTCGTCGCGGCCTGCCGCGCGCGGTTCGGCCGGCTGGACGTGCTGGTGAACAATGCCGGCGTGATCGACAGCGGCGGCACCATGATCACCGACCAGCCGCTCGACGCCTTCCGCCGGCTGCTCGCGATCAACCTCCTGGGCATGGAGCGGATGTCGCTCGCCGCGCACGCGGTGATGCGCAGCCAGGCGCCCTACGCCCCCGATGCAGCGCAGGGCGTCGCGGCGCCGCCGATGAACGCACCCGGCTGGCGCGAGGCGCCGGCGGCGGACCTGCCGCGCGGGGTCATCGTGAACCTCGCCTCCGGCGCCGCGTTCCGCGCGATCCCGCTGCGCAACGGCTACAGCGCCTCGAAGGCGGGCGTGGTCGCGATGACCCGCGCCTTCGGTGTCGCCTGGGCGCGAGAGGGGATCCGCGTGAACGCGCTCGCCCCTGGCTACATCCGCACCGACCTCGTGGCGGAGCTGATCGCCAAGGGCCGCGTCGATCCGGCCCGCGTGGAGCGCCGGGTTCCGCTGGGGCGCATGGGCCGGCCCGAGGAGATGGCGGCCTGCATCCACTTCCTCGCCGGTCCCGGCGCGGCGGGCATGGCGGGCGGCGTGCTGATCGCCGACGGCGCGAGCGCGGTATTCGGCGCGGCCGACGACGCCGCGATCCGCCGCGGCGCCGATCCGCGCGCGGCGCCCCCCGGCCGCCCCGCCGTCGTGGTGGCCGGCGCGGACACCGCGCTGGGCGCGGCGTGCCTCGCCGGCCTGCCGGCGCACGGGTTCGACGTGGCGGGCGTGGCGGCGGGCGACGCGGCGGGTGTGGAGGCGGCGGCGCGCCGCTTCGGCCGCCTCGACGCTCTGGTCAACGCCGCCGGCACCGATGCGCCCATCCCTCCCGCCGCCCCGCCGGGCGGGCGCGAGACGGGCGGCGCCTCGGCCCCCGGTTCGGAGGCCGCGTCCGGCACGGCGGCGGCGATCGAACGCCAGCTCGAGGCACAGTTCCTCGCCGGGCAGGGCGCCGGCCGCGTGATGCTGGCCCAGGGCTACGGGGCCGTGGTCAACCTGACCGGCATCGGCGGCCTCGCGGCCGGCCTGGGCCCCCCGGGCGACGGCATCGCCGATGCGGCGGTGGGCATGCTCACGCGGTCGATGGCCTGCGAATGGGGCGGCAGCGGCATCCGCGCCAACGCGCTCGCCGTGTGCCCGCTCGCTCCGGCCAGCGCAGCCGGACGGTTCGGCGCCGCCCTGCCAGGGCGCCGCCTGCCCACGGGGCGTCCGATCACGCCCGCCTCGGTCGTGGCCGCGGTCGCCTTCCTGCTCTCGCCCGATTCCGGCTACGTCAGCGGCGCGATCGTCGCGCTGGATGGCGGCGCCAGCCACTACGCCGGCCCCGATCTCACCCCGTCGCAGGCAATCCCATGACCCTCACCGCAGAGCAGGAACGCCTCAAGGCCGACTACATCCGCGCACGCGGCTACTGGACCGACTGGACCGAGGCGATCCTGCGGTTCAGCCCCGGTTTCCTCGACCTCTATGCGCGCTACGGCGGCTACCCGGCGGCCCAGGGCCCGCTCTCGCCCCGCATGTGCGAGCTGATCTACGTCGCCCTCGACGCCTCCAGCACGCATCTGTTCGAGTCCGGCCTGCGGCTGCACATGGCGCTCGCCGTCAAGCACGGGGCCACGCCGGCGCAGGTCATGGAAGTGCTCGCCATGGCCACCGAACAGGGGCTGGGCGGGACGCGGGTCGGGGTGGAAATCCTGGCGGAGGAGCTGCAGGCCGCGGGCCGCGACGTGCCCGAACTGGAGGCCCCGCTCACGGATGCCCAGGCCGCCCTGCGCGACGCCTGGACCGGGCGCTTCGGCGACTGGCCGCGCCATGCGGAGGTGCTGCTGCGTCTCGACCCCGCCTACTTCGCGCTGGTGCTGGATCTCTCCGCCTTCGCCGATCCGGCCGACCGGCTGGCGGAGGCGGACCGGGCGCTGATCCGGCTTGCACTCGATGCCTGCTTCACCGGCCTGAACGCTCCGGCCCTGCGCGAGGGCATGCGGCACGCCATCCGCCTCGGCATCGACTGGCGGGCGATCCTGCAGGTCCTGCAGATGACGGCGCATCTCGGCGTCCATGCCTGCGCGATCGGTGGCCCCGCGCTGGCGGCGATCGTCGACCGGCGCACCGGCTGAGCCCCGGAAGGGCGCCGCCAGGCGCCAGGTGACCGTCCACGGGGCGCCCGCGGCAGCGTATGACTCTCACGTCCGTGATTTCTGATCCCGCATCACGCGTGGTAGACGCGAAGCTGTAACGGGACCAGCCATGAGCGACGCAGCCCATCGGCGGCAACAGGCCGCTGCCCTCCGCAGTTCGGCGGGCGAGACCAAGTCGGCCACTCTTCGAGATCTCCTGATCGGCATGGCGGACGCGCTCGAGAGCCGGGAGCTGCGCGCCCAGATCGACCAGCGCGGACAGGGGCGGGTTCCCACGAGCGGGGTGTGGGCGCGCCTCTCGGCCGGCCGGCGCACGAAGATCGTGCCGGTCGTCAACCTCGCGATCGGCGGGGCCGGGATCGAGGGCGACGTGCCCTGGCCCGTCGGCGCCGAGGTCGCGTTCGAACTGCTCGATCACGACCTCAGCGCACCGGCGCGGGTGATGTGGGCCGGCAACGGGATGGCGGGCCTGCTGTTCTTCCACAGCCCCGAAAGCCGGCTGGCGATCAACCACCTGCTGGCCCGCCTGCGCCGCTCCCCGGCCGCGGGCGACGACGACTGACCGCCGCCGGCACCCCAGGCTGATACCGGGGAGCCGGGATCAGGTCCCGGCGCGCGAACGCGGCGGACCCCAGCGGCCCGCGGCGAACCCCAGCTGGAAAGCGAGCAGCAGGCTCACCAGCGGCCGTTCCCGCCCCTGGTCCTCGATCCAGCCGGTGATCGCGGACAGGCCGCGGGAGGCGGCGTGGGTCGCCTGCCCCGAAGCCTCCAGCAGCGGCCCGCCCGTCTCCCACTCCACCCGATGCCGGAGCCGTTCGACCTCGTCTTCCCCAGCCATGGAGTCCTCCCTCCGGTTCACGTCGCCTCGCGCATGTCCCCGAACGGGGCTGCGCCGGTAATCCGTCCGCGTGCGCCCGCCGTCATCGCGGCGCACTTGCCTCCGTCGATCCGCTCATCGCGATCCGCTCATCGCGAGCCGCCCAGCGTGTCGGCGGCACGGGCGTTGCGGGTGCCCATCGGCAGCGGCGCGCCTTCCGTCGAATCCTTGCGGGTCTGCCGCTCCGCCTGCGCGTTGATCACCGCGCCCAGCAGCACGATGAAGGCGGAGAGATAGAGCCAGGTCAGCAGCACGACCACGCCGCCCAGCGAGCCATAGGTCTTGTCGTAGCTGCTGAAATTCGCGACGTAGACGCTGAAGGCGACCGAGGCCACGATCCACAGCACGGTCGCCGTGACCGCCCCCGGCGACACCCATTGCCATTGCGGCTCGTCCCGGTTCGGCGCGAAGCGGTACAACACCGCGAGCCCGCTCATCACCAGCACCAGCAGCAGCGGCCACTGCACCAGCATCAGCAGCCATTTCGTCGCGCCACCCAGGTCCAGCAACTGCACCGCGGCGGGCAGCACCGCGACCAGGGCGATCGCGATGATCCCGCCGACCAGGAGGCCGAGGGTGAGGCCGATCGCCATCAGGTTTAACCGGATGAAGCTGCGGCTCTCCTTCTCGATGTAGGCGATGTTGATCGCGGTGATCAGGCCGCTCATGCCGCGGGAGGCGCTCCAGATCGCGATGAGGATGCCGGCGATCGCGGCGAAGCCCAGCGCGCCCTGCGAGGACTGCACGAGGCTGTGCAACTGGCCGCTCAGCAGCTCTCGCGTCTGCTCTGGCAAGACACCCGACAGCGCGTCCACCTGCTGCTCGATCTGCCGCGCGTCGAAGGCGAGGCCGTAGAGGGCGACCAGGGCGGCGAGGCCGGGGAACAGCGCCAGCAGGATCGCATAGGTCACGCCGCCGGAGATCAGGAACAGGTTCTCCGCGGAGATCTCCTCCCACGAGCGCCACGCGACGTCCTTCCAGCCGCGCGGCGGGATCTGCGTGGGCGCCTCCGCCGAACGCCCGCGATGGCGCTGTCCCGTCGACCCGGCGCTGCGCGATCCGGCTCTACGTGAACCGGCACCGCGCGACGCATCCGGCGCCGTGTCGGATGACGGAAGCAGCCCGTCGAGATCGTGCTGCAACTCCTTCAGGCGAGCCTTGCTGCTCATGCGACGTGAGAAACCCCCATTCCGCGGTGGCGATTTGCCCGCGCACCTCACGGCAATAAGAGCGGATCGAGGGACTTGGTTCTGGTCCTGTCGCGGCCCACACAACACATGGCGGTGTGGTCCGCCGAGACGGGATAGGTGCCGATGAAGCTGTTTCTGGACCTCGACGGGGTGCTCGCCGATTTCGACCGCGGGGTGCGGGAGACGACCGGTCGTCCGCCGGAAGACCAGGGGATCCGCGGGATGTGGCGGGCGCTGTCCCGGCACCAGGACTTCTTCGGCACGCTGGAGTTCATGGCGGATGCACGGGAACTCTGGGCCTTCTGCCGCCCGCACACCCCCACCATCCTCACCGGCCTGCCGCTCGGGAGCTGGGCGCCGACCCAGAAGGCGCGCTGGGTGTCGCGCATGCTGGGGGGCGAGGTGCCGTTGATCACGTGTCTGACGCGCAACAAGCCTCGATATTCCGGCCCCGGTCACGTGCTGGTGGATGATCGTGCCGCTGCCCGGGAAGGGTGGGAGCGCAAGGGCGGCATCTTCGTCCACCACGTCACGGCGGCGCAGTCGATCGACGCCTTGCTGCGCATCGGCTTCGAGGATCGGCGGGAGGTCGCCGGAACCTCCGCCGCCTGACCGCCGTTTCCGCGCGGCCCTGTCCGTCCGGAGTGTGTGCCGTGTCCCCGAGGCAGCCCGCCGACCCGCTCCCCGCCGATTTCGAGCCGATGGAGGCGCGTGCCGTGGAGCGCCTGCCGGAGGGGGAGGGGTGGCAGTTCGAGCCCAAATGGGACGGGTTCCGCTGCCTCGCGCTCCGCGACGGGGAGCGGGTGGAGCTGCGCGCTCGGTCCGGCAAGCCGCTCGCCCGTTACTTTCCGGAAATGGTCGCGGCGCTGCACGCGCTGCCCCTGACGCGGTTCGTGCTGGACGGGGAGCTCGCCGTGCCCGACGGCGACAGCCTGTCCTTCGACGCGTTGCAGGCGCGGCTGCATCCGGCCGCGAGCCGGATCCGGCGCCTGTCCGTGGAGACGCCGTCGCGGCTGGTCCTGTTCGACTGCCTCTCGGTCGAGGGCGCCTGGGTGGCGGACGCGCCGCTGGAAGCACGGCGGGACCGGCTGGAGCTCCTGTTCGCGCGGTTCGGCGATGCGCCGCTGCTGCGGCTCACGCCCATGACGCGCGACCGCGCGGAGGCGGAGTCGTGGCTCGCGCATCTCGGTGCGGCGCTGGACGGGGTGGTGGCGAAGCGGCTCGACGCGCCGTACCAGCCGGGTGAGCGGGCAATGCTGAAGGTGAAGAACCTGCGCACCGCCGACTGCGTGGTGGGCGGCTTCCGCTACGGCACGAAGTCCCGTGTCGTCGGCTCGCTGCTTCTGGGCTTGTACGACGCCGAGGGCCGGCTCGACCATGTCGGCTTCACCTCGGCGATCCCGGCGGCGGAGCGTTCGGCGCTGACCCGCCGGCTGGAGGCCCTGGTCGAGCCGCCCGGGTTCACCGGGGACGCGCCGGGAGGGCCCAGCCGGTGGAGCAATGCGCGATCGGCGGAGTGGCAGCCGCTGCGGCCGGAGCTGGTGGCGGAGGTGCGCTACGACCACGCGACCGGCGGCCGCTTCCGCCACGGCACGACGTTCCTGCGCTGGCGCCCAGACAAGCCGCCGGCGCGATGCACGAAGGACCAGTTGCAGGCCGAGGCGCGGCCGGCGGTGATGATGGGCGCGCGCTGAGGGGGTGGTCGTCGGGGGGCCTGCGCTCCTTGTGGGCCCGCTCCTCTTTCGGTTTGGCCGAACTTGACCCGGCCACACCTGTCGGGAGGGTCTCGACGGGAGAGGTCGCCCTCAACGCCGACGCGTGCCGGTGAGGATGGCCGGCACGATGGCCGGCCATGACGAGGTGTGCGGGTCCGTACCCGATGACTCGAGGCACTGCCGGGACGACCGCCGCCAGGGTCATGACGAGGTGTGCGGGTCCGTACCCGATGACTCGAGGCACTGCCGGGACGACCGCCGCCAAAGCCGTGACGAGGTTTGCGGGTCCGTGCCCGACGACTCCAGGCACTCCCGGGACGACCGCCCTCCCGTCAGCGATCCGCGCCCTCCCTCACATGGCCCGCGTCAGCAGATCGGTCGCGCGGATCGTGCCGACCTCGCGGCCGGCGACGTTGCGCAGCACCGGGGCGAGATGCGGGGCCAGCGCGCCGCGCGCCGTGTCGTCGAAGCAGCCCAGCGCCTGGAGCAGCGCGGCGATCGCCATGTCGGAGGCGCGCTTGGCCCCGTCCTCGATCTTCAGCGCGACGCCGAGGCCCCGCTGCGGCAGGGCCGCGGCGTAGACGCCCTCGGCGCCGGTCTTCACCCGCACCGTCGCTGCGCTCGCGCGCATGCAGTCGGTGACGAAGGTGCCGCTGCCGCTCACGTAGAACGGCTCCGCGCCCATCGCGTCGAGCAGCCGGCGCGACGCCGCGGCGCGGGTCGGGCCCAGGCCGTGGCCGGTCATCATGCGCGCCATGCCGAGGGCGAGGCCACGCAGTGGCACCCCGTAGGTCGGGATGCCGCAGCCGTCGCAGCCGCAGGGCGCGGCCGAGAGATCGGTGTCCGTCATCTCCGCGATCGCGGCGGCGACCCGGCGCTGCACCTTGTGGTCGGGGCCGATATAGCCGCGCGGATCCTCGCCCTGGTGCACGGCGGTGCAGAGGAAGCCGCTGTGCTTGCCCGAACAGTTGTTGTGCATCTGGGAGGGCGCGGCGCCGGCGCGCACCAGCGCATCCGCCGCGGCGCCGTCGTTCGGCATGTGGGCGCCGCATTCCAGCGCGTCCGGCCCGAGGCCGATGCCGCCCAGCCAGGCGCGGACCGCGGCGACATGGGCGTCCTCCCCGCGATGGGAGGCGCAGGACAGCGCGAGTTCGCGCGGCGTGAGGCGGAACGCGTCGGCCGCCCCGCTCTCCACCAGCGGCAGCGCCTGCAGCGGCTTGATGGCGGAGCGCGGATAGACCGGCGCGTTGATCTCACCCGCAGCGGCCACCACGCCGCCGCGCGCGTCGATCACGACGAAGGCGCCGCGATGGCGGCTCTCCACGGTCGTGCCGCGCAGCACTTCGACCAGGACGGGGGAGTCGGGCATGGACGACATGGGGGATTCCTCGATGGGCCGCACCGGAGGGCGCTGGCGGGAGATTCGGCCGGATGCGGGTGGGAGTGCTCAGCGGTACGAGTGCCGAACGGTGCGGGTGCTCAGGGGGCTCAGCGGCGGAACAGGCGGCGCCAGAAGCCGGTGCTGGCGCGCTTGCCGTGCGAGACGTGCGGCGCATGCGCGGGCGGCGGCAGGGCGCTGCTGATCAGGTGCCGGCCCGTGTCACGCGCCGCGATCCGTGCCTGCTGGAAACGCAGGATGGAGCGCGCGGTCTCCGACAGGTCGCGGCGTCCGAGCGCGGTCGCGCGGGCGGCGGCTGGTTCGAAGGCGCCCGCTCGCCGCATCGCGTCGAGCTGGCGGAGCGCCGTCTCCTCCTCGGACGGATCGGCCCACAGGCGCACCACCTCCATGCGCAGCCGCGCCGCATCGCTCATGGCCGCGGCGTCGTCGGCGGCCCAGGCGGCCTGGAGCAGGGCTTCCGCCTCTGCCGCGCGGTCCCCCTCGGCGTGGCACAGCATGGCCCAGCGGCGGAAGGGCAGGGTTTCCTCGAGCCCCTCGGTGGTCAGGGCGCGATAGGCGGGGCTTTCCACGACATCCCGAGCGGCGGCGGGCAGGGCGGCGAGGTCCGGGGCGGCGGCAGTGCAGCGCCGGCAGGTGTGGATCCAGTCGGCGAGGGTCGAGCGCGCCGGCTCCCCCGGCCGCATGTCGAGATCGGGCGCGATCTCCGGCTGCGGCGCGCGGAAGGGCGGCCGCGCGGGGGCGCCGCAGACGCCGCAGACCCTGATCGGCGCGTTCATCGGAGCTCCGCCCGCAGCCCGTCCCGCAGCCGCTGCATCGCACGCTCCATCAGGGCGGGGGATTGGGCGAAGCAGACGCGCAGGCTGCCTTCGCCCGAGGCGCCGAACGCGACACCGGGTGCGACCGCCACGCCGTGCTTCGCCACCAGCTTGAGCGCGAGGTCGAGGCTGTCGGTCAGCCCCTCGACGCCCAGGAAGGCGTAGAACGCGCCCCGTGGTGCCGTGTAGCGCACGCCGTTCAGCCCTTCGAGCGCATCGGAGGCGAGGGCGCGTCCGGTGGCGCAATGGGCGCGGAAGCGCTCGACCACCTCGGTGTCCTCGATGGCGGCGAGGCCGGCGCGCTGCACGAAGGGTGCGACGCCCGAATGCACGACCTCGACGAGGTCCGCGATGATCTCGCGCGTGCCGTCCGGCACCACCAGCCAGCCCAGCCGCCAGCCGGTCATGACCCAGGTCTTGGAGAAGGAGTTGCAGACGATCACGCGGTCATCCGGCTCCGCGAGATCGAGCAGGGACGGCGCGGCGGCGGATCCGTCATAGACGAGGCGCGAGTAGACCTCGTCCGAGATCAGCCAGACGCCGCGCCGGCGCGCGATCTCCAGCATCGCCTGCAGTTCGGCAGTGGTGGCGGTCCAGCCGGTCGGGTTGTTGGGGGAGTTCAGGACGAAGGCGCGCGCGCCGTCGAGCATCGCGTCGAGCCGCTCGAGATCCAGGCGGAAGCTGCCATCCGGCTGCGGCGTGAGGTCGAGTTCCTCGACGGTCGCGCCGCGCAGCCGGGCGGCGTTGCCGACATTGGGCCAGGCCGGCCCGTGCAGCACGACGCGGTCGCCCGCGCGCACCGTGGCGGCGAGGGCGATGGAGATCGCGGCCATGCCCGAGGCGGCGAGCTGGATGCGGCTCTCGGTCACCGGGCGGGCGTGCAGGCCGGTGAGGTAGTCGGCGAGCGCCTGGCGCAGGGCGGGCAGGCCGCGCACGTCGGGGTAGCGGGTCTCGCCGGCCTCCAGCGCCGCGATCGCCGCCTGCCGGGCCGATGCGGGGCTGGGCTGGTCGGATTCGCCGAAGCAGAGGAAGTCGACATCGGGCGTGGCGAAGGCGAGCCGCGCCACCTCCACGATGCGGGAGCCGGGGATGCGGACGATGTCCTGCGGGGTCATGCGATCGCCTCGTCGAACGGGTCCGGCTGGCTACGTCCCAGCCTGGGTGAGGCGATCTGAGTACGAGCCGCGCGGCGCCGGGGCAATGCGGATTTCGGGAGGTGCTGGGGTGCGGGGCGGTTGCCCCATGTCATGGCGGGACGCGGGCCGGTCGTCGCGCGGTCCGCCCCCGCCCTGCGTGAGGGCCGGGCTCGATCCATGCTTGCGGCAGGGTGCGGGTGGGGGTGGCCGGGTCGAGCCCGGCCATGACGGAGGGATGCCCTCCTACAGCACGCGCGAGAGGAACTCGCGGGTGCGCGGCTCCCGCGGGTCGGCGAGCACGGTGCGCGGGGCGCCTCGCTCCACGATCAGCCCGTCCGCCATGAACACGAGGTCGTCGCCCACCTCACGCGCGAACGAGAGTTCGTGCGTGACCACCATCATCGTCATCCCGCTGGCGGCGAGGTCGCGCATGACGGCCAGCACCTCGCCCACCAGTTCGGGGTCGAGCGCCGAGGTCGGCTCGTCGAACAGCATCAGCTGCGGCTCCATCGCCAGGGCGCGCGCGATCGCGACGCGCTGCTGCTGGCCGCCCGAGAGCTGGGAGGGAAACGCCGCCGCCTTGTCGGCGAGCCCGACGCGGTCGAGCAACTCCAGCGCCTTCGCGCGGGCCTGCGCGGTCGGCTGGCGCTTCACCCGGACCGGGGCCGCGGTGATGTTCTGCAGCACGGTCATGTGCGGGAACAGGTTGAAGTGCTGGAACACCATGCCGATACGAGCCCGCATGCCGGCGATCCGGCGTTCCGGAAGTTCGTAGAGCTTTCCGGCGTGCTCGCGATATCCGACCAGCTCGCCGCTGACCCACATCCGGCCGCCGTCGATGCGCTCGAGGTGATTGATGCAGGAGAGCAGCGTGCTCTTGCCGGAGCCGGACGGGCCGATGATGCACATCACGGACCCTGGCCGCACGTCCATGTCGATGCCGCACAGCACTTCCTTGGCGCCGAAGCGTTTGCGCAGGCCGCGGATGCGGACCATGGGCTCCGTCATGCGCCGCGCCCGTAATGCCGCTCCAGCCCGTGCTGCGCGACGGAGAGGACCGAGACGATGGTCAGGTACCAGAGCGAGGCGACGATCAGCAGCGGGATGGTCTGGTAGGTGCGGGCATAGATGAGCTGCGCGGTGTAGAGCAGGTCGGCCATCGCGATGACGCTGACGAGCGACGTGCCCTTCACCATCGAGATCACTTCGTTGCCCACCGGCGGGATGATCACGCGCATCGCCTGGGGGAACACGATGCGCATGAAGATCATCGCCGGTCCCATGCCGAGCGCCTTGGCGGCGCGAGTCTGGCCGGGTGCGACGGAGAGGATGCCGGCGCGGATCACTTCCGCCGTGTACGCGGCCTGCGCGAGCCCCAGTCCGGCGAGGGCCGCGGTGGTGGGCGTGATCACGTCGTTGGTGGAGGCGCTGTACAGGACGCCGACCCAGGGCAGCCAGAGGCTGATGCGCGGATAGAGCGCGCCGAAATTGTACCAGAAGATCAGCTGCACCAGCACGGGCACGCTGCGGAAGAACCAGATGTAGAGCCAGCTCAGCACGGACAGCAGCTTGTTCGTGGAGAGCCGCATCACGGCGAGCATGGTGCCGAGGACGAGGCCGAGCGCCATGGCGGCGACGGTAAGTTCGAGGGTGCGGCCCAGCCCGGCGAGGATCTGTGGATCGAACAGGTACTCGGCGACGACCGGCCATTGGAAGGCCGGGTTGGTCGCGACGCTCCAGGCCACGCCGGCCGCCACCAGCACGACGACGGCGCTGGCCGCCCAGGTCCAGGGATGGCGCAGGGGGACGACCTGCATCGGCGCATGCGATGCAGGGTCGATCAGCGTGGGTGCGGCAGGGTCCGGGACGCGACCGCTCATTTCTCGACGGTGGTCGGGTTCAGCGGCGCCTGTTTCACCGCGGCGTCTTCGAGCCCCCATTTGGCGACGATCTTGCCGTAGGTGCCGTTGTCGATCAGGTGCTGGATCGCGGCCTGAAGCGGCGCGGCCATCTCCGATCCCTTCGGCAGGGCGACGCCGAGATAGGATTTGTCCGTGTAGCTGCCGACGATCTTCGTGCGGCCCTTGGTCTGCGCGACGAAGTAGCTGACGGCGGTCGAGCCCAGCCAGAACAGGTCCGCGCGCCGGCTCATCATCGCCTCGGCGGCACCATTGCCGTCATTGAAGGCGAGCGCGTTGATCGGCTTCTTCCCGGCGGCGGCGCATTTGGGCTGGTGCTCTTCGGCGAACACCATCTCGCGGGAGCCGCGCGTGGTCGCGACCGTGAGGCCGCACAGATCGTCGAGGCTCTTCACCTGGATCGGATTGTCGGCGTAGGCGGCGAAGAGTTCGTTGCCGAGGAGCGTGCCGATCATGTCGACCACCTTCTCCCGCACGACGGTCACGCCCATCTGGCCCACGGCCGCATCGAAGCGCTTCGCCTGCAATCCGGGGATCAGCGTGTCGAACGTCGTCGGACGCAGCTCGAGCGGCAGGCCCAGCGATTGCGTGGCCGCGCGGACGATGTCGATTTCCCAGCCGACGATCTCGCCCTTGTCGTTGCGGAAGTCATCCGGCGGGGAGCCGAGGGCGACGGCGACGGTGAAGGGCTTTCCCTTCCTGTCGGCTGGAACCATCTTCACCAGTGCGGGATCCGCCTGCTGGGCCAGCGCCTGGTCCGCGCCGGCCTGGCTGGTCGTGTCCTGCGCGTGGGCGAGGGTTGCGGCGCCCACCAGCAGGGAGGCGGACAGCAGGAGGCGAAAGGTCATCTTCATGAGCGAGGGTTCCCGATGAACGAGCCATTTTCCCGGGCATGGGCGCCCCGGCTGTGGAAGCTGGGACGGGCGAGGCCGAGGCTGCCGCGCAGGGTCCCGTCGCCGGCATACTCCGTTTGGAACAGGCCGCGCCGCTGCAACTCGGGCACCAGCGTTTCGAGGCAGTCCAGCGCCGGGCCGGGCATGTAGGGCGGGATCAGGTTCCACCCGTCGCAGCCGCGCCCTTCGAACCAGTCCTGCATCACGTCGGCGGCCTCGGCGGCGGTGCCGACGAACACGTAGTGGCCGGACGCGCCCGCCTGCGTCTGGTAGAGCTTGCGGATGGTCATGCCGGGTTCCTGGCTGAGCGCGACCAGCTTGTCGTAGGCGCTCTTGACCGCGTTGCTGGCGGGCAGCGGCGGCGGCAGCGGCCCGTCGAGGTCATGGTCGGAGAGATCGCCGAACACGTCGGCCAGCATCGGCAGCCCGACCCGCGGATGCACCATGTCCTGCATCTGCGCGAACTTGTCCTCGGCTTCGGCGCGGGTGCGGCCGAGGACCGGGAGGATGCCCGGCATGACCAGCATGGAGTCGGGATCGCGCCCCGCCTTGGCGCCGTGCTCCTTCACGCTGCGATAGAACGCCGCAGCCTCCGCCAGGGACTTCTGCTGCGTGTAGATCAGGTCGGCGATGCGGGCGCCGAGGTCCTGGCCGGGGCCGGACGATCCGGCCTGCGCGATCACGGGGTAGCCCTGGATGGGCCGCCCGACATTCAGCGGGCCCTTCACGCGCAGCAGCTCGCCGCGATGGTTCAGCGTGTGCAGCTTGGCGGGATCGAAGTAGCGTCCGCTCGTCTTGTCGCGGATGAACGCATCATCCTCCCAGCTGTCCCAGAGTCCGAAGACGACGTCGACGAACTCCTCGGCGCGGCGATAGCGCTGGCCATGCTCCACGTGCTCGTCGAGGCCGAAGTTGAACGCCTCCTGCTCGCTCCACGACGTCACCACGTTCCAGGCGACGCGCCCGCCGGTGACGTAGTCGAGCGAGGCGAATTTCCGCGCGACGTGATACGGCTCGTTGTAGGTGGTGGAGGCACTTGCGACGAAGCCGAGACGTTCGGTCACGGCGCCCAGCGCGCCGATCACGGTCAGCGGTTCGAACACGTCGATCCGCGGGTTGTACGAGAGCTCGTCATCGTCCTTCGCGGAATGCCGGACCGCGATCCCATCCGCCCAGAACATGAAATGGACGCAGGCCCGTTCGGCGGCGCGCGCGATGTCCTTCCAGAGGCGGATGTCCATCGCAGCCTCGGCGTTGGCGTCGGGCATCCGCCAGCCGGCGACGTGCGCGCCATTGGCGACGATGTTGAGCCCCAGCTTCATGCTGCGGGGCGTGGCGTTCTTCATGCGTGAACCTCGAGAAGCGACCGGTACAGGGGCGGGCAGCGCGGCCGTTCGGCGTGGCTGTCACGTGTTCGGATGTGCGGCAGCCCGCACCCGGCTCCTCCCGGAGAGCTCGTGTGGCGCGTGCGGCGCGGCGGGGAGACGGGAAATCCGGGGAAGGATGAAGGCAAGCGCAACCGGACTCTCCGATCCAGTTCCGGCGCGCGGGTCCGATCGCAGGATCGTTGCCCTTGGCAACGAAACCAGATCCACCAGACTCTCCACCGGAACCGTTCCTCGCGCGTGATCACGCGACCTTGGCGTTAGGGAACCCGAACGCCGAAAACCCGTCAACCGCGATCAGGCGATTGGCGGGCTTTGCGCATGATTTCGTCGTGGACGGGGGGGCGGGCCTGCGAGTGATGCCGTTCGAAACGATCAGCCAACGTGACGATACGGATGGGCTGACATGCGTAAGGCTGCAGATGACGCCACGCGGGAGAGGGAGCCGGCGCGTCCGGCCCCCGTTCCGCGGTCTTCGGTCAGCTCACGCCGAACACGGCCCGCGCGTTGTCGCGGAACACCATGCGGCGCTGCTCTTCCGTCATCTTCATCGGCAGCGCATAGGCCGGATCGTCGAAATCCCAATGCGGATAGTCGGTCGCGAACAGGACCCGATCCCAGCCCATCCAGTCGAACACCTCGGCGAGCTGGCTGCGCGGCTCCGGCTCCTCGATCGGCTGGGTGGTGAACCACACGTGCTGCTTCAGGACTTCGGACGGCAGGCGCTTCAGATGTGGCAGCTCCTGCTTCAGCTTCCGCCACTGCGCGTCCATGCGCCAACCGAGCGAGGGGGCCCAGGCGAGGCCGCCTTCGATCATCACGACCTTCAGCTTCGGGAAACGCTCGAACACGCCTTCCAGGATGAAGCTCGCGGTGACGGCCTGCTGCGCCTGGGCGTGGCCGACCATCTCCTCGATGTAGAAGGACGGCCAGCCGCCGGCCGAGATCGGCGTGCCGCCGTAGCCGAAAGCGTGGATGCCGATCGGCAGGCCCGCGGCTTCGGCGGCCTCGTAGATCGGCCAGTATTGGCGCTGGCCCAACGGCGCCGCGGTGCGCGACAGCAGCAGCACCTGGGCGAAGCGCTTGTCGCCGGCGTAGCGCTCGATCTCGCGCGCGGACGCCACCGCGTCCTCATACGGCACCACGACGGAGCCGCGGAGGCGGTCGTCCTTCGACAGCCACTCCTCGATCTGCCACTCGTTCGCGGCATAGGTCACGACCGCCGACAGGTCGGGGTTCGCCGCGCCCTGGCCGACGCCGAGCGGGTTGAGGATGCCGAGGGTGACGTTGTTCGGGTCGAGATGCTGGGCGGCCATGAAGCCCAGGTCGCTGCCCGGCCCGCCGCCGCTCGGCGGCCAGGCGTCGCGGCGCGAGGCCTGCGGCTGCGCCTTCGGATAGGCCGGCCCCTTTTCCCAGGGCTGGCGGTGCAGCATGCCGAACGAGGCCAGATGCTCCTGCCAGGCTTTCGGGATCCAGGGCAGCAGCGCCTTCATGCTGGCGCGCGGGTGGATGTCGCAATCGGAAATCGCCAGCCTGGAGGCGGCCACCGGCTGGATGCCGGATCGGTTCAGGACGTCCACGTTCATGACACGGTCTCCCTGAGACGAGCATAGGTCTTCAGCGGGTTGTCCGCCATGATCTTCTGCTTGAGCGCGGGGGAGAACCCCTCCGGCCAGGCAGCCTGCCCGTCGAATTGCCAGTGCGGGTAGTCGGTCGAGAACAGCAGCATCTCCTCCGACCCCAGATGTTCCATCAGGCGTGTAACGCTCGCGCTGTCGGGTGGTGCGTCGAATGGCTGCAATGTCAGGCGCACACGGTCCCGCACGATGCTCGACGGCGGGTCGGAGACCCAGGGGATCTCGGCGCGGGTGCCCTTCCAGAACTTGCTGAACCGCCACAGATAGGCCGGCAGCCAGCTCACGCCGGATTCCATCAGAACCACGGTCAGGTCGGGGAATTTTGCGAACACCCCCTCCGCCAGCAGGCTGCCCAGCTGAGACTGGAATGCGGTGGCCTGGGCGACGTAGTCCTCGGTGTAGCTGCTGGTCCAGCCGACCGGCGTCATGCCGCTGCGATGCATGCTGCCGGCATGGATGCCGACCGGAAGCCCGTGTCGTTCGGCGGCCGCATAGATCGGCCAGGTCTGCCGCCGACCCAGCGGCAGCTCCGACCCGACCAGAAGCAGCACCTGCACGAAACGGTGATCGCCCGCCCAGTGCTCGATCTCGTCCACCGCCCGCTCCGCATTGATCTGCGGCACGACGATGGAGGCGCGCAGCCGCGGATCGCGGTCCAGGAACTCCCGCGCCGTCC
This sequence comes from Rhodospirillales bacterium 69-11, assembly GCA_001898425.1. Taxonomy (GTDB): domain Bacteria; phylum Pseudomonadota; class Alphaproteobacteria; order Acetobacterales; family Acetobacteraceae; genus Rhodopila. The sequence goes on from MKTV01000053.1 coordinate 84,878, forward strand.
AGGTGTTCAGCGCGCGGGCGAAGGCGGCGCTCATGTCCTCGCTGAACAGCGCCTGCACGCCGTAGAGCGGGCTGCAGATCGCGAGATCGGTGCCGAACGGATCCAGCGCCTGCGCACGCAGCGCCTCCACCGTGGTGCCGGCCTTGCCGGACGGGTCCCGCCAGTCGGCGCGGGAGGACAGCGGATTGGTGGTCGGGTAGCTGACGGTCGCCAGCTCCTCGATCCCGCGCCGGACCGCGTTGTCGCGCCAGACCTCGTCCATGTAGGGCAGCAGCGCCTGCAGCGACGGGACGGTCGGGTGGACGTCGCAGTCGACCCGGGTCATGCGGGCAACCGGACCATCAGGTCCTCGCCCTCGACCTTCAGCTCGAACACCTGCAGGTCCACGTCGGCCGGGGCGCACATCGCCTTGCCGGTGCGCACGTCGAACTGGGCGGCGTGCAGCGGGCATTCGATGCAGCCGTTCTCCAGCCAGCCCTCGGACAGCAGCGCGTATTCATGCGTGCAGACATTGTCGGTGGCGTGGAACTCACCGCCGGGCAGGTGGTACAGCGCGATCTCCCGCTCCCCCACGCGAACGCCCAGCACGGCGCCCTCCGCCACTTCGTCCTTGGAGGCCACCCGCACCCACGCGCCGTCAGCCATTGCCGTCTCCTACGTCTCTTTGACGGCGAGCATGCCAAACCCGCGCCCCCGGGCCAACCCGCCGGCCTGTGCCGCGCCGATCCGGGGTTCCGGGAACGCCCGTCCCACGGGCACGTCCGGCTCGACCGGACTCGGGGGCGGATCGTAGCCTGAACGCATGAAGTTCCTGCATGCCGCCGACATCCATCTCGACAGCCCGCTCGCAGGGCTGCACGCGCGCGGCGACATCCCGGCCGAGATCATCCAGGGCTGCACCCGCCGCGCCTTCCAGGCGATGATCGACCTCGCGATCGCCGAAGACGTGGCGTTCGTCGTGATCGCGGGCGACCTCTACGACGGCGACTGGAAGGATTTCTCGACCGGCCTGTTCTTCGCCTCCCAGATGCGCCGGCTGAACCGGCCCTGCTTCCTGCTGCGCGGCAACCACGACGCGCAGTCGGTCATCACCCGGTCGCTCAACCGCCTGCCGGACAACGTCCACGAATTCTCGTCCCGGACCTGCCAGTCCATTGCGCTGGCCGAACTGGGCGTGGCCCTGCACGGGCATTCCTTCCCGAACCGCGCGGTGCCCGAGGACCTGTCGGCGGGCTATCCGGCGCCCGCGAAGGGGCTGCTCAACATCGGCGTGCTGCACACCTCCGCCGAGGACCCCGGCGGCCTGCACGACCGCTACGCGCCCTGCACCGCCGCGGCCCTCGCCCTCAAGGGCTACGACTACTGGGCACTCGGCCACATCCATGAGCGCCGGGTGCTGCAGGAGCGGCCCTGGATCGTCTTCCCCGGCAACCTGCAGGGCCGCCACGTGCAGGAGACGGGCGCGAAAGGCTGCACCCTGGTCACCGTCGAGGACGGCCGCATCGTCGCCGCCGAACACCGGTCGGTCGACGTACTGCGCTGGGCGCTGCTGGAGGTCGATGCGACCGGCGCCGACCTTGCGACGCTCACCGACCGGATCGGACGGGCGGTCACGCCCGCCATCGCCGCCGCGGACGGCCGCCCGCTGCTCGCGCGGCTGGTCGTCACCGGCGAGACCGACCTGCACGAGCGGCTGCGCGGCGACCATGAGGGCGTGGCCGCGACCGCCCGCGACGCCGCCGACGCGGCGGGCGGCACCCTGCATCCCGAGACGGTCCGTATCCGCACCCGCGCCCCGGCCCGCGGCGCGGAGGAACGCCTCGCGCCGCTGCGCACCGCCTTCGCGGCCGGGCTGGACGATCCCGAGTCCGTCGCCGCGCTGCTCGCGCATCTCGCCAAGCTGCGCGCCGGCCTGCCGCCGGACCTGCAGGCCACGGTCGAGATCCCGCTGGACGAAGCCGCCCTGCGCGCCTTCGCCGACGATGCCTGGGCGCTGGCCGCAAGCGCGCTGGAGGAGCCGCGGGCATGAGGCTGCGCGACCTGTCCCTGCACCGCTACGGCCACCTCTCGGACATCGTGCTCCGCTTTCCGGAACGGGCCGCGCTGTGCGTCGTGCTGGGCGCCAACGAGGCCGGGAAATCCACCGCGCTCGCCGCCGTCGGGGATGCGCTGTACGGCATCCACGACCGCTCCCCCGCGGCCTTCCTGCACGGCGCGCAGACCCGCGTCGGCATCACCCTCGCGGCGCAGGACGGCACCACCGCCGGGTTCGTCCGCCGTAAGGGGCGCAAGAACACGCTGCTCGATCCGGCCGAGACGCCGCTGCCCGAAGCCGCGCTGCAGCGCTTCCTGGGCGGCGCCGGGCGCGACACGTTCGAAGGCCTGTTCGGCCTCAACGGCGATCGCCTGCGCGCCGGCGCCATCGACCTCGCCCAGCTCGGTGGCCGCGTGGGGGAGAGCCTGTTCGCCGCCGGCACCGGCCTGACCGGCCTGCGCGCCGCGCTGGAGCGGATCGACGAGGAGGCGAAGACCCTGGTCGGCGACGGCCGTGGCAAGCGCCGCCTCGCCCAGGCGCTCGACGCCTGGCATGCGGCGCGGCGCATGCGCGACGAGCGGGAAATCCGCCCCGCCGCCTGGCAGGAGGCCGATCGCGCCCGCGCGGCGGCGCACGCCGAGATCGCGGCGCAGCGGGAAGACGCCGCGCGGCTGGATGCCGAGACGAGCCGGCTGGAGCGCGTGCGCCGCGTGCTGCCGCTGCTGCGCGCGCTGGACGCGGCCCGCACGGTGCGCGACTGCGTGGCCGCCACGCCCCGGCTGCCGGAAGACGCGGCCGAGACGTTCCGCCGCCTGACCGCCGCGCGTGCCGAGGCCGCCCGCGCGGAGGCTCGGACCACCGACGATGTCGCGCGCCTCCGGGCGGACCGTGATGCGCTGGTGCGCGCGCCCGACCTGCTCGCCGCCCAGGACCTGATCGATGCGCTCGCCGCCCCCTGCGCCGTGGCCGTCCAGGCCGAGGCCGACCTGCCCGCGCAGGAGCGGGTCGTCGCGGCGCAGCGCAGCGTCGTCGCGCAGGCATTGCGTGACCTCGGCCTGCCGCTGACGCCGGAGCAGGCACGCGACGCGGTGCCGCCGCAACCCGCCCGCCGCCTCGTCCGGCGCCTCCGCGGTGAGCACGACGCGCTGCTGCAGCGTCGCGACGCCGCCCGCCAGGCGCTCGCCGCGGCGGAGCTGCGGAAGTCGCAGGCCGAGGCCGAACTGGCCCGCCTGCCGCCGGCGCCCGATCCCTCGTTGCTCCGCAGTTCCGTGGAGCAGGCGCGGGCCGCCGGCCCGCTGGATGCGGCGCTCGCCACGCGGGAGCGCCAGCACGCCGCCGCCCGCGCCGCCCTGGACACCGCGCTGGCCGCCCTGCCGCTGTGGACCGGCGATGCCGCGGCGCTTGCCGGTTGCGCGCTGCCGCTCGCGCCTGCGATCCAGGAGACGGCGGCCGCCCTTGTCACCGCCGAAACCCGCGCCGCCCGCGCCGCCGAGGCGATCGCCGCGCAGCGACACACCCTTGCGGACATCGCGGCGCGGTTGGTCCAGGTGGCGCGAGGTGAAACGATCCCCACGCCTGCCGTGGTCGCCGCGGCGCGCACCGAGCGCGAGGCGGCATGGCAGGTCCTGCGGGCGGCGCTCGCGACCGGCCAGCCGGCGGATGCGGGCGCGATCGCCGCCTACGAGCAGGCGCGCGACGCCGCCGACCTGCTTGCCGACCGGCGCGCCGACGAGGCCCATCGCGTCTCCGAACATCTCGGCCTCGAAGCGTCCCGGGCAGCCTCCTCCCAGCGGCTTGGAGAGGCCGAGGCGGACGGCGAGGCCGCCGCCCAGGCCCTCGCCGACGCGCAGGCGGACTGGCGGGCGCTCTGGGCGCCCGCCGGCATCGTGCCCGGCTCGCCCGCCGTCATGGCGGACTGGCTGCGGCAGCGGGCCGACGTGCTGAAGCTGGCCGAGGCTGCCCGCGCCGCGCAGCAGGCCTGCGAGGACGTCGGCCACGCGCGTGAAGCCGCTCGCGCGCTGCTGCTTCCCTGCGTTCCCGATCGTCCGCAGGACGGCAGCCTCGCCACGCTGCTGCTGGCCGCCGAAGATCGCTGCGCCGCCGACGAACGTGCACGCGACCAGCGACGCGCCGTGGAAGCGGCGCTGCTGCGGGAAACGGACGCGTTGCCCGCGCTGCGCCATGCGGTCGCGGAGGCGGATGCCGCCCTCGTCGTCTGGGGGGAGGCATGGCAGGCGGCCGTCGCGCGCATCGGGATGCCCGCCGCCGACCCGGACCTCGCCGAGGCCGCGCTCGAGGCGTGGCAACGCATCGAGATGAGCGCCGATCCGTGGCGCACCGCGGAGACGCGGGTGGGGCAGATGCGCGAGAGCCTCGCCGCATTCGCCGCCGCCACTCGCACCGCGCTCGCACGCGCCGCGCGCCCGCCGGCCGACGACCCGCCCGCCGCCATCGCCGGGCGGCTTGGCCGCGAGCTGGCGGCGGCGCGGGCGGCCGAGGCGCGCGCGACCGAACTGACGAAGCACGTCGCGGCGCAGGAGGCCGCTTCGCGTGACGCCGCCGCGCAGCGCGAAGCCGCCGACGCGGCGCTGGCCGCACTGCGCGCCCAGGCCGGGGTTGCGGACGACGTGGCGCTGGAGGCGGCGATCGCCGATGCGCGCAAGCGCGACGCGGCCGAACGGGAGATCGCGCAGCGCCTCGCCGAACTGGCGGTGGCGGGCGACGGGCAGGACGAGGCGGCGTTGCGGGCGGAGGCCGACCAGGCCGATCCCGATGCGCTCGCGGCGCGGCTGCAGGCGCTGCGCGCCGAACGGCAGGCCTGCGTCGCTGCGCTGGAGCGCGCGACCGAGGAGCGGACGCGGCGTGATGCGGCGCTCGCCGCGATGGAGCGCGGGCAGGATGCCGCCGCGGCCGCGCAGGACATGCGGCACGCGCTGGCCGATGCGGGCGCGGCGGCGGAGCGCTATGCACGGCTGCATGTCGCGCGCACGCTGCTGCAGGCCGGCATCGCGCGGTTCCGCCGCGCCCAGCAGGCGCCGCTTCTCGGCAAGGCGAGTGCCCATTTCGCCGCGCTGACCGGTGGCCACTACGCCGCGCTGATCACGGACGAGAACGAGCGCGGTGAGACCGTCATCCAGGCCGTGCGCGACACCGGCCACGAATGCCCGCTGGAAGCGCTGAGCGACGGGACGCGGGACCAGCTCTATCTCGCGCTGCGGGTCGCCACGGTGGAGGCGCATTGCGCCGCCGCCGAACCGCTGCCCTTCGTCGCCGACGACCTGCTGGTGCATTTCGACGACGCGCGTGCGCTGGCGGCGCTGCGGCTGCTGACGACGCTGGGCCGGACGGCGCAGGTGGTGCTGTTCACGCATCACGACCACATCGCGACCCTGGCCGCTTCGCTGGGATCGCCGGAGGTCGCGGTGATCCGGTTCGGCGAGGGCGCGGTGGTGCCCGCCGCGCAAGCGGCTTGAGGGATGCGCCGCGCAAGCGGCCTGAGGAGTGCGCTGCGGCCTAGGGCTGCAGCGCGTGGGCGACCTCGAAGGCGCCCTCCCAGATCATCTTGACCGCGACATAGAGCACGATCGCGAGCCCGACCCAGGCGATCCAGCGTTGCCGCTGCAGCAGCCGCGCGATCAGGTTGGCGGCGACGCCCATCAGCATGACCGACAGCAGCAGGCCGACGCCCAGCACCCAGGGATGCCCCTCGGCGGCGCCGGCGACCGCCAGCACGTTGTCGAGCGACATGGAGACGTCGGCCAGGATGATCTGCAGCATCGCCTGGCCCAGCGTCTTCTTCCGACCGGTCTCGACGGCGGCATCGTGCGGGTGGCGCAATTCGCGGAACATGCGCCAGCACACCCAGAGCAGCAGCAGCCCGCCCGCCAGCAGCAGGCCGATGATCTCCAGCAGCTCGAGCGCGACGAGGCCGAGAGCGATGCGGATGACGGTGGCGCCGGCGACGCCTAGCAGCACCGCCTTCCGCCGCTGCCGTTCGGGCAGGCCGGCGACGGCCAGGCCGACCACGACGGCGTTGTCGCCCGCAAGCGCCACGTCGATCAGGATGACCTGCAGCAGGGCGGTCAGCTCGTGGGTCAGGAAGGCGGTGTCCATGCGGGCGGCACTCCAGCGGCTGTGGCGCTTGTCAGGCGTCGGACCGGGGTCTAGAGCAACCTGGCCAGACTGGACACCCGGCGCCGCGCGATGGGCGCGCAAGCCTGCGCATGGGCGCCTGTGCGGACAGGCCGGCCCGCGCGGGTTCGGTCCAGGGGCTGGCGACAGGCAGCGGAGCGGGCGACGGCGATGATTCCTCGGTATTCACGGCCGGAGATGGCGGCGATCTGGTCGCCGGAGAACCGCTACCGCATCTGGTTCGAGATCGAGGCGCTGGCCGCCGAGGGCATGGCGCGCATCGGCGCCATCCCCGAGGAGGCGGCGCGCACCATCCGCGAGAAGGGCGCGCCGGCGCTCGCGAAGATCGGGCCCGCGGACATCGCCCGCATCGACGAGATCGAGCGCGAGACCCGCCACGACGTGATCGCCTTCCTGACCTGGCTCGCCGAGGCGGTCGGGCCCGACAGTCGCTTCGTGCATCTCGGCATGACCAGCTCCGACGTGCTGGACACCTGCCTCTCGGTGCAGATGACCCAGGCCGCCGACCTGCTGCTGGCCGATCTGGACGCCGTGCTGGCCGCGCTGAAGACGCGTGCGCTCGAGCACAAATACACCGTCACGGTCGGCCGCTCCCACGGCATCCACGCGGAGCCTACCACGTTCGGCCTCAAGCTCGCCGGCCACTACGCGGAGTTCGCGCGCAACCGCACCCGCCTGCAGGCGGCCCGCGCGGAGGTCGCCGTCGCCGCCATCAGCGGGCCGGTCGGCACCTACGCCCAGGTCGATCCGCGGGTCGAGACGTTCGTGGCCGAGAGGCTGGGCCTCGCGGTCGAGCCGGTGTCGACGCAGGTGATCCCGCGCGACCGCCACGCCGCGTTCTTCGCGACGCTGGGCGTGATCGCGAGCGGGATCGAGCGGTTGGCGACCGAGGTGCGGCATCTGCAGCGCAGCGAGGTGCGCGAGGCGGAGGAGTTCTTCCATGCCGGGCAGAAGGGCTCGAGCTCCATGCCGCACAAGCGCAACCCGGTGCTGAGCGAGAACCTGACCGGCCTCGCCCGCATCGTGCGCTCCGCGGTGGTCCCGGCGCTGGAGAACGTGACGCTCTGGCACGAGCGCGACATCAGCCATTCGAGCGTCGAGCGCATGATCGGCCCCGACGCGACGGTGACGCTGGATTTCGCGCTGATGCGGCTGGCGGGCATGATGGAGAAGCTGCTCGTCTATCCGGAGCGGATGCGCGGCAACCTCGAGAGCCTGGGCGGCGTCGTCTACTCGGGCGACGTGCTGCTGGCGCTGGCCCGCGCGGGGATCTCGCGCGAGGACGCCTACAAGATCGTGCAGCGCTGCGCGATGGAGACCTGGACGCGCCTCGGCACGGTCGAGGGCCGCAGCTTCCGCGAGAACCTGCTGGCCGACCCCGCGGTGGTGGAGCGCGTCAAGCCCGCGGACCTGGACGCGGCGATGGACCCCAGCCGGCACGTCCATGCGGTGGACGCGGTGTTCGCGCGCGTGTTCGGCTAGGTCGCACCACGCAGGCGGCCCCGTGCCGCCGGCGTCCTTTGGTCATGCCGGCGCGCGACCCCGTGTCATGGCCGGCGCGCCCCCGCGCCCTGGGTGATGCCGCCGCCCCGTGTCATGGCCGGCGCAGGCCGGCCATCCACGACGTCCAGATCCCGCCTGCATTGAAGACGCGTGTGACCAGCCCGCGCCGGCCGTGACATTGCGGGTGCCGCTCGAAGTCGTGGATGGCCGCCCTGCGGCGGCCATGACACGGGGGGCGCGGCGGCCATGACACGGGGGGGATGGCCACCCTGCGGCGGCCATGACACGGGGGGAGCGCGTCGTCGTCCCTGCCGGTGCCAACGTTGTCCCGCCGTCGGTCCAGCACCGGCTTACCACGAGAACGCAGACGATCACGCCGCGTCGATGGCGCGCCAGCCGTGATGGAGGCGCCGCGTTCCGGCGTCGAAGGCGAAGTAGTTGCCGCCGTTATTGGCGGGCTGGTCATGCGCCCGCGCGATCGGGACGCCGCGCACATGGCAGAGCAGCAGCGTGCCGACGCCGCCATGCGCCACGATCGCGACGTCCCCGCCGCAGTCCGAGGTGGCGGCGATCACGTGCTCGACCGCCGCGACGATCCGGCGCTGCGCGTCGACGGCGCGTTCCCAGCCGCGAACGCTTTCCTCGGGATGGGCGAAGAACGCATCGGCCATGGCTTCGAACGCGGCACGTGGGAGATAGCCGGTCGCCGATCGGTCGTTCTCGCCCAGCGCCTCGAGCGCGATGGGGGTGAGGCCAAGCGGTTCGCCCAGGATCTCCGCCCCGTCCCGCGCCTTCCGCTCCGTGCTGCACCAGACCGCTCGGAGGTCGCGAACCCATGGGAGGTCCAGGATACGCACCATCCGCGCGCGCCCGCGCGGGGACAGGGGCCAGTCCGGGACAGGCACCGCCGGGTCGATCAGCACGTCCGGGTGCGTGATGAAGGTGATCGTGCGGTCGGGGGACGTCATGCGGCTTGCCCTGGTGCGGACGGTCGATCCTGCCCGGGAGGGTCAGGGGCTCGCTGGTCGGGGGGGCGGAAGGAAGTCATGGATGGCCGCCCTTCGGCGGCCATGACACGAGGGACGTGCGGCGGTCATGACACGGAGCGCGGCGATGACACGGGTGGGCGCGGCAGGGCCTACCGGTTTTCCCCCGCGAAGCCCGTCCGCAGCGCCGCGGCACGCGCCAGGGCCTCCAGCGGCAGCTTACCCTTGCGTACCGCCGCCAGGGCCGCGTCGAACTCCGCCGACGTCGCCATGCCGACCAGGATCGTGCCCATGGCCGGGGTCGTGATCGCGAAGCGCACGGCCGCCTCGGCGAGGGAGCCGGCAAAGCCCTCCTCCACCAGCGGCAGCAATCGGCGGGCGCGGGCGAGGTCGGCGTCGTAGCTCGTCGCCGACCCGATCGGGTCCGGCGGCGGGCTCGCGATCGGGTGGCGGTCGGCCGATCCGGACAGCGCCCCGCCGGCGAGCACGCGGATGCCGACCACGCCCACGCCCGCCGCCTGGGTGCGGTCGAACAGGCGGCCGTAATCCTGGGCGGGGTAGCCGGCGGGCAGGGCCTCGGCGGCACTCGGGTTCAGCAGGTTGTAGCTGACCTGGGCGCTATGGAAGAGGCCGCTGTCGATCACCTGGTGCAGCGCCGCCGTGTCGCCCACGGCCGTGATCCCGAGGAACCGGGTCTTCCCGGCTGCGCGCTGCTTTTCGAAGGCGGGCACGACGGACTGCATCACCTGGGCGACGCTCAGGCTCTCCCCGCCGCCGTCGGTGGTGATCGCGTTGTGCAGGTGGAAGATGTCGACCTGCTCGCGTCCCAGCCGCTTCAGGCTGCCCTCGAGCGACTGCGTGACCTCCGCCTCGATCCGGCCGAACGCGGCCGAGGGGATCCGCACCTTCGTGCCCACCACCGCGTCCGCCGGCTTCAGTGCGGCCAGGACCCGGCCGAGCGCGGTTTCGGAGGCGCCGTTGCCGTATTGCACGGCGGTGTCGAAGTAGTTGATCCCGGCCTCCAGCGCGCGGGCGACCGTTCGCTCCTGGTCGGCGGGATCGCCGCGGACCATCAGCCCGCCCACCGCGCCGCAGCCGAAGCCGAGGATCGACAGCTTGAGGCCGGTGCGGCCGAACTCACGTCGTTCCATGGACGTCTCCTTCATCAGGGGCGGCGGGTTCATACAGGCCGGCGGCGCGGGCGCGGACCTTGCACAGCGCCACCAGCAGATCGAGCGTCGGTGTCTCCACCCCGGCGAGCCGCGCCAGCGCGAGCGGGGCGTCGAAGATGCCGTCGATCTCCATCGGGCGGCCGAGCTCGAGGTCCTGCAGGATGGAGGGCTTGTGGTCGAGGGTGCGGCCGTTGGCGATGCGCGCCTCGTGGTCGGCCTTCGGATCGGCCCCGAGCGCGCGGGCGATCGCGGTGGCTTCGGCCATCACGCGGCGGGCGGCGTCCACGGCGGGGGGTTCCACATAGATCGACTTGGGCGCGGCGCCGGTCAGCACCGCCATGGTGCCGCCGGCGAGGTTGGACAGCAGCTTGTTCCAGATCTCGTCACGGATGCGGGGCGTCGTCTCGCCGCTGATCCCGCCTGTCGTGAGCAGTTCCGCCAGCGCGCCGATCCGCGCGGTCATGTGCCCGTCGGGCTCGCCCAGGATGACGCGGCTGTTCTTCTGCTCCACCTCGACGATGCCGGGCGCGATCACGGCGCTCGCCGCGTACACCACGCCGCCGATCGTGCGTCCCGGGCCGAGCGCGCGGCGCAGGGCGTCGTCGGGGTCGATGCGGGGCAGGGTGCGGCCGCCGAACGGCGCGGGCAGGCCATCGCAGTACCACCACGGGATGCCGTTCATGACGAAGGCGACGGCGGTGTCGGGGCCGAGGAGCGAGGGCAGCCCGGCGGCGACGAGGGGCAGGGCAGGGGCCTTCACCGTGACCAGCACCGCGTCCTGCTGCCCCAGCCGGGCGGGATCGTCGGAGGCGGCGGGGCGGGCGTGGTACGTGCCGTCGGGCGCGTGGACGGTCAGCCCGTCCGCCTGGATCGCCGCCAGATGCGCCCCGCGCGCCACCACGGAGACGGTCGCGCCGGCGCGGGCGAGCCGCACCGCGAGGTGCCCGCCGATCGCCCCGGCGCCGTAGACGCAGACCCGCATGCCGGTTTCCTCCCCGCGTCCCGGCAGCGGATCACGGATCGCACGCGGGAGCAATCGGACGGTCCTGCGCCGGCGCGGGTCGGCCGCTCCGGCGCCGCGGCGTCAGGCGGCTCAGCCGTTCGGCACCGCGACCGCCGGCGGCGTCCGGCGCTCAGCCGTTCGGCACCGCAACCGCTGGCGGCGTCAGGCCGAGGCCGCGGGCGGTGGCGCAGATCGCCGCCCAGGTGTCGGGCTGCAGCGGGATGCCTTTCGCCAGCCGTTCGGCGCGGATGCGCGATTCCGGCTCGCCGGGGATCAGCACCTCCACGCCCTGTTCGGCCGGGCGGGACGCCTTCACGTACCCCGCATACTCCCGCGCCGCGTCCTCGAACTGCGCGGCGCCGAAGCTGCCGGGGGAGAGGTAGATCGACAGCATCCCGTTCGCGATCCGGCTGCGCTTGCCGCCGGGGATCGGCCCGGACGTGCCGCCGCCCGTGAGGCAGCCGGCCAGGATCTCGCACATGAAGGCGAGGCCCGACCCCTTGTGCTCCCCGAACGCGCGCAACGCCCCGGCGCCCTTGGCGGAATCCCGCACATGCGACCCGGCGATCTCCCCGTACAGGGTGCGCGGATCGACCGACAACTGCCCGTCCGGCTCGATCAGCGAACCCGCCGGGACCGGCTTGCCGCCGTTGGAGGCGACCAGCACCTTCCCCTCCGCCACCAGCGAGGTCGCGAAGTCGAGGATGATCGGTCCTTCCTTCGTCGGCACGCCGATGCAGACCGGGTTG
>MKTV01000053.1:96527-122465 GCA_001898425.1 Rhodospirillales bacterium 69-11
CTGCACGTTGACGAAGTGGATGGAGATCAGCCCCTGCGCCGCGGCCCGCTCCCCCCAGTCGCCGATGCGCCCGATATGGCCGGAGTTGCGCAGCCCGATCACCGCCAGCCCATGCTCGCGCGCCTTGGCGATGCCGAGATCTACCGCGAGCGGCCCGATCGTCTGCCCCAGCCCGTAATTGCCGTCGACGATGGCGTGCGTGGGCGTATCGTGCACGACCGTGAGGGACTGGCCGGCGCGCACCTTCCCCTCCTGCAGCCACTGGATGTAGCGCGGCGTGCGGATCACCCCGTGGCTGTCATGGCCGGTCAGGTTGGCCGAGAGCAGATGATGCGCGACCTGCTTCCCCTCGGCCGCGTCGCAGCCCGCCGCGGTGAAGATCTCCGCGATGAACCCCTCCAGCACCTCCACCGGTACCATCGTGCTCGGTTCGGCCATGACGTTCCCCGTCCTCCCTGTGTCCTCGGGGTGACATAGACCGCGCGCGAAGGGGGGACCAGCGGGGGTGGCAACCCGCGTCGCGAGCGCTACCATCGCTGCGCTGCGAAAGGATCGACGATGCGGATTTGCGTGTTCGGGGCCGGGTCGGTGGGCGGCTACCTGGCGGGGTTCCTGGCCGAGGGCGGGGCCGAGGTGTCGGTGATCATGCGGGGCGCGCATCTGGCCGCGATCCGCGCCAACGGGCTGACGGTCGAGACGCCGGAGCGCACCATCCACCCCAAAGTGACCGCGACCGACGACCCGTCCAGCCTGCCGCCGCAGGACGCGGTGCTGGTGACCACGAAGGCCCCGGCGCTGGCCGCCGTCGCCCGCACCATCGCCCCGCTGCTGGGGTCCGACACGCCGGTCGCCTTCGTGAACAACGGCATTCCCTGGTGGTATTTCCACGCCCATGGCGGCGCGCTGGACGGGCGGCAACTGCCGGCGCTGGACCCGGACGGCGCGCTGTGGCGCACGGTGACGCCGGAGCGTGCGGTGGGCGGCATCTTCTGGCCCGCCTGCTCCGTGCCGGCCCCTGGCGTGGTGCGGCTGCTGACCGGGGCGGGGCGCGGCACGGTGTTCGGCCGGCCCGACGGGCGGGAGACGCCGGCCCTGCTCGCGCTGGCGGACGCGTTCCGCATGGGCGAGCTGCCGGTGACGCTCTCGCCCGACATCCGCACGCTGATCTGGCAGAAGCTGGCGTTCAACCTGAGCGCCGGTCCGATGTGCGTGCTGACGGAAACGCCGGTGAAGGACACGCACACGGAGGCGGCGCTGGTCGAGTGCTCCCGCCGGATGGTGGCCGAGGCGCGGGCGATCGCGGCGGCGATGGGCGTCACGATCGAGATGGACATGGAGCAGGTGGTGAAGACGAACACCGTGCTCGCGCACCGGCCGAGCATCTTGCAGGATCTGCAGGCGGGTCGGCCGATGGAGGTGGATGCGCTCTATTCGGTGCCGCTGGAGATGGCGCGGCTGGTGGGCGTGCCGACGCCGACGCTGGATCTGCTGGTGTCGTTGATCAAAGTGAAGGCGCGGGAGCGGGGGTTGTACGGGGGATAAGAAGCCGTGGAAGGTTCAGTTCCATGGCCCGCGACAGCGGCGGTCAGTAGAGACGCTGGATCGTGGCTGTGATCATCGGGACACAGGCAATATCCCCCCTCAATCGGCAGGGGGCGGTGCGAAAAAGATGTTGTAGCGCGCACAAAGTTCGACGACGCGCTGGGGCGATGGCATGCCTTCGGAGTGTGACGTCAGATCGGCCAGCTCACCGAACATCTTCTGCAGATTGCCGCCCGGGGTCGCAAAGACCAGCAGCCGCGTGGGCGTCTGGCCGGCGTTTCTGAAGCCATGCATGCGGCCACGTGGGCCATGAAAGAGTCCGCCAACCGCCAAGAGGATCGGGGCTGGCAGGTCGTCCCCCGTGATTTCGACAGTGCCGTCCAGCACGTAGAATGTCTCGTCTTCGAGATGGTGCGTGTGCGGCGGTACACCCTGTCCCGGCGGTACGGTCAGTTCGACGCAGGTCAGCGTGCCACCGGATCGTTGCTCTTCGAGCAGGTAGGTTTGATTGACGCCGAGTACGGCCTCGCGCCGACCCGCACCCGGGAGGGTGACGACGTTGCGACGGCTTTCTGCCGGTGAGACTTCGTCCATCATGCTCATCCGAAACCTGATCGTCGTTTGATAGCAGTTTGCACAAGAAAAGCACCATCCTTGATCTCTACGGCACTGCTGCGGTCCTGAGCATTATGGCTCGCAAGCCGGCCGAGTGGCGCGGATGCGCTTCCCGTCTCTCAGAAGGCGGGTCCGTTGCAGAAAACCGATCGAGATGCAGTCGGACGGGTCCGCCGCAACGAGCCGGAGGCGCACGCTGGGCGCGTGCGAGGCAGGGTACACTGATCCGATGCTGCGCGGCGGATCAGCCCGGCCGGGTCAGGCCGGAACGAGATGGCCAGGATCCAGCCCCAGGATCCACCCCTCCCACGCCCGCTCCATCCCATCCCCCGGCCCGTGTGCCGGCCGCGCGCCCGTGACCACCGCGAGCATCCCTAAACACCCCACCAGGCTGTCGAACCGGTCCTCCCCCGCCGCATCCGTCCCGAACCCGGCCGCGAGACACGCCGCCAGTGCGGGGGAGGGGGCAGCGCCCAGCCGCTCCATCGCGCCGCACACGGCCGGTCCGGCCACCGCCCTTACCGACGCCGACCGCTTGCTCCCACCCAACCGCACCCCGATCTGCCGCAGCGCCTCGGCCGGGTAGGTCTCCGCCACCACCACCGTCCCCGGCGCCACCAGCGCCGCCAGCGTGCCCTCGAACGGCCAGAGCCGCACCCGCGGCGGGTCCGCGCGAAGCGCCGGCGCCAGCAACTCGCACCACCCGGTCAGCGCCGCCTTCCCCACCTGCTGCGCGCCCACCGTCCAGAACAGCGGCGCGGCGGCCGGCCGCTCGCGCGTCGCGTGATCGCAGTGCCGCCGCAGCGCATCCGCATGCGGCAACCCGAGCGCGGCGAGATAGGCCGCGCGTGTGATGCCGCGCACGGGCCGGCGCGGGTAGAACGGACGATCGCGGGAGACCTCCCCCAGCGTCTCGCACACTTGCCCGAACGCATCGCCCGCCGGCAGTCCACGCAGGAAGGCGGGGAAGTCGCGCTCCCCCCGCCCCACGGCCCAGGCGCGCGGCACGCCGATCGGCAGGTCGAGGCCCAGCAGCACGCCGCCGCCCCGAACCAAGTCGAGCAGCCGGTCCAGCAACGTGGGAAGCGGCCCCACCGGCTGCGGCGCCTCCACCCGCCAGGCGCCTGCGTCCGGCCGCGCGATCGTCATCCAGCGCTTGCGCGCATCCGCGCTCCAATCCGCATGCACCACCAACGCAGGCGACGCGTGCTGCCATGGCCGCGCCATCCTGTCCGGATCCGTCACCACGCCTCCTCCATTTGCCGCCCGCGAACACCCTTGATCTCGATCAATGCTCGGCCCGCGAGAGGGGCGCAATCGAACCGCACCGGCCACGCCGCACGCAGCATCCCGCAGGATGCGGCGGCACGGACGCCACTCGCGCACGAGGTCGCGCGCCGGGGCGCCCGCGCCTCCGGCAGGCGGTCGCGGCTGCGATGCCAAACGGGCGCGCGGAGGCGTCGCGGCAGGAGGAGGAACCCGAGACCGGCATCAGGGGCGGCCTCTGCGCACGCCCCGCTCGCGGCGGCGCGCCCCGCGCCGGCGTGCCCGTACGACAGTCTTGCTCGGAGGCAAATCCATGGCCTACGCAACCATCAATCCCTACAGCGGCGAGACCCTCGCGACCTTTCCCGATGCGACGGATGCCGAGGTCCAGGCCGCGCTCGACGCCGCGCACACCGCGTTCCTGAGCTGGCGGGAAACCTCCTTCGCCCAGCGCGGGCAGATCCTGCAGAAGGCCGCCGACCTGCTGCGCAGCGACAGCGCGGCCTATGCGCGCCTGCTCACCCTGGAGATGGGCAAGCTGTTCACCGAGGCGCTGGCCGAAGTCGAGCTCTCCGCGAAGATCTTCGAATACTATGTCCGTCACGCGGAGCGACTGCTGCAGCCCGAAAAGCTGCCGGTGCTCGATCCCGCGGAGGGCGAGGCGGTGCTGCTGCATGAGCCGCTGGGCGTGCTGCTGGCGATCGAGCCGTGGAACTTCCCGTACTACCAGATCGCGCGGATCCTCGCCCCGCAACTCTCGGCCGGCAACACGTTGCTGCTGAAACATGCGTCCAACGTCCCGCAATGCGCCGCCGCCTTCGAACGCCTGATGCAGGAGGCCGGCCTGCCGCAGGGCGCGTTCCGCAACCTCTATGCGACGCGCGCGCAGATCAACACGATCATCGCCGATCCGCGGGTCCATGGCGTCGCGCTGACCGGGTCGGAAGCCGCCGGCGCGCTGATCGCGGCGGAAGCCGGGAAGGCCCTGAAGAAATCCACGATGGAGCTGGGCGGCGCGGACGCGTTCGTGGTGCTCGCCGATGCCGACCTGCCCAAGACGATTGACTGGGCGGTGTTCGGGCGGCACTGGAACGGCGGCCAGGTCTGCGTGTCCTCCAAGCGCATGATCGTCGTCGATGCCGTCTATGACCGGTTCCTCGACGGCTACCGCCAGGGGGTCGCGAAACTGGTTGCAGGCGATCCGTTCGACCAGCGCACGACGCTCGCCCCGCTTTCCTCCCAGAAGGCCGCCGACGACGTGAAGGCGCAGATCCGCCAGGCCGTCGAATACGGCGCGACGGCCGAGGAAGTCGGCCCGCCCGTGCCCAACCGCGGTGCGTTCGTCCAGCCCACGATCCTGACGGATCTCGGTCCCAGCAACCCCGCGCGCTACTGGGAGTTCTTCGGCCCCGTCTCCATGCTGTTCCGCGCGAAGGATGAGGACGATGCCGTGCGCATCGCCAACGACTCGCCGTTCGGCCTGGGCGGCTCCGTGTTCACCGCGGACACGCAGCGCGGCGCCGCCGTCGCGCGGCGCATCTCCACCGGCATGGTCTTCGTCAATCATCCCACGAAGGTCGAGGCCGACCTGCCCTTCGGCGGCATCCGCCGCTCCGGCTACGGCCGTGAACTCCTCGGGCTCGGCCTCAAGGAGTTCGTGAACCACAAGCTGATCGACGTCGTCGACATCGACGCACGCTTCTGACCGGCGCGCCCGCGGCGGCCGTCCTTCGCGAAGGATGCCGCCGCATCGCGCGGCTCCGGACCGTGCGGCTGCGGGCCGTGCGGCGTCCGTCAGGCGGCCGGCGCCTCCAACCGTTCGAGATCGGCGATCAGGCTCGGGCCGGTCGGACTCCAGCCCAGTCGCTCGCGTGTCTTCTCGCTCGAGGCCATGAGGTTGAGGCCGGAAAACATGCTGAGCCACCCGAAATGCGCCGCGGCCTCTTCGGCGGGGAGCGATCGCACGGGCACGTTCAGACTGCGGCCGATGGCCTCGGCGATGTCACGCATCGGCACGCCCTCTTCCGCGACGGCATGGTATTTCGCCCCGGCCTCGTGGCGCTCCAGGGCAAGCCGGTAGAGCCGCGCCACGTCGGAGACGTGCGCCGCCGACCAGCGCGTGGCCCCATCGCCCACATAGGCGGACACGCCCGTCTCGCGCGCGATCTTCACGACATGGGTGATGAGCCCCTGCTTCACCGTGTCATGCACCTGGGGCAGGCGCACGACGGCGGCGCGGACGCCGGCCAGCCCCAACGCCACCTGCTCCGATCGGCGGGGGAGCGCGTAGTCGGGGGGCACGTCGTCGTCCTCGGTCGCGACCCGGCCCGCTCCGGCCACCCCGCCCGTGCCGGAGGTGACGATCAGCGGCTTGCCGGTGCCGGTGAGCGCGGACCCCAGCGCCTCGATCGCGCGGCGATCGATCTCGCAGCTCTCCGCGAAGTTCGCCCAGTCATGCACGAAGGCGAGGTGGAGGACCCCGTCCGCGGCGGAGGCGCCCGCCCGCAGCCCATCCAGGTCCTGCAGCGTGCCGCGCTGGACGGCGGCACCGAGCGCGCGGAGGGCGCGGGCGCCGTCGTCCGAACGGGCGAGGCCGAGGACGTCGTGCCCCGCCGCGATCAGGTCCTTCACCACCGGGATGCCGACGAACCCCGTGGCGCCCGTGACGAAAACACGCATGAGCCGATCTCCCGTCTGTGTGGGGGCGAAGGTCGGCGCGTGGTGTATCCTGGTAAAGATGTGAGCTTATCGTGGTAAGATGACCAATGGCCTGACCGCCCGCCGCGCGCCCGAAGCCCGTCTCGGCACCTATCTGCGGGACCGGCGGATGAAGCTGGACCCGGCCTCCTTCGGCTTCCCCGCCGAACGCCGGCGCACGCCGGGCCTGCGGCGGGAGGAGGTGGCGCAGCGCGCCAACATCAGCCCCACCTGGTACACGTGGCTTGAGCAGGGGCGTGGGGGGGCGCCGTCCGCGGACGTGCTCGACCGGATCGCCCGCGCGCTGATGCTGACCGAGGTCGAGCGGGAGCACCTGTTCCTACTGGGGCTCGGCCGCCCGCCCGAGGTCCGCTATCGCAAGCGCGACGCCGTCACGCCGCGGCTGCAGCGCGTGCTGGATGCGCTGGAGCCGGCCGCGGCGATGATCCGCACCGCGACCTGGGACGTGATCGCGTGGAATCGCGCGACGACCGTGATGTTCACGGATTATGGCGACCTGCCCGCGGAGCAGCGGAACGTGCTGCGCATGCTCTTCCTGGACCCGCGTGCCCGCGCCGCGCAGCAGCAGTGGGAGAGTGTGGCGCGGTTCGTGGTGGGCTCCTTCCGGATCGACGCGGCCCGTGCCGGGGCGGCCGCCGAGGTGGGACCGTTGGTCGACGAGCTTTGCGCGCGCAGTCCCGAGTTCAGGGCGATGTGGGAGTCCAACGACATCGTCGGCGCCGCGGGGGAGTTCGTGAAGCGCATCCGGCATCCGGTGCTGGGGGAGCTCGGCGTGGAGTATTCCGCCTTCGCGGTGGATGGCCGGACGGACCTGACGCTGGTGGTCCACAATCCGGCGACGGAGGAGGATCGGGAGAAGATCAGGGCGCAGCTCGCGAAGATGCCTGGACGGGCATCGGGCTGACGGATTCTTCGATCCGCTGCAGGGGGGGCGAGCCGAAGTTGCTTGCCTAGCTCAATCCGAATTCTACGAGACCTGTGCGCGGGAGCGCTTGAGGCGACGCGACGCGTTCTGATTCGATGATTTCACCGGAGGAGAGGTGGCGATGGCACGGCGCCGGAACGGGCAAGAGGACCTCGTGCGTCCAGAACCGAACGCGCGTTCGTCTCTGACGGAGTTTGCCGACCTGCTCGACTGGGCCGAGATCGATCGCCACCTGGCTGACATTCAGCAGCGAGGAAGGGTGCCCTGCTGGCCTCCGCTAGCCCTATTCTGCGCCCGGGCAATTGCCGGCAGCAATGCAAACAGCACTCCAGCGCTTAGCATCCTCAACGCTACGAGCATCGATGATCAAACCTGCACGTCCATGTCCCGCGATCCGATCTCAAAACGTCCTCCAGCATGACGACTGCTTTCGGTCAGAAAGTCTTGCGAGGAGCAGATGTGCTGTGTGCCAGTCGCTCGATGGCTTCGTCCTTCGCCGCTCGATATGAGCCATGCAGTTCTTTGAACAGATATTCGACGTGAGCGATCCGCTTTTCTGATGGCAAGCTGAGAAAGTTTGCTTCTGCAAGTGCCATGACTCCGCCGCGCAGCAGTGAGTCCCTCTCATAGAACCTCACGAGTGATGCAACAGTGTCACTTGGAAGCAGCCACAGATCAGCGCCCGCTGCGTCGAAGATCGGATAGCCACTCCGGCCATACCATACCAGGAAGGCTTCGCTACCTAGCGCCTTTACTCTGCATTCCTTCTCCGAGTCACACAGTTGAAAGTTGTGAGTCTCGAACACGCACTTTATCTCGATTGCTAGCGCGTTTGCCAGCCTCACTCTTCTCGTTCGCTGACTCATGCGATAACCGATATAGACTGCGAGTGCGGTTATAAGCGGCGAAACAAGCGTGACCCATCCGTTGGGGATGTCCTTGACCGGCAGCAGCATATCCGGGTGAGCATCGGCGCAACCCACCAGACCAAGCAGCGCAATAATCAGCAGCGAACACGAGCGCATCGTCATCTCCTCGCCGCCTACCTACCCCACAACCCTCAATCCGTTTGAGAGCGGCCATACCTACCGGTCATAACGACGCGGCAACGGCAACTTGTGCTAGCCGAGATGCACCAGGGATTCAACTCGAAACGAAGCATCCTTCGTCTCACGGGCAGCGTCGCGACTTTCTGGGCCTCGATCTGAAGGACAGGCGGGACGGCCGGGTGGCAGAACCGGCAGACCTTGGCCTCGATCCGGATCAGTTGAGCGCACGACGGGCAGCGCACCCGTTTCATCGCACCGTCCGCGACCGGCGTCTGGACGGGCACAGGAGCCGGCTGGACGGCTGGGATGACAATCGGCTCCTGACGGGAATGCCCAGCCACCTAGTCTCTGCTTTGGGAAGCCGTGCCCAGTTGTTGCACGGAGAACGCTCCCATCGTAAGCTAAGTAATGATCGAAGCCAACACAGTGTTTGTAATCGGGGCAGGAGCGAGCGCCGAGATTGGTCTTCCGCTTGGAGCAGGCCTTCGCGATGCGGTGCAAACAAGACTGTCCTTCGCCATCCGCCGTGGACACGCTACCGGCGGCGATCAAGAACTCTTTGAGGTATTAAGGCGGACTGAACTGTCGAGTGCTACTGATTCGTTCGCCTCAATCAAGAGTGCCGTGCAAAGCGTCTCCTCGGGGATGTCAGGATTCCCATCCGTGGATCGCTTCCTAGACTTTCATAGAGAAGATGAGGCTCTTGTTAACATCCTGAAGATGACCATAGGCAAAATTATCTGGGAGAAGGAGGCGGCATCAGCGCTCAGTGATTCGTCTCGGCAGTCAAAGGCGATGGAACTTAGTCAATGGTGGCTTGCGCGTCTGTTGATGTTGATCTGCGATGGGGTCCAGAAAAGCGATTTGGAGTGCGTATTTCAGCATATCACATTCGTGATTTTCAACTATGATCGTTGTGTCGAGGAGTTCTTATTCAGGGCGATTCAAAATACTCTAGCATTAAAGGCAGATGAGGCGGCTGCGCTTCTGTCCTCCCTCCACGTTTTCCATCCCTACGGTTCCTTAGGTCCGCTGCCTTGGCAACCGACTGCCGGCAACATCACGTCGGTGCCTTTCGGTAAGCCCGATCCCGGTAAGCTGGCTCTTATTTCAGGCTCCCTGAACACCTTCACGCAGGGGTGCCAAGATCGATCGGTCATCGACGCGATACACTCAGCGATAATAAACGCACGGCGTTTGGTGTTCCTGGGTTTTGGCTTCCTACGAATGAATCTAAAATTCCTCTCACCAGAACTGTCCCTGCTCAGAGATCTAAACCGCGATGTTTTAGGATCGGCTTTCGAGATGCCGGAGGATGACCGGGAGTTGGCGTCTACTTTTCTTCAACGGCGGTTTTCCACCTCCAATGTCAAGCTGGTGAACTTACGAGCGAAGGAGGTCATCGAGCAGCATTCGTGGCGCCTCACGTTGTGAACCGGCGGGAAGCCCAGGCCCGGCCTCCAAAGGTGGCCGGCAGATGGGGCAGAGCAGCCGCTCAGGACCTCCGTTTCCAGTCCCGACGATATTCAGAGGGTGGGTCGCCGTGAGTAGTCGAGACGCTTCAACACTCGCGCCCACACCACAAACCGTTGCGATCACCCTTCCGGCTATGCTTTTGTAAACAGTATCGCAACAGTCGGAGTCGAACATTGAGCGCGTCTGGAAGCTTGCCTTTGAATAGTCATGATGTGCTTAGCACCGAGCGTATCGAGTATACATTCTGGGTCGCAGCTGAGATGCGCAAGTTCGACCACAGCAGGACTCACCATTCTCCACTATGGCATTACACAACCGGACAGGGAGCGATTGACATCATCAAATCTGGCGAGTTGTGGGTGACGCAGATTAGCTGTCTTAACGACAGCACAGAACTCACGTATGCCAGTGATGTTCTGTCATATGTTGGCAGGCAGCTACTCAACAATAGTGGCCTTAGCTCCGATCTATTTCGGAAGATTTATGAGCGCCTCATAACTACAATGACGGTCAGAGATGTGCGCACGGTAGAGAGCCCAACCTACATCGGTTCATTCTCTGAGGATGGAGACGATCTTTCCCAATGGAGAGCGTATGGGAATGGAGAGGGCGGAATCGCTATCGGGTTCAACGTATCCGATCTCAAACTCCCTCCCGAGACCAATTGCCTTCTTACCAAAGTGGAGTACGACGAGCAGCGTCAGATGGCCGTCGCTCAAAGAATCTGGGAGGCCACGGTGGACTTCGCAGACCGCCATGGAGGGCGACGCTCGGCACTTGTATACGAAGCGTGGTTGCGAACTTTTCTCGATCATTGGGCAGAGCAACTGATCTATATCGCCCCGATGTTTAAGCATCCGAGCTTCCACCACGAGAAGGAATGGCGGATTGTCAAGAAGCTCGATCCTGATGACATGACAGACATCTTGGTCCAGCAGAAGAACTCGATGATTCGCCGACACTTTGCATTGAGATTCGGTCCGCACGTTGGCGACGGCAAGCCGAGACTCCCGATTTGCGCCATTCGCCTCGGGCCGACGCGCCACCGCCGAACTTCGGAGGCGGGGATAAGGGCCCACTTGCACGCACAGGGTTACGACCTTAACGCAATCACCGTGGACAGTTCATACGCGCCTCTTCGGAGCCATTGAGTCAGCACCCAAGCCAACCCGTGTAGTTCTCGCCCGAGCCGGATCGCACCCGCGCGAGGCCGGGTCTAAATACGCCGATGAAGCTCGTTCCTCTACCCACACCGAGCGAGCAGGCACCGGAACCGACCTGGACGAAGCTGCTCAGCACACTCGCTCTCCGGAAGGTCGCTGCTGCTGCATGGCGCGCGAGGGTTGCGGAGATGACCAGCGCCGGGACTCTGTTCCCCGGCAACGCAAACACGATCAAGCGCTACTGCATCGCCTCCTACGACGAGGCGGCTACCCGCGTGGCCGAACAGGGAGCCGTGATCCCAGCCCGAATGGCACGCCACAATACAACCCGTGGTTCACCGTCATGAAGCAGACGGATGAGATCGCCAGCGGTCATGAGGCAGAACTTGGCCTCATACCGATGAGCCTCTGCGCTCATCTGTATCATGGCGTGGGGTTGGTGGGGCGGCCACGCCCAACCAAGAGAATACCGCGCGCCGAGGTGATCTCCATGCGAGTCAAACGTTGAGCGCGCCGGTATCACGCCTCGCCGACGCGGTCAGGAGACGAAGACCAAGGCCACGAAGGCCACGACAGGGGCAGATGCCTTCCTCCGTTGAGCCGGTCGATCCTGCCACCGCCTATTGCCGTGATGTCGTCCGGGGCGCCGCAGGATCAGCGCCTGCAAGGCCCCCGACCGCGTCGGAGGTGTTCGCAGGCCAGTCACACTGGGGGCTTGTCGGTATGAGTGCGCCGGCATGCGGCCGCGCGCCTCAACTCAACGGCGATCCCTCGTTGGACAGCGCGATGACCGAATTCGCCTCGTCGATGTGTTCGGGACCGCCCTTCGGCGGCCAGGTTCCCGCGGCGTAGTGCCGCTCCCGCAGCTCGCGCCGCTGCTCCAGGCTGTCGAACCCCCAGATGTGCAGGATGCGCGGCGGCCCATCGAGGGCGAACATGTTGATGACGAGGTGATCCGTATAGGCCTTCGCGGGTTCGATCGCCGCCTCCCACCCCGCCAGCGTCGCCGGCAGGCCGCCCACCGTCAGCCGGTAGGTCCGGAACTCGTAGATCCCGCCGGCCTTTCGCGGTGCGGCCGGCGGCAGGAACGGAAAGCCCTGGTAGCTCTCCTGTGCGATGGACCTGGCGAGGCCCCAGACCCCGAACGGATCGCGGTCGAGCAGGGCGCGCCGCCGTTCCTCGGCGAGCTCGCTCTCCCGCTCGAACCGGCGCAGCACGAGGACGCTCCCGAGCTGACCGATATCGGTGCGCCAGCGGCCGAGGATCGTGCCCGCGACGGCATCGGTCATCCAGGCCTGCGCCGCGGCGTCGATCTCCGCCAGATTCAGCAGCGGCCCCGAAAGCGTCGCGAGTTCGTAGAACATGACGTGCGTTCCCTCAGTCGTTCCGCCGCCAAGCGCCGCCTGCTGCCGTCTCGCCGGACGCGCCGGTTATCGCTGCAGCGCCGCGCCCACCTCCTCCAGCGCCGCGGGGTCCTCGATCGTAGCGGGCACCACCGGCACCTCGCCATCCGCGAGCTTGCGGATCGTCGCGCGCAGGATCTTGCCCGACCGCGTCTTCGGCAGGCGCGCCACGACTCGGGCGTCCTTGAAGGCGGCGACGGGGCCGATCCGTTCGCGCACCAGGGCGACCAGTTCGCGCGCGACGTCCGCCTCCGGCCGGCTCACCCCCGCCTTCAGCACAACGAGCCCGATCGGCGCCTGCCCCTTCAGCTCGTCCTTGGCGCCGACCACGGCACATTCCGCGACGTCGGGGTGGGAGGCGAGGACTTCCTCCATCGACCCGGTCGACAGCCGGTGCCCGGCCACGTTGATGATGTCGTCGGTGCGCCCCATCACCCAGACGTCGCCCGCCTCGTCCACGATCCCCGCGTCCCCGGTGCGGTACCAGCCCGGGAAGTCCGAGAGATAGGCGGTGCGATAGCCCTCCTCGTTCTGCCACAGCGTGGGGGCGCAGCCGGGCGGCAGCGGCAGGCGGATCGAGAGGTTCCCGCTCTGCCCGCGCGGCAGCACGTGCCCGTCATCGTCCAGCGCATGCAGGTCGTGGCCGGGGCAGGGACGTCCGCCCGATCCCGGGCGGAACGGGAACAGCCCGTATTGGCGGAACCCGGCGGTGATCGCCCAGCCGGTCTCGGTCTGCCACCAGTGGTCCACGACGGGCTTGCCCAGCAGGTCGGCGGCCCAGGTGGCGGTCGGCGGATCGCAGCGCTCCCCCGCGAGATACAGCGCCTCCAGGCTCGACAGGTCGTGGTCGCGCGTGCGCGCGCCCTCCGGGTCCTGCTGCTTGATCGCGCGCACGGCGGTGGGCGCGGTGAACAGCACCTTCACCTTGTGGTCGGCGATGACGCGCCAGAACGCGCCGGCATCGGGCGTGCCGACCGGCTTGCCCTCATACATGACGGAGGTGCAGCCGCGCAGCAGCGGCGCGTAGACGATGTAGCTGTGGCCGACGACCCAGCCCACGTCGGAGGCGGTCCAGAACACGTCCCCCGCGTCCAGGCCGTAGATCATCTTCATGGAGTTCCACAGCGCGACCGCGTGCCCGCCATTGTCGCGCACCACGCCCTTCGGCCGCCCCGTCGTGCCGGAGGTGTAGAGGATGTAGAGCGGATCGGTCGCCTCCACCGGCACGCAGGGATGCGGCGCGGCAGCGGCCATCGCCTCGGCCAGATCCTCGTCGCGGCCGGGCGTCAGGTCGGCGGTGGCCTGCTCGCGCTGCAGGATCAGGCAGCAATCGGGCTTGTGCGGGGACAGGCCAATCGCCGCGTCCAGCAACGGCTTGTACTTGACGACCCGCCCCGGCTCGAGCCCGCAGGACGCCGAGACGATCACCTTGGGCTTGGCATCGGCGATGCGCGCCGCGAGTTCGGCTGCCGCGAAGCCGCCGAACACCACGGAATGCACGGCGCCCAGCCGCGCGCAGGCGAGCATGGCGATGGCGGCCTCGGGGACCATGGGCATGTAGATCACCACGCGGTCGCCCGCCGTGACGCCACGCGCCGCCAGGGCGCCGGCCATTGTCTCGGTCCGCGCCAGCAGGTCGGCGTAGGTGAAGCGCTCCACCCGGCCGACCATGGCGCTGTCCCAGATCAGCGCGGTCTGCTCCCCCCGGCCGGCCCGCACATGGCGGTCGAGCGCGTTGAAGCAGGTGTTCAGCCGCCCGCCCACGAACCAGCGACCATACGGACCGATCGAGGCATCGAACACCCGATCCCAGCGGCGGTCCCAGTCGATGCCCTCGGCGGCGGTCGCCCACCAGCCGGTCGGGTCGGATTGCCAGTCGGCATAGGCTTGCTCATAGGACGCGGCGGCGGCCATCGCGCGTTCCTCCCACATTTGTCGTGTATTTCGCACTACGGTTGTCGTGCGGGGCCGTTGTGCGGTCAAGCGCGACCTGTCGCATCGGGCAGCGCAACGGTAGTCTCCCCGGACGCGACCTCAGGAGACGATCCACATGCGATTGGACGGGCAGACGGCGATCATCACGGGCGGGGCGTCGGGCCTCGGGGCGGCGACCGCTTCGCGGCTGGCGGCGGCGGGGTGCCGGGTGGCCGTGCTCGACATCAACCAGGCCGCCGCCGAGGCACGCGGCAAGGAGCTGGGCGGCATCGGCCTCGCCTGCGACGTGGCCGACGCCGCCTCCGCCGAGGCCGCGGTCGCCGCCGTCCAGCAGCAACTCGGCGCGCCCCGGATCCTGGTCAACTGCGCGGGCGTCGGCACCGCCGGCCGCATCGTCGGCCGCGACGGCCCGCTGCGGCTCGACGCGTTCGAGCGGGTGATCCGCATCAACCTGATCGGCAGCTTCAACCTCCTCCGCCTCTGTGCCGCCGCCATGGTCGAGACCGAGGCGCTGGAGGACGGGGAGCGCGGGGTCATCGTCAACACCGCCTCGATCGCCGCCTATGAGGGGCAGGTCGGGCAGGCGGCCTATGCCGCTTCCAAGGGCGGGGTGGTCGGCATGACCCTGCCGGCCGCGCGGGAGCTCGCGAAGTTCGGCGTGCGCGTGGTCACCATCGCGCCCGGCCTGTTCCATACGCCGATGGTCGAGGGCCTGCCGCCCGAAACCCAGGCCAGCCTGGGCGCCGGCATCCCCTTCCCCCCGCGGCTCGGCCGCCCCGACGAATACGCCGCATTGGTCGAGCACATCGCCACCAACCGCTTCCTGAACGGCGAGGTGATCCGGCTGGACGGTGCGCTCCGCATGCAGCCGCGGTAGGGGGCGGCGTCCTTCCTCGTGTGAGGGAGGCACGTGCCTTCCCCGTGTGATGGGCGGCCATGACACCGGCGCGGCGCCCCGCCGCCCTCACGCGCCCCCAGGCACGCCCTCCGGCAGGGCCAGCGCGGGGGGCGGGGACGGGGTGCGGACGGCGGCGTCGAAGATCGCGCCCAGCTGCTCCTGCATCTCGGACGGCACGCGCAGGTCCCGCGCCGCGCCCTGCGGCTCCGTAAGGAAGGCCAGCACCACGGAATCCGCCGCCGCGAGGTCGATGCCCGTGATCCCCAGCGCCTGCAGATCGGCCGCGACCGCGCCCCGGTCGGGCGCCAGATAGCGATTGCCGGCCTCACACGGCGCTCCGTCGGGCACCCGCACCAGCAGGATCCGCCCCGCCGCCGGCTGCGGGTCCTGGCCCACATACGTCGCCCCCGCCAGCAGCCCGCACAGCGCGCCCGCCGGCGGACCCGGCGTGAACAGGTGCAGGTAGGCCTGCGCCTGGGTCGCACGCTCGATCAGCAGCCCGCCCATGGTCCGGCCGACCCCGTGCAGCTCCCCGGTGAAGCAGATCGCGCCGCCCAGCACCTGCTCGAGATACCGCACCTCGAGCCCGCCGCCGGCCTCCCCCGACACCTCCAGCGTGGCGCGGATGATCATCCCGCGGTCGTAGGGCGACCAGGCCAGCGAGTAGCAGGCATAGGCACCCAGCATGTAGCCGAACTTCGAGCGGGACTGGGCGAAGCGCGCCGTCACCTCCCGTTCGGTCGCGAGCAGCCGCGCCGGGTCGGCGTCGAACAGGGTCGCGAGCTCCGCGACGAACGCCTCCACGGAACACGTCGCGATCCATCCCGCCGACCGGGACGTCCGCAGCAGCTTCGCCCAATCGTCGTAGAGCCCGACCGAACGCGGCATCGCGCGGCCCTGCAGCCACTTGTTCAGCCGGTCCACGGCGCAATGGGTGGCCGGGTTCACCGCGCGGAACCGCGCACAGAGTTCCTTGTGGGAGCTGCAGCCCAGCACGGCTGCGGTCAGCCGGAGCTTCACCGCTAGCTGCGGGTTCGCGCGCTGGTTGGTCATGGGCCCTCACCCCTGCCTCGCCCCTCCATGCCGGGGCGCGAGCGATCCGATCATACAAGAGAGCGTGGAACTGTCATCGAATTCCTGGAATTTCCATCCGCGGCCGTTTCGGATCGGCCCCGACCTCTGTCTAGATGCGGCCGCCGGCCACGCGCGCGGCCACGAGATTGGGGGGAGCGGTCATGGACGACGTGCAGCGTCATCTCGGCAACAGGCTCGCGATCGAGGGTGGTACGCCCGTCCGCACCACACCGCTGCCCTGGGAACTGCCGGGCGCCCATTGGATCGGCGCCGAGGAGCGGGCGCTGGTCGACCGGGTCGTCGATGCGCAGAGCCCGTTCCGGTTCTACGGCCTCGACAGCCAGAAGATGGTCGACACGCTGGAATCCGAATGGTGCGAGACCTTCGGCCATCGCCACGCCCTCGCCGTGAACTGCGGCAGCGCCGCGCTGCACATCGCGCTCGCGGCCTTCGAGGTCGGGCCCGGCGACGAGGTCATGGTGCCCGGCTACATGTGGGTGAGCTGCATCAGCGCGATCGTGCGCCTGGGCGCCATCCCGCGCCTGGTCGATATCGACGACACGTTCTGCATGGACCCGGCCGATCTCGAGCGGAAGATCGGCCCGCGCACCCGCGCCATCCTGCTGGTGAACATGAGCGGCGCGATGGGCCGCAACGCCGAGATCGCCGCGATCGCGAAGAAGCACGGCCTGTTCCTGCTGGAGGATTGCGCGCAGGCGATCGGCGGCAGCCAGCACGGCACCCCCGCCGGGCGGTTCGGCGATATCGGCATCTACAGCTTCCAGCTCAACAAGAACATGACGAGCGGGGAGGGCGGGCTGCTGGTGACCGAGGACGCGCATCTCTACAAGCGCTGCGTCGCGATCCACGACCTCGGTTTCGCGCGCAACGACGCGGGGCGGCTCGATCCCAACGACGAGGCCTACCAGCTCTGGGGCATGGGCTGCCGCATGTCGGAGCTGGCGGGCGCCATGGCGCTGGCGCAGCTGCGCAAGGTGCGCACGATCACCGGCCGGATGCGGCACGCCAAGTGGCAGATCCGCGAAGGCACCGCCGACCTGCCTGGCCTGACGCTCCGCCACGTGCCGGATCCATCGGGCGACACCGGTCCCTTCCTGATCACGGTCTATCCGACGGCGGAGATCTGCGACCGGTTCGTGGCCGCGCTGCAGGCGGAGGGCATCCGCGGGCCGGCCGGCAGCCTGACCTGCATCCGCATGAAGGACTGGGGGATGCACTGGTATTTCAACATCCCGAGCCTGGTGCGGCGGCGGTCGCTGGCGCGGGACGGGTTCCCGTGGACGCATCCGGCGAACGCCTTCGCGCAGGACTACCGGTATGACCGGGGCGCCCTGCCGGTGTGCGACGACATGGAGCAGCAGGCCGCGCTGCTGTCGATCGCCTCGGTGCTGAGCGAGGCCGACATCGCCGATATCGTCGCGGCATTCCGCAAGGTCGGCAACGCCGTGCTGCCGCAGTGACCCGCCCCCGGCGGTGTCGCGCCGCCCGCACCCCCGCCAGGACTCCCTCCCGACCGCACCTCCGTCCGCCGATCGCTCGGGCCGCCTGATGAGAGTATGCTGACATGGACTCCCTGACCCGCCTGTTCCATTCACCGCCTGCCTCCGTGGCCGCAGCACCCCCCGATTGCCTGGTGATCGGCAGCGGCACCGCCGGCGTGACCGCCGCGCTCGCGCTGGTGGCCGAGGGCTACCGCGTCGCCATCATCGAGGCCGGCCCGTTCGTGCTCGCCGAACATGTCGGGTCGGGGCCGTTCGCCAAGCAGCACGCGGTGGTGCCGGAACTGCACGACCTGGTGCGCCACCGGACGGTCTGGACCGACGAGGCGCACGCGGGCGACGCCGCCGCGGGCACGCTCGAGACCAACAACAACGCCTGGCTCGCGGTCGGCGGGCGGACGCTGTTTTGGGGCGGCTGCACGCCGCGCTTCCTCGACTCGGATTTCGCCGACTGGCCGCATGACGCGGCGAGCTTCCGTCCCTGGTACGAGCGGGCCGAGGCGCTGATCGGCGCCTCCGGCGCCGGGGTCGGCGGCGCCGAGGCCGACACCGCGCCCGATTTCATCGGCAGTTCGGCGCAGACCCGGCTGCTCGCGCGGCTGATTGCGGCCGGCCTTCCCGCCGGGGCACCGCCACTCGGCCTCGACACGCGGCCGGTCCGCAACGGCTCGATGTCGCGCGGCTTCGACAGTTCGGTCGCGCGCCTGCTGCGCTGCCCGTCCCTGGGCCGCGCGAGCGACGGCGCGGCGCTGACGATCAGCACCGAGTGCGCGGCGATCGCCCTGCGCCGGGACGGGGCACGCATCGTGTCGGTGCGCGTGCAGGACCGCCGCGACGGCGCGATCCGCGACATCGCCGCGCGGCATGTCGTGCTGGCGGGCGGCGCGGTGCAGTCGACGCGGCTCTGTCTCGCCTCGGGGCTCGAGCAGGTGGACCCGCTGGTCGGGCGGTACGTGGGCGACCACCTGTTCGTGCAGGCGGTGCTGCGCCTGCCGGAGCCCTTGGGCCATCACGCGGCCTACGCCTTCATCCCGCCGCTGCCGGAGCGGCCGTTCCACGTGCAGATGCAGGGGATGTTCGGGGAGACCTGGTACAATCCGCTGGACGCCACGATGTGGCTGGATGGGGAGAGGGACGGCCGCTACCTGCTCTACTACTGCTTCGGCATCAGCAAGGCGCCGCATGCCGCGCATCTCGCGCTGTCGGACGTCGCGGGGGCGGATCCGCTGCACCGCTACTACGTGGTGGCGGACCGCACGCCGGAGGATCTGGCGACGCTGGATGCGATGGAGCAATTCACCGGCCAGGTCGCCTCGGCGATCGGCGCGGAGGTGTTCCGCATGCAGCGTCACCACGCGGGCGCCGCGCTGCACGAGTTCGGGGGCCTGCGCATGGGCGCCTCGGCCGAGGGGTCGGTGACCGACCCGAACGGGCGGTTCTGGCGCATCGACAATCTGAGCTGCATGGACGCCGCGACGTGGCCCAGCCAGGGCAGCGCCAATTCCTACCTGACGATCACCGCGACGGCGCTGCGCAATGCGGCGGCGCTGGCGGGGGCGTTGCGGGACGCGGCGTGAGGGAGCGGGGGACGTGTCCCGTCAGAGGCGCGCGGGGGGCGTGTCTTGTCGCAGGCGCGCGGATGGCGCGACTCGCCCCAGGCGCGCGGGTGGCGCGACTCGCCTCAGGCGCGCCGGGGGCGCGACCCGCCGTCGGTGCGCCGTGAGTGGCCGGTGAGCACGGCCGCGGTCGAACCGGGGATCACGCCGGCCGCCTGGGCGATCGCCGCGACCGCGGCCCTGTCGGGGCTGCTGATCGGCTACGACACCGCCGTGATCGCCCCGGCGCTGGGCTTCCTGACGGCGCGGTTCGGGCTGAGCGACGCGATGCAGGGCATGGTCGTCTCCTCGGTGCTGCTGGGCGGGCTGGTCGGGTCCATCCTGGCCGGCGCCGCGGCGCGGCGCTGGGGGCGGCGGCCCGTGCTGATCGCGACGGCGGCGCTGTTCCTGCTGGCCGCGCCGGGCGCAGCCAGCGCCTGGCGGCTCGACCTGCTGCTGGGGTGGCGGCTGGTGCTGGGGCTCGCGGTGGGGGCCGCGACCACGGTCGCGCCGCTGCATGTGGGGGAGACGGCGCCGGCGCGCTGGCGCGGCGGACTCGTCTCCGGCATCCAACTCGCGATCACGATCGGCATCCTGCTGTCCTATCTCGCGGGCACGGCCTGGGCGCCCTCCGCGAACTGGCAGGCGATGTTCCTCGCGGCGGCGGTGCCGGCCGGGCTGATGCTGCTGGGGGTGCTGCTGGTGCCGGAGAGTCCGCGCTGGCTGTGGCAGCATGGCCGGACGGAGGAGGCCGCGGCGGCCTGGCGCCGGGTCGCCGGCGCGGCGCCGATGCCCGTCGTGGAGGCGGCCGATCCCGCGCAGGCGGGTGAGTGGCGGGGACTGTTCGGCCCGCGGATCCGTCGCGCGGTGGTGCTCGCGCTCGCCCTGTTCGCCTTCGCCAATCTGAGCGGCATCGACGCGATCCTCTACTACGCGCCGGTCATCTTCGAGCGGGTAGGGTTCGGCGGCGCCTCGGGTCCGCTGCTGGCGACCGCCGGGATCGGCGGCGTGAACGTGGCGGCGACGCTGTGGGCGACCTGGCTGATCGACCGGGTCGGGCGGCGGCCGCTGCTGCTGGGGGGCATGGTGCCGATGACGGCGAGCCTGCTGGTGCTCGCCGCGGCGCTGGCGCTGGATCCGGCCGCGTCCTGGGCGCAGCAGGTGGCGATCGTCTGCCTGGGCGTGTTCGTCGTGGGGTTCGCGGTGAGCCTCGGGCCGCTGCCCTACGTGGTGATGGCGGAGATCTTCCCGCTCTCGGTGCGCGCCTCCGGGATGGGCCTCGCCTCGGCCACGGCGTGGGCGGTCAACGTCGTCGTCTCGGCGACCTTCCTGCCGCTCGTGTCCGCACTCGGCCTCTCGGGGGCGTTCGGCCTGTATGGCGCCATCAGTGCGGGTGCGGTACTGTTCGTTCTGTTGATGGTGCCCGAGACGAACGGCCGCCCGCTGGAGCTGATCGAGGCCAATCTCGCCCGTGGGTGCCGGATGCGAGACCTCGGCCAAGCTGATCCCATCCACCGGCCGCGCCCGACGGGCCTCCAGGGGTGACATTGCCATGATCTATTTCCTTGCCGTCATTGCCGCGATCGCCGGGCTGCTGTTCGGCTACGACGAGGGCATTATCGCGGTGGCGCGCCCGCTGCTCGAGGTGGACATGCCGCTCTCTCCCGCCGTCGCGGGCTTCATGACGGCGGCCGTGCCGTTGGGGGCGCTGGCCGGGGCGATCGTCGCGGGGCGGCTCACGGAGCGCTTCGGGCGGCGGCTCGTGCTGATGATGGCGGCGGCGCTGTTCGCGATCGGCGCGGCGGCGGCAGCGTCGATCGGCCATGTGATGGAGTTGGTGGCGGCGCGGCTGGTGCTGGGGTTCGCGATCGGCATCGCCGCCGTGGTGGCGCCGCTCTACATCGCCGAGGCGGCGCCGCTGCGCATCCGCGGCGCGCTGGTCTCGACCTACCAGCTCGCGATCACCTTCGGGATCGTGGCGTCCTACCTGATGGGCCTGGCGCTGACCGGGCCCGGCATGTGGCGCGACATGTTCGCGCTGGGCGGCGTGCCGGGCGTGGTGTTCCTGATCGGCCTGTTCTTCCTGCCGGAATCGCCGCGCTGGC
Organism: Rhodospirillales bacterium 69-11; assembly: GCA_001898425.1. Lineage (GTDB taxonomy): Bacteria > Pseudomonadota > Alphaproteobacteria > Acetobacterales > Acetobacteraceae > Rhodopila. Next base: position 117,812 of record MKTV01000053.1, read on the forward strand.
TGATGCGCCGCGGCCGGGAGGCGGAGGCGCGGGCGAGCCTGGTCCGGTTGCGCGGGGACGGGGCAGACGTCGACGCCGAACTGGCCGAGATCGCCGCGGCGGCGCGTACCTCCGACCGGCCGCCCGCCTTCGCCGCGCTGTTCGCGCCCGAGGTGAAGCCGGCGCTGATCGTCGGCATGGGGCTGTTCTTCCTGCAGCAGCTCAGCGGCATCAACGCGGTGATCTACTACGCGCCGGAGATCTTCGCGCATGCCGGGTTCGGCAGCGCGCAGACCCAGGTGCTGGCGACGATCGGCATCGGCATCGTCAACTTCCTGGTCACCATCCTCGCGCTGGGGCTGATCGACCGCTGGGGCCGGCGCAAGCTGCTGGTGTTCGGGTTCGTGGGAACGGCGGTGACCCTGCTGGTGATCGCGCTCGCGGTGAAGCTGCCCGACCTCGTGCCGTCCTGGGTCGTGATCCTGGCGCTCGCGCTCTACATCGCCTCCTTCGCGATCAGCCTGGGCCCGCTGCCGCACGTGATGATGTCCGAGGTGTTCCCGCTGCGGGTGCGCGGGCCCGGCATGAGCATGGCTTCGGTCAGCAACTGGGGGTTCAACTTCGTCGTGGTGTTCGCCTTCCCGCTGCTGCTGAACACGATCGGACTGGCGGCCACGTTCTCCCTGTTCGGGGTGATCTGCCTGGGCGGCGTGATTTTCACGATGCGGCAGGTGCCCGAGACCAACGGGCTCTCGCTTGAGGCGATCGAGCGCCATCTGGAGAACGGCCGGCCGCTGGGCGAGCTGCGGCCGGGGACGGCCTCGGCCACCACCTAAAGCGTTTCCGGCTCACTTCCGCTCGCCGGAAGCGCTCTAGCGGCCTGTCTGGTCGCGCGATTCACGGCTCCGGCGCGTGCGCCTCTGCCGATCGCGCTCTAAGCAGGCCGCATCACCTTCTCGAACTGGAACGCACCATCCTCGCCAAACGGGTCGTCTTGGTGGGGATGGTTCGGATCCGTGTGATGCTTGTTGAAGAATTCGATGATCTTGAAGCCGCACTTGTTGACGTAGAAGTGGATGTTCCGCTTCTCGAAATAGGGCGTGTGCGTTTGCCAGGTGATCGTCTCGGGATATCTCTGCTCGATGGCAGACCACGCCCGGACGCCATGACCTCGACCTTCCTCGCCCCTCTTGAGGAAGAACAGGTCGAGAGAGTTGTGATGGGTTGCCGTGTCGATGGTCAGCACGGCGCCACCAATCTTCCGGCGGTCGCGCAGGATCCGCAGCACCACGGCGTTCGGGGCGTTCATCGCGGCGGTGAGGTCGTCGTCTGATGGGATCGGCCCATCCGGCAGCGATCCGAACTCCTTCGCGACAGCTACGGCGAACGCGTCCTGCAACTCGTGCTTGAAGTCGGCGAAGTCGCTGGGCTCCGCGACGGCGAGGGTGATCTGGTCTTCGGTCATGGGAGGGTCTCTATCGCGGACGGGTCCGGATGGCACGCCTGCGAGGCGCAAATCGAGAGGTCCGGGCCCGAAACCGCTTGACCGGCCTTTGCCCCGGACCATATGTAAATGTGTCTTACATTCACATGGGGGCCCGCAATGGCGAGCGCTGCGAACAACGAGACCTATGGTGGCGCCTGGGGCGGTGCCCAGGCCCAGGCGGCGCCCGGTGGGACCGGCTGGGGTCCCGGCTGGCAGGGCCAGGGGCCCGGATGGCAGGGCCAGGGGCCCGGATGGCAGGGCCAAGCCTGGCAGGGCGGATCCGGCCCATCCGGCGGCGGCTGGTCGGCGCCGCCCTTCTGGTACCCCGCCGGCATCAGCAAGCCGGCGGCGATCGCCTTCACCGTGCTGGGCTTCATCTTCTGGTGGCCGGTCGGGCTCGCGCTGCTGATCTACATGGTGGCGAGCGGCCGGTTCAGCTGCGGCGGGCGCCGCCGCGCCTGGCAGATGGCGAATCAGGGCGGCGCCTGGCAGGGCCCGTCCTGGACTCCGCCCTGGAAGGCGGCCTGGAACGGGCTGTGCGGCGGGGGCGGCGGGGGCAACAGTGCCCCGTCTTCGGGCAACCGCGCCTTCGACGAGTACCGAGCGGAAACGCTGCGGCGGCTCGAGGAGGAGCAGCAGGAGTTCGGGGCGTTCCTCGATCGGCTGCGCGTCGCCAAGGACAAGGCGGAGTTCGACCAGTTCATGTCCGAACGCCGCCAGCGTCCGCCGGCCCCGCCGACGGAGCCCGGTTCGGAGCACGGCTGACCTGCGCTTTCGGTCGTTCGCTTGAAGTCGCTGGTTTCCCGCCGCATGTGCTAGCGGCGTTCAGGTCGCCTTAACCGCTTCTCGGCACGATCGACCCGGCGCGTCGCGAGCCCCTGGCTCCGGCGCGTCGGCGTGTGTCCGGGGGCGTGCGGGGCGGCATATGCGGCCGGAAGGCCGGTGACTGGCGCAGGAATTGCACCCGGCGCAGGGTGCATTCGTATGTCTGCGTGCGGCTTTTCGCGGTGGCCGCGTGGCCACACCGAGCGCCGCTGGCACCCGGACATGCGGATGAAGCAACCCAGCGGCGCTGGGCGGGGCTATCGGCGCGCGTGCCGCTTGTCTATGGACGGCAAACGGACAGGTAGGGGACCGAAACGAAATGGCGGGCGTGGACATTCTGGCTTCAGCCTTCAGCGGCGCGAATGCCGCTTTCCTGGGCGAGCAATATGCGCGGTGGGCGACCAATCCCGCGTCCGTGGACCCGAGTTTCGCCGACCTGTTCGGGGCTTTGAACGAGGAAGCCCGCGCCGTGCTGGAGGAGGCGTCGGGTGCTTCCTGGGCGCCGAACGGCCCGGTCTCGGGCGAGGCGCACGCCGCCGCGCAGCCCAGCGCGGCCGCCGCGACCGGGGCATCTCCCGGGGCACTCTCACCCGCGGCACTCTCGAATGAGCAGGTGCGCGCGGCGACCATCGCCAGCCTGCGCGCGCTGATGCTGATCCGCTCCTACCGCGTCCGCGGCCATCTCGAGGCTCGCCTCGATCCGCTCGGCCTGCAGATCCCCAGCCCGCATGCGGAGCTCGACTACCGGTCCTACGGCTTCACCGACTCCGACCTCGACCGCCCGATCTTCATCGACTACGTGCTGGGCCGCGAGAGCGCCACGTTGCGCGAGATCGTGCAGATCCTGCGTGAGACGTATTGCGGCTCGATCGGCGTCGAGTTCATGCACATCCAGGATCCGGAGCAGAAGGCCTGGATCCAGCGCAAGGTCGAGGGCGCGCCCTGGCGCAACGCCTTCTCGGCCCGTGACAAGCGCACGATCCTGCAGCACCTGACCGAGGCCGAGGGCTTCGAGGTGTTCTGCCAGAAGCGCTATTTGACCACGAAGCGCTTCGGGCTCGAGGGCGGCGAGGTCACGATCCCGGCCCTGCACGCGATCATCGAGACCGCGGCCAGCGCCGGGGTGCAGGAGATCGCGATCGGCATGCCGCATCGCGGCCGGCTCAACACGCTGGTAAACGTGGTGAAGAAGCCGCTGATGGCGGTGTTCTCCGAGTTCGGCGGCGAGAGCTTCAAGCCCGACGACGTGCAGGGGTCGGGCGACGTGAAATACCACCTCGGCACTTCGACCGACGTGGAGATGGCCGGGCACACGGTGCACCTGTCGCTGCAGCCGAACCCCTCGCATCTCGAGGCGGTGGACCCGGTGGTGGTCGGCAAGGTGCGGGCGCGCCAGGACAAGGCGGGCGACACGCAGCGCCGCAGCTCCGTCATGGCGATCCTGATGCATGGCGACGCGGCCTTCGCCGGCCAGGGGCTGGTCTACGAGACGCTGGCGATGAGCCAGCTGATCGGCTACCGCACCGGCGGGACGGTGCATCTGGTCGTCAACAACCAGATCGGCTTCACTACCGTCCCGGCGCACGCCTATTCGGGCCTGTACTGCACGGATGTCGCGAAGTCGATCCAGGCGCCGATCCTGCACGTGAACGGCGACGACCCCGAGGCGGTGATCTTCGCCTCCCGCATGGCGGCCGAGTACCGGATGCGCTTCGGCAGCGACATCGTGCTGGACATCGTCTGCTACCGCCGGCACGGCCACAACGAGACGGACGAGCCGGCCTTCACCCAGCCGGTGATGTATCGCGCGATCGGCCAGACCAAGACGACCCGCACGCTGTATGCCGAACGGCTCGCCGCCGAGGGCACGGTGCCGAGCGCCGAGTCGCAGGAGATGTGGGACGCGTTCACCAGGACGCTGGATGCCGCCTATGCGGCGGGCAAGTCCTACAAGCCGAACAAGGCGGACTGGCTTGAGGGCCATTGGTCGGGCTTCCACCCGGCGGACGCGGAGTTCGAGCTCACCGAGGATTCGACCGCGGTGCCGGAGCCGGTGCTGAAGCAGGTGGGCCTCGCGCTGAGCCGGGTGCCGGCCGGGTTCGAGGTGAACTCCAAGATCGCCCGCCAGCTCGAGGCGAAGCAGGCGATGCTGGACTCGGGGAACGGCATCGACTGGGCCACGGGCGAGGCGCTGGCCTACGGCACGCTGCTGCTAGAAGGCACGCGCGTGCGCCTGTCGGGCGAGGACTGCCAGCGCGGCACGTTCAGCCACCGCCACGCGGTGCTGATCGACCAGGTGAACCAGAACGAATACGTCCCGCTGAGCAACATCTGCCCCGACCAGGCGCGGATCGAGATCTACCA
>MKTV01000053.1:122514-126923 GCA_001898425.1 Rhodospirillales bacterium 69-11
CTGGCCGATCCCACCACGCTGGTGCTGTGGGAGGCGCAGTTCGGCGACTTCGCCAACGGCGCGCAGGTGATCATCGACCAGTTCCTGGCGAGCGGCGAGACCAAGTGGCTGCGCATGTCCGGCCTGACCCTGCTGCTGCCGCACGGGTATGAGGGGCAGGGGCCGGAGCACTCCTCCGCACGCATTGAGCGGTATCTGCAGCTCTGCGCCGAGCGGAACATGTATGTGTGCAACTTGACGACGCCGGCGAACTACTTCCACGCCCTGCGCCGCCAGCAGCACCGGAACTTCCGCAAGCCGCTGGTGGTGTTCACGCCGAAATCGCTATTGCGGCACAAGCTCGCGGTGTCGAAGCTGTCCGAGTTCGCCGAAGGCAGCCGCTTCCAGTTCGTCATTCCCGAGATCGACGACATCGCCGCCCCCACCGACGTCAAGCGCGTCGTCATCTGCTCGGGCAAGGTCTACTACGACCTGCTGGCCGAACGGCGCGCCAAGGGCGTGAAGGACGTGGCGATCCTGCGGCTCGAGCAGATGTACCCGTTCCCGCAGAACACGCTGGGCCGGCTGCTCGCGCCGTATGCGAATGCCGACGTGGTGTGGTGCCAGGAGGAGCCCGAGAACATGGGCGCCTGGAGCTTCGTCGACCGCCGGCTCGAATACGTGCTCAAGAGCCTGGAAGGAAAGGCGCGGCGCCCGTCCTATGTCGGGCGGCAGGCCGCGGCCTCCCCGGCGACCGGCCTCGCCCGGACCCACCAGGCCGAACAGGCCGCCCTGGTGCAGGAGGCGCTGGGGCTCGCCTGAGCCGACACTGCGGGTCACGTCCGGCCGCTTGGGTGCGCCCCGGGGCCGGGGACCGCGGACGACCAGGGGAGGCGGGGGCCGCGCGCGGGCCCCCTTCGGGCTCACCCCCCTCCCATGATGGCGGCGCGTGAGGCATACACCCGCCCCAACGACGACAACCACGCGCCGGAGAGACCGCATTGGCGACCGAGATCAAGGTGCCCACCCTGGGCGAGAGCGTCACGACCGCGACGGTGGCGCGCTGGATGAAGCAGGAAGGCGAGGCGGTCGCCGCCGATGAGGCGCTGGTCGAGCTGGAAACCGACAAGGTGACGGTCGAGGTGACGGCGCCGTCCGCCGGCGTGCTCGCCTCGATCGGCGTGCCCGAGGGCGGAGAGGTCGAAGTCGGCGCCACGCTGGGCCTGATCGAAGCCGGCGGTGCCGGCGCCGCGGCCAAGCCCGCCGCCGCCAAGCCGGCCGCCGCGCCGGCGCCGGTGAAGGCCTCGCCGCCGTCTCCGGCCCCCGCGCAGGTGACCCCCGCCGCCGCGCCGGCGTCTGCCGCACCCGCGTCCCCGGCCCCCGCGTCGCCAGCCCCCGCTCCGGCGCCGCGCGCGGCCGCCAATCCGCCGGCCGGCGTCAACCCGCCGCCGCGGCCGACCGGCCCGGTCTCCCGCCCCGCCATGCCGCCCGCCTCCGGCAACGTGCACGCGCCGCTGCCCGCGGCCGCCAAGATGATGGCGGAGCAGGGCGTCGGCGCCGACGCGATCGGTGGCGGCACCGGCAAGGACGGCCGCATCACCAAGGGCGACGTGATCGAGTTCCTCAACCGCCCGGCTGCACCGGCCCCGGCGCCCGCCGCATCCTCCGCCCCGCGCACCGCCGACGTGCGCGAGCAGCGGGTGAAGATGACCCGCCTGCGCCGCACCATCGCCGCGCGGCTGAAGGAGGCGCAGAACAACGCCGCCATGCTGACCACCTTCAACGAGGTGGACATGTCGGCGGTGATGGCGCTGCGCTCCGAATACCGCGACGCGTTCGAGAAGAAGAACAAGGGCGTGCGGCTGGGCTTCATGTCCTTCTTCGTGCGCGCCTGCTGCGTCGCGCTGAAGGAGTTCCCGGCCGTCAACGCCGAGATCGACGGCGACGAGATCGTCTACAAGAACTTCGTCAACATGGGGATCGCGGTGGGCGGCCCGTCCGGCCTCGTGGTGCCGGTGATCCGCGACGCCGACCAGATGGATTTCGCCCAGATCGAGGGCACCATCGCCGATTTCGGCCGCCGGGTGCGCGACGGGCAGCTCAAGCTCGACGAGCTGACCGGCGGCACGTTCAGCATCACCAATGGCGGCATTTACGGCAGCCTGATGTCGACCCCGATCCTCAACCCGCCGCAGTCGGCGATCCTGGGCATGCACAAGATCCAGGAGCGGGCGATGGTGGTGGGCGGCAAGATCGAGATCCGGCCGATGATGTATCTCGCGGTGTCCTACGACCACCGGATCATCGACGGGAAGGAGGCGGTGTCCTTCCTGGTCCGCGTGAAGGAAGGCCTCGAGGATCCCCGCCGCCTGCTGCTGGGGCTGTAGCCACGTCTCCTCTCGCCCCGGTCTGCGCGTCGATGGCGGCCACCTCACACCGTCACGGCCGGGCTCGACCCGGCCATCCGCGGGCCGGAGCGCGGACGATCGTGTCCTCACGCCGTCATGGCCGGGCTCGACCCGGCCATCCGCGGGCCGGAGCGCGGACGATCGTGTCCTCACACCGTCATGGCCGGGCTCGACCCGGCCATCCCCATCGGCAGGGTGCCACGGAGATCCTGCGGCAGGGTGCCGCGGGGATCCCCGGGTCGAGCCCGGGGATGACGGTTGGCGCACCGGCGGCCCCCATCCGCCCGTGCCCCCCGGCTTCCTCCGCCCGTGCCCTCGCGGCCGCCTTCGGACCGCCCTTCCGCCTCATCGCCCGCGTCCTCCCGCCGCCGCCGGGCATGCCGCCCCTGAACCCCGCCCGTCTCTGAAAGGCTCGCCCCATGAGCGACTCGTTCGACCTCATCGTCATCGGCGCCGGCCCCGGCGGCTATGTCTGCGCGATCCGCGCCGCCCAACTCGGCCTCAAGGTCGCCTGCGTGGAGAAGCGCGCGACCCTCGGCGGGACCTGCCTCAACATCGGCTGCATCCCGTCCAAGGCGCTGCTGCAATCCTCGGAGGAGTTCGCCCACGCGACCCACGGGCTGAAGGACCACGGCGTGCTGGTGGACGGGGTCAAGCTCGACCTCGCGCGGATGCAGGCGCGCAAGGGCGAGGTGGTCAGCGCCAACGTGAAGGGCGTCGAGTTCCTGTTCCGCAAGAACAAGGTGACCTGGCTCAAGGGCGCCGGCCGCATCGTCGCGCCCGGCAAGGTGGAGGTCGACGGCACCACCCATGAGACCAAGGCGATCGTCATCGCCACCGGTTCCGACAGCACGCCGCTACGCGGGGTCGAGGTGGACGAGAAGCGCATCGTCACCTCCACCGGCGCGCTCGAGGTCGACAAGGTGCCGGGGCATCTGGTCGTCATCGGGGCAGGCATCATCGGCCTCGAACTCGGCTCCGTCTGGCGCCGGCTGGGGGCGGAGGTGACGGTGGTCGAGTTCCTCGACCGCATCGCGCCGGGCATGGATACCGAGGTCGCGACGGCGTTCCAGCGCATTCTCGCGAAGCAGGGCCTGAAGTTCCGCCTGGGCGCCAAGGTGACCGGCGCCAAGGCGGAGAAGGACGGCGTGACGCTCTCGGTCGAGCCGGTGAAGGGCGGGGCCGCGGAGACGTTGAAGGCCGATGTGGTGCTGCTGGCGATCGGGCGCCGGCCGGTGACCGAGGGGCTGGGCCTCGCCGAGGCGGGCGTCGCACTGGACGACCGCGGCCGGGTGATCGTCGACCCGCACTACGCGACCAACGTGCCGGGCATCTACGCGATCGGCGACGTGATCGCTGGCCCGATGCTGGCGCACAAGGCCGAGGACGAGGGCGTGGCCGTGGCCGAGATCCTCGCCGGCCAGGCGGGCCACGTGAATTACGGGGTGATCCCGAGCGTGGTGTACACGGCGCCGGAAGTGGCGTGGGTGGGGCAGACGGAGGACGAGCTGAAGGCCGCCGGCATCGCCTATGCGGTCGGCAAGTTCCCCTTCACCGCCAACGGCCGCGCCCGCGCCATGGGCGAGACGGACGGGTTTGTGAAGATCCTGGCGGACAAGCAGACGGACCGGCTGCTGGGCGCGCACATCCTGGGCCCCGAAGCCGGTACGCTGATCGCCGAACTGGCGACGGCGCTGGAGTTCGGCGCCTCGTCCGAGGATGTCGGCCGCATCTGCCATGCCCATCCGACGCTGGAGGAGGCGGTGAAGGAAGCCGCCCTCGCCACCGCCGGCCACGCCCTGCACATCTGATGGCCCCGAACCTCCATTCCCCCTCCGCTTGCGGGAGGGGGGCAGGGGGAGGGGGTGAGTCGGGGCGTGGCACGTGGGTGCATGTGCCGGGTGGCCCCCCCACCCCGGCCCTCCCCAGCGCGGGGGGAGGGGGAGGTGCGTCGGGGCGTGGCACTTGGGTGCGTGTGCGTGGTGGCCCCCCCACCCCGGCCCTCCCCCGCGAGGGGGGAGG
>MKTV01000053.1:126934-137541 GCA_001898425.1 Rhodospirillales bacterium 69-11
CGGGGCGTGGCACGTGGGTGCGTGTGCGTGGTGGCCCCCCCACCCCGGTCCTGCCCCATGAGGGGGGAGGGGGGCGATGAAGCCGCTGGCACTCACCATGGGCGACCCGGCCGGGATCGGCGGGGAACTCACGCTGCGGGCGTGGCTCGCGCTGCGGCAGACCGGCCCGACCTTCGTCGCGCTGGATGACCCCGACCGGCTGCGGGCGCTCGCCACGCGGCTGGGGCTCGACGTGCCGGTCCGGGTCGTGGACGCCTTCGACGCGACGGGGTTCGCCGACGCGCTGCCGGTGCTCGCGGTCCCGCTCGCCGCACCGCCGGTGCCGGGCAAGCCCGATCCGGCCAATGCCACCGCCATCGTAGGAGCGATCGAGCGCGCGACGCGGCTCGCGCTGGACGGGCTCGCCGGGGCCGTCGTGACCAATCCGATCAACAAGGCGGCGCTCTACCAGGCCGGGTTCTCCTATCCGGGCCACACCGAGTTCCTGGCCGCGCTGACCGGCGCGACCGGGCAGCAGATCATGATGCTGGCCAGCCCGCTGCTCCGGGTCGTGCCGGTCACGGTGCATGCCTCGCTGCGCGATTCGATCGCGATGCTCTCGACCGAGATGATCGTCGCGGCCGCCCGCACCACGGCGGCGGCGCTGCGGCGGGATTTCGGCCTCGCGGCACCGCGGCTGGCCGTTGCCGGCCTCAACCCGCATGCGGGGGAGCAGGGAGCGCTCGGAACCGACGAACAGACGCTGATCGCTCCGGCGCTCGACCGGTTGCGGGCGGATGGGTTGGACGTCTCCGGTCCCTGGCCGCCCGACACGATGTTCACCCGGACGGCGCGAACCCGCTACGACGTGGCGATCTGCATGTACCACGACCAGGCGCTGATCCCGCTGAAGACGCTGGACATGGACAACGGGGTGAACGTGACGCTGGGGCTGCCGATCGTCCGGACGTCCCCCGATCACGGCACGGCCTACGACATCGCGGGCCGCGGGATCGCCGACCCGTGCAGCCTGATCGCGGCGCTGCGCCTGGCGGGGGAGCTGGCCGCCCGGCGGAGGTAGGGGCGGCGGCCGTGCGGCGGGGGCGTGCCTCCGCCTCCTCGTGTCATCGCCGCGCTCCCCCTCTGTGTCATGGCCGCGCTTGTCGCGGCCATCCACGGCTTTGCTGGTGCGCGTGAGGGAAGTCGTGGATGGCCGCCCTGCGGCGGCCATGACACAGAGGCCCGCGCCGGCCATGACACGGGGCGGCCATGACACGGGGCGGCATGACACGGGGCGGTCATGACACGGGGCGGCCATGACGCGGGGGAGGGCGAGCGCCGGAGGCGTCAGCCGCCGGGGGCCTCGGGGCGGACCACCGGGCGGTGGTACTGCGGGGCCTCGTCGCGTGCGTGCATGCCGTAGTCGCGCACGATCCGCACGTCCAGCCGGCGGGCGGCTCCATCGTCCGCCCACGCCGCCATCGCCGGCGCGTCGCGCCAGGACAGCAGCATCAGCGTCGTCCCGGGTTCCGTCACCCCGTCGAATGCGTCCCAGTCCACCAGCCCCGGCGCGTCCGGCGGTTCGGAGCCCACCGGACCGTCCAGGATGGTGACCGCACGCGCCGCGCCGACCGCGGTCTCGTCGAGCCGCTGCTGCGCAAGCGCGTTCCCGCCATCCCGCACCACCTCGCCGACCCGCAGGTGGTAGTCACGGAAGATCTCCCCCCGCCCCACCGCCTGGATCGCGTGATGGCCGGCATGCGCGCGCCAGCGCACCAGCGCCTTCTCGTCGCGCCAGAGCGAGAGCGACAGCAGCCGTCCGGGATGGCGCCGGCTGGAGAAGCGGCGGTTGTCGAAGAACCCCTCGATCCGCAGCAGTTCGGGGCGCAGCATGCCCGCGAGCCGCATGTAGTCGTCCCACCGCTCCGCCTGCGGTTCGACCTCGAACAGCACTGCGAACATCCGTCCTCCTCCACGCCAACGCGGTCACGCACCCCTGCCGCGTCCGCGGTTCACGCCTGCCGCGCCACGACGGCGGCCATGCGATAGGATGCGCCGTCCTGCCTAGCACGCGGTTAACGCCGTCGGGGGGCGCACGCTTCGGCCGCCACCGAACCGTGCGTGCTGCGCGCCTGCATCGCCAGGCGCTACACTCCGGCTCATGAGCGACGCATCCCGCATGGCCAGCATCGCGGCGCTGCTGGGCGATCCGGCCCGCGCCAACATCCTCTCCGCGCTGATGGACGGCCGCGCCCTGACCGCGAAGGAACTCGCCTTCGCCGCCAGGGTCTCGCCGCAGACCACCAGCGGCCATCTGGCCAAGCTGACCGAGGCCGGCCTGCTCGACGCCGCGCGGCAGGGGCGGCACCGCTACTTCCGCCTCGCCTCGCCGCTGGTCGGGCAGATGCTGGAGGCGGTGATGGCGGTTGCCGGGCCGGACGAGCGTCATGGCGCACCGTGGCGCGGCGGGGAGGCCCTCCGCACCGCCCGCACCTGCTACGACCACCTTGCCGGACGGCTGGGCGTTGGCCTGGCCGACACGCTGGTGGCACGCGGCCATGTCGTGCTGGGCACCGATGGCGGGGAGGTGACGGCGGACGGCCAAGCCTTCCTGCGCGACTTCGGTGCCGACCCGCCGGCGGGGCGCCGCGTCTTCTGCCGTCCGTGCCTGGACTGGAGCGAGCGCCGCCTGCACCTCGCCGGCCGCATCGGCGCCGCGCTCGCCAACCGCTGCTTCGCCCTGGGCTGGCTCGAGCGGCATCGCGACAGCCGCGCCGTCCGGATCACGGCGGAGGGTCAGGCTGGCCTAGTGGAGGTGTTCGGCGTCCGGCTCTGAGCCGAACCACCGACCCGGCTCGGCCTGCACCCGCCATGCCGCCCCGCGCGGGACAGCGCGGCTGGTCGCCGTCCCATCACGGGTGCTGCGGCCCGTCCCCGTCACACCACGGGCGAGGCGCCGCCATCCATGTTGATCGCAGTGCCGGTGGTGAACCCGCCCAGCTCCGAACACAGCAGGCAGGCCATCGCGGCGAACTCCTCGGGCTTGCCCATGCGCCCGATCGGCACCCCGGACCCCATCTTGGCGAGGAAGCTCTCGAGCGGTTCGTTGCTCTTGCCCGACGCCACCTGCGCCTCGTGCCGGCGCGCCCACTGGTCGGAGACGATGATGCCGACCAGCAGCCCGTTGACCAGGATGTTGTGCGGCGCGCCTTCCTGCGAGAGCACCTTCATCAGCGCCATCCCCGCCGCGCGGGACACCGCGGTGGGCGCCCCGCCGGCCCGCGGCGCCTTCGCGCCGATATTCAGCACGTTGATGATGCGGCCCCATTTCCGCTCCTTCATCCCCGGCCAGGCAAGGCGGGTGAGGCGGATCGCGGCGAACAGCTTGAGGTCCAGGTCCTCCTGCCAGATGTCGTCGGTGATCGTGTCGAAGGCCTGGGCGCGGGACTGGCCGGCATTGTTGATCAGGATGTCGACCTTGCCGAAACGCGCGGTCACCGCCTCGAAGGTGCGCGCGACCTCCTCGGCCTTGCTCACGTCGCAGGTGAAGGCCGCGACCCGGCTGCGCGCGTCGGGGGCGATCTTGTCCATGGCCGCGTCGAGCCCGGCGCGGGTCCGCGCCAGCATGGCGACCTCGGCGCCCGAGGCGGCGAAGGTCTGCGCCATCGCGAGGCCCAGCCCCTTGCTCGCGCCGGTGATGAGTGCGGTACGGCCATCGAGCCTGACGTCCATGGATTGCCTCTCCCCTTTGATGCTTCGAGTGTGCGGGAGGCCGGCGGCCCCGGCAACCGGCGGCGGTCGCCGGCATTCCAGGTCATGGAAAACCTTTGACGAAGTTGCACCGGGCCGCTCCCATGGGTGAAGGTCCGCTCGCCATGGGGGCTGCCATGCCGCGCCTGCTCGCCGTCGTCGTGCTTGCCCTCCTGTCCCTGCCGCGGATCGCGGCGGCCGAGGACGTCGATCTCGCATTGGTGCTGGTCACCGATACGTCGCGCAGCATCGACGACGGCGAGTACAAGCTCGAGAAGACCGGCTATCGCACCGCCTTCACCTCCCCCCAGGTAATCGCCGCCATCCAGGGCGGGCCGCTCGGGGCGATCGCCGTCGCCTATGTGGAATTCGCCAGCAGCTTCGAGGTGCGCACGGTGCTCGACTTCACGGTGATCCGTGACCGCGCCTCGGCCGAGGCGTTCGCCGACCGGGTGGCCGCGGCGCCGCGCAGCTTCTGGGGGCGGACCGCGATCAGCGCCGGGGTCGACCATGCCGTGCAACTTCTGGCCGAGGCGCCGGTCACCGCCACGCGGCGGGTGATCGACGTCTGCGGCGACGGCACGAACAATGCGGGGCGCGAGATCGGGGAGGCGCGGGACGACGCGATACGCGCCGGCATCACGATCAACGGGCTCGCCATCATCAACGACCACCCGGTGTCGTGGACCTTCGCGCACGTGCAGCCGCCCGGCGGGCTTGCCGCCTACTATCGCGAGAACGTCACGGGCGGCCCGGCGAGCTTTGTGCTGGAGGTGCATGACTTCGCCAGCTTCGGGGAAGCGATGACTCGCAAGCTGGTCAGCGAAATCGCCAGCCGTCCCGCCGCCACGCGCTTCGCCGCGGGCGGCTGACGGCGGCACTCACCACTCAGGGACACGACATGGGCCTGCTGATCGACGGCGTGTGGCACGAGGACGAACCCGCACCGGCCAAGGGTGAGGGGCGGTTCGAGCGCGCCGAAACGATGTTCCGCAACTGGGTCACGCCCGATGGCCGTCCCGGTCCGACCGGGCATGACGGATTCGCCGCGCAGGCGAGCCGCTATCATCTCTACGTCTCGCTCGCCTGCCCCTGGGCGCACCGCACGCTGATCATGCGCGCGCTGAAGGGGCTGGAGAGCATCGTGCCCGTCTCGGTCACGCACTGGCTGATGGGGCCGCAGGGCTGGACCTTCGCCGCGGGCGAGGGCGTGATCCCGGACACGCTGTCCAGCAGCCGCACGCTGCATGAGGTCTATACCCGCGCCGATGCCAGCTACACCGGCCGCGTCTCCGTGCCCGTGCTGTGGGACCGGCACACCCAGACCATCGTGAACAACGAATCGGCCGAGATCCTGCGGATGTTCGGCAGCGCCTTCGACGCGGTCGGGGCCAAGCCGGGCGACTACTACCCGGCCGACCGGCGCGAGGAGATCGACGAGGTCAACGCCCGCGTCTACGACACGCTGAACAACGGGGTCTACAAGGCGGGCTTCGCCACCACGCAGGAGGCGTATGAGGAGGCGGTGGTCCCGCTGTTCGAGACGCTGGACTGGCTGGAGGAACGGCTGGCCCAGTCCCGCTTCCTGGTCGGCGACACCCTGACCGAGGCGGATATCCGCCTGTTCACTACGCTGGTGCGCTTCGACCTCGTCTACCACGGGCACTTCAAGTGCAACCTGCGGCGGCTCGTGGACTACCGAAACCTGTGGGCCTACACGCGGGACATCTACCAGATCCCCGGCGTCGCGGGGACGGTCAACCCCGACCACATCAAGCGGCACTACTACCAGAGCCACAAGCGCCTGAACCCCAGCGGCATCGTTCCGCTGGGACCGGTGCTGGACTTCGAGGCGCCGGCCGACCGGGATGCCGGGATCGAGAAGCGCATCGTCTTCTGACGCGGATGCGGCGGTGCGGGCGAGCCGGATCGGCAAAGGGCCGCCGGCGGGGGAGGCTTGGCGTCCCTGCGCCCGCGCGCCACTCTGCGCGCTTCCCCGTTCGAGGAGCCTGCCGCCATGGAAATCCGTAACCTCGGCCAGTCCGGCCTGCGCGTCTCGGCCATTGGCCTCGGATGCAACAACTTCGGCGGCCGCATCGACGAGGCTGCCACGCGGGCGGTGATCCACAAGGCGCTCGACCTCGGGATCACGCTGTTCGACACCGCCGACGTGTATGGGGAGCGTGGCGGTTCCGAGACGCTGATGGGCCGCATCCTGGGCGAGGACCGCAAGCGGATCGTGCTCGCGACCAAGTTCGGCATGCCGATGGACGACGTGGCGGTGAAGGTGGGCGGCGCGCGGCGCTACATCATGCAGGCGGTGGAGGACAGCCTGCGCCGCCTGCAGACCGACTGGATCGACCTCTATCAGATGCACCAGCCGGATCCGCTGACCCCAATCGAGGAGACGCTGCGCGCGCTCGACGACCTGATCCGGCAGGGGAAGGTGCGCTACGTGGGCTGCTCCAATTTCCCGGCCTGGCAGATGGTGGAGGCGCAGTGGACGGCGCGCTCCGCCGGGCTGGCCCCGTTCGTGTCGTGCCAGGACGAGTATTCGCTGATCTTCCGCAAGCCGGAGACGGACCTGATCCCGGCCGCGCGCAAATACGGGCTGGGGCTGCTGCCCTATTTCCCGCTGGCGAGCGGGCTGCTGACGGGCAAGTACCGCCGTAACACGCCGCTGCCCTCCGGCACGCGGCTCGCGAACACGCAACGCCTGGCGGACCGCTACCTGACGGAGCGGAACTGGGGCATTGCCGAGAAGCTGGGCGACTGGGTGGAGGCGCGCGGCCACCGGATGCTGGAACTCGCCTTCTCCTGGCTCCTGGCGCAGAGCCCCGTCGCCTCCGTGATCGCCGGTGCGACGCGCCCCGAGCAGCTGGAGGAGAACGTGAAGGCGGGGAGCTGGAGGCTGACGGCGCAGGACCTGGCGGAGATCGACGCCCTCGCCGGGGGGTGAGGGACGGAGGGAGGCGCCAGGGTGGCGGCGTGACCCCGTGCCGTCCCCCTCCGTCATGGCCGGGCGTGTCCCGGCCGTCTATCGCGGCAGGGTGCCGGTGGGGATGGCCGGGACGAGCCCGGCCATGACCGTGTGAGGGTGCGGTGGAGTTGGCCGGGACGAGCCCGGCCATGACGATGTCAGGGTGCGCCACCTCCGTCCCGTTTCAGCGCCCGCTGGCCGAGACGGCGCCGCGCGCCTAGCGGTCGGTCAGCCGCAACTCGATCCGGCGGTCCTTCGCGTAGGCGTCGGGCGTATCCCCCGGGCCGAAGGGCTGGAACTCGCCGAATGCCGTGGCGGCGAGGTGCTCCGGCGGCACGCCGTCGGCAATCAGCAGTTTCACCACGTTGATCGCCCGCGCCGCCGCCAGCTCCCAGTTGGAGGAGAACTGGCCGCCCTTCACCGGCTGCGGGTCGGTGTGGCCGTCCACCCGCAGGATCCATTTCACGTCCGGCGGGATCTGCTTCGCGATGTCCTTGATGGTGATCGCGAGCGTCGTCATCTGCGCAATCCCCGCCTGGGTCAGGTCGGCGCTGCCCACCGGGAACAGCACCTCGCTCTGGAAGACGAAGCGGTCGCCCACGACCTGGATGCCCGACCGGTTCGCCAGCAGGCTGCGCAGCTTGCCGAAGAACTCGCTGCGATACTGCTGCAGCTCCTCGACCCGCTGCGCCAGGGCGACGTTCAGCTTCTGGCCGAGATTGGCGATCTCGGTCTCCTTGTCCTTGTTGTCGGTCTGCGCGAGGTCCAGCGCCTTGGCGACCGAGGCGAGCTGCGCCTTCAACTGGTCCACCTGCTGCGTCAGCAGCGCGATCTGCGCCCGCGCGCTGTCCCCCAGCTTCTGCTCGTCCGCGAGCTGCGCCGCCACCGCTTCCCGCCGCTGCTGTTCGGTGGTCGCCCGTACGGCGGCGTCCTGCGCCTGCTTCTCCAGCTCGTCGCGCAGTGCCGCCAGCGCGCGGGCCTGTTCGGCCAGCTTGGCGAGGTCGGACACCCGCGCGTCGATCGTGGCCTTGTCGGCCTTCACCGTCTTGTCGAGCTCGGCGATCTGCCGCTGCATCTCGGCATAGCGCGCCTCCGCCGCGGCCAGGAGCTGGCGCGCATCGGCGAGTTGCGCCGCGAGCTTGTCCCGCTCCTCCTGCGTCGCCGCGGCGCGTTCGGTGGCGGCCCCGAGTTGCGCCTGGAGTTCGGAGGTCGCGGCCGCGCCGGCCTGCTGGGTCTGCGCGAGCTGCTGCGCCAGCCGGTCCCGCTCCGCCTGCAGCGAATCCCGCGCGGCGGTGGTGGTCTGCACCGCCTGCTGCGCCTGCGCGACCTGCTGGGTCAGGCGGTCACGCTCCGCCCGCAGCGCGTCGCGGTCGGCGGCGGTGCGCTGCGACTGGTCCTGAAGCGCGGCGAGCTGCTTCGAGAGCTGGTCACGCGCCGCGCTGCCGGCCGCGAGCTGCTGGTTCAGCTGAGAGATCGACAGCTCGAGCGACTGGGCCTTGCCGCGTTCGAGCGACAGCGCCTCGGTGAGCTGGGCGAGCTGGTGGTTCACCTTGTCCAGCGCCTGATCCCGCCCGTTCAGCGCCACCGACAGGAAGGCCTGCGACAGCACGAACACCAGCAGCACGAAGATGATGACCATCAGCAGCGTGGACAGCGCGTCCACGTAGCCGGGCCAGGCGTCGAGCCCGTTGCCGTGGCTGCGGCGCGCGCGCAGCGCCATTACCGCTGCTCGTCGGCCAGCGCCGCGACCGTGCGGGTCAGGATGCGCAGGTCGTTGCGCAGCTCCGCGGTGGTCTGCGCGCGACCCTGTTCGGCGTCCGCCAGCAGCCGCTGGAGGTAGAGCTCGATGTTGCGCAGGTGGCTGCGCGCAACGTCGTCACCCCGGACGTCGTGCAGGCGCTGCAGCACCGGGGCGAGCGCGGCCTGCGTCTCCGCGATCTTCAGCATGAGCTGCTGGCTCGTGCGCATGGTCTCGCTGAGCAGGCCGACCTTCTCGTTGAGCGTCAGCATGGCCTGGCCCATCTGCGCGTTCCGATCCTCCCCGCGGGAGAGGATCATCTGCAGGTTCTCCATGTTCTCGGCGGTCTGCTCGAGCAGCGCCTGGACGTAGACCGGGACGGAGCCCTCGCCCTCGGCCAGCGCGCCGGAGGAGAGGCGGGTCAGGCCCGCGAGCCATTCCTCGAGCTCGTTGAAGAACCGGTTCTGCGCCTGGCCGGCGGTGAGGTCGAGGAAGCCCAGCACCAGCGCGCCGGCGAGGCCGAACATGGAGGCAGAGAACGCGGTGCCCATGCCGGCGAGCGGCTTGGTCAGGCCGGACTTGAGCTGCTCGAACAGCAGGTTCACGTCGTTGCTGCTGGCGGTCATCCCGCCGATCACGTCGGAGACGGCGTGCACCGTGCGCAGCAGCCCCCAGAACGTGCCCAGCAGGCCGAGGAAGATCAGCAGCCCGGTCATGTAGCGCGAGAGCTCGCGGCTCTCGTCCAGGCGCGACGCGATGCCGTCGAGCAGGCTGCGCATCGCGGTGGCCGACAGGGTGAAGCGGGCCTGGCCGGCGCGGCCCTGGTTGTTCTCCCGCGCCGCCAGCATGCTGGCCATCGGCGCGAGCAGCCGCGGCGAGGGCAGGGTGGCGAGGCGGGGGCGCGCGGTCTGGTAGGTCTCGAGCCAGGTCACCTCGGGCGTGAGGCGCAGCACCTGACGGAGGTTCCAGATGATGCCGAGGAACAGCACCAGCAGGATCAGGCTGTTGAGCAGCGGGTTGTTCTCGAACGTTCCGATCAGCACGGGGGACAGCAGGCCCACCACGGCGGCCACGACGACCAGGAAGATCGCCATCCGCAGCAGGTAGACCGTGGGACGCGTCATTGCGGTTTTGCCGATGCTGGCGGAGGCGCGTTGCCCCCAAGGACACTCACATCCGCTCGGTCGGCCGGCCCGTCACCGGTCTGGCCTCCGAGCGCGCGGACGTAGATGCGGCTGGAGGGCACGCCGGCGCCCATCAGCACGTTGCGCACCGCGAGCGCGCGCGAGAGCGACAGGCGCCGCGCGGTCGAGGGATCGTCGGGCGTCGCCGCGGCGTAGGCCACGACGTTGTAGGTGGTGCCGTCGCCCTTCGGCGCGGAGGCGACCAGTTCCTTGATGACCGACGCGCCGTCGGCCCCGAGTTCGCCCTGGCCCGGCGCGAACATGACGCGCACCGCGGCGGCCACGGGCCCGGTTGGCGCCTCGGCCGCGGCGGGCGTGGGGCTTGCGTCGGCGTGCAAGGTCGGGCTCGCCGCGCCGGTTGGCTCCGCCGGCGGCGCGCCGCGCGGCAAGGTCGCGGCGGGAGCGGCGGCGGCGCTGCCCGCTGTCGACGTCGCCGGGGATGCGGGGGCCTGGTTGGAGCCGGCGGCGGTCGCCGTCTGCGTGCCGGTTGCCGCCGCCGATGCCTGAGCGGACGGAGTTGCCGCGGCATGGGCGGCGGTTCCGCTGGTGCCGGCGGAGGTGCTCGCGGTTTGTGGGCGGGTGCGCGGCGCAAGGTTCGGCGCCGGCCGGGTGATGGCGGGTCTGGTCGCCGGCAAGGCGTCCAGCGCGCGCAGGTCGACCGTCACCTGTGCGGACGCAGGGTCGGCCGGTGCGAGCAGGGACACGAGCAGCAGGAATGGAGGGCGCATGTGAGAATCACCGTAACCCATGGCGCTGGCTCACTCAATCGACTGATCTGTGATGGATCGTTATGGTCGAGGGTCCGCGGGCGGTGTTCGAGCGATGCGGGCAGTGGGCACCGCACCCCACCGTCATCGCCGCGCTCGCCCCGGCGACCCCCATCGGCACGGGCGATGAGGGCACTGAACACCGCACCCCACCGTCATCGCCGGGCTCGACCCGGCGACCCCCATCGGCACGAGCGATGCGGACAGCA
>MKTV01000054.1:0-11192 GCA_001898425.1 Rhodospirillales bacterium 69-11
GCGTGACGAACCGGACAGCCGTGGGTCGGGGCCCGCGGATGACGGCGCGGGGCGGGCGGTCACGACGCGCGCGTCACGCCAGCCGGTTCTCGACCAGCGCCATGACCGTCTCGATGCGGTCGGCCTCCGCCGCCGGCTTGTCCGTCCGGATGCGGGACACCCGCGGAAAGCGCAGGGCCACGCCCGATTTGTGCCGCGTCGAGAGCTGGGCCGCGTCGAAGGCCACCTCCAGCACCAGCGCCTTCTCCACCTCCCGCACCGGGCCGAAGCGGGCGGTCGTGTGGTTGCGGATCCATCGGTCCAGGAAGGCCAGCTCCTGGTCGGTGAAGCCGAAATACGCCTTGCCGATCGGCACCAGCTCCGTCCCCTTCCACACGCCGAACGTGTAGTCCGAGTAGTAGGAGCTGCGCTTGCCGTGCCCGCGCTGCGCATACATCAGGACCGCGTCCAGCGTCAGCGGGTCGCGCTTCCATTTCCACCACTGCCCCTTCACCCGGCCCGGCACATAGGGCGCGCTGCCCCGCTTGAGCATCAGCCCCTCGATCGAGGCCGCCCGGGCCCCGTCGCGCAGCGCCGCGAGCTCGTCGAGCGAGTGGAAGCGGATCAGCGGCGACAGGTCCATGCGCGCCGGGCGCGTGCGGGCGAACCAGGCCTCGAGCCGCGTCCGGCGGTCGTCGAACGGCAGCGGGCGCAGGTCCTCGTGATCCTCGAACAGCAGGTCGTAGAGCCGGATCGCGACGGGGAACTCCGCCATCATCCGCGCCGTGACCGCCTTGCGGTTGAGCCGCTGCTGCAGGTCCGCGAACGGGGCGACGGTGCCGTCGCGCACCACCAACAGCTCCCCGTCCAGCACGGCGTGGAAATCCATCGCCTCGAGGATCTCGGGGAAGGCCGCGGAAATCTCCTCTGCCCCCCGGGAATACAGCCGCGCGCCGGCCTGGGTCGCCACGAGCTGCACGCGGATGCCGTCCCATTTCCACTCGGCCCGCCACTCCTCGGGCTGCAGGCCGGCCAGGTCGCCCGCTTCCAGCGGGTGCGCCAGCATCGGCGGGCGGAACACCGGGGCATCGGCGGGATCGGGGCGGTCGCCCCGGCCCTCCAGCCAGGCGAACAGCGGCGCGTAGGGCGGCGCCAGGCCGTGCCACACCTCCTCCACGTCGTCCGCTTCGACCCCGCCCAGGTCGGCCAGCGCGATCTTCGCCAGCCGCGCGGAGGCGCCGACGCGCAGAGCCCCGGTGATCAGCTTCAGCAGGGCGAACCGCGCCGAGGGCTCCATCGCGTCGAGCCAGCCGGCGACCAGCGCGGGCAGCGCGGGCTTCGGCGTGGTCTCGAGCCCCTCCACCACCGCGGCCAGCGACGGGGGCGCGGCGTTGGTGGGGGCGGCCGGCCACATCAGCGCGACCGTCTCGGCGAGGTCGCCCACGTAGTCGTACGACCACCCGAACAGCACCGGATCGGTGCGGGCGGCGGCGAGATCCCGGATCAGGCCGGGCTTCGCGGCCGAGAAGCCGAGTTCCCCGGTGATCGCGGCGAGGGCGATGCCGCGGTCGGGATCGGGCTCCGTGGCGAAGTAGTGCCGCAGCAGCGCGACCTTGGCATTGCGGGACGGGGTGAAGACGAGACGCTCCAGCAGGGCGGCGAACGCGATCATACCGGGCATGTTGGGGCGCGGGTGCCGCCTCGCCAATGCCATCGTCGCGCCACTCGCGATGGTTGCATTTCTGCGGAACGATCGATAGTTTCCGATACGATCGTCGCATGAGTCACACCACGGGTGCCGCGTCTCGTCTCAGAAACGCGCTCGGCGCCCGTGAGCAGGAACCGGACCCCGCATGATGCTGGACGGCACGCATCAGGAGGAGATGACCGCCGGACCCCATTCCGCTGGGGGGACGATCTTCCAAGCCGTCGTGGAATCCGCGCCCTATGCCATGCTGCTGGTGGACGACGCGGGTGAGATCACCTGGGTCAACGGGGAGGCCGAACGGCTGTTCGGCTATTCGCGGACGGACCTGACCGGACAGCCGATCGAGCTGCTGCTCCCGGACCGGGTGCGCGTCGCCCATCGCATGCTGCGCGGCGCCTATGCGCGGGATCCGGTCCCCCGTCCGATGGGCGCCGGCCGTACCCTGCATGCGCGGCGGAAGGACGGGTCGGAATTCCCCGTGGAGGTCGGGTTGAAGCCGGTGGGTTCGGCGGCGCGGCCAAGCGTGCTGGCGGCCGTGACGGACATTACGCTGCGACGGCGCGCGGAAGCCGACCTGCGGCACCTCAACAAGGCGCTCGCCACCGCGAACCAGGCGCTGCGCCGCGCCAACGCCGAGATCAGCCGCAAGAGCGAGGAGGTCGAGAGCTTCGTCTACATCGTCTCGCACGATTTGCGCGCACCCCTCGTCAACCTCCAGGGCTTTTCCCGGGAGCTCGAGTTCGGATGCGCCAGGCTGGACCAGGCGGTCGCGGCGCTCGACCTGCCCGAGGCGGCGCGGGACCAGCTCAAGACGATCGTCGCGGAGGACATCCTGGGCGCGTTGCGCTTCATCGGCGCGAGCGTCGCCAAGTTCGACCGGCTGATCAACGCGCTGCTCACTCTGTCCCGCACCGGCACGCAGACCTACCGGCACGACCGGCTGGACATGGCGGCGGTCGTCGCGGCCACGATCGACGCGGTACGCCGCTCCACCGAGGCGGAAGGGGCGACGATCGTGGTCGACACCCTGCCGGAGGCGTTCGGCGATGCGACCGCGGTCGGCCAGGTCGTCGCCAACCTGGTGCACAACGCGCTGAAATACGCCGACCCCGACCGCCCGCCACGCGTCGAGATCGGCGGCGCCGCCGACCGGCAGGAAGCGCATTTCTGGGTGCGCGACAACGGAATCGGCATTCCCGCCCACGCCTTTCCCCGGCTGTTCCAGGTCTTCCAGCGCTTCCATCCGGAACGCGCGCCCGGGAACGGGATCGGCCTCGCCGCGGTGAAGCGCATCGTCGAGCGGCTGGGCGGCCGGATCTGGGCCGAGAACCGCGACCCGGCCGGGACCGCCTTCCACTTCACCCTTCCCTGCCATCCGCCGAAGGCCCAACCCGAATGCTGACTGGACATCCAGCCATGACGATCCTGGTGGTCGACGACGACGAGGGACATTGCGAGCTGATCCGGCGCAACCTGCGCCGCGGCGGCGTCAGCAACCCGGTGGTCACGCTCCATCGCGGCGAGGATGCGCTGCACTACGTGCGCGAGCGCGCCCGGCAGGACCGCAGCGGGGAGCCCGAACGCCTGCTGCTGCTGCTCGACATCAACATGCCGGGCGGGCTCAACGGGGTGGACGTGCTGCGGGAGATCAAGGCCGACCCGGCCACGCGGAAAGTCCCCGTCATCATCCTGACCACCACCGACGACCCGCGCGAAATCGGCCGCTGCTACGACCTGGGCTGCAGCGTCTACATCACCAAGCCCGTCGAGGCGCAGGCCTTCATCGACGCCATCGAGCGGCTCGGACTGTTCGTCTCGATCGTCAGCCTCGCCCCCGTCGCACCGGCAGGTACGCCATGACCGGCAAGCCGGCGGGCACGCCATGAACATCGAGACGATCCCTCGCGTGCTGATCGTCGAGGACGAGCCCGAAACCGCCGAACTCGCCCGCCGCACGCTGCTGCGGGCGGGCTATGCGCCCCATCTCAGCGGGTCAGTCGACCGCGCGAAGCAGATGCTGCGCGACGGCGGGTTCGCCGCCCTGGTGCTGGACTACCACCTGCCCGACGGCAGCGCCTGGGACGTGGTGGAGGTCGCGAACGCCGCCGATCCGCGCGTCCCGGTCGTGCTGGTGACCGCCATGGGCAGCGAGAGCGTCGCCGCGGAAGCGATCGCGCGCGGGGTCACGCAGTATCTCCGCAAGTCGGACAGCTTCCGGGAGGATGTGACGGGCGCCGTGGGCCGCGCCATCGGGCTCGCGCGCATGCAGGCGGCGTTGCAGCACGACAGCGCGCTGCTCCGGCTGATCGCCGACAATGCGAACGACATCATCATCCTGCTCGATGCCGAGGAGACGATCCTCTACGCCTCGGGTGCGGCCGAACGCGTCCTCGGCTATCCCCCTTCCGACCTGCTGGGCCAGGCGCTCAGCGCCTTGATCCACCCGACCGGAGCGCAGGAGGCGGAGGGGCGCGCGCCGGCGCGGGCCCGGCGGCTGCTGCGCTGCCGCACGCGGGACGGGCGCTACGTGCTGCTGGAGCCCACGTTCCGGCCGGTGCGCCAGGCCGCGACCGCGCGCACGATCGGCGTCCTGCGCGACGTGACCGACCAGCTCCAGTTCGAGGAGCGGTTGAACCACCAGCAGCGGATGGAGACCATCGGCCAGCTCACCGCCGGCATCGCGCACGACTTCAACAACCTGCTGCAGGCGATGATGGGCAGCCTGGAGCTGCTGATCGACGAGGTGCGCGACCGGCCGGAGATGCGCGAATGCGCCGAGGGGGCGCTGCGCATGGGCGAGCGCGGGGCGCGCCTGACGCATCATCTGCTCGCCTTCGCGCGCAAGCAGGTGCTGAAGCCCCGCGCCCTGACGCTGCCGGAACTGGTCGGCGACATCGTCCACACGCTGCGCCGCACCCTGGGCCCGCAGATCTCGATCCCGATCGACATCCAGGAGGATGCGCCGCAGGTCTATGCCGATCCCGGCCAGCTCGAGGCGGCGATGCTCAACCTCGCGCTCAACGCGCGGGATGCGATGCCGAAGGGCGGCACGCTGCGAATCGCGGTCTGCCAGGCGGGCCCGCTGGTGCTCAACCCGCTCGAGGATCCGACCCGCCGCCGCTACGTCGTGTTGAGCGTGTCCGACACCGGCACCGGCATGAGCCCGGAGACCCTGGCCAAGGCCTGCGATCCGTTCTTCACCACCAAGGGACCGAAGGGCTCCGGCCTCGGTCTGTCCATGGTGCATGGCTTCGCCCGCCAGTCGGGCGGCGACATGCGCGTGCTGAGCCGGATCGGCGAGGGCACGCGGGTGGAAATCTGGCTGCCGGTCGCCGAACAGGCCGTGGCGGAACCGCAGGAGCCACCGCCCGTCACCGGCCGCGGGGCCGGACGGGTGCTGCTGGTCGACGACGAGTCGGAGGTGCTGGTGACGCTGGGGTCCTTCCTGCGCGGCACCGGGTTCACGGTGGACACCGTCGGCACGGGGGACGAGGCGTTGACCCGCCTCGCCAGCGTGCCGGACATCGACGTGCTGGTGACGGACTATGCGATGCCGGGGCTCGACGGGCCGGAACTCGTGGCCCAGGCCCGCCAGCTGCGCCCCGACCTGCCGGTGCTGGTCGTCAGCGGCTATGCCGAAGCCGAACGGCTCGCCAGCCTCGAGCCCGAGACCCGCGTCATGCGCAAGCCGTTCCGCCGCAAGGCGCTGGTCCAGCAGGTCGCCGCCCTGATCGACGGCCGCGCCGCGGCGCCACCGCCGGTGCGGGCGCCCCGGCCGGACGCCGGCGCGGGGAACGTCGACGCCGGATCATAGGCGCGGCGCCCCCGCCGGCGGACCGGGTGGGGTCAGCCCCGCTCCACCTTTCCCGGCTTGGTCGTCGTCGGACCGGCACCGGACGCGTTGCCGGTCGGGCTGCCCGGGAAAGCCTCGGTGGCCGCGGGCTTGTCGCCCTTCTGGTCCTCCGGCCGCTTGTCACCGACGCCGGAGCGGTTTCCGGTCGGGCTGCCGGGGAAGGGCTTGGTCGCTTCGGTCTTCTCGTCGGCCATGGTCGGTCTCCCTGAGGTCCACCCTCCTGGAACGCCGACCGCCCCGCTTCGGTTCACCGCGCGTCCCGCGTCGGGCCGCCCGGATCGCCGCGCCACCGGCGTCGCTCGACCCGAGTGGCCGTGCGGCCGGCCCAGGGCCGGCAGGATGCGGTCCGGCCGTGCGGATCAGACGCTGCCCCAGACCTCCCGCGCCACCTCGACGCAGAGGCGCAGCTTCGCCCACTGCTCCTCCTCGGTGAGCGTGTTGCCCTCCTCCGTCGAGGCGAACCCGCATTGCGGGGACAGCGCGAGCTGCTCCAGCGGCAGGTACTTGGCCGCGGCGTCGATCCGCCGCTTCAGCTCGTCCTTGCTCTCCAGCGCGCCGGTCTTGGAGGTTACGAGCCCCAGCACCACCACCTTGTGCCCGCGCGGGACGAAGCGCAGCGGCTCGAACCCGCCGGCGCGATCCGTGTCGTACTCCATGAAATAGGCGTCGGCGTCGATCTGATTGAACAGCACCTCGGCGACCGGCTCGTAGCCGCCCTGCGCCACCCAGGTGGAGCGGAAATTGCCGCGGCAGAGATGCATGGAGATGGTCATCCCCGGCACCCGCCCGGCGATCGCGCGGTTCAGCATGTCGGCGTAGATGCCGACCAGCCCTTCCACGTGCTCGCCGCGCGCCTTCAGGCTCTCCACCTGCGCCGGGTCGCACAGATAGGCCAAGTTCACCTCGTCGAGCTGCAGGTAGCGGCACCCCGCTTCCCCGAACGCGGCGACCGCCTTGTGGTAGGCTTCTCCGAGATCGGCAAAGAATGGCTCCATCTCCGGATAGGTCTGCGTGTCGATCGCACGCCGCCCGCCGCGGAAATGCACGACCGAGGGCGAGGGAATGGTCTGCTTCGGCATTGCCGTCTGCACCGACCCGGCGACGAAGCGGTAATCCTCGACCATCACCGGCTTCGACCAGCCGATCCGCCCGGTCACCCGCAGCGCGTGCCCCAGGGGCACGCCGCCCTGGAACTGGATCTTCTGTTCGGGGACATACAGCTCCACCCCGTCCAGGCCGGACACGAAATCATAGTGCCAGTAGGCGCGGCGGTATTCCCCATCCGTCGCGGCGCGCAAGCCGATCTCCTCCTGCCGAGCGATCGCCGCGCGGATGCAGCGGTCCTCGACCTCCCGCAGCCCGTCGCGATCGAGCGCGCCCTGTTTCCAGCGGGCCCGCGCGTCCTGCAGCGCCTTGGGACGGAGCAGGCTGCCGACATGGTCGGCGCGGAACGGCGGCCGCGTGCGCGGCGCGGTCGAGGCGGCTTGAACGGACGCGGACATCCTCACCCTCCCTGATGGCTGCCGCCCTGCCACCTGGCCTGGCCAGCGGCTGGTCGCGGTCGCCGCGGATTTGTCGCGCAGTCGGGCGGGGCAGGTCAAAGTGGTTCCCGCGCGCGCGGGACAGGTCAAAGTGATGCCCCCGGCATGGACCTCTCCCCTCCCGAACGACTATCAGGTGCGGCCTCTCTGCCGGATGCGTGGAATTGTGATGCTGCACCGCCTGCTCGTCGGCCTGGTCGATGCCTGCCGCCGCAACGCGCTCGTCGTCTTTCTCGGAGCCCTCGTGCTGGCCGGGTTCTCCGGCTGGTTCGCGATGCACCACCTGGGTGTCAGCACCGACACCGACCGGATGTTCAAGGACACGCTGCCCTGGCGCCAGCGGGCGGCGGAGATGGACAAGGACTTCCCGCAGTTCCGCAACCTGCTGGTCGCGGTGGTGCAGGCGCGCATCCCGGAAGAGGCGGAGGCCACCGCCGCCGCGCTCGCCGACCGGCTCTCGCAGGACAAGACGCATTTCCTCAGCGTCCGGCGGCCCGACGCGCTGCCCTTCTTCGAGAAGGAAGGCCTGCTCTTCCTCAACCAGAAGCAGCTCGGCGCCCTGATGGACCAGACCATCGACGCGCAGCCCTTCCTCGGGCAGCTCGTCGCCGACCCCACCGCCCGCGGCCTGTTCGCCGCGTTGTCGCTGCTGGGCATGGGCGTGACGCATGGGGGCGTCGACCTGACCCCCTATCTCGCCCCCATCAAGGGCTTCCACGCCGCCATGGCCGACGCGCTCGCCGGCAAGCCGCAGCCGCTTTCCTGGCAGGGGCTGCTGGGCGGCGGCCTGAGCGAGCTGGCCGGGCCATACCGATTCGTGCTGGTTCAGCCGAAGCAGAATTTCGGCGCCCTGCAGCCGGGCGGCGACGCCACCTCGGCCATGCGCAACATCATCGCGAGCCTGGAGTTCGTGAAGAGCGGGGACGCGACCGTCCGCATCACCGGCCAGGTGGCGCTGGCCGACGAGGAGTTCGCGACCGTCGCGGAAGGCGCGGTCGAGGGGCTGATCGCCAGCGTCGTGCTGATCACGCTCTGGCTGTTCCTCGCGGTCCATACCTGGCGCCTGATCGTCCCCATCCTGCTGACCCTGGGGCTGGGCCTGCTGCTGACCGTGCTGTTCGCGTCGGTCGCCGTGGGCACGCTCAACCTCGTCTCGGTCGGGTTCGGCGTGCTGTTCGTGGGCATCGCGGTGGATTTCGCGATCCAGTTCTCCGTCCGATACCGGGAGTACCGGTTCGAGACGGGGGAGATGGGGGCGGCCCTGCGGGCGACCGCGGCGCGCGCCGGCGTGCAGATCCTGATCGCCTCCGTCGCGACCGCGGCCGGGTTCCTCGCCTTCGTGCCCACCGATTTCTCCGGCGTGGCGGAGCTGGGCCTGATCGCCGGCTGCGGCATGCTGATCGCCTTCGCCTGCACCCTCACCTTCCTGCCGGCCGCCATCACCCTGTTCCAGCCGGGCGGGGAGGCGGCGGAAGTCGGCTTCGCCTGGGCGGCGCGGCTCGACCCGGTCGTGGTGCGCCATCGGCGTCCGATCCTGATCGGCTTCGCGGTGCTCGCGGCCCTCGCCGTGGCGCTCTCATACCAGCTCACCTTCGATTCCGACCCGCTCGACACCAAGAACCCGAACACCGAGGCGATGCGCACCCTGCGTGAGCTCGCCACCAATCCGGTGACCAACCCGTACACGATCGACGTCCTCGCCCCCAACGCGGCCGCGGCGCAGCAGGTCGCCGAGAAGGTCTCCAAGCTGCCGACCGTCGGCGGCACGATCGACGTGAACGACTTCGTGCCGAAGGACCAGCCGGCGAAGCTCGCCATCATCGCCGATGCCAACACGATCCTCGCCCCCACCCTGGCCCCGCGCGATCCGCCCGCGCCGATCACGCCCGACCAGATCCGGCTCGCCGCGACCACCGCCCTGGCGCAGATCGATCCGGCGCTGCCGAAGCTGCCGGCCGACCATCCGCTGGCGCAGGTGGCCGGCGACCTCCACAAGCTCGCAAAAGCGCCCGACGACGTGGTGATGGCGACCAACGCCGCGCTGGTCCGCTTCCTCCCCGAACAGCTCACGCATCTTCGCACGGCACTGTCCGCGGAGCCGGTGACGCTGGCCACACTGCCGGCCGACGTCACCCGCGACTGGCTGCTGCCCGACGGGCGTGCGCGGGTCCAGGTGAACGGCAAGGCGCTGGTCGGCACCAGCGCCGGCCTGCATCGCTTCGTGCAGGAGGTGACCTCCGTCGTGCCCGATGCCGGCGGGTCGGCCGTGACCATCGTCGCGACCAGCGACACGATCGTGGGCGCGTTCCGCTCCGCCGCGATCTCCGCGCTGATCGCGATCACGGTGATCCTGTTCCTGGCGCTGCGTCGCCTGAAGGAAGTGGCGATGGTGCTCGCGCCCCTGCTGCTCTCGGCGCTGCTGACGCTGCTGGTGGCCGTGCTGCTGCCGCTGCCGCTGAACTTCGCCAACATCATCGCGCTGCCGCTGCTGCTGGGGGTCGGCGTCTCGTTCAACATCTACTTCGTGATGAACTGGGCAGCCGGTCAGACCCACCCGCTCGGGTCGGCGACCGCGCGGGCGATCGTCTTCTCGGCGCTGACCACCGGGACGGCGTTCGGCTCGCTCGCGCTGTCGGCGCATCCCGGCACGGCGAGCATGGGGGACCTGCTGCTGATCAGCCTCGCCTGCACCCTGCTGGCGAGCCTCGTGTTCATCCCCGCGCTGCTCGCGAGCCTGCGCCCGCCCCGCAACTGACGACGGTCACGACGCTGCCGCTCCCCCAGCGGCAGCCCCGGGCCGGCATCGCCGGGGCACGCCGAGGGCCGGCACCGCCCGGGTTTTCGCGGTTTCAACATGCATCCGCAGGCGTACCCATGACGCCTGCGTGCCGTGACGCCGATGTGACGCGCGCGGCTCCGGGGATCTGCCCAATTGTGTGCGGCTTCAATCCAACAGCGGAGGAGTCCTGCCGCATGCGCAAACTGCTGGTCGCCCTGGTCGTGCCGCTCACACTGGGCGGTTGCTTCAGCTACACCGAACGTCCCGCTCCGCCGCCCGGCCCGGCCATCGTCCTGCCTCCCGGCTCGACCGTCGCCTGCCCGAACGGCCTGGCGCCGCCCTGCTGAGGCGCCTCACGCGCGCGCCCGCGGGTCAGACCGTACGGCGCGCGCGGGCTTCGGCCAGCAGGCACAGGATTTCGAACAGCATGGAGGCGCCGTTGAACGCGGTGATGCTGCCCACGTCGAAGGGCGGCGACACCTCCACGAGGTCCCCGCCGACGAAGTCGATCCCGCGCAGCGCGCGCAGCAGGCGCAGCGCCTCCAGCGCGCTGATCCCGCCCGCTTCCGGCGTCCCGGTGCCGGGCGCCTGGGCCGGATCCAGGCTGTCGATGTCGAAGGTGAGATAGGTCGGGCCGTCGCCCACCACGCGGCGCGCCTCCTCCGCCGCGAAGCGCCAGCCCTGGTCGTGGAACTCGTCCATCGGCAGCACCCGCATGCCGCTCTCCTGGCTGAACCCCCACATCTGCGGATCGTTCGTCGTGCCGCGGATGCCGATCTGGATGACCCGGCGCGGATCGAGCAGCCCCTCCTCCACCGCGCGGCGGAACGGGGCGCCATGGTGGAAGCGGCTGCCCAGGTAGTCGTCCCCGGTGTCGCAATGCGCGTCGACGTGAATCATGCCGACCGGCCGGGTCGCGGCCACCGCACGCAGGATCGGCAGGCTGATCGAATGGTCCCCGCCGACCGAAAGCGGGATCACCCCCGCCGCGACCACCGGCCGATAGAAGGCGGCGATCTCCTCGAGCGCACCTTCCAGCGCATAGGGCGTCTCGAGCCAGCAATCGCCGAGGTCGCGCACCCGCGCGAGGGAGAACGGGGTGACGCCCGTCGCGGCGTTGATCCGCCGCAGCAGCGCGGACTGCTCCCGGACCGCGCGTGGACCGTGGCGCGTGCCGCTGCGATGCGTCACCCCGCCATCGAACGGGACGCCGATCACGCCGATATCCACCTCTTCCAGGTCCTCGGTATGCGGTGCGCGGAAGAAGGTGGCGATCCCGGTATGGCGGGGCCGCGCCTGCGGGTCGGCCAGGTCCTCGTAGCGGGTCGGGTG
>MKTV01000054.1:11208-25008 GCA_001898425.1 Rhodospirillales bacterium 69-11
GGCTCCTCTGCGTCGGATCCCGCCACACTACCAACCCGCGCGAGTCCCGCGCGAGCCGGACGGCTCACCCGAGGGCGTGATAGGTCGTGGACTGCGCCCCGGCCGTGCGGAAGGCGGCGTCCACCGCCGGGTCCAGCAGCGCCTGCATCTCCCCCTCGTGCTGATAGGCCGGCATCAGCCGGTCGAGCAGCGGGTCACGCGCCGCGGCCGGATGGAAATACACTTCGGACACGCCGTCCGGCAGGTGGGCGGCGAGGCGGACCAGCCGGTCGGCGGTCATCCCGCCCGTCCAGGCGAGGCCGAAGCAGTGATCGTTCGTGACCATGCCCGCGCGGCGCGCCTGCCAGCGCAGCAGGTCGGTCCAGCGGTTCAGCAGGTGGTCCCCGGTGCCGGTCCGCGTGCCGCAATCGGCAAGCACCGAGGCCGGCTCCGCCGGGACCCTCACGGCGCGCAGGCCGAACGTTCGGCCGATCCGCAGCAGCAGCGCGCCGACCGTTGGATGGAGGTGCATGTGCTTGTGCGCGTTCGCATGGTCGAGCGGCAGGCCCGTCGCGGCGAAGGCCGCGAACTGGGCGCGGATCTCGGCGGCGAGCTGCGCGCGCACGGCGGACCGGAAGAAGTAGCGCACGCCCAACCGGAGCTGGTCGGAGGGGAACTGTCCCGCGGCATTCACCAGCTCCGGGATCTCGGCCGGCGGCAGGACGGCCGGACCCTCGATGACCACCAAATGCAGGCCGACGCGCAGGCCGGGCATGGACCGCGCGCGGCGCACCGCGTCGGCTGCGGCGGGGGCGGCCACCATCAGGCTGGCGCTGCGCAGGATGCCGTCGCGATGGGCGCGCTCGATCCCCTCGTTCACCGCCTCGGAGAGGCCGAAATCATCGGCGGAGAAGATCACCTGCTTCACGGCGCGGCTGAGTAGAGGCGTCGTCCCGGGCGGTCAAATCCCCCGCACCGGCGCGTGACGGCGCACCGGCCCATCGGCGCCTGAAAACGCTATTGCGAAGCATTCTCATTTCAGCGATCCTCCCCTTGGAACCGCGGAGACTCGCGCATGGCCCAGATCGTCCAGCTCCCCCTCCCCGCTCCGGCCTACCCGGCCGAAGCCGCCGCGCTCGATCGCGCGGAATGCGTGCTGCTGGTCGCGCTCCGATGGTGGGTGGCGGCGCGGCGGGACGGAGAGGATCCGCTCCCCCGATTGTGCCAGGGCCTCGGGACCGCCGGCGCGCACGATGCCGCCTTCTCAGTCGACGCGCTGATGAACGTGATCGGCCGCACCGCCCGCCGCCCCATCGCGGTGCATTGCCCCCGCTGCCCCCGGCTGTCCTCCGACGAGGTCAGCCTGCTGCACGCGGCGAGCCTGGCCCAGGCCGGGGACGCGCCCTGCGCCGAACGCGCCCTGCGCACGGCGCTGCTCTCCGCCCAGGGGGCGGAATTCGCGCTCGGCCCCCTCGAAGGGCTGGCGATCCTGTTCGCCGAGGCGGGACTGCGCCTCCGCCGTCGCCGCACGCCTTCGGAGGCGGGCGAGGGTTCGGTGGAGGGCCGCATCGCCTGGGTGGAAGCCTGGCAGCCCCGCCAGCCGCACGAGACGGTACATTGAGCGCGCGGCCGGAGGCGGTGGGCATGGAGATCCATCTCTGCCTGGGTGCCGCCAGCATCGCCGCGCGGCTCGCGGCCGACCGGCGCCCGGCATCGCGGCGCTGCGCCGATCTGGAGGAAGCCGAACGCCTGCTCGCCTCGCTCGACTGCGGCGCCTCCCCGGCCCCGTTCGTCGCGACGCCGGCCGCGCGGTGGGCGACGCCGCCCGCGCTTCGGGAGCATGCGGCCTCCTACCCGACGGCGGCCGCAGCGATCGCCCCGGATGCCCCCCTGCGCCGAGCGGCGCGATGGCCTACATGAGCGAGACCGTCAGGAGACCGCGCATGGACGCTCTGGAATGCCTGCTCACCCGCGACTCGGCCGCGAAACTGGCCGCCCCCGCGCCGGATCGCGCCGCGCTGGGCGCGATGCTGGACGCCGCCGTCCGCGCGCCCGACCACGGCCGCCTGCGGCCCTGGCGCTTCGTGGTGATCGAGACCGACCGGCGCGCGGCGTTCGGGGAGGTGCTGGCCGGATCGCTGCGCCGGCGCGAACCGGACGCCACGCCGGAGGCGCTGCAGCGCGAACGGGACAAGGCGCTGCGCGCGCCGATGATCCTGGTGGTCGCCGCGCATCTGCAGCGCGGGCACAAGATCCCGGTCGTCGAGCAGCTCGCCGCCGTCTCGGCCGCGGCGCAGACGGTGCTGCTCGCCGCCCATGCGCAGGGCTATGGCGCCGTGTGGAAGACGGGCGCCCCGGCCTATGACGCCGGGGTTCGGGCGGAACTGGGTCTCGGGGCGGAGGACGAGATCGTGGGCTTCCTCTACCTCGGCACGCGGGTGGGCGGCGGCGTCTCCTTGCCCCGCCCGCCGGCGGCCGAGTTCACGCGGGTGTGGGAAGGCTGAGCGGGCGCTCCGGCGGGCGCGGCCGGTCCGGGGTCGCCCCGCCCACCCGCGGCAGTGGTCCGGACCCGAGTAGCGCCGTGCCGCGCCGCGTGCCAGAACGCCAGCCATGAGTGACGCCGTTCCCAAGATCCGCCTGCGCGGCCTGCGCAAGAGCTTCGGTCCCAAGGTCGTGCTGGACGGCATCGACCTCGACGTGACGCCCCGCACCTCGCTGGTCGTTATCGGCGGGTCGGGGTCGGGCAAGTCGGTGCTGCTGAAATGCATCCTCGGCCTGATCGAGCCCGACGAGGGGGTGATCGAGATCGACGGGCGCGACATGCGGACCCTCTCCCGCGACCAGCGGGAGGAGGTGCGCGGCCATATCGGCATGCTGTTCCAGGCGGGTGCGCTGTTCGACAGCCTGCCGGTCTGGGAGAACGTCTCCTTCGGCCTGCTCGCCAAGCACAAGGTCACGCGCCGCGACGCGCGGGCGAAGGCGGCGGAGTTCCTGGCCCAGGTGGGGCTGGCGCCCAGCGTCGGGGACCTCTCCCCGTCGGAGCTGTCGGGCGGGATGCAGAAGCGCGTGGCGCTCGCCCGCGCGATCGCGGCGCAGCCGGACATCATGTTCTTCGACGAGCCGACCACGGGGCTGGACCCGATCATGGGCGCGGTGATCGACGGGCTGATCGTGGATTGCGTCAAGCGGCTGGGCAGCACGGCGGTCGCGATCACCCACGACATGGCGAGCGCGCGCCGCATCGGCGACCGCGCCGCGATGCTGCACAAGGGCAGGATCATCTGGCAGGGGCCGGCGGACCAGCTGATGGACAGCGGCAACGCGGAGGTCGACCAGTTCACCCACGGCCGCCGCGAGGGCCCGATCCAGATGGAGCTGCGCCGGTAGTGCGCGCGAGCGCGCGCGCGGCCGGCGGGGGTTCCCGTGTCATGGGCGGCGACGGTCTCCGTGTCATGGCCGACGGGGGTTCCCGTGTCATGGCCAGCGGAGGCGCCGGCGCTCCCAGTGTCATGGCCGGCGAAGGCGCCCTTGGTGTCATGGCCGGCGGAGGCCGGCCATCCACGACTTCGACGCATGCAGCACCGGAAGTCGTGGATGGCCGCGACAATCGCGGCCATGACACGGGAGCCGACACGCACCGGCATGGTTCGGGGGGCGACAAGCGCGGCCATGACACGGGGGGCCGCACCGTCGGCCGCGCCGCCCCTGCCCTCCTCCCCCTCCTCCTGACCGCGCTCCTCCTCCTCCTGTCCCCCCTGCCCGCCCGCGCCGACCCCGCCCCCCAGCTCGCCGGCCTCTTCATGCAGGCCTGCCTGCCCTACGCGGGCGATGCGGCCGCGCTGCGGGACTGGGCGCGCAAGACCGGCCTGCCCGAAGTGCCGGAGCCCGCGCGCAAGATCTTCCTGCACGGCGCCCCCGGCACGGTCTTCGACGCTTCCGTGCCGCCCGAGAAATTCGTGCTTCTCTCCCCCGATGACGGGCTCTGCGCCGCGCTCACCAACCAGGCGGTAGGGGCCGACGTGATCCGCGCGCTCGAATCGGACCTCACCGCCGCCGGCATCGCCTTCCGGCTCGCGATCGAGCGGAACGACAAGGCGGTGCCCGAGATCCACGACCGGGAATACCTCGCCACCAAGAACGGCCATGGCTGGCGAATCCTGATCGCGACGGTCAAGGATCCGAAAGGCGGGCAGGCCATGCTGACCGCCGCCCCGGAGTAGCGCTTGGCCAAACCCACCACCCGCTTCGTCTGCCAGTCCTGCGGCGTCGTGACCCCGAAATGGGCCGGGCGATGCGAGACCTGCGGCGAGTGGAACACCATCGTCGCCGAGGAGATCACGCCCCGGCCCGGCCCCGCCGGCAAGGCGCCCGCCGGCAAGCGCGTCGCCCTGGTCGGACTGGCCGGCACCGCGGCGCCGCCCCCCCGCGCCGAGACCCGCATCGCCGAACTCGACCGCGTGCTGGGCGGCGGCCTCGTCCCCTCCTCCGTCGTGCTGGTCGGCGGAGACCCGGGGATCGGCAAATCCACCCTGCTGCTGCAGGCCGCCGCCGCGCTGGCCCGCGCCGGCCGCCGCGTCCTCTACGTCTCGGGCGAGGAATCGGTCGAACAGGTGCGCCTGCGCGCCCGCCGCCTGGGCCTCGCCGACGCGCCGGTGGAGCTCGCCAGCGCGATCAACCTGCGCGATATTGCCGCGACGCTGGAGCAGGCGAACGACGCGGCGCTGGTGGTGATCGATTCGATCCAGACCATGTGGCTCGACAGCATCGACAGCGCGCCCGGCACCGTGGGCCAGGTGCGGGCCTGCAGCTTCGAGCTGATCCGCCTCGCCAAGGCGGGTGCCTTCTCCCTGGTGCTGGTCGGCCACGTTACCAAGGACGGCGCGCTGGCCGGCCCGCGCGTGCTCGAGCACATGGTCGACGCGGTGCTCTATTTCGAAGGCGATCGCGGCCACCAGTTCCGCATCTTGCGCGCGGTGAAGAACCGGTTCGGCGCCACCGACGAGATCGGCGTGTTCGAGATGACGGACGAAGGCCTGGCCGAGGTCGCCAACCCGTCCGCCCTGTTCCTGGCCGAACGCCGCGGCAACATCGCCGGGAGCGCCGTCTTCGCCGGGCTCGAGGGCACGCGGCCGGTGCTGCTGGAAATCCAGGCGCTGCTCGCGCCCAATCCGGCCGGTT
The DNA here is from genome assembly GCA_001898425.1 of Rhodospirillales bacterium 69-11. GTDB lineage: Bacteria > Pseudomonadota > Alphaproteobacteria > Acetobacterales > Acetobacteraceae > Rhodopila. The sequence continues at coordinate 16,366 of MKTV01000054.1, forward strand.
CGCCCCGCCGGTCCGTGATCGGCTGGGATTCGGGGCGCCTGTCCATGCTGCTCGCCGTGCTCGAAACCCGCGCGGGCGTGCGGCTGAACCAGACCGACGTCTACCTGAACGTCGCGGGCGGCCTGCGGATCGGGGAGCCCGCGGCGGACATGGCCGTCGCCGCCGCCATCGCCTCGGCCGCGTTCGGGCAGCCGACCAGCCCCGGCACCGTCTATTTCGGGGAGATCGGCCTGTCCGGCGAGATCCGCCAGGTCGCGCAGGCGGAAGCGCGGCTCAAGGAGGCCGCCAAGCTGGGCTTCGATGCCGCCGCCCTCCCCCGCCGGCTTGCCCACGGCAACCGCAAGCTCGCCGCTCCCGAGGGGCTGCGGCTGGAGGAAATCGGTCACATTGCCGATCTGGTTGCACGCTTCGCCCCCGAATTCGCCAAATCGGATTGATCGCGCCTTGGCTTTCGCCCCCGCCTGGGACCATAAGGCGGCGTGGCAGAGCGATGGCGGTGGAATGACCTGGGTTGACCTGGCCGTCCTGGGGGTGCTGGCGATCTCCGCCCTGCTCGCCTTCATGCGCGGCCTGGTGCGGGAGGTCCTGGGAGTCGGCGCCTGGGTCGGTGCCGTCGCGGCAGCGATCTGGATGCTGCCCACCGCGCGGGTCTACGCTAGCCGCTGGATCACCGAACCGATCTGGATCGATCCGGCCGCCTTCGTCAGCGTCTTCCTCGTCACCCTGATCGTGCTGTTCCTCATCGCCCACGTGATCGGCGGGACCGTCCGCCGCTCCGCTCTGGGCGGGGTCGACCGAACGTTGGGTCTGGTATTCGGACTTGTACGGGGTGCCGCGCTCGTGATCGTCGCCTATATCATCGGCACTCTGATGCTACCGCCCGAACAGTGGCCCGAACCGGTGCGCGAGGCTCGTGCCCTGCAACCGGCGTATCAGGGTGCCGTTTGGGTGGCAGCACAGCTTCCCCCCGAGTACCGGCCTCGCCTCACCGCGCCGCCGGGCGGACGTGACACGACGGCCGAGGCTCTGCTGCATGCCACGCCGCAAGGCAGGGCAACCGGCAAGCCGCTGGTCCGGGAGTAGGAGAAAGGTCAGGCATGACGACCGAAACCCGTCTCGGAGAGGACGACAAGCTGCACGAGGAGTGCGGCGTCTTCGGCGTCTGGAAGGTGCCCACCGCCGCCGCCATCACCGCACTCGGCCTGCACGCCCTGCAGCATCGCGGGCAGGAGGCGACCGGCATCGTCAGCTTCGACGGCGCCCGCTTCCACCAGCACCGCGGCATGGGCCTGGTCGGCGACAATTTCGGCGACGCCAAGGTGATCGACAGCCTGCCCGGCGACGTCGCCATCGGCCACAACCGCTACGCCACCACGGGCGACACGATCCTGCGCAACGTCCAGCCGCTCTACGCCGATTTCGAGTTCGGCGGCTTCGCGGTGGCGCATAACGGCAACCTGACCAACGCCCATGTCCTGCGCCGCGCCCTGGTGCGCCGCGGCTGCCTGTTTCAGTCCACCACCGACTCGGAAGTCTTCGTCCACCTGATCGCGATCAGCCTCTACTCCACCGTGGTGGACCGGCTGATCGACGCGCTGAAGCAGGTGGTCGGCGCCTACTCGCTGGTCGCGCTGTCGAACGAGGCACTGATGGGCGTGCGCGACCCGATGGGCGTCCGCCCCCTGATCCTGGGCCGCATCGGCAATGAAGGGACCGGTGGCTGGGTGCTGGCGAGCGAGACCTGCGCGCTGGACATCGTCGGCGCCGATTTCGTGCGCGACGTGGAACCCGGCGAGATCGTGGTCATCAACGACCAGGGCGTGCACAGCATCCGCCCGTTCGGCCGCGCACGCGAACGGTTCTGCGTCTTCGAATACATCTACTTCGCCCGCCCCGATTCCATCATGGAAGGGACACCCGTCTACGACGCCCGCAAGCGCATCGGCGCCATGCTGGCGCGGGAAGCCGGGGTGCCCGCCGACGTCGTGGTGCCCGTGCCCGATTCCGGCGTCCCCGCCGCCATGGGCTACTCCGTCGAATCCGGCATCCCCTTCGAGCTCGGAATCATCCGCAACCACTATGTGGGCCGGACCTTCATCGAGCCGACCGACCACATCCGGCATCTCGGCGTGAAGCTGAAGCACTCGGCGAACCGCCCGGCGCTGGAAGGCAAGCGCGTCATCCTGGTGGACGACTCGATCGTGCGCGGCACCACCAGCAAGAAGATCGTCGAGATGGTCCGCCAGGCCGGCGCGCGGGAGGTCCACATGCGGATCTCCTCCCCGCCCACGACCCATTCCTGCTTCTACGGCATCGACACGCCGGAACGCGGCAAGCTGCTCGCCGCCAAGCACACGGTGGAGGAGATGGCGGAGCTGATCGGCGCCGACAGCCTGGCCTTCATCTCGCTGGACGGGCTGTACCAGGCGCTGGGGCAGCCGAACCGCGATCCGGCCGCGCCGCATTACTGCGACGCCTGCTTCACCGGCGACTACCCGATCATCCTGCCGGACCAGGCGGACAACGCGGACAAGCAGCTCAGCCTGCTCGCCGCCAATCACTGAACGGAGCCTCCGCGTGCGTTTTCCCGAAGGCAGCGTGGCCCTGGTCACCGGTGCCAGCCGCGGCCTCGGCGCCGCGACCGCGATCGAGCTCGCGAAGCTGGGCGTGCATGTCGTGCTCCTGGCCCGCACCCAGGGCGGGCTCGAGGAGACCGACGACGCGATCCGCGCCGTCGGCGGCACCGCGACCCTGCTGCCGATGGACCTTCGTGAGGGCGAGCAGGTCGATGCGATCGGCCCCAGCCTGTATCAGCGGTTCGGGCGGCTCGACGTGCTGCTGCACTGCGCCGGCTCCCTGGGCAAGCTGACGCCGGTCGCGCACATCCAGCCGAACGACTGGGCCGACGTGATGGGCGTCACGATGGCCGCCACTTGGCGCCTGATCCGCACCTGCGACCCCCTGCTGCGGCACGGGCCGGCCGGCCGCGCGGTGTTCGTCACCGATGCGCGTGCGCGGGAGCCGAAGGCCTATTGGGGGCTCTATGGCGCGGCCAAGGCCGGGATGGAGCACCTGGTGCAGGCCTGGCAGGCGGAACTCGCGATCACGCGCGTGACGGTGGAGCTGTTCGACCCGGGGCCGATGCGCACGCGGCTGCGGCGGGTTGCGTTCTCCGGCGACGATCCCGCCCGCCCGCCCGAGGCCGCGGAGGTCGCGCCTCGCCTGGCGGCGGCCTGCCTGCCGAGGGAGAGCGTGGAGCGCTGAGCCTGCCGTGGGCCCGTGTCAGGGCGGGTGACCGTGTCAGGGCCGGCGAAGGGCGAGCCCCTGTGTTGTGGCCGGCGCAGGCCGAACCCCTGTGTCATGGCCGGCGCAGGCCGGCCATCCACGACGTCCCGTGCCGCACCAGCAAAGTCGTGGATGGCCGCCCTTCGGCGGCCATGACACGAAGGGCCGAGCCCGCCATGACAGGAAGGGCCGTCATGGTCCCGAGGGTCGGGGCGGCATGCCTCGGAGGGCCGCCCCGTAGACGCCCCTACGAGCGGACCGGCGTCGCGCGCTTCGGCGCCTGTTCCAGCGCAGTGTCGTGGTGCAGCGACAGCACGATCACCATGCCCACCACCGCACACGCCGCGATCGCCCAAAGTCCGGCGCTGAAGCTGCCTGTCGCGTCCTTCAGCCAGCCCATCACGAACGGGCCGAAGAACCCGGCAAGATTGCCGACCGAGTTGATCACCGCGATCCCCGCCGCAGCCGCCGCACCGGACAGGAACGCCGTCGGCAAGGTCCAGAACACCGGCAGCACCGCGAACACGCCGAACGCGCCGATGCACAGCATCAGCATCTTCAGCGTAGGGTCGTCGAACAGGGTCGACAGGCCGATGCCGATCGCAGCGAAGGCGAGGCCGATCGCGGCGTGCCCTTTCCGCTCCATGTTCGCGTCGGACCGCTTGCCCCACCACACCATGCCGATCGTGCCGACGATGTAGGGGATCGCGGTGACGAAGCCGGTCGACAGGTTCGACAGCCCGAAGCCCTTGACGATCTGCGGCAGCCAGAACGCGGTGCCGTAATTCGTCGCGACCGCGCCGAAATACACCAGCGACAGCGCGAGCACCTTCGGGTTCACCAGCGCCTGCCACACGCTCAGCCCGTGCGCCGCCTCCTTCTGCTCATGCTCCGCGTCCAGGCGGTGCTGCAGCCAGGCGCTCTCCTCCGCGGTCAGCCAGTGCGCATCGGCCGGGCGGTCGGTGAGGTAGAACCAGACGACCACGGCCAGCACCAGGGCCGGCGCCGCTTCCAGGATGAACAGCCACTGCCAGCCGGCAAGGCCCCAGAATCCGTGCATCTGCAACAAGGCGCCGGAGACCGGTGCCCCAAGCACGGAGGACAGCGGGATCGCCGCCATGAACCAGCCGATGATCCGCGCGCGGTAGACCGCGGGGAACCACAGCGTCAGGTAGAAGATGATGCCGGGGAAGAACCCGGCCTCGGCCGCGCCCAGCAGCACGCGCACGACGTAGAAACTCGTCTCGCCCGAAACCAGCGCCATCGCGCCCGACAGCACGCCCCAGGACAGCATGATGCGCGCGATCCACTTGCGCGCGCCGAACCGTTCGAGCGCGAGGTTCGAGGGCACCTCGAAGATGAAGTAGCTGAAGAAGAAGATGCCCGCGCCGAAGCCGAAGGCGGTGGCGGAGATGCCCAGGTCCTTGTTCATCTCCAGCGAGGCGAAGCCGACGTTCACCCGGTCGAGATAGGCGACGAAATAGCACAGCATGAGAAAGGGTACGAGCCGCCGCGACACCTTGGCGATCGTACGTTGTTCCAGCGCGTCCATGCGGGCGGCTCCTCCGGATGACATGGTTGCATGTGCAATAGAACGGCGACCGGCAAACCGGATTGTCTCCGGCGCATGGCACCCATGCGTCCGCCCCGAAGACGGGCCGAGGATCAGTCCAGGGGAACGTTCCGCTCCAGCTCCGCGAGCCACGCGACGGCGTTGCCGTCGGAGGGCGCGCGCCAGTCGCCGCGTGGCGAGAGCGAGCCGCCGGCGCTCACCTTCGGTCCGTTCGGCATGGCGCTGCGCTTGAACTGGCTGAAGGCGAAGTAGCGGCGCAGGAACACCTCCATCCAGTGCCGGATGGTGGGGAGGTCGTATTGCTTGCGACGTTCGGGCGGAAAGTGCGGCGGCCATTCGCCGCGGGCCGCATCCTCCCAGGCCTGCAGCGCCATGAAGGCGATCTTCGATGGCGGATGGCCGTGGCGCAGCGTGTAGAAGAGAGTGAAGTCCTGCAGCGCATAGGGGCCGATCTTGGCTTCCGTGCTTTGCGGCGTCTCGCCCTCGCCGGCCGGGATCAGTTCGGGGGAGATCTCGGTGTCGACGATGACCTGCAGGATGTCCGAGGCCTCGTCGCCGAACTGGCCGGTGCCGATCACCCAGCGGATCAGGTGCTGGATCAGCGTCTTCGGCACGCCGGCATTGACGTTGTAGTGCGCCATCTGGTCGCCGACACCGTAGGTGCACCATCCCAGCGCGAGCTCGGACAGGTCGCCGGTGCCGATGACGATCCCACCGTTGTGGTTCGCCAGCCTGAACAGGTAGTCGGTGCGCAGCCCGGCCTGCACGTTCTCGAACGTCAAGTCGTAGACCGGCTTCCCCGGATCGTGCGGGTGGCCGATGTCCTGCAGCATCTGCGTCGCGGCCGGCCGGATATCGAGTTCCGCGGCGGTGACGCCGAGCGCGCGCATCAGGCGCCAGGCGCTGGATTTCGTGAGGTCGGAGGTGGCGAAGCCCGGCATCGTGTAGGCCAGGATATTGCTGCGCGGCAGCCTCAGCCGGTCAAAGGCCTGGGCGCAGACGATCAGCGCCTGCGTCGAGTCCAATCCGCCGGAAATGCCGATCACCACACGGGTCAGCCCGGTCGCCTGCAGCCGCTGCATCAGGCCCGAGACCTGGATGTTGTACGCCTCGTAGCAATCCTGCGCGAGCCGTTCGACGTCGGCCGGCACGAAGGGGAACCGCTCGATGCGGCGGCGGAACCCGACATCCGCGTCGGGCGGTGCGACGGCGAAGCCGATCGTGCGGAAACCGCGTGCGTGGCGGCGGCGATTGGTGTCGAAGCTGCCCATCTGCAGCCGCTCGTGCCGCAACAGGTCGAGGTCGAGATCGGCGATCGCTGCCTGGTCCGCGGCCGGGAAGCGCTCCGTCTCCGCGAGCGTCGCACCATTTTCGAACACCGAGGCCTGGCCATCCCAGGCGAGGTCCGTGGTCGACTCCCCGGCCCCGGCCGCGGCGTACACATAGGCCGCCACGCAGCGCGCGGATTGCGACTGGCACAGCAGGCGCCGCGTTTCGGCCTTACCGATCGTGATGTTGCTGGCCGAGAGGTTGGCGAGCACCGTCGCCCCGGCCAGCGCCGCATCGCCGCTGGGCGGCTGCGGGATCCAGATATCCTCACAGATCTCGGCGTGCACCACGAACCCGCGCAAATCCTCGGCGGCGAACAGCAGGTCGGGGCCGAACGGGGCGGTGTGCCGGCCGATCGCGATCATCCCGCCATCGGTGCCGTCGCCGCTGACGAAGTGCCGCGGCTCGTAGAACTCGCGGTAGTTGGGCAGGTGGATCTTCGGCACCACGCCCAGCAGCCGCCCGCGATGGATCGCCACGGCGCAGTTGTAGAGCGCGCCCAGATGGCGAATCGGCGCACCCACGAGCAGCAGCGGCATCAGGTCCACGGACGCTTCGACCAGGTCGTCGATCGCGGTCTCGACGGCGTCCAGCAGCATGGTTTGTTGCAGCAGGTCACCGATGGAGTAGCCGGAGAGGCCGAGCTCCGGAAAAACCGCGAGAGCGACGGCCTGATCGTGGCAGCGGCGGGCCATCGCCAGTATGGTCCGCGCATTCGTCGCCGGATCCGCCAGCGCCGTGCGGGTGGTACAGGCGGCGACGCGCGCGAAGCCGTGGCGATAGAGGGACCGGAAACGCATGTCGGGCACTATGCCGCGCTTCCGTCCCCATCGCCAGCCGTGCGCCCCATGCAACGGAGCGGTCGACGCGTCGTTCACGCACCGCCCCGAGTGAAGGAGATCGAAGCCGAATGTCGAACAATCCGCTGGAATACGATGCGGCCAGGGAACAACGGGTCCGCGAACGTGCCTACCATTTGTGGGAATCGGAAGGTCGCCCGCACGGACGCGACCTGGAGTTCTGGGAGCGTGCCCGTGAGCTGATCGGCATGGAGGAGAGCGCGGGATCCGGGCTGCTGCCCAACCCGCAGAGCGAGACCGAGTCGCCGCGGGAAACCGGCGTGGAAGAGGCTGAAATCCAGGAGAATCTCGGGGAGTTCCCGGACCGTTTCGCCGACCAGGGCGAAGTCCAACCGGTTCCGGCGCCGAAGAAACGGGCTCCGCGCAAGCGGAACGCCAAGAAGTAAGTTCCTCAACTTTTCGTCGCGTCTCAGTCAGGGCGGAGTTCCGCCCTGTTGCTGCCACACCTTTCCCCGACCTTCCGCATCGACGGAGGGACCAGCAGCCCCCGGGGAAGGATCCATGCGCTTTCTGCGAACCTATGGCCGGGTCATCGGCCTTCTCGGCCGCGACATGCGGATCGCAGCGATGCTCGCGGCCGCGAACCTCATGGTGGCCGGCCTGCAATTCCTCGATCCGGTGCTGTTCGGGCGAGTGATCAACCTGCTGTCCCGCTCCGACCAGCTCGCGCCCGCCGCGGTGTGGTCGTCCGCGCTGTTCCTGCTCGCGATCTGGGCCGGGGTCGGCGTCGCCGGGATCGGCGCGAACATTGCAGTCTCGTTGCAGACGGAACGGCTGGCGCACAAGCATCGCATCACCGCGATGGGCCGCTACTTCCGCCACGTGCTCGCCCTGCCGCTGTCCTTCCATGGCGATACGCAGTCCGGACGCCTGATCAAGATCATGCTGTCCGGCACCGACGGGCTGTTCGGCACCTGGCTGGTGTTCTTCCGCGACCAGCTCTCGACCCTGCTCTCCGCCTTCGTGCTGCTGCCCCTCACGCTGTTCCTGAACTGGCGCCTCGGCCTCGTGCTGATCGCGCTGGTCTGCATCTTCCTGGGCGTCACCGCCCTGGTGGTGCGCAAGACCGAGACCGCGCAGCGCCGGGTGGAGCGCTACAACTCCTCCCTGGCTGGTACCGCGCAGGACGCGCTGACCAACGTCATGGTCGTGCAGTCCTTCACCCGCCTCGCCGCCGAGGCGCGCATGTTCGGCGACATCGCCCAGCAGGTGATCCGCAACCAGTTCCCGGTGCTGAACTGGTGGGCGCTGGTCAACGTGATGACCCGCGCGTCCTCCACTCTCGCCGTGATCACCATCGTGATCGTCGGCACGTGGCTGCACGGCAAGGGCATGGCGAGCGTCGGTGAGATCGTCAGCTTCATGGGGATCGCCATGCTGCTGATCGGCCGGCTGGAGACCGCGGCCTCCTTCGTCTCCTCGCTGTTCTTCAAGCTGCCGGCGCTCGAGGAGTTCTTCGCGGTGCTCGACGCCCAGAGCAGCGTGCCGGAGAAGCCGGACGCCCGCCGCCTGTGGGCGCCGCGCGGCGAGGTGGGCTTCGAGAACGTCTCCTTCGCCTATCCCGGCGGCACGCCGGTGCTGAGCGAGATGAGCTTC
>MKTV01000054.1:25020-31510 GCA_001898425.1 Rhodospirillales bacterium 69-11
GGCACGTCGGTCGCGCTCGTGGGCCATACCGGCGCGGGCAAGTCCACCGCGATGGCGCTGCTGCAGCGGCTGTGGGATCCGACCGAGGGACGCATCACGATCGACGGGCAGGACCTGCGTGACGTGACCCTCGAGAGCCTGCGCGGCCAGATCGGCGTGGTGTTCCAGGAGAGCATGCTGTTCAACCGCTCGATCCGCGACAATCTGCGGGTCGGCAACCCCGAGGCGACGGACGAGGATGTCGAGCGGGCCTGCCGCATGGCCGACGCGCACGAGTTCATCATCCGCCAGCCGCATGGCTACGACACGCTGATCGGCGAGCGCGGCACCACCCTGTCGGGCGGGCAGCGTCAGCGGCTGGCGATCGCGCGGGCGCTGATCAAGAACCCGCCCCTGCTGATCCTGGACGAGGCGACCAGCGCGCTGGACGCGGCCACCGAGGCGCGTGTCAGCCGCGCGCTGAAGACGCTCATGGCGGGGCGGACCACCTTCATCATCGCGCACCGGCTGTCGACCGTGCGTGATGCGGACGTGATCCTGGTGTTCGACCAGGGCCGCATCGTCGAGCAGGGCACGTTCGCCGAACTGGTGGCGCGGGGTGGGCGGTTCGCGGAACTCGTGGAGACGCAGCTTGCGCCCGCGGTTCCGACCCGGATGGCGGCGGAGTGATCGACGTCAACGAGGTGTGAAGGATTCATTGCGCGACTGGCGCGTTACAGCCCCGTGCTGATGCACGAGTTGCAGGAACGGAGACCTTCATGCTGAAACTCGCGTTGTTCTTCCTGGTTGTGTCGATCATCGCAGCGATTTTCGGCTTCGGCGGCATCGCCGCCGCCTCGGCCGACATCGCCCGCATCCTGTTCTTCATCGCCATCGTGATCTTCGTCGTGTTGCTGGTGGCGGGGCTGATGGCAGGCAGCACACTCTGGTGAGGATTGCTGCGCTGCACGTCTAGTGTTTGCAGTTACCGGGCCGGAACGCGCATGCTCCAATCGGGAACACCGGCGGGCATGCCATCCGGCTCGGTTTCGTCTTCCCGGATCATGGACCGCACGGCGCCCTTCAAGGGAGCAGGGCCATGACCGTTGCCGCCATCCTGAAACACAAGGGCTACCAGGTGACCTCCGTCACCCCGACCGCGACGATCGCGGAGGTGGCCGAAATCCTCGAGACGCGGAAGATCGGCGCCGTCCTGGTGATGGACCGCGCGGACCAGCTGCTGGGCATCGTCAGTGAGCGCGACATCGTCCGCTGCCTGGCCGCGAACGGCGCGCGCACGATGGAGATGACCGCGGGGCAGTTGATGACGCGCGCCCTGCAGGTCGCCTCGCCCGGCACGACCGTCGCCGAGGCGATGCAGATGATGACCGCGGGGCGCTTTCGGCACCTGCCGGTGGTCGAGCACGGCGCGCTGGTCGGGCTGATCAGCATCGGCGACGTGGTGAAAGCGCGCATCATGCAGCAGGAGAGCGAGGTCGACAGCCTGAAGGCCTACGTGGCCGGATCGGCGTAAGCTCGCCGATCTGGGCGCCAGCCCCCATCCCTGGACGGGAGCAGCGGGCCGGAACTGGTGCATGAATGACGCGCAGCCGCGTGGCGGGCGCCGCGGGACACCCGGGCCGCGGCTGATCGCCGCGTGTCACGTCGTCACTCAGAACGACGCCGTTCGACTGTCGAACGGCGTCGAATGCTGGCAGGGGACGATGCATATTGGTATTCGTTTGCCATTCCAGATGACAAACGGCAGACCCGCGCATGATCAATAGGCAATTTCCTCGGAACTTCCGCGATCTGTTCGATCTTTTCCGCTTCTATCGGCCGGAATTGGGTCTGCCCGCGCTTCTGAGCGACATGGATCTGGAGGGGTTGACCGCGACGGACGTCTATCGCGCCGTTCACGGGCGCCTGCCGGAAACGCCCGAGATGGCGTTGGCGCATGAGCGGATGGGCATTCTGCAGCTGTTCGAAGTCGCCCTGCGCAGCAAGGAGTTCCAGAACCACCTCGTCCCGCGCTTCCTGGCCGCCTATCCCGAGAAGCGGTGCCTGTCCTTCATCCACGTGCCCAAGAGCGCCGGATCGGACCTGTCCGCGCACCTGATCACCCGCTTCCCTTCGTTGCGGACGACCATCATCGATCCAGACCTGACCAGCCCGGCCGACTTCTTCTCCGCGGTCAAGGACGTGGTCCTCGAGAGCGCGCTGTGTGAGCACGTCTACATCCATGGACACAACCGCCTCGAGACGTATGTGCGTTGGGGCGCCGCACGGCCGGGAGACGAACTCTTCACGACGGTGCGGGAGCCGGTCGCTCTCGTGGTGTCCCAGGTCAACTACGTCCTGACCCGGATGGCCTCCACGGCGCACCCGATCGGGCCGGATACGGCCGGCTGGCGGGGCGTCTTCGAGGTGGACGATCCGGGGCGGCTCGAAAACCGAGCGGAGGTGCTGCGGCTCGCCTCGGTGATCCTGCGCAACCAGGGCGTGGTGCCGCCCAACAATACCTGCCATTTCCTGGGCGACGGGACCACGGGTGGCGCGCTCGCGGCGATGGCGCGGCACAATGTCGAGGTGACCGACCTGCAGCGCTACCCGCGCTGGCTTAAGGAGCGCTGGATGGTGCGCGACACCTCGACCCGCGTGAACGCCTCCCGGGCCTACGTGACGCTGCAGGATTTCTCGCCGGAGGATCGCCTGTACATCCATGCGATCACCGACCAGGACCAGGCGCTCCATGCACATGTCGGGCGCCGCCTGGACGCGACGGGCGCCGCCTCCCTCCGCGGCGGGGACCTGATGGACCGCGCCGCCCGCCCGGCCCAGACCGCCGCCTAGCGCAACCGGTTCTGCCTTCGGGACGCTTCCGCTCCTCAATCGGCGGCGCTAGCTTGCCGCCGACACGGGCCAGTCCGTGAAGGAGAACCGACAATGGACGACATCGTCATCGTCTCCGCCGCCCGCACGCCGGTGGGCAGCTTCAACGGCACCCTCGCCTCGCTCTCCGCCCACGCCCTCGGCACGGTCGCGCTGCAGGCCGCGTTCGAGCGCGCCGGCATCGAGGCGGGCGACGTCGACGAGGTGATCCTCGGCCAGGTGCTCACGGCCGGAGAAGGCCAGAACCCCGCTCGCCAGGCCGCGCGCGCCGCCGGCCTGCCCGACGCCAAGACCGCCTTCGGCATCAACCAGGTCTGCGGCTCCGGCCTGCGCGCCGTCGCGCTCGCCGCCCAGCAGATTCGCACCGGGGAAAGCGCGGTCGTCGCGGCCGGCGGCATGGAGAGCATGAGCCTGTCCAAGCACGCCGCCCACCTGCGCAACGGCCAGAAGATGGGCGGGCTCGAGTTCGTCGACACCATGCTGAAGGATGGGCTGTGGGACGCGTTCCACGGCTATCACATGGGCAACACGGCCGAGAACGTCGCGCAGAAGTTCCAGATCACCCGGGAGGAGCAGGACGCCTTCGCCCTCGCCTCCCAGCAGAAGGCCTCGGCAGCGCAGAAGTCCGGCCGCTTCAAGGACGAGATCGCGCCGGTCACGGTGAAGTCGCGCAAGGGCGACGTGGTGGTGGCCGACGACGAGTACATCCGCCACGATTCCAGCATGGAGGCGATGGCGCGGCTGCGCCCGGCCTTCAGCAAGGACGGGTCGGTCACCGCCGGTAACGCCTCGGGGATCAACGACGGCGCCGCCGCGCTCGTGCTGATGAGCGGGGCGGAGGCGGCGAAGCGCGGCCTGACCCCGCTGGCGCGCATCGCGAGCTTCGCGACCGCCGGCGTCGATCCCGCCGTCATGGGCACCGGCCCGATCCCGTCCACGCGCAAGGCGCTCTCGCGCGCGGGCTGGAGCGTGGACGATCTCGACCTCGTGGAGGCGAACGAGGCCTTCGCGGCCCAGGCGCTCGCGGTCAACAAGGACCTCGGCTGGGACACCGCCAAGGTGAACGTGAACGGCGGTGCGATCGCGATCGGCCACCCGATCGGCGCGTCCGGCGCGCGGGTGCTCGTCACGCTGCTGCACGAGATGCAGAAGCGGGACGCGAAGAAGGGGCTCGCGACCCTCTGCATCGGCGGCGGCATGGGCGTCGCCATGTGCGTCGAGCGCTGACCCGACCGGCCGCAGCCCTCCCCCACGGATCAGCTGCGGCCGCCTGCGCGTCGCCCTCGCTTCGCGCTGTGATCCCAGGTGCGACCTGCTAAGGTTGCGGTACCATCAACGACAAGAACGAGGAGACGCCACATGGCGCGCGTAGCCCTGGTGACGGGTGGAACGAGAGGCATCGGCGCCGCGATCAGCCTGGCGCTGCAGGCGCAGGGCCGGACCGTGGTCGCCAACTATGCCGGGAATGAGGAAGCCGCTCGCGCCTTCCAGGAGCAGACCGGCATCCAGGTCCGCAAGTTCGACGTGGGCAATTTCGAAGCCGCCAAGGCGGGGATCGCCGAGATCGCCGAAAGCGTGGGTCCGATCGAGATCCTGGTGAACAACGCCGGCATCACGCGCGACGGCACGCTGGGCCGCATGACCCGCGACATGTGGGATGCGGTGATCGATACGAACCTCGGCTCCTGCTACAACCTGTGCAAGCTGACCTTCGATGGCATGCGGGAGCGCAAGTTCGGCCGCGTCGTGAACGTGGGGTCGATCAACGGCCAGGCCGGCCAGTACGGGCAGGTCAACTACGCCGCCGCCAAATCCGGCATCCACGGCTTCACCAAGGCGCTCGCGCAGGAAGGCGCGCGCTACGGGATCACCGTCAACGCCATCGCCCCCGGCTATGTCGACACCGACATGGTGCGCGCGGTGCCGGGCGAGGTGCTGCGCAAGATCGTCGCCCGCATCCCCGTCGGCCGCCTCGGCAACGCCGACGACATCGCGCGCGGCGTCGCCTTCCTGACGGCCGAGGACGCCGGGTTCATCACCGGCTCCACCCTCTCGATCAACGGCGGCCAGCACATGTACTGACGCCGATCGGCGTCCATCGGCTCGGGCATCGACATGGTGCCCGCGGCTGCCGGCGCACGTGCCCTGGGAACGCGGTCTGGGCCCACCCGGCTACCACCGGGTAGCAGGCGCTTCCCAGCCGGCGGCTTCGGAGTCATCATCCGCGGCAAGAGAGCTCAAAGGGAAGGGCCCATAGGGCTCCAGGCCGAGGAGGTCCAAGCCATGAATGCCCCGCGTCCGCCCGCCGCCCGCACCCTGCAGGTCCGCAAGATCGCCGGCTCCCTCGGGGCCGAAATCAGCGGCGTCGATCTCTCGGAGGACGTCTCCGACGACGTGCTCGCGGAAATCCGCGCCGCCCTGCTCGACAACCTGGTGATCTGCTTCCGCGACCAGGTGATCACCCCCGACCAGCAACTGGCCTTCGCCCGCCGCTGGGGCGACATCCACCTGCATCCCTTCATGGAAGGCATGCCGGACCATCCCGAGATCCTGGCGATCGTCAAGCGCCCGACCGACAAGAAGAATTTTGGCGGATCCTGGCACACCGACCAGATGTTCTCGCCCGCCCCCGCGATGGGGACGATCCTCTACGCCAAGGAAGTGCCCTCGGCCGGCGGCGACACGCTGTTCACCAACCAATACCTCGCCTACGAGACCCTGTCCGACGAGATGAAGAAGATCGCCGGCCAGCTCCGCACCGTCTGCGTCGGCGACAATTTCCGCGCCGCCAATGGCCTGTCGCGGAAGGAACGCTACGCGCGTCAGATGAGCGAGATGAAGGTGAAGGACCCCGGCAACGTCCAGACCACCAGCATCCACCCTCTGGTCCGCACGCATCCCGAGACCGGCCGCAAGGCGCTGTATGTCGGCGGTCACGTCCAGCACTTCGACGGGATGACCGAAGAAGAGAGCGACGCGTTGCTCAACTTCTTCAAGGCCCACTCGATCAAGCCGGAGTTCACCTGCCGGATCCGGTGGGAGACGAACACGCTTGTCTTCTGGGACAACCGCTGCACGCAGCACTTCGCGATCAACGACTATCCGGCGGAGACGCGGATCATGCACCGGATCACGGTGTGCGGCGACGCACCGTTCTGACCTACGACCGCGCCCCGCGCGTGCCGCCGTTCGTGGCCCGCGCGGGGGCGAACCCGTCCCTTGGCACCCCGTCCGGACGCTACAGCGCTAGTTCGACGCAGACCGGCACGTGATCCGACCCTTGCGGCCAGTCGCGCGCATCCTTCAGCACGACCTGCCGCGCCAGTGCGCCCTGCAGATCCGGGGTCACCCACACATGGTCCAGCCGCCGCCCGCGGTCGGAGGCGCGCCAGTCCCGGTTGCGGTACGACCACCACGTGTAGAGCTTCTGGTCGGGCGGCACGAAATGCCGCACCGCGTCGACGAACCCGGTCCCCTGCCAACCGAGCAGGCCGTCGGTCTCCGGCGGGGTGTGGCTCACGACGTTGAGCAACTGCTTGTGGCTCCAGACGTCGTGCTCCAGCGGGGCGATGTTCAGATCGCCCACCAGCATGCTGCGCCCGAATCCGGGCCGTTCGGC
>MKTV01000054.1:31589-48321 GCA_001898425.1 Rhodospirillales bacterium 69-11
CCCGCCGGCACGTAGAAATTGTGCAGCTCGACCGGGCCGCCCGGTGTATCGACCGCCGCGGCGACGTGGCGGCAATCGCCCTTGCCGCACCAGTCGGGCGCGCCCTCATGCAGCTCGAGCGGCAGGCGGGAGAGGATGGCGACCCCGTTATAGCCCTTCATTCCGCGGAACACGGTGTGCGGGTATCCCAGCGCCGCGGGCGCTTCCACCGGGAACAGCGCGTCCGGGACCTTGGTCTCCTGCAGGCAGATCACGTCGGGATCGAGCGCCGAGACCAGCTCCTTCAGCAGGGTCTGGCGCAGCCGCAACGAATTGATGTTCCAGGTGGCGACGCGGAAGGCCGGCATCAGACGATGCGCGTCCTCACGCTGCCCACCCCCTCGACCACGCCCTCCAGCACGTCCCCACGCTCCACCGCCGCCACGTTCTCGGGCGTGCCGGTGAAGATCAGGTCGCCGGGAGCGAGGCGCACCAGCCGCGAGAGATACGCGATCGTCTCGGGCACGTTCCAGATCATCTTGGCGAGGTCGGAGGTCTGGCGCACCTTGCCGTTGACCTTCAGCTCGATCAGCCCGGTGGCGGGATGGCCGATCTTCGCGGCCGGCACCATCGGGCCGATCGGCGCGGAGTGGTCGAACCCCTTGCCCATGTCCCAGGGCTTGCCTTCCTTCTTCGCCGCGTTCTGCAGGTCGCGCCGGGTCATGTCGAGGCCGGCGGCATAGCCCCAGACATGCTTCAGCGCGTCCGCCTCGGCGATGTCCGCCCCGCCCTCGCCGATCGCGACCACCATCTCCATCTCGTGGTGGAGCTGCTTGCTCTGCGGCGGATAGGGCATGTCGGCGTCGTTCAGCAGCAGCGCGTCGGCCGGCTTCATGAAGAAGAACGGCGGCTCCCGATCCGGGTCGCTGCCCATCTCACGCGCATGTTCGGCGTAGTTGCGGCCCACGCAGAAGATGCGCCGCACGGGGAAGGACCCGCCGCCCGCAACGGGGACCGCGACGACCGCCGGCGGCGGAATGACGAAATCGGCCATGCGTGCTGTCCTTCCGCTGCGTGACGAGGCGCGGACCATAAACGTGCCCCCCGTGCAGGGAAAGAGCGAGCGGTTCGGAAAGCGCGACGGCGAGCGATCCGCGGGAACCGGCACGAAGCCGCTTCGTTACGGAGGTCTCGCGCACCCGGCCACGAGGTCGTCCCATGCCCCGCGCCAAGGCTGAACCCGCCGCGAAGGCCAGCAAGAAGCGCGCACCCGCGCGTGCCGCCACGTCGCGCGACCGCGCGGCGGACCCGGCCACGCCGGTAGAGCGATCGAGCGTTCCCGCGAAGCGCTCGACCACCCCCACAAAGCGCGCGGTCGCGCCGGCGAAGAGACCCGCCGCCTCCGGGAAGCGTTCGGGCGCGCCGGCGAAGCGCCCCGCCGCCTCTGCGGAGCGTTCGGCCGCACCCGCCAAGCGATCAGGCACGCCCACGAAGCCCGCGGACGCGGCCCCGAAGCGCCCCGCCACTTCCGCGAAGCGCCCTGCCACCTCCACGAAGCGCGCAGCCGCGCCCGCACACCGCTCGGCCGCGCCATCCGAACGGCCGGCAGCGGCGAGCAAGCGGCCGGCCGGCCATTCCATCGACACGTACCGCGCGCGGCGCAATTTCGCCGTCACGGCGGAACCCGCCCCGCGCTATCCAAAGCCCAGCGCCGGCGATCCCATGTTCGTAGTGCAGAAGCATCAGGCGCATCGCGCCGGGCTGCACTGGGACTTCCGCCTCGAGCATGGCGGGGTGCTGTGGAGCTGGGCGGTGCGCAAGGGCCCCTCGCTCGATCCGCACGACAAGCGCATCGCCGCGCATGTCGAGGACCACCCGATCGACTATGCCGAGTTCCAGGGCCGCATCCCGGATGGCCAATACGGCGCCGGCACCGTGGAGACCTGGGACCGGGGCACCTGGCTGCCGCTGGGCGACCCCGAGGCCGGGAGGCGCGACGGCGAGATCAAGTTCGTGCTCGACGGCCAGCGGCTGCGCGGCAAGTTCACCCTGGTCCGCCTGCGTCCCCGCCCGAACGAGCGCCGCCGGCAGGACAACTGGCTGCTGATCAAGGGCCACGACGAGGAGGAACGCGCGGGCGCCGACGCCCCGGCTCTGGAAGCCGCCATCCCGTTCCACCGCGCCCCCACGGCCGAGACTTCCGACCGTGCGGCAGGCGATCCCGACGACGCCGCACAACCCGACGCCGATCCGGACCCCGCCGCACCTGCGCGCGGCAATTCCGGAAAGGGCGCCTCCGCGTCCGAGAAGGGCGCCTCCGCGTCCGAGAAGGGCGCCTCCGCGCCGCGCCGGACCCGCAAGGCCAGCCGCAAGACCGCCCCCGCCGACGATCCCCCGGCCGAGGGCGCCAAACGCGGTCCCCTCCCAGAATCCCAGGCCCCGCAGCTTGCGGAGCTGAGCGACACGGTGCCCGAGGGCGACGAGTGGCTCGCCGAGATCAAGTTCGACGGCTACCGCCTGCTTCTGTTCGTCGACTCCGGGACCGCTCGGGTGGTGACCCGCAACGGCCACGACTGGACCGACCGCCTGCCCGCTGTGGCGCGTGCGGCCGCCGCGCTGCCGGTCGAGACGGCGCTGCTGGACGGCGAGCTGGTCGCGCTGGACGCGCAGGGAATATCGAGCTTCCCGGCGCTGCAGGCGGCGCTCTCGGCCGGCCGCGACGACACGCTCGCGCTCTACCTGTTCGATCTGCTGCACCTGGACGGGTGGGACCTGCGCCCCGCGCCTCTCACGGAACGAAAGCGCGTCCTCGCCACGCTGGACCTCGGCGGCGACATGCTCCGCTACAGCGACCACCATCTCGGCCAGGCGGTGGAGATGCGGCAGGCGGCGTGCCGCATGAAGCTCGAGGGCATCATCTGCAAGCAGGCCGAGGCGCCCTACCGCGCCGGTCGCGGTCACGGCTGGCGCAAGATCAAGTGCCAGGGTCGCGAGGAGTTCGTCGTCCTCGGCTGGACGCCACCCGCCGGCAGCCGCACCGGCTTCGGCGCGCTGCATGTCGGCTACTGGGACGCGGAGGGCGGCCTGCACTACGCCGGCGGCGTCGGCACCGGCTTCTCCGACGACGAGCTGACGCGACTGAGCGCACGGCTCGCCGACCTCGCCGCCGATCCGCCGCGCGGCTTGCTGGTCGCGGGCGATCCGCTGGACAGCTCCATCCATTGGGTCCGGCCGGAGCTGGTGATCGAGGTGCAGTTCATCGCCTGGACCGGGGCTGGCCGCGTCCGCCATGCCGTGTACCTTGGCGTGCGGGAGGACAAGTCAGCCCGTGAAGTGGTCCGCGACGTCGCCAATCCCGAGTCCCCGCGCCAGGCGATCCGCCCCAAACCGCCGCGCGGCGGCACGCGCGACAAGGCGCGGCCGGTGATCGCCGTCCCGCCACGCCGCCGCCGGGCGGAGCCGTCATCGCGCCCTGCCCCGGCGCCCGAGGCCGCCACCCCGCCCGCACCGGACGCCACCGCTCCGCCCGCGAAATCCAGCCGCATCGTCACCGCCCGCAAGCCCAAGGCGAGATCGGTGACGCTCGAAGGCATCACGATCTCCCATCCCGACCGGGAACTCTGGCCGGGGATCACGAAACAGGCCCTGGCCGAATACTGGATCGCGATCGCCGATCACGCGCTGCCCGGCCTCGCGCATCGGCCCCTCGCCGTGGTGCGCTGCCCGGAAGGCGTCGCGGGCGAGCACTTCTTCCAGAAGCATGCACACGGGAGCATGCCGCCCGGCATCCGCGAGGGCAGCGCGGACGGCGCCCCGTTCCTGGCGATCGACGACCTCGCCGGCCTGGTCGCGATGGCGCAGGTCTCCGCCGTGGAACTGCATGCCTGGGGCGCCGCCGAGGCCGACCCGCTCCATCCCGACCAGATCGTGTTCGACCTCGATCCGGGCGAGGGCGTGCCGTTCACCCAGGTGATCGAGGCCGCCCACGACGTGCGAGACCGGCTCGAACGCCTGGGCCTCACCGGGTTCTGCCGCACGACCGGCGGCAAGGGGCTGCACATCGTGGTGCCACTGGCGCCGAAGGCCGACTGGGGCGTGGTGAAGCCGTTCTGCCGCGCCTTCGCCGAGACGATGGGGCAGGACGCGCCCGACCGCTACCTGTCGACCATGAAGAAGGCCGATCGACGGGGACGGATCCTCGTGGACTGGCTGCGCAATGGGCTGGGCGCGACCGCCGTCGCCTCCTTCTGCCCGCGCGCGCGCCCGGGGGCAGGTGTCGCAACCCCTCTCGCCTGGGACGAAGTCACACGAACGCTCGATCCCGCTTCGCTCAATCTCCGTACGGTCCCGGAGCGTCTGGCACGACAGCGCATCGATCCTTGGCAGGATTTCGACAAAGCGCGCCAGCCGCTCCCCGTTTCATCCGGAACGACCGAGGTGGCGTCGCCGAAAGCCTCCGCCCCCGCGCGGAAGGCCCGGATCGTCCGCGCTGCCGCACCGAAGAAGCGCTGATGCGCGCGCAACCGTGAGCTTGAATCGGCGCGCCAATACCCAATGTCATCAGCGCGGCGGATGGCGATTTGCTGTCTTGCTGCGTGACGTTTCCCCCCCAAACTTGGCGGTGTCTTCGGACACCGCCTTCTTTGTTTGTGACGGGACGTTAAACGCTCGATGATTGATTGTTAATCTTTCGTCCGCTTCCCCTTCGCGAGCTCGTGTTCTCCGCAGCGAGCGCTTAGGGGCCGCGCTCCATCCGGGCCGACGCAGCGCCCCGTTCCCCTGCGCCCGCTTCGTGGCTGCGCTCCCGTGAGCTGGTGTAGACTGGCGACGGAGGTGTCCATGTCCCTGGTCCTGCCCGTGCCGACCTTCGATCATGTCGTGGTGAATGCCCGCGACCGCCTGGACGATGCGGCCGACACCTACCGGCGTCTCGGCTTCACGCTCACGCCGCGCGGCTATCACACGCTGGGCTCGATGAACCATCTGGCGATCTTCGGCACCGATTATCTGGAGCTGATTGCCGTGCCGCCGGGCGAGACCCGCCGGCCCGAGGTGATGGCCGCGCCGAATGGGCTGAACGGACTCGTCTTCGCCATGGAGGACGCCGCCGGTACCGAGGCCGCGCTGCGCGAGGCGGGCGTGCCGGTCTCGCCGTTCATGCAGTTCTCCCGCCCCGTCGAGCTGGCGAACGGTTCGGAGGACGCCGCCTTCCGCACCGTCCATCTCGAGCCCGGCAGCGTGCCGGCCGGGCGGGTGTATTTCTGCCAGCACCTCACGCGCCGTCTGGTCTGGCGCGACGAATGGCGCCACCACGCCAACGGCACCGTGGGGGTCGCCGGCGCGGTGATCGCCGCGGCGGACCCGCAGCCCCTCGCCGCGCTGTTCCGCCGCATGTTCGGGGACGACGCGGTGCACCCGGTGGCGGGCGGCCACCGCGTCGTGGTGGGGCTCGCGCATCTGGACCTGGTGACCGAGGCCGCCGCACGCGACGTGTTCGGCACCGCCCTGCCCGATGCCGCCGGTCGCGAGAGCTTCATGGTCGGACTGATCCTGCGCACCACCTCGCTCGACCGCGCCGCCGCCGCGTTCAAGGCTGGCGGCATCGACGCCGCATCGCATGCGGGCCGGCTGGTCGTGCCGGCCGAGGCCGCGTTCGGAGCGGCCCTCGCCTTCCAGGCCTGAGGCGCCGCCCCACCGCATGCAGGAAGACACGATCTTCGCCCTCGCCTCAGGGACCGGGCGAGCCGCGATCGCGGTGATGCGCCTGAGCGGTGCCGAGACCCGGTCGGTGCTGGCCGGCCTCTGCGCCGGCCGCGTGCCGCCGCCCCGCCATGCGGCGCTGCGGCGCCTGTCCGACGCGGCGGGCGCGGTGCTGGACCATGCGCTGGTGCTCTGGTTCCCGGCCCCTGGCAGCTACACCGGGGAGGACTCCGCCGAACTTCACCTGCATGGCGGGCGGGCGGTGATCGAGGGGGTGGCGGGCGCGCTCGCCGCCCTGGGCGCGCGGCCTGCCGAACCGGGCGAGTTCACCCGCCGCGCCTTCCTGAACGGCCGGATGGACCTGGTGGAGGCCGAGGCCGTGCACGACCTGGTCGCGGCCGAGACGGAGGCCCAGCGCCGCCAAGCGCTCCGCCAACTCGAGGGGCAGCTCGGCACCCTCTACCAGGGCTGGTCCGACACGCTGCGCACGCTGCTCGCGCAGCAGGAGGCGCTGATCGATTTCCCGGACGAGGACCTGCCGCCCGAGGTCGAGGCCGCCATGCTGGGCGCAATGGGCGTGCTGCGGGCCGAGATCGCGGCGCATCTGGACGACCACCGCCGGGGTGAGCGCCTGCGCGAGGGGTTGTGCTTCGCCATCACCGGCCCGCCGAACGTCGGCAAGTCCTCCCTGCTGAACGCGCTGGCCGCGCGCGACGTGGCGATCGTCTCCGCCCAGCCCGGCACCACCCGCGACGCGCTGGAGACAGGGATCGTGCTGGCTGGCGTGCCGGTGACGCTGGTGGACACCGCCGGCCTGCGCGAGACCGAGGATGCGATCGAGGCCGAGGGTGTCCGCCGCGCCCGGCTGCGCGCCGCGGAGGCCGACCTGGTGATCTCCGTCATCGCGCCCGACGGCGACGCGGCGGAGGGCGAGAGGTGGGACGACGATCGACCCGGCGGGCCACCGAGCGAGGAAGTGCCGTTGCGGCGGCTGCTGGTCGCGAACAAATCGGATCTGGGGTACGCGATGACGGGCGCGCCCGAGGCCGAGGCCCCTCGCTCCAGAGCTCTGCGCCCGCAGGGGCGCCCCGGCGGGTCCGCGAAGGGCTCGCTTCCTGACGAAGCGCTGCTGGTCTCGGCGCTGACCGGGGCCGGGCTTGACGCGTTGCGCGACCGGCTGGCGGCCGAAGCCCGCGCGCTCACCGAGACCGAGGGGCCGCCGCCGCTCACCCGCACCCGCCATCGCGTCGCGCTGGAGACCGCGCTCGCGCATCTGACGGCGGCCGAGGCGGCGGAGTGGCCGGAGCTGCGGGGCGAGGACCTCCGCCTCGCGCTGGCCGCCATCGGCCGCATCACCGGCCGCGTCGGCGTCGAGGATATCCTCGACACGCTGTTCCGGCAGTTCTGCATCGGGAAGTGACCGGCGCGCCTCCAGGGCCCAACCCGCCCCAAAAATGAGGTTCAAACCGACCCGAAAAGGCCAGTGATCTCTCCGCCCATCCAGCAGCACCGCGGCCGAAGGCCGCTCAAATGGATCGAAACGTCCGGCAGGATGCCACGTCGTTCGCTTGCAGGCGGGAGTTCGACTCCGTGGCCCTCCGTGGTCCTCCCGCTTCTCCGTGGCTAAAAGCCGCCCTCCCACGGCGGAGAGGACCGTGCCGCGGGTCTCTCCGCATCACCACGGAGAAAGCAGGAGGACCACAGAGGGCCACGGGAGTTCTTCGTTGCCTGCCCCGCCGGGGGACACTTCAAAGTCGGTGAAGATGATGGGCTTCGCCTGCGGGTACGCCCGGACCGGACCAAGCTCGGACGGTCCGCGCCGGACGGATCGCAAGTCGGCCGGCCTGCGGGATGGATCGCGGGCCGGCCAACTGCGGTTGGACGTCAGCCGTAGACGAAGGCCTTGTCCTCGAGGTCGATCTTCGGGAACTCGTCCTTCTCGTTCCAGTAGTCCTGGGTGTGCGCCCACTCGTCCTTGTCGCCGCGCTTGGGCAGCAGGTGCATGCCGCGCAGCATGTAGCCGGGGTTGAAGTTCTCCTCGTCGATCCAGGGCAGGATCTTCATGTCCTTGTCTTCGTCGCGCAGTTGCACCGTGACGCTGCGGCGCCCCTTTGCCTTCATGTCCGCCAGCAGGCGGCAGACGAAGTCGCCCACCAGGTCGGCGCGCAGCGTCCAGCTCGCGCGGAAATAGCCGAACACCCAGACGAGGTTCGGCACGCCGGTGAACATCATGCCGCGGAAGGTCACGGTATCGGCGAAGTTCAGCGGCTCCCCGTCGATCGTGAAGCCGATATCGCCCATCACGCACAGGTCGAAGCCGGTGGCGGTGACGATGATGTCCGCCTCCAGCGTCTTGCCCGACTTGAGCAGCAGGCCGGTCTCCGTGAAGCGCTCGATCTCGTCGGTGACGACGGACGCCTTCCCCGAGGCGATGCCGGTGAACAGGTCGGCGTCCGGCACGAAGGCGAGGCGCTGGCGCCACGGCCGGTAGCGCGGGGTGAAGTGGGTATCCACGTCGTAGTCGGGGCCGAGAAGGGAGCGGATGTTGTCGATCAGCTCCTGTCGGACCTTCTCCGGCTCGTTGAAGGTGCGGCGGGTGAAGGCGTCCTGCTCGAACAGGATCTTGCGGCGGACGATCTCGTGGATCCACACCTCGTCGACCTGCAGGCGGCGCAGCTCCTCGGCGAGCTCGATCGCGTTGCGGCCGGTGCGGAAATAGGTGGGCGAGCGCGGCAGCATCGTGACGTGGCCCACGCCGCGCTGCGCCATCGCCGGCACCACGGTCGCCGCGGTGGCGCCGGAGCCGATCACGATCACCTTCTTGCCGGTGTAGTCCAGGTCCTCGGGCCAGGTCTGGGGATGGACGATGCGGCCCTTGTAGCCCGCCATGCCGTCCCATTCCGGCGTGTAGCCCTGGGTGTGCCGGTAGTAGCCCTGGCACATGTAGAGGAAGTTCGCGGTGAAGCGGACATGCTCATTCGTGTCGGTGCGCTGCGCGTCGATCGTCCACTGCTTGTCTTCGCTGGACCATTGCGCGGTCAGGATCTTGTGGTGGTAGCGGATGTGGCGGGCGATGTCGTTCTCTTCGATCACCTCCCCCATGTAGCGGCGGATCTCCTCCGCCGTGGCGATCGGAGCGCCGCGCCAGGGCTTGAAGCGGTAGCCGAAGGTGTGCAGGTCGCTGTCCGAACGAATGCCCGGGTATTTGTGGGTCCACCACGTGCCGCCGAACGTATCCTGCATTTCGAGCACGACGTAGCTGGTGCCGGGGCACTGGGTCTGCAGGTGGTAGGCGCCGCCGACGCCGGAGATGCCGGCACCCACGATCAGCACGTCGAAATGTTCGGTGGACACGGGGTCCGATCCGGTCGGGGTCGCGCGGGACAGGATGGCTGCGTCGTTCATGCGGCTCTGCTCTCGGTAGGGGCGGGGGTCCGCCGGGTGCGGGTGCCTTAGCACAGGGCGGCTACCTTCGGGTAGCCTTCCTTACTTGCGCGCTCGCCCCCCCTGCCCGCTCCGCCTGGCCTGCACGCGCCCGCACCGGCGGCGCCCCGAGCGGGGCGGGGCTCCGACCCGGGCGGCGCTGCGCTTGTGCCGTCCCGGGTGTCGGGACGCGTCCGACCGGCTCAGTCGAACAGTGCCACGGCGCGGATCGGGCTCGCGGTGCCGCCGCGGATCTTCAGCGGGAAGCCGATGAAGCGGAACCGGCCGCGGCCGACCAGCCTGTCGAGGTTGGCCAGGCATTCCATGTGCGTGATGCCGCGCTCCGCGCAGGCCATGTGGGCCTGGAAGTTCAGTTCCCCCTCCGGCGCCGGGCTGATCGCCTCCACCCCGAACATGCCGATCCCGCGGTCGGCCAGCCAATGGACGCTCTCCAGCGCGAGGCCCGGGAAGTCGTGCAGGTAGCCCGGCTTGCCCAGCAACCGCTCGTTGGTCGCCATATGCAGCAGCACCGTGTCGCCCGGCCGGATCTCCTGTTCGGACTTCGCCAGCGCGGCCTCCATCTCGGCCACCGTCGCGGCGTGTTTCAGCGGGATGTGCGAGAGGTCGAGGCAGATCGCCTCGGTGTAGAACTTCTCGAGCGGCATCTGGTCGATCGACGCCGCCCCGGGGCGCGGATCGAAATGCACCGGCGCGTCGACATGCGTGCCGGCATGGTCGGAGAAGGCGATCGACAGCGCCTTGGAGGTGAAGGTCGTGTTGCCCGCGACCTTCTTCTCGGAATGGTCGCCCCAGACCGTCATCACCACCGGCGGGTGCGACGGATGCACCTGGGTGCGGTGAAACAGCTCACGCGACAGATCGATCAGTTCCATTCATTTCTCCTGTCATTCCCCCTGGGCGGCGTCCAGGGTGTCCCGCACCTCCGCCTCGATCGCATCCAGCAGCCGCGCCGGGAAGTGCCGCGGCACGCCCTGCACGATGAACACGAGGCGCGTGCGGTGGTCGTCGTCCGGCCAGGCGGGCAGGAAGACGGGGGGCCCGAAGACGTGCTGCACCCCATGCACCAGGGCCGGCTGGTCCGGCATCTCCGCGATCTCCACCAGCCCCTTCACCCGCAGCATCCGGCCGCCGCAATGTTCCGCCAGCGCCTCCAGCAGCAGGGTGAGCGCGAGGGCGGGCAGCGGCGCGTCCCGCTCCAGCACGAAACTCTCGATCCCGCTGCCATGGCGCGCGGCGAACGGATTGCGCCCGTCCCGGTCGGGCAGGCGCGCCATGCGCGCCGCGCGTGCGTGCGGGTCGGCCCCGGCGAACAGCATCTCCGGGCTGACCGCCTCGACCGGCACGATCCCGGGGTTCAGCGCCGCCACGTCCCGCACGAGCGACGGCGACGGGGGCGCCAGATCCGTCTTGCTCCAGGCGAGCGCATCGGCCAGCGCAACCTGCCGGCGCGCCTCGGGATGCCGCGCGAGGGTCGCTTCGCCGAACACCGTGTCGACCACGGTCAGCAGGGTGTCGGGCACGTGGTGATCGGTGATCGCCGGGTCGGTCATCAGCGCATGCAGGATCGGGGCGGGATCGGCGAGGCCCGAGGTCTCGATCAGCACGCGGTCATACTCAGCGGTGCCGGCGGCCCGGCGCGCCAGAAGGTCGCGCAGGGTCTCCGTGAGGTCGGAGCGCACCGCGCAGCACAGGCATCCCGTGGTCAGGGCGAGCAGCGTCTCGTCGGAGCGCGCGATCAGGCTGTGGTCGAGCCCGACCTCCCCCAACTCGTTGACGATGACCGCGGTGCGGGCGAAGCCGGGGTCGCGCAGGATGCGTCCGATCAGCGTCGTCTTGCCGCTGCCCAGGAAGCCCGTGACGATCGAGACGGGGATCATGCCCCCGTCTAGCGCGGCCGGCCGCCGCCGTCATGGCGTTTGCGATTTCGTGACCTTCCGGCGCTAGAGTGGCGCGGAGTGCGAGCGGAGTGCGGCCATGGCGCGGCGGAACGGAATGGACGGAATGGCGGCGTTGCCGGTGCCGGCAGTGTCGGACCCAGCTTCCACGTCATCTTCCGCGGCGCCGGAGGGAGCCGCGGCGCCCGCCTCGGCGGCGCCCACGCCGGCGTCGCCGGACATCGCCTTGATCGGCACGGCCGAGATGGCGGGGCCGGCACCGGCCCAGGGAGCGGACCACCATGCCGCGCATCCGACCAGCCTGCGGCACGATCCCGCCGCGATCCGCCGCCTCTTCGAGACGGGCGAGTACCCCTACAAGACGCCGATGCGCAACGGTCCGTACGAGGATCACATGCGCGAGCTCCAGCGCGAGCTGCTGAAGGCGCAGAAATGGATCGCGGAGACCGGGGAGCGTGTGATCCTCCTGTTCGAGGGCCGCGACGCCGCCGGCAAGGGCGGCACGATCAAGCGCTACATGGAGCATCTCAATCCCCGCACGGCCCGCGTCGTCGCGCTGCAGAAGCCCACGGAGCGCGAGCGGACGCAGTGGTTCTTCCAGCGCTACGTCACGCAGCTTCCCTCCGGCGGCGAAATGGTGCTGTTCGACCGCTCCTGGTACAACCGCGCCGGGGTCGAGCGGGTGATGGGGTTCTGCACGCCGCACGAATATCTGGAATTCATGCGCCAGTGCCCGGAGTTGGAGCGGATGCTGGTCCGGTCCGGCGTGCGGCTGTTCAAATACTGGTTCTCGGTCAGCCGGGAGGAGCAGCGGCGCCGCTTCCAGGCGCGGGAGACCGACCCGCTGAAGCAGTGGAAACTGTCGCCGATCGACCGCGCGTCGCTCGACAAGTGGGACGAGTATACCGAGGCGAAGGAGGCGATGTTCTTCTACACCGACACCGCCGATGCGCCGTGGACCATCGTGAAGTCGGACGACAAGAAGCGTGCGCGGCTCGCCTGCATGCAGCATTTCCTCTCCGCCTTGCCCTATGCGGCGAAGGATCGGAGTATCGTCACCGGGCCGGATCCGCTGATCGTGGGGGCGTCTTCGCACGTGATCGGCGGCGACCTGCACATCATCGGCAAGACCGTTCATCCGTCGCTGAAGCGCGGTCGGGCCGAGGCGTGAACGACTGAGCGCACTGGACCGACGTTCCCGGTCTCGAGCGGATCGCGCCTGCCGGCGGCAGGCGTGGGAGGACGGCGTGCGCAGACGACGCACGTAGACCATGGGGGAAGAGCATGGACGCGGTGACCACCGACCACCTGATCCGGGATGAGGCCGGGCTGGACGCGCTGTACGGGGAGATTCCGCCCGGCGCGATTGCCAAGGAGGTGGACCACATCCACCCGCATTACCGCGCGATGATCGAGGCCTCGCCCTTCATGGTGCTGGGCACAAGCGGACCGGAGGGTCTGGACTGCACGCCGCGTGGCGACCCCGTGGGCTCCTTCGTGCAGGTGGTGGACGAGAAGACCCTGCTGATCCCGGACCGGCGCGGCAACAACCGCGTGGACAGCCTGCGCAACATCGTGCGCGATCCGCGCGTCGCGCTGCTGTTCCTGATCCCCGGCGTGGGGGAGACGGTGCGGGTGAACGGGCGCGCGGTGATCTCGGTCGATCCGACGCTGCTCGCGCGATTCGAGCATCGCGGCACGCTGCCCAAGGCGGTGATCGTGGTGACGGCCGAACGCGTCTACTTCCAATGCCCGAAGGCGCTGGTGCGCTCGGAGTTGTGGAACCCGGAGAAGCATATCTCGCGCAAGGCGCTGCCGAGCACGGGGACGATCCTGGCGGATGTTTCGTCGGGAACGGTGGGCGGGGTGGAGTACGACCGCGCTTATCCGGAGCGGCTGCGGACGACGTTGTACTGAGCGGCACGAGCTGGGCGTCCTGGAGGAGGGTGGCGGGTCATCCCGCCCCCACCCGCAGCC
The DNA here is from genome assembly GCA_001898425.1 of Rhodospirillales bacterium 69-11. Taxonomy (GTDB): domain Bacteria; phylum Pseudomonadota; class Alphaproteobacteria; order Acetobacterales; family Acetobacteraceae; genus Rhodopila. The sequence continues at coordinate 44,585 of MKTV01000054.1, forward strand.
GCGCGCCACGGGCCGCGCCAAGCGCGTTGCGTAGTGCGCTCAGGAGCGCCACGATGGAAGGCATTGCGCGCGGCGGGCGATTGGCCGTGGCGCGGTCGGGCGTCTGCAGGAACCAGCGGGCCGGCCGGAGATCGGGGGATGCCGGGGCCACGTGGTAGGTGCCGTCCGTCGCCTGGATCGCCACACCGGTGCCGTCGATCGCGGTGGTCGCGTCCACGTCCCAGAGCAGCAAGGAGTCGCGCAGCAGGGACCGGAGATCTGCCGGTGTCATGCGGGCCTGGGGGGTTGGACGTCGTGGATGGCCGGCCTGCGCCGGCCATGACACGAGGGGTCCGGCCTGCGCCGGCCATGACACGGGTTCGGCCTGCGCCGGCCGTGACACGGGTTCGGCCTGCGCCGGCCGTGACACGGGGGCCTGCGCCGGCCATGACACGGGGGGGCGTGGCCGGTGCGAGTGGCTCACAGCAGCGGCGCGGACACGATCTCCGAGGCGACCTTGCGGTGCTGCCACTTCCCGTCCGACTTGCTGCCCTTGTACGTGCCGTTCTCCACCACGATCTTGCCGCGCAGCACCGTCAGGCATGGCCACGCCTCCATCTTGCGGCCCTCCCACGGCGAGTAGTCCGCCTCGTGCAGCTCCGCGGCCTTGATCACCCGCTTGTCCGCCGGATCCAGCACCACGATGTCGGCGTCCGACCCGGCCGCCAGAGCGCCCTTGCGCGGATACAGCCCCATGATCTTCGCGGCATTGGTCGAGACGAGGTCGACGAAGCGGCTCAGCGAGTAGCCGCGCTGGCCCACCATCTCGGTGTACATCAGCGATACGCGCGGCTCGACGCCCGCATTGCCGCCCGTGGTGTCGTCGATCCGCACGCCCTGCAGCTTCTTCGCCAAGGTGCAGCAGATCTCGTCCGTCGCCACGCAGTTGATCGAGCCGTCCAGCGTGCCGGCCCAGAGTTCCTTGTGGTCCTCGGCGAACTTCAGCGACGGGTAGGTGTGGTAGATCTGGCCGTTCGGGCGTTTGTAGTCGTCGCTCGAATAGAGCATGTACTGGTGCAGGCTCTCGCCGTAGATCGGCACGCCGCGCGCCCGCGCCTCCCGGATCGCCTGCACGCCGGTGCCGGCCGACACGTGCATCATGTAGAGCGCGGCGCCCACCTTCTCCGCCAGCCGGATCACGCGACGGAAGGAGATGTCCTCGGACAACGTGTTGTGGACCTCGGCCATGTTGGCGAAGCCGGTCCGCCCCTCGCGGATCAGCTTGCCGTACATGTGCATGACGATGTCGTTGTCCTCGGAGTGGATGACGCCGAGCCCGCCAGAGGCGGCGAGGACCTGGAAGATTTCCCAGATGTCGCCGAAATCGACCATGCGCCCCTTGCGGGAGGGCGTGATGTCGGTGGTGAAGATCTTGATGGTGGGGAAGCCGGCCTGGATCGCCTCGGCAATCTGCGGCGGCAGGTCCACCGGCAGCGCGCCCTCGACCATGATGTGCTGCGCGTAGTCGCAGGGGCAGTGGCCCTTCCAATCCTGCTCCCGCTTCTCGATGGCTTCCTGCACCGTCGCGCCCTGGTTGGCGCGGGTGAAGTCGATCATGGTCGTGGTGCCGCCATGCACGGCGGCGAGCCCCACCACGTCCGGCGGGTCCGTCTCCGTCGGCGCCGCATCGCCGGGGCTGGGCAGGTGCCACTTGCAGTGCACGTGCGGGTCGATGCCGCCCGGGATGACGATCTTCCCCGTGGCGTCGATCAGCCGCGCGCCGTCCGGCACCGGGAACGTGCCGGGTGCGGCCAGCGCGACGATCTTCTCGCCGGCAACCAGGATGTCGTAGGCACCCACGCCCTGCGGCGTGACCACCGTGTCGCCGCGCACCACCAGATCGACCACCCCTGCCCCCATCCTCCGACGGCGCGCATCGTCGTGCGGGCGCGGGGCGGTGGCAAGGGGTTCAGCCGGTGCGGCCGATCCCGTCCAGCTTCGCCAGGACCTCCGACGGCAGCGTCAGGGCGGCCGCGGCCAGGTTCTCCCGCAGATGCGCGACCGAGGACGTGCCGGGGATCAGCAGGATGTTGGGCGCCCGCTGCAGCAACCATGCCAGCGCCACCTGCATCGGCGTCGCCCCCAGCTGCTGCGCGACCTCCGACAGGGCGGAGGATTGCAGCGGCGTGAACCCGCCCAGCGGGAAGAACGGCACGTAGGCAATGCCGTCGGCCGCCAGCATGTCGATCAGCGCGTCGTCGGCGCGATGGGCGAGGTTGTACTGGTTCTGCACGCACACGATCTCGCAGATGCGGCGGCCCTCCGCGACCTGGGTGGGCGTGACGTGGCTCAGTCCGACATGCCGCACCTTCCCCTGCCGCTGCAGGTCGGCGAGCACCGTGAGCGGCGCCTCGATCGAGCCCTCGGCCGGGGCATGCACGTCGAACATCAGCCGCAGGTTCACCACGTCGAGCACGTCGACGCCCAGGTTGCGGAGGTTGTCGTGCACCGCCTGGGTGAGCTCCGCGGGCGAGAAGGCCGGCAGCCAGGAGGCGTCCTCACCCCGCCGCGCGCCGATCTTGGTGACGATCACGAGGTCGTCCGGATAGGGCGCCAGCGCCTCGCGGATGATCTGGTTGGTGACGTGCGGGCCGTAGAAGTCGCTGGTGTCGATGTGGTCCACGCCTTGCGCCACCGCCTCCCGCAGCACGGCGATCGCGGCGGCGCGGTCGCGCGGTGGGCCGAACACGCCGGGGCCGGCGAGCTGCATCGCGCCGTAGCCCAGCCGCTTCACGTGGCGGTCGCCAAGGGAGAAGGTGCCGGCGGCGGTGGTCTGGCTCATGCGTGCGTATCCTGTCGAACGTGCGAGAGACATAGGCGCCGTCGTTCGGGGCGGAAGAGTGCGCCGCGTGGTGATCGCGCTTGTCGTAGCCCCCTGTCATGGGGGCGCTTGTCGTGCTGCCCGTGTCATGGCCGCGCTTGTCGCGGCCATCCACGTCGTTCCATGCCGCTCGAAGTCGTGGGTGGCCGGCCTTCGCCGGCCATGACACGGGGGGGGGAAGGCGCCGGCCACGACACCGAGGGGGCGGCGGAACGACCCGCCCACTTCCCCTACGCAGCCCGCAGCACTACACGGCCCGCAGCACTACGCGGCCCGCAGCACCACGCGGCGCGGTTCGGGCAGTGGGGGGAAGAACAGCGCCATCGCCGCGGCGCCCAGGCCGATCGCGAACGAGCCGATGTAGAGCCACCCGTACGCGCCGAACGTGTCGAAGATCCAGCCGCCCAGCATCGGCCCTAGCGCCATGCCGAGGGAGGAGATCATGGTGGCGGCGCCGAACACCGCGCCCATGATGCGCTGGCCGAAATAGCCGCGAGCCAGGACCGCATAGAGCGGCATCACGCCGCCATAGGCCATCCCGAACACCAGCGCGACCGCGTAGAACTCCCCGATGCTGCGCGCGAACAGGTACAGGCCCGTCGCGCAGGCCTGTACCAGCAGCCCGATCACCAGCACCGGCTTGGCCCCGAACCGGTCCCCGGCCAGGCCCAGGACCAGGCGGCCGCCGAGACCCGCCAGGCCCTCCATGCTGTAGATCGTCACCGCCGTCAGTGGCGGCAGGCCGCAACTGATCGCGTAGCTGACGGTGTGGAAGATCGGCCCGGAATGGGTCGCGCAACAGGCGAAGAAGGTCAGCGCCAGCACGATGAATGGCGTGGAGCGCAGCGCCTGCCCGACCGTCAGGTTCGGGGCCGCG
>MKTV01000054.1:48336-57981 GCA_001898425.1 Rhodospirillales bacterium 69-11
GCCGTGGTCGGGGCGGCGGCGGGCGCGCGGCGCATCAGGAACGAGACGGGAATCAGCACGGCCCAGGCCACGAGCCCGATCACCAGTTGCGCGGTCCGCCAGTCGTAGGTGGTGATCAGCCAGCGGGCGAAGGGCGACACGGTCATCGGCGCGACGCCCATCCCGGCGGAAACCAGCGACACCGCCAGGCTGCGGTGCGTCTCGAACCAGGAGGCGGCGGTCGCGATCAGCGGGGCGAAGAACGCCCCCGCCGCGGTGCCGACCAGCAGCCCGTAGGCGAGCTGGAATTGCAGCAGCGTCGTCGCGGAGCGCGCCAGGACCAGGCCGAGGCCCAGCAGCACGGCGCCGCTCAGCACCACGTGCCGCGGGCCATACCGGTCGCTCAGGGCGCCCCAGCCGAACGCGGCCACCCCCATGGCGAGGAAGTCGATCGTGAGCGCGCTGGAGATGCCGGCGCGCGACCAGCCGGTGTCCGCAGCGATCGGCTGCAGGAACACCGCCAGCGAGAACATGGTGCCCATGCCGATGCAGGTCGTGAGCGCGCCGGCGGCGACGATCACCCAGCCGTATTGGCGTTGCATGACGTTGTTTCCTCCGTCCCCTCGGCCGGGCGTTCAGCGCCCGGAGATGATCCTCGGGGTTCGTCGCGACGATGTCACCCCGTTCGGCGCCGACGACGTCCGGGCGGCCGGTCCGGCGGGGAGGCGCTCCCCCTTTCGTTCTGCCCATGGGATCGGTAGCTTGCGCCGCAGAGATGTAACATCCGGACGTTCGAGATGATCCTGACCCGACGCGCCTCCCTCGGTGTGGCCCTCTCCGGCGCACTCGCCGCCCCCGCCCTGCTGCGCGGGCACGCCGCCCACGCCGCCGAGGCGAAGGTCCTGAAGATCAGCCACCAGTTCCCGGGCGGCAGCGCCGACAGCGGCGATTTCCGCGACCGGCTGGTCCGGCGCTTCGCCGCCGCCGTGGAGCAGAAGACGAACGGCAGCCTGAAGTTCGAGATCTATCCCGGCTCCTCGCTGATGAAGACGGTGGCCCAGTTCTCGGCGCTCCGCCGCGGCGCGCTGGACCTGTCGCTGTATCCGCTCGCCTATGCGGGCGGGGAGGTGCCGGAGGTCAATATCGGCCTGATGCCCTGCCTGGTCATGTCCTACGAGCAGGGCATGGCCTGGAAGTCGGCCGAGATCGGCAAGCAGCTCTCCGCCGTCCTGGACGCCAAGGGCGTGAAGATCCTCACCTGGATCTGGCAGGCGGGCGGCGTTGCCTCCCGCGCCGGAGCCGTGGTCGCGCCGGACGACGTGAAGGGGCTGAAGATCCGCGGCGGCTCGCGCGAGATGGACCTGATGCTCAAGCAGGCGGGCGGCATCATCTCCTCCGTGCCCTCGAACGAGATCTATGCGGCGATGCAGACCGGCTCGCTCGATGCGGCGGTGACGTCGTCGACCAGCCTGATCAGCTTCCGGCTGGAAGAGATCGCCAAGAACGTCACCTCCGGCCGCAAGGGCAGCTTCTGGTTCATGTTCGAGCCGCTGCTGATGTCCAAGAGCGTGTTCGACGGCCTGACGCCCGACCAGCAGAAGGCGATTACCGAGACGGGCACTGCGGAAGAGCCGTTCGCGCTGGAAGCCGCCAAGGCCGACGACGAGCAGCTCGCGAGCGTCTACGGCAAGGCGGGCGTGAAGGTCTCCGACATGGACGAGGCCGACCTGGCGAAGTGGAAGGCGATCGCCCGCGACACCGCCTGGAAGGATTTCGCCGCCCGCAACGCGTCCTGCGCCAACCTGCTGAAGCTGGCCGAGGCGGTGGGATGATCCACCCGGCGTCCCCCCTCCCCGCGCGGGAGGGGGCAATTCTCGCACGCTCGTCCCCCCTCCCCTCGCGGGAGGGGGCGGTTCCCGCACGCTCGTCCCCCCTCCCCTCGCGGGAGGGGGTCAGGGGGAGGGGGCGATCGGGCCATGCGCACCGCCGGTGCGTCTCTCGTGGCGCCCCCCCACCCCGGCCCTCCCCCGCAAGGGGGGAGGGGGAGTCGTGACCGTCCACGAGCCTCTCGACTCCCTGCCGGACACGCCCGAGGACGTGCCGACCACCGGGTTCCTCGGGCTGATCCAGCGCGGGCTGAACGCGGTGAACACGGTTCTGGCCTTCTTCTCGGCCCTCGCGCTCGCCGTCGCGGGCTGCGTGCTCACCTGGGAGGTGATCGGCCGCTACTTCCTCGAGATCCCGAGCGACTGGCAGGACGAGCTGTCGGTGTTCCTGCTGGTGGGCGCGACGTTCGCCTCCGCCGCCTGGACCCAGGCACGGCGCGGCCATGTCGGGATCGAGGCGCTGGGCGCCCTGCTCCCCCCCGCCGCCGACCGGGTGCGCCGCCGTCTGGCCGATCTGGTCGCGGGCCTGTTCTGCGGCTTCTTCGCCTGGAAGAGCTGGCAATTGCTGGTCGAGGCCTGGGTGGACGGGCAGACCACGCCCTCCGCCTGGGGTCCGCCGCTCTGGATCCCCTACTCGGCCATGACCTTCGGCATGGCGCTGCTCGCGCTGCAATTGCTGATGCAGACCATCGGACCCCGGACCGCCCGCGCATGAACACCCTGCAGATCGGCCTGCTCTACGGCGGTGCCACGCTCGCCGTGCTCTTCTCGGGCATCCCGATCGCCTTCGCGCTCGGCACCGTCGCGACCCTGTTCATGCTGGTGTTCATGCCGGCGGCGTCGCTCGATACGATCGCGCAGAACGTCTACGAGGAACTCGCCAGCATCACCCTGCTGACGATCCCGCTGTTCATCCTGAAGGGCGCCGCGATCGGCAAGTCGCGCGCGGGCAAGGACCTCTACGACGCGCTGCACACCTGGCTGCACCGCATTCCCGGCGGCCTGGGCGTCGCCGTCACCCTGGCCTGCGGCCTGTTCGCGGCGATGGCCGGGTCGTCGCCCGCCACCTGCTCCGCGATCGGCAGCTCCGGCATTCCGGAAATGCGGCATCGCGGCTACTCGCCCGGCTTCGCGGCGGGGCTCGTCGCGGCCGGCGGCACGCTGGGAATCCTGCTGCCGCCCTCCATCGTCCTCATCCTCTACGCCGTCGCCGCCGAACAGTCGCTCGGCCGGCTGTTCCTGGCCGGTCTCGGGCCCGGCGTGCTGCTGGTCGTGCTGTTCAGCGGCTACGCAATGCTGCGCTGGCGCACGGAACGGCGCGAAGCCGCCGCGGTCGCCGACGCCGGCGGCCCGCGCAGCCCGCTGCTGAGCGAGGAACGCTTCACGATGCGCGAGCGCCTGGCCGCCGCGCCCCGCGTGCTGCCCTTCCTGATCCTGCTGACCGGCGTGATGGTCGCGCTGTATGGCGGCATCGCCACGCCGTCGGAGACCGCGGGCCTCGGCGCCGTCCTCGCGCTGCTGCTGATCGCGGTCGTCTATGGCGCGTGGAAGCCGCGGGACCTCGTGCCGATCTTCACCGGCACGCTGGGCGAGAGCGGCATGCTGCTGATGATCATCGGCATGAGCCTGCTCTACAGCTACGTCATGAGCTACCTGCACATCAGCCAGGGTGCCGCCGCCTGGATCGTGTCGCTGCATTTGTCGAAATACCTGCTGCTGGCCGCGATCCTGGTGCTGGTGGTGATGCTCGGCTTCTTCCTGCCGCCGGTCTCCATCATCCTGATGACGGCGCCCATCATCCTGCCGCCACTGCGCGCCGCGGGATTCGACCTGATCTGGTTCGGCGTGGTGATGGCGGTGGTGATGGAGATGGGTCTGATCCATCCGCCGGTCGGTCTGAACATCTTCGTCATCAACCGCATCGCGCCGGATATCGGGCTGTCGCCGATCATCTGGGGCACGCTGCCCTTCGTGCTGCTGATGGCGGTGGCAGTGGTGATCCTGACGGTGGTGCCGGGGATCGCGCTGTGGCTGCCGAACGCGGTGTACGGCTGAGATACACGGGCGCGTCCGGGACGACATACCGGCCGCTGGATGGACCGTGCGGAGGCACCCATGTGCAACAACTACCGGCTGGACGTGGACACCACCACGATCTTCGAGGAGTTCGCGGACCTGCGGATCATCATCCGCTTCTCCGAAGGCGCGCCGAACATAGAGCCCCGCCAGGACATCCGGATCACCGACAGCGCGCCGATCGTGCGCGGCATCGCCGGCGAGCCCAACGCGGGTGACCTCGTGCAGCGGCGCTGGAGCTGGCCGGGCGCGAACGGCCGGCCGGTCTACAACTTCCGCTCCGACGGACGCGCGATCACCGCCGGCCGCTGTCTGATCCTGGCCGACGGCTTCTATGAGTTCACGGATCCCGCGGACAAGAAGAAGAAGCGCAAGGACAAGTGGCTGTTCACCCGCACGGGCGAACGCTGGTTCTGCATCGCCGGCATCTGGCGCGCGACGCAGGAGGTGGGGGAAGCCTTCACCATGCTGACGATGCCCCCCGGCCCGGACGTCGCGCCGTATCACGACCGCCAGATCGCGATCCTGAACCGCGCGGACTGGGCGGCGTGGCTGGATCCCTCCATTGCAGCAAACACGCTGCTGAAGCCGTTGCCGGCTGGTAGTCTCGCGGTCGAGCAGGTCGGATAGGCGCGCCTCGCGCGGCCGAACCGCCCGCGCCCTGCCCGGAGATGAAGCATGCTCCCAGGTTTCGCGCGCACCCCCGAACCGCCCTATTACGCGGTGATCTTCACCTCCCGGCGCACCGATGGCGATGACGGCTACGGGGCCATGGCGGAGGCGATGGCGACGCTCGCGCTCCAGCAGCCGGGCTGTCTCGGCGCCGAGTCCGTTCGCGACCCCTCCGGCCTCGGCATCACCGTCGCGTATTTCACGGACGAGGCTTCGATCGCCGCCTGGAAGGCGCACCCCGCTCATCGCGCCGCGCAGAAGGCCGGGCAGGAGCGCTGGTACGCGCATTACGAGCTGCGGATCGCCAAGGTCGAACGGGCCTATGCCGGCCCCGACGGCCGCTGACCTCCGCCCCATCCGCGCGGGCATCGCCAGGCGGCACTCTCGACATGGTCAAGGGCGCGCGGCACGGCGCGTCGGCTATCGTGAGGCATGAAACGATCGAACGACCGAGTCCCCATGGCCAATCCTCCACGTGACGGCCGTCGAGCGCGCACCTGGCGCATCGCGCGTGCCGAACTGCGTCGCCGCCTGAGCGCGATCGCGGTCCTGCTGCCGCTGCTCGCCGCGGGCATGACGACCGGAAGCATGGCGCAGCAGGCCGATGCCTCCATTCCGCTCATGGCGCGCGCCGCTGGCGGTACGGCGCAATACGTGCGGATCAGCATCGGCGGCGGGCCAGCGGTGCCGGTCTCCGTCGATACGGGATCCGCCGGTCTCTACGTCTTCCGGCGCGAGGTCGGGCCGGAGGTGGAGCGCACCGCGACTCCCATCCACCAGGGCTACGTCGATGGCACGCGGTTCGACGGCTATGTCGGCCTGGCCACAGTGCGATTCCCCGGGACCAGTCTTGCCACCACCAGGATGAAGATCGGCGTCATCACGCAGGTCTCCTGCGCGCCGGAGCAGCCGCGCTGTCCGGGAAGCGACCAGAAGCCGGGCGTGATGGGCGTCGGCATGGACACGGGCGGGCGGCTGGCCAGCCCGTTCGCGCAGCTTCCGGGGCCGGCGGGTTCGGGCTTCGTGGTCGATGCGCGGCCGGGCGGCGCGCCGCACATCATCCTCGGTCCCTCGGCCGGCACGCTGGCGCGGTTCCGCTTCGTCGACCTCCGTCCCGGGCGGCCGAGCACGATCGGGTTGCCGTCGTGGGACAGCGGTTCCGCGCGCGGCTGCTACCGTGTGAACGGCGAGGCCGCTGCGTGCCAGGAGGTGATCTTCGACACGGGCGAATGGGACACCGTATTCGATCCCGGTTCGGCGCGGAGCATGCGCCTGGGCCCGCACGGGTTCCTGCTGCCCGGCCAAGACTTCGAGCTCGACGTGCCCGGCGCGCTGCGTCTGCGCATCCAGACGGACCGGTCGATGTACATCAAGCCCAAGGCGACCGCGCGCTCGAACAGCGGGACATTGGTGTTCCGCTACGTCGCGGTGGCGTTCGATGCGCAGCACGGACGCATCGGCTTCGAGTAGGCCCGCGCCCCGGCTGACCCGCGTGCGGAGTGCCAGCGCACGCAGCGGAAGGCGCGCGCGGGGGCCGTGCGCTACCTGAACCGGCGCCAACGGTTTCAGGAGACACGACCATGGGCTTCCGCATCACCGGCCTGCCCGATGCCCCATTCGCCCCCCTCTTCGACCTGAGCGACGCGGCACTGGCCGCGCAAGGGGCCGTCCGCCGCATCGCGGACGGCGCGTATCCATGCCGCATCAGCCTGACCGATTCGCAACCCGGCGACGAATTGCTGCTGCTCAACTACGAGCATCATGCCGTCGCGTCCCCGTACCGCATGCGCTTCGCGATCTACGTGCGGCGAGGCGAGACGCAGTATGACGCGGCGGACGAGGTGCCCGAACAACTGCGGACCCGCGACCTCGCGGTGCGGGCGTTCGACGCGGAGGGGATGATGGTGGGGCGGGAGCTCACGCCGGGCACGTCGCTCGAGGGGAGCATCGCGCGGCTGTTCGCCGATTCCCGGGCCGCCTACCTGCACGTGCACTACGCCGCGCCCGGCTGCTACGCCGCCCGGATCGACCGCACCTGACCCCGCCGGCTTCCCTCCCCTTGTGGGAGGGGTCGGGGGAGGGGGTGGCTGGGGTTCGCACCCGCGAGCGTGCGCCCCGATCGCCCCCTCACCCCAGCCCTCTCCCGCGAGGGGAGAGGGGGTGGCTAGGGGTTCGCACCCGCGTGGGTGCGGCCTGATCGCCCCCTCACCCCGACCCTCTCCCGCGAGGGGAGAGGGGGTGGGGCAGGTCAGGGCGCGCGGCGGGCGCGGAACTCGGAGCGGGTGCGCCAGGTCGTGCCGTCGTCCGGCGAGTACTCGCCGCGCCACAGGAACGAGTCCGGCGTGATCTCCGAGAAGCTCCAGCGGATCGGTTCGCCGGCGGGATTGCGGCCGAGTTGCACGATGGTGTCGCCGTCACGCCGGCCCACCATCGAGAGGTACACCTGCGCGACCGGATCGACGTACTGCACCTGCCACGCGTCGATCCGCGGGTCGTAGACCCGCAGCGTGGTGCCGAAATACGCCGCCTGCGCCGCTGCCGTCGCGGGGTGGCGATCCCCGCGCGGCGGCACGATCCACACGTCCTGGATCGCGCGGCCTTCCAGCACCCAGCCGAAATGCCATTCGCCCGGTCGGCGACGCTCCGTGCCGTCCGGCAGGAACTCCGTGTAGTCGATGGTCCAGGCGCCGATCAGCCAGCCATACAGGTCCATCTTCCCGGCGCGGTCCGGGGACGGGCCGTCCGCCAGCATCGGCTGCAACGCGTGCATCTGCCCCTCCGCTCAAGCGGACTCGGTATGCGCCTCGACCCGGTAGCCGTCCGGATCGACGACGAATGCGGCGTAGTAGGTGGCTCCGTAGTCCGGTCGCAGGCCCGGCGCCCCGTTGTCGCGTCCGCCCTGGGCCATGCCCGCGGCGTGGAACGCATCCACCGCGGCGCGGGACGGCGCGCGAAAGCAGACATGCAGGCCGGAGGCGTCGTCCGGCGGAACCGGCCGCGCGGCCGTCATCACCCAGAGCGCGGCGTCGGTGTCGCCATAGCCCAGCGCATCCGCCCCTGCGTGCAGGCAGCGGTAGCCGAGCGGGGCGAGGGCGGCGTCGTAGAAGCGCTTCGCTTTCGAGAGGTCGGCCACGCCGATCGAGATGTGGTCCAGCATCGAGGAGTCCTCCTTCTGTTGCGGGGCCGGCGATCCCAGATGAGGATCCGGGGCGTCCAACCCCCTTGATGGTTAGGCAGGAGGATCATGCGAGGACATGCTCGACGAGTCAACCAGCAAAAGGGTTAGATCGGCTGGCGCGATGGAGCGGCGGCCGGCAGGGGTCGGATGACGGGCACGAGTTGCGCGAATGGCCGGGAGCGAGTCCCATCGGGGCATTCCGCCGTGAGGATTGCCGTCCGCCGATGACCCGCCGCCCGCCCCTCCCGACGCCGCCCGCTTTGCCTGCGGCGCGCATCGAGCTCTGCCTCGACTACGTGAACACGCGGTTCTGGCGTGGCAGCGACGCGCCGGAGGAGACCCTGGCGGCGCCGCAGGACCTGCTCGCCTGGATCGGGGAGACGGCGCGCGTGCCCGCCGCGGTGCTCGCGGCCGCACCGGATGCCGCGGCGCTGCTGCCGCCGGCGATCGGTCTGCGCGAAACCATCCACCGCCTGTTCGACGCGCTGGCGGCCGACCTACAAGTGGCCGAGGCCGATCTCGCCGCGCTGAACGCCGCGCTGGCGGCGGCACCCTCGCGTGCGTCGCTGGTGCCGGACGGCGCCGGGTTCGGCTGGGCGCTGCGCATGGACGAGGTCACGCTGCCGGTGCTGCTCGCCCCGGTGCTGTGGTCGGCCGGCGACCTGCTCGCCTCGGCCGCGCAGCACCGCATCCGCCGCTGCGCGAACGAGAAATGCCGCTGGCTCTTCCTCGATCGCAGCAAGGCGGGCACGCGGCGCTGGTGCGACATGGCGGCCTGCGGCAACCGCGCCAAGGCGCAGCGCCATTATGCGCGGAGCAAGGGAGGCTGAGCCCGACGCCCCCCGTCAGCCCCCCGTCAGCCCCCCGTCAGCGACCACGAGCGGCTAGGTCACGGGCCGCCCCAGAATGCCGGCGCGGGCGGCTGGATCGTGCCGCCGTCGAAGCGCAGCCCCGGCGCGCGGTCCGACGCCAGCGCGGTCGGCCCGTCGAGCGCGACGAAATCGGCCTGCGGCGCGAGGAGCATCGCCGGGGCAGTGCCCAGCGAGGTGCCGATCGTGTCGCCCAGCATGATCCCGAACCCGCGCTGCCGCGCCTCGGCTGCCAGCGCGAGAGCCGCCGTCAGCCCGCCGACCTTGTCGAGCTTGACGGCGACGACCTGGTAGCGCCCCTGCAGCCGGTCGAGGTCCGCCACCGTCCGGCACGATTCGTCCGCACAGAGCGGGACCGAGTGCTCCATCTCTCCCAGCGCCGCATCGGCTTCGACGGGCAAGGGCTGCTCGATCAGCTCGATCCGCAGGTCGCGTGCGGCGCCGAGGATTTCGCGCAGCTGCGCCGGCGTCCAGGCCTCGTTGGCATCCACGATCAGGCGGGCGGCGGGTGCGGCCTGCCGGACCGCCTGGATCCGCTCGAGGTCCTCCGCGCCGCCGATCGCCAGGCGGATCGAGGGGCGGGTGCGGTGTGCGGCGGCCAGCTCCGCCATGGCCGATGGCTCATCGAGGTGCAGGGTCAGAGCCGTTTCCACCGGCGTCGGCTCGCCCAGTCCCGCCAGGTCCGCGACGCTGCAATAGGCGCGGTTCGCCTCGATGGCCCAGAACGCGCAATCGAGGGCGTTGCGGGCCGCACCGGGCGGCAGGGCACGTTGCAGCGCCTCGCGATCGAGGCCGGAGGGGACCGCGCTCTTCACCCCCTCGAGGGCAGCGACGACGCTCTCGATGCTCTCCCCGAAGCGCGGCAGCGGCACGCCCTCCCCCCGGCCGCGCGAATCGCCGTCCGAGAGTTCGGCCACGACGGTATCGACCGCGTGGATGACGCCCTGCGGCGTGGCGAGGGGCCGCGCCAACGGCCAGGCGCGGC
>MKTV01000054.1:57999-91046 GCA_001898425.1 Rhodospirillales bacterium 69-11
GTGGATGTGGCGCCATGGTCGTCCCGGCCCTCTCGGCGATGCGGATCGGCCGATCCTACACGAGCGCTTCGCCAAGGTGAGACGCTGCCCCGCCGATCGGCGTCATCCGCCCGAACGACGCGCCAGCGCCTGCAGACAGATCGCCTCGAACTGCCGCGCGACGCGTGCCCAGGAGAACCGTTCCTCCATCAGCGCCCGTGCGGCGGACGCGATGCGTGCCCCCCGCGTGGGGTCGTCGAGCAGCGAGAGGATCGCGTCCGCGAAGGCCTCGGCCGAATCGGCGCGGAGGAAGTGCTCCCCATCGGTCACGTCCAGCCCCTCGATCCCCAGCGAGGTGGACACGACCGGCCGCCCCATCGCCATGGCCTCGAACGCCTTGATCCGCGTGCCGCTGCCGACCCAGAGCGGGATCACGTAGACATCCGCGCGCGCGACATGGGGGCGGATGTCGTCCACGAACCCGGTCAGCTCCACCGCCAGCCCGCGCGCGCGCACCTTGTCGGACAGCGACGCCGGCGGGTTGCGGCCGATGATCACGGCCCGCAGCCGGGGCCGGCGCTGCAGCAGGCGCGGCCAGACCTCGTCGAGCAGGAAATGGATGCCCTCCACGTTCGCCGCCCAGCTCATGGTGGCGACGAACACCAGCGTGCCGCCGTCCGGATCGGGCGGGCTGCCGGGTGGCGCGGGCGCGAAGAAGTCGAGATCGACGCCGGTATCGATCTCCGCCACGTGCGGCAGGTCGTAGCGCGTGCGCAGCACCGAGGCGTCGCGCGTCGAGACGGCGATGACCGTGTCGTAGCGCCGCAGGGCGGCCTGCTCGAAGCGCCGCATCTTCCGGTGCTGCTCCGCCCAGATGAAGCGCCACCAGACGCGGGCGCGGGCGGCATGCCGCTCGAAGATCTCGGCTTCGACGTTGTGGGTGAACATGACGCGCGCGGGACCGCTCCGCGCGGCTGCGCCGGGCGGATCACCCGGGCCCGGCGGGGTGCTGGGCCGATCACCGGGAACGGGCGGCATCAGCACGTCCGCATGAGGGAAATCGGCGACGACCACCTCCGGCCGGTCCTGCACCAGCCGCGCGACGCAGGCGCGCCCCTCGGCGGAGCGGTCGGTCGCGGCCGCCACCGGCAGCGCGCTGCCCAGGGCGAGGACCCGGCGCAGGCGGGAGGGCGCCGCCTCCGGCCACGAGACGAACCGGTCGCAGGCCGCCTCGATCTCCGTCCGGTGCCGCGCCGCATCGGCGGGGGCCGGGGAGGCGAGCGTCACGTGGAAGGCGCCGCCGCGCAGGTGTCGCAGGATGTTGCCGGTGCGGATCTTGCCGCCCTGGTCCATCGGAAACAGGAAGCGGGGGCTGACGAACAGCAGCCGCGGCCGTTCAGCCATGGGCCGCGCCGCCGCCCGTCATTCCCCTCCCCGCAGCCTCGGACACGCGGGCCACCGTCTCACCAGCACAGGCCGTGATACGCGATGCCGGGATGGGATCGCAGGTCGGGCATTCCGGCGAGGTCGATCACGACATGGCCCGCCAGCGCCTCCAGCAGCGCGGGCCGGTCCTCCGGCGCGACGTGGCCCACCACGGCGATCCGGCTGCCGGACAGCGCGGCCTGGGGGCTGATGACCATCAGCCGCTCGAGATGCGGGATCTCGCGGTCGATATAGGCGCGGTTGGCACCCATCAGCCGCGCCACCTGCACGGACCGGTCGTAGATCCGCAGCTCGAACCCGCGCCCCAGCAGGCGTTCGGCCAGCAGGACGAAGGGCGATTCGCGCAGATCGTCGGTGCCCTGCTTGAAGGCGAGCCCGAACAGCGCGACCGGCTGCCGCCCATGCCGCGCCACCAGATCGAACACCCGCTCCACGATCGCCTGGTTGCCGGCCAGCACCTGACGCAGGAACGGCGCCGCCACGTTCCGCCGGTCGGCGAGCGAGAGGAAGGAGCGCACGTCCTTGGGCAGGCAGGACCCGCCGAAGGCGAAGCCGGGCCGCAGATAGGCAGGCGAGATGTTCAGCACCCGGTCCTCGCACAGCAGCCGGAACGCCTCCCGCGCATCGACGCCGTAGGCCGCCAGGATGCCGCCCGCCTCGTTGGCGAAGGCCAGCTTCACGGCGTGGAACACGTTGGAGATGTGCTTGACGCTCTCGGCCACGCGGTAGGACGTGACGTGCACCGGCGCGCCGATCGGGGAATAGAGCGCGCGCAGCTCGATCGCGTCGTCCCCCGGCGGGGCGCCGATCAGCGTGAAGGGCGGCTTGCGGAAATCCTGCACCGCGGATCCCTCGCGCAGGAATTCCGGGTTGGCGTAGTAGGCGAGGCCCTCGCCCAGCCGGCGTCCGGACTCGCGCTCCAGGATCGGGATCACCCGCTCCTCCGCCGTGCCGGGCGGGACGGTCGAGCGCATCACCACCGTATGGGGTGTGTCCTTTGCACGGATGGCGCGGCCGATCGCCGCGGCAACCGCCTCCACCGCCCCCAGCGCCACCCCGCCATCCGGTCCACTCGGCGTTCCCACCGCGATGACGGAGAGGTCGGAGCGCGCGATCGCCGCCGCCGTGTCCCCGGTCGCGGTGAGCCGCCCCTGCCGGACGGCCTCGGCGATCAGCCCGTCGATCCGGTCCTCGACGATCGGGGATCGGCCGGCGGCGAGCATCGCCACCTTCTCCGGCACGATGTCGACCGCGACCAGCTCATGCCCCAGCTCCGCCAGGCACCCGCAGGTGACCACGCCGACATACCCGATCCCGAAGACCGACAGGCGCATCGGCGGTGGCTACTCCGTGGCGGATTTGGGCGCCGCACCGCCGGAGCCGCCGGAAGCGGACGTGCCGGCCGGCGTGTCGGTCCCGGCGGGCTTCCCGGTGGCGTCCGCGGGCTTCCCCGCCGCCTCCGCGGCAGCCGGCTTCCCGGCGGGTGCCTGGGTCGCGGTGTCGGCGGGCTTGGTCGCCGCCTTGTCCGCCGGCGCATGCGCCTGGATCGCCCCGGCGGGCGGCTGCGCCTTCTGGATCGCGCCGGTCATCGGGATGAAGAACACGCCCACGTCGCGGCGGGAGTGGATCTTGCCCTCCTCGTCCTTGGTGTAGACGTAGAGGACCTGGCCGCGCTTGAAGGGCTGGCCGATGGGGATGATCATCCGGCCGTTCGGCTTGAGCTGCTTGAACAGGTCGGGCGGGGCGAAGGTCGCGGCGCAGGTGACGATGATGATGTCGAACCCGCCCTGCACCTCCGGCCAGCCGTAATAGCCGTCGCCCACGCGGGTGTGCACGTTGTCATAGCCCAGCGGCGCGAAGATCTTCGCCACGGCGCGGCCCAGCGGCTCGATGATCTCGATCGAATACGCCTGCTTGACGATCCGCGACAGGAGCGAGCTCTGGAAGCCGCTGCCGGTGCCGATCTCCAGCGTGACGTCGTCCTTCTTCGGCCTACAGATCTGCGTCATGTAGGCCTGCCCGAGATAGTCGGACAACGCGGATCCGTAGCCCAGCGCCCAGGGCTTGGGGTCGGCTTCGTAGGCCTCCCCCGGCGTCGCACGGTGCTCGCTGTAGAGGTAGTGGAAATACTCCCGCGGCACCGCCTCGAACGCGGCCATCACCGCGGGATCGGCCGAACCGAGACGCTCCTTCAGGTAGCTCTCGATCCGCTTCATCGCGGCCGGCTTGCGCTTCTGGATCGCGTCGAACTGCGCGTCGGTCAGGCTGACCGGACGGCCCGACTCCTGCATCGCCTTCTCGTAGGCCGCCTTGGTCCAGGGCGTCGCCGCGGCGGCGGCGGGCCGGACCAGGGCGGTCGCGGCGGCGGCGGAGATCAATCCGCGGCGGGTGATCGGGCCGAGTTGTGCTGCCACGCGGTACGCTTCCTTGCTGCCGGGAACGAAATCAGGGCGATGCCATACAGCACCGCCGCACATAACAGAACCCTGCCGAATCCCGCTTCCCGCGCGATCAGGTTGGCGAGTGGCGTCGCCACCACGGAGAACGCGCCGTTCAATCCCCAGGCCCAGGGCAGGAACCCGCCATTCCCGGTCTGCGACAGTCCCAGCGGGAAGGGCAGGCCCAGCGCGACGGACACGGGGGCCAGCACGGCGAGCACCAGCGCGGCGCGCGCGATCCAGGACCAGGACAGCGTCGCCAGGATCAGGGGTTGCAGGAAGAGCCCCACCGCCACGCACCAGGCCAGCACGACGAAGGCGACCACCACCAGCGCCCGCCCGGGCGCGTGCCGCATCCGTTCGGCCAGCAGGCTGCCGCAGCCGGAGGCGACGAGCATGCCGGTGAGCACGAGGGCGAAGCCGCTGGTGCGGTCGTTCAGCCAGAGGCTCGCCTGCTCGATCAGGAAGATCTCGAGAAACAGGAAGCCCAGGCCCAGGGCCGGGAAGTACAGCACCGCACGCAGCAGCGGCGCTCCCCCCGATCCCCTCAGCCGGCCGGGCGCGGCGAGCGGCACCAGCAGCACCAGCACCGCGAGCACCACCGCCTGGGCGAGCACCGCGAGGTTCACCAGCGCGCCCACCTCCTGCTGCGGCAGGATCTCGAGCCGCTTCAGGATCAGCCCCAGCTGGTCGAGCCGCAGGATCGCGTAGAAGAACGGCCGGTCGAGCGTGACGGGCGAGAGGTTGAACGCGTCCCGCGAGGCGGTGGGCGTGCCGCGCAACACGGCCTCCGCCTCGTCGGCGATGGCGTCGGCGGGGCCGTCCGACTCGACCTGTCCCTTGGCGAAGGAGACGGCGGGCAGGTCGTTGTAGATGTCATTCCGCGCGGCGCGCACGTCCATGCCCGGATACCAGGACACGTCGAAGGAGCGGTCGTCGCACCAATGCTTCAGGGCGGCGATCCGTTCGGCGGTCCAGGGCGTGGGGGAGAGCAGGATGCGCACGCTCCAGGCGGAGCGGTAGACGACCGTATGCGCCGCGGGATCGGCGACGCCGGCGGCCAGCAAGGCGGAGCGCGCCGTGGCCAGCATGCGCAGCGCGTAGACCGGGAAGTCGCGGATCGAGACCGGGATCGAGACCAGCCCGCCGGGGGTCAAGGCCCGCAGATAGGTCGAGAGTGCCTCCACGCTGAACGCGGCGACATTGGCCTCGGCCTGGTCGAGGAAGTCGGCCGAGAGGTCGACCAGGTCGTAGCGGCCGGTTTCGGCGGCGGCGATCGGGCTCTCGGCCGTGACGGTGACGCGCGGGTCGGCCCCGAACCCCGGCGACGGGCCGAACCCGTGGCGCAGCGCTCCGGCCAGTACCGGTTCGGGCTCCAGCACGGTGACGTGGCTGGCGCCGAGGGCCAGTGCCTCCTGCACGCGGAACCCACCGGACCCGCCGCCCAGCAGCACGCTGGGATGCCCGAGCAGGGTGTAGGGAAGGCCGGCGAGGGTTGCCTGGGCGTAGCCGGCGTCGACCGGCCCCGGCTTGGGCAGCGCGGCGATCCGGTTGCCGTCGCGGTAGAGGCCGAAGGTCTGGGGCGGCCCCTCGATCCCCATCATCCCGGCATTGTTGGAGATGTCGGTGTCGACGCGTTCGGTGAAGTCGTCGAGCAGCGCGTAGTCGCCCCGCGGGGAGAGGCGTTCGGCCGTCACCTTGGCGTCCGGCGTATGCAGCGGCGCGTAGATCGCCTTGAAGTCGTTGAACGCGGCCTGGTCGTCGAGCAGCAGCACCGCCTCGGCCGCGACGAGGGCGAGCAGGGCGGCGGCGCTCGCGCGCCAGCGGAAGCGCGGCACGAAGACCGCGGCGAGCGCGAGCGGCACCAGCAGCAGCGGCACGAGCTGGAAGGCGTGCACCGCGAACATGGCGGCGAGCACGAGCGCCGCCCCGGCACCCGCGCCGGCGAGGTCGGCGGCGTAGACGATGCCGATGCGCTCCGCCTGCAGCACGAAGCAGAGCGAGATGAAGCAGCCGGCGAGGAAGAAGAACGGCAGCAGCGCGGCGTAGTAGCCGGCGATGTTCCACAGCTGCGGCTCCCACGTCGCGGGGTTCTGGAGCTGCAGCGGGTTGAATGGATTGGTGGTGGTGAAGTGGTAGCCGGCGGCGGCGCTGAGGACGAGCAGCGCGGGCAGGATCGCGAGCAGCCGCGCGCCGTTGCGGGCGAAGGCATCGCGGGCCAGCGCCAGCACGACGCCGCTGAGCGCGAAGCCGACCATGACGATGGAGATGACCCAGTAGCCGTATTCCGACCACTTCGCGACGGCGAAGTAGCGGGTCAGCGCGGTCTCGTATCCCACTGCGGCCAGTGAGACGAGGAAGAGCGGCAGGAGATTCATGGGATCAGCCGCGACCCGGCGGGCGCACGTCACACCCCCGTCCCTTCCCTGCACCGCGAGAAGGGAGGGGGATCTGGCGTAAGTCGCCCCCTCTCCCCTTGCGGGAGAGGGATGGGGTGGGGGGGTCAGCGGGGCGAACGCACGGGCGCACGTCGCCCCCCCACCCCATCCCTCCCCCGCAAGGGGGGAGGGGGAACCGGGGCCGCCTCACGGCCAGATCCGGCGGCGCAGGAAAGAGGCCAGCAGCGCGTCGAAACGCGCCGGCTCGTCCACGAACAGGGCATGGCCGGCGGTGGTAAAAATCGCACTCTCCGTTCCGGGGCGGTTGCGCGCCAGGTTCTCGGCCTGGGCCGCCCAACGCGGGCGCACCACATACAGCACGGGACGGTCGGTGGCATACACCGCCTCGCGCCAGTAGGTGCGCGGCAGGGGGTAGGACCGCAGGAGCCGCGCCGCCGCCTGTGGCGTGCGCAGCGAGGCGCGGGTCAGTTGCTCGACATACGCCTCCCCCGGCGGCCGGAGGAACAGGCCTTGGACGAAGCGGCGCATCGCCTCGGGATAGGGCAGCCGCGGGGCGGGGTGGCGCGGCGGCGGCAATGGCGTGGGCGGGGGCTCCTCTCCCACGGAATTGTCCACCAGCACGAGCCCGGCGAGCAGCCCGTCGCCATGCGTGTGCACATAGGCGAGCGTATCCAGCACGCCCAGCGACCAGGCGACCACGACGACCGGCACCGGGGTCAGGTTGGCGATCAGTTCGGCGATGTCCTGCGCCCGCCGGTTCGGCTCATACCCACGCGGCGGGGCCTCGGACTCGCCCTGCCCGCGCGGATCGAAGGCGATCACGTGATAGGTCCGGCCGAAGGTGCGGAGCTGCTCCGCCCAGATCCAGGCCGGCATGGTCCAGCCCGGGATGAAGACCAGCGTATGGCCGGTGGGCGGGCCGGCCTCGAGGTAGTGCAGCCGCGCACCGTCGCTGGTGATGAAGAATCGGTCGTAGACGGGGAAGCGGTCGGGCGCGGGGGCCGCCCGTGCGCCGGCGGCCAGCACCAGGGCCAGCAGCGGAAGCATGAACCCGACTCGCAGCCAGCGCCTTCGCATGGCACGCAGATGAGGAACCCGGCCCGCGTCGTGTCAATCACGAATACGCCACGACCGACCGGTTCTCACCCGCGGCCCGCTCGCGGCCGAACCTCGCCGCGGCCCGCGCGGCAGCGGCGTCCGGGTTCATCGGTTGTTCACACTTGCAGCGAAGGATGGGTCCGGGACCGGCCTGTGCCGGCGGGAGCCTCGTGTGGTCGACGGAACGGGTTCGGTGCGACGCCTTCTGGTCGTGGATGACGAGCGCATCCAGCGGCTGATCGTCGCCCGCGCGGTGGAGGCGCTGGGGTTCCAGACCGATGCCGCCGCCACGCTGCAGGAAGCCGCCGACCACCTCGTCCGGCAGCGCTACGACGCCGTCGTGCTCGACCTCTCGCTGGGGGAGGCGGAGGGGATCAGCCTGCTGCAGGGGCTGCGGGATGCCGGGGGCGACCCGCTGGTGATCTTCATCTCCCGCCTCGATTCCCGGGTGCGCATCGCCGCCATGCGGCTGGCCGCGGCCTTCGGACTGCGCGTCGCGGGCGCGCTCGAGAAGCCGGTCGCGCCGGCGGCGCTGCGGGCGCTGCTGCGGACCCCGCCGCCGCGCCACGCCGACCGGGACAGCACCATGACCCTGGCGCCGACGGCGGAGGACCTGGCCGGCGCGCTCGACCGGGGGGAGCTGTGTGCCGAGTTCCAGCCCAAGGTGGCGCTGCCCGACGGACGGGTGGTGGGGGTGGAGGCGCTGGCCCGCTGGAAGCGGCTGGGCGCCGCCGCGGTCCCGCCCGACGTCTTCATCCCGATCGCCGAACAGAACGGATTGATCGAGGCGCTGACGGCGCAGATCCTGCAGCACGCGCTGGGGGCCTGCCGACGCTGGCGGCCCGGCAACCCGGCCTGTTCGGTCGCCGTCAACATCTCCCCGCTGGTGCTGACCAACGCCAACCTGCCGGAATACATCGACAGGCTGCTGCAGGAGGCGCATCTCGGACCCGGCGCGCTGGTCGCCGAAATCACCGAAAGTTCCGTGATCGCCAACCCGCTGATCGCGGCCGAAGTGCTGACCCGGCTGCGCATCAAGGGCGTGAGCCTGTCGATCGACGATTTCGGCACCGGCCATTCCTCCCTGCTCACGCTCCTGCGCCTGCCCTTCTCGGAGCTGAAGATCGACCGGTCCTTCATCTCGACCTGCGATACCGACCCCGAGGCGTGGAAGATCGTGCGCGCCACGATCTCCATGGCGCGGGAACTCGGCCTGACGGTGGTGGCGGAGGGCATCGAGACGGAGGAGGTCGCGGCCAAGCTGCGCCATGCGGGCTGCGACATCGGCCAGGGCTGGTATTTCGGCCGCCCGATGCCGGAGGATGCGCTGGCCGCCTGGATGGCGGCGCGGCTCGTTCCGGCGGCCTGACGCAGGGAGACCGCCCGCCATGGTCCCCGTCGCACCGGATGCGCTGCTCGCCGGTCTCGGCCTGGCGGCGCTCACGGCCGCGCTGCCGTTGCTGGTCGGATTGTTCGTCGCCCTGCACCAGGTGCGACGCCTGCGGGCGCGGCTGGACGCGGCGATGGCGGCGACGGGCCAGGGTGTTCTCCTGGTCGACGTCCCGGCCGATCGGATCGTTTGGAACCGGTCCGCCGCGCAGGTGCTGGATCTGCCGCCTGCCCTGCTCCGGCGGCCAGCCACGGTGGCCGGATGGCGCCGCTGGCATCAGGCGACGCGGGGATTGCCGCCTCCGGTCGCGGCGCTGCTGCAGCCCGAGACGCCGATCGCGCCAGCCTGCCTCTCCCGGCCGGACGGCACGGTCTACGCCTTCGCCGCCGAACGCCGGCAGGACGGGATCGTGGCGGCGACGCTGACCGACGTCACGCCGTTGCGGGCCGCCGAACGGGCGCTGGCGGAGGCGCAGCGCGCGGCCGAAGCGGCGGAGAAGCGGCGCGCCGGATTCTTCGCCGTCATGAGCCACGAGATGCGCACGCCGCTGAACGGCATCCTGGGGATGACCGGCCTGATGCTGGACATGCAGCCGGCGCCGGAGGAGCGGCACTACCTGGAGCTGGTGCGCAAGTCGGGCGACCAGTTGCTGGAGCTGATCACCGACCTCCTGGATTTCTGCCGGCTCGATGCGGGCCGGCTGGAGCGCGACGACGCGGTCTTCGAGCTGCCCCGACGGATCGCCGACTCGGTCGCGTTGCTGGAGCGACAGGCGGATGCGAAGGGGCTGACCCTGACCTGCAGCCTGGCCGAGGACCTGCCGCGCTGGGTCGTTGCCGATCCCGGGCGGCTGCGGCAGGTGCTGCTGCACCTGATCGGCAATGCGGTGAAGTTCACGGAACGGGGTGAGGTGACCGTGACCGCTCGGGTCGCCTCCCGGTCGGGGGAGACGGCGCGGATCGCCATCACCGTGCGCGACACCGGCATCGGGATCGCCCCGTCCGTGCAGGCGCGCCTGTTCCAGCCGTTCAGCCAGGCGGACGGGTCCATGTCGCGCCGGTTCGGCGGCACGGGGCTGGGGCTTGCGATCTGCCGGGGGCTGGCCGGGCACATGGGCGGCACGCTGACCGCCACGAGCACGCCGCAGGAGGGAAGCGTGTTCCGCCTGTGCCTGCCGTGCCGGACGGTGGAGACGCCGCCGCGGAATGCCGACGCGGAGGAGACGCCAGGAATCGCCCGCAGGCTGCGGGTGCTGCTCGCGGAGGACAACGACACCAACCGGCTGGTCGCGGTCCGGGTCCTCGAGCGGCTGGGCCACCGCGTGGACGCGGTGGGGGATGGCGCGGAGGCGGTGCGCGCGCTGGGGGCGGCGGAATACGAGCTCGTGCTGATGGATGTGATGATGCCGGTCATGGACGGGCTGGCGGCGAGCCGCGCGATCCGCGCGATGCCGGCACCGCGCGGTCGCACGCCGATCGTGGGGCTGACCGCGAATGCGCAGCCCGAGGACGAGAAGGCCTGCCGGGCCGCCGGGATGGACGGGTTCGTCGCCAAGCCGTTCACGGCGGACCGGCTCGCGGCGGCGATCACGCGGGCGGTTCCGCCGCCACCATCCGCCGGGGACGCCGGTGTGCCGGGGGCGAGCACGGGTCCGCTGCTCGATTCGGAGTTCCTGGCGCGGCTCGCCGCGGATATCGGGACCGACGGTGCGTTGGAGGCGATCGCGCTGTTCCGGGAGGACGGTCCGGCGCGAATCGCGCAGATCCGTGGCGTGGAGGAGGATCCGAGCCTGCTGCGGCGCGAGGCGCATGCGCTTGCGGGGGCGGCGCGGAATTTGGGGCTGGTCGCGCTGGGCCGCGCCGCGGGGGCGATGCAGCGCACCGCCGAACGGGCGCGGCCGGACGCGGTGCAGATCGAGGCCCTGGCGGGGTTGGTGGCGCAGAGCCTGACGGCGCTGACGGCCTGGGAGACGGAGGTGCGCGGGACGGTGGCGGGATAGGGGGTGCGTGGGTGGCGGGTCGCGGCGGCGGGGGTTGCCCGTGTCATGGCCGCGCTTGTCGCGGCCATCCACGCCTTACGGTGCCGCATGACGTCGTGGATGGCCGGCCTGCGCCGGCCATCCACGAGGGCCCGCGCCGGTCATGACACGAGGGGCGTGACGCGCGTGCGGCTCAGCCCACCGCTTCGAGCACCGCGTCGCAGACCCGCGCGACGTCGACATCGGTGAGGTCCGGGTGGATCGGCAATGCCAGGATGCGGGTCGCGAGGTCCTCGGCCACCGGCAGCGCGGCGCCGTCATGGCTGCCGGCGTAGGCGGGCTGCTTGTGCAGCGGGCGCGGGTAGTAGATCGCGGTCGGCACGCCGCGGCTCTTCAGCACCGCCTGGACGTGGTCGCGCGCCGCCCCGTCGCGCACCAGGATGGCGTAGATCGCCCAGGCACTCGTGCTGTCCGGCACCCGCACCGGCGTCTGTACCGCATTGCCCAGGCGCGAGTCGTAGACCTGCGCGATGCGCTCGCGGGCGGCGAGTTCCGCGGGGAAGACCGTCAGCTTGGACAGCAGTACCGCCGCCTGCAGCGAGTCGAGCCGGCCGTTCATGCCGGTGCGCAGCACCTCGTAGCGGGTCGTGCCCTCACCATGCGTGCGCAGGCTGCGATACAGCGCCGCGAGTTCGTCGCTGTCGGTGAACATCGCGCCACCGTCGCCATACGCGCCCAGCGGCTTGGACGGGAAGAAGGAGGTCGCGGTCGCCTCGGCCTGGGTGCCCAGCGGCCTGCCGTGCAGCGTGGCGCCGAAGCTCTGTGCCAGGTCGTCCAGCGTGAACAGGTCGTGCCGCGCGGCGATCGCCCGCAGCGCCGGCCAGTCGGCGGGCTGGCCGAACAGGTCGACGCCGATCAGCGCGCGCGGGCGCAGCCGGCCCTCCGCCTTCACCGCCTCGATCCGCGCCTCGAGATGGGCGGGGTCGATCTGGAAGGTACGCGGGTCGACGTCGACGAAGACCGGCGTGGCACCCAGGACCAGCGGCACCTCGGCGGTGGCGGTGTAGGTGAACGCGGGCAGGAACACGGCGTCCCCCGGCACGATGCCGGCGCCCATCAGCGCGATCTGGATCGCATCGGTGCCGGAGCTGACGCCGATGCAATGCTTCGCGCCGCAGAAGCGGGCGAGTTCCTGCTCGAGCTCCGTCACCTCGGGCCCGAGGATGAACTGGCAATGGCCCAGCACCGTGTCGAGCCGGCGGCGCAGGTCGGCGGCGATGCGCGCCTGCTGCGCCTTCAGATCGAGGAACGGGATCGGCTGGGGAGCGGTATCGGTCATCATGTCCCTCGTGGGCGGGGTCGAACTGGGCGTGAGTGGCAGCGAGGCCGAGGCAGGCGGGGGCGCGGCGTGAGACGCCGCATCGCCGCCGATCGCCTCAAGCGCGGACCTCGCCGACGCTGCCGTCGGCGTTGTGCTCGAATTCCGGGATCAGCCGGGAGAGCAGCGCGAGCGCCTGGCGCGACTGGCCGTTGCGGCAGGCGCTGGCGATCTCGTCGATGGCGCGGCCGACGATCGCCGGGTCGGCGGTGCGCGGCATCGCCATCAGCAGCCCGGCATACCCGGTCGGCACCGGCGGCTCCTTGCCGTGGAACAGTTCCTCGAACAGCTTCTCGCCGGGGCGCAGGCCGGTGAAGCGGATCTCCACGTCGACGTCCGGATGCAGGCCGGCGAGCCGGATCATCTGCCGCGCGAGGTCGACGATCTTCACCGGCTCCCCCATGTCCAGCACGAAGATGCCGCCGTCGAGGCCGGAGGGCAGGGTCACGTCGCCCACCCCCAGCACGCTCGCCTGCAGCACGAGGGAGACCGCCTCCCGTACCGTCATGAAGTAGCGGCGCATGTCCGGATGCGTGACGGTCAGCGGCCCGCCGCGGGCGAGCTGGCGCTGGAACAGCGGCACCACGGAGCCGGTGCTGCCGAGGACGTTGCCGAAGCGCACGGTGACGCAGCGCATCGCGCCGCTCTGGGCGGGCCGGCCGCCGCCGCCGCGCGCCGCGAGGTCGAGCGCCTGGCAGTACATCTCGGCCAGCCGTTTCGACGCGCCCATTACGGAGGTCGGGTTCACCGCCTTGTCGGTGGAGATCAGCACCATCGCCAGCGTGCCCACCGCGCGGGCGGCGTCGGCCACGTGGCGCGTGCCGACCACGTTCGTCATCAGGCCTTCGAGCGGGTTCGCCTCCACCATCGGCACGTGCTTCAGCGCCGCGGCGTGGAAGACCAGTTCCGGGCGGAACACCTCGAACACCGCGCGCACCCGCGCCTCGTCGCGGATGTCGACCAGCATGGCCTGGCGCGGGACCGCGGGGTGGCTCTCGGCAAGCTCGAGGTCGATCTGCCACAGCGCGTATTCGCCGTTGTCGGCCAGCATGAGCGCGGCCGGGCCGAAGGCGGCGACCTGGCGGGCGAGTTCGCTGCCGATCGTGCCGCCGGCGCCGGTGACGACCACCCGCCGGCCCTGGATGAGCCGCGCCATGCCGTCCCGGTCGAGCGGCACCTGCGCGCGGTTCAGCAGGTCCTCGATTGCGACGGGCTTGAGTTCGAGCGGCCGGCTGCGGCCGGCAGGCAGTGCTGGATCCAGCGTGGTGGGGCGGGGCGCGCGGCGCAGGCTGAGGCCGAAGCGCTCCGCCTGCTCCATCACCGAGGCGAGCGCGTTGCCCGACAGGTCGGGGGTCGCGATCACCAGCGTGTCCGGCAGCCGCTCCTCCTGCTGGAGGCGGGCGAGCACGGCCGGCAGGTCGCCGATCGCGCCCAGGATCGTGTGGCCCTGGATGCGGCGGCCGACCTGGCGGGGGCTGAGCGCGAGCAGGCCCTCCACGTGGAAGGAGGGGCGGCGCCCGCCGGAGCGGCCGTTCTGGGCGAGGGCGCGGAGGAACAGGTCGGCGTCCTCCCCCTCCCCCACCAGTAGCACCGAGGTGACCTGGCCCTCGTTCGGCCGCAGCCCGGCGCGGATCAGCATCTGGCGGTATGCGACGCGCGGCGCGCCCAGCAGGACGAGCAGCGAGAGCGCGTGGATCAGCGGGAAGGTCGGGTTGGGCGACGCGCCGCCGGCCACCGCGCCCAGCAGGGCGAACAGCGCGGCGGCGACCGCGCTGCTGGCCGCCACGGTGAGCAGGTCGCCGATGCCGGCGAAGCGCCAGTATTGCTGGGACAGGCGGAAGGGCAGGCCGGCGATCAGCAGGCATGCGGCACCGGCCGGGATCATCCAGGCCGGATGGAGGATCGGGGCCGTCGGATCGGCGATCCAGCGCGCCACCGGAACCGCGGCTGCGGCGAGCAGGCCGTCCAGGGCGACGTTGACGCCAATGCGGATCAGCGAGCGCGTCGCGGGCATGGGCGCCCTATAGCCCACGCCGGGGGGCAGGCATACCCTCCGGCCGATCATGTTCTGTGACCGCGAGTAACGGCTTGTGCGGCGGCGCCGGGTATGAAGATACTGCGCGCGCACGCCAGCGGCTGGGGTCCCTGCCCAGCCGGACGGGACGCGCCGCAGACGTGGCCTGACGTCCGGAAGCACAAGAACGGCCACCCGTGCGGGTCGGCCGACAGGGAGATTCGTCGATGAAGAACCACGTCACGCGCCCCGGCGCGGGGAAGAGCAGCGTTGCGCGCCCTGGCGCGGGCGCGACGCCTGCTGCGCCGTCGGCCGCAGAGAGCCTCCACGCGCAGGGCTCACCTCAGGACGGGACGCGCCGCCCCGGCCTGACCCGGCGCCGCGCCCTCGCCGCCGCTGCCGGGGCCGCCGCCCTGCCGCTGGTCCATATCCGCTCCGCCGGCGCCGCCGGGAAGCTCAGCCTCGCGCTGTGGGATCACTGGGTGCCGGGCGGCAATGCCGCCATGAAGAAGCTGGTCGACGCCTGGGCGGAGAAGAACAAGGTCGACGTGCAGCTCGACTTCCTCACCGCCATCGGATTCAAGATCAACATCACCATGTCGGCCGAGGCGCAGGCCCGCACCGGGCACGACGTCTACGCCTTCGACATGTGGACGGTGCACGAGTTCGCCGACAAGCTCGATCCGGTGGACGACGTGGTCGGCAAGCTGTCGGCCAAGTACGGCAAGGTCTCCAAGGCCGTGGAGTATCTGGGCAAGGTCGACGGCCACTGGATGGCGGTGCCGGTCGGCTGGGGCTCCTCCCCGCTGTCGGCCTGCGCGCGGATCAGCATGTTCCAGAAATACGGCAACGTGGACGTGCGGAAGTGGTATCCGGACCACGAGTCGAACCCGCAGGCCGCGGCCGACTGGACCTATGACACGCAGCTCCGCATCGCCGAGGCCGCCGCGAAGGATGGGCATCCGTTCGGGCTGGGCACCGGCACGACGACCGACTCCTGCCAGACCTGGGGTGCGATCTTCGGCGCGTTCGGCGCGGACCTGATCGACGCCAAGGGCAACGTCACCGTCGACTCGGAGAACGTGCGCAAGGCGTTGGAATACGGGCAGAAGCTGGTGAAGTACCTGTCCCCCGACACGGTCAGCTTCGACGATGCCTCCAACAACCGCGCGCTGATCTCCGGCAAGGCGGCGATGATCTGGAACCCGCCCTCCGGCTGGGCGGTCGCCAAGCGCGACGCCCCCAAGATCGCCGAGGATTGCTGGACCTTCCCCAATCCCAAGGGGCCGAAGGGCCGGCTGGTGCCGCTGCGGCCGTATTTCTGGGGCATCTGGCAGTTCGCGCAGAACAAGAGCGCGGCCAAGGAGCTGATCACCTGGCTGTCGGAGCGCGAGCAGGTCGAGGTGCTGGAGCAGGCGGTGGTCGGCTACGACATCCCGCCCTTCCTCTCGATGTCCGACCTGAAGGTCTGGAGCGAGGTGGAGCCGCCCAAGGGCACGGTCTACAACTACCCGATCCGGCCCTGGCACGACGCGGAATACTACATCACCGGCTCCTCCGCCCCGCCGGAGATCGCGGTGCAGATGTGGAACCGCGGCACCATCCCGACCATGGTCGCGAAGCTGGTCGCCGGCCAGAGCATCGACCAGTCGATCGCCTGGGCGAAGGACGAGCTGGCCGGCTTCATCCGTTAGGAGGTCCGGCGCTGCCGGGAGGGAGCTTCCTTCCCGGCGGCTCTCCGCGGGGCGGCACCAGCCCCAGGGCGGCAAGGCCGGTCGCACCCTCTGTGGCTCGCCCTTCCTCGCCTCAACTCTGTGCTGAATCAAAGCTCGTCCGGCCAGCACGGACAAAGCGAGCGGACGCACCGCCGAGACTCGGGACGCCCCTCGCCCCACGTCTCCAAGGGTGACAGCGGCTCCCCCCCCCTCCACACGCCTCCCAACCTCCCAGACCATGGTCAGCACGCGGCGAAGGCGGCAGATTGCGCCCCCCGCGTCCCAGGACCCCGCATGACCGCTGCCGCCCTCCTCCACCACCTCGCCTTCGCGGCCGGACTCGCGCTGCTCTCCGCCGCCGTGGTCCGCCTCATGATCGCCGTGCGCGTGATGGACACGCCCGAGGCGCGCAAGGCGCACGACCGGCCCACCCCGAAGGGCGGCGGCGTGGGGATCCTGGTCGCCTTCCTGGTCGGCATCGGCCTCACCTACGCCTTCGCCGCCTACGCAAGGCTGCCCGAACCCTATTTCCAGGGCATGATCGCGGCCTCCGTCGCCATCGCCGTGGTCGCCTTCCTCGACGACCTGTTCAACTGGCCCTTCGTCGTGAAGCTCGCCGCCCAGGTGCTCGCGGCCCTGGTCGTCGTCGGCAGCGGCTTCTACGTCACCGACTACAACGTCCCCTATGTCGGCCCCCTCCTCGTCGGCCCGCTGGGCCCGCTCGCCACGCTCGTCTGGCTGCTGTTCGTCACCAACGCCATGAACTTCATCGACGGGCTGAACGGCCTCGCCTCGGGCGTCGCGTTCATCGCCTGCGGCTTCCTCGCGGGCATCGCAGCCACGCACGGAGGCTGGTTCGGCTACTTCGCGGCCCTGATGCTCGCGGCCGGCATCCTGGGGTTCCTGCCGTTCAACTTCCCCCGCGCCCGTATCTTCATGGGCGACGTCGGCAGCCAGTTCTGCGGCTTCATGCTGGCCGTGCTGGCGGTCGTGGCAAGCCGCTTCGACGCCATCGACCTGCCGCTCCTGCTGATGCCCATGCTGCTCGCCGGCGTGCTCTACGACGTCGCCTTCACGCTCGCCCGCCGGACCCTCGCCGGCCATCGCATCACCGAGGCGCATCGCGGGCATCTGTACCAGGTGGCCCAGAGGTCGGGCATGCCGGCGGTCGCGGTCACCCTGGTCCACTGGGGGTTCGCCGCCTATGGCGGCCTGTGCTGCCTCGTGTTCATCGCGACCCCGCCGGTCTGGAAGCCGCTCGTGCCGCTGCTCGTCCTGCCCCCGCAACTCGCCTGGACCGCCTGGGTGGCCGCGCGTGCGCGGCAGGCCGGGCTGCAGCGCTGGGGCTGAGCCCCCCGGCGCTGGTCGACCTCAACCCTCCGTTGCGCAAACACTTGGACGACACACGTTCCTCGCTTACCTTGGAACCCGAATGGTCGACCTCGTTCCCGCCCCAGCGACCCTGCCGCCCGATCAGCGCGTCTATGCGGTCGGCGACGTACACGGCTGCCTCGAGCGGCTGGTCGCCCTGCATGAGCTGATCGCCGACGATCTCGCCCAGCGTCCGGTCGCCGAGGCGACGCTCATCCACCTGGGCGACTACGTCGACCGCGGCCCCGAAAGCGCGCAGGTGATCGAGTGGCTGATCGCCAACCCGCCAGTCGCCGCCCATAGCGTGGTCAACCTGATGGGCAACCACGAACACCTCATGCTCAACGCGCTCGCGTCCGGGGAGGCGGAGGCCGCCGAGGTCTGGCTCGCCAATGGCGGGGCCGACTCGCTCATGAGCTGGGGCGTCCAGCGCAGCCTGGCGCAACGCGAATGGGCCGGCCGCATCCCGCGCGAGCACCTGCTGTTCCTGCGGGACCTCGCGACCCACGTGCAGATCGGTCCCTATCTGTTCGTCCATGCCGGCATCCGCCCCGGCGTGCCGCTGGAGCAGCAGACCCGGCACGACATGCTCTGGATGCGGGAGCCGTTCCTCTCCTCCAAGCAGGACCACGGGGTCGTGGTCGTGCACGGCCATACCCCCCGGCAGGAGCCGACGGTGCGTCCGAACCGGATCGGGATCGATACCGGCGCCGTCATGGGTGGCGTCCTCACCTGCCTCGTTCTCGAGAACGATCAGCTCGGTTTTCTGAGCACGTGATCCTTGCTTGCAACTCTCTTGCCGCCACGTTACGGCGAAGGCAATGAACCAGATCCCGATCGGCTCCGCGCAACAGCCTGACCAGCCCCACCCGGATCTGGCCGCGGCCGTCCGACGGCTCGCCCATGGCAGCGTGCTGGTGGTCGGCGACGTGATGCTCGACCGGTACACCTATGGCGCCGTGTCCCGGATCAGCCAGGAAGCGCCGGTTCCCATCCTGACGATCGAGCGGGAGGTCGCGCTGCCCGGCGGCGCCGGCAACGTGGTCCGCAATCTCACCGCCCTGGGGGCCGCAACCGCCTTCATCTCCGTCGTCGGCGACGACCAGGAAGGGTCGGATCTCACGGGCCTGGTCGGCGGCCAGCCGAACGTCGAGCCCTGGCTGCTGGTGCAGGGCGGCCGCACCACCACCGTGAAGACACGGCTGATCGCCGCCGGCCAGCAATTGCTGCGTACCGACCGGGAGGACACGGACCCGATCCACCCCAAGCTGGCCGACCGGCTGGTGCGCATCGCCGGCGACGCCATGGCGGCGACCTCGGTCACCGTGCTGTCCGACTACGGCAAGGGCGTTCTGGGTGCCGACCTCCCGGCCCGGTTCGTGGAGGCCGCGAAGCGCACCGGTCGCAGGCTGCTGGTCGATCCGCGCGGCGCCGATTTCGCCCGCTACGCCGGGGCCGACCTCGTCATGCCCAACCGACAGGAACTCGCGACCGCGACCGGGATGCCGATCGACAGTGAAGCCGCGATCGTCGCGGCGGCCGAGGAGCTGCGCCGCCGCCATGGCTTCGGCGCCGTGGTCGTGACCCGCGGCAATGACGGCATGACGCTGGTCGATGCCGGGGGCACGCAGCATTTCCCCGCCGAAGCCGCCGATGTCTACGACACGTCCGGCTGCGGCGACACGGCGCTCGCCACCCTCGCCGCCGCGCTCGCCGCGCAGGTCGAACTGCCGACCGCGGTGCGGCTCGCCAACCTCGCCGCGGGCGTGGTCGTGGGCAAGGTGGGCACCGCCGTGGCGCGGCAGGACGATCTGCTGGCCGCGCTCTCGCCGCAGCGGAGCGCGTTGCGCAAGATCGTCGGGCGGGACGAGGCGGTGGAACAGGTGGAGCGCTGGCGCCACAAGGGCTGGCGCGTCGGCCTGACCAACGGCTGCTTCGACCTGCTGCACCCTGGCCACGTGCACATGCTGGAAGAAGCGCGGGAACGGTGCGACCGGCTGGTGGTCGGGCTCAACGGCGACGCCTCGGCCGCACGCGCCAAGGGGCCGCCCTGCCCGATCCAGCCGGAAGCCGCCCGCGCCGCCATCCTGGCCAGCCTCGCCAGCGTCGACCTCGTCTGCATCTTCGACGAGGATACGCCCGAGGCGCTGATCGAGGCGGTGCGTCCCGACGTGCTGATCAAGGGCGCCAACTACACGCTGGACGAGGTGGTGGGCGCCGAACAGGTCCGAAGCTGGGGCGGGAAGGTCATGCTGGCCGGCGTGCTGCCCGGCCACTCCACCGCCGCCACCCTGGCGCGGCTGCGGGAGTAGCGGGCGCTCTCTGCCGCACCCGAGGGCGCGGCGCCCGGAGGCCTGAGATCAGGCCGGGGAGGCGATCTGCTCCTCCCGCACCACGCGCTCATGCCCGTCGCTGTCGTGACGCAGGCGATAGCGGCAGGTCGCGCCCTCGACCGGCAATTTGCGGGAAATCGTGTAGATTCCGTCCGGGACGTCGCCATCGAACGGTCCGCGTGTCAGGCGCACGCGGTCACCGACGTCGTATCTATGTGCAATCATGCACGAAAACATGGCCCTTCCACGCCGTTCCGGCCAGCGCGCGCCAGTTGACGTTCCGGTGCGCGCACCGCCTCGTGTCGTGGCGGCCTCTCGTGTTGTGGCGATTTCTGGTGTCGCGGCGATTTCTCGTGCCGGGGCGATTCCTCGTGTCGGGGCGATTTCTCGTGTCGTGGCGGCCTCTCGGGTCATGGCCGGCGCAGGCCGGCCACCCACGACTTACAGTGCCCCGATGCACGTCAAACGGCGGCTGTGCCTTCCATGCAATCGGGCGCGTGACGCCGTGGATGGCCGGCCTGCGCCGGCCATGACACGAGTGCGACGCTCCGCCGCCGCGCCATGACACAAGTGCGACGCCCCGCCGCCGAGAGCCCAAACTCCCGCCGTCGTCAGGCCAGGCCGCCGGCGGCGGCGATCACCGTCGCCAGGCCGGCGGCCATGCCGCGCAGGCTCGCCTCGGGCTCAACGTCGATCCACTCCTCCAGCGAGTGCGCTCGGCCGCCGGTGCCACCGGATCCGATCTTGATCGCCGGGATGCCCAGGCTCATCGGAATGTTGGCGTCCGTCGACGACCACTCGAAATCGGGGCGGAACCCATGCGCCTCGATCGCCGCGTGCGCGAACTGCACCAGCGGGTCGCCTTCCGCCGTATGCCCCGCAGGCCGGTCGCCGATCTTCTGCAGCGTGACCCCGATCTTCCCGGCGCGGGTGGAGCGCGCGGCATTCTCCGCCGTCACAGCCGCATCCACCAGCGACAGGAACTGCTGCTCGAGCCGCTCGAGTTCGGTCCGCGCCTCCGACCGCAGGTCGAACTCGGTCCACACGCTGTTGGGGATGGAGTTGATGGACGTGCCGCCCCCGGTCACGCTCGCGCTGTAGGTGGTCTTGGGCTTCACCGCCACCTGGAGCCGGCCGAGCCGAACGATGGCGTCGGCCATGGCGTAGAGTGGGTTGACGAGGCCGAACGCGCCGTAGCTGTGCCCGCCCGGGCCGGTGAAGGTCACCCGGTAGCGTTTCGACCCCACGCCGCCCACGGCGATGTGATCCATGTCCGGGCTGTCGACCGTGATGAAGGCCGAGATCCGGTCCTTGTACCGGCCGGCGGTGAACAGGTGCCGCATGCCGCGCAGGTCGCCGGGCCCCTCCTCCCCGACATCGGCCACGAACAGCAGGTCGTCCCGGGTCGTGATCCCGGCCGCGTCCATGGCGCGGTTCCAGGCCAGGATCACCGCCAGGCTGCGGGTGTCGTCGCCCACCCCCGGGGCGAGCAGCCGGGTGCCCTCGCGGCGAACCCGCACATCGGTGCCGGGCGGGAAGACCGTATCCAGATGGGCGGCGACGCAGACCAGCCGACCGTTCCCGCGGCCGCGACGCAACGCGGTCACGTTGCCCTCGGCATCGATCTCCACGTCCTCGAGCCCATGCGCCAGGGCCATCTCGCGCCAGGCAGCGGCCCGCCGCGCCTCCTGGAAGGAGGGCGCCTCGATCTCCGTCAGCGTGACGATGTCGCGCACCGTGCGCTCGTGTTCGGCGGCGAGGGTGGCGATCGCGCGGCGGAATGGTTCGGACGCCATGATGCTGCGGATCGTCGCTTCGGCGGCGGTCGTCATGCGTGGCGGTCCCTCATGTCTCTGATGGCGCGGTATTGGATCACCTCGCACGGATGGACAAGATGCCGCCCGCCACCAGCCGCCGGCTGGGCCGTTGAGGTGAGCAGGTGTCTCGCCCGCGCGCCGCCATCTCGACCCGCTAGCGGCGGCGGCCCGCGAGCGGCTGCGGCCCGCGAGCGGATCGTGCGGGCGAGCGGGTGGCACGCGGGTGCAGATGACGCGAGCTGCGGGCCCGGGCTCTCGCCCTCGCGAACGCCTTCCTTGGACACCCCGTCGTGAGGCGTGCATCCGAAGGCATGGCTAGAACGTTGTGGGGACAGGCGGCTCTCGGTGCGCTTCGCGCGGCGATGGCCCGTTCGGCAACGGAAGGAGAATTCATGCGCAAGCAACATCTGATCGCTTCGGTGTGCGCTCTCGCTCTCATGGCGGCCGGTCCGGTCTATGCCCAGAGCAGCGGCGGCGGCGGTGCCGGCGCGAGCGGGGGTGCCAGCGGCACCAGCGCCGGCGGCATGAGCGGCGGCGGATCGATGTCGCCCTCCAGCGGCACGACCTCCGGCAGCAGCATGGGCACGACCGGCTACGGCAGCGGCAGCACGGCCAATCCGGCCGGGATGAATACGGGTTCGCGCGCCGGTGCAGCCAACGCGACGGGTGATTCGAGCTCGATGGCGACCACCGGGACCGCCCGCAGCAGCGGCGCCGTGCACGGGAACGCGGCGAGCATGGCCGGCGGCACCCACAAGTCGGGCAGCAACATGGGCGGCACGGGCCTCGGCACCGGCAGCAGCTCCATGGGCGCGGCGGGGAACCCGGGCACCATGGGCGCGAGCGGCGGCACCTCCACCGGGAGCGGCAGTTCGGCGGCGACGACCGGCACCGCCCGCAGCAGCGGCGGCGTTCACGGCAACGCGGCGAGCATGGCCGGCGGCACCAGCGGTTCGCACATGTCGGGCAGCAGCACCCACTCGAGCACCGGCAGCATGCACCGAGGCAGCCAGAGCAGCGCGGCCGACATGTCGGCCGATCAGCTGAACGCCCGCAGCCTGCAGGCGGCGCGTAACGGCACCACGCCGAACATGTCGGGCGCCGACCAGAGCGGCATGTCCGGCAGCAGCATGTCGGGCAGCAACGACTCGATGTCCGGCGTCTCCGGCAGCGGTGCACGCGTCGGTACCCAGGGTATGGGCACGGGCATGGGCAGCGGCACGAACGCCGGCGGGACGGGCTCCGGCCGGATGTAATCCGGCTGGCCTCTTCCTGAGCGTCATGCGGCGCCGTCCTTCGGGGCGGCGCCGTTTTCGCGCGCATTGCATCGTTCCGGCATCATATCGCATCCTCGGACGATGAAGGCCGCTCTTCCCGTCCATAGCCGCCGGTCTCTTTTGCGGATCGGGGGCGCCCTGGCCGGCGCGACGCTCGCCACCCCGGCGCTCGCCCGCATGACACCCCCGCCGCGGGACGTCCTGGTGCTTGGTGCGGGGATGGCCGGCCTGACCGCCGCTTTGGCGCTGCTGCGGCGCGGTCATCGCGTCACCATCCTCGAGCACCAGGATCGTGTCGGCGGGCGTGTGCTGTCGCTTCCCCTGCCGGACGGCATGGCCAGCGAGGCCGGCGCCGGCCATTTCCGCGGCAACATGCCCTGGGTGCTCGCCTACGCACGCCATTTCGGGCTGCCGCTGATCGCGCTCAACGACGGGCTGCCGCGATATCTCGTGAATGGCAGGGTGGCGGATGCCGCCGATCTCGCGGCCTGGCCCTGGCCCCTGCACCCGCAGGAACGGCGGGTCAGCCTGTCCTCGACGCTCAATCGCTATCTCGGGATCCATGGGCTCGATACGCTGACCGTGCTCGATCCGCGCTGGCCGGATCCCTGGACGATCGAGCGCCTCTCATCGCTTTCCCTGTCGGATCTGCTGCGGCAGGCGGGCGCGTCCGAGGCGTATGTCGCGCTGCTGGGCGCGCATGCCGGGCCGTATACGCTGGCATCGGCGGCGCTCCGCATCATCCCCGGCCTCGCCTACCATTTCGGCGACCAGAACTGCTACCGCATCCTGGGCGGGAACGAACGGTTGCCACGGGCGCTCGCCGCCGCGATCGGGCCGGAGCGGATCGTGCTGGGCGATCCCGTGGCGGCGATCGACCAAGGGGCGGGCGGGTCGAGGTCACCACACGATCCGGCCGTGTGTTCCGCGGAGACACCGTGGTCTCCACCATTCCGACGAGCGTCCTTGCGGACGTCGCGGTGCGGCCGGCCTGGTCGGCGGCCAAGGCGCGCCTGTTCGCCGGGACGCTGTGGGGCAACACGGTGAAGATCGTCGTCGCCACCCGCACGCCCGCCTGGCTCAGGCGGAACCTGCATGGCTGGCCGATGGCCGGCGGCGATCGGCCATGGGAGCGGGCGATCGACATCACCGGCGACCAGCCGAGTGCGAATGGCAACCTCTTCCTCTACCTGAACGGGGAGAACGCGGACGCCGCGCTGGCGCTGCCGGCGCCCGAACGCGCGGCGCGCGTGCTGGCGCAGTTCCGCGCCGACATGCCGGACCTGGTGGACGAGGTTCTGCAGGCGGAGGCGTTTGCCTGGCCGGAGCAGGACTGGGTTCGCGGCTCGTTCGGCGGACCGCCGGTCGGCGGCGGCTGGATGCTGCGGGAGTGGATGCGGCCCGAGGGGCGGATCCACTTCGCCGGGGACTTCACGACGGCGAAGACCGGCTGGGTGGAGGGCGCGATCGAGTCGGGCTTGCGCGCGGCCCGCCAGATCGATCCGACGGCGGAGGCCGAAGCGGGGCCGCGCTTCCTGCCCCTTCCGGGGTAGCGGGTCCGCGCTATGGGCCGCACCCCTGGGCGGCCGTCGCCGGCCCCGCTAGGCTGTCGGCGCCAACGACGGAGGAAACGCCATGAAGGCCGCGGTCTTTCACGCTCCCCACCAGCCGCTGACCATCGAGAACGTCGAGATCGAGAAGCCGAAGCGGCGCGAGGTGCTGCTGCGCACCGCCTATGCCGGTCTCTGCCACTCCGATCTCCACTTCATGGAAGGGCTCTACCCCTTCCCCACCCCCGCCGTTCTCGGCCATGAGGGCGCGGCCGTGGTGGAGGCGGTGGGCGAGGACGTCACCTACGTCAAGCCGGGCGACCACGTGATCACCTGCCTCTCGGTGTTCTGCGGCGAGTGCGCGCAATGCGTCACCGGCCACACCAATCTCTGCGAGAACACCGAGGTGAAGCTGTTGCCGGGCGCGGCGCGGCGGATGAAGTGGAAGGGCGAAGTCCTCAACCAGGCCTTCAATCTTTCCGTGTTCGCCGAGCAGATGCTGGTGCACGAGCATGCGATCGTGAAGATCGACAAGAGCATCCCGCTGGATCGCGCGGCGCTGGTCGGCTGCGGTGTCATGACGGGAGTCGGCGCCGTGTTCAATGCAGCGAAGGTGGAGCCCGGCTCGACGGTCGCGGTGATCGGCTGCGGCGGCATCGGGCTGTCGGCGGTCAACGGCGCGGCGCTGGCCGGGGCGTCGAAGATCATCGCGATCGACATGAACCCGTCGAAGCTCGAGAAGGCGAAGGAGATGGGGGCGACCGACACGATCAATGCCTCCAACGTCGACGTCGTCGCCGCGGTGAAGGACATGACGGACGGGCGCGGCGTCCCCTACAGCTTCGAGGCGATCGGGTTGAAGAGCGCCGCGGAGCAGAGCTTCGGCATGCTGGCGCCGGGCGGCGTGGCGACCATCATCGGCATGATCCCGTTCGGCACGAAGATCGAGCTGCATGGCGCGGACTTCCTGCGCGACCGGAAGATCCAGGGCACATCGATGGGCGGCAACCGGTTCCGCGTGGACATGCCGCGGCTGCTGGAGCTGTGGCGCCAGGGGCGGCTGAAGCTCGACACGCTGATCTCGGGCAAGATCAAGCTGGACCAGATCAACGAGGGGTTCGCGCAGCTCAAATCCGGCGCGCCGGTGCGCAACCTGATCGACTTCGGCGTCGTCTGATCCCGGCGCTCCTCTCCGCGCGGTCCGGCCGCGTGGAGAGGACGATGGGGCGTCGTGCCCTCCGTTGCGCCGGTCAGCCGTCCCGTCCGGGAAGGCGCAGGCTCGCCTGCGGCGTGGCCGGGGTGGGCTGGCAGACCGCGAACAGCAGCCCGGCGCGATAGGCGGTCTGGCGGATCGCAGCCTCGGCCTGCAGGTGCATGCCGTGGAACAGCGCCGCGACCACCACGACCACCGCCACGATCGGCGCCAGGCGCAATGGCGGCGGGGGTCCGGCGAAGCGCAGCAGCGCGGCCGCGCCGGCCAGCCCGACCACCGCGCCCAGGATCACCTCGGGCAGGGAGTGCGCGCCCAGCACCAGCCGTGACATCCCGATCACCACGGCGGCCAGCAGCGCCACCGGCAGGATGCTGCGCCGGCGGCCCGTCAGCAGGGCCGCGAGCCCGCCGGCCACCACCGTCGCGGCCGCGA
Source organism: Rhodospirillales bacterium 69-11 (assembly GCA_001898425.1). Lineage (GTDB taxonomy): Bacteria > Pseudomonadota > Alphaproteobacteria > Acetobacterales > Acetobacteraceae > Rhodopila. Next base: position 83,828 of record MKTV01000054.1, read on the forward strand.
CGTGTCCGCTGGGGCTGCGGATCTCCATCGGGCTGAACAGGGGCGTGCAGGCTAGGAAGGTGAGTTTCAGCGCCAGCATGGCGGCGAACGTGCCCGCCACGGCGGCGAGCCAGACGAGGGCGCCGCGCCGCCAGCCCTGGGCGGCAAGCGCAAGCGCGATGGCGACCACCAGCGGCAGGATCACCGCCTGGTCGGCGAAGTCGGTCAGGAATCTCACGGCGCGGCCTTATGGCACGTTCGCCCCGCCGCGCGGCAGGACTTTCGACGATCATGACGCTTCGTGAACGGCGCGCCCGATCCGGCATGAGCGACCGCGGGCGGGATCAGTCGCCCACGAACTCCTCCGCGCGGTAGCCTTGCGCGAACAGCAGCGCGCGCAGGTCCGCGTGGTCCACGCGCGCCCGCGCCGCCGCGGCGACGATCGGCTTGGCGCGGAATGCGACGCCGAGGCCGGCCGCCTGGATCATGTCGAGATCGTTGGCCCCGTCGCCGACCGCGAGCGTCGCCTCGATCGGCAGCGCGCGCGCGTCCGCGAGCTCCCGCAGCGTCGCGAGCTTGGCGTCACGGTCGAGGATCGGCTCCTGCACCCGGCCGGCGAGCCGCCCGTCCGCCTCCAGCAGCACGTTGGAGCGGTGCAGGTCGAAGCCGACCGCCTCCGCGACACGGCCGGTGAAGAAGGTGAAGCCGCCGGACACCAGCGCGGTCAGGGCGCCATGGGCGCGCATGGTGGCGACCAGCTCACCTGCGCCGGGCGTGAGGGCGATGCGGGCCCAGGTCTGCTCCAGCGCGCCCACCTCCAGCCCCTGCAGCATCGCGACCCGCTCGCGGAGCGCGGCCTTGAAGTCGAGCTCGCCATTCATCGCGCGGGCGGTGATCGCGGCGATCTTCTCGCCCAGCCCGGCGAAGGCCGCGAGCTCGTCGAGCGTCTCGCCGGTGACGATGGTGCTGTCCATGTCGGCCACCAGCAGGCCCTTGCGGCGGCCGGCGACCGGCACCGTGATGGCGTCCACCGGCGCGCCGTCGAGCGCCGCGCGGACCTGCTCCAGGTCGGGCGGGGTCGCGACGGGAATGTCCGCGGCCTCGCCGGGGGAGAGCACCAGCGGCGGGCCGCCCTGCACGGCCTCCCGCACCCGCGCGACCTGGGCCTGGGTGAGCGTGAGGGATCGGCGGTCGGCGATCAGCGTGAGCACGTGGTCCATGGCGCGGCGGACCCTGGCAGCGTGCCCGCGGGACCGCAAGCACCGGCGCATGACGCCCACGCGGACCCGCGCCCGCCAGAGGCCTGGCGGGATCGCAACCGCCCGCCGCAGCTTCTATGCTGCCGCCCGTGTCCGAGACCCTGCCGTTCGCGCTGATCGTCGCCGGCCCGACCGCGAGCGGGAAATCGGCGCTCGCCCTGGACGTGGCCGAACGCATCGGCGGCACGATCATCAACGCCGACTCCATGCAGGCGTACCGCGAGCTGCGCGTGCTGACCGCGCGCCCGACCGAGGCGGAGGAAGCGCGGGTGCCCCACCGGCTCTATGGCGTGCGCCCCGCAGCCGAGGCGGGCAGCGTCGCGTGGTGGCGCGAAGCGGCCCTGGCCGAGATGGACGCGACGCGAGCCGCCGGCCGCGTGCCGATCCTGACCGGCGGGACGGGAATGTATTTCGCCGCCCTCGCCGACGGGCTCGCCGCCATCCCCGACCCCGGTCCCGAGGCGCGCGCGGAAGCCCGCCGGCTGCTGGCAGCGTTCGGACCCGCCGCGCTGCATGCGAGCCTCGCCAAGGTCGATCCCGCCACGGCCGCGCGGCTGCGGCCCTCCGACGGCCAGCGCATCGCCCGCGCCTGGGAGGTGTGGCGCGGCACGGGCCGCGGCCTGGTCGCCTGGCAGGACCGGCGCCTGCCGCCGGCGCCCTGGCGCTTCGCCGCGATCCGGCTCGATCCGCCGCGGGAGACGTTGCGCGCCGCCATCGCCACCCGGTTCGCCGCCATGCTCGCCGGCGGCGCGCTGGAGGAAGTGCGTGCGCTGGTCGCCCAGGACCTCGACCCGGCCCTGCCCGCCATGCGCGCCCATGGGGTGCCGGAACTGTCGGCGTATCTGCGCGGGGAGATAACGCTCCAGGAAGCCGGCCGGCGGACGGAGCTGGTCACCGGCCAGTACACGAAGCGCCAGGCGACGTGGTTCCGCCATCACGCTTTGGCACCCCTGGCCTGCACGCACACGATCCATGCGCGGTACGCGGATCCTGCGCAATTTTCGGAAAGCGATTCGGCATGTTTGTTCGCGTTTATTGAGCGTATGGGTTGACGGGGGGTCGGCGGAGGGCCTATCCGTCCGCCTCGATCAACCGGGAGCCGAACCATGTCGGCAACACAAAGCCAGGCCGGACAGATGCAAGCCGGCGCAGAAATCCTCCTCCGCGCCCTGAAGGACCAGGGTGTCGAGGTCGTATTCGGCTATCCCGGCGGCGCCGTCCTTCCGATCTACGACGCATTGTTCAACCAGAACGCCATTCGTCACATCCTGGTCCGCCACGAGCAGGCCGCGGTGCATGCGGCCGAGGGCTATGCGCGCTCCACTGGCAAGGTGGGCTGCGTGCTGGTGACGTCCGGCCCCGGCGCGACCAACGCCGTGACGGGCCTGGTGGACGCGCTGATGGACAGCATCCCCATCGTGTGCCTGACCGGCCAGGTGCCGACGCACCTGATCGGCAACGATGCGTTCCAGGAAGCCGACACGACCGGGATCACCCGCCCCGCCACCAAGCACAACTATCTGGTGAAGCGGCCCGAGGACCTGGCCCGCGTGGTGCACGAGGCGTTCTACGTCGCCCGCAGCGGCCGCCCCGGCCCGGTGGTCATCGACCTGCCGAAGGACATCCTGATCGGCCCGGCGCCGTATACGGAGGCGACGGTGCAGCACGCCTCCTACCGGCCGCGCACCGAACCCGATCCCGACCAGATCGCCCGCGCCGTCGCCCTGCTGAAGCAGGCGAAGCGGCCGATGGTCTACACGGGCGGCGGCGTGATCAACGCAGGCCCGGAAGCGGCGGCCCTGCTGACGGCCTTCGTGCGGGAGACCGGCTTCCCGATCACCCAGACGCTGATGGGCCTCGGCGCCTATCCCGCCTCCGACCCGCAGTTCCTCGGCATGCTCGGCATGCACGGGACCTATGAGGCGAACCTCGCGATGCACGGCTGCGACGTGCTGCTCGCGGTGGGCGCCCGCTTCGACGACCGCGTGACCGGGCGGCTGAACGCGTTCAGCCCGGAGAGCCGCAAGATCCACATCGACATCGATGGATCCTCGATCAACAAGAACGTGCCGGTCGAGGTGCCGATCATCGCCGATGCGGGCCGCGCCATGGCCGCTCTGATGGCGGCCTGGAACGCCGATCCGCGGCAGACCGACAAGCCGGCGCTCACCGCCTGGTGGCGCCAGATCGACCAGTGGCGGGAGAAGCAGTCGCTGCGCTTCAGCCAGGACAAGACCAAGGGCGCGATCATCAAGCCGCAATACGCGATCCGCCGCCTGCATGAGATCAGCCGCGAGTTCGGGCGCGAGACCTATGTGACCACCGAGGTCGGCCAGCACCAGATGTGGGCCGCCCAGCACTTCCCGTTCGAGAAGCCCAATCGCTGGATGACCTCGGGCGGGCTCGGCACCATGGGCTACGGCCTGCCGGCCGCCATGGGCGTGCAAATCGCCCACCCCGACGCGCTGGTCGTGGACATCGCCGGCGAGGCCTCGATCCTGATGAACATCCAGGAGATGGGGACGCTCGCGCAGTACCGGCTGCCGGTGAAGGTGTTCATCCTCAACAACCAGTACATGGGGATGGTCCGGCAGTGGCAGGAGCTGCTGCACGGCAGCCGCTATTCCGAGAGTTACTCGGCCGCCCTGCCCGACTTCATCAAGCTCGCCGATTCGTTCCATGCGAAAGGATTGCGCGCCGAGAGCGTCGACCAGCTGGACGACGTGATCCGCGAGATGCTCGCGACGCCGACCGCGGTGATCGCCGACATCGCGGTGGACCAGGCGGAGAACGTCTTCCCGATGATCCCCTCGGGCGCCGCGCACGACGAGATGCTCCTCGGCCCCGAACACGGCGCGACCAGCGCCGGGGTCACCGACGCCGGCCTCGCCCTCGTCTGATCCGGACCGACACGCTCTGCCGCCCTTGGTCGACCAGGGGCGGCGGCGCGTGGCGTCGCCGGTTCCGCATGTCCCCGCCTTCTCCCGTTCGGATCGAGTTTCCCCATGCCGATGACTGACACGACCCAGCGCAGCGCGACCATTTCGGTGCTTGTGGACAACGAGTCGGGTGTCCTCGCGCGCGTAATCGGCCTGTTCTCCGGCCGCGGTTACAACATCGACAGCCTGACCGTCGCGCCCGTCGACCAGGAGGGCCGGCTGTCACGCATCAACGTCGTCACCTCGGGCACGGCCATGGTGATCGAGCAGATCAAGGCGCAGCTCGATCGACTCGTGCCGGTCCACCGCGTCGCCGATCTCACCAAGGACGGCCCGCACGTCGCGCGCGAGCTGGCGCTGGTGAAGGTGATCGGCGCGGGCGAGAAGCGCGTGGAGGCGCTGCGCATCGCGGACACGTTCCGCGCCCGGGTGGTCGACACCACGATGGAGAGCTTCGTGTTCGAGCTGACCGGCGCGCCCGACAAGATCGACGCGTTCATCGAGCTGATGCGCGACCTGGGCCTGGCGGAGGTCTCCCGCAGCGGCGTCGCCGCCCTGGCCCGCGCCAAGCGGGTGATATGAGCGGCCCGTGCGCCCGAACCGCGACCATGCGTGCCGCCGCTTCGTGTCATGGCCACCCCTTCGTGTCATGGCCGGCGGCCTTCCGTGTCATGGCCATCGCTTCGTGTCATGGCCGGCCCTTCGTGTCATGGCCGGCGGCCTTCCGTGTCATGGCCATCGCTTCGTGTCATGGCCGGCGCAGGCCGGCCATCCACGACTGCACGCGATTCCATCACGCGTCACATCCAGCATGACAGGCGAGCATCGACCGACGCGAAGTCGTGGATGGCCGGCCTGCGCCGGCCATGACACGGAAGGGCGGCGGCCATGACACGGGTCGCCTGACCGCGCGCCACCCTACCCACTCCAACCCCACCACAGAAGGACCCTCCCCATGCGCGTCTATTACGACCGCGATGCCGACGTGAACCTGATCAAGGACAAGAACGTCGCCATCATCGGCTACGGCAGCCAGGGCCATGCCCACGCCAACAACCTCAAGGACAGCGGCGTGAAGAACCTCGCCATCGGCCTGCGCCCCGGCTCCGCCGGCGTGGCCAAGGCCGAGGCCGCGGGCCTGAAGGTCATGGACCCCGCGGAGTGCGCCAAGTGGGCCGACGTCGTGATGGTGCTGACCCCGGATGAGGGCCAGGGCGACCTGTACCGCGAGAAGCTGCACGCCAACATGAAGCCGGGCGCGGCGCTCGCCTTCGCGCATGGGCTGAACGTGCACTTCAACCTGCTCGACCCGCGTCCCGACATCGACGTGTTCATGATCGCGCCGAAGGGCCCCGGCCACACCGTGCGCAGCGAATACCAGCGCGGCGGCGGCGTGCCCTGCCTGGTCGCGGTCGCGCAGAACCCGTCCGGCAACGCGCTGGAAGTCGCGCTGTCCTACGCCTCGGCGATCGGCGGCGGCCGCGCCGGCATCATCGAGACCACCTTCAAGGAAGAGTGCGAGACCGACCTGTTCGGCGAGCAGGTCGTCCTGTGCGGCGGCCTGGTCGAGCTGATCAAGGGCGGCTACGAGACGCTGGTCGAGGCCGGCTACGCCCCCGAGATGGCGTATTTCGAGTGCCTGCACGAAGTGAAGCTGATCGTCGACCTCATCTATGAGGGCGGCATCGCCAACATGAACTACTCGATCTCCAACACGGCCGAGTACGGCGAATACGTCACCGGCCCGCGCATCATCACCGACGAGACCAAGAAGGAGATGCGGCGCGTGCTGGCCGACATCCAGAGCGGCCGCTTCGCCCGCGACTGGATGCTGGAGAACAAGGTCAACCAGTCGAGCTTCAAGGCCACCCGCCGCCGGCTCGCCGAACACCCGATCGAGGACGTCGGCGCCAAGCTGCGCGGCATGATGCCGTGGATCAGCAAGAACGCGCTGGTCGACAAGTCGAAGAACTGACGACCGCGGAGATCGGGGCGTTGCCGCCCACGGCGGTCGCGCCCTAACCTCCTTCGCTGACGTGCGTGCGGACCACCCGCACGCACGCTCCGTCCCGGCAAGGAGGCGACGTGCTCAAGGCATTCCGGTGTGACGGAAACGGACTGCATCGCCTCGACCCACCGCTGACCGATGGCGCCCTGCGCGACGCGGTCTGGATCGACCTCGTGGCCCCGACCGAGGACGAGATCGCGCTGGTCGCCCGCATCGCCCATCACGCGGTGCCCAGCAAGGCCGCGCTGTCCGAAATCGAAACCTCCTCCCGCCTCAATTTCGACGACGACGTCTTCGTCCTGTCGATGCCGCTGATCGCGCGCGACGAGGAGAACCTGCGCGGCGTCCCCGCCGGCTTCATCCTCTCCCGCGAACGGCTGGTGACCATCCGCTTCGCCCCGCATCTCGTCTTCGACCGCTACGCCGAGAAGCAGGTGGCGAATGCCACCGGCCAACGCGGCGGCATGCATCTGTTCGTCGGGCTGATGGAGGCGCTGGTCGACCGCTTCGCCGACGGGCTCGAGCAGTTGCGGGCGGAAATGGATGGGATCTCGGCACGCATCTTCGCGGCCGACCTGCGCCGCTCCAACCGCCAGGAGGATCGCCTCCTGCGCGAGACCCTGCGCGCGCTGGGCCGGGTCGGCGACACGATCTCCCTGATCCGGGACTCGCAGGTCGCCGCCGCCCGCATCATCCCCTACGTCTCGCGCAGCGGCGTCGACTGGCTGCCGGGTGAGCTGAAGCAGCGGCTGCGCATCCTGCGCCAGGACGTGGACTCGCTCAGCGACTTCGACACGCACCTGAACGACAAGCTGCAATTCCTGCTGGATGCCACGCTGGGCTTCATCAACATCGCGCAGAACAACGTGATGAAGGTGATGACCGTCGCCTCGGTCGCCGGCATCCCGCCGGTGCTGATCGCCGGCATCTACGGGATGAACTTCAAGAACATGCCGGAGCTCGACTGGACCTGGGGCTATCCGTACAGCCTGATCGCGATCGCGGTGAGCACGCTGATCCCGCTCGCCTGGTTC
>MKTV01000054.1:91060-93066 GCA_001898425.1 Rhodospirillales bacterium 69-11
GATCTGACCGCCACCGCGGCGGCGCTCGACCGCCGCGACCGGCACGTCCCCGATCACCGCCGCCACCACCGCGTCACCGCGGCAGGTCGGCCAGCGCGGCCTTCACGCGTGGCAACGCGAAGTCGCGGAAGGCGCGCAGTTTCAGCGGCAACAATGGCAGCCCCGCGTGGACCAGGTGGACCGGAACCGGGTCCGGCACATGGTCCCGGAGAATGGGCACCAGCCGTCCCGCGCGGATGGCGTCCGCCGCCTGATACGACATCATCCGCGCGATCCCGAGACCGCTCGCCGCCGCTTCGATCAACGCCTCCGCGGTGCTGACCCCGAGACGTGGCCGGAACACCACCGGGTTGTCCGGGTCATGACCAAAGGTCCAGCTCCGTGACGTCTGCAGGCCCTCGAACGCCAGACAGTCGTGATCGGCGAGATCCGCGGGCGTCGCCGGCACCCCTCGCGCCGCGAGATAGGCAGGGCTCGCGCAGGTGATCCGGTGGACCTCGCCGACGCGCAGCGCGATCAGCCCGCTGTCGGGCAGGCGGCCCAGCCGCACGGCGAGGTCGACGTGGTTGTCGATCAGGTCGACGACGCTGTCCGTGAGCACGAGCCGCACGTCGACCTGCGGATAGGCGCGCAGGAAATCGAGCACCGCCGGCAGCACGTGCAGCTTGCCGAAGGCGATCGGCGCCGTGACCAGGAGATCGCCGCGCGGCTCCCGATATTCGCCGGCGGCGGACCGTTCGGCCTCCTCCAGATCGGCGAGGATCCGGCGGCTCGCCTGCACGAAGGCCTGGCCCGCATCGGTCAGCAGCAGCTTGCGGTTCGTGCGCACGACGATCTGCGTGCCGAGATGCGCTTCGAGCTCCGAGACCTTCCGGCTCACCGTGGGCAGCGGCATGCGCAGCGCGCGCGAAGCGGCCGAGAGACTCCCGCCGTCGACGGCGGCCAGCAGCGTGCGGATCGCCTCGAAACGGTCCACGTGGTTTCGCCCGATGGAAGCCAGGCTTCCAGAACTAAGGGATACGGCGCGCCGGCGGAAGAACCTACCTCGGGGCCACGGCAGTTCCGCCGTCGACTGAACGAAGGCCAGGCTCATGTCCCCCATTCCGACCCCGACCGATAGCGCCGGGGCGCTCGAAGCCGCGCAGCCCCTGTTGCGCGCGGTCGGCGTGCAACTTCGACCATGACCACCCGTCCGCCCCCCGTTCGGGCCGTCTCCGCCGGGCATGCGACCGGCCAATCGCCGCGCCGGCTCCGGCCTCCGACCATCAGGCGAACGCTCCGCGTCGGCGCCGGCTTGCTCGCCGGCGCCATCGCCTCCCCGGCCTCGGCACAGGTGCAGGCGCATGACCATACCTTGCCCCTCGACCTCGCGATGGAGGCGGCGCGCGAGGCCGTGCAGGCCTGTGCCGCACGCGGCTGGCCGGTCTCGGCCGCCGTCGTCGATGCAGGGGGCGTGGTGCGCGTCCAGCTCAAGGGCGACCGGTCCACGATCCACACGCGGGATTCGAGCTTCCGCAAGGCCTACACCCAGATCACGCTGGGGCCGGTGTTCGGCTTCGACCGGCTGAGCGAGGGCGTGGAGAAACTCCGCGCCAATCCGAATGCCCCGGCACTGGCAACCCTGCCCGACATTCTGCTGCTCGGGGGCGCGGTGACGGTGCGGGCCAACGACGAGCCGATCGCCGCGATTGGCGTCGGCGGCGCGCCGGGCGGCGACAAGGACGAAGCCTGCGCGGCGGCGGGGTTGGCGAAGATCGCCGATCGCCTCCCGTCATCCGCTCGGGCACCACGATGAGGAGGCAGGCATGACGACCCCCACGAGCGACGTCGCCTTCACGCCAGCGGTGAAAGCCATCCAGACACGCCGCGGCTCGCGCGATCACTACCGCCCCATGGAGGAGCGGGGCGGCTTCCGGTCGGCGATCGACGACCGGTTGATGGAGGCATTGACGGAGGCCAACAGCGCCTATCTGGTCACCGCCAGCGCGGACGGGCAGCCCTATGCC
>MKTV01000054.1:93082-117465 GCA_001898425.1 Rhodospirillales bacterium 69-11
CGCCCGGCTTCATCCGCGTCATCGACGACAAGACGATCGGGTTCGTCGATTACGTCGGCAACCGTCAGTACATCACCGCCGGCAATCTGTCGGAGAACCCGAAGGCGTTCCTGTTCCTGATGGACTACGCGCGGCGGCGGCGGGTGAAGATCTGGGGCCGCGCGCGCATGGTGGAGGGCGACGCGGACCTCAACGCCCGCCTGATGCCGATGGGCTATCGCGCCCGCGCGGAGGGGGCGATCCTGTTCGAGATCGTGGCCTGGGACCTGAACTGCCCGCAGCACATCCCGCAGAAATTCGATGCCGCCGACGTCGCCGCGGCGCTCCAGACGCGGGACGCGCGCATCGCGGAGCTCGAAGCCGAACTGGCCGCCCTGAAGGAGCAACAAGCACAGGAGCGCACGACATGAGCCGCCCGCCCCTGCCCCCGTTCACCGACGCGACCGCCGCCGAGAAGGCGCGCCTCGCCGAGGATGCCTGGAACAGCCGCGACCCGGCTCGTGTTGCGCTGGCCTACACGCCCGACAGCCGGTGGCGGAACCGCGCGGAGTTCATCACCGGGCGCGCGGAGATCGAGGCGTTCCTCGCGCGCAAATGGGCGCGCGAACTCGACTACCGCCTGATCAAGGAGGTCTGGACGCATGCCGGCAACCGCATCGCCGTGCGCTTCGCCTACGAGTACCACGACGACAGCGGCACCTGGTTCCGCGCCTACGGCAACGAGAACTGGCAGTTCGACGCGGACGGGCTGATGGAGCGCCGCGTCGCCAGCATCAACGAACACCCGATCGCCGAACCCGACCGCAAGTTCCGCTGGCCGTTCGGCCGCCGGCCGGACGACCATCCGGGATTGAGCGACCTGGGATTGTGACGGGCGGCCGAGACACCCGGCCGCAGCGCGCCTGTCGCCAGGCTGGCTGCGGGATCGGCGGGGGGCGTGCGGCCGCGGACCGGCGGCGCACGCCCGGCCGCTTGTTACAGCGCGCCTCCGCGACGGCCCGCCATCGCGCCCAGCCGCAGCCGCAGCGCGTTCAGCTTGATGAAGCCCTGGGCGTCGAACTGGTCGTACGCGCCCTGGTCCTCCTCGAACGTCACGTGCTTCATCGAGTAGAGGCTGTTCGGGCTCTCGCGCCCGATGCAGGTGACGTTGCCCTTGTAGAGCTTCATCCGCACGCGACCGGTGACGCTCTTCTGGCTCTCGTCGATCAGCGCCTGCAGCATCCGCCGCTCCGGGCTGAACCAGAACCCGTTGTAGATCAGCTCCGCGTAGCGCGGCATGATGCTGTCCTTCAGGTGCGCCGCCTCGCGATCGAGCGTGATGCTCTCGATGCCCCGATGCGCCGCCAGCAGGATCGTGCCGCCGGGCGTCTCGTACACGCCGCGCGACTTCATGCCGACGAAGCGGTTCTCCACCAGGTCGAGCCGGCCAATGCCGTTGGCCTTGCCCAGCTCGTTGAGCCGGGTCAGCAGCGCCGCCGGGGACAGTCGCACGCCGTCGATCGCCACCGGGTCGCCCTGCTCGAAATCCATCGAGATCACGGTCGCCTGGTCGGGCGCGTCCTCGGGGCGGATGGTGCGCTGGTAGACGATCTCGTCCGCCTCGACCGCGGGATCCTCGAGGATCTTCCCCTCGGAGGAGGAGTGCAGGAGGTTCGCGTCCACGCTGAACGGCGCCTCGCCGCGCTTGTCCTTGGCGATCGGGATCTGGTTCGCCTCGGCGAACTCCAGCAGCCTGGTGCGGCTGGTCAGGTCCCATTCGCGCCAGGGGGCGATGATCTTGATGTCGGGCTTCAGCGCGTAATAGCTGAGCTCGAACCGGACCTGGTCGTTGCCCTTGCCCGTCGCGCCATGCGCCACCGCGTCGGCGCCGACCTGTTCGGCGATCTCGATCTGCCGCTGGGCGATCAGCGGCCGTGCGATCGAGGTGCCCAGCAGGTACTGCCCCTCGTACAGCGCATTGGCGCGGAACATCGGAAAGACGAAGTCCTTCACGAAGGTCTCGCGCAGGTCGTCGACGAAGATCTCCTTGACGCCGAACATCTCGGCCTTCTTGCGGGCGGGCTCCAGCTCCTCACCCTGGCCGAGATCGGCGGTGAAGGTGACGACCTCGCAATTGTAGGTCGTCTGCAGCCAGCGCAGGATCACGCTGGTGTCCAGCCCGCCGGAATAGGCGAGCACGACCTTCTTCACATCCTTCACGCGCATGACCGCGGCACCTCCGCTTTTCCGGCCGGGGAGTAGCGCTGCCGGTGGCCGTTGCGCAAGCCGGGCGGGACGGGCCTTTGCGACGATCCGGACCCTGGTGCACAGTCCGGCCCTCGCAGCCAACCGGGAACGTCACCATGGCCAAGGTCATCATCAGTTGCGCCGTGACGGGCGCCATCCACACGCCCAGCATGTCGGATTACCTGCCGATCACGCCGGAGCAGATCGCGCAATCCTCGATCGAGGCGGCGGAGGCGGGCGCCGCCATCATCCACCTGCACGCGCGCAACCCGGTCGACGGCTCCCCCACGCCCGATCCGTCGGTGTTCATGCAGTTCCTGCCGCGGATCAAGCAGAACACGGATGCGGTGATCAACATCACCACCGGCGGCGGGCTGACCATGACGCTGGACGAGCGGCTGGAAGCGCCGCTGCTGGCCAAGCCCGAGATGTGCAGCCTCAACATGGGCAGCATGAACTTCAACATCTCTCGCGCGGGCGACCGCATCAAGACCTGGAAGTTCCCCTGGGAGAAGCCCTACCTCGACAATACGGACAACTTCATCTTCCGCAACACCTTCAAGGACATCGAGGGCATCGTCGAGCGGCTGGGCAAGGGCCACGGCACCCGCTTCGAGTTCGAGTGCTACGACATCGGCCACCTCTACAACCTGGCCTACATGCTGGACCGCAAGGTGGTGGAGGGGCCGCTCTTCGTGCAGTCCATCTTCGGCATCCTGGGCGGCATCGGCGCGGAGCCGCGCAACCTCCTCTTCGCGAAGGAGACCGCCGACCGGCTGTTCGGCGACCAGTATGTCTGGTCCGTGCTGGCCGCCGGGCGCCACCAGATGGCGTTCACCACCATGGCCGGCATCAACGGCGGCAACGTGCGCGTGGGGCTGGAGGACAGCCTCTACATCGGCAAGGGCCAGCTCGCGAAGTCGAACGCCGAGCAGGTGAGCAAGATCCGGCGGATCCTGGAGGATCTGAGCCTGGAGATCGCCACCCCGGCCGAGGCGCGGGAGATCCTGAAGCTCAAGGGCGGGGACATGGTCGGGTTCTGACCGGCGGGCCCGCCCGCAACACGTGCTGAACCGGGCCGCTCGACGGTCCGGTCACGCCTCTGCGCCGGTTCGGCCCGCTCCTGACCGGCCGCCTGACGAGCCGGGGCCGGCGGTCAGGTCGAAATCTGCTCCAGCACCGCACGGCGCTGGTTGATGCCGAACCAGGCGATGATCAGGCCGGGGATCAGCGCGCCGGGCACCATCACATAGACGAACCACCCGGCATGGCCGAACGCCGCGGTGGAGGTGAACAGCCAGCCGGCGATGATCGGCCCGAACGCCGCCCCCAGATGGCCGACACCATCGGTCAGGCCGGTGCCGGTCGCGCGCAGCCGGGTCGGATAGCTGGCAGCCGTGTAGTTGTACATGCTGAACAGCCACACCACCGTCGCCCCCCAGGACAGGGTGATCAGCACATAGGCCGCCGTCAGCGTGTGCACATAGTATAGCACCGCCAGCATGGCGGCCGTGATCAGCGCCGAGACCAGGATCACCATCCGCCGCTCGACCCGCTCCCCGAGCATCGAGCACATCGCCAGGCCGATGCCGCCGCCGAAGGTGGAGGACACCAGGATGATACCGAAGGTCTCATCGGGCGTCATGCCGAAGCCCTTCAGCAGCAGCGGCTCGTAGCCGCCAAAGCCGTAGATCATGCCGCTGTAGCCCAGGATCCACGCCACCAGCAGGATCAGGCTGCGCCGGCCATATTCGCCCTGGAACAGCTCCCGCACCGGGACGTGCCGGCTGGCCACCACGGAATAGCGCGACAGGTCCGGCTCCGGCAGGCGCGCCAGGCCGCTGCGCCGCAGGCACTCCGCCTCCAGCCGCGCGAGCACCCGCTCCGCCTCCTCGTGCCGGCCGTGCGCTTCCAGCCAGCGCGGCGATTCCGGCATGGCCCAGAGCGCCAGCGGCACCAGCACCACCAGCGACACCACGCAGTAGAAGAAGATGAACAGCACGTAATGGCCGGGCACCCACAGCATGGCCGGTACGTTGCTGAGCACCCCGTACACCGCCACCGCCAGCACCTGCGACGCCAGCATGACCCGGCCGCGGTGCTGCGGCGGGATGATCTCTCCCATGTAGACCACGTTGGTCGACAGCACGCCGCCCAGGCCGATCGCGGACAGTCCGAAGAACACCATCAGCACGATGAAATTGCTGGTGAAGGCGGTCGGCCACATCAGCAGCCCGATGGCCAGGGTGGAGATCAGCAGCCCGGTGCGCCGGCCCCATTTATCGGCGACCATGCCGATCAGGTATTCGCCGATCAGGATGCCGACGCCGAACTGCATCGCCAGCAGCAGGGAGAACGCCCCCATCCCGAAGGCATGCTCCGGCAGCCAGACGAACGGGTAGACCTTCGCCGGAATGCCGTCGGCGGCGATGATCACGCCCCAGAAGACCTGACTGATCAGCGCGAGACGCCATTGCGCCCAGGTCAGCGGCAGGCGGTCGATCCTGGCGGCGATCCGGCCGACCCCGGTGGCTGTCGGGACTTCTGGCGTCATGGGCGCACCTGTCTTGATTGAACGATCCTCTCGCTTCGTTCAACGCGCGAGTCGGCTTCGTGTTCTGCGCCTGTAGCGAGTTTCACTTTCGGCCGAGATCAGCGCGCGTGCCGGGCCGTGAATGATGCCCTGACCCCGGATGCGCTGGCGAAGGCTTGGGGCAGGAGGTGTGGGTTGGGTGCGTCCATGGGGCGGGGTCGGGGCGGTCGGGTCCGCGTTGAAACCGCTGATGCACGCTGATGGGCCTGTGCCCGCACCACCCGCGCGGGTCCCTCCGCCCGTCCGGAGGTCAATCCTCGATACGCGGGGGATCTGCCGGAGCGTCCCGCCGTCAGACCCCGGACGGCCCGCGCTGAAGGCGCTACGCGCGGGCCGAACACAGTATCCCCGTCGTCCAAGGACGCGCGCGCAGCGCGCCCTCTTTCAAGCCGCTCGGTGCGCCGCTCCGAACCACCGTCGGCACTGGCCCATCAGCGTGCATCAGCGTGCATCAGCGGTTCCATCCGGACCCTCGAACCCCCGACGCCGCACGCCGTCAACGCGCGTTCCAGGCCACCGGACCTCGGAACGGGCGCATGTCCGGGTAGCCGCTGACCGCCCAGGCGCCGTCCACCAGCAGGCTCGCCCCCGAGACGTAGGCCGCGTCCGCGCTCGCCAGGAACAGGGCGGGGCCGGCGATCTCCTCCGGCTGGGCGGCGCGGCCCAGGGGGATGCGCTCCATGAAGGCGGCATGCGCGTCCGGGTTGTCGAAATGCCGTCGGGTCAGCGGCGTCTGCACCAGGCCCGGCAGCACAGCGTTCACCCGGATGCCGAACGGGGCGAACTCCAGCGCGCCGTTGCGGCTCAGCATCTCCACCCCCGCCTTGGCCGCGACATACGCCGATCCGGCATGCATCGGGACATGGGCATTGAGCGAGGAGATGTTGACGATCGCACCCCCCGCGCCGCCCGCCGCCGGCGTGGCCGCCGCGCCCGTTCCCTCCGCCGCCTGGCGCATCATCTGCCGCGCCTGGTGCTTCATCCCCAGGAAGACGCCCTTGAGGCAGAGATCGACGGTGAAGTCCCAGTCCGCCTCCGCGAGGTCGACGATGTAGCCGGGACGCGACGCACCGGCGACGTTGAACGCCAGGTCCAGCCTGCCGAAGCGCGTGGCCGCCAGCGCCACGAGGGCTTCGGCGTCGGCCTCCTGCGTCACGTCGGTGCGCACCCAGGCGAAGCGGTCGCCCAGTTCGGCCGCCAGCGCTTCCAGCCCCTCCACGTTCAGGTCGCCGGCGACGACCTGTGCGCCCTCCGCATGCAGCCGGCGCGCGATGGCGCGGCCGATGCCCGAGGCGCCGCCCGCGACCAGCCCGACCTGTCCGGCAAAGCGTTGCTCCGCCATGGTTGCTTCCTCCCTTAACCGAACGGCAATCGGGTCGTGATGTCGTGCCGTCCCAACGGGTTTCCCCCGAACGGCGGCGGTCCGGCAAGACATGCAGATTGCGGCAGGGCAGCGGGTCGCGGCACGCGGCCTGGTGTGGGACGTGTGCGGGGTGGAGCCGGCCGGGCGGCAGACGCGGCTCCGGCTGCGCTGCGCGGCTGGCGACCTGCGTGGCCTGGACTGGACGCTGCTGACCCCGCACGAGCCGGTCACGCCGCTCGCCACCGCGCTGGACCCCACCCGCCTGCAGCCGCTCGCGCGCTGGTGGCTGCACCACATGGCCTCCGTGCTGGACCAGGTGCCGGGCGCCGGCACGCTGCTGGCCGCCGCGCCGGGACGGGTGGCGCTGGAGCCCTACCAGCTCGTGCCGATGCTGCGCGCGCTGGAACTGCCACGCCCGCGCCTGCTGCTGGCGGACGGCGTGGGTCTCGGCAAGACCATCGAGGCGGGGCTGATCGCGACGGAGCTGATCGCACGGCGCCGCGCGCACCGCATCCTGGTGGTGGCCCCGGCCGGCCCGCTGCTGCGGCAGTGGGAGCAGGAGCTGCGGCTGCGCTTCGACCTCCGATTCCGGGTGATCGCCGATGCCGCCGCGCTGGAGGCGGAGCGGCGGGCCCGCGAACTCGGCGGCAATCCGTTCGACGCGGTGCCGCTGTGCCTGACCGCGCTCGACTTCGCCAAGCAGGAACGCGTGCTGCAGGAGCTGGAGCGCACCGCCTGGGATCTCGTGATCATCGACGAGGCGCATCACTGCGTGGGTGCGCGCGAGCCGCGCGACGTCACGCAGCGGCGGCGCCTGGCCGAGGTGCTGGCGCGCACCGGGGACGGATTGCTGCTGCTGACCGCGACGCCGCATGACGGGGACGACGCGCATTTCGGCTCGCTGCTGGCGCTGCTCGACCGCAGCCTGGTGGATGCGGCCGGCCTGCCGGACGGGATGGCGTATCGGCGCCACGTGGTGCGCCGGCTCAAGCAGCACCTGCACGACCGGCACACCGGCGCGCCGCTGTTCCGGCCTCGCCGGGTTCTTCCGGTCGCGGTCGCCATGCCGCATCCGGCGGTGCGCCGCTTCCATGCCGCGCTCTCGGCCCTGGTGCTGCCCCGGCTGGCGGTGCGCGGGGGCGAGGCGCTCGCCTTCGTCGCGCTGCTGAAGCGGTCGGTCTCCACCATCGCCGCCTGCGTCGCGACGCTGCGCGTGGTCGCGGCGCGGATCAGCGGGGCCGAACCGGCGGAGAGGCAGGAGCGGGCGCGGGCCCTGCACGCCTATCGCCGCAAGCTCGCCCGCTACGGCGTGCTGCCGCCGGCGGACGAGGCGGAGCTCGCCGCGCTGGAGGCGGAGGACATCGCGGCGCGGCTCTCAGACGACCAGGCCGCGGCGCTGCACGCGCTCATCGCGCTGGGAGAGGCCGCGGCGCCGCACGACCCCAAGCTCGCCGCGCTGGTTTCGGAGATCCGCACGATCCGCGCGGAGCGGCCGCGGGCGAACGTGCTGGTCTACACGGAATACACCGACAGCCAGGACGCCGCGCTCAGCGCGCTGCGGGCGGCGGGGATCGAGGGCGAGGTGCTGGCGATCAGCGGCGCCGACGACGAGGCGGCCCGCAGCGCGGCGGCGGAGCGCTGCGCCGTCGCCGACGACGTCGTGCTGGTCAGCACGGACTCGCTCGCGGAAGGGCTGAACCTGCACCGCCGCTGCCGCGACCTGATCCACCTCGACCTGCCGTACAACCCGAACCGGCTCGAGCAGCGCAATGGCCGGATCGACCGCTACGGCCAGGCGGCGGACCCGGTGATCCGCTACCTGCACCTGGCCGACACGTTCGAGGAAGGCCTGCTGCTGCGCCTCATCGGCAAATACGAGAAGGCGCGCGCGGCACTGGGTGTCATGCCCGACACGCTGGGCCTGCCGGAGGCCGAGGAAGCGGCGGCGTTCGCCGAAGCCCAGGCCCTGCTCGCAATGCCGCATCTGGCGGAACCCCAGGCCCCGCTGGCTGGGGGCGGCTCGACGGCCTCGCCAGCCGGGGACCAAAGCGGCGACCCGCCGGCCTCGCTGTTTCCCGATGCGCGGGCGGCGCTGCCGACGCTGGACCGGTCGGCGGAGGGTATCCGCGCGGCGGCGTTCCGCGACCTGCTGCGGGAGATCGACCGCGCCTATGACGGGTTCGAGCGCATGGCGCTGCGGCATGGCTGGCTGGCCGGCCAGGGCGTGCAGGCGGACGCGACGCGGCTGGCGTTGGCAGGCCGCGCGGTACGACGCAGCCGGGTCGTTTCCGGGGGCGTCGACCTCGCCGCGTTCGTGCGCGCGGCGGCCCTGGCCGAGGCCGGCGGGAGGGAGCGACAGCCGGCCGGCGAAGCGACTTCCCGCGGGGCGCAGCAAGGGGCCTGCGATGCGGCGCCAGGCTGGACGGAGCGGGGCGCCTGCGATGCGGCGGCGACGATCGGATCACGGGCCGGCGCGGCGCACGATCCCATTCCGGTCCCGGCGGACTGGGCGCATGACCTCACGAGCCTTCCCGGTTGGGATCCGATCCAAGGCACGCTCGATCCGGCCGCCATCGGCCGCGCGCATCCGCTGGTGCGGCGCTGCATCGACCGCATGCGCCAGGCTGAACCGGTGGTCGCCGTCGTGCGGGCCACGGCGGGATCGGAGGCGGTGGTGACCTACGCAACCACGCTGCATGCGGGGGCAGCGCTGGCGTGGCAGCGCGTGCTGGCCGTGCGCCTGCGTCCGGGCGAGCCCGAAACGGTGCTGCACGATCCCGCCACGTGGCTCGTGGCCGCGACGGATCAGGCCACCGACGCGGCCGACGCGGCCTCGGCCTGGGAGCGGCACTTCGCCGACTGGGCCGCTCCCCGCCTGCCCAGGGCGGAGGCCGCGGCCGTCGAGGCCGCCGATCGGCTCGCCGCACAGCTCCGCGCGGAACGGACGGTGGACGCCGAGACGGAGGCGCGGGCACTCGCCACATGGCTGCGTCATCGCGCGACCGCCCTGTGCGGGCCGGTCCAGCCGCGGGTCGGCGACCTGTTCGCGACGCCGCGGCGCACGCCGGACTGGCGCACGGCCCCCGATCCGCTGCGGCGCCTCGGCCTGCTCGCGGCCGATCCCGGCGTGTCCCCGGCGCTGCGGCAGGCGGCGAACGAGGCGATTGCGCTGCAAAGGGCCCGGGATGAGGACCGGCAGCGGCGGCTGGCCTGGGAGCCGCTGCGGCTCTGGCCCATCGGCCTGCTGCTCCGCGTGCCGGCGTGACCGCGCCGCTGCCGGACTTCGCCGCGTGCCGGATCGTCGGATCGGCGCTGACCGAACCATTCCTGCGCCTTGATTTGCCGCAGGAGCTGGTGCGGCGCCGGCTCCTGCCGGAGGCCCCGGCGGGCTGGGCGCGGTTGGCCCGCCAGCTCCGCGACCTGGGCAGCGAGGACGGACCCGCGCGCGTCCATGCGCGGGTGCTCGCCCCCTTCCTCGCCTGCGTCGGATACGGACCGCCGCGCCGACAGCCGCTCGTCGTGACGCGGGAAGGGGAGGAGGATGGCGGTTGGCTCTGCCGCGCGCCCGACGGCACCGCGCTGCGCAGCTTCGCGGCGGCACTCGGGGCGGCGGAGGGCGGGACGGTGGCGACGCGTGGTCCGCGCGCCTATCGGGACAGCCCGCTGCGCAGCGCCTTCCGCGTGCTGCGCGCCTGCGGTGAACGGGCCGGAGTGCTGACGGACGGCGCGGTGCTGTGCCTGCTGCTGGCCGATCCCACGCGCGCGGACACGCGGATCGAACTGCCGGTCGCCGCATGCGCCGCACCGATACCGCCCGATGGGGCGCGGCTGCTGCTCGCCCTCGCCACCCCGGCGGGGCTCGCTGCGCTGCCCGCGCTGCTGGAGGCCGCGCGCCTCGCGCAGGTCCGGGTCACCGGCACGCTGCGGCTGCAGGCGCGGGCGGCGGTGGAGGGGTTCGTCCAGGCGGTCCTCGATCATCCGGACAACGCCGCGCTGCGCCGTGATCGCGCACGCCACGCCCGCGCGGAGCCGTGCGCCGGTCCCGCGCCGCTCAGCCGGGCCCGACAGGCACCGCCCCCCGACCTGCCGGCGCAGCTGTGGCGGGAGGCGCTGGTGATGATCTACCGGCTGCTGTTCCTGTTCCGGTTGGAGAGCACCGGCGATCCGGCACGCGGCTTCGGCTTCGCCGCCACCCCGGCTTGGCGAGAGGGGCTGTCGCCGCTGCGTGCGCTGGCCCCGATCGCCCGCCGCGTGCTCGACCAGGGCGCGGACACCGGCCGCATGCTGGAAGACGGCCTCCGCGCGACCTTTCGTGCGATGCGGGACGGGCTCGACTGCGCCGACCTGTCGATCACGCCGCTGGGGGGCGCGCTGTTCGGCGCTGCCTCGACGCCGCTGCTGGATGCCGCGCGCTGGAGCGAGCGGGGCGTCGCCGCACTGCTCGACCGGCTGCTCTGGACCGAGACCGGATCGACCGCGCGGGCGCGGATCCAGTACGGCGCGCTAGACGTCGAGGATCTGGGCCGGGTCTACGAAGCGCTGCTCGACCTCGAGCCGGCGATCGCCGACCGTCCGATGGTCCGGCTGCGACGCGGCCGGCAGGAGACGGTCGTGCCGGCCGACGACGCCCGCCTCGCCGATGGGATCGTCGCGGTCGAGAACATTCCCGCCGGCCGGTTCCTGCTGCGGCCCGGTCTCGGGCGGAAGGCGAACGGCGCGTTCTACACGCCCCATCCGCTCGTGCGCGCGCTGGTGGACCGCACCCTCGCCCCGCTGCTCGCTGCGCGCAGCCCGCCCGAGGACCCGGACCCCGGCGCCATCCTCGGCCTGAAGCTGCTCGATCCCGCGACGGGCAGCGGGCATTTCCTGGTGGAGGCCTGTCGGGTCCTGGGCGAAGCGCTGCACGAAGCCTGTCGTCGCTGCGACGCGCTCGCCGCCGCGGCCGACCGAGCGGTGGCGGAGGCGCGGGCGGACGAGCGTGTGCACCTGGCGGCGCGCGCGGCACTGCTGCGCGGCCGGATCACCGGCTTGCCCGACCCCGACCGCAGCCTGGCCGCGTACCTGCCAAGCCGGGGCGGCGGACCCCTCGCCGAGGCCCGGGCCGCGGCGCTGTGCCGGCGCCTCGTCGCGGTGCACTGCCTCTACGGCGTGGACCGCAACCCGCTCGCCGTCGAGCTCGCGAAACTCTCGCTCTGGCTCGAATCCTATGCCGAGGGGCTGCCGCTCACCTTCCTCGACCACCGGCTGCTCGTCGGCGACTCTCTGGCCGGCCCCGCCCTCGCCGACCTCTCTACCCTCCCGGTCGGCACCGCGCCCCTCGATCCGCTGCTCGGGCGCGGGGTCGCGGTTCGGCTCGCCGCGGCACGCGATGCCGCACTCGCCGAGATCGGGGCGCTCGATGCGACGCTGGGGCGGGACGCGGCCGACCTCATGCTCAAGCAGCAGGCGGCGGCGCGGCTGGACACGACGCTGGGGCCACTGCGCCGCCTTGCCCGCGCCTGGTCCGGCGCCGCGGCCCTGCAGCGGAGGGATGGCGACGACGCCTGGCTCGCCCTGGCACGCCACGTGGCGGAGACCGGAACCTGGCCCACGAGGCTCACGCCCGCACAGGCCGCGCTGGAGGCGGCCGGCGTGGAGGCACTGTCCTTCGACCTGCACTTCCCGGACGTGTTCCCACCCGAGGGACGCGGCTGCGAACCGGCGGGCGCGCAGTCGCGCGGCAGCGGCGGGTTCGACGCCGTGATCGGCAACCCGCCCTGGGGCGTGCTGCAGCCGCTCGCCAAGGATTTTGTGTCCGGCTGGGACCTGCGCATCCTCGACGCACCCACCAAGGCCGAACGCGCGGCGATCGAGGCGCGCGTGCTCGCCGATCCCGCCGTCGCCACGGCCTGGGATGCCTATCGCGCCGGCTTCGCGCGGCAGAAGGCGCTGGCGGAGCGGCTGTTCCGTCACCAGCGTGCGACGCTGGGACGCGAAGCGACGGGCGGAAACCTCGACACCTACCGGCTGTTCGCCGAACGCGCGGTGCAGCTCTCGGGCCCTGCGGGGGCGATCGGGCTGCTGCTGCCCTCCTCCTTCCATGCCAACGAGGGCAGCACCGGCGTCCGGCGACTGTTCTTCGCGCAGACGCGGTGGGAGACCTGCTGGTCGTTCGAGAACCGGCGCAAGCTGTTCGACATCGACAGCCGCGCGAAGTTCGCGCTCGTCGTGGCCCACCGTCCGGGACCGACGGTCGGGATCGACGCCGCGTTCTACCTCACAGAACTCGGGGAGCTGGATCAGCCGGGGCGACGGTTGCGGCTCGAGCCGGCGCTGCTGGCCGCGACCGGCGGGGCGCATCTCGCCCTGCCGGAGCTGCGGAGCGCGGCGGACCTGGCGGTGCTGCGTTGCCTGAACCGAGCGCCGGAGCGGCTGGACGGGTGGTGCCGAGGGCGCGGGATCGGCTTCGGCACCGACCTTCACATGACGGCGGATTCCGCGGCGTTCCGGCCGGTCGGCCAGGGCCTGCCGATGCACGAGGGCAAGAGCTTCCACCAGTTCACCGACACATGGCAGACCATGCCGCGCTATGCGGTGCCGGAGGCGGCCTTGTCGCCGCGCACCGGGGCGGCGGCGGCCCATTACCGCCTGGCGTTCCGCGACGTGGCGCGCAGCACCGACGAGCGCACGGCGATCGCGATGATCGCGCCGCCCGGCACGGTGTTCGGCCATACCGCCGTGGTGGAACGCACGCCGGAGCAACGACCGATCGGCGTGGCCCTGCTCCTGTGCGCGGTGATGAACAGCTATCCGTTCGACTGGCTCGTGCGGCAGAAGGCGGCAGCCCATCTCAGCCTCTATCTGCTGGGGAGCCTCCCCGTCCCCGCCTTCTCCGCGTCCGACGCCGCCTTCCTGCAGCGGGCGGCGCTGCGATTGTGCTGCAACCATGCGGGATACGCGTCGCTCTGGGCAGCCGAGACGGGCCGGCGGCGAATGGAGTGGCCGGCGCTGGCCGCGCCCACGGAACGCCGGGCGCTGCGGGCCGAGATGGATGCGGTGATCGCCCAGGCCTATGGGCTGGACCGCATCGGCTATGCGCAGATCCTCGCCGCCTTCAGTCACCGGTCCTGGCCGGAGGCGCCGGCCCAGTGCCTCGCCGCCTACGACCGCCGCTGCGCGGCGAGGTCGTCCTCGATCAGGGCGGCGTCATAACCGGTCGCAGCGACCACGTTGCGCCAGGCCGCGTCCGGCACGTGACGGTGGGCACGGCCGGCGAGCAGGTCGCGCTTGAGGAAGGGGACGCCGCAGTCCAGCACCAGGGGCGCCCAGAAATCATGCGCGGGATTGGACGGCCAGCCGGACGGGCGGTCGGGCGGGGTCCAGCCGCGAGTGCGCGCGGCGGCCTCGACCGCGGCGGTCGGGGCAAGGGCGGTGCAGCGCAGGCCCGCGGCGCGGAGGCAACGGGACAGGCCGACCTCATACAGGCGGATGACCGCATCCTTGTGGCCCAGGTCGCGCACGCCGCGCCAGAAGCCCGCGAACGCCGGATGACGCAGGGCGGCGGGACCGAACCAGAGAAACCAGCTCTGCAGGTGCCAGCCGAGATCCTCGCTGTCCGTCATGCCGACGACGTCGGCTGCGGGCAGGGCGGCGAGCAGCGGGGGGAGCGGGCGCAGCGGGCCGTAGACGCTGTCGTTGGTGAGGATGAGGGCGGACAGGCGCTCCGGCGGCCCAAGCGTGGCCAGCCCGTCGCGCCAGGCGGCGAAGTCCCAGCCGCGATTGGGGCGGGTGACGATGCGGGCGGTGTGGGGGCGGAGCGCCGCGACGGCGGCCTGGGTGAGCGGGCCGTTGCTGACGAAGACGACGGCATAGCCGGCCCGGGTGAGTGCGCTGACGGCGTGGTGGACATAGGGGCGCACCGCGCCGTCGGGGTCGTGGTGGGCGTAGATCGCGGCGCGTGGGCCGATGGGGACGTCCCCGGCGTGGACCACGGGCGCGATCGGGCGAAGACGGCGGGCCTGGCCGATCACCCATGCCTGCGCCACCACCGCGGCGCGTCGCCAGGCGCGCAGGCGCGCGCGCAGGCTGGGGCGGGCGGTCATCGCGGGAACTTACCGCGGAGGTGCGGGGGACGTCGTGGATGGCCGGACTTCGCCGGCCGGGACACGGAAGGTTCGGACTCCGCCGGCCGGGACGCGGAATGTTCGGACTTCGCCGGCCGGGACGCGGAATGTTCGGACTTCGCCGGCCGGGACGCGCTGAGCGTCATGCAGCGCCTAGCCTCGCGCGTGCAGCCCCTCCACCACCGCGGTGCGGAGGCGTGCGTGCAAATGCGTGTTGGCGGCGACGACGTTGCCGGTGTCGCGGGGGTCGGCATCGTCGGGGTCCGTGGCATAGCCGCCGGCCTCACGCACCAGCAGCAGCCCGGCCGACATGTCCCAGGGCTTAATCCCCAGCTCCCAATAGCCGTCGAACCGGCCAGCGGCGACCCAGGCGAGATCCAGCGCCGCGGAGCCGAACCGCCGGATCCCCGCGACCTGCGGCATCAGGGTCGCCAGCGTGCGGGCGAAGGCGAGCCGCTTCGGCGCGGCGACGGCCCCGAACGGGATGCCGGTCGCGAACACCGCCTCGCTGATCTCGCGCCGCGCCGAGACGCGCAGCCGGCGCTCGTTGACGAAGGCGCCGGCGCCCTTCTCGGCCCAGAACATCTCGTCCACGACCGGGTTGTAGACCAGCCCGGCCGCCACTTCCGAACTGCCATCCGGCAGGCGCCGCTCGAGCCCGATGCTGATCGCCCAATGCGGCATGCCGTGCAGGAAGTTGGTCGTGCCGTCCAGCGGATCGACCACCCAGCGCCAGGCCCAGTTGTCGGAACCGGAGGCGCCCGATTCCTCCATCAGGAGCGCGTAGCCGGGGCGCGCCTTGTTCAGCTCCTCCTTGAGGGTCTGTTCGGCGCGCAGGTCGGCCTGGGAGACGAAGTCGGACGGGCCCTTGACGCTGACCTGGAGCTGCTCGACCTCGGCGAAGTCACGCAGCAGGCGCTTGGACGCCTTCTGTGCGGCATTCGCCATGACCGTCATGTGGGGGGAGAGGCGCAAGGCCATGGGAGTGGTGCCTCAGCCCTTGGAACGCTCCACGTAGCTGCCGTCTTCCGTGCGGACGACGATCCGCTCGCCCGCCTCGATGAAGGGCGGCACGTTGGTCTTCACGCCGTTCGACAGCTTCGCGGGCTTGTAGGAGGAGGAGGCGGTCTGCCCCTTCACCACCGGATCGGCCTCGACCACCTCGAGCGTCACCGTCGCCGGGATGTGGATCGCAACCGGGTCGCCTTCGACCAGGTCCACCGTCACCGGCATGTTGTCCTGCAGGTAGGGCGCGAGGTCGCCCAGCAGGTCGGCCGGGATATGGCTCTGCTCGTAGGTCTCGGGATCCATCAGAACCAGGTTCTGACCTTCGGTATAGGAGTAGGTGTACTCCCGCTCCTCGGTCATCAGCCGCTCGACGGTATCGGCGGTGCGCCAGCGCTCGTTCGTCTTGTTGCCGGACTTGAGGTCCCGCATCTCGACCTGGATGAACGCGCCGCCCTTGCCCGGGGTGATGATCTGCTGCTTGAGCACGGTCCAGCGGCGGCCTTCGTGCTCGATCACCTGGCCGGCGCGAATGAGGTTCGCCTGCTGCTTCATCGGATCGCTCGTCTCTCGATTTCAAAGAGGGTGCGGGCTTCTAGACCGATGAGGCAGCATGGGCAAGTTGGCGGACCCGCGCCGGAGAAGGGCCCGCTCTACACGCCGGATTCCAGCAGGAAGCGCCGCCCCAGCGGCTGCGCCGGCCGCGCGTTCATCGGGAACAGGGCCGCAAAGGCGCGGATCTGTTCCGGGGCGAGCGCGACCGGGTCGCGGAACACCGTCCACAGCACGCCCTCGGAACAGGGCGGGGTCGTGAGCGAGCCCATGTAGCGGAAATAGGTGCGGTCACGCGGCAGCAGCGCCGCCGGGTCGACCGTCACGCCGGCGACCGCCTGCACCGGTCCCGCCGCCACCGGCATCGCCTTCCAGATCGGGACGAGCGCGGCGTTGACGCGCCCCGGCTGCAGGAACACCCCCGCGACCGCCAGCGCGCCCGCCGGGGACCGATGCACGAAATGACACTCCATGGCGGCCGCCTTGCCGGCCAGCAGGTGCTCCGCCGGGTGGTGGAAGTGGAACTGCAGCAGCTCGTACCCGGTCTCCCCGATCGCCATCATGCTGCCGGGCGCCACGTTCACCTGGATCGTGTGGCCGTTGTTGACGACCTGCAGCGGCTGCGGGTGATAGGCGAAGCCGATGCGGCCGGTCTGCGCCGGAATCCCCGCCGCCAGGTCGATCGGCGTCTGCTCCGTCCCGGCGGTGCAGGCGCGGTACTCGGGCGAGAGGGCGGCCCAGTGCTCCGGCCCGTCCGCACCCTCATACCCCCAATGCGCGCCCCCCGACGCTCGGGCGGCGCTGGCCCCCAACGTGGCGCCCAGGGCCGCACCCAAGGGTGCGGTCAGGGGAGCGCAGAGCGGGCAGAGCGCAGCGGACCGCAGCAGGGAGCGGCGAGCGAGCATGGGACGCATCGGTCTGGTGTCTCCAATGGGAGCCGCTACGGAGACACCATATCGTTGAAGATCCGTTAAGACTGCCTGCCGTGCGCGCAGGCGGTGCCGATCCGGACGCTCAGCGCCGCGGGAGCGTGTCCGGGGCGGCCGACGCGGGATCCGCCAGCGCGTGCGGCGTGCCGGTGGGGTCCGCGACGGCGCCACCCTCCAGCAGGTAGTCGGGCCCCAGCGGCACCTTCCCGAACCCGCCGGGGATGTCGAGCACGTAGGTCGGCCAGGCGAGACCGGTGACCCGGCCGCGCAGCGCGCGCAGCAGCGCCCGCCCCTGCTCGACCGGCACATGGAAGCGGGCCGTGCCGGGTGCCGGGTCGAGCTGGTGCAGGTAATAGGGCTTCACACGCGCGGCCAGCATGGCGCGGAACAGCGCCTCCAGCGCCGCCGGCGTGTCGTTGACCCCGCGCAGCAGCACGGACTGGCCCAGCACGGGAATGGCGCGGGCCTGCACCCGGCGCAGCGCGGCGCGCGCCGCCGGCGTGAACTCGCGCGCATGGTTCGCATGCACCACCAGCCACATGGCGCGGTCGGTCTCGAGCGCCGCGGCCAGGGCCTCCGTCAGCCGGTCCGGATCCGCGACCGGCAGGCGGGTATGGACGCGGATCGTCTCCACATGCGGGATCGCGGACAGCCGCGCGACGATGGCGGCGAGGCGCCGGGGGGAGAGCATCAGCGGATCGCCGCCGGTCAGGATCACCTCCCGGATCGCGGGGTGGGCGGCGAACCAGGCGTAGGCGGCGTCCAGCTCCGCCTCGGTGAGCAGCCCGCCATCCGGCCCGACATGCTCGCGGCGGAAGCAGAAGCGGCAATAGACCGGGCAGACCAGCAGCGGCTTCAGCAGCGCGCGGTCGGCGTAGCGGTGCACCACGCCCTTCAGCGGCGATTTCGCATCGTCGCCGATCGGGTCGAGCCGCTCGTGCGGCGCGGTGGCGAGCTCCGCCGGATCGGGCAGGAACTGCCGGCCGATCGGGTCGTCCGCGCGCTCGATCAGGGCCTGCATGGCGGGTGTGACGGCGACGGCGTAGCGCTGCTCGACCGCAGCGATGCCGGCTTCCGCGGCGGCCGGGATCAGGCCTGCTTCGGTCAGCGCGCGGGAGGTGCGCAGCGTGCGCGCCGGTCCGCTGGCCGCGTCGTGGTCACGGCCGGCGCTGCCTCCCGTGTCATGGCCGGCGCCGCCTCCTGTGTCATGGCCGGCGCAGGCCGGCCATCTACGACTTTCCCCGCCAACCGCCGCAAAGTCGTGGGTGGCCGGGCCAAGCCCGGCCATGACACGGGGGGGAGCGCCCCCGACGACACGAGGGGAAGCGTCCGACGTCAGGTCTTGGCCAGCGCGCAGACCTGCGGGTCCATCGGCTGGAACGCCTTGTCCGCCGGGATGGTCGCGACGAGGGTGAAGAAGTCCCATGGGCCTTTCGACTCGGCCGGCGCCTTGGTCCGCCAGACATAGGTGTCGTGGATGTGCTTGCCGTCGGCCCGCACATGCCCCTTGCCGAAGAGCGGGTCTTCGACCGGGATCGCCTTCATCTGCGCGATCGCCGCCCGCCCGCTCGCCTTCGCCTTGTCCGGTCCCATGGCGGCGACCGCCTTGAGATAGTGGGTGACCGCCGAGTAGCACCCCGCGTGATAGTAGTTCGGCGCGGCGTTGTGGTAGCGCGGCATGAACCGCGCGGCAAATGCGCGGGTCCCCTCGTCCTTGGTCCAGACGAAGGGCATGCAGCCGACGATGCCCTGCGCCTGGTCGAGCCCGACCGACTGCACGATGTAGTCCTGGTAGACCAGCGCGCAGATCGTCATGCCGCCCTGCGGCAGGCCGAACTCGCGCGCCTGCTTGATGCAGTTGGACGTGTCGTCGCCGGCATTCGCCAGGCACAGCACCTTCGCCTTGCTGGCCTGCGCCGCCAGCAGGTAGGAGGAGAAATCGGTCGTGCCGGGGAACGGATAGGCGCTCATGCCCAGCACCTTGCCGCCCATCTGCTCGACGATGGTGGCGGTGTCCTTGGCCATGGTGTGGCCGGAGATGTAGTCGAACTTCACGAAATACCACGTGTCGCGGCCGTCCTGGACGAGCCCGCGGGTGACGCCGTTGGAGTTGGACCAGAGGTCGTAGGTCCACTGGATCTGGTTGGGAGAGCAGTATTTCCCGGTCAGGTCGGGAATGCCCGCGCCGGTGAAGATGACCGCCTTGTCCTTCTCCTTCGCCACCTGTCCGACCGCGATCGCCACGCCCGAATGCGGGATGTCGAAGATCGCGTCCACGCCCTGCGTGTCGTACCAGCTCCGCGCGATGGTCGCCCCCACGTCGGGCTTCAGCAGCATGTCGGCCTGCACCAGCTCGACCTTGATGTCGGGGTGCTGCCGGGTGAAATCCTCGATCGCGAATTGCGCCGCGAGCACGTCGCCGGGGCCGGTCGCCTCGGCGTAGGGCCCGCTCATGTCGGTGAGGATGCCGATCCGGATCGGCGCGGATTGGGCGCGGGCGCGGCGCAGCGGGGTGGCGAGCGTGGACGCGGCGGCGGTGCCGAGGAGCGTTCGGCGCGTGACGGCGGACATCGTTTCTCCCGGGAAGGACGTTCTTGTGCGACGCAGGGTTACCGGCCAGTAGCCTGCTGTCAACGAGACGTCCCGCCCCCCGCGTCGACGCGGACGTCACCGCGTCCACGCGCTATGGTCGGGCATGTCCCGCGTCCCCCCGACACCGGCCTGGCACCCCGACCGCCTCGCGGCGCGCCTGCCCTTCCTGCGCCGCCGCGCGCGGCTCACCGCCGCGACGCGCGCCTTCTTCACGGGCCGTGGCTACCTGGAGGTGGAAACGCCCTACGCCGTGCCCGCGCCGGGAGAGGAGGTGCACCTGCACCCGTTCGCGACGCGCCGGCGTCATCCCGACGGCCGCGACGAGCGGCTCTGGCTGCACACCAGCCCCGAATTCGCGATGAAGCGGCTGTTGGCGGGCGGGGCGGGGCCGATCTTCCAGCTCGCGCGGGTGTGGCGGAACGGGGAAGCCAGCGCGACGCACGCGCCCGAGTTCACCATGCTCGAATGGTATGCGCCGGCAGCCGGCATGGATGCGCTGATCGCGGAAACGACTGCGCTGCTCCGCGCCGTGCTGCCACCGGTGGTGACCTGCCGGGGCGTGACCACCGACCTCTCGCAGATCGAATGCCTCACCGTCGCCGAGGCATTCCGGCGCCATGCGGGCGCCGACCTGCTGGGCACTGCGGGCGACGCGGCCGCGCTCGCCGCCTCTGCGGGCGCGCGGCTGCGCGCGGGGGAAGACTGGGAGGACCTGTTCTTCCGCCTGCTGCTCGAACGGGTGGAGCCCCGGATCGGGCACGATCACCCGACCTTCCTCACCCACTGGCCGGCGGCACAGGCGGCGCTGGCGCGGCGCGATCCGGCCGACCCCCGCGTCGCCGAACGGTTCGAGCTGTTCGTCTGCGGCATGGAACTCGCCAACGCCTTCGTCGAGCTGACCGACGCCGGCGAGCAGCGGGCGCGGTTCGCCGAGGACCGCCGGCGGCGTGCCGCCCTGTATCCCGGCGACCCGGTCATGGACTGGCCGCTGGACGAGGACTTCCTCGCGGCCCTCGCGCATGGCATGCCGGACTGCGCGGGGATCGCGCTGGGCTTCGACCGGCTGGCGATGATCGCCGCCGGGGCCGATCGGATCGGCCAGGTGCTGTGGCTGCCCCCGGCCGATCTCGCCTGAGCGCCATCCGCCCGATCCGGGTTGCGGCCCGCACGCTGCCGCACGAGACTCGCCGTCGTCCAAAGGAGTGTTGCATGCGCCGCGCCGTTCCGATCCTGCTGGCCCTCGCCCTCGCCGCCTGCACCAACGGCCTGGCCGCGCGCCAGGCGCAGCTCGCCCCGCTCATCGGCCAGCGCGAGGGGGTGCTGGTGCAGCAACTCGGCGTCCCGAACCGGGTCTACGAGACGCAGGGGGTCAAGTATCTTGCCTATGACGACGGCCAGACGGAGATCGTGCCCGGCACGCCCGGCTACCCGTTCGGGCCGCCCTTCTGGGGACCGTATGGCGGATTGCCGCCCCAGGTGATCACCACCGTCTGCGAGACCACCTTCGCGGTGGTGGACGGTACGGTCCGCTCCTTCACCTTGCGCGGCAACGGCTGCGGCTGAGCCGACCGGGGCGGCGTGCCTCTCCGGGGCGCGGCCAGGAGTGTGTCGCAACGGCCACAATACAACGGATGAGTGCGGCGGCGGCGCCGCGTTGACCTAGGTCAAAGCCGTTCCGCCGCCCGGATGGTTTCTCTCCGCGGGCAAGACATTCGCGTCCTGGTTGTGAGGACCGCGTCGACCGCCGAGGAGACATCATGAGACATCTTCTGCTCGCCACCGCGCTCGTGGGCGCCATGGCATTCAGTGGGGCGGCCGCCGCCCAAAGCCTCTGGGACGAGAAGCCCGTCGGCAAGGAGGCCGGCGCCTTCATGATGCGCGCGCGGGCGATCGGCGTGATCCCGCTGAACTCGAGCAGCAGCATCTCGGTGATCGGCGGCCAGGTCGACGTGTCCAGCACCCCGGCCCCGGAACTCGACTTCTCCTACTTCCTCACCGACAACATCGCGCTCGAGCTGATCGCCGCGACCACGCAGCACAACATCTACGCGAAAGGGTCCGCCCTGTCGTCGGGCAGCTACTACGTCGGCAATACCTGGGTGCTGCCGCCGACCCTGTTGCTGCAATACCACTTCATGCCGCATGAGCGGTTCAGCCCGTATGTCGGCGCCGGCCTGAACGTGACGTTCTTCTACAATTCGAGCGCACCGGGCGCCGGGACCAGCGCGGTGACCAGCCTCGGGCTGAGCAACAACGTCGGCGCCGCCGTGCAGGTGGGCTTCGACTACAACTTCGCCGGCCGCTGGTTCGCGAACGTCGACTTCAAGCAGATCTTCCTCAACACGGAGGCCAGCATCAACGGCGGCGCGATCAAGGCCAAGACCTCGCTGAACCCGATGGTGATCGGCGCCGGTATCGGCTACCGGTTCTGACCGTCCTGCGGCCGACCCGCCGATGGGTCGGCCGTCACCAGGATGGGGGTCACCGATCGGCGGGTCAGTGGGCCCCCGGCCGATGGTCCGCGCGGGAGCCCCTCAGCAGCCCGTCCAGGGCGGACATCGTGTTGAACACGGTGTCCGCCCCGGCCGCGTACAGGCGTTCCGCGTGGCGTGGGCCGCAATGGCTGGCGCCGGTGAAGCCGAGGGCGCGCATGCCGGCGGCGCGGGCGGCCTGGATGCCGGCGACACTGTCCTCGACGACCACGCAGGTTTCCGGCGCGGCGCCCATGCGATCGGCCGCGAACAGGAACAGGTCGGGGGCCGGCTTCCCCCGCTCCACCTGCGTGGCGCTGAACACGTGCGGCGCGAACCGGTCCCAAAGCCCCGCCAATCCGAGCGTATGGGCCAGTCGCGCGGGTTCGGAGCCGGAGGCGACGCAGGCGGGCAGGTCCAGCCGGTCCAGCGCGGCGACGATGCCGGCGACCGGCTGCAGCCGCCCCTCGAAGGCCGCGTGCGTGGCGGCGCGGATCCGGTCCGCGAGGTCGGGCGGGACCCGGCGGCCGAACCGCACCTGCAGCGCCGCCACCATGCTGTGCAGGCTGATGCCGACATAGGTGTCGAGCACCTCCTGCAACGAGACGTCGAGCCCGGCGGCGGCGAGGCAGGCCGCTTCCGCCTCGCAGGACAGCAGCTCCGAATCGATCAGCACCCCGTCGCAGTCGAAGATGACGAGCGCCGGGGAGGTCATGGGGCGTCGTTGCCTTGCGTGCGCACCGTGGCGGGGCGGGTTCGGGCTGGGTCTGTGGGGGCGGTCACGCTGGGCTCTTCATGACGGTCGGGGCGCTACGAGCGCAGTTGT
Source organism: Rhodospirillales bacterium 69-11 (assembly GCA_001898425.1). GTDB lineage: Bacteria > Pseudomonadota > Alphaproteobacteria > Acetobacterales > Acetobacteraceae > Rhodopila. Next base: position 115,742 of record MKTV01000054.1, read on the forward strand.
GACGGAGGGATGCCGCGCTGGCCGCCGTCACTCCGGCGGCTCGCCCTGCACCGGGGTGCGGTCCAGGCCGGCGATCAGCGTCGTGACCTCGGCGATCGCCGCCTCGGCCCGCGCCGCGTCCGTCCCCTTCGCCACGATCGACACCCCGTTTCCACTCGGCCGGTAGAACGGGTAGCTGCCGAGGTCGAGATCCGGGTAGCGCGCCTGCACGCCGGTCAGGCCCTCCGCGATCAGCCCCTCCGCCAGGCCGATCGCATGCACCGCGCGGGAGACGACCTTCGCGCCGCCCTGCAGCTTCGGGGCCAGCCACTCGAACATCGACTGCATCACCCGCGGCACGCCCGCCATGACGTAGACGTTGCCGATCTGGAACCCCGGCGCGACCGACAGCGCGTTGTCGATCAGCGTGGCGCCGCGGGGCATCGTCGCCATGCGCTGGCGGGCGGCATTGAAGCCGCCGGGCGGGTAGCTCCGCTCCATCCGCGCCCAGGCCTCGGGATGCGGCTCCCACGGCACGCCGAACGCCGCGGCCACGCATTCGCTGGTGATGTCGTCATGCGTCGGCCCGATGCCGCCGGTGGTGAACACGTAGGTGAACTTCGCTCGGACCTCGTTGACCGTGTCGATGATGGTCTGCGCGACGTCGGGGATGATCCGCACCTCGCGCAGAGGTATTCCGAGCTCGCCGAGCCCGATCGCGAGGAAGCGGATGTTGGCGTCCTGCGTGCGGCCCGAGAGCACCTCGTTGCCGATCACCAGCAGGCAGGCGGTGGGATTGGGGGCGCTCATCGGGTCCTGGCTCTCCTCGGGGGACGGTTGGTCGCAGCGTGCCACCGCGGGCGGCGCTACAGGAAGTCCCGCAACAGGGGGATCAGCGGCTTGTCGGCGGGCGGCATCTCGTACTCGCCGAGTTTCTGCGGCCGCACCCAGGCGAGGGTCTGGCCCTCGCGCGGCTTCGGCGCGCCCTTCCAGCGCCGGCACAGATACAGCGGCATCAGAAGGTGGAATCGCTCATAGGCATGCGAGGCGAAGGCGAAGGGGGCGAGGCAGGCGGCGGAGACGTCGATGCCCAGCTCCTCCTTCAGCTCGCGGATCAGCGCGGCCTCGGGCGTCTCGCCGGGGTTGAGCTTGCCGCCAGGGAACTCCCACAGGCCGGCCATCTTCTTGCCTTCGGGCCGGCGCGCCAGCAGCACGCGGCCATCGGTGTCGATCAGCGCGCAGGCGGCAACGAGCAACAGCGGCAGAGCGCCCTCGGCCGCGGGTTCCCCCGCTTCGGGCGTGCCGAAGATGTCGTCGCGCGTCGCCTCGAACAGCCAGACGGGGTGGTTGCCGCCGCGCGCGACCGAGTGGCCCATGCCCTCCCCGGTCTGGCGGAAGCCGATGCGGCGCAGCACGGCGGCGGAGGCGGGATTGTCGGTCGCGACCTGCGCCTCGATCCGGTCGATCGCAAGATTGGCGAAGCCCCAGCGCACCAGCCTGCCCGCCGCCTCGCTGGCGACCCCATGCCCCCAGAAGCGGCGGCCGACCCAGTAGCCCAGACGGCCGATGCGGTCGGGACGGTCGAGCCGCAGGCCGACGGCGCCGACCAGCGTCTCCTTCTCGCCCTCATGGCCGGTGATCGCGAGGTGGTAGGCGGTGCCCTCGTCCAGGTCGCGGCGGGCGGAGGCGATCCAGGCGTCGGCGTCCTCCCGGCTGTAGGGGAACGGCACGACGGCGAGCGTGCG
>MKTV01000054.1:117566-117764 GCA_001898425.1 Rhodospirillales bacterium 69-11
CCGGTGCCGCCGCCGCGGCCGCCCGAGGACGGCGGCGGCGAACGGGCTTGGCGACGGGCTTGGCCTCCGCCTTGGCGGATTGGGTCATGGGCGGGACATCACGGGATTCGCTTTCGGGCGCGGCCGGCAAGGTGGCCCAGGGCGGCTCGAAGGGCAATCGGGTGCGTGGCGTTCAGGGTCTCGGGTGTCACATTAGGG
>MKTV01000055.1:0-20909 GCA_001898425.1 Rhodospirillales bacterium 69-11
TACCAAGATCCCGAGACCAGGATCAGGCCCAATTCCAATGGGCGTGACGAACCGGACAGCCGTGGCTCGACGGCCGGCCATGACGGGGTGGGCGGGTGCGCAGCGGCAACGCCCGCCGCGAGGCGCCTCCCGCTGCCCCGTGCACTCCGTGGCGCGCCCCAACCCGCCGCCCGCCCGGCCGTGCTTCCCCGCCGCCGCGCGCCCCAACCCACCGACCCCGCCGACCCCGACCTCACACCTGGTCGTAATCCACCACCACATGCGGCGTCAGCGGACGGGACTGGCAGGTCAGCACGAAGCCCGCCTCGGTCTCCCACGGCTCCAACGAGTAGTTGGCGAGCATTTCCACCCGTCCCTCCAGCAGCTTCGCGCGGCAGGTGCAGCACATGCCGCCCTTGCACGACCACGGCAGGGCGCGGCCGGCGCGCAGCGCGGCGTCGATGATCGTCTCGCCCGCCGCCAGCGGGATCTCGGTCCGCACGCCTTCGTAGATCACCGTCGCGGTCGACTCGGCCGGTGCCGTCGCCGGCGCCGCCACGGCGCGCGGGCGTGCGTCGGCCGCGGGCGTGAACCGCTCCACATGGATGCGCGCCGGGGAAACGCCCGCCTCGGCCAGCACGGCGGGAAGCCCCTCGATCATTGGCTGCGGCCCGCAGACCAGCGCCTGGTCGATCGCGCCCGCCGGCAGCATCGCCCCCAGCAGCCGTCGCAGCTTTTCCGCGTCCAGCCGCCCGTTCAGGATCGGCACGTCCTGCTGCTCGCGCGACAGCACGTGGAACACCGACAGGCGCGCGAGATGGCGGTCCTTCAGGTCCTCCAGCACGCCGCGGAACATGATGCCGTCCGTGCTGCGGTTGCCGTAGAACAGGACGAAGCGGCTCTCCGGCTCCTCTTCCAGCAGCGTGCGCAGGATCGACAGCACCGGCGTGATGCCCGATCCCGCGACGAACGCGGCGACCAGGCGCGGCCCTTCCGCCGGCGGCAACACGAAGCGCCCGTCCGGCGTCATCACCGACAGCGTGTCGCCCGCGCGAAGTGTCTCGTGCACGAAGCCCGAGAACGCCCCGCCCGGAATCCGCTTCACCGCCACGGCGAGCCACGGATCGGCGGGGGTCGAGCAGATCGAGTAGCTGCGGCGCACGGGCGCCCCCTCGATCACCGCCTCGAGCGTCAGGTACTGGCCGGGCTGGAACCTGTAGGCCGCCCGCAGCGCCGCCGGCACCGCGAGATGCAGCACCCGCGCATCCGCCGTCTCCGCCTCGATCGCCGCGACGGTCAGGTCGTGGAAGCGTGGGCTCACGCGCTGACCAGCTCCGGCTCCCGGCGCGGCAGGCGCACCACCAGGAAGCCGATCACCAGCAGGTTGAGAATGTTGAACGCCACGCCCGCGGCGAAGGCCGGTGCATAGAATCCGAAATGGTCGTACAGCGCGCCGGCGAACCAGCTGCCGAACGCCATGCCCGACATGCCGGTGAACAGCACGGTCGGAATGCGCCAGGACGCCTCGGCCGAGGGGAACAGGTCGCGGATCGCCACCGAGTAGGCCGGGATGATGCCGCTGAACCCCAGCCCGAAGGCGGCCGCGACGGTGAACAGCCCGACCTCGCTCTGCGTCAGCAGGAAGGCGCCGATCGCGAGGGCCTGCAGGGTCGAGCCGACCATCACGGTGCGCAAGCCCCCATACCGGTCGGCCATCGCTCCCCAGAGCTGGCGCGAGAGGAAGGCACAGCCCAGCAGCACCGACAGCATGGCCGCCCCATGCGTCGCCGAGATGCCGAGGTCGGAGCAGAATGCCACCAGATGGGCCGACGGCACCGCCATCGGCACGCAGCAGCAGAACGCCGCAAGGCAGATCAGCCCCTGGGTGAGGTTGGGCGGCATCCCCAGCACCGGCGCGCGTGAGCCGAAGCGGGCGCCGACCCGGCCGAGCTTCGGAGCATCGGGCGCGACACCCAGGGTGAACACCGCCGGCAGCACCACCGCGATCACCACCACGGAATACAGCAGCATGGTGGTCTGCCAGCCCCAGCCGTCGATCGCCCGCTCGAACAGCGACGGCCACACGACGCCCGCGATGTATTGGCCCGAGGAGATCAGCGCGACCGCGGTCCCGCGCCGCCGGTCGAACCAGCGGGTCACGTAGATCAGCAGCGGCGCGTAGATCGCCCCGATGCCGAACAGCCCGACCAGCAATCCGTGGCCGACATACAGCGCCCACACGCTGCCCAGCGTCGACAGCGCGAGCCCGGCGGTCGTCATCACCGCGCCGAACGCGACCACCGCGCGCAGCCCGATCCGGTCCGCGAGCCAGCCCATCAGGATGCCGCCCGTGCCCGTGCCCACCCAGACCAGCGCGCCGGCGAGCGCGATGACGGAGCGATCGGTGCCCAGCGCCTCGGTCATCGGCTTCAGCCCGACCACCACCAGCAGCGGCGCGCCATAGACGATCGAGAGCATGCCCAGGACGATGAAGGCGACGACCCAGGATTGTCGACCCTCGATGCTGGTGGGGATGCCGCCGGGGGGGCGCGGGCCAATCGCGCCGTGGCCGGCTCGCGGCGGCATCGCCTGATCGGGCATCCGGGTCGTCCTCCTTGCTGCCGCGCGGCGTGAGGTGAGCCGGTTTCGCCGGCACCCGACGCGGCCTATAACCCTGGAAGCGGTATGGACCGGCCCACGGCCGGTCGGCAAGTTGGAGAGACGGATGAGCGAACCCACCGGCCCCCTGAAGGGCCTGCGCGTATTCGACCTGACCCGGGTGCTGGCGGGCCCGACCTGCGCGCAGATGCTGGGCGATCTCGGCGCCGACGTGATCAAGATCGAGCGCCCCGGCGCCGGCGACGACACGCGCGGGTTCGCGCCCCCCACCATGCCCGGCACGCAGGAGAGCGCGTATTTCGTCGGCGTGAACCGCAACAAGAAGTCGGTCACGCTCGACATCGCGCAGAAGGAAGGCCAGGAGATCGCGCTGAAGCTGATCGCCGAGTGCGACATCCTGGTCGAGAACTTCAAGGTCGGCGCGCTCGCCAAGTATGGCCTTGGCTATGAGCAGCTCCATGCGAAGTTCCCGCGCCTGATCTACTGCTCGATCACCGGCTTCGGCCAGACCGGCCCCTATGCCCCGCGCCCCGGCTACGACAGCCTGATCCAGGCCATGGGCGGCGTCATGAGCCTGACCGGCGAACCCGACGGCCTGCCGCAAAAGGTTGGCGTCCCCGTCGCCGACCTGTTCGCGGGCCTCTATGGCTGCATCGGCATCCTGAGCGCGCTGCGCCACCGCGACCTGACCGGCCAGGGCCAGCAGATCGATATCGGCATGCTGGACACCCATGTGGCGTGGCTCGCCAACCAGGGCATGAACTTCCTCGCCACCGGGGAGAACCCGCCGCGGCTGGGCAACCAGCACCCGAACATCGTGCCCTATCAGGTGTTCCCGACGGCGGACGGCCACATGGTGCTGTCGATCGGCAACGATCCGACCTTCAAGCGCTTCTGCGAGGCGTTCGAGCTGACCCACCTGCTGGAGGACCCGCGCTTCGCCACCAACGCCGCGCGCGTGCAGAACCGGCAGTTCGTGACCGACACGCTGACGCCCGTGATGCAGCAGCACCCGACCGGCTGGTGGATCGAACGGTTGGAGGCGCTGAAGATCGGCTGCGGACCGATCAACACGCTGTCGCAGGTCTTCGCCGACCCGCACGTGGTCGCGCGCGACATGGTGGTGGAAATGCCGCATGCCTCCGGCCAGAGCGTGAAGGTGATCGCCAACCCGGTGAAGCTGTCGGAAACCCCGCCCGACTATCGCTTCGCCGCCCCTCTCCTCGGCCAGCACACCGACGAGGTTCTCGGCGAGCAACTCGGCCTCGACTCCGCGGCGATCGCCGCGCTGCGGGAGAAGGGCGTGGTGTGATACCGATGAGCCTCTTCGCTCATCGGTATTACGGCGTGGGGTTGGCGGGGCGGCCACGCCCAAGCAAAGACAATACCGCGCGCCGAGGTGATCTGCATGCGAGTCAGACGTTGCGCGCGCCGGTATGACCCGCGATCACCGGCGTGCCCTTCCCGATCGAGATCGTGGAAGGGACGCCGGTGTCATGAGGGTATGGCCACCCTGCGGGAGCGACTCGTCCTACTCCGCGGCCGCCCGTTCGGGCCCCGACTTCCACGCCTTCACCACCGGCAGCACCTCTTTCGCGAACAGCTTCATGCTGCGCTCAGAGACCTCGAGCGGCGTGCCGCCGAAGCGGAATGCGACGTTGAGTTCGAAATTGCCGAGAAGTCTGCGCCGGTCCTCGAGGCCTTGCAGGATCTTGTCCGGCGTGCCCCAGCTTGCGGCCTTCATGAAACCTTCGATCGCGCCGGAGAGCCCTGCCTGACGGGCGATCTCTGCCTTCTGCTGGTATGAGTCGTAGCCCTTCACGCTCTTGAAGTGCTCGCCCAGAAATTCATAGTGGTGGAAATTGCTTTCGACGAATTTCCCTTGATATTGCCGGGCCTCTTCCTCGGTCTTCGAGAGGTCGTCGCCGCAGACGCAGAATTCGGTCAGCATCACATGCGGCGGCTCCGTGCCATGGAACTGGCGGTGCAGCGCACGGCCGCGCTCGATCACCGGCAGGCGCATGTCCCAGGGCCGGTCAGCGAACATGACGATGTGGGCGCCGAGCTTCGCCGCCGAAACGACCGAATCCTCGGAGGAGGCGACGGCGTAGATGCGCCCATCGAACGCGTAGGCTGGGCGCGGTCGGATTTCAACACGGGGCTGCTTGTAGAACGGCCCATGCCCCTCGATGAAGCCGGTCTTCAACGCATTGACGATCATCGGCGCAGCTTCGTCGAACCTGCCACGCGACTCATCCATGTTGAGGCGGAACGCATGGAACTCGCGCCGAGCCAGTCCGCGTCCCATGCCGAAGCGGAACTTGCCCTTGCAGAGCATGTCCAGCACCGCCGCCTGCTCGGCGACGCGCAGCGGGTCGTGCCACGGCAGGATCACCGCCGCCGTGCCGAACGACATGCCCGGCAGCACCCCCGCAAGGTAGGACATGAGCTGGATGTTGTCGGGGACGAACGAGTAGTCGGCGAAGTGATGCTCGGCCGACCAGATGCAGTCGAAGCCGAGATCGGCGGCAAGCTTCGCGAGGTGGATTTCCTCCTCCCACGCACGCTGGTCGGTGCAGTTCTCCCACCCGTAGGTGGAGAACACCATCATCATGCCGACGTCCATGGTACGTTCCCGTGCACTTTTCTACTGAGCAGTAGAGTGACACGGAGGCCGCCGCGGCTCAACCGTCGGCCTGGTCCCGCCCGACCGGAGCGGTTTCGCAAGGCGGCGCCCCGTTCTCCAACCGCCGGTCGGATTACCGCAGTGATTTCACGAAGCGCTGCTCCCTGACCGTCGCGCCCCACTGCGCCCCCGGCCGTTCCTCCACGCAGGCGAAGCCGGCGGCCTCATAGAGGTGACGTGCCGCGTCGAGCCCGGCGAAGGTCCAGAGATGGATCTCCGGGAACCCCTGCGCCGCGGCGAACGCGATCGCCGCCGAGAGCAGCCGACGCCCGATCCCGCGCCCTCGCTGCCCGTCGGCGACGATGAACCAGCGCAGATGGGCGATGTCCGGTCCCAGATCTTGCCCGTCGATCGTGACCGAGCCCAGGACCGTCTCGTCCTCCAGCGCCGACCAGATCGCGTTGCCGGGATGATCCAGCCGGTTGCAGAACGCCGCCAGGCCGGCCGCGACGATCGACTCGAACGCCTGGCCGAACCCGGCTGCCGCCGCGTAGTGATGCGCATGCAGCTGCGTGACGCGGGCGATCAGGCCCGTCCGATAGCCGCGCTCGATCCGCACCGGGCGTGGCGCGACGCGGGCCGGCATCGCCAATGCGTCGGCGTAGAGCCGCAACCCGTCCACCACCGTCCGATGCCGGTCCTCCGGCAGGCGCTCCAGCGCCGCCCGCACCTGCGCCCGCGCGAAGTCGTGGATGCCCGCCACGCGCTGGCGCCCGCGCGGCGTGAGCCGGAGGGACTTGCTGCGCCCGTCCTCCGCGCTCGGCTGCTCCGCCACGTCACCTGACAGGACGAGCTTGCGGAGCATCCGGCTCACGCTGGATTTCTCGAGCCGCAGCCGTTCAACGAGAGCGGTCGCGGTGACGCCCTCCCGCGCCTCGATCTCGATCAGCGCATGCACGGCGGAGGGCGGCAGGTCGGTGCCGGCGAGCGAGCCGCGCATGAACCCGAACTCGCGGACCAGGTCGCGGGCGGCCTCGCGGAGGGTCTCGACGGTGTGCGCGCTTGCGGTCATGCCGGCCCTGATGGTTGGTTCATACAACGATATCGGCGCGGACCGATCGCGGCAAGCACCGGCGCTGGTTTTGCGAGGACGCGCGGGCCGGCGTGACTGCAAGCGGGGCCGTCCTGCGCTACCCTGCGGATCGCGCCGGTCGTCGACGCCCACACTGCGAGGTCCCTCGCCGCATGATCCCGCCCCTGCCGCCCGAGGCCATCCACCTCTCCTTCGAGCCCGGCCCGTACCGGATGGCGATGGGTCTCGTCACCGTGCCCGAACCGGCCTGGTTCGAGATCGACGCCCTCTACCCCGCCGAAATGGCGGAGCGGCGCGCGCTGCTCGCCACCCGCCATCCGGAGGTGTTTGGCGCGCTCCCCGGCTCCGAGGCCGCGCGGTCCGAGACCCTCGCGAGGATCGCGGAGCACCTGCCGCGGGTGCATCCCGGCTGGTTCCACCGCGACGGCGACCGCCTCACCAACCGGCTGACGCAGGAGAGCTGGGACCTGGCCGCGCCGCCTTGCGACCCGCTGGAGCTCGCCGGCCGGCTGGTGCAGGAGGATCTGTGCCTCATCCAGCACGGTCCCGAGGGTCCGCGCTTCACCGCCGCCATCCTGTGCTTCCCCAGCCGCTGGCGCCTGCACGAAAAGCTGGGCAAGCCGCTGGCCGCCGTGCACGGATCGGTGCCGATCTACCCGGAGCGGCTGGCCAACCCGGTCGACCGGTTCATGCGCGCGCTGAAGCCGGATCGGATCGCGAGCCGCGTCAACTGGTCCCTCCCCGACGACCCGGCGCTGTTCCAGCCCACCGGCAAGTGGCGGACCGATGCCGACGTGACGATCACGCCGGAGAATGCGGGCGAGCGGCTGTTCGTCCGGGTGGAGCGGCAGACGCTGCGGCGGCTGCCGGAGTCCGACGCCGTCCTGTTCGGGATCCGGGTGCACAGCTACTCCCTGCCCCGCATCGCCGCCGCACCGGAGATCGCGGCGCGGCTCGCCGACGCGGTCCGCGCGCTGCCGTATGGCGTTCTGCACTACAAAAGTATGCTGCCATTCCGCGACGCGCTGCTCGCGTGGCTGGATGCCCGTGCCGGCCCGCAAACGGTCACCTGAGTCCCCACGTTTACCTTCGGTTCACGTCGCCGTGTCCATGCTGGGTCGAAGCTCGAGGGCCTCCGCATGGAACCCAACCGAGCCGGGACGGCTGGCCGGAGTGGGAGGGTCGGCTCGCCCTGGCTGCTCTATGCCTGTGTCGTGCTGATCGTCGCCGCCATCGCCGCGGCCGAGGCTGGGGTGCTGTTCGCGCTGCGCGACATGACGCTGCGCAACGCCGCCATGCAGCTCGACGCGTTCGGCCGCGCCTATGCCGAGGAGACGGATCGCGCACTCCTCGGCCTCGACCGCGCACTGGCCGATCTGGCGGACCGGCTGGAGGCGGAGGGCGGGGCGGACGGACCGACGCTCGCCGCCCACATGGCCGCGCTCGCGCAGCAGCGGACGCTGCGGGAACGGCTGTCGGGCCTGCCGCACGTCACGACCATCGCCCTGCTCGATGCGCAGGGGCGGCCGCTCGCCTGGTCCCGCGTCACGCCCGCGGCCGGTGATGCGACACCCGAACGGGACTACGTGCGGGCCCTGCGCGCGGATCCGGCACGGCGGATCGTCGTGGGCGCGCCCATCCCGCATCCGGATGAGCCGCGTTGGGTGCTGCCGATCGCGCATCGCATCCGCGCCGGCGGGCAGGAGCTGGGCGGGATCGCCCTGGGCACCGTGGACCTGCGGCACTTCGAGACTCTGTTCCGCGCGATGGCGCCCCCGCCCGCGCTGCGGATGCTGCTGCAGCGCGACGACGGCGCGGCGCTGCTGCGCCAGACCGGACCTGACGCACAGGGCGCGGAGGGTGCCCCCCAAGCGGAAAGTGGTGCCGATCCCGCGGCGGATCGCACCCATCCGGCGGCAGGCGAAGATCCGGCGGCGAGCGAAGTGATCGCCGCGCGCCGGCCGCTGGCGGACTTCCCGCTGTCGGTCACGGTCACCCAGAGCCGGTCCGCCGCGCTCCGGCCATGGCGGGCGGCGCTGCCGGCGCTGCTGCTGGGCGGGGTGGCGCTCACGGTGCTCCTGGCCGGCGCGGTCCTCGCCGTGGGGCGACGGTGGCAGCGGCAGGAAATCGGGATCCTGCGCCGAGCCGCCGATGCCGAGAGGGCGCGCGACGCGGCTTCGGCGGCGGCGGAGGAGGCCCGTCAGCGGGAGCGCGAGGCGGAGGCGGAGAGCCGCCAGCGGTCGGGCTTCCTCGCGATGATGAGCCATGAGATCCGCACGCCGATGAACGCGGTGCTCGGCCTGGCGGGCACGCTGCTGGATGCGCCGCTCCCGCCGCAGCAGCGTTCCGTCGTCAGCGCGATCCGCGAGTCGGGGGACAGCCTGCTGCGGCTGCTGAACGACATCCTCGACTTCTCCAAGCTCGATGCCGGCCGCATGACGCTGGAGGCGGCACCGTTCTCGCCCCAGCTCGTGACGCATAATCCGGTCAGCATCCTGGGGCCCCGCGCCGCCGCCAAGGGGCTCACCATCGACGCGATCTGCGCGGACGACGTCCCGCCCGCGCTGCTGGGCGATGCGGGACGCATCCGGCAGGTGCTGCTGAATCTCGTCTCGAACGCCGTGAAGTTCACCGCGTCCGGCAGCGTTCGGATCGAAGCGCGCTGCGTCGCGCGGGACGACACGCGGGCGACCGTCACCTGGACCGTCAGCGACACGGGCATCGGCATCCCGGCGGATCGGATCGAGCGCCTGTTCGACGAGTTCGTGCAGGCGGACAGCACGATCACGCGCCGGTTCGGCGGTTCCGGCCTGGGGCTCGCCATCAGCAAGCGGCTGGTGGACCAGATGGGAGGCCAGATCGTCGTCCGGTCGGTGCCCAACCAGGGCAGCACCTTCGCGGTGACGCTGACCCTGCCGCTCGCGACCCTGGCGCCGGCGGCGGCGCCCATCGCCACCGACGCCGCGCGGGTGTTCCTGGCGCGCGTCGCCGCGCTGGGGCGGCCGCTGCGGATGCTGTTCGCGGAGGACAATCCGACCAACCAGCTCGTCGCGCTGCACCTGCTGAAGGGGTTCCCGGTGCAGGTCGACGTGGTGGCCGACGGGCTGGAGGCGATCGATGCCGCCGGCACGTTCCTCTACGACGTGATCTGCATGGACGTGCGCATGCCGGAGATGGACGGGCTGCAGGCGACGCGCATGATCCGCCGCCGGGGCGGACGGTTGGCGAGCGTGCCGATCATCGCCCTCACCGCGAACGCCTTCCCGGAGGACGTGAAGGACTGCTTCGACGCGGGCATGACGGGGTTCGTCTCCAAGCCGGTCACCCGCGAGACGTTGCTGGCGGCCCTGGTCCAGGCGCTTGCGGCCACGGACGAACCGCAACCATCTACCGCCTCCCCCGCATACCCGGCCACCCGCGGCTCCGACGACGCGCGCGGTCGAGCCGAACCAGACGGCGACGATCCGGGGGATGGAGGCTCCGGCCGCGTGGCGGAGCAGGACGGGTTCGGCCCCTCCTGGCCGGCCGCAGGCCCGCCCGGCCCCGGCGACGCCCGTGCTGGTTCCGGTCCGGAAAAGCCTGGGGGCGCCCTCGCCGAAGGGCGTCCGGGCGGGTTCGGGATCCGCCTGCCGGCCGGGGACCGCGAACCGGATCTCGATACGGTCGCGGCCACGACGCTGGCGGCGGATGTGGGGGAGGACGGGCGCGCCGAGATGTTCGCGCTCTTCACGGCGGAGACGGAGGCGCGGCTGGGTCGCCTCGCGAGCGGGCGGCTCGATGCCTCGACCCTGCTGCGGGAAGTGCACAGCCTGAAAGGCGCCGCCGCCACCGTGTGCGCGCGCCGGCTGGCCCGCCGCGCCGCCGGCCTGGAAGAGCGCCTGCGGCAGGCGGGGACGGTCGAGCCGGTGGACATCACGGGCCTCGCCGCGGACTTCGCCGGGTGGCGGGAGGCGGGGAAGGCACTGCTCGCCCCGGTGGTTCGGGTTCTCTGACCAGTCGGGCGGCGCAGGGCGCGCCGTGCGATTCCTTGCCCTGCGCCTGGCTTCGCGCCCCGAACCGTCAGTTCTCCCGGCCGTCAGCCCACCCCGCCATGAGGCCGCCGCGACGTCAGCCGGCCGCGATATCAGCCGGCGGCGTCGTCCATCGGCGACTTGCCGGTGTGCAGCTTCAGCCGCATGTGGTCCGGCACCTCCTGCCCCGCATCGGTGAACGCCTTGCGCAGCGCGCCCATCGCCGGGCCGAAGATCCCGCTGCGGTTCTCGCTGCACCAGTCGCGCGAGCCGATCGTGGTCTCCAGGCTGCCCTGGAAGCGCGGCATCACCCAGCGCGCGAACAGCTCGTAGCTGCGCAGCGTCTGCTCCCGGTTGGCCCATTCGTGGCTGCGGAACAGGATCGCGCCGGCGCCGCCATCGGTATGCGCCAGCATGCGCTCGATCCCGGCCGCGATCGTGTCCGGCGAGCCCACCAGCGTGGTGCCGGCGGCGAGCCCGTCCCGCAGCGGGTCCTCGCTGCGCATCGGCGGGCGGCCCAGCGTCTCGGAGAAGTAGGTGACGGTCTCCAGTCGCTCACCCAGCCGCACCTCGCGCATGGCCTGCTCGTCGTCCTCGGCGCAATGCATGTTGAGCACGAGCCGCCAGTTGGCGCGGTCCATGGTCTTGCCTGTCTTGGCCGCTTCGGCCTCGGCGCCGCGCCAGCTCTCGGCCAGCTTCTGCGGGCCGCCCGGCAACCCGGCGCCCAGCGAGAGCAGCCCGACGCCGTATTTCCCCGCGGTCAACGCACCGGACGGGGTGGTGGCGGAGGCGACCGCGATCGGGAACCCGCCCTTGGTGTAGGGCTTCAGGTGCAGCCGCGCCTCGTTCAGCTCGAACCAGTCGGTCTTCATGGTGACCGGGTCCTTGCACTCCAGCAGGCGGGTGATGGCGCCCAGGGACTCGTCCATCATGCGGCGCTGGTCCTCGGCCTTGATGCCCATCATGTAGGCGTCGGACACCAGCGCGCCGGGGCCGCAGCCCAGCATGGCGCGGCCGCGGGTCATGTGGTCGAGCTGCACGAAGCGCTGCGCCACCATCAGCGGGTGGTGGTACGGCAGCGAGGTGACCCCCGATCCCAGCATGATGTGACGCGTGCGTTCGGCGGCGATGCCGATCACGATCTCCGGGGAGGCGATGATCTCCCAGCCGGCGGAGTGGTGCTCGCCGATCCAGGCCTCGTCATACCCGAGCGTGTCGAGCCATTGGATGAGTTCGAGGTCGCGGCCCAGCGCGAGGGTCGGGTTGTCGCCGGCGCGGTGGAACGGGGCGAGGAAGATGCCGAAGCGCAAACCTTCATGGACGGCCATTCTGTCTCTCCTGCTTTGGGCAGGAGTCTGACACAGGCGCGAAGAAACGCGAGTCCAGGCGGAGGATCGCCGTCGGCGGCCTGCGGACGTGGGGCGTGGGGATGCGGTCCGCACTCCGGCGTCATCCCCGGGCCATCGACCCGGGGATCCCCACCGGCACGCTCCCGCACGCACACGCGGCATCGTGCCGTTGGGGGGCCGCGGATCAAGTACGCGGATGACGACGGGGGGGAGCCCACGGATGACGAGGTTGGGGGAGCGACGCCCGCTGGCGTCCAGTCCTACCGCGGCGGTCAGACGATGCGCGAGAGGTTCCGCGCCACCGTCTTGGTCGTCGGATGGTCGACGCCAAGCGCGGCGGTGTAGATGGAGAGGGACCATTCCAGGGCGGCGCGCGCGGACAAGCGATCGCCCATGTCCTTCAGCACGCCACCCAGGTTGTTGGCGTCCCGCCCAACGCTGGGGTGTGTCTTGCCGAGGACCGTCTCGTCGATCGCCAGGGCCCGCTCGAAGGCCGCCTGCGCGCCGTCCAGGTCTCCGAGATCGTGCAGCACCATGCCCAGATGATTGATGTCGGTCGCGGTTTCGGGGTGCTCGGCGCCCAGCACCTCGGTGTGCAGCGCCATGGCACGCCGCAGCAGCGCCTGCGCATCGGGGAAATCGCCCAGCTCGTGCGCCACCCGGCCCAGCTCCCGCAGCTCGGAGGCGAGGTCGGGATGGTCGGGGCCGAGCTCCCGCTGCCGTTCCTCGAGCGCCGTCTCGAGACGGGTGCGCAGGGCTTGCAGGTCGGCCTTCGAACTCATCGCAGCTCCCTCTTGCGGTGGGCGTGCCCGGTCCATCGCCGATGGCCACGCGTGTGATGGAACAGTCCGGACGGAGGTGGGTTCCGCGCACTGTGCCCGCTCCGCGGCCGGCCCGCCAAGACGCCGCGGTCTGCGGGCTCTTCCTGCTGCTCGGCCCCGAGGCCGTCATTCCACCCGCGGCCGTCGTTCGCGGAGTTGATCCGCGGCCTTCCACAGGCGCGGCGCCGCGTGGGCGGGCGGGAGCGTGCCGGTCAAGCGCGGCGCCGCATGCGGGAGCGTGCCGGTGGGGATCCCCGGGTCGGCGCCCCGGGGATGACGGCGTGGAAGGGCGTTGCCCCCGCCCCCGCTCCCGTGCCGCCCCCGCTCCCGTGCCGCGCCCGCGTCCCGTCGCCGTCCCCCCGCTCCGTGCCCGCGCCCGCGCCCGTCGCGTCCGCTCCGTTCCCGCGCCCCGGCGCGTCCGCTCCATGCCCGCGCCCCGTCGCGTCCGCTCCGTTCCCGCGCTCCGTCGCCCTGGTCCGCCGCCCCCGGCCGGCCCGTGCAACCCTGCACCGCCGCGGGGCCGCTTCCGGCGGGGGCCTTGCTGGTGTAGAGCCCCGCGCAGCATGGACCGGACCCGCGCATGACCGCCCCCTTCCCGACCGCCGCCCTGGAGCCGGAGAGCGACGCGCCCCTGATCCTGGCGCTGCCCAAGGGGCGCATCCTCTCCGAATGCGGCCAGTTGCTGGCGCGCGCCGGGGTCAACCCGGCGCCCGACTACGCCGACGAAGACAGTCGCCGCCTGCGCTTCCCGACCGACGACCCGATGCTCGACGTCGTCCGCGTGCGCCCGTTCGACGTCGCCACCTTCGTCGCCTTCGGCGCGGCGCAGATCGGCATCTGCGGCGCCGACGTCCTGATGGAGTTCGACTACCCCGAGGTCTACGCGCCGCTCGATCTCGGCATTGGCCGCTGCCGCGTCTCGGTCGCCGAACCGCAGGTCACCGCCGGCAGCGACGATCCGTCCCGCTGGTCGCGCGTGCGGGTCGCCACGAAATACCCGAACATCGCGCGGCGCCACTATGCCAGCCGCGGCGTGCATGCGGACGTCGTGCACCTGAACGGCGCGATGGAACTCGCCCCCGGCCTCGGCCTGTCGCGGCTGATCGTCGACCTGGTGCAGACCGGCTCCACGCTCAAGGCGAACGGGCTGGTGGAGACGGAGGTGATCGCCCACGTCACCTCCCGCCTGGTCGTCAACCGCACCGCACTCAAGACCCGGCCGGAGGCGATCGGCGCCTGGATCGCCCGCTTCCGCGCCGCCCTCGACCAGGCCTGAGATGGTCCGGCTCTCCACGCGGGACGCGGATTTCGCCGCGCGCTTCGCCGCCCTGCTCGACCAGGCGCGGGAGACGACGCAGCGTGTGGACGAGGCGGTCGCCGCCATCATCGCCGATGTCCGCGCCCGCGGTGATGCGGCGCTGGTCGACTACACCGCCCGCTTCGACCGGCTGACCCTCACGCCCGCAACCTTGCGAGTCGAGCCGGCCGAGATCGACGCCGCCGTCGCCTCCATCCCGGCGGAGCTCGCCGCGGCGCTCGACACCGCCGCGCGCCGCATCGACGCCTTCCACCGCGCCCAGCTCCCCACCGATCTCCGCATGACCGATTCCGACGGCCTCACGCTTGGAATGCGATGGAATGCGCTGGACGCGGTCGGCATCTACGTGCCCGGAGGCAAGGCGGCCTACCCGTCCTCCGTGCTGATGAACGCGCTGCCGGCTCGCGCCGCCGGGGTGGAGCGCATCGCCATGTGCGTGCCCACGCCGGACGGGGTGATGAACCCGCTGGTCCTGGCCGCGGCGCGGCGCGCGGGCGTGACCGAGATCTACCGGATCGGCGGCGCGCAGGCCGTGGCCGCGCTCGCCTGGGGCACCGCCACGATCGCGCCGGTGGACCGCATCGTCGGCCCCGGGAACGCCTATGTCGCCGAAGCCAAGCGCCAGGTGTTCGGCCGCGTCGGCATCGACAGCATCGCAGGCCCGTCCGAGGTCGTGGTGCTGGCCGATGCCTCCAACGATCCGCGCCGGGTCGCGGTGGATCTGCTCGCCCAGGCCGAACACGACGAGGCGGCGCAGGCGATCCTGATCACCGACGATGCGGGCTTCGCCGATGCCGTCGCCGCCGCGGTCGCGGCCGAACTGCCCACTCTGCCCCGCGCCGCGATCGCCGGCGCGAGCTGGGAGGCGCATGGCGCCATCGTCCTGGTGCGCGACTGGGACGAGGCGGCGCGGCTGGTCGACCGGCTCGCCCCGGAACATCTCGAGCTGCTGCTGCCCGATCCGGAGGCCGTGTTCGCCAAGGTGCGCCATGCCGGCGCCGCCTTCCTGGGCGGGTTCTGCCCGGAGGCGGTGGGCGACTATGTCGCGGGACCGAATCACGTGCTGCCCACCGGGCGCACCGCTCGATTCGCCTCCGGCCTGTCGGTGTTCGACTTCCTCAAGCGCACCACCTGGGTCGCCGCCGATGCCGACGCGCTGGCGCGCGTGGGTCCCGCCGGCGTCGCGCTCGCCGAAGCCGAAGGGTTGCAGGCGCATGCTCGCAGCATCGCGTTGCGGCTGGGCCAGGGCAGCACGCCCCCGGCCTCCGCCGGCCGCTCGGCGCCCGCCTCCGGCGGCAGCGCGGCCCTCGCCTCCGGCGGCCCGCCGCCTGGGGGCGTCCGGCGCTCAACTTGACCTTGACAGCCGCGATCATCATGTTCCGCGGCACAGCAACAAACTGACGAGGGCTGATGTCGAAAGAAGACATGATCGAGTTCAGCGGGACGGTGGTGGAACTGCTGCCGAACGCAATGTTCCGGGTGAAGCTCGACAACGAGCATTCGATCCTGGCGCACACCAGCGGCAAGATGCGCAAGAACCGCATTCGCGTGCTGGCCGGTGACCGGGTCAACGTCGAGATGACCCCCTACGACCTGAGCAAGGGCCGAATCACCTTCCGGTTCAAGTGATCGGCTGCCGCGACACCGCCCCCTGCGAGAGCTGTGGGGGTGCTGCGCGTGGCCGCCTGCCCTGAGCGGACCCGCGGCGACATCGCTGCGCTGCGTCTCGACCGCGGACCGGCCTGTCCGCCCCCGATGGTTTCGCGCCCGATGGCTTCGCCTGCTATGGTTTCCCCCAGCATGGCTGCGACGACCCTGGCGCCGAGCCGCCTGATCCTTGCGTCGGCCAGCCCGCGGCGCCTCGCGCTGCTCGCGCAGATCGGCCTGACGCCCGACCAGGTGGTCGCCCCCGATATCGACGAGACACCGCTCCGCGACGAGCTGCCGCGCGCCCATGCGCAGCGGCTGGCCCGCGGCAAGGCGGCCGCGATCGCCACGCCGGATGCCTTCGTGCTGGCCGCCGACACGGTGGTGGGCGCCGGCCGGCGCATCCTGCCCAAGGCGGACACGGAGGCCGACATCCGCCGCTGCCTCGCCCTGCTGTCCGGGCGGCGCCACCGGGTGACCACCGCGGTGGTGCTGCGCCATCCGGACGGCCGCGCCACCGAACGGCTGGTGGAGAGCATCGTGGCCTTCGCGCGGCTGACGGACGCGCAGATCGACGCCTATGTCGCGAGCGGCGAAGGCGTCGGCAAGGCCGGCGGCTACGCCATCCAGGGCCGCGCGGCGAGCTTCATCCGCTTCCTGTCGGGCAGCCACTCCAACGTGGTGGGCCTGCCGCTCTACGAGACGGCGCAGCTGCTGCGCGGGGCGGGCTGGGCCCTGCCGTGAGCCTGTGCCTGCGCGTCGCATGCAGCCCGGGTGAGCGGCGCGTGGCCGTGCTGCGGGACGACACGCTACTCGACTACGCGATCGACCGGCCCGGGGCGCCCGACGGCGTGGGCGACCTGCATCGCGGCCGCATCGCCGCCGTGCTGCCGGCGATGGCGGGCGCGTTCGTCTCGCTGGACGGCGATGCGCAGGGCTTCCTCCCCGATTCCGAAGGCGCGCGTGGCCGCACCCAGGGAGAGGCGATCGGCGTGCGCATCACCCGCGCGGCGCAGGGCGGCAAGGGACCGCGGCTGACCGCGCGGCTGGACGCGGCGGACGACGCGCTCGTCGGTTCCGGCCCTCCTGCCCTGCTGCGGCGCGGCCCCGATGCGCTGGCGCGTCTCGCCGCGCGCTATCCCGGCGCCGGGATCCTGGTGGACGACCCGGCCTATCTCGCCGCGCTGCGCCACCCACCGTTGCCCGCGACCGGTGAGAGCGTCGCCGCCCCGGTCGCGCCGGCCGCCTTCCTGGACCGCTGCCGCCTCGTGCCCCGCGCCTTCGACTCGGCGCTGGAGGCGGAGCTGGAGGCGCTGGGCGAGCCCGACCTCGTGCTGCCCTCGGGCGCGCGGCTGTCGATCCATCCGACGCCCGCCCTGGTCGCGATCGACGTCGATGCCGGCGCGGCGGTGGGCGGGCGAGCGGGGAAGACCGCGCAGCATGTCGCGTTGAACCGGGACGTGCTGCCGGTGCTGGCGGCGCAGATCCGGCTGCGCAACCTCTCGGGCGCCATCCTGGTCGACCTCGCGGGGCTTCCTGCCAAGCGGCGCGCCGGGTTCGGGGCGGCTCTGGCGGAGGCGCTGGCCGCCGACCCGCTGCATCCGCGCCTGCTGGGGTTCACCGCCCTGGGGCTCGCCGAGATCGTGCGCCCCCGCGTCCATCCGCCGTTGCACGAGATGCTGGCCGGCCCGCACGCGGCCGGACTCGCTGCGCTGCGGCGGATCGCTTCCGACCTGAACGCCGACCCGCGCCGCCTGCCCGTGCTGCGCGCCGCCCCGGCCGTGATGGCGGCGCTGCAGCAGGATCCGGTCGCGCTGCCCGACCTTGCACGACGGGCCGGGCGTGCCCTGATGCTGCGGTCGGACCCGTCCCTTCCCGCCACCGCCTGGACCCTGGAGGCAGAGCATGGCTGAGCCTCGCCCGCATGTGCGCTGCGCGATCTGCGGCAAGCCCGTCCACCCGTCCCATCGCCCGTTCTGCAGCCCGCGCTGCGCCGAGGTCGATCTCGGCCGCTGGCTCACCGGCCAATACCGGATCCCCGGTCCGCCGGCGGAGCTGGAGGAGGATTCGCCGCCATCGACCTGACCACGACCGTCCTGCGCGACATCGTCGCGCGACGGCGCGCAAAGTCGTCGCGCGACGGCGCGCGAGATCGTGGCGCGACGGCGCGCAAATTCGTCGCGCAACGGCGCGCGAATTCGTCGCGCGACGGGTTGATCGGTGCGGCGGCATGGGCTATCTCCCGCGCCTCCAACGCACCTGAGATGCCCAGGTAGCTCAGTTGGTAGAGCATGCGACTGAAAATCGCAGTGTCGGTGGTTCGATTCCGCCCCTGGGCACCATCTCGCGTTCGACCTCCCTCCCCCCAAAGCGGCCGTCCATCGGAACCGAAGCGGTTCACTCTCGTTTCGGCTTGCCTGGGAGATGGATGGATCAGAACCGATGTTGGCCGCCGATCGCAGCCGTCTGGAGCTGCTCGCCCGCCTCGGCTACGCGGCCCGGGGTGTCGTCAACCTGTTGATCGGGGGGCTGGCGCTCCTTGCGGCCTTCGGCCGGGGTGGCGGGGCGACGGGGTCGAAGGGGGCGTTGCAGACACTCCTGCTCCAGCCGCTGGGCCATGTCCTCCTCGCCATCGTGGCGCTTGGCCTGTTCGGCTTCGCGCTCTGGCGCGCCTTCCAGTCGCTGCTGGACGCGGACGGGCACGGCCACGCGCCGAAGGCCCTGGTGATCCGCTTCGGTCAGATCGTCTCCGCCGCCGTCTATGTCGGGCTTGGCGTCTTCGCGATCAGCCTTCTTCTCGGATGGGCGGCCGGAGGCGGCGGGGAGGAATCGGCCCATGACTGGACGGGGTGGCTGCTCACGAAACCCATGGGGCGGTGGCTCGTCGGGGCGGTGGGCGTGGCGATCGTCGGTTCGGGACTCGGCATGGCGCGGAAGGCATGGTCCGGCTCCTTCGCACGGCACCTGGCCTGCGAAGGCGCCACGGCGACCTGGGTGCTGAACCTGGGCCGGCTGGGCTATGCCGCCCGCAGCGTCGTGTTCCTCGTGATCGGCGGGTTCCTCCTGCTCGCCGCCTACCATGCCGCCCCGGACGAGGCACACGGGCTGGGCGGCGCGCTGCTCGCCTTGCAGGAGCAGCCGTTCGGCCGCGCGCTGTTCGGATTGGTGGCGTTCGGGCTGGCGGCGTTCGGGATCTTCGAATTCGCCGAGGCGCGCTACCGGCGCATCGACATGTCCGACGGGCGCAAGGCCCTGGATGCGGCGAGCGCGCGCCTGGCGTGAGGCACGCGGCGCGGCCGGTCTCTGGCACGAGCCGTCTGGCCTGAACCGTTTGGCCTGAACCTTTTGGCGTGAGCCTCCCGGCGTGCCGCGTCCCGGGCGCGGACGCGCCAATCCGGGGCCTCCCGCGCACTGGTTGAACGACGTCGTGTCTGCCGGGCATGATGGCGCAAAGACCGCCAGGGAGATCGTTCATGTCCGCCGCAGCGCCGCTCAGCTACGTCCATGGCGCCAGCGATATCCCCCTTCTCGGGGAGACCGTGGGCGAGAACTTCGCGCGCACGGTCGCGCGGTTTGGCGACCGGCTGGGGCTCGTGGTGCGCCAGCAGGGGATCCGCTGGAGGTACCGCGAACTCGGCGAGAAGGTGGATGCCTGCGCCGCCGGCCTGCTCGCTCTCGGCCTGCGCCCTGGCGAGCGCGTCGGCATCTGGTCCCCCAACAACGCCGAATGGGTGGTGACGCAGTTCGCGACGGCCAAGGCCGGCCTCGTGCTGGTCAACATCAACCCGGCCTACCGGCTGCACGAGCTCGACTACGCGCTCAACAAGGTGGGCTGCCGCGCGCTGATCACCGCGACGCGGTTCAAGACCTCCGACTACGTGGGAATGGTCAACGCGCTCGCCCCGGAACTGCGCACGTCGGAGCCCGGGCGGCTGCGGGCGGCCAAGCTGCCGGCCTTGGAGATGGTGATCCAGATCGGGCCCGAGACGGTGCCGGGCGCCATCCCCTTCGATGCGCTGTACGGCATGGGCGGGGCGGCCCAGCACGCGGAGCTGGCGGCGCTGCGCGAGACGCTGCAGTTCGACGACCCGATCAACATCCAGTTCACCTCGGGCACGACCGGCGCCCCCAAGGGCGCGACGCTCACCCACCACAACATCCTCAACAACGGGTTCTTCATCGGCGAGGCGATGAAGCTGACGGAGCAGGACCGGCTGTGCATCCCGGTCCCGCTCTACCACTGCTTCGGCATGGTGCTGGGCAATCTCGCCTGCACCACGCATGGCACCGCGATGATCTACCCCGGGGAGGGCTTCGATCCGCTGGCCACGCTCAGCACCGTCGCGGAGGAGCGCTGCACCGGCCTGCACGGCGTGCCCACCATGTTCATCGCCCAGCTCGAGCATCCGGAGTTCGGGCGGTTCGACCTGTCCTCGCTGCGCACCGGCATCATGGCCGGCGCCCCCTGCCCGATTGAGATCATGCGCCGCGCCATGGCGCAGATGCACCTGACGGAGATCACCATCGCCTATGGCATGACGGAGACGAGCCCGGTCAGCACCCAGACCACGACGGACGATCCGGTGGAGCGCCGCGTGACCACGGTCGGGCGGGTGCATCCGCATATCGAGGTGAAGATCGTCGATGGCGAGGGCCGCATCGTGCCGCGCGGCGTCGCGGGCGAGCTGTGCACGCGGGGCTATTCCGTCATGCGCGGCTACTGGGCCGAACCGGGGCTGACCGCCGAGGCGATCGACGCCTCGCGCTGGATGCACACCGGCGACCTCGCGACGATGGACACTGAGGGGTATTGCAAGATCGTCGGCCGCATCAAGGACATGGTCATCCGCGGGGGCGAGAACATCTACCCGCGCGAGATCGAGGAGTTCCTCTACGGCCATCCCGCGATCCAGGAGGTCCAGGTGTTCGGCGTGCCGGACGAGAAGTTCGGCGAGGAGCTCTGCGCCTGGATCAAGCTGCGCGCCGGGGAGGATCTGAACGAGGACGCGGTGCGCGCGTTCTGCAAGGACCAGATCGCGCACTACAAGGTCCCGCGGCACATCCGCTTCGTGGAGGATTTCCCGATGACGGTCACCGGCAAGATGCA
This sequence comes from Rhodospirillales bacterium 69-11, assembly GCA_001898425.1. Classification (GTDB taxonomy): domain Bacteria; phylum Pseudomonadota; class Alphaproteobacteria; order Acetobacterales; family Acetobacteraceae; genus Rhodopila. The sequence goes on from MKTV01000055.1 coordinate 20,570, forward strand.
GAAATTCATCATGCGGGCGGAGATGCAGCGGCAGCTGGGCGCGCGCGAGGCGGAGACCGCCTGAGCGCGGCCCGACGAGCCGCTGGTCCGCCCGGACTGCCGGACCACCGGCGGGGGCGCAGCAGGCCGCGGTCCTGCTTCCCGCCGCCCCCGCCATCCTTGCCGGCGCGGTGATCGACCGGGTGATCGCCGCATCGCGGCCGGTCGAGCCGAGGAGGGACCGGCGGGCGATGGTACCCGCGAGTCGGGGGCGGTCGTCGGCACCGTTCCCCCCGAGCAGAAAACCTTCTAGGTTGCGGCCCGATGCTGACCGACCTGCCGAACGTCCTGACATTGTCAC
>MKTV01000055.1:20960-35518 GCA_001898425.1 Rhodospirillales bacterium 69-11
GGGCGGACTTCGCGGCCTGCCTTGTGTTCAGCGCCGCAGCCATCACCGACTACTTCGACGGACGGCTCGCCCGCTCCCGCCGGCAGCAATCCGACCTCGGCCGCATGCTGGACCCGATCGCCGACAAGCTGCTGGTCGGCGCCGCCCTGATGATGCTGGTCGGCCTGGGACGGCTCTCCACCCTCGGGCTCTACCCCGCCATCGTCATCATGCTGCGGGAGATCCTGGTCAGCGGCCTGCGCGAATACCTGGCCGGAATCCGTATCGGCCTGCCCGTCACCCGCCTTGCCAAGTGGAAGACCGGCTTCCAGATGGGCGCGCTCGGCACCCTGCTCGCGGGCGACACCTCGGCCAGGCTGCTCCATCTCGGCGTCATCCCCGTCACCACGATCGGGGAGGCGATGCTGTGGGTCGCCGCCGGCCTGACGTTGATCACCGGGTGGGACTACCTGACCGCCGGGCTGCGGCATGCCGCCGGCTTCTCGGGCGGGCCCGGTGGCGGTCCGTCGGGCGGCGCCAGGGGCGGGTCGATCGGCAGCCCGATGGGCGGCGGCACGCCGCACGACGCACTGCCGAAGCAGCCGGGATGAGCAAGCCACCGCCCTGCCCGTCGCGCCGGCCGCCCCGGTGACGCGCCGCCCATGAAGGTGCTGGGCGTCGTCGGCTGGTCCGGCAGCGGCAAGACCACGCTGCTGGAGGCGGTGATCCCGGTGCTGTCCGCCGCCGGACACTCGGTCTCGACGGTCAAGCACGCGCATCATGGCTTCGACATGGACCGGCCCGGCAAGGACACCTACCGGCACCGGGAGGCCGGCGCGCGGGAGGTCCTGGTCGCGACCGCCGCGCGATGGGCCCTGCTGCACGAGGTCGTGGGACCGGAACCCGAACTGCCCGCGCTGCTGAGCCGGCTGCAACCGGTCGATCTCGTGCTGGTGGAAGGGTTCAAGTCGCATCCGTTCCCGAAGCTCGAGGTACACCGACCCACGGTCGGCAAGCCGCCGATCTGGCCGTCCGACCCGGATATCCTCGCGGTCGCGAGCGACGAGACCCTGGAGACGGGCAACCGCAGGTTGTTGCCCCTCAACCGTCCACGCGAAGTGGCGGAGTGGATCATGGGTCTGCTAAATGGCGGGGAAATCACCCATCCTTGAGCCCGAGTCGGGCCAGGGGCCCAGTTCGTTCTCGGCCAGGTACGCCCGGAGCCGGTCGAGAAGCCTACCCGTTGTAACCTTCTCCCTTGGGGAGCCTATCCGCATGCGGCGTATTGCCTCGCTCCGCCTCACCCTGACGCTGAGCACGCTCGTCCTGAGCACGCTTCCCCTCGCCGGGTGCGGCTTCCAGACCTGGTCGGAGCCGCCGTTCACCACCGGCACCAACCCCAACCAGCCCCGCGGCACGAGCGAGAACATGGAGCGGGTGATGGGCAAGACGGTGCAGCCCGCCACGCTGTCGACCGAACCGGGCGATATCTGGCCAGGTCCGCTGCCGCCCGCCTTGACGCTGCAGGACCTGGAGAAGAACGGCAGCCTGACGCCCGGCGTCGAACAGCCCGTCCCCGGCTCCCCCGATGCGCGGCAGGACATGTCGTCGGATCACTCGGTTCCGGCGCGGCAGCCCGCGCCGGTGCGCGGCAGCTCGACGCCGCCCGGCTCCGCCCAGCCCGGCCTGAACACCGCCCCGCCGCCCCCGAGTGGCGCGCCGACCGCGACGGTGACCCCGCCCTCCGGGGCCGCGGGAGCCGGGCAGGTGTACCAGACCCCGCGCGGATCGAGCGTCACGACCGGCGGCGGCACCGGCTACCAGACGACCGTCACGCCCGGCGGCGGATCGGCGATCGTCGTGCCGAACGGCAACGGGACCAGCACTATCATCCATTCGGATGGACGCATCGAGACGGTGACGACGCCCAAGTAGCGCCCTATCTGCAGGACATGAGCGCAACCGTCACCGTCCTCTACTTCGCCTGGCTGCGGGAACGGGTCGGCGTCTCGGAGGAGCAGGTTTCCCTGCCCACCGAGACGATGACCGTGGGCGACCTCGTCGGGCTGCTCGCCGGACGCAGTCCCGGGCACGCAGCCGCCTTCCAGAACCGGCGCACCCTGCGCTGCGCCGTGAATCAGGAATTCGCCGACCCCGCCGCCCCGGTCCGCGCCGGCGACGAGGTCGCCTTCTTCCCGCCCGTGACCGGCGGCTGAGCGGAGGGACCGATGGCCACCATCCGTGTCCAGGAAGCCCCGTTCGACGTCGGCGCGGAGATCGCCGCCCTGACCGCCGGCCGCACCGATATCGGCGGCATCGGCTGCTTCCTCGGGATCGTGCGGGACGATGCGGCGGAAGGCGCGCCCGCCCTCGCCGCGCTCACGCTCGAGCACTACCCGAACATGACCGAACGGGCGATCGCCCGCATCGCCGCGGAGGCGGAGCGCCGCTGGTCGCTGCTGGGCTGCACCGTGATCCACCGCGTGGGCCGGCTGCCGCCGAACGAGCCGATCGTCCTGGTCGTCGCCTGCAGCGCGCACCGCCAGGCGGCGCTGGACGCGACCGCCTTCCTGATCGACTGGCTCAAGACCCGCGCGCCGTTCTGGAAGCGCGAGGAACTCACCGACGGCACCGCCACCTGGGTGGATGCGCGCGAGAGCGACGACGCCGCGGCGGCTCGCTGGGGCGAGGTCTGACGCGGAGCACCCGCACGCGTCTCCCCGCTTCGCTCGAACGCGACGGCGCGCCCGCTGTTCTCCTTGCGACCACGCTACAGGAGAACGCCCATGTCTGCCCCGACCTCCCTCAAGGAACTCTACGTCGAGGAACTCCGCGACCTCTGGTCGGCGAACGACCAGATGGCCGGAATCGTCAAGGAAATGCGCGAGCACGCACGCAATGACGGGCTGCGCAACACGCTGGAACACGCCGTCTCCGGCATCGCCGCACATACCGCCACCCTGCGCCGCCTGCTGGAGAGCCAGGGCGGAACCGCGGGGCCGGAGCGCTGCCGCGGCATGGAAGGCCTGGTGCGGGAAGCCCGCGCCCACGCACTCTCCTCCGCGGACGACCCGATGCTGCGGGACCTCGCCATCATCGCCCAGTATCAGCGCATGTCGCATTACGGCGTCGCCGGGTTCGGCACGGCCGCGGCCTATGCGCACGCGCTGGGCCTCGCGGAAGACGAGCGCACGCTGAAATCGGTGGTCGGCGACATCTACAAGGGTGACGCGATCGCGACCCACCTCGCGGAGCGCCTCGAATCCGCCGCCTGACCTGAGCACCGCCGGTCCGACGCCGCTCGCGTCGGCCCCCGTCCGGGTTGCGTGCCGACCAGGCTCCCGATGACCCCTTCGCCATCGGGAGCACGCGTGCCACTCATCGGCCGCATGCGCTCGGCACGATCATGCCCTGCGCGTGAGGGCCGGACCCGGCGCCTGCTGAAGCGCGCGATCCCGGTTTCGTGCAGCGCGCGGACACTGATGCAGCCGTTCGGCGGCGCGGTCGTGCATCGCCTGGACCCGTCGCCGGAGCATCTCGCGCGTCTCGGCGGCTTCTTTCGGAACGGCGACTTCACGCAGGAGATCGTGCAGGCCATCGCGTCCGGCGACGTCGCCGTGCTGGTGACGATCGAGCGCCAGTCGGTCGAGGTCGGCGGCCTGCCGCGACAGGAATGGCCACTGCGCGTCACCCTCGTCTTCCGGCGGGAGGACGGAGAGTGGCGCCTCGCGCATCGTCATGCGGACCCGCTGGTCCGCGGCATTTCGCTCGACCAGGCGGCGGCGCTCGCACGCGGAGAGGATGCGCCCGAGCACGACGCGCGCGCGGAGGACGAACGCGCGGGCGGCGAGCGCGGAGGCGGCGCGCGCGGAGGAGGCACGCGCGTTTCCGTGTCGCGGCATCCGCTCGGCGAACCCGGCGGCGGGTGAACCCCTCAGGCCGCGCGCTTCTTTCGGCGCGGCGGGCGCGAACCAGGTGCGCCGATCGCGGGCGGGGTTTCGGCCGCTTCCGCGAGGCGGTGGCTGAGGAAGGCGGTCACTGCCGCTTCCTCCGCCTTCAGCCCGTCCGGCGGGTCGGCCAGCGCCGCGTCGGCGCGCTGCTTCAGCGCCTCCGCCAGCGTGCCGTCCAGGTAGCCGTCGAAGATTGCCGGATGGATGTAGCACTTGCGGCAGATGGCCGGCGTGTTGCCCAGCATCTTGGACACCGCCTCCACGGCGCGCAGGACGTTCTTCTTCGCCTTGGCCTCGCTGTCGTACTGCTCGAGTTCCTGCAGCGCGAGCGCGGCGAGGTTGGTGGCCGCCCAGGTACGGAAGTCCTTGGCGGTGATCTCCTCCCCGGTGATCTCCTTCAGGTACTCGTTGACGTCGTCGGAATCGATGCCGCGGGGCGTGCCGTCCTCGTCGACGTACTGGAACAGCTCCTGGCCCGGCAGGTCCTGGCAGCGCTTCACGATCGCGGCGAGCCGGCGGCTGCGCAGGTCGATGTGGTGATCGAGCCCGTGCTTGCCGCGAAAGTCGAACCGCAGCCGGTTGGAGCCTTCGACCTTCACGTGCCGGTTGCGCAGCGTGGTCAGGCCGAAGCTCTTGTTGGTCTTGGCGTATTCCTCGTTCCCCACGCGCATCAGCGTGGTCTCGAGCAGGCGGACGATCGCCGCGAGCACCTTCTCCCGCGGCAGGCCGCGATGGGACAGGTCCTCCTCGACGCGCACGCGGATCTGCGGCAGCACGCGGCCGAAGATCAGCATCTTGCCGTATTTCGCCTCGTCCCGGACGGCCCGCCAGCGCGGGTGGTAGCGGTACTGCTTGCGGCCGCGCGCATCGCGCCCGCTCGCCTGCAGGTGCCCGTTCTCGTTGGGACAGATCCAGACGCTCTCATAGGCCGGCGGGATCGCGAGCTTGCGGATCCGCGTGAGCGTGTCCTCGTCGGTGATCGGACTGCCGTCCGCCGCGCGGTATTCGAACCCGTCCTTGCCGCGGATGCGGGTGATGCCGGGCCGGGTATCGGTGACGTAGCGCAGGTGAGCGGCCTTCGCGGCCGCCTTCAGGTCGTCGATCGACGTGCCGGACAGCGGCTGCTCCAGCGGCAGGGGTTGCGGTTTCGACATGAGCCCTCCGGCATCCGAACGCGCGATCAGGCCTCCGGGTTCGGACGCATTTCCGCGTTCAGCCGCGTATCCAGTGTCTCGACCAGGCGCTCGACCGGCGTTTCGCGCGACAACTCGGCCGCGGCCACCGCGCCGTTATCCACGCCCAGCCGTTCGGCGATCCGCTCCGACAGCTGCAGGAGCTGCGTGACCTCGCGTTCGGTCAGCAGGTTGATCTGCAGGTCCACATGCGCCCTCCGATCCGTCAGGTAGCCCATGCGGTTCTGCTTGATCAGCACGAAGGTCGACAGCAGCACGCCTTCCATCGAGACGATCATGCACAGGAGCTGGAACGGGTACGGGTCGAACGGCTTCACCACCGGCAGCACGCCGGTGTTGATCGTCGCCCATAGCGCGAACCACAGCAGGTGCAGCAGGACGAACAGCACCGTGCCCACGAAGCCCGCGATGCCATCCGCCAGCCGGTCGGCGAAGCTGCGGCGCCGAAGCGCCGCATCTTCCAGCCGCAGGATCGTCTCGATGTTCCGCGCGACGGTGTCGGGTGTTTCCGGCATCGCCTAGCTCGACAGCGCCCGCTCCGCCTCCGGTCCGCTCTCGGGGTTGGCCACCGGGATCGGCTGTTCGGCCATCTGGCGGAATGCCTCCCGCGCGCGGCGCAGGCCGACCGAACGCTGGCTTTCCGGCACGAGGACGAACAGGGCGACGGAGCGACCGGTCACGAGGTATTCGTCCCCGGTCTCATGCGACTCGCGCCCGTCGTCCTCCGGCAGGTTGGTATCGAGCAGACACCGCCAGACGGTGCCGCCCACCACGTCGGGCAGCTTGAACGAGACGACGTCGTGATGCGCGTTCAGCACCAGCAGCGCGGTCGCGTCCATGGCCGGGCGCTTGATCCCGCTCGCCTGGGCGCGCCCGTCCATCAGCATGCCGAAGCAGCGCGCATTCGGGTCGCCCCACTGCTCCTCGTCCATGTCGGTCGCGGCGGGCGTGAGCCAGCGCACGTCCTTCACGTCGAGATCCTGGTTGTACTCGCCGGTCAGGAAGCGCGAGCGACGCAGGATCGGGAAGGACTGGCGCAGCGCGATCGCTTTGCGGACGAATTCCGCCAGCGCGACCTCGCGTTCGCCGAAATCCCAGTTCACCCAAGAGATCTCGTTGTCCTGGCAGTAGGCGTTGTTGTTGCCCTGCTGGGTGCGGCCGAACTCGTCGCCGGCCAGCAGCATGGGCGTGCCCTGTGACAGCAGCAGCGTCGCCAGCATGTTGCGCTTCTGCCGCTCGCGCAGCGCGGTGATGTCCGGATCGTCGGTCGGACCTTCCGCGCCGTGATTCCAGGAGATGTTGTCGGAATGGCCGTCGCGGCCATCCTCCCCGTTCGCGTCGTTGTGCTTCTCGTTGTAGGAGACGAGGTCGTTCAGCGTGAACCCGTCATGCGCGGTGATGAAGTTCACGCTGGCCCAGGGCTTGCGGCCGCGCTTGTTGAAGCAATCGGCGGAGGCCGCCATGCGGGTCGCGAGTTCGGGCAGCTTGCCCTCGTCGCCTTTCCAGTAGGCGCGCACGGTGTCGCGGAACTTGTCGTTCCACTCCGCCCAGCCGGGCGGGAAGCCGCCGACCTGGTAGCCGCCGGGCCCGATATCCCAGGGTTCGGCGATCAGCTTGGTCTGCGACAGCACGGGATCCTGCAGGCAGGAGTCGAGGAAGCCGTGGCCTTCGTCGAAGCCGTAGTGCTCGCGCGCGAGGATGGTGCCGAGGTCGAAGCGGAACCCGTCCACGTGCATCTCGGTCACCCAGTAGCGCAGGCTGTCGGTGACCATCTGCAGCACGCGCGGGTTGCTCATGTTGAGCGTGTTCCCGGTGCCGGTGTCGTTGATGTAGTAGCGCTGCTGCTCCGGCATGAGCCGGTAGTACGACGCGTTGTCGATGCCCTTGAAGGACAGGGTCGGCCCGCGTTCGTTGCCTTCGGCGGTGTGGTTGTAGACCACGTCGAGGATCACCTCGAGACCCGCGTCGTGCAGGCGCGCGACCATCTCCTTGAACTCGGAGAACACGAAGTCGGGCACGGCGGAATAGCGCGGATCGGGGGCGAAGAAGCCGATCGTGTTGTAGCCCCAGTAGTTCGTCAGCCCCTTGTCGAGCAGGTAGCTGTCGTTGACGAAGGCGTGGATCGGCAGCAGCTCGACCGAGGTGACGCCGAGCGACTTGATGTAGTCGACGATCTCCTTCCGGCCGAGGCCGGAGAAGGTGCCGCGCAGCTCCTCGGGCACCAGCGGGTGCAGCTTGGTGAAGCCGCGGACATGGGTCTCGTAGACGATCGTGCGATCCCAGGGGACGGAGGGCGGGCGTTCGCGGCCCCAGGTGAAGGCGGGATCGATCACCCGGCCCTTCGGCATGAAGGGCGCGCTGTCGCGCTCGTCGTAGGTCAGGTCGTCGCCTTCGGCGCCGATCGTGTAGCCGAAGCAGGCATGGTCCCAGGTAAGCTTGCCGACATGCGCCTTGGCATACGGGTCCAGCACCAGCTTGTTGGGATTGAAACGATGTCCCGCCTCGGGTTCGTACGGCCCGTGGACGCGGTAGCCATAGACGGTCCCGGGGCGCGCATCGGGCAGATACCCGTGCCAGACCTCGTTGGTGTATTCCGGGAGCTCGATGCGCTCACGTTCCGTGGTGCCGGAATCGTCGAACAGGCAGAGCTCGACCTTGGTCGCGTTGGCGGAGAACAGGGCAAAGTTGACGCCCAGCCCGTCCCATGTGGCCCCGAGCGGGCCGGGGGAGCCTTCGGTGATGCGGGTACGCTGAATGGATGTCGGCATGAGGCTCTCCGGAGGCGACGGCTGACGAGATGAAAAAGGGGGGCTTTCGCCCCCCTTCCTTCCGCTATGCCGTGAGGCGTCCGAGGATGTAACCGAGGCCCAAGGCGACGGCGACGGCTGCGACCGGCTGCGACTTCACCATGTCGCCGAACTGGCCCATGGTCTGCTGCGCCTGGCCGGCCGCCTGGTTGTACAGGCCCTCGGCCTGGGTCTTCGTGTCGCCGGTCATGTTACCGACGGTTTCCTGTACGCGACCACCGAGGTCACGGGCCGTTCCTTGAAAGCGATCGCTCATTCGGGATTCTCCTGCTGACTGCACCAGACGGGCGACATGGAACGCGCGCAGCACCCCGAGTGTTCCGGTTCCTCAACCGAAGTTGAGCCGCAGTCCCGGTTCCGGCCAGCGCATGGTGCCCAGCCGTCCGGTGTCGGAGAGGGTGATGTACGCGGTCCGCATGTCCGGCCCGCCGAAGCAGATGTTCGTCGGGTAGATGTCGGGCATCTTCACCGCGCGCACCACCTCCCCGCCGGGTGAGATTTCCGTGATGTAACCCGTTGCGAGTGTGGCGACCGCGATGTTGCCGCTGGCCATCACGGCAAGGCTGTCGAAGCGTGCGCTGCCGGGCAGGCCGCAGATGATCCGGCCGGCATGGGCATGGTGCGGCTTCGGGGCCTTCAGCACGCCGGGCGCCTCGATCTCGAAAGCCCAAAGCCGCGCGCCCTCGGTGTCGGCCACGTAGATCGTCCTGCCGTCGGGCGAAAGGCCGCAGCCGTTCGGGCTCAGGATCGGGAAGGCGATCTCGGTCACGCGCGAGCCATCCGGCAGCGCGTAGTAGAGGCCGCCATGGTCGCGGTGCCGCGCATAGCGCTTGCCGAGGTCGGTGAAGTAGAACCCGCCCTGCGTGTCGAACACGAGGTCGTTCGGGGCGGAGAGCTTGTTCCCGTTCACCTCCTTGTAGAGCAGCGTCGCCTCGCCGGTCTTCGGGTCGATGCGCTGGATCGACCCGAACTTGTAGTCGGGATGCGGGCCGATCCCCATCGAGTGGCCCTCGACATAGCGGCTGCCGCCGTTGTTGCAGAGGTAGAACGCGCCATCGGGTCCGATCGCGAGCCCGTTCGGACCGCCGCCGGCCGCGGAGAACAGCGATACCGTCCCGTCGGGCGCCACCTTGGAGCAGCGGCCGTTGCGGATCTCCGTCAGCACGACGGAACCGTCTTGCAGCGCGACCGGGCCCTCGGGAAAGCCGAGACCGGTCGCCAGGATCTTCACCTCGTCGTTCATGCCTGCCTCCCCTTCAGCGCCGCGCGGGGGCGACGCCGCCCGCACCGGCGCGCCCGCCGTCGATGACCAGCTGCGTGCCCGTGACGTTCCCCGACAGGTCGGAGCAGAGGTAGAGCACGGCGTTGGCGACTTCCTCGGGCTGCGTGTAGCGGCCGGACGGTGCGCTCGCGGCATAGGCCGCGTGCACCGCCTCGGGGTTGTCGGCGTTCCGCTGGCTCTCGAGCGAGCGCATCATGCGCGTCTCCACCGGGCCGGGGCAGACGGCGTTGATCCGCACGCCGCGTCCGGCGAGATCGGAGGACGCGACCTTGGTCAGCCCGACCACGCCGTGCTTGGACGCGACATAGGCCGCCATGCCCGGCCCGCCGAACAGGCCGGCGACGGAAGCCGTGTTGACGATCGTGCCGCCGCCCTGCGCGAGCATCACCGGCACCACGTGCTTGAGGCCGAGGAACACGCCCTTGAGGTTCACCGCGATGACGCGGTCGAACATCTCTTCCTCGTAGGTCTCGACCGAGGTCACGGTGCCCTCGATCCCGGCGTTGTTGAAGAAGCAGTCGATGCGGCCATAGGCGTCCAGCGTCGCCTGCACGTAGTCGCGCACGGCGGCCGACCTGGTCACGTCGGCGGCGTGGAAGCGCGCCTTTCCGCCCTGCTGGGCGACGATCTGCGCGGTGGCCTCGCCCGCCTGCGCGTCGTGGTCCACCACCATCACCTTCGCCCCGCGCAGCGCGAAGCCGAGTGCCGCGGCACGGCCGATGCCGCCCCCGCCGCCGGTGATCAGGGCCACCTTGCCGGTGAAGTCCATTCCGTTTCCCCCATTCTCCAGCCTTCACTGTACCCCCTCGACCGTGCGGGGCAATGCGCGCCGACCCAGGGCGGCGGATCGGGCGGCCGGCGGCTGTCCCCCTCGTGATGGCACCGGAACCGACCTGCCGCGTTGCGAGTCGGCTGAAAATGGGAGTGCGGCATGCCGCGGGGCGCGATCTTCGACATCGACGGGACGCTGATCGACTCGGTCGATGCTCATGCCGAAGCCTGGCAGCGGGCCTTCGCGCGCCACGGCTACGACATCGGCTTCGCGGACCTGCGCAGCCAGATCGGCAAGGGCGGGGACCAGCTGCTGCCGACCTTCCTCTCGGGCGAAGCCCTGACGCGCGACGGGCCTAAGGTGGACGCGGCCCATGGCGAGATCTTCAAGCAGGCGCTGCTGCCGCATCTGACGGCGTTCCCGGGCGTGCGGCCGCTGTTCCAGCACCTGCGGGACCGCGGCACGCGGATCGCGCTCGCCTCCTCCGCCAAGGCGGAGGAGCTCGACGTCTACACGGAGATGGCGGCGGTCGGCGACCTGATCGAGACCGCGACCTCCTCGGCGGATGCCGAGAAGTCGAAGCCGCATCCGGACATCTTCGCGGCCGCGCTCGCGCGGCTCGACCTGCCGGCCTCCCAGGTGGTGGTGGTGGGCGACAGTCCGTATGACGCCGAGGCGGCGGGCAAGATCGGGCTGCGCACGATCGGACTGCTGTGCGGCGGCTTCCCCGAGGCTGATCTGCGCGCGGCCGGCTGCATCGCGCTGTTTGCCGATCCGGCGGACCTGCTGCGGCGCTTCGACGACTCGCCGTTGGCCGGCGCATGAGCGACGCTGGCGCGGACTCCCCGCATCTCGACCGGCGCCAGCGCGAGCAGGCGAAGCACGGCGCGCCGCTGGGTCCGCTCGTCATCCACGAGATCGTCCGCGAGCAGGGCGAGGCGGAACTCGCCCGCGGCTTCCACGGGCTCGCCTGGTCGGGGCTCGCGGCCGGGCTGTCGATCGGCTTCTCGTTCCTCGTGCAGGCGCACCTGCAGGCGGCCTTGCCCGACACGCGCTGGGGCCATGCGGTGGCGAGCTTCGGCTACGCGATCGGGTTCCTGATCGTCATCCTGGGCCGGCAGCAATTGTTCACCGAGACGACGCTGACCGCGCTGATCCCGACGCTGACCCGGCCGCGGATGGCGACCTTCCTGGCGACGCTGCGCGTCTGGGGGATCGTGCTGGCGGCCAACCTGGTCGGGACCTGGGTCTTCGGCGCGATCTCGGCCTGGCCGACGCTGTTCCCGGCGGAGGTGGGCGCGGCAATGGACCGGCTCTCGGACCACACGATGTCACGCTCGTTCGGGCACACGGTGTTCACGGCGGGATCGGCCGGCTGGGTGATCGGGCTGATGGTGTGGCTGCTGCCCGGCGCAGGGCCGGCGCGGCCGTTGATCGTGATCCTGCTGACCTGGGTGATCGCGCTCTGCCAGTTCCCGCACATCATCGCCGGGTCGGTGGAGGCGGCCTATGGCGTGGTGAGCGGCCGCGCGGGGCTTGGCGATTACGCGTGGCGGTTCCTGGTGCCGACGCTGGCCGGCAACGCGATCGGCGGCACGATCCTGGCGGCCCTGCTGAACCACGCGCCGGTGGCGGAGGAGCTCGAGGAGGAGGCGGAGTCGTAGCGGCCGCGCTGCTTCTGTCCCCGTGTCAGCGCCGCCGGGGGGCTGCCATCCACGACGTATCGCGCCCGCGAAGTCGTGGATGGCCGGCCTGCGCCGGCCATGACACGGGGGCGTTCCCCGCCCTGACACGGGGCGTTCCTCCGCCATGACACGGGGCGTTCCCGCCATGACGCGGGGCGTGGGACCATCGTTACGAGCGATACGAGCCGTTGATGTCGATGTAGCCGTGCGTCAGGTCGCAGGTCCACACCGTGGACTTGCCGCGGCCGAGGCCGAGGTCGATCGCGATCTCCACCTCGCGGCCCTTCATGTGCGCGACCACCGGCGCCTCGTCGTAGCCGGGGACCACGCCGCCATCCTTGGCCATCCACGTGCCGCCGACGCCGATCGAGATCAGGTCGCGGTCCGCGGGCTCCCCCGCCTTGCCGACCGCCATGACGATGCGGCCCCAGTTCGCGTCCTCCCCGGCGATCGCGGTCTTCACCAGGGGCGAGTTCGCCACCGCCATCGCGACCCGCTTCGCCGACCGCGCGTTGACGGCGCCGGTGACGTCGATCTTGACGAGCTTCTGCGCCCCCTCCCCGTCGCGCACCACCTGCAGCGCGAGGTCCAGCAGGACCTCGTTCAGCTTGCGGGCGAAATCCGCGAGGAAGCGCGTGCGGGCCGCGGTCTCGCCGGCCGGCGGCAGGCGCGGGTGTTTCGCCTGGCCGGTCGCGACCAGCAGCACCGTGTCGGAGGTGGAGGTGTCGCTGTCCACCGTGGTCGCGTTGAACGTGGTCTCCACGTTCTTCGACAGCAGGGACTGCAGCACGTCCGCCGGGATCTTCGCGTCGGTGAACACGAAGCACAGCATGGTCGCCATGTCGGGCGCGATCATGCCGCTGCCCTTGGCGATGCCGGTGATGCGCACCTCGGCGCCGCCGATCTCGGCGACGCGCGTCGCGGCCTTCGGGAACGTGTCGGTGGTCATGATGCCGCGGGCGGCATCCTCCCACCCGTCCTCGCGCAGGCTCTCCTGCAGGCCGGGCAGGGCCGCGACCAGCTTTTCGTGCGGCAGCACCTCCCCGATCACGCCGGTGGAGGCGACGAAGACCTGCTTGGCCGGGCAGTCGGCGAGCTTGGCGGCGGCCGCGGCGGTGGCGGCGCAGGCGTCGCGCCCCGCCTTGCCGGTGAAGACGTTCGCATTCCCCGCGTTCACCACAACCATGCGCGCCTTGCCGCCCTTCAGCGCGGCGCGGCACCAGTCCACCGGCGCGCCGGGGCATTTGTTGGTCGTGAACACGCCGGCGACGGTGCTGCCGGGGGCGACCTCCATCATCACGACGTCGGTTCGGCCCTTGTAGCGGATGCCGGCGGCGGCCGCGCTCAGGCGCACGCCGGCGAGCGGCGGCAGTTCCGGCAATGCAACGGCGAGCGGCGAGACGGGACCAGCCATGGCGGTGTTTCCTTGCTCCCTCGATGTGATCTTACGGCTTGGCGGGCGGCGGTTCGGCGCCGTCGGTCGCGCGCTTCTGCGAGCCGTCCAGGTTGAACGTCTCCACCTTGGCGTCGGCCCGCGCCTTGGCGACCACCTGCTTCACCGCGTCCTGGATCATCTGCTGCCGCAGTTCGGCCTTGGCCTGGTCGAAGCTGGGCGGCGGCGACTGGCGGTGGCCGAGTGTCTGGATGACGTGCCAGCCGAACTGGGTGTGCACGGGGTCGGGGGAGATCTCCCCGTCCTTCAGCGCGAAGGCGGCCTTGGCGAAGTCCGGGACCATGTCCTCGCGCTTGAACCAGCCGAGGTCGCCGCCCTGCTGCGCGGCGCCAGGGTCCTTGCTGTACTGCTTGGACAAGGCGGCGAAGTCGCCACCCTTCTTCAGCTCCGCGATGATCTTCTTCGCGGTCGCCTCGTCGCCGACCAGGATGTGGCGCGCATGCACCTCCTCCTCGCCCGGCTTGCCCGCGACGTCCTTCTCGTATTTGGCGCGCACCGCCTCCTCGGTCACCTGCGGGCCGACATCCTTCTGCAGCAGCGCGGTCTGCAACGCCTGGTCCTCGGCCGCCTTCACCTTGCGCTGCACCTCGGGCTCCTTGTCGAGCCCCTGCTTCTGCGCCTCGGCCACGAGGGCCCGCCCGTCGATGAGCTGCTGGAGCAGCAGCGGGTAGAGCGCATCCTTCGGCATGCTGCGCGCACTCGCCGGCAGGGACGCGGCCGCATCCTGCAGGTCGCCCAGGGTGATGGGCTGGCCGTTCACCGTCGCCACCACCGGGTCGGCCTGCTGCGCGCTGCCCGCGGCGGGTGCGGTGCCGCTCGCCGCGCCGGAGGAGGACGCCTGGGCCCAGGCCGCGGGCGCGGCGGCGAGCAGCGCCAGCGTGAGACCGGCCGCGCCGCAGCGGCGCGCGAGAACCCCCGACGGCCGCTTGCCGACGGACGAGACCGCAGAACTTGTCATGAATACCCCTGTCGAACGGCCGCGGATCATGGCGGAAGGGCTTGTTCCCCACAAGCGGCCCCGATCGGCGCCGCGGAGTACGCAAATGGTGCGGGAACCGGTCCGGTTCGGCACCGTCCCGACGACGGCCGACCTAAGCGGTCCAGTCGCGGAACCAGGCGATGAAGCGCGGGATGCCGATCTCGAGCGGAGTGGTCGGCGCGAAGCCGGTGAGCGCGGCGATCTCGTCGATCGCGGCGAAGGTCTCCTCCACGTCGGCCGCCGGGCGGGGTGCGTCGCGGATGACGGCGCGCCGGCCCAAACCCTGTTCCAGCAATCCGACCAGCGTGCGGACCTCCTCCGCGCGGTGGTTGCCGATGTTCAGCACGCGGGTAGGCGGATCGGCGGGCGGGCAGTCGAGCGCGCCCAGCACCCCGGCCACGATATCGTCGACATAGGTGAAATCGCGCTTCAACCGCCCGCCCTCGTAGAGCGTGATC
>MKTV01000055.1:35527-52953 GCA_001898425.1 Rhodospirillales bacterium 69-11
GCCATGATCGCGCGGGCGAAGCTGAAATAGGCCATGTCGGGGCGGCCCCAGGGGCCGTAGACCGTGAAGAAGCGCAAGCCGGTCTGTGGGATTCCGAACAGGTGGCCGTAGGCATGGCTCATCAGCTCGTCGGCCCGCTTGGTCGCGGCATAGAGCGAGACGGGCGTGTCCACCCGGTCGGTCTCCCGGAACGGCAGGGCGGTGTTGGCGCCGTAGACCGAGGACGTGCTGGCATAGACCAGATGGGCGAGCCGCGGCAGATGGCGCGCGGCCTCCAGCACGACCAGATGGCCCATGACGTTGGCATGGACATAGGCATAGGGGTCGACCATCGAATGCCGCACCCCGGCCTGGGCGGCCAGGTGCACGATCCGGTCCACGGTCGGATGCGCGGCCAGCAGCGCCGTGACGGCATCGCGGTCCGCCACGTCGATGGGGGCGAAGGCGAATCCGGGGCGCGATTGCAGCCGCGCGAGGCGGGCCTGTTTCAGCCGCACGTCGTAATAGTCGTTCAGGCTGTCGAGCCCGACCACCGCCTCCCCGCGCTCGAGCAGGGCGTGAGCGACATGCGATCCGATGAACCCGGCCGCCCCCGTCACCAGCACGCTCATGCGCGATCCCTCAGAGTGGGTTGGCGACCAGCCGGTCTTCCAGCAGCTCCAGCACCGCGTGGCCCAGGGCGATGTGGCATTCCTGGACGCGGGCCGTCTCCGGATCGGGCACCAGCAACACGTGGTCGCACAGGCTGCGCGCGGGCTCGCCCGCCCCGCCCAGCAGGCCGACGGTCACGATGCCCATCTCGCGGGCGGCTTCCAGCGCACGCACCACGCTCGGGGAACGGCCGGAGGTGGTGATCCCGAACAGCACGTCGCCCGTGCGGCCGATGCCGCGCAGCGGGCGCTCGAACACCCGCTCGTACCCGTAATCGTTGCCGCAGGCGGTCAGGGCCGAGGCGTCGAGCGTCAGCGCCAGCGCGGCGATCGAAGGACGCTCGACGGAGCCGCGCAGGCGGATGAGCATCTCGGTCGCGAGGTGCTGGCTGTCGGCGGCCGATCCGCCATTGCCGCAGAACAGCAGCTTGCCGCCGCCGCGCAGGCTGGTTTCGCACGCGCCGACCACCGCGACGACCGCCTCCGCCAGCTCCGTCGCGATCCGCCGCTTCAGGTCGGCGGATTTGGTCATCATTGCCGCGAAGCGCGCGGTTTCCGTCATGTCAGCCTCGGCCGTCCGTTGCATCGGCGGCTGGGTACCGCGCCCCCGCGCCGGCGTCCATCCCCTGCGCGCGCCCGATCCGCCGATCGCGGGGCGCGGCGGAGTGCGGGCTACTGCGCGACCCAGCCGCCATCGACCGAGAGGGCGGTGCCGGTGATGGTCTTGGCATTGCCGGAGCACAGGAAGACGGCCAGCGCGCCAATATCCTCGGGCGTGGAGAACTGCGCCATCGGCTGCTTCTCCGACAGGAAGGCGCGCTTGGCGGCGTCGACCGAGATCCCTTCCGCCTGCGCCCGCGCCTCGAGCTGGCGCTGCACCAGCGGCGTCAGCACCCAGCCGGGGCAGATCGCATTCGCCGTCACGCCATGGTCGGCAAGCTCGATCGCGGCGACCTTGGTCAGGCCGACGACGGCGTGCTTGGCGGCGACGTAGGCGGATTTCTGCCCGCTCGCCACCAGCCCGTGGGCGGAGGCGATGTTGACGATGCGGCCCCAGCCCCGCGCCTTCATGCCTGGAATTGCCGCCTTGCTGGCATGGAACACGGCGGAGAGGTTGATCGCGATGATCGCGTCCCACTTCTCCTCCGGGAACTCCTCGATGGTCGCGACGTGCTGGATGCCGGCGTTGTTCACCAGGATGTCGACCGAACCCAGCGCCTCGATCGCCTCGGCGACCATGGCGGCGATGGCGGGGGGCTTGCTCATGTCGGCGGCGCTGTAGCGGGCGCGGATGCCGAATTCGGTCTCCAGCCCCGATCGCAGGCGCTCGATCTCCGCGGCGTCGCCGAACCCGTTGAGCACGAGGTCCGCCCCGGCGCCGGCCAGCGCGCGGGCGATGCCGAGACCGATGCCGCTTGTCGACCCGGTGACCAGCGCGACTTTTCCGTTCAGGCTCATACGGCGCGACCCCATTCTTTCGCAGTGCGGCGCGATATACGCCCCGTTGCACCGCGCGCCCAGGGGGATCGGCCAAGGGGGGATCGGCCACGGAGGTTCGGCCGCGGGGGTTCGGCCACGGGGGTGAGCCCGCTTGGGTCCCGATGGCGGCGGCCGGCCGGAGCCCCTCTTGCCGCGCATCCGTCGACGCCATCGATCGCATTCTGCCGGACGGAAGCCGCCGTTCGGTCTTGCTCATGACGGAGGCTGCATGCCCATCCCCATCATCCTCGACTGCGACCCCGGCACGGATGACGCGCTGGCGCTGTTCCTGGCCTTCGCCTCCCCCGAACTGGAGCTGCGCGCCATCACGGTGGCCGGCGGCAATGTCGGGCTGGCCCACACGCTCGCCAACGCGCTCGCGCTCACCGCCCTCGCCCAGGCCCCCACGCCCGTCCACCCCGGTGCGGACCGCCCCCTTCTCGGGGCGTTCCGCTCGGCGCACGACATCCATGGCGCGAACGGGATCGGCGGCGTCAGGCTGCCGCCGGGCGGTCCCCCCGCCCCTGGCCTCGCGGTCGACGTGATCCGGCGCGTCCTGCGTGAGAGCGCGGATCCGGTGACGCTGGTCGGGATCGGGCCCGCGACGAACCTGGCGCTGGCGCTGATGGCCGAACCCGCGCTGTGCGCGCGCGTGGCGGAAATCGTGCTGATGACCGGCGCCTGGGGCGAGGGCAACATCACCCCCGCCGCCGAGTTCAACGCCTGGAGCGATCCCGAGGCGCTCGCCGTGCTGCTCCGCTGCGAGCGGCCGGTGACACTGGCCACGCTTGACCTGACGGCCCAGGCGCTGGTCACCCCGAAGCGGCTTTCGGCGTGGCGGCAGCGCGACGGCGGGGCGTGCCTGCGCGCCGCCTGCGACATCCAGGACAGCGTGCCGGCTTCCGTCCGCTTCGCGCAGAGAGGCGCGCCGTTGCACGATCCCTGCGCCATCGCCTGGCTCCTGCGCCCCGGCTTGTTCACGACCCGCCCGTGCCATGTGGAGGTCGACCTGGGGCCCGGTCCCAGCCGCGGCCGGACGGTGATCGACCGCTGGGGCCGCCGCGGCGCGGCCCCGAACGCGCGGGTGCTGGAGACGCTCGATGCTGATGCATTCTTCGGCGTGTTGGCGGACAGACTGGCAGCCCTGCCTTGAGGATCGCCACGTGCGTCGCGGGGCGCGCGAGCGGGCAGCGAGACGGCGTTGACAGCGGGGCGGCTCTGCCGCTCAATCCCGGCAAGCTGTCATAGAGTACGGACATCTCGCCGACCCCCGTCCTCCTCCCGCGCCACCACCGCACAGGACCTCGCCCATGACCCTCCGCACCACGACGCGACGCAGCACGCTTGCCGCCGGCGCCGCGGCCTTTGCCGGCCTCGCCATGCCCGCGGTGCTGCGCGCGCAGCCGGCCGGCATCAAGCTGGGCCTGATCCACCCGGTGACCGGACCGCTCGCCTTTTCAGGCAACCAGTGCCGGATCGGCGGACAGATGGCGATCAAGGACGTGAACGAGGCAGGCGGGATCAAGGCGATGGGCGGCGCCAAGCTCGAGGCGCTGCTGGGCGATGCGCAGCTCAAGCCGGAGCTGGCGGCGAGCCTGGTCGACCAGTTCGCCGAGGCCGGGGCCGCCGGGTTCACCGGCTGCTACGCCTCCTCCCTCGGGCTCGCGGCCACGCAGGCGGCGGCCAAGTACGAGCTGCCCTTCTCCATCGACAGCGGCGTCGCCGACAGCCTGACCTCGCGCGGGCTCGCCAACACGTTCCGGCTGTTCCCCTCCGCCTCGGTCTGCGTGAACGGCGCGGTCGACGAGCTCGAGGGGCTGAACAAGCAGGCGGGCGGGCCGGTGAAGACGGCCGTGCTGGTGCACGAGAACAGCGAGTTCGGCACGACCACCGCGAACACGCTGAAGGAGAAGCTGCCGGGAATCGGCATCAAGGTGCTGGACGTGATGGCGCATGCGACGCCGACGCGGGACTTCACCAACGTCGTGCTGCGCATCAAGGAGCAGAAGCCCGACCTAGTGATCATCTCCGACTACCTGAACGAGTACGTGCTGCTGATCCGCACGATGGTGCAGCAGCGCGTGCCGTCGGGCATCTTCTCGGTCTTCGGCGGCGGGTTCAGCCTGAAATTCGCCAAGGAGCAGAACGAGATTTCCGAAGGCGTGCTCGACTTCAATAACTGGTGGAACACCAAGGCGCCCGAGACCGCCGCCTTCCGCAAGCGGCTGGATGCCGCCGGCGTCGCGACCACGTACGAGGTGTTCTTCGGCTACTACGCCGTGAAGCTGCTGGCGGACGCGTTCGAGCGGGCGGGCAGCGCGGACAAGAAGAAGGTCATCCCGGCGCTGGCGGCGAGCACCTTCTACCCTGACATGCTGCCCTACAACCCGACGAAGTTCGCCAACGGCCAGAACGAGGGCGCGCAGGGCGTCGGGCTGCAGGTGCAGCATGCCGACGTGAAGGTCGTCTGGCCCGAGAAGTTCGCCGACGCGAAGGCGGTGTTCCCGCGGGCGAAGGGCTGAGCCCGATGCGCCTCCTGCGCCGCGGCCGCATGCGGTGATCTCGCTGTCGATCCTGGAAGCAGGCCTGGTCAACGGCCTGCTGACCGGCGGCGTGTACGCGCTGGTCGCGCTGGGGCTCACGCTGATCTACGGCGTGCTGCACATCGTCAACTTCGCGCATGGCTCGCTGCTGATGATCGCGATGTTCGGCGGATGGATGCTGGTGAGCTGGGCGCATCTCGATCCCTACGCCGCGCTGCCGCTGATGGTCGTGATCATGTTCGTGATCGGCTGGGGGCTCTATGCCGGGGTGATCGGGCGGATCTCGGGCGGGGACGACCGGCGCATCCTGCTCGCGACCCTGGGTGTCGCGATCGTGCTCGACAACCTGGCGCTGGTGCTGTTCACCGGCGACACCCGCACGATCGAGACGCCCTACCAGTTCGCGGTCGTGGAAGCCGGCCCGCTGCTGCTGTCGGTGCCGAAGCTCATCTCCTTCGGCGTGGCGATCGTGCTCGCCCTGCTGCTCTGGGCCTTCATGGCGCTGACCGACACGGGCCGCGCGATCCGCGCGGTGGCGCGGGAGCCGGACGGCGCGCGGCTGGTCGGCATCCGCCCGGGACGCATCTTCGCGCTGTCCTACGGCATCGGCATCGCCTGCCTGGGCGCGGCGGGCTGCCTGCTGCTGCCGAGTTTCTACGTCTCGCCCCAGGTCGGGAACGTGTTCGTGCTGACCGCCTTCACGATCGTCGTGCTGGGGGGCATGGGGAGCTTCCCCGGCGCCGTGGTCGGCGGCCTGCTGATCGGCGTGACCGAGAGCCTGGGCGGGCTGTTCCTGGGCGAGTCGCTGGGACCGATCGGCATCTCGCTGGTGTTCATCCTGGTGCTGCTGTTCCGCCCCACGGGGCTGTTCCGAGCGGCGCGGTGAGAGCGCCGTTGGGGTTGTGGGAATGGCAGAGGCACGGTCTGTCCGACGCGATGACCCGGCATCGGGGGATGCGGCCGTGGATGGAACCGCGGATGCACGCTGATGAACGCGGATGGGTCGAAGCCTTGCCATCGGGCGGTGCGTACGACCCGGCTGCGCATGGGCCCCGGCTGCCGCGTTGCGGCACGCGCCATCAGCATTCATCCGCGTGCATCTGCGGTTTCACCGGTGCCCTATCCGTCCGCGGACCACGGAGCCTCCCCGGACCCATCCCCGACCCGGAGCGCGCCCGTTGCTGAGATACTGGCCCATCCTCGCGGTCGTCGCGGCGCTGCTGCCCTTCGCGTCGTCCTCGCAGTTCCTGGTGAACCTCGCGATGCTCACCGCCTTCTCGGCGCTGCTGGGCCAGGGGTGGAACATCGCCTGCGGCTTCGGCGGGCTGACCAGCTTCGGCCATGCCGTGTTCTTCGGCATCGGCGCCTATGCGGTCGCGATCATGCAGACGCGGTTCGGGATCAATCCCTGGCTGGGCCTGCCCGCGGCGGCGATCCTGGGCGCGGCCGCGGGCGCGGTGCTGGGCGCCGCGGCGTTCCGCGCGGGACTGCGCGGCAGCTACTTCGCACTGGTGACCCTCGCCTTCGCCGAGGTCTTCCGCATCCTTGCCAACTCGCTCGACATCACCAAGGGCGGGCTTGGCATCCTGATCCCGCTGCATCCGTCGCTCCCGAACTTCCAGTTCGCCGACCGGCGCGGCGCCTATGCGCTCGTGCTGGTGCTGCTCGCGGTGGCAATGGGCATCGCCGCCTGGCTGCGCCGCTCCCGCTTCGGCGCACGCCTCGTCGCCGTGCGTGAGAACGAGGACGCGGCGGCCGCGCTGGGCATTCCGCTGGTGCGCACCAAGACGCAGGCCCTGGCGCTGTCCGGTGCGGTGACCGCGACGGCGGGCGTGCTCTACGCGCAGATGTTCCTCTACGTCGATCCGAACATCGCCTTCGGCGCGGAACGCAGCGTGGAGATGCTGCTGGTCGCGATGATCGGCGGCGCCGGGACGGTGTGGGGGCCGGTGCTGGGCGCGATCGTGCTGCACCTGATCCAGGACACCGCGCGGATGCTGATCGACACGCCGGGCTTCGCGCCCATGCTGTATGGCGCGATCCTGCTGGCGATCATCGCCTTCCTGCCGAACGGCATCGCCGGGCTGCGCCTGCCCCGGCGCCGGAGCGCGCGCGAGGAGGTGCGGCGTGCTTGAGGTCCGCACGCTCTCGAAGCGCTTCGGCGGGCTGCGCGCCGTCAAGGACGTGTCGCTCGACGTGCCCGCGGGCTCCATCACCGCGCTGATCGGACCGAACGGGGCGGGCAAGACCACGACCTTCGCCATGATCGCCGGCTTCATCATGCCGGATTCCGGGTCGGTGCGGTTCGCCGGAACGGACGTGACGCGCTGGCGCCCCGACCGGATCGCGGCGCTCGGCATGGTGCGCACGTTCCAGATCACCCAGCCTTTCGCCGGCCTGAGCGTCGCCGAGAACATCCGCGTCGGCGCCTTCCTGCGCCACCACGACGTCGCCGAGGCCGAGGCACGGGCCCGCGACGTGGGTACGCGCCTCGGCCTCGGCCCGATGCTGGACCGGCCCGCCGCGGCCCTGACGGTCGCCGGGCGCAAGAGGCTGGAGGTCGCCCGCGCGCTGGCCACCGAACCGCGCCTGCTGCTGCTGGACGAGGTCATGGCGGGGCTGAACCCGTCGGAGGTGAACGAGATCGTGGCGCTGATCCGTCAGGTGCGCGACGGCGGGGTCACGATCCTGCTGATCGAGCACATCATGCAGGCCGTGGCGGCTCTGGCCGAGACGGCGCACGTGCTGGCCGAGGGTGCGCTGATCGCCTCCGGCACACCCAGGCAGATCGCGGCCGATCCTGCGGTGGTGGAAGCGTATCTCGGCCACGGCGCGGCGGAACG
Organism: Rhodospirillales bacterium 69-11; assembly: GCA_001898425.1. GTDB lineage: Bacteria > Pseudomonadota > Alphaproteobacteria > Acetobacterales > Acetobacteraceae > Rhodopila. Next base: position 43,043 of record MKTV01000055.1, read on the forward strand.
GATGGCGCGGCATGGATGAGGTGCGAGGGTCCCGTGTTGCGGGCACGCTCGTCGCGGCCCAGCGTGTCACGGCCGCCCACAGTCCCAGTGTCATGGCCGCGCTCGTCGCGGCCATCCACGACTTCGCGTGCGCCTCGAAGTCGTGGATGGCCGGCATAAGGCCGGCCATGACACCAGGGGCACCGCCAGCCAGGACACGGGGCGGTGCGGCGGCCACGGCACGGGGCGTGCGGCCGACCATGACACGGGGGGCAGCGCTCGCATGACCGACCCCCTCCTCTCCGTCCGCGAGCTCCGCGCCGGGTACGGCCCGTTCCAGGTCCTCCACGGCATCGACCTCGACGTCGCGCAAGGCGAGATCGTCGCCGTGCTCGGGGCGAACGGCGTGGGCAAGACGACGCTCAACCGCGCCCTCTCCGGCCTGCTCGCCCCGTCCGGCGGCACGATCCGCTTCGGCGGCGCCGACCTCACCCGCGCCGACCACGCCGCGATCGTCCGCGCCGGCCTGATCCACGTGCCCGAGGGCCGCCGCGTCTTCCCCAACCTCTCCGTGCGCGAGAACCTCCTGCTCGGCGCCTATGTCCGCGGCCGCGCGGACCGCGCCGCCACGCTCGAGCGCGTGCTGACGATCTTCCCCCGCCTGCGCGAGCGCCTCACTCAGCACGCCGGGTCCATGAGCGGGGGCGAGCAGCAGATGCTCGCGATCGGACGCGGCCTGATGGGCCAGCCGCGGCTGCTGATCCTCGACGAACCCTCCCTCGGCCTGTCGCCCCGCCTCACCGAGGACCTGTTCGACCTGATCGCCACCCTGCACCGCGACGGGCTCTCCATCCTGCTGGTCGAGCAGAACGTCGTCCAATCCCTCGCCATCGCGCAGCGCGCCTATGTCATCGAGCACGGGCACGTGGCACTCTCGGGATCGGCGGCGCAGCTCGGGGAGGATCCGCGGCTGCGCGCCGCCTATCTCGGCCTGTAGCGAGGAACGCAAATGGACCCGAATGCCCTGCCCTTCGATGCCGACACGATGCTGGAGGGGCTCCGGTCCTGGGTCGAATGCGAAAGCCCGACCTTCGACGCCGCCGCGGTGAACCGCATGATGGACCTCGCCTCCCGCGAGCTGGTCATCGCCGGCGCGCGGATCGAGCGGGTTGCCGGCCGCATGGGCTTCGGCGACTGCGTGCGTGCGACCTTCCCGCACAGGAAGGCCAATGAGCCCGGCATCCTTGTGATGGGCCACCTCGACACCGTGCATCCGATCGGCACGCTGAAGGACCTGCCCTTCCGACGGGAGGGCAACAAGGCCTGGGGGCCCGGCATCCAGGACATGAAGGGCGGCAACTACCTGTCGCTCGAGGCGATCCGCCAGCTCGCCCGCGCCGGCATCCAGACCAACCTGCCGGTCACCGTGCTGTTCACCAGCGACGAGGAGGTCGGCAGCCCCTCGACCCGCGACCTGATCGAGGCCGAGGCGGCGCGCCACCGCTACGTGCTGGTCCCCGAACCCGCCCGCCCCGATGGCGGCGTGGTCACCGGCCGCTACGCCATCGCCCGCTTCAACCTCGAATCCACCGGCCGTCCCAGCCACGCCGGCGCCCGCCTGAGCGAGGGCCGGTCCGCCATCAAGGAGATGGCCCGCAAGCTGATCGAGATCGAGGACATGACGACCGAGGACTGCACGTTCAGCGTCGGCGTCATCCAGGGCGGGCAATGGGTGAACTGCGTCACCACCACCTGCCGCGGCGAGGCGCTGAGCATGGCCAAGCGGCAGGATGACCTCGATCGCGGCGTGGAGCGGATGCTCGCTCTGCGCGCCTCGGGCAACGACGTGCAGTTCAAGGTCACCCGCGGCGTGACGCGCCCGGTATGGGAGCCGGACGGGCGCACGATGGCGCTGTACGACCACGCGCGCGGGCTGGCCCGCAGCCTCGGCTACGACATCTCGTCCCAGAGTTCGGGCGGCGGGTCGGACGGGAACTTCACGGGCGCCATGGGCATCGCGACGCTGGACGGGCTGGGCGTCGCCGGCGCCAACGCGCACACGCTGGACGAGCACATCATGGTCGACAGCCTGGCCTATCGCGGCAAGCTGATGGCCGGCCTGCTCGCGACGCTGGAGTAGGTCGGGCGAGCGCTGCCGGTTTTCCCGCCCACGTCGGCCTCACCCTTCACCGTCATGGCCGGGCTCGACCCGGCCATCCTCGCCCCGCATGCGCGCCGGCCGAGTCCCACTGGGCAATCGTCGTAGCAGCGTGCCGATGGGGGTGGCCGGGTCGAGCCCGGCCATGACGCCGAGGAGCCGGCAATGACGTTCAGGTGGCGGCCACGACGTTACGGTGCGGGCCATTTTCTTCGACTTCCGGCCTCGACGACGACGCGCAGCCTTGGCGCCCCACCCGATCCCGCCCCGCGTCACCGCCGATCAGGGCACCAGCACCGCCGCGCCCTGCATCCGGCCTGCGCGCAAATCGTCCAGCGCGTCGTTCGCCTGCTCCAGCGCATAGCGCCGCGTGGCGATGCGCACCGGCACCTTGGGCGCAAGCGCCAGGAACGCCTCCCCGTCCGCGCGCGTCAGGTTCGCGACCGACCGCACCACCCGCTCCCCCCACAGGATGTCGTACGGAAAACTCGGGATCGCGCTCATGTGAATGCCGGCGCAGACCACGGTGCCGCCGCGCTCGACCGCCCGCAGCGCGGCGGGCACCAGCGATCCGACCGGCGCAAAGATGATCGCGGCGTCCAGCGGTTCGGGTGGCGGCTGGTCGGACCCGCCGGCCCAGGCGGCCCCGAGGGAGCGGGCGAAATCCTGCGCCTCCGTGTCCCCGGGGCTGGTGAACGCGAAGACGCGGCGCCCCTGCCAGCGCGCGACCTGGACGATGATGTGAGCCGCGGCGCCGAAGCCATACAGGCCGAGGCGCTGGCCCTCATGCGGCCCCTCCCCCGCCATCACCAGCGCGCGGTAGCCGATCAGCCCGGCGCAGAGCAGCGGCGCGGCATCCTGGTCGGAATAGGCGTCCGGCAGGGCGAAGCAGAAGCGCTGGTCGGCGACGGCATACTCCCCGTAGCCGCCATCGATCTGGTAGCCGGTGAACTTGGCCTCGGCGCACAGGTTCTCTCGCCCCGACCGGCAGAAGCGGCAGACCCCGCAGCTCCAGCCCAGCCAAGGGACGCCGACGCGCGTGCCGGCCGGGAAGCGATCGGCGCCGGGACCGGCCGCGACGACGCGGCCGACGATTTCATGGCCGGGCACCAGCGGGAGCTTCGGCTCCGTCAGCTCTCCGTCCACGACGTGCAGGTCGGTGCGGCAGACCGCACAGGCCGCCACCTGCAGCAGCACCTGCCCAGGGCCGGGCGTGGGGACCGCGATCGCGGTCGGCACCAGGGGCCGCTTCGCCGATTGCAGCACCATCGCCCGCATCGTTCCGCTCCTATTCGGCCAGCTTCAGCACCGCGTCCAGCAGCACCTGCGCGCCGCGGGCCAGCTGCTCCTTGCTCGCATACTCCGCCGGGTTGTGCGTGATCCCGCCCTTGCACGGCACGAACAGCATGGCACTGGGGCAGAGCGGGTTGACCAGCACGGAGTCGTGCCCGGCCGCAGCCACCATGTCACGCGTCGAGAGCTGGCGCGCCTCCGCCGCCTGCCGCAGCAGGGCGCACAGCCCGCCATCGAACACGGTCGGACCGAAGGTCGCGTACGGGTCGAGTTCGATCCGCACCTTGCGGCGCGTGGCGATTGCATCGAGTGCGGCCTTCACCTCCGCCTCCATGCGGATCGCCGCCTCCGGATCCTCGTGCCGCACGTCGGCGGAGAGGCGCGTGAGGTTCGGCACGCTGCCCCGCGCGTTCGGCAGGTTCTCGATCCAGGACGCGGCGGAGCGGCCGCGCGGTTCGGCGGCGATGCCGATGCGCTCGATCGCCAGGATCGCCTCGGCGACGGCGGCCAGCGCGTCGTGCCGGCGCTCCATCGCGGTCGCGCCGCCATGCGACGGCTCGCCATGCACCGTGAGCTGCAGGTAGCGCGCATGCATGGTGCCGGTGACGATGCCGATATCGGTGCCGGTCGCCTCCATTACCGGCCCCTGCTCGATATGCAGCTCGAGCCAGGCGGACCAGCCGCGCGGCGAGGGCGCGAGCGGGCCGGCCTGCCCGGTCTCCTTCAGCGCCTGCTCCACGCTGATGCCGTCGTTGTCGCGCACCGCCAGCGCGTCCTTCAGGCTCATGTCGGCGGCGAAGACCCGGCTGCCCATCATCGCGGGACGGAACCGGCTGCCTTCCTCGTTGGTCCAGTTCACCAGCTCCAGCGGGCGGCGCGTCGTGACCCCGGCCTCGTGCAGCGCCCGCATCACCTCGAGCGCGCACAGCACGCCGGAGACGCCGTCGAACCGGCCGCCCTCGGGCACGGTGTCGAGATGGCTGCCGAAGGCGACGGCGCCCTCGGCCGGCTCCGATCCCTCGCGGCGGAAGAACATGTTGCCGATCGCGTCCTGCGCATGGGCGAGGCCGAGTGGCCTGGTCCAGTCGAGCAGCAGGGCGCGGGCGGCCGCGTCCTCGGGCGAGAGCGCGAGCCGGCGGGAGCCGCCGCCGGGAATGGGCCCGATCTCGGCCATCAGGCGATGCGCCTCCCAGAGGCGGTCGGCATCGATCTCGGGGGTGCGTGTCATCCGGCGTCCTTCGTCACCCGGCTGCGTTCGCGCGGACGCGCGGTGCCGGGGAGACCGCCGCGCCCGATCCCCCGATCGTATCCGGTTTGCCGTGATTGGCCACTGCCGTCATGGTCACGGGCCACGATGGAGCCGGACATGACCGAGATCACGGAGGCGTTCCTCCGCGCCTTGCCCAAGACCGACCTGCACATGCACCTGGAGGGCAGTCTCGAGCCCGAGACGATGTTCATGCTGGCGCAGCGCAACGGCCTGACGCTGCGATGGCCGTCCCCCGAGGCGCTGCGGGCGGCCTATGCGTTCCGCGATCTTCCGGACTTCCTCGCCCTGTATTTCGAGGCCTGCGCGGTGCTCTGCTCGGAGCGCGACTTCCACGACGCGACCGCGGCCTATCTGCGCCGCGCGCGGCAGGACGGCGTGGCGCATGCCGAGATCTTCTTCGGCCCGCAGAGCTTCACCGAACGCGGCATCCCGGTCGCCGCAATGATGGACGGGATCCTGGGGGCGATCGCCGAGGCCGAGGATGCGGCGTTCTCCGCCGGCCTGCTGGTCAGCGTGCACCGCCACCGTTCGGAGGAGGCCGCGTTCGAGGTGCTGCGGGCGGTCGAGCCCTGGTCCGACCGGATCCTGGGCATCGGCATGGGCGGGGCCGAGATCGGCAATCCGCCCATGAAGTTCGCCCGCTTCTTCCGCGCCGCGCAGGACGCGGGCTTTCCGACCATGGTGCATGCGGGGGAGGAAGGTCCGGCCGCCTATGTCCGCGACGCGCTCGACCTCGATGTCCAGCGCATCGACCACGGTGTCGCGGCGGCGGCGGACCCGGCGCTGGTCGCGGACCTCGCGGCGCGGGGGGTGCCGCTGACCGTCTGCCCGCTGTCGAACCTGCGGCTCAACGTCGTCCCTTCGCTCGCGGCGCATCCGCTGGCTTCGCTGCTGCGGGCCGGCGTGCGGGTCACGGTCAATTCCGACGACCCGCCCTATTTCGGCGGCTGGGTGACCGAGAACCTGCTGGCCTGCGCGCAGGCGATGGACCTGTCGCGCGCGGAGATCGTGCAGTTGCTGCGGAATGGCTTCGATGCGGCGTTCGTGCCCGAGCCGCGGCGCGCGGCCCTGCATGCGCAGCTGGAGGCGTCCCTGGCCGGCTGAGTGCCGCGTCCGGACGCCCGAGCATCCGCGCACCGGGATCGATGGCGCCTGCGCGATGACGGGGGGCGTGGTGGCGGGCGGTGTGGTGGCGGGCAGTCCCGACACACGCGTCATGGCCAGACGGGCATGACGTCCAGCCCTGCGGTTTCCGGCAGCCCGCAGACCAGGTTGGCGTTCTGCACCGCCTGCCCGGCCGCGCCCTTGCCGAGATTGTCGACCACGCCCATCGCGATCACCAGGTCGCGCGCCGGATCGGCCGCGTAGCTGACGAAGCAGAGATTCGAACCGGTCGCCCATTTGGTCTGCGGCGGGGTCTCGGTCACGCGGACGAACGCCCGTTCGGCATAGAAGCGCTGCGCGGCGTCCAGGCACTGCACGGTGGTGGCGCGGCCCCGGCAGTAGATCGTGGCCAGTACGCCGCGGGTCATCGGCACCAGATGAGGCGTGAACACCAACCCGGCCGCGCTGCCGCCGCTCAGCCGCTCGATCGTGCTGGCCATCTCGGGCATGTGGACGTGCTCGAGCAGACCGTAGGGCACCAGGTTCTCGTTCGTCTCCGCATAGCCGAACCGGCTGTCGGCACCGCCCCGGCCCGCGCCGGAGATGCCGGTCTTGGCGTCGATGACGATCTGGCCGGGTTCGATCAGACCTTCGGCCAGCAGCGGCGCCAACGCCGTCAGGGTCGCGGCGGGGAAGCAGCCGGGGTTGGCGACGCGCGTCTCCCCCTCGATCCGGTCTGGCCAGACATCGGCCAGACCGTAGGCCCAACCCTCGACGTAGCGGTGGTCGCCGCCGAGATCGACGATCTTCACGTCGCGGGGCACGCGCGCCAGCGCCTCGGCCGAACGGCCCGTGGGCAGCGACGCGAACAGCAGGTCGAGCTGCGGCAGGTGCGCGGGGTCCCACTTCTCGATCACCAGATCGGCGAGCCTGGGCGGCGCGCCGGGAAAGCGGTCGCGCAATCGGCTGCCGGCGCTGCCCTCGCCCGCGGCGTAGACCAGGTCGAACGACGGGTGGCCCGCGAGGAGGCGCAGGGCCTCCCCGCCGCCGAAGCCGCTGATCCCGACAATGCCGACGCGGATGCTCATCGTGGTGTCCTCGTTCTGGGGTGAAGGCGAAGAAAAACCCCCGAAGCCTGGGGCTGCGGGGGTTCGGAGATGCGGGCTGATGCGCCTGTTGGTGGGGACCGCTACCGCGGTGAGCTCACCAGACGAGGGGCCTGTCTGCACGCAGCAACGAAAGCCGCCGCTGATGGGCAGTGACGGCGTCGGTTTGCGGTGCGGAGACGAAGACCACGCATGGTGCGGACGCTAGCCGTCCGCCTGGATCCTGGTCAATGCGCGTGTGGCCGTGCGCGCAGGCGTCCAAAGCGGCCGCCGATCGGCCGCCCCAGGATCCGTCCCGTCCTCAGCCCTCCGGGTGGTGGCAGGCGAACCCATGCCCGTCCGGATTGCTCCACCCCGGATACTCCTGCTTGCAGCGCTCCGTCGCGCGCGGGCAGCGCGGGTGGAAGTGGCAGCCGGGCGGCGGCGCGGCGGCGGACGGGATCTCCCCCACCACGCGCGGCAGCACGCCGCGCTGTGACGGATCGGGGATGGGCGAGGCGTCGCGCAGCATCCGCGTGTAGGGATGGCGCGGGCGCGCGAAGACCTCGGCGACCGGTCCCTGTTCCACGATCCGGCCGAGATACATCACCGCGACCCGCGCGCAGAACCAGCGCACCACGCCCAGGTCGTGGCTGACGAAGACGAAGGCGAGGCCGCGCCGCGCCTGCAGCTCCCGCAGCAGCAGGAGCACCTGCGCCTGCACCGAGACGTCGAGCGCGGAGACCGGCTCGTCCGCCACGATCAGCTCCGGCTGGAGCGCGAGCGCGCGGGCGATGCCGATGCGCTGCCGCTGGCCGCCGGAGAACTCGTGCGGGTAGCGGTCGAGCGCGGTTTCCGGCAGCCCGACCTCGGCCAGCAGCGCGCCGGCCTGGTCGCGTGCGGCGCGGCCGCGTGCGATGCCGTGCACGCCCAAGGGTTCGGCCAGCGTGCGGCCGATGGTGCGACGCGGGTTGAGCGACGAGTACGGGTCCTGGAAGACGATCTGCATGCGCCGCCGCAGGCGCCGCAACGCTCCGCCGCGGGCGGCCAGCACGTCGGTGTCGCCGAAACGGACGATGCCGGCATCGGGCTCGATCAGCCGCAGCGCCGCGCGGGCGACGGTCGACTTGCCGCAGCCCGATTCGCCCACCAGGCCGAATGCCTCGGCCGGCTGGACGGCGAAATCGACGCCGTCGACCGCGCGCACGATCGTGGTGACCGGTTTCGGGAAGCCCTTCGTGACGGTGAAGTGCTTCTTGAGGCCCTGGACCTGCAGGACGTCGCTCATCGGCGGCGCGGGTCCAGCGCGTCGCGCAACCCGTCCCCCACCAGGTTGAAGGACAGCACGACCAGGAAGATCGCGAGGCCGGGAAAGATCGCGAGCCATGGTGCCTGTGAGAGGAAGCGTTGTGCGGCGTTCAGCATGGACCCCCAGGACGGGGCCGGCGGCTGCTGGCCGAGGCCCAGGAAGGACAGCGACGCCTCCGCGATGATGGCGGCGGCGATGGCGAGCGTGCCCTGCACGAGCACCGGCGGGACGATGTTGGGCAGCACGTGGCGCAGCGCGACGCGCCAGGGCGGATTGCCGAGCGCGCGGGCGGCCTCGACGTATTCGTTGCTGGCGGCGTCCAGGGTGGCGGCTCGCGCCACCCGCATGAAGCGCGGCGCGGTGGAGACGCCGATCGCGATCATCGCGTTCGTCAAGTCGGGCCCGAGGAAGGCGGCGAGCGCGATCGCCAGGATGAGGAAGGGGCAGGCCAGCATGGCATCGACGATGCGGCTCAGGATCGTGTCGGTCCAGCCCCCGGCGAACCCGGCGAGCAGGCCGGTCGGGACGCCGATGCCGCCGGCGATCAGCACCGAGACGACGCCGGCGAGCATGGAGGCGCGCGCGCCGAAGATGATGCGGGAGAGCACGTCGCGGCCGTTCTCGTCGGTGCCCATCCAATGCGCGAATGAGGGTGCCTTGCGGATCGCGCTCCAGGAGGTCGCGGTCGGGCTGTATGGCGCGAGCAACGGCGCGGCCACGGCGATGGCGATGAAGGCGATGATGACGAGCAGCCCCGCGACCGCCACGGGCCGCCCGAGGAAGCGCCGCAGCGCGAGCTGCCGCGGGCTGCGCGCGCGCTGGGGCGCGAGCGGGGCGGCGGGGGACGAGGCCGGGAGTGCGGCGGCGGTCATGCGTGCGCCCCCTCCCCCGTGTGATGGCCGGCGCAGGCCGGCCATCCACGACGTCCCGTGCGCCCCGAAGCCGTGGATGGCCGCGACAAGCGCGGCCATGACACTGTGGGTGCGGTCGTCATGCGCCGCGCAGCCGGGGATTGATCACGACGTACAGCACGTCCGCGATCAGGTTCAGCACCACGTAGAGGAACGCCGTCACCAGCACGACGCCCTGCACCACGGGGTAGTCGCGGTTGAACACCGCATCCACGATCATCTTCCCGAACCCCGGGATCGAGAACACCTGCTCGGTCAGCACCGCGCCCGACAGCAGCGTGCCCAGCTCCAACGCCCCCAGCGTCACCACGGGGATCAGCGCGTTGCGCAGCGCGTGCCGCAGCACGACCGTCCACTCGCGCAGCCCCTTCGCCCGCGCCGTCCGCACGTAGTCCTGGTCCAGCGCCGTCAGCATCGCACTCCGCGTATGCCGCATCAGGATCGCCGCGATCGCGTTGCCCAGCACGAAGGCCGGCATGATCGTGGTCGCCAGGGACTGCCGCCAATCCTCGAACAGCGGCACGTAGCCCGAGGGCGGCAGCCACTCGAGCTTCACCGACACCAGCAGGATCAGCATGATCCCCAGCCAGAACGTGGGCGTCGACAGGCCCGCAAGCCCGATCGCGTTCGCCAGGTAATCCCAGAACCGGTTGCGGTAGACCGCGGCGACGATGCCCGCCGGGACGCCGATCAGCACCGAGATGACGAACGCCATGGCGCCGAGCTGCAGCGTCACCGGCAGCTTCTGGGCCACGAGCTGGGTCACGGGCTGGCGGATACGCCACGAGTAGCCGAGGTTCCC
>MKTV01000055.1:53027-93844 GCA_001898425.1 Rhodospirillales bacterium 69-11
GCGCCAGCACCTGCGGGTCGCCCCGCTCCTCCCCCGCCATGATCAGCGCCGGATCGCCCGGCATGAGCTGCTGCAGGCCGAAGACCAGCACGCTGACCAGCAGCAGCGTCGGGATGATCTGGCCGATGCGGGCGCCGAGCGAACCGCTCATGCGGGCGTGCCGCGGGTTGGACGCAGGGCGCTCACTGGGCGAGCGCCAGGCCCTGGAGGCGGATCATGCCGTCCGGCACCGGTCGGAAGCCGGTCACCTTGGCCGACAGGCCCATGATGTTGCGCGGGCTCCAGAGATAGGTGATCGGCAGGTCCTGCCGCAGGATCGGCCACATCTGGTCGTACGACGCCTTCCGCTTCGCGAGGTCCACCGACCCGCGGGCCTGGTCGAGCAGCTTGTCGACCGCTGGGTTGCCGTAGCCGCTCGAGTTGTTCGATCCGCCGGAATGCAGGAAGGCGTAGGTGTTGCCTTCGATATCGGCACGGCCCGACCAGCCGATCATGTAGGCCTGGTAGTCGCCGCGCTGCGACGTCTGCAGGGAGGAGGCGAACTCCATCGCCTGGATCTTCACCTCGATCCCGGCTTCCGCCGCCATCGACTGGATCACCTCGGCCGCCTGCAGGATGTCGGGATTGTTGAAGGCGAGCAGGTCGAGCTTCACGGGCAGCGTCACGCCCGCCTGCTTCAGCAGCGCCTTGGCCTTCTCCACGTTCCGCTCCGGCGGCTTGATGGCCGCGTCATAGAAGGGGGAGCTCTCCGGCACCGCCTGTACCGTGGGCGCATACATGTCGGCGAAGACGACACCCACCAGCGCCTTGCGGTCGATGGCCAGATCCAGCGCCTGCCGCACCGCGGCGTTCTTGCCGTACGGGTTGTCCGCGCGCGGTCCATTGCCGACGTTGTTGGTGATGCCGAAATACCCGAGGCCATCAAAGACCGCGAGCCGGAGCTTCGGGTCCGCCTTCACCGCGGGGGCGTCGGTCGGCAGCACGTATTCGACGATGTCCACCGTGCCGGTCTTCAGGTTGGCCAGCCGGACCGAGGATTCGGTCAGCACCTGGTAGACGACCTTGTCGAAATGGATCGCCTTCGCGTTCCAGTAGCCGGGGTATTTCTCGAGCATGACGTGGTCCTGCGGCACGCGCTCCACGAAGCGGAAGGGGCCGCTGCAGACGGGTGCGCGGGCGAAATCCTTGCCGGCCGCCTCGGTCGCCTTGGGCGGCAGGATCATGCCGGCGCGATCCGTGAGCTGCGAGAGGAAGGCGCCCGAGGGCTGCTTGAGGGTGATCTTCACCGTGGCCGGATCCACCACGTCGATGTGGTCGATCGCGCTGAGCTCGCTGCGGCGGAAGCTGCCGGGCATCGTCAGGTGCCGTTCGAGCGAATACTTGACCGCGGCGGCGTCGAGCGTCTCCCCGTTCTGGAAGGTCACGCCGGGGCGGATCTTGAGGACCAGCGTCTTGTCGTCGGCCCATTCGTAGCCGGTGGCGAGCTGCGGGACGATCTGCAGCTTCTCGTCGATGTCGAACAGCTTGTCGCAGAGGCCTGCGAAGACGATGCGGCCGACATAGGTCGTGGCGAGGGTGGGGTCGAGGACGTCGAGGTCCTGGCGCAGGGCGATGCGCAGGGTCTGGGCGGCGGCGGGCGCGGGGGCGGCCGTGGCGGCGAGGGTCACGCCAAGGGCGCACACCCCGGCCTGCAGGATGGGTCGCATCGATCAGTCTCCCTGGCTTCGTCCCGGCGGTGGCCGGATCGCGCTTCGTTATCGCTATCCTGGCGCGGGCGGCGGGGGCGCCGCAAGGCGGGTCGTGGCGGACGGGAGGGCGTCTTTTCAGACCGAGGCCGCCGCGAGCTTCCGGTCCAGCGTCACCAACTCGCCGTCGAGTGTGCGGGAAAGCCAGAGATAGCTCGCGTCGTAGACGGTCAGTCGCGTCGCTACCGCGAGATCCAGGACTGCAAGATGGTCGACCGCCACCGTGTCGATCTTCAGCCGTCCCCGCAGCCGGAAGGCCGCTCGGAGTGCCTCTCGCTCGCCTGGTTGCCGTCGAAGCTTGGTCAGGCAGACGTTGGCGAGCTCATAGTCGAGCAGGGCAGGCGCGACGAGACGACCTTCCGCGAGCCGTTCGGCAACGATATCAGCCTCCGGTTCCGCGAAAAGGATGGCGGCGAGCGCCGAGGCGTCGACGACCTTAATGCCGGTCACGGTCTGCGCGGATGATCTCGGCCGCGTCACCCGGCGAATGAACACCGAGCCGCCGCACCTCGGCGAGGAGTTCCGCCGGGCTCAAATCCCGATCGGCCCTCACCGCTTCCTCGACGATGGCAAGCAGTTCGCCTTGTAACGATCGATGATGCCGCGCGGCCCGCAGGCGGAGCCGTCGGACCAGGTCATCCGGTGCATTCCTGATCGAGAGAGTCGTGGGCATGCGGCTGCACATAAGCTCCCATTTGGGGCTCCCGTCTGGCGACAGGATACCACGATCCCCCGCTGGATCCCATGCGGGATGCATGCCGCAGCCCCGGGGAGAACGCCGCCTCACCGCCAGCGCAGCAGCACCCGTTCGGCCACGCCGATCGCCCAGGCGACCGCGAGCCCCAGAACCGAGAGCACCACGATCCCGGCAAGCAGCGCGTCCATGTCGTACAGATTGCCCGCGGCCAGGATGAAGGCGCCGATGCCGCGCTCCGCCCCGATCATCTCGGCCGCGACCAGCAGCACGATCGCGATGGAGCTGGTGACGCGGAACCCGGTCAGGATCGCCGGAAGCGCCCCCGGCAGCACGATGCTGCGCACGATCTTCCAGGTCGGCAGGCCGAACCCCTGCCCCATCCGGATCAGCCCGCGCGGCACCCCGTCCACGCCCCCCGCGGTCGCGATCACGGTCGGGAAGAACACGCCGAAGCCGATCGTCGCGATCTTGGAGCCCTCTCCGATGCCGAACCAGATGATGAACAGCGGCACCAGCGCGATCTTCGGGATCGGGAACAGCGCCGCCACAACCGCCATGACCGGGGAGCGCAAGGCGGACCACAATCCGACGGCGAGGCCGACCGCGATCCCGAACACGGTCCCCACCGTCCACCCCACCGCGAGGCGCAGCAGCGACGCCGACAGGTGCTTCCACAGCTCCCCGCTGACCGTCAGCGCCCACAGCGTGCGGCCGATCGCGAGCGGCGCCGGCAGGAACAGCGTCGGCACCAGCTGAGCCATCTCCAACGCCTGCCACAGCGCCACCAGCCCGATCAGGGTGCCGGCCGCCGCCCAGGCGCGGGCGCGAGGCGCGAAGCCCCCGCCGCGGAACGCGATGGCTCCGTCAATCCGCCGCATCGACCCGCTCCCGTTCGGCGGTCGCCGCATCGTCGCGGATCATCGCCCAGATCCGCGCCTCCATCGCGAGCAGGTCGGGGTCGGTCGCGCGGCGGCCCTCGATCGGGCGGTCGATGCGGAGCAGGGCGCGCACCCGCCCGGGACGGCGGGACATCACCGCGACCTCGTGGCCGATCCGCACCGCCTCGGACAGGGTATGCGTGACGTAGACCGTGGTCGTGCCGGCGCGCGCGATCAGGCCGGCGAACTCCTCCAGCAGCAGCGTGCGGGTCTGCGCATCCAGCGCGGAGAGCGGCTCGTCCATCAGCAGGCAGGCGGGGCGCACGGCCAGGGCGCGGGCGATGCCGACCCGCTGGCGCATGCCGCCCGAGAGCTCGCGCGGCCACGCCTCGGCGAAGGCGTCGAGCCCGGTGAGGGCGAGCACCTCGTCCACCCGCGCGCGGCGGGCGGCACGCGGCAGATGCGGCTCGAGGGGGAGCGCCACGTTGTCGCGCACGCTGCGCCAGGGCAGCAGGGCGAAGTCCTGGAAGACGTAGGTGATCGGGTTGAGGCAGTCGTCCGCGACCGCGCCATGCGCCTCCACCACGCCCGCCGCCGGCGCGATCAGCCCGCCCATGATGCCGAGGAGGGTGGATTTGCCGCAGCCGGACGGACCGACCAGGGCCAGCACCTCCCCCGGCGCGACGGTCAGGTCGATGTCCTGCAGCACCTGCAGCCCGCGATAGGCATGGCCAATGCCACGCAGCGTGAGCCGCAGGCCCTGCCCGCCGCTCATGCCCGAGGAGAGCGGCGGCCCCTGCGCTGCGCTCATCGCGTCGGCAGGAAGCGTGTGTCGAGCATCGATCGCGGATCGGCGTCGCCCTTCACCAGCCCCTCGGCGCGGAACCAGCGGAGCTGGTCGAGCACGTCCGCCACGTCCAGCGCCGCGTTCTCGTCGTAGTAGCCGACGCCGGCCAGGATCTTCGCCTCAGCCTGCGGGTCGCCGGTGAAGACGTAGCGGCTGATGTCCGCCACCGCCGCGAGCGTCAGCGCATCGACCACCGGCCGGCCCTGCGGATCGCGCCGCAGGAAGGCCGCGCGGTAGTCGGCGACGCCGCGCTTGTAGGCCTGGCAGAAGCGGCGCACCTGTTCCGGGGAGTCGGTGAGGAAGCGCGTCGCGGCGAACAGCGCGGTGATCTGGTACGGCACGAGGTCGCCGGCCCATCCGATGATGTGCGCCTGCCCCGCCGCCGCGGCGGGTCTCGCCTGGGAGGCGATGGCGATCGTGGCATCCACCTGGCCCGACGTCACGGCGGCCAGCATGTTGGAGATCTGCTGCACCGGCCGCAGGCTGACGCTCGACAGGTCGAATCCCTTCGCCTGTGCGATCCTCCCCAGCATGTAGTGGAACGACGAGCCGTACTGGGTGATGGCGAAGCTGTGCCCCGGCAGCTTGTCGACCGAGGTCAGGCCGGCCTCGAACGCCTTGTTCGACACCAGGATGGCGGAGCCTTCGTAGCCGCGCTCCTCGTGCAGCCCGCCGCCGATCACCTTCAGCACGCCCTTCTCGGCCAGGTTGAAGAAGCCGCCGGTCAGCGCGGTGACGCCGAGATCGATGTCGCCGGCGACGGCCGCCGCGGCGATCGGCTGCGCCGCCTGGAAGAAGCGGAAGGCGACGTCCAGCCCCTCGTCACGGAAATAGCCGCGCTCCTGCGCGAGGTAGAACGGCGCCGGCGAGAGCGTGTGCAGCAGTCCGAACCGCACCGGTTCGGCCGCGCGGGCGAGCCGCGGCGCAAGCAGCGCGCTTCCCAGCAGGAGGCGGCGTGACAGGGCTGGCTGACGCCTCATTCCGCTCGCTCGCATGTGCCGACCGATCGCCTCCCGCTCTGATGCGGCGGTCCTCTCCGTCGCGGACGGGGACGGGGCCGAATCGCCACGGGCCGTATGCCATGCCGTGGGCCGTCAGGCGAGACGACCACTTGCCCTGACGATCCGCAGTCGTGATGGTGCGCCGCGACGGCAGCGAGGATGCGTGGAATGGACGTGCGGGTCGTGGGGGTGGTCGGTCTCGGCAACATGGGGCTGGGAATGGCGGGCAGCCTGGTACGCGGCGGTTTCACCGTGATCGGACACGACCTGTCGGCCGACCGCCGCGCCGCCGCCGCCGAGGCGGGTTGCGGCGTGCGCGACTCGCTCGCCGCCGTCATGGCGGAGGCCGACGCCCTGGTGTTCTCCCTGCCCACCGCGCGCGACGTGGAGATGGTGGCGACGACCGGCGGCCTGCTCGCGCGGCGGGACCGGCGGGTGGTGGCGATCGACACCTCCACCTCCGATCCCGGCACGTCCCGCCGGCTTGCGGGGATCTTGGCCGAGGCGGGTCACGGTCTGCTGGATGCGCCGGTCAGCGGCGGCCCCGCAGGGGCGGCCGCCGGCACGCTGACCATGATGGTGGGCGGCGACGCAGCGGATCTGGAGCGGGTGCGCCCGGTGCTCGCGGCCATGGCGGCGAAGGTGGTGCATGTCGGGCCGTCGGGCGCCGGGAACGTGGCCAAGCTGGTGAACAACCTGCTCGTGGCGGCCCACCTGATCACCGCGCAGGAGGCGCTGCGCCTGTCGGAGGCCGCCGGCCTGCCGGCGCAGGCCGCGCTGGGGGTGATCAACGCCGCCACGGGCCGCAGCGCCGCGACGGAGGTGAGCGTGCCGCGCTGGGTGATGCCCGGCACGTTCGACAGCGGCTTCAGCGCCGGGCTGATGCGCAAGGACGTGCGGCTGGCGCTGGAGATGGCGGCGGAGGCCGGGACGGCGCTGCCGCTGAGCGCGCTGGTCGCACAGCTCTGGCGCGAGGCGCCGCTGGCCGACGGGGAGGACTTCACCCGGATGGCGGATTTCCGCCGCGAGGGGTGAGTTCGCGGGTTCCGCGACGCGCCGAGGTTTGGGCTGGCCGGGCTCGTCGCATGGTGCGCGAGCAAACGGCCGGAGTCGGACCCGGATAGCGCGCACCGTCACGGCCGGCCGTCGAGCCGGCCAACCCCACCGGCATCATCGCCCGTCATGGCCGGCCGTCGAGCCGGCCATCCCCCTCGGCACCCAATCCATCATGAGACCCTCTCCGCCGGATCTTGGATCGTCGTCATGACGGGTCCTCTCGCAGGCCAGTAACGGTGTGGATGGCCGGCTCGACGGCCGGCCATGACGCGGGGGCGGTCGGAGCCGGCGCTTCGTGACAGCGGGGTGTCGCGGCGGCGCGTCGTGACCGTCGCGGCGCGGACCAACGCCGCGCCGCGGCGATCCGCGCCCCCTTATCCCGCCGGGACCTGCATCTCCCCCAGATACGCCTCGCGGATCAGCGGGTTGCGCCGCAGCTCCTCCGCCGTGCCGGACAGCACCACCTGGCCGGTCTGCAGCACATAGGCGCGATGCGCGATCGACAGCGCCATGTTGGCGTTCTGCTCGACCATGAAGATCGTCGTGCCCTGGCGGTTGATCGCCTGGATGATGTCGAACACCTGCTCCACATAGCGCGGCGACAGGCCCATCGACGGCTCGTCCATGCACAGCAGCCGCGGCCGCGCCATCAGCGCGCGGCCCATCGCGACCATCTGCTGCTCGCCGCCCGACAGCGTGCCCGCGATCTGGTTGCGCCGCTCCTTTACGCGCGGGAACAGGTCGTAGACGCGCTCGAGATCCTCGTCGAACTCCGTGCCGCGTTTGCGCAGGTAGGCACCCATCTCCAGGTTCTCGAACACCGTCATGCGCGGGAACAGCCGCCGGGCCTCGAGCACCGGCGCGATGCCGCGGCGGACGCGTTCGGCGGTGGGCAGGCGCTCGATCGCCTTGCCGTCGAACTGCACCGTCCCGGAGGTCGGGCGCACCACGCCCATGATCGTCTTCATCGTGGTGGATTTGCCGCAGGCATTGCCGCCCAGCAGCGCGATGATCTCCCCTTTCCCGATCGCGTAGTTCACCTGCTTCAGCACGTGCAGGTCGCCGTAATGCGTGTTCACGTCACGGAACTCGAGCAGCATCGGCTCACGCATTGGCGGAGACCCCGGTGGCGGCGACTCCCGCGGCGGCGGCCTGGGCGTTGCGGCCGAGATAGGCGCGCAGCACCTCCTCGTCCTGGCGCACCTCGGCCGGCGTGCCCTGGGCGATGATCTCGCCGTGATCCAGCACGTAGACCCGGTCGGCGAGCGTCGTGACCACGTCGAGCTTGTGCTCGATCAGCAGCACGGTGAGGCCGAGCTGGTTGAGGCTTTTCACTTGTTCGGCGAGTTCCAGGGTTTCGGCCGGGTTCATGCCGGCCGTCGGCTCGTCGAGCAGCAGGATCCGTGGACGCGAGGCTAGCGCGCGCGCGATCTCGGTGCGGCGGCGGTTTGCGTAGGACAGGCCCGTCACCATCTGCCCGACCCGCGGCGTCAGCCGGTTGCCGAAGATGCCGAAGATCTGCATCACCCAGCGGCGGGCTTCCGTCTCCTCGTCGCGGGTCGAGCGGGGGCGCAGGATCGCCGCCGCGATGCCGGTGCGCAGGCGGGCGTGCTGGCCGATCAGCACGTTCTCGAGCACCGTCAGGTTGCCGAACAGGCGCAGGTTCTGGAACGTCCGCGCGACGCCCTTCTCCAGGATCTCGTGCGGCGACAGACGCAGCAGCTCGTCGCCATGGAACAGGATCGAGCCCTTCGCCGCGGGCACGAGGCCGGTGATCACGTTGAACAGCGTCGACTTGCCCGAACCGTTCGGGCCGATCACCGCGATCACGCTGCCCACGGGCACGTCGAGGCTCACCTCGTTCAGCGCGACCAGGCCCCCGAAGCGCACGGTGACGCCGCGGATCGCCATCGCCGTCTCGCCGCTGCGGTGTTCGCCGCCGAGCCCCTGGAATTCCAACTCCTGGATCCCGCCGCGGCGGACCTCCGCGTGCTGCTGGTCGAAGCTGAGCGCTGATTGCGGGCGCGTTGCCGGGATCAGCCCCTCCCGCCGGAACAGCATCATGCCGACCAGGATCAGGCCGAAGATCAGCTCGATCGAGGGCACGAGGTCGACATGGGCGAGCCAGTCGCTGTGCAGGAGCCGTCCGCCGGCGTTGATCCAGAACGTCAGGTCCTGCAGCCACCAGGATTGCAGCAGCTGCAGGATGAACGCGCCCAGCACGACGCCCCAGACGGAGCCGATGCCGCCGAACACGATCATGACCAGGATCATGACCGAGACCGGGAAGCCGAACATCTCGGGCGTCGCGGTCTGCAGCTTGGCGACGTAGAACACGCCCGTCATGCCGCCGAACGCGGCGCCGATCGCGAAGGCCATCAGCTTGAAGCGCGTGCGGTCGATGCCCATCGCGGCGGCGGCGATCTCGTCCTCCCGGATCGCCATCCAGGCGCGGCCGATGCGTGAATCCCGCAATCGCAGGCTGACGAAGACCAGCAGCGCCACCATCGCCATGGCGACGTAGTAGTACGGCGTCGCATCGACGCCGAAGCTCCAGCCGAACAGCTTCGGTGCCGCGACGCCGTTCAGCCCGGCCGCGCCCCCGGTCAGGTCGGACCAGTTGCGCACGACGATCGGCACGATCTCGCCGAAGCCCAGCGTGACGATCGCCAGGTAGTCGCCGCGCAGGCGCAGGGTCGGTGCGCCGAACACGATCCCCCAGAAGGCGGCGAAGGCGGCTGCGAGCGGCAGGGCGATCCAGAAGGAGACGGTGAAGTGCACCGCCATCCCGCCGCTCTCGCCGGCGATCTGGGACACGAGGCCGACCTGCCGGAACGGCTCCCAGAACGGGCTCCAGGGTGGTTCCAGCTGGAACGACGTCAGCAGCCCGTAGGTATAGGCGCCGATCGCGAAGAACGCCGCGTAGCCGAGGTCGAGCAGGCCGGCGAAGCCCACCACGATGTTGAGCCCGAGGGCGAGCGTGGCATAGGCGGCCGCATTCGCCATGCTGTCGATATCGGCGTCGTTGTCGTGCAGGATCGGGAAGAGCAGCGCCGCCGCGACCAGCAGCGTGAGGCCGATCTGCCGGCGCCGTGCCTCGGGCACGCGCGCGAGCAGGGGCTGGGTCCAGGAGGTCATCGCGCCGCTCATGATTTCTGCGGCGCCAGTCGCCCGAACAGGCCCGCCGGCTTGAACACCAGGACGAGCACGAGGATCGAGAAGATGATCACGTCCGCCCAGGCGGTGGCGATGAACTGGCCGGCCATCGCCTCGATCAGGCCGATCAGCACGCCGCCCACCATGGCGCCCGGCACGTTGCCGATCCCGCCCAGCACGGCGGCGGTGAAGGCGCGCAGCCCGGCGGTGAAGCCGATGATGAAGCTCGTGAAGTTGTAGTAGAGGCCGAAGATCATCCCCCCTGCCCCGGCCAGCGCCGATCCCAGGAAGAACGCGGTGATGATGACCTTGTCGACTTCCACGCCCATCATCCGCGCGGCCTCGGGATCCTGGGCGGTGGCGCGCATCGCCTTGCCCATCTTGCTCCGCTGCACGAAGAGGTAGAGCCCGACCATCAGCACGAGCGCGACGATCCAGATCAGGATGACGCGCAGGTCGAGCGTCGCGCCCTCGATGTGGAATCGCTTCGCCGGCATCGGGTTCGGGAAGTTCTTCGCATCGGCGCCCTGGTTCAGCAGCACGACGTTGAACAGGATGTAGGAGACGCCGATCGTGGTGATCATCGCCGCCGGACCCTTGACGTTGCGCAGCGGGCGCAGCGACAGCACCTCGATCGCGACGCCGAGCGCGCCGGAGGCGACCATGGTGACGGTGAAGGCGGCGATCAGCACCAGTGCGAGGGGCATGCCGGTCAGGATCACCTCCTGACCGTGCAGCCCGAAGAGCTGGAGCGTGCCCATGGCGATGAACGAGCCCACCATGAACACGTTGAAATGGGCGAAGTTGATCAGCTCCAGGATGCCGTAGACCAGGGTGAACCCCAGCGCGAGCAGGGAATACATCGCGCCGAGGCTCAGACCATTGATCGTCTGCTGCAGCAGCAGGTCGAACGTGGTCATGACGCGCTCAGGACTGCGGTGCCACCCCGACATATGTGTACTGCCGGGAGACGTCGTCGGGCCGCGCCGACGGATCCTGCTTGATCTGGAACACGCTGACGGTGCGGTCCGCGAGGTCGCCGTTGGCGTCGAACGACACGGTGCCCTGGATCGTGCTGACCTTCGCGCTCTGGATCGCATCGCGCACGGCGTCACGCGTGACCTTCTTGCCGGAGGCGGCGACGCGGCGGATGCTGTCGATGATCACCAGCGTCGCGTCATAGGCGGTGATGGTGTAGTCGTCCGGCGGGCTGTGGAACCGGCCCATGTAGTGGTCGACGAAGGCCTGCGCCTTGGTGTCGCCCACCAGATGCGGTGACGCGATCGTCGCGTACCATCCGGCGGCGGCGGGGAAGCCGACCGCGGTCAGCATCGCCGGCCCGTACATGCCGTCGCCGCCGCCTTTGATCACATTCGGGATGATGTCGTAGGACTGCTTGGCGACCTTCACTCCGGCCTGGCCGACGCCGCCGTAATACAGCGCCTCGGGGTTGAGCGACTTGATCTTCGTCAGGATGGTCGTGTAGTCGGCCGCCTTCGGGTCCAGCCGGTCGCGGCCCAGGATCTTGATGCCTTTCGCCTCGGCCTGCTTCTGGAACGTGTCGGCGATGCCCACGCCATACGCGCCGCTGTCGTCCAGGATGTAGACGCTCTTCACCTTCAGCGTCTCGGCGAAGAAGTTCGCCATGTTCGGGCCCTGGTAGGCGTCCGTCGTCACGGTGCGGAAGTAGATCGGCTTGCCCGCGGGCCGGTACTGTTCGGCGAATTTCGGGTTGGTGATGTCGGGGTTGGTGGAAGCCGGGGTGATGATCGCGAGCCCGCCCTGGCTGAGGATCGGCGCCATCGCCTTGCCTGCCCCGCTCATCTGCGGGCCGACGGCGGCCATGATGTCGCGGTCGGACACCATCTTGCGCGCGTTCGTCGCGGCCTGCGCGGGATCGTACTGGCCGGCGGTGGGCGTGCCGTCGTCATAGGTGACGAGTTCGAGCTTGATGCCGGGAATGGCGTTGGCGTCGTTCGCCTCTTCGATCGCCATCATCACGCCGTTGCGGACCCGCTGCGCGCTCTCCGCGTCGGCGCCGGTCAGGGAGCAATCGAGTCCGACCTTCAACACCGTGTCTGCTGCCCAGGATCTGCTCACCGGTGTGACGGTCGAGGCGGCCCCAAGGGCCAGCGTGGCAAGAAATTGTGCAGCGCAACGGCGCGTCAGCATGTCAAGACCCCCTGTTATGACGTCTTATCGGGGCAGCTAAGCAAGGCGCGCGCCATCTGTCATCATCATTCCGTCATCTGGCTTCAGCGTTGCTCACGCTCGGCCGGGTTCTACGCCGAACCCGCTGGTCCCGCTGCACGACCCGTCTTCGGCGGACAGCCCGCTGATCAGGGCCGTCCGCGCCGTGCGTGAGCGGCGTCCGCTCCCCGCCCAGCCGCATATGCCCTATACGGCGCGGATGGCCCCGCCCCTCCTCACGCTCCAGGACATCCATCTCACCTTCGGCAGCACGCCGCTGCTCGCCGGCGCGAACCTCGCCGTCTCCGAAGGGGACCGCGTCTGCCTGGTCGGCCGCAACGGATCGGGCAAATCCACCCTGCTCCGCGTCGCCGCCGACATCCTCGGCCCCGATTCCGGCCGCCGCTTCGCCCAGCCCGGCGCGACCATCCGCTACCTGCCGCAGGAGCCGGACTTCACCGGCTTCGCCACGACGCGCGACTACGTGGAGGCCGGGTTCGGCGATGCCGCCGGCGATCGCCACCGGGCCGACTACCTGCTGGAGCAACTCGAGCTCACCGGCGCCGAGGATCCGTCCCGGTTGTCCGGCGGTGAAGCGCGCCGCGCCGCCCTCGCCCGCGTGCTCGCACCCGAACCCGATATCCTTCTGCTGGACGAGCCCACCAACCATCTCGACCTTCTCGGCATCGAGTGGCTGGAGCGCGAACTCTCCTCCCTCCGCTCCGCAATCGTGCTGATCAGCCATGACCGCCGGTTGCTGGAGAAACTATCGCGCACCACCGTCTGGCTCGACCGCGGCACCACCCGCACGCTGGACCAGGGCTTCGCCGGCTTCGAATCCTGGCGCGACTCCCTCCTCGAACAGGAAGAACTCGAACACCACAAGCTCGGGCGCAAGATCGCCATGGAGGAGGACTGGCTCCGCTACGGCGTCACCGCACGGCGCAAGCGCAACCAGAAGCGCCTCGCCGACCTGCATACGCTGCGCAAGCGGCACAAGGAGCGGCGCGGCGCCGTCGGCAAGGTGCAGATGGAGGCGGCGGAAGCCGACCTGTCGGGCCGCCTCGTCTTCGTGGCCGAAGGCGTGTGGAAGTCGTTCGGCGAGCGGGTGATCGTGCGCGACCTCTCGACCCGGATCCTGCGCGGCGACCGCACCGCACTGGTCGGGCCGAACGGCGCGGGCAAGACCACGCTGCTCAACCTCCTGATGGGCACGCTGGATCCCGACCAGGGCGAGGTGAAGCGCGGCACGAATCTCGAAGCCATCACGCTCGACCAGCGCCGGGAAACGCTCGATCCCGGCCAGACGCTGCGCGATGCGCTCACCGGCGGACACGGCGACACGGTCACCGTGGGGGGACAGAACCGCCACGTGATCGGCTACATGAAGGACTTCCTGTTCGCGCCGGAACAGGCCAACACGCCGGTCGGCGTGTTGTCGGGCGGGGAACGCGGGCGCCTCACCCTGGCCCGCGCCTTCGCCCAGCCGTCGAACCTGCTGGTGCTCGACGAACCGACCAACGACCTCGACCTCGAGACGCTCGACCTGCTGCAGGAGCGGCTGGCGGACTACGCCGGAACCGTCCTGCTGGTCAGCCACGACCGCGACTTCCTCGACCGCGTCGCGACCTCGGTGATCGCGGCCGAAGGCGACGGACGATGGGTCGAGTACGCCGGCGGCTACAGCGACATGCTCGCGCAACGGGGTCCGCTGCGCAGCCCGTCCGCCGCCGCCCCGCGCCCGAAGGCCGCGGCCCCGGCCGCGCCGCGGACGCCGGCGCCCGCACGCAAGCGGATGACGTTCAAGGACCGCCACGCGCTGGAGACGCTGCCCGCGCGGATCGAGACGCTGCAGCAGGAGATCGCGAAACTCACCGCGGCGCTGGCGGACCCGGACCTCTATGCCCGCGACGCCGTCCGATTCCAGCGCATCACGGCCGCGCTCGCCACGGCGCAACAGACGCTGGCGGAGGCGGAGGAACAGTGGCTCGCGCTGGAGATGCTGCGGGAGGAGATCGAGGGCTGACCGCGGTCAGCGATCGCCGCCGCGCCGCCGCAGCTCCCGCACGTAGCAGCGTTCCCCGGTGGTCGGCTCGACATGCACCACCACCTGGTCGCCGCTCACCGGATCGATGAAGCGCTCCCGCGTCGCCTGCCAGCCGGGCGGCGGCACGTCGCGCAGCGCCTTGTAGCGCCGCCGCTCGAACAGCGTCCCGCCCAGCAGCATCAGGCCCAGCAGCACCGGGACGATCGCGGCGCCCAGCGTGCCCGTCAGCGCCGGAAGCGCGAGCCCCAGCATCACGAGCACGATGCCGCCGGCGAGAACGGCGAACCGCAGCATCAGCCTGCCGGCTCGATCACCACCGCGGTGCCGTAGGCCACGATCTCGCTCATGGTCTGGCCGATCTCGGACGAATCGAAACGCATCATGATGACCGCATTGGCGCCCATCGCGGTGGCGTTCGCGACCAGCCGGTCCACCGCGTGCCGACGCGCCTCTTCGAGCAACTGCGTGTATTCGGTGATCTCGCCGCCCACGATGCTGCGCAGGCCCGCCATGACGTTGCCGCCGACGCCGCGGCTGCGCACCACCACGCCGAAGCACTGGCCCAGCGTCTCTCGCACGCGATGGCCCGCCACGGTTTCCGTCGTCACCACCAGCATCGCAGTCCTCCTCGGGGTGTCCGCGAAACGTTTAGCACGGCTGGCCGGATGCGGCGCACCGTGAGATGCGGCGCGCCCCCAGATCCGGCGTACCGTCAGATCCGGCGAACCGGCAGCCACCAGGCGAACAGCATGCCGGTCGTGGTGAAGCAGGAGACGGTCAGGAACGCGCCGCGGAACGCATCGGCGATCTCGGCCTGCACCAGCACGCGCCGTGCCTCGGGCAGGCTTGCGAGCACGCGGGGCCCCGCCTCGACGAGATCGGCGAACAGGGACGCGGTCTCCTGGTCCTGAGCGGCGAGCAGCGCGAACAGCACGGCGCCGACCAGCGCGGTGCCGAACGCCGCGCCGACGGAGCGCGCGAACTGGACGGAGGCCGCGGCGGCGCCCAGGAACTTGGGTCCGGCCACGGTCTGCACCGTCATCTGCACGACCGGCATCGCGCCGCCGGTGCAGAAGGAGGCGAGGCCGAGGAGCAGCGTCAGTCGTTCGGTCGGCAGATGCGGGGCGAACAGGCCGAGGGAGACCAGGGTGGTGGCCGCGATCGCGAGGCCGATGGACGGGATGATCGCCGTCCGTCCCGTCGCGGCGATGGTGCGCCCGGTCAGGAACGAGCCCGCGGCGATGCCGACCGTCAGCGGCAGCAGCAGGAACCCCGAATGCGCGGCGTCGGCCCCGCGCACCACCTGCAGGTACATCGGCAGGAAGCTCACCAGGGAGACGGTCTGCGCGGCGACGCAGGCCGCGATCATGTCCGCCCGCCAGATGCCCGCCTGCCGGAGCAGCACGATCGGCAGCAGCGGCGCCGGCGCCCGCCGCTCCTGCCGCAGCAGCAGGACGAGGCAGGTCGCCGCCACTGCCAGCAGCAGCGCGACCATGGGCAGGACGCCCGGGGTAAAGCGCTGGCCCTGCTCCAGCGCGAGGAGCACGGGTGCCACGAAGCCGGTGAAGAACACCGTCCCCCAGACGTCGAACTGCACCCGCCGCCCGCCCGCGGCATGGTTCGGCAGCCGCATCACCAGCAGCGCGGCAATCAGGCCCAGCGGCAGGTTCACCAGGAAGACCGATCGCCAGCCGAATTGCTGGGTGAGCCAGCCGCCGGCCACCGGCCCGAAGGTCGCGGCGGTGGCGTACATGCCCGAGAGATAGCCCTGGTAGCGCCCGCGCTGGCGCGGCGGCACCGACTCGGCGATCAGCGCCTGGGACAGCGTCATCAGCCCGCCCCCGCCTAAGCCCTGCAGCAGCCGCGCGGCGGTGAGCATGAGCACCGACCCGGCCGCGGCGCACAGCAGCGAGGCGCCGACGAACACCGCGAGAGCGACGAACATCATGCGCTTGCGGCCGATCGCGTCGCCCAGCCGGCCATAGACCGGCGCGGCGATCGTGGTCGCGATCAGGTAGGAGACGACGACCCAGGAAATCCGCTCCACGTCGCCCAGCGATCCCGCGATGGCCGGCAGGGCGGTGGCGACGATCGTCTGGTCCAGCGCGGCCAGGAACATCGGCAGCATGATCGAGGGGAAGACGGCCAGGAACAGGGCGCGGCCCTGCGGCGCGGCTGCCACCCCTGCGACGTCGGCCGGTTGCGGCGGTGTTGGAGGGACGGACATCTGACCAGCCTACGTGCGGAATTGCGCCGCGTTCGGCCGGCGGCGGGTCACGCGAGCCAGACCCAGATCGCACCGACCAGGGCGGCGAGGTTGGCCCCGGCCGTCGCCGCCATGCCCGGCGCGCGGAACAGGGGCGCGCGGAGATAGCCCGCCCAGAAGGCGAGCCGCCCCAGCGCGAAGACGATGCCCAGCGCGAGCAGTCCCGGGATGTCGGCCGGCAGGCTGCGCGCGGCGAAGGCCAGCATGGCGGGGATGAACACCGCGAGCTGCTCGACCGTGTTGCTAATCACCCGCTGGTTCACCACCAGGAACCGGGTGTCACGCCCGGCGGTCGGATCGATCACGACGGCGGAGAACCGCGCGCCCATCTGCGCCAGGATCATCGCCGCGAGGACGGCGGCGGCCGGCAACAACGCGGCCAGCCCGAAGGCCAGGCGCTGGTAGGGCGTGCCGGTCGGGGCGGGCACGAGTACGGCGGTCAGCAACCGCCAGGCGAGCAGGGCCCCGATCAGGCCGATGGTGGCGAGCAGGACCGATTTGCGGCGCATCAGATTGCGACGTCGCGGCCCATTTCGAGGAACTTCTCCCGTCGGCGCGCCCGCAGCGTGGCGCCGTCGAGGCCGAGAAGGGGGGAGAGCGCCAGGTCGATCGCCTCGCCCACCGTGGCGACGGCCGCCTCGGCATCGCGCTGCGCGCCGCCCAGCGGTTCGGGCACGATCGTGTCGATCAGGCGGAGGCGCTTGAGGTCATCGGCCGTCAGGCGCAGGGCCTCGGCCGCGGTCGGCGCCTGGGCGGCGTCGCGCCACAGGATGGAGGCGCAGCCCTCGGGCGAGATGACGGAGTAGATCGCGTGCTCCAGCATCAGCACCTGGTCGCCGGCCGCGAGCGCGATGGCGCCGCCGGAGCCACCTTCCCCGATGATCGTGGCGATCAGCGGCACGGGCGCGTCCAGGCACGCCTCGATCGCGCGGGCGATGGCCTCGGCCTGGCCGCGCGCCTCGGCCTCGATGCCGGGAAACGCGCCGGAGGTGTCGACGAAGCTCAGGATCGGCAGGCCGAACCGGCCGGCCAGTTCGATCAGGCGGCGTGCCTTGCGGTAGCCCTCGGGCCGCGCGCTGCCGAAATTGTGCTTCACGCGGCTGTCGGTATCGCGCCCCTTCTCGGTGCCCAGCACGACGACGGAGCGGCCGCGGAACCGGCCCAGCCCGCCGATCACGGCGGCATCGTCGGCGAAGGCGCGGTCGCCGGCCAGCGGGGTGAACTCGGTGATCAGCCCGCTCACGTAGTCGGTCGCCTTGGGGCGGTCGGGGTGGCGCGCGACCAGGGTCTTCTGCCAGGGCGTGAGCTTCCCGTAGGTGGCGCGGAGCTGCTTGTCGGCGACCGCGGTCAGGCGCGCGACCTCGTCGGCGATGTTGATGCCGCCGGGCTCCGACATGCGCCGCAGCTCCTCGATCTTGCCTTCGAGTTCGGCGATGGGCTTTTCGAAGTCGAGGTAGTGGCGCATGGGGCTGGGCGTTTAGCACACCCGAGGCAGAAGGAAAGGTTGGAGGGCCGCCGCGGGCACCCTCCTCGATCACCTCCCAGCCAGGACGGCCGTCCGCGCCGCGCGCAGCACGGCCTCCGCCTCCGCCGGGTCGTCGGCCAGGCGTGCGAGCACCACCGCCCCCACCATGGTCGCCAGCGCCGCGCGTCCCCGGTCATGGCCGGCCGAGGCGTCCCCGGGCGGGAGCAGCCGCTCCAGCACGTCCGTCATGCGCCGCACCGAGTCGCAGATCGGACCCCGATGCTCCGGCCGGCGCGCCACCTCCGGCCCGATCGTCGCCAGCACGCAGCCGCGCTCCGCCTGCGCCACGTGGGCGGGATCGAGGTAGGAGGCGACCAGGCTGTCCAGCGCGTCCGGCCCGTCGGCCTGTGCCGCGGCTTCCCACCGCGCCGCCGACCGCGCGAGGGACGCGGCCGCCACCTCCCCCACCAGCGCCTCCTTCGACGCGAAATGGCCGTAGAACCCGCCATGGGTGAGGCCCGCCGCCCGCATCACCGCGTCCACGCCCACCGCGTCGATCCCGTGCTGACGGAACAGCCGCGCAGCGGCCTCGACGATCCGAGCGTGGGTTTCGGCCTTCTGCGCGGCCGTCGTTCGCATGTGCATCATTCCCAAAACGCATGACGAGCGTCATCAAAGACGCTTGTCGGATCATATGACGGCCGTCATGCTACTCGCAAGACGAGAGGAGCTCCCCATGCCGGTCGCCGCACGCCTGGCCCGTTCCATATCGGGCCGCATTCATTACGGCTGGATCGTCGTGGGGGTGATGTTCACGGTGACGCTGATCGGCGTCGGCGTGCGCGCCGCACCCTCCGTGCTGCTGCGGCCGCTGCAGGACGAATTCGGCTGGAGCACCGACACCATCTCGGGCGCGGTGTCGCTGAACATCCTGCTCCTCGGTCTGATGGGACCGTTCATGACCGCGGTCATGCAGCGGGTGGGGATCAAGCGGACGATCCTGGGCGCGCTCGCCCTGCTGCTCCTGGGCGCGATCGGGAGTGCGATGATCACCCAGGTCTGGCAGCTCTATCTCACCTGGGGCGTGCTGATCGGGCTGGGCGCCAGCGCCACCGGCTTCGGCGGCGCGGCGCTGGTCGCCAACCGCTGGTTCGTGGAACGGCGTGGCTTTGTGATCGGCCTGCTCACGGCCAGCAACGCCTCCGGGCAGCTCGTCTTCCTGCCGTTCCTGGCCGCGCTGTCGGGAGCGTTCGGCTGGGTCAGCGTGCCGCTCGCGGTGGCGCTGACCCTGGCCGCGCTGATCCCGATCGTGGCCCTGTTCCTGGTGGAGCGCCCCGGCTCCGTCGGCCTCAGCTCCTACGGCGCCGAAGGCGAGGCGCCGATGCCGCCCACGACCGGCAATCCGTTCGCCAACGCGGTCCGCGGCCTCGGCCAGGGCGTGCGGTCGCTCGATTTCTGGCTGCTGGCCGGCAGCTTCGCCGTGTGCGGGTTCTCGACCTACGGGCTCGTCGGCACGCACATGATCGCCTACTGCATGGACCACGGCATCTCCGAGGTCGCCGCGGCCGGCGTGCTCGCGACGCTGGGCGTGTTCGACCTGTTCGGCACGATCGGATCGGGCTGGCTGTCCGACCGCTACAACCCGCGGATCCTGCTGTTCTGGTATTACGGGCTGCGCGGCCTGGCGCTGCTCGCCCTGCCCTTCACCGCCTTCGACCCGCTCAGCCTCGGCATCTTCGCCGTGTTCTACGGGCTCGACTGGGTGGCGACCGTGCCGCCCACGGTGATGCTCACCACGGAAGTGTTCGGCCGCAAGGATGCCCCCGTCATCGTCTCCTGGGTGTTCTGCGCGCACCAGATCGGCGGCTCGATCGCCGCGATCGTCGCGGGTGCGATCCGCACGGAGACCGGCAGCTACATGATGGCCTTCGTGGCGAGCGGCATCGCCTGCCTCATGGCCTCCCTCCTCGTGCTGCGGATTGCGCGGCGGCCGGCGCTGGTGGCGGCGGAATAGCGGCGCCCAGCTCGCTGAGCAGGCTCCGCAGGGTCGCCATCTTCGCCGCGCCGATCTGCGCGGCGAGGTCCGCCTCGGCGGCGGCGCTGAGCGCGAGCAGCGCGTCCCACACCGCCTCCCCGCGCGCGGTCAGCCGCACGCGCTTGGCGCGCCGGTCGTCCGGATCGGGCGCGACGATGACGTAGCCGGACGCAGCCAGCGCATCGACCAGATAGGCCATGCTCTGCTTGGTCATCCCCGCCCGCTCCGCCATGTCGGAGACGCGCGCGCCCTGCGGCGTGATGGAGCGGAAGACGGCACTGTGCGCCTCGCGGATATCGGGGAAGCCGCGCGCGGCGAGGCCGCCATAGACGATCTTCTGCAGGTGTCCGTATGGCAGGCGCAGCAGCGCGCCCAGCGTGCCGCGCTGTTCGGAGATGTTGCGTCCGGTCATGTCGCGGAGATTGACAGATCGACAGATCATCTGTCCATATACCGACAGATAATCTGTCTTCTGGGGGACTCACATGCTCGATACGACCGCGATCGACCCGATCGCCGCCAATCTCGCCGTCGTGGACGAACACATCCGGGGCGAGGCGCGCGACCCGGCCTCCGTGATGGCGCTCTACACGGACGACATCGTGCTGGAGATGCCGACCCGCGGCCTGCGCCTGGTCGGCAAGGCGGCCATCGAGGCGAACTACCGGCGCATGTTCGCCGCGATGGCGGAGGTCGAGATCAGCCCGGGCGAGCGTTTCGCGACGTCTGACCGCGTGGTGGACGATTGCATCGTGCGCTTCCGGCTGACCGGCGACGGCATGGCCAATGCGCCGCTGCCGGTGGGCAGCCGGGTCGAGCTCCGGCTGCTGCACGTCTTCGCGATGCGCGACGGCCGGATCGCGCGGGAGACGGTGCTGGAAGGCTGGCGCCGCCTGGACTGAGCCGCAGCGCCGGACGCGCTTTCCAAACACGAGCCATGCGCCATGCGACGGGGACGGTGAACGGAGACGGGCGGGCCGCGCTCTAGGCCCCGGCGGGAAAGCCTG
Organism: Rhodospirillales bacterium 69-11; assembly: GCA_001898425.1. Taxonomy (GTDB): domain Bacteria; phylum Pseudomonadota; class Alphaproteobacteria; order Acetobacterales; family Acetobacteraceae; genus Rhodopila. The sequence goes on from MKTV01000055.1 coordinate 73,418, forward strand.
TAGGCTGGCCGCAGGAGAAGAGGCAGCGCATGCAGCACCCGGACCAGCCTTCCGCCGGCGCGCGGGGGGGAGACGCACTGCGCCCCGGCGGCCACGCTCCGGCGGGCCATGCTGCAGCCGGCCCGCCCTCTTCCCTGCGGACGATGCCGCTCTGGCCGCTGGCCGCCACGCTCGCCGTGCAGACGCTCGCGACCATGTCGCTGTTCTCCGTCCCGGCCGTGGCGCCGGCGATCGCCGCCGCGCTGGGCGTCTCGGGCGCGCTGGTCGGCGTGTTCGTCTCGCTGGTCTACACGGTCGGCATCGTCTCGGCCCTGGTCTCGCCCGGCTTCATCCACCGCTTCGGCGCGACCCGCATCACCCAGGTGGCGCTGCTCGCGGTGTTCGGCCTGCTCGCGATCGGGGCCGGCGGCACCCTGGTCGGGCTCGCGGTGGGCGCGGTCGTGCTGGGACTCGCCTATGGCTCGATCGCTCCGGCGAGCACGCATCTGTTGGTGCCGAACACGCCGCGCAGCGCGTTCAACATGGTGATGTCGCTGCGCCAGATCGGCGTGCCCCTCGGCGGCGTGCTGGGGGCCGTGCTCCTGCCCCCGATCACCCTCGCGCTGGGATGGCGCTGGGCGCTGCTGGTGCAGATCCCGCCGGTCCTCGCGCTGATGCTGCTGATGGAACTGCCGCGCCGGCGGTGGGATCACGACCGGTCTGACACCCAGCGGCTGTTCGGACGGACGCTGCTACTGCCCTTCCAGCTCCTGCGCGACGGCGCGATCCGGCGGCTGTCGGTGGCGAGCTTCGTCTACTCGGGCACCCAGCTCTGCTTCGTCGCCTTCATGACGGTGCACCTGACCACCACCGTGGGATTCGACCTCGTGCGCGCGGGCCAGGTGCTCGCGACCTACCAGGTGTTCGGCGCTGTGAGCCGGCCGATCTGGGGCTGGATCGCCGACAAATGGCTGACGCCGGCGCAGACGCTCGCGGTCCACGGGCTGGGCATGGCGCTGGCGGCCTTGGCCGCCGGCCGGTTCGGGCCGGCCTGGCCGCATGCGGCGATCCTGCTGGTGGCGGCGGTCGCGGGATGCACCGCGGCCGGCTACACCGGCGTCGCCTATGCCGATTTCGCGGCACTCGGGGGCGCACGGCGGACCGAGGCGACGGGCCTCGGCACCGCGGTCATGTTCGCCGGCGTGACGCTGATGCCGCCCGCGTTCAGCGCGCTCGCGACCGGCTGGGGGTATCCGGCGGGATACGAGATGCTGGCGGTATGCTCGCTCATCGGGGCGGTCATGCTGGTGCTGCCACGCCGACAGTGAGGGCTGGAGGATGGTAAGGGCGGGGAGGACGGTAGAGGGAGGGAGGACGGTCGGGGCTGGAGGAGGAGCCTACCCCGCCTCTCGTCATGGCCGGGCTCGACCCGGCCATCCTCACCGGCACCCTGCAGCTCCGGCGGGAGCCCCCGGGCAGCTCTGGCGCGGCGGCTCCGGCGGGAGTCCCCCGCACGGCTCTAGCCGTGCTGGTGGCTCGAGCTTTGATTCAAACACAGAGTTGAGGCGAGTTAAGGCGAGACACAGAGGACGGAGGTGTCACCCGCCAGCGGCTCCGCACGGACGTCCGAGTGGCGCGAAGCGCTGAATTGTTCATGGAATCGAGCGGCGTGGAGGCGCGTGCCAACGCTCGATCGGTGATCGGTGCCGAGCTCTGGTGGGGAGCTTCGCGTCCCTGGCGGCCGCGCGCGACTCGCCGCAATCACCAAGGTCCGGCTCTCTCTGTGCCTCCCTCAACTCGCCTTAAACTCTGTGTTGAATCAAAGCTCACGCAGCCCGCACGGACCAAGGCGTCGGACGCACCGGCTTGCCGCATGGTGCCGATGGGGGTGGCCGGGTCGAGCCCGGCCATGACGGGAGGGCGCGGTCCGCACGGGCGGAGGCGGCGGACGCGCCGGCTTGGCCGCATGGTGCCGGTGGGGGTGGCCGGGTCGAGCCCGGCCATGACGGGAGGGCGCGGTCCGCCGCTCCCGCCCACGCTCCGCCGCTACCGCCTACGCTCCGCCCCTCTCGTCTACGCTCAACCCCTCCCGTTCACGCGATGCGGGCGAGTGCGGCGGCCAAGCGCGCGACCTCTGCCTCGTAGCCCGCCAGTCGCTCCCGATTCTCCGCGACCACGTCCTCGGGCGCCTTCCGGACGAACTCGGCATTCTCCAGCTTCTTCGCAACCTTCGCGGCCTCGGCGGCGGCCTTGTCCCGCTCCTTTCCGAGGCGTGCACGCTCGGCCGCGAGGTCGATCACGCCGGCCAGCGGCAGCACGACGGTCGCCTCGTCCAGCACGGCCTGCGCCGATCCCGTGGGCAGGGCGTCGGTGAGCGGCCGCACCTCCGTGGCGCGCGCCAGGCGGCGCACCACCTCGATCCATCGGCCGGCGCGGGCGAGCGAGTCTGGGGCCGCGTCGCGCAGCAGGATCGGCGTGGGCGTTCCCGCCGGCACGTTCATCTCGGCGCGCACGGAGCGCACCGTGGTGATCAGTCGCACGACCCAGTCGAGTTCGGTGCGCGCCGCCTCGGCGCCCGCCACCGCCACCGGCTCCGGCCAGGGCGCACGGATCAGGCTGCAGGCGGCGCCGTAGCCGAAGCGGTCCCACAGCTCCTCGGTCACGAACGGCATCACCGGGTGGAGCAGGCGCAGGATCACGCCCAGCACGTGCGCGGCGGTCGCGCGCACCTCGGCCGCGGCGGCCGGATCGGCGCCCGGGGCGAGGGCGGGCTTGGCGAATTCCAGGAACCAGTCACAGTAGGTGTTCCAGGTGAAGCGGTAGAGCGCGGCGGCGTACTCGTCGAACCGGTAGGCTTCCAGCGCCGCCGTGGCCTCGGCGATCGCGGCATTGGCGGCGTCCAGCACCCAGCGGGTCAGCGGCAGCGTTGCTGCCGCCGGGTCGAAGGCCGGGTTGACGCGCACCTCGTTGATCTCGGCGAAGCGGGCGGCGTTCCACAGCTTGGTGACGAAGCTGCGGTAGTCCTGCACGCGGGAGGCGCCCAGCTTCACGTCGCGCCCCGGACCGGTCAGCGCACAGATCGTGAAGCGCAGCGCGTCGGCGCCGTACTCGTCGATCAGGGCCAGCGGGTCGATGACGTTGCCCTTCGACTTCGACATCTTCTGGCCGCGCTCGTCGCGCACCAGGCCGTGGATGTAGACCGTGCGGAACGGCACCTCCTTCATGAAGTGCAGGCCCATCATCATCATCCGCGCGACCCAGAAGAAGATGATGTCGAACCCGGTCACCAGCACGTCGCCCGGATAGTAGCGCGCGAGTTCCGGCGTCTTCTCCGGCCAGCCGAGCGTCGAGAACGGCCACAGGCCGGAGCTGAACCACGTGTCCAGCACGTCCTCGTCCTGCTCCAGCGCGACATCCTGCCCGTATTTCGCACGCGCCTGGGCCGCGGCGTCCCCGGCGGTGTGGGCGACGAACACCGATCCGTCCGGCCCGTACCAGGCCGGAATCCGGTGTCCCCACCAGAGCTGGCGGGAAATGCACCAGGGCTGGATGTCGCGCATCCAGGCGAAGAACGTGTTCTCCCATTGTCTTGGAACGAACACGGTCTTGCCGGTCTCCACCGCCTCGATCGCCGGCTTCGCCAGTTCGGCGGCATTGCAGTACCACTGCGTCGTCAGCAGCGGCTCGATCGGGACGCCGCCGCGATCGCCGTGCGGCACCTGGTGGGTGTGCGGCTCGATCGTCTCGACGAGCTCCAGCCGCTCGAGCTCCGCCACGATCGCCTTGCGCGCGGCGGCACGGTCCTGGCCCGCCAGCCCATGCACGAAATCCGGATCGGCGATGCCCGGGGCCGGGGTCAGGTCGGCGGCGATCTCCTCCAGCGTCACGCGGCCCTGGCGGTCGAGCACCGAGGGCATGGGCAGGCCGTGCCGCCGCCCGACCTCGAAATCGTTGAAGTCGTGCGCGGGCGTGATCTTCACCGCGCCGGTGCCCTTCTCCGGGTCCGAATACTCGTCCGCCACGATCGGCACGCGGCGGCCGACCAGCGGCAGGATCGCGTGACGGCCGACCAGGTCCCGGTAGCGGTCGTCCTCCGGATGCACGGCGATGGCCGTGTCGCCCAGCATCGTCTCCGGCCGGGTGGTGGCGACCACGATGAAGCGGCCGGGCTCGCCCTCGACGGGGTAGCGGAGGTGCCACAGATGCGACTTCACCTCGCGGTTCTCGACCTCGAGGTCGGAGATCGCGGTCTGCAGCTTCGGGTCCCAGTTCACGAGGCGCCGGTCGCGATAGATCAGCCCCTCGCGATAGAGGGTGACGAACACCTCCCGCACCGCCGCGGAGAGCCCGTCATCCATGGTGAACCGCTCGCGCGGCCAGTCGAGCGAGGCGCCGAGGCGACGAAGCTGGCGGGTGATGGTGCCGCCCGACTCCGCCTTCCACTGCCAGACCCGCTCGATGAAGGCGTCACGGCCGAGGTCGCGCCGGTCCACGCCCTCCCCGGCCAGCAGCCGTTCCACCACCATCTGGGTCGCGATGCCGGCATGGTCGGTGCCCGGCTGCCACAGCGCGTCGCGCCCCTGCATGCGCCGCCAGCGGACCAGCGTGTCCTGGATGGTGAAGGTCAGCGCATGACCCATGTGCAGGCTGCCGGTGACGTTCGGCGGCGGGATCATGATGGTGAAGGGCTGCGCGTTGGCGCCGGGATCGGCCGCGAAGCTGCCCGCGCTCTCCCAGCCTTCGTACAGGCGCGGTTCGATCTCGGTCGGGGCGAAAAGCTTCTCGAGCGGTGTGTCGGCGGGCATCGGCGGGACCTCCTGCGGCCCGGGGCGGATGCCGCAGAAGGCCGCGCATGGCAAGTTCGGGTCTACGGAACGGCGCGGCGGACGACGCGCTCGATCTCGGCGCGGACGAGGCGCTCGACCAGATCGGGCAGGAACGTGTCGAGCCACTCCTTCAGCAGCGGGCGGAGTTCGGCGCGCACGAGATCCTCGATGGTCGGGCCTCCGGCATAGACATGGGTCGAGCGTTCCGAGGCGAGCGTGCGCACGAGCCCGCTGACGGCCGACGCGGCGGCCGCGGCGGTTTCGGGGGCGAGCAGGTCGGATGCTGCCGGTCGGGGGGCGGGCGCGTCCGGGGCGGGCGGCTCCGGGACGACGGCGGCCTCGAACGGGTCCGGATCGGGGGCCGCCGCGGCCGGCGCCGGGTCGGGCTCGTCCTCGATGGGCGCGGTCGAGAGCGGCGGCGGTTCGGCGCCTTCCGGGACTTCCATGCTGGAGTCCAGTACCAGCACGTCGTCCTCGGCCGCCGGCCCCGCCTGGGGCGCGGCCGGGGCGAGCGTCGCCGCCTGGGGCTCGTCCTCGCTCAGGATCCGCCGGATGGAGGCGAGGATGTCCTCCATCGAGGGATCCGCGCCGCCCTGCTCCTTGCCCCCCGGCGTCTTGGCCCCGCTCATGCCGCGTCCCCTGGCTGCGTGCGGGTCAGCGACCCGGCTGATTGGTGGCGTAGTCCCCGAGACCGGCCCATTTGTTCTTGACCTCGTTGTAGTAGGCGGTCTCGTCGTAGAGCGGCACGGGCAGGTGCAGGTCGCGGGCGGTCAGGCGCCCGAGCGCCTGGGCGACCTGGTAGGAGGCGTTGACGAGCTGGGTGAGCGACTGGACCAGGTTGGTCCGGGAGTTCAGCAGGGTCTGCTGCGCGTTCAGCACGTCGAGCGTGGTGCGGCTACCGACGATCGCCTCCCGCTGCACGCCTTCGAGCGCGATCTCGTTGGCGCGGATCTGCGAGCGCAGGCTCTGCGCCGAGGCGCGGGCGGCGACCAGCGTCTCCCACGCGTTCACCGCGTTCTGCACCGCGGTGCGCCGAGCGTCGTCGACCGTGCGGCTGGTCTGCTGCTGGGTCTGCCGCGCCTGGCGGACCTGGGAGTATTCGGTCCCGCCCTGGTAGACGGGGACGGAGAGCTGCACGACGGCCTGGTAGCCGTTCGCCTGGCTGCTGCGCGATCCGACGTTGTTCTGCTGGAAGGTCTGCCCCTGCAGGCTGACCTGCGGCAGCAGGTTGGAGAACGCGACGTCCACCGCATCCTTGGCGGCGGCATCGTTGTAGAGCGCGGAGATCACCTGCGGGTTGTTCGCGGCGGCGAGGGCGGCGGCCTGCTGCTGGGTCTTGATCGGCAGCGCGAGCGGCTGCGGCTCCACGAGGTCACCCGGGGGCAGCACGCCGACCACCTGCTGGAACGTGCCGCGCGCGGTCTGCAGATTGCCTTCGGCGACCTGGCGCTGCGCGGTGGCGCCGGCGAGCGCCGCCTCGGCCTGCGCGACGTCGGTCTTGGTGATCTCGCCGACCCGGAACCGGTCGTTGGTCGCCTGCAACTGCTTCTTCAGCACCTGCTCGTTGTTGATGTTCAGTGCCAGGATCTGCTGGTACTGGATGACGTTCACGTAGGCGGTAACGGTGTTGTAGAAGCTGGTCTGCTCCTGGTTGAGCAGGGTCGCGCGCTCCGCCATGACCTGGTTCTTGGCGCGGTTCACGTTCGCCTGGGTCTTGCCGCCGGTATAGAGCGGCTGCGTGACGGTCGCCTGCGCCGAGGCGATGTTGCGGTCCGTCTGGGAGTTCGCATACCGGTTGAGCTGGCTTGTGTAGGTCCGCGTCATGCCGTCGCCGTAGCCGACGCTGCCGGCGAGCACGACGGTCGGGCGCCAGCCCGACAGCGCCTGCGGCACGTTTTCGTCGGTCGCCCGCAGCCTTGCCCGTTCGGCCTGCAGCGCGGGCTGGGTCGAGTAGGTCAGGGCCAGCGCCTCGGTCAGCGTGCGGGGCGCGGTGATCGTCGCGCCCGGGGCGGGCGTCTGTGCGGGGGCGACCTGCCGGTTCGCGGGAATCGGCTGGGCCAGGGCGGTGCCCGCCATGAGCAGGCCGGCACCGAACAGCAGGGCGTGACGCACAATCATGCAAACCTCGTTTCCGGACACCGTTGGTCCTGCAGGAGTTCCGTGTGCCACAGAGCGACGGCGGACGCCAAGGACTTGCATTCCTTCCGGCCGACCACCGCCCCTGCGAGGCACGACTCGCCACATGCGGACAGGCGTATGCTACGGGGCGATGCGTTAACAAATCCTGCCCAACACTGGCGACTGGTGCGTCGCGGGCGGGGGATCGCGCCCGTCGCGCGCCTTCATCCGCTCGGCGCGGATTGGCACGAGCGCACCCGCCGGCACCGTCCCATCCGCGTGGATCCGCGTGCATCCGCGGCTCCACCGTCCCCGCGCGCCGCACGGCTCCAGCAGTCCCTGCCCCCGCCGCCCGGCCTCGCCGCTGCAGCCCGCCCATCGCAACGCACCGGATGCGCCCGCCGCACTTGCGGGTCCGCCGCGCGGGTGATAGTGCCCGCGACGCGTTTGGAAGGGCTCGCGGATGGCGTCCACGTTTGACACGGTGGCTGGGATCATTGCGGAAACATGCGATATCGAGCGTGACACGATCACGCCGGACAGCCACGCCATCAACGATCTCGGCATCGACAGCCTCGACTTCCTCGACGTCGCCTTCGCCATAGACAAGGCGTTCGGGATCAAGATGCCGCTCGAGCAATGGACGCAAGAGGTGAATGAGGGCAAGGTCTCCTCGGACGAATACTTCGTCATCAAGAACCTCTGCAGCAACATCGACAAGCTGGTGGCGGCGAAGTCCGCCTGATCCATGCGGCTCGAGTATTTCCAGATGGTCGACCGGATCGTGGAACTCGATCCGGAGGCGCGTCTGGTGCGCACCGAATGCCGGGTCCCTGACGAGAGCCCGGTGTTCGAAGGACACTTCCCCGGCTACCCCATCCTGCCCGGCGTCCTGATGATCGAGACGATGGCGCAGACCGGCGGCTGGCTGGTCCTGGCCACGCTCCGATTCGCCGCGATGCCGTTCCTGATCCAGGCGCGCGAGGCGAAGATGCGCAGCTTCGTCAGCCCCGGCCAGGTGCTGGCCGGCGAAGCGAGCCTGGTGCATGACGGCTCCGGCTTCGCCGTGGTCGAGGCGAAGCTGACCTCCGACGGCAGGAAGGTGGCGGAGGCCGAGATCCGCTACCGCGTCACCCCCTTCCCGAACGAGACGCTGCGCGCCCAAATGCTGGAGACGGCGCGGCGCATCGGCGTCGCCGAGACGCATTTCCCGGAGACTCCCGCCCATGGCGCGTGATTCCGACCCGTCGGCCGAACCGGAGCCGGCCGACCCGCGTGCCGCCGCCGATCGCACGATCGCGCGCCAGGCGCTGATCACCGGCGTGGGCCTGGTCTCCTGCCTGGGCGAGGGACTGGACGCGCATTGGGAGGGGCTCGACGGCTTCGCCGCGACCGGCCCCGTGGTCGACACGACGAGCTTCCCGCCCTTCCCCGTGCACCCGATCACGGCGCTGGAATTCGACCGGCAGATCCCGAAGCGGGGCGACCAGCGGCAGATGGAAGCCTGGCAGCGGATCGGCACCTATGCCGCCGGCGTCGCGCTGGAGGCCGCCGGCATCAAGGGCAATGCCGACCTCCTGGGCCGCATGGACATGATCGTCGCCGCGGGCGGCGGGGAGCGGGACTACGCGGTCGACGCGGCGATCCTCGCCGGGCTGCCCAAGGCGGACGATCCCGGCGCCTTCCTCAACGAGCACCTGCTGAGCGACCTGCGGCCGACGCTGTTCCTCGCCCAGCTCTCCAACCTGCTCGCCGGCAACATCTCGATCGTGCATGGGGTGGTCGGCTCGTCGCGCACCTTCATGGGCGAGGAATCCAGCGGCGCCGACGCGGTGCGCATCGCCTGCGCGCGCATCGCCGCGGGCCAGGGGGATTTGTTCCTGGTGGGCGGCTCCTACAACGCCCAGCGCCCGGACACGCTGCTGCACTACGCGATGGGCGGCAAGCTGTGGAAGGGCGCCCCCACCCCGGTCTGGGCCCGCCAGGACGCAGGCGGCGGCATGACCCTCGGGTCGATGGGATGCTTCCTGGTGATCGAGAGCCGATCCCATGCCGCGGCGCGGGGGGCGACCCCGCTCGCCCATGTCGCGGCGATCGCCACCGACCGCTGCCGCCGCCGCCCCGGCGAGGCCGCCGCGGTCGCGGACCGCCAGCTCGCCACGCTCGCCGGCCAGTACGACGCCGCCCGCACCGCCGTGATCTCCGGTGCCTCCGGCGTGGCCGACCCGACCACGGAGGAACGCGCGGTCCTCGAACGTCTCGGCCTTCCGGTGCGGGCCACCGGCTCCGCGATCGGGCACGGCATGGAGCCCAGCTTCCTCGCCAACCTGGCGATCGCCGCCGGCGCCGTCGCCCGCGGCCGGCTGTTCGCCCCGCTCGAGCTGGCCGAGGCTGCAATGGAGGGGCCCCTCGCCCAGGCCCTGGTCACCGGCTGGGGGCACTGGCGCGGCGAGAGCATCGCGCTCGTCGCCGCCGCCTGAGGAGCTGTCATGGCACAGGATACCGACCATCTCGGGCGCCCCATCGTCGCGGTCACCGGCCTCGGCGTGCTCACCTCCCTCGGCGAGGGCCAGGCCGCCAACTGGGCGGCGCTGACAGCCGGCACGTCCGGCATCCGCCGCATCAGCCGCTTCCCGATCGCCGGGTTGCGCACCACCATCGCCGGCACCGTCGACTTCGTCGCGGTCGACGACCCCTCCGGCCCCGCCTTGTCGGAGCGCCTGGCCGAACGGGTGATCGCCGAGGCGATCGCGGAGGCGAGGATCGGCGCGGACGGCGACTTCCCCGGCCCGCTCTTCCTGGCGCTGCCGCCGATCGAACTGGAATGGACGCAGCGCAGCATGCTCGCCGCGGCGGCCGGGGCGAACGAGACGATCGGCTATCCCGACCTGCTGCGCGCCGCCGCCGCCGGCGACCGTGGCGCGGTGTACGAACGGTTCCTGTTCGGCTCCGTGGGCGAGCGGCTCGCGGACCGCTTCGGCACCAAGGGCTCGCCCATCGCCACCTCCACGGCCTGCGCCTCCGGCGGCACCTCCATCCAGCTGGGCGTCGAGGCGATCCGGCGTGGTGAGACCGACGTCGCGCTCTGCGTCGGCACCGATGCCTCGGTGAACCCGGAAAGCCTGATCCGCTTCTCCCTGCTCTCCGCGCTGTCCACCCGCAACGACCCGCCCGCGGCGGCATCCCGTCCGTTCAGCAAGGACCGCGACGGGTTCATCATGTCCGAGGGCGCCGGCGCCCTGGTGCTGGAAAGCCTCGCGCATGCCCGCGCCCGCGGCGCCACGATCCTGGGCCTGATCGAGGGCTGCGGAGAGGCCGCCGACGGGTTCCACCGGACCCGCTCCTCGCCCGACGGCAAGCCGATCGTCGCCTGCATGCGGCGCGCGCTGGAGGATGCCGGGATCGGACCCGATTCGGTCGACTACGTGAACGCCCACGGCACCAGCACGCCCGAGAACGACAAGATGGAGTGGGTCGGGCTCACCACGGTGTTCGGCGATCGCGCGGGGCGGATCCCGGTCTCGTCGAACAAGTCCATGATCGGCCACACGCTGACCGCGGCCGGCGCGATCGAGGCGATCTTCACGCTGCTGACGATCCGCAATGGCCTGCTGCCGCCCACGATCAACTACGAGACGCCCGATCCGGCGATCCCGATCGACTGCGTGCCCAACACCGCGCGCCCCGGCACCGTCCGCCACGCGATCTCCAACTCCTTCGGCTTCGGCGGGCAGAATGTCTGCCTCGTGCTGGGCGCCGCACCACAGGATTGAGCCATGACCGACACGCCCCCTCCCCGGCCGCGCGCGCTGGTGATCGGCGGGCGGCGGGGCATCGGCGCCGCGGTGGTCGAGACCCTCGCCGCACGCGGCCTTGCCGTCACCTACACGTACCGCACCGAACCGGGTCCGGTGCGGGACGGCGTCGACGCCCTGGCGCTCGACCTCGCGGACCGCGACGCCGTTGCCGCCTTCGCCGCGGCCCAGGAAGACGCGCCGGCCTGGGATGCCTTCGTGCAGGTCGGCGGCACCACCTATGACGCGCTCGCCGCCATGATGGACCAGGATGCGGCGGAGCGGGCAATGCAGGTGAACTACTTCGCATTCGCCCGCCTCGTCCGCGGCGTGATCCGCCCGATGCTCCGCGCCCGACGCGGGCGCATCGTCGCGATCGGATCGGTCATCGGGCAGTTCGCCACCCAGGGCAACGCGGCCTACGGCGCCACCAAGGCGGCGCTGCTCGCGCATGTCCGCAGCCTGGCGATCGAGAGCGCGAAGCGCGGCGTGACGGTGAACTACGTGGCGCCCGGCTTCATCGACACCGAGATGATGGCGCCCTTCGCCGCCCATCGCAGCGCGACCGAGGGACGCATCCCTGCCGGCCGTTACGGCCGGCCGGAGGAGGTCGCCGCCCTGGTCGCGTTCCTGGTCTCGCCGGAGGCGTCCTACGTCAACGGTGCCTACATCCCGGTGGATGGCGGGCTCACCGCCTCCGCCGGCGTGCCGCGCGCCTGAACAGCGGAATCGCACGCGATGCCGATCAAGATCCCGAACGATCTGCCGGCCCGCGCCGTGCTCGAGCAGGAGCGGGTGCCGGTCATCAGCGAGACGGCCGCTCTGCGCCAGGACATAAGGCCGCTGCAGATCGCGCTGCTCAACCTGATGCCGGAGAAGATCAAGACCGAGACGCAGCTTCTGCGCGTCCTCGGCTCCACGCCCCTGCAGGTCGAGATGACCCTGCTGCGCCCGGCGAGCCACACGTCCAGGAACACGCCGCAGGATCACCTGGCGGCGTTCTACCAGACCTGGGCGGAGGTGCGGGACCGCCGCTTCGACGCGCTGATCGTCACCGGCGCGCCGGTCGAGCACCTGGAATTCGAAGACGTCGCCTATTGGGACGAGCTGACCGCGATCCTCGACTGGACGCGGACCAACGTGTTCGGGACGCTTTTCATCTGCTGGGGCGCGCAGGCGGCGCTGCATCATTTCCATGGGCTGCCGAAGCACGCGGTCGGCGCCAAACGGTTCGGCGTGTTCCCGCACCGCGTGCTGCGCCCGTTCGAGCCGCTGGTGGCCGGATTCGACGACACGTTCCCGGTGCCGGTCTCGCGCTACAGCGAGATAAGACATGCCGACCTGGCCGCCGCGCCGGAGATCCAGATCCTGGTCGACTCCGACGAGACCGGGCTCTGCCTGCTGCAGGATCCGCTGCGCCGCCGCGTCTACATGTTCAACCACCTGGAATACGACGCCGAGACGCTGCTGGGCGAGTACCAGCGGGACCGTGCGGCGGGGGTCGAGACGGGCGTGCCCTTCAACTACTTCCCGGACGACGATCCGACACGCCCGCCGCGGCTCACCTGGCGGGCCCACCGACACCTGCTGTTCGGCAATTGGATCAACCAGATCTACCAGGGAACGCCCTTCGATCTCGCGAGCCTGCCGCCCGTCCCGGACTGAGCGACCCGCGCGGCCCCGCGCGCGCCGGACGATCGGATGCCTCGTCGGTCGGATGCCCCGCCGGTCGCATGCCCCCTCGGTCGCATGCCCCGCCGGTCGCATGCCCCCTCGGTCGCATGTCTCGTCCGGTATGCGGCCCTCTCGCCCCTGGCGGCGGCCCCGAGTCCTGCGCATGATCGCGGCTTCGCTCTGAAGGCCGGACCATGCTTCACGACAGTTACGACACGATCATCGTCGGCGGCGGTTCCGCCGGCGCCGTCCTCGCCGCCCGCCTCTCCGAGGACCCCTCCCGCCGCGTGCTGCTGCTGGAAGCCGGCCGCGACTTCCGCTCCGCCGAGACGCCGGACCACATCCGCATCCCCAACCCGATGCGCGCGATCGCCGACGACGACTACCGCTGGCCGAAGCTGCTCGCCCGCCGCACGGAAACGCAGGAGCCGAAGCTGCTGTGGCGCGGCCGCGCGATGGGCGGCAGCTCCACCATCAACGGCCAGATCGCAATCCGCGGCGTGCCGGACGATTTCGATCGCTGGGCGGCGCAGGGCTGCGCCGGCTGGGCCTGGGACGACGTGCTGCCGTATTTCAACAAGCTCGAAACCGACGTGAACTTTCCCGACGCGCCCTGGCACGGCGATTCGGGGCCGATCCCGGTCTACCGCGCACCGGTCGACAGCTGGGGGCCCGTCGACCGCGCCGTCCGCGAATCCGCCCTCGCGCTGGATTACCCCTGGTGCGAGGACCACAACGCGCCGACCGGCACCGGCGTCTCCCCCTACGCGATCAACAGCCGCAACTTCGTCCGCGTTTCCACGAATGACGGGTATCTCGAGCCGGCGCGCGGCCGGTCCAACCTGACGATCGTCGGGAACGCCCTGGTGGGCGGGCTCAGCTTCGAGGGGAACCGGCCGCACGCCAACGGCGTGTCCGTCACGATCGGCGGGCAGGTGTTCACGCCGCGCGCCACGCAGGAGGTGATCGTCTGCGCCGGCGCCATCCACACCCCCGCCATCCTGCAGCGTTCGGGCATCGGGCCCGCCGCCTGGCTGCAGGCGCTAGGCATCCCGGTGGTGGCGGACCGGCCCGTCGGGCAGAACCTGCTCGACCATCCGATCATGGCGCTGACCCTGATGCTGCGCGAGGATCGGCAGGTGAGCACCCTCGCCCACCGCCACACCAATTGCTGCCTGCGCTACGGGTCGGGCCTGGCCGGCGCGGGCGAGAACGACATGATCATGATCGCCGGGAACCTGGTTTCCCTCGGCGGCGGCGACACCTCCCGCGGGCGGCTCGCCGTCTCGGTCTACCAGGCGTTCAGCCAGGGCACCGTGCGGATCACCACGCCCGATCCGACCATCGATCCCGCGGTGGACGAGCGCATGCTGTCGGACGAGAGCGACCTGATCCGCATGCGCGACGGCGTCCGCCGCGCGCGGGAGATCGCGCTGCGGCCGCCGGTGCAGGCGATCACGCACCAGGTCGAATACGGCATGAGTGGCCGCCCGATCACCGAGGAGCTGACCGGCACGGCGCTCGACGAGTGGCTGTTCGCGGAGTGCTCCGACGCGCAGCACGCGAGCGGGACCTGCCGCATGGGCGCGGCCGGCGATCCGCGCAGCGTGGTCGATCCGGCGTGCCGGGTGATCGGGGTCAGCGGGCTGCGGGTGGTCGACGCCTCGGTGATGCCCGAGGTGGTGCGGGCGAACACCAACCTCTCCACGATCATGGTGGCGGAGAAGATCGCCGACACGATCCGGCATGGCGGGTAGCGGGGGCCGATAGCCGGCGGCGGGCAGCCGAACGGCGATCCGCGTCGCCGGTCGGCACCCGGACCGCCGGCACGCTCCCGCCCGCGGCGCCGGGTCAGCCCCAGATGGCGCGGGCGATGGAGATCGTGGACGTCTCGGGGGCGATCAGCCCCCCTGGGCCGCCCAGCACGTTCACCGGCGGCGTCACGTCGGCCAGGGCCTGCCACGGGGCTCCCAGGGCGCCGTCCCGCGCGAAGCGGGCCCAGGCGGTGAGCATGAAGTCCGACAGGGCGGCGGCATCCGGCCCGTCGCCGCATTTCGGCGCGAAGAACGGATCGGCGTAGGTGCGGAAGACGAACGGGATCTCGGCGGTGTGCGGCACGCCGTGCGCCGGCGCCACGATCGGATGGGCGAACTCGTAGAGGTAGGTCAACTGCCCGGATGCGGCGTGCCGCACGGCCGCGGTGCGGGCCCGCAGGGTGAACACCACGTCGGTATAGATCGCGATCCAGAGCGAGAGCGGGTCGGTCGGCTGCGCGCCGGCCAGCGCCGCATCGGTGTAGGCGCCGATGACCTCCGAGGGCAGCGTGCGCGATTCGGGGCGGTAGACCTTCATCAGGTCGGCCACCATCCGTTTGAGCTGGTCGGGATTGGTGGGTGGCGTCGGTCCTGGCACGCGGCTGCCATCCGGCGCGATCAGGTCGTACCAGAAGACGGCCTCCGACCGGGTGGTGCCGATCAGCAGCGGCACCGGCGCGAGCTTGCCGTCGCGCGGCCAGGTCTTCAGCACGATCCCGTCCAGAACCGGCAGGACCGGCGGGCGCCCGATGCCGCGCACCATTTCGGGGTCGCGCGCCAGGGCGAGTTCCGTCCGGTGCAGCGTCTCGGCCGGGACGCGCCGCAGGCCGTCCACGGCGACGTCGAGCCGCTTCGCCAAGGCCTCGGCATAGGCGGCGGCGGTCGCGGGTTCGGGGAAGGCCGGCGCTCCGTGCAGCGAGCCGCTCTCGATGATCGCGCGATGCAACAGGCCGGCGTGACGCGGATCCTGCGCGATCGAGGCGACGGAGGATCCGCCGGCCGACTGGCCGAACAGCGTGACGCGGCCGGGATCGCCGCCGAAGGCCGCGATGTTGGCCTGGACCCAGCGCAGGGCCGCGATCTGGTCCTGCAGTCCCCAATTGGCGAAGGTGCCGGTCTCGGGGTCGGCGAGGGCCGGATGGGCAAGCCAGCCCAGCGCGCCCAGCCGGTAGTTGAGCGTGACCACCACCACGTCGCCGCGCGCCGCGAGCGCCGACCCGATCGTGCCGGCCGCATCGCCACGCCCGGTGCGCCAGGCGCCACCATGCAGCCACACCATCACGGGCCGCCGCCCCTCGGTGTCGGGCGTCCAGACGTTCAGGAACAGACAGTCCTCGGCCTGCGGCGACGCGCCCTCGTAGAGCCAGGCCGCGGGCCCGCCCAGGGTCTGGATCGAGGCCGCGCCCGGCTGCGACGCATCCCGTGGTTCAGTCCATCGGGCCGGTGGACGAGGCGAGGCATAGCGCAACGGACCGACCGGCGGCGCGGCGTAGGGGATGCCGAGGAAGGCCGAGACGTCATCCGCCCGCGTGCCCCGGACGGGCCCGGTGGCGGTGTCCACAACCGGGGAGTCCTTCGCAGAGGTCCCGGACTCCGATGACTGGGCCATGGCTCCTCCGATCGGCGGGAGTGCGGCGCACAAGCCGCCCGCGAGGATGGAGCGGCGGTTCAGCGGCATCAGGCGGCCTCCAGCTCGAGCACCATGCCATCATAGCCAGGCTCCACCCCGGCCGGCAGGTTAGCGTTCAGCCATGCCCAGTCCATGTCGGTGCCCATATGGGTCAGGATGGTGCGGCGGGGACGCAGGCGGTCCACCCATTCGAGCACGAGCGCCAGATGCGCGTGGGTCCAATGTGGCCCCTCTCGCAGGAAGCAATCGACGACCCAGGTCTCGATGCCGGCGAGTGCCGCGAAGGCGGGTTCCTCCAGCTTCACCACGTCGGTGGAGTAGGCGAAGCGGCCGATGCGCAGGCCAAGGGTCTCGACCCGGCCGTGGTCCTGGGAGAACAGGGTGACGTCCATTCCCGCGATGCGGACCGTCTCGCCCGGCGCGACCGGCTGCGGCGCCAGCACCGGCCGGAAGAAGCCGGGCGGCTGCCAGGGCTTGAAGGCGTAGCCGAAGCGGCGGGTCAGCTCGTCCAGGGTGGTGGGCGTCGCGTAGGCTTGCAGCGGGCGATCGATGATCCGGTTGAGGATGCGGATGTCGTCCATCCCGACGATGTGGTCGGCATGGGCATGGGTGAACAGCACGGCGTCGACCCGCGGCACCCGGCAGTCCAGGAGCTGGTTGCGCATGTCGGGTGAGGTATCGACCAGAAGCCGCTGACCATCCTCGGATTCGATCACGATGGACGTGCGGGTGCGCCGGTTGCGCGGTTCGTTCGGATCGCAGACGCCCCAATCGCCGGCGCCGTCCGCGCCGCCCAGCATCGGCACCCCGGCCGAGGCCCCGGTGCCGAGCAGGACGACTTTCATGCGGCCTTCCGGAAGAGGCGGCGGAAATTGGTGGTGGTGAGGTCGGCGAGCGCCTCCGGGGTCAGCCCGCGCAAGTCGGCCAGCACCTTGGCAGTGTGCGCGACATAGGCCGGCTCGTTGCGCTTGCCCCGGAAGGGCACCGGCGCGAGGTAGGGCGCGTCGGTTTCGACGAGCAGCCGATCGAGCGGAACGTCGCGCGCGATGTCCCTGAGTTCGCTGGATTTGGGGAAGGTGAGAATGCCCGAGAAGCTGAGGAAGCCGCCCAGGGCGAGTGCCGCCTCGGCGAGGCCGCGTCCCGAGGAGAAGCAATGCAGCAGGAAGGCGAAGTCGCCGCCCTCCTCCCGTTCGGTGCGCAGGATCGTGGCGATGTCCTCGTCGGCGTCGCGGGCGTGGATGGCGAGCGGCACCCCGGCGAGCCGCGCCGCGCGGATATGGGCGCGGAAATTGTCCGCCTGAACGTCGCGCGGGGCCTTGTCGTAGAAGTAGTCGAGGCCGGACTCGCCGATCCCGATGACCTTCGGGTGTTCGGCCATGGCGGCGAGGGTCTCCGGGGTGGGAACCGGCGCCTCGGCCGCGTGGTGCGGATGGACGCCGATCGTGCACCAGAGGTTCGGGTGCGCCTCCGCCATGGATGGGAGGATCGCCGACTGCGCGAGGGTCGTGCCGATGGTGACCAGCTCTCCCACACCGGCCTCGGCCGCGCGGGCGAGCACGGCCGGGAGCTCCATCGGCGTGTAGTAGTCCAGGTGGCAGTGAGAGTCGATCAGCATCAGTGGGTTATCTCTGCGTGCTCAAGTGAGACCGTAGGTCGCGTGCAAGGTCGTCGTCGTGGATGGCCGCCCTTCGGCGGCCATGACACGGGGAAAGCCCGCGTCGCGACACAGGGAGAGCCGGTGTCGCGACAAACACGGGGAAAGCCCGCGTCACGACAGACACCGAGCGGGCGCCTGCCTTCGTGTCATGGCCGGGCTTGGCCCGGCCATCCACGACTGCACCGCTCCCCACTCGCGGCATGCCGTCCCACGCTCGGTCATCGATGCCGGTCCAGGCGTCCCCATCAGGCCGCCGGCTCGACATAGCGGGGGAAGACGCCCTGAGGCGGCGGCAGCGCCTCGCCGTCATCCAGCGGCACCGACAGCCCCTCCAACCCGCGCCGGTCCGACGCGACGCCCAGCTGGTCGAGCATGCGGGACATGGAGTCGGGCATGAAGGGCTGCAGCACCGTCGCGACCGCGCGCAGCGTGTCCAGCAGCACGCGCAGCACCTCGCCCATCCGCGCCTTGTCGGTCTTGTTCAGCGCCCAGGGCGCCTGCCGGTCGATATAGCCGTTCGCAGCGCGGATGACCTTCCACACCTCCTCGAGCGCCTCGTTGAAGGTCTGGCGGTCCATGTGCGCCTCGACCGCCGCCGGGAGCCCCTGGGCGGCGGAGAGCAACGCAGCATCGTCCTCGCTCGCCGCGCCGCGGGCGGGGCGCGCGCCGCCGCAATTCCGCGCCACCAGCGACAGCGTCCGCTGCGCCAGGTTGCCGAGGTCGTTCGCCAGCTCGACGTTGATCCGGCTGATGATCGCCTGGTGGCTGATCGAGCCGTCCGCGCCGAACGGCTTCTCCCGCATCAGGAAGTAGCGGATCTGGTCCAGGCCGAACGTGTCCACGAGCTTGCGGGGCTCGATCACGTTCCCCAGCGACTTCGACATCTTCTCGCCGTCGACGACCCACCAGCCGTTGGAGGTCACCCGCTTCGGCACGGGCAATCCCGCCGACATCAGGAAGGCCGGCCAGTAGACTGCATGGAAACGGATGATGTCCTTGCCCACGAAATGCAGGTCGGCCGGCCAGTAATGCCAGCGCGGCGCGGCCTCGTCGGGGAAGCCGCAGGCCGTGACGTAATTGTTCAGCGCGTCGAGCCAGACATACATCACGTGGCCCGGCGCGTCCGGCACCGGGATGCCCCAGTTGAACGTGGTCCGGCTGATCGAGAGGTCCAGCAGCCCGCCGCGGACAAAGCTCATGACCTCGTTGCGGCGCGAGGACGGGGCGATGAACTCCGGATGGTCCTCGTAGAACTTCAGCAGCCGGTCCTGCCAGGCGGAGAGGCGGAAGAAGTAGGAGGGCTCGCGCACCCATTCCACCGGTGCGCCCGAGGGCGCGACCTTGGTGCCGTCCGGCCGCGTGGTGAGTTCGGCCTCGTCGTAGAAGGCTTCGTCCCGGACGGCGTACCAGCCCTCGTAATGGCCCAGGTAGATGTCTCCGGCCGCGGCGATCCGCTTCCACAACTCGGTGCAGGAGATCTTGTGCCGCTCCTCCGTCGTGCGGATGAAGTCGTCGTACGAGATCCCCATGACGCGCGCCATGTCCTTGAAGTCGGCGGCGATCCTGTCGACGAAGCTCTGCGGATCGAGGCCCGCGTCGGCGGCGGCCTTCTCCACCTTCTGCCCGTGCTCGTCGGTGCCGGTCAGGAAGAACACCTCATGGCCCTGCAGCCGCTTCCAGCGCGCCATCACGTCCGCCGCGACCGAGGTGTAGGCGTGGCCGATATGCGGTGCGCCATTCACGTAGTAGATCGGGGTCGTGATGTAGAAGCTTCGTGTCATTGGATTTTCCGAGTTCGGCGTGCCACGCCGGAAATTTTCCGAGTTCGGCGTGTCATGCCGGGTTGCCTGCCAGCATGGCGAGGCCGGCAACGATCGCCTGGCGCTTGTCCAGCGCGAAGCGTTCGGTTTCGTCCTGCAGCCGTGTCAGCGCGTGCCACAGCTCGCCCCAGGCATCAAGCGGGCGCAAGGCGGCGAGCCGCGCCTGATCGGGATCCGCCCGGCCGCGGGCCGCTTCCCGCACCGCTGCGGCGATGCCGGCGCGGAGCAGGTCCATGAACGTGCCGAACCCGCTCTCGCTGCGACCCAGCGCGTCGGCCACCTCGTAGCCCTTGGTCGCCGGGAGGTCGGGAAGTGCGCCCAGCACCTGGTCCACCAGGGTGGCGATGGCCAGGCCCTCCTCTTCCGCGAGCAGCAGGGCGCGGCCGGGGGCGCCCTCGGCCAGCGTGACCAGCCGGCCGCGCTCGAGGTCGGGCAGTTCGGGGACGTACTGGGCGAGCAGCTGGCCCATGTCGGCGTCCGTCAGCGGGGAGAGCCGCAAGCGGCGGCAGCGGCTGCGGATCGTGGGGAGCAGCCGGCCGGGGGCGCTGCACACCAGCAGCAGGATGGCGCGGGGCGGCGGTTCCTCCAGCACCTTCAGCAGGGCGTTGGCCGAGGCCTGGTTCAGCTCCTCCGCCCCGTCGACGATCACGACGCGCCAGCCGCCTTCGGCCGGGGTGAGCGACATGAAGCCGTTGATCTTGCGGACGTCCTCGACCGCGATCTGGGTGCGCATGCGCTTGCGCTTGGGATCGTAGGCGCGCTCGACGGTCAGCAGGTCGGCATGCGAGCCGGCGGCGATGCGGCGGAACACGGGGTGGGCGGGGTCCATGGCCAGGCTCTCGCCGGGCGTTCCGCCGGCCAGCAGGCGGCGCGCGAACCGGTAGGCGAGCGTCGCCTTGCCCACGCCCTCGGGCCCGGTGATCAGCCAAGCATGGTGCAGGCGACCGGCGGCGAGCGCCCCGGCCAGCGTCGCCTCGGCCTCGGCGTGGCCGAGCAGGAGGGGATTGGCGCGGGGATCGGGGGCGGGCATGCGGGGAGTATAGCCGAAGCCGTGCGGGCGCCGGCATCCCTGTCGGCACCACCGCTGGCGCGTGTGGTCCTTGCCCTCCCCTTCG
>MKTV01000056.1:0-41753 GCA_001898425.1 Rhodospirillales bacterium 69-11
ATCATCACTCCATGGATATTCGGAAGGAGCCTCTCGTGTGGTTCGAGTAAGTTCATTGATCGGGCGAAGCCCTCGTTCATACGCGACGTGGCGCAGTTCTCGCCGACATCAATCCCGTTCCGCGTACAAAGACTCGCAAGCTCCACGACGGTCGGGAGTATCTGAGCGAACTTCGATGCTTCTTGTTTGTCAGGGAAGCCTTGCGCTTCGAACACCAGCCAGACTGTCTTGGACAGGGGTTGACTCTTCAATTCCGAGCTCACCCTAACTTCGCGACCGAAAATGTTCACGATACGCACCAAGTCAGCAGTATTTAGAGGCTTGGCGATCCTAACCCGAAATCTCACTCGGCAAGGTTGGTTCACAGCTGCTCCGAATCTCTATGGACGGCACCAAAATCGAAGACAACAAGAAGCCGCGGCCATCAATCGTGCTGGTGTTGCTCGAGCTGACGCCGTGAAGGTGACCCGGTCTCCGAGCCGGAGCTCCACCGAGGCCTTCATCTCCTCGGGGTGCGGCGCCGCGGGGATGGACGTCGCCCGCTGCTCACCCTGCTCCTCGCTCACTTCTCATGCCTTCGTCCAAGCCTCACGCCTGGGCCGCCACCGTTTTCCGCAATGAACTCGACGCCGGCGGCTTCGAGGGCGGTGCGGATGGCTGAAGCGGTTGCCGGGATCGGAACTGCTCGGCCCTGTTCCAGCCGACGGATCGTGGCCTCTCCGACGTTCGCCTCGCCAGCGAGACGTTGAACGGGCCAATTGAGAGCCGCGCGAGCCATGCGGCACTGCTCAGGGGTGATCATCTGATAAGGATACGGTCACTTTCGACTTGACGCAATGAGAGTTGGCCGCATACCTTGATCATGTGACCGAAAAACGGTCATTCGGCGGGAGGAGGAGCTGCAAACTCCCTCTCCCGCCTGACCCAGGCAAGGAGAGTACCCATGCTCCAGGCTACCGACGAACATACCACATCCACCCGCCGCGCCGCCCTACGCGGAACCGCGAACGCGCTGCTGGCCGGCCTGCTCGCGCCGCGGCTCGCGAGTGCGGCGCCGGCTGACAATCCCGATGCCGCATCGCTCGGTGTGGGTGGCGTGCCCATGGCGGCGCGCTCCACGAAACTCACCACCCCGCCTCATCCTGACGCCGAGCTCCTTGCGCTGGCAGAGTTCTACTTTGCCGGGCAGCCTGTCATCGATGCCTGGAACCGCGGCGAGATCGCCGAGGAGGAGGCTGAGCCAATCGATGCTCGCCTGATCGAGGCGGTGCGGCGGATGGCAGAGATCCCGGCGGCTACGATGGGGGCATTCATACCAAGGCGAGAGTCGCCCTCCACTCCATGGCCGGTGCCGGACAGCATTGGGACTTCGACGCGCGGCTGGCCCAGGCAGCTCTTCGGGACATGGTCCGGGAGGTGCTGGCATGATCGCGCGCCCGGCTGCCCGTCGACGGGTGAAGGCACCGATTCCTGCCACGCACGCCGATGGCTCGCTGCCCCAAGCGGCCCCGGCACCAGCAGGTGACGACACCGAGTTGCTCCAGGCTTGCCGCGAGTTCTTCGCGGCCGAGTGCCTCGTCCGGCTGTGGAATGCCGATCGCCTTTCGGAAACAGCGGGCGAGACCGCCAATGCCGAATGGCGTGCTCTGCTGAGCCGGATCACGGCCGAGCGTGCGCACACACCGGACGGCGTCAGGGGCAAGGTTCAGGCCGCCCTGATTGCAATGCAGTCCGCGGGCGTGGGCGAGAGCGGAGACCCCGTCGCGGCCGCCGCCATGGCAGCCCTCGGTGACGTGCTGGGGAGGGCCGCGGCATGAGCGCAGCACCCATTGCGACCTGCAGCCGCGCGGCGATGGACGCCGACCTGATTGCCGTTTGTGAGCGCCTGCTGGCCGCAAACCGGGACGTCATGACGCTCTACAAGCGCCGATCAACGATGTCGTTCGAGGACGAGGCGGCGACCGACCCGGAAATGGACGCGCTCGCAAAACGGGAGAATGCCGTCCTGGAGGAGCTTGATCAGGTGGGCACCAGTCCCAAGACCATGGCCGGGGCGGTCGCCCTGGCTCGAGCGGCGTTGTCACAGGCTCCACTCGCAGTCGATGGAACGATCGAATACGCAGACGACGCTGAGTGGCTCGCGTGGAGCGTCGTGCGGTTCCTCGCTGCCGTGGAGGTGGCACCATGAGCACCACCCATGCCACGCCGATTGAGATTGCGCGCCAGTTCTACGAGGCGACCGTTCGATTCGACAAAACCGACTACACGCTCGTGCGCCAAACCGACGACGGATCCAAGCGGGCTGAGCTCAACGCCGAGTACAGCAATGCCGGCCGCATGGTCCGGGAGCTGGCGGAGCTCGGTCTGGAGGCCAACCCAACAAGCGCTGCGGACGCCACCGCACTGCTCACCTTCGTCTTCGATGCGCTGGAGATCATCCACGGTTCCGATCTGGGCCACATGACCCAGACCGGCTTCCTGGAGCAGAAAATCACCCAGATCACGCGGGCCGTTGCGCGATCAATTCTGACCGTAGGCGGCGCTGAAAGGATGGATTTCTCGAACCTAGGCGATCTGGACCTTCAATGGCGCTTGCGCTGTTGGGTGCCCTCAGAGGAGCCGCAGCCATGAGCGCACGCCCGTTCCGCTGGCCGGCGCCCCTGTTCCCGCGTGACGGCAGCGCTCCTGCGCCACGGCCGCGCCCCAAGCCGAAGCGAACGTGCCGTGCTCGATAGCCACTCCTATCGGGATGCCTGCCATGTGGAGCAGCGTGGGATGGCCGCGCTGCTCCCGTGGCTCGAGTCCTGGGCCTACCGCTTGTTACCCTGAATGTTACCCCGAACTGAGGTCCCACTCTGGGAGTGTAGGCTAATGCATTGAATTTGTTGGTGTCCCCGGCGAGATTCGAACTCACGGCCCCAGGATTAGGAATCCTGTGCTCTATCCTGCTGAGCTACGGGGACCCGGCGACGATGTTACCTCAGACCGACCGCCGGCTCCAACCCCGTCACATCGACCAGACCGGACGGCCCTCCACGGGGTATTGCGGATCGGTGTAGCCGGGCGTCGAGGGATGACCGGGCGACACCAGCCGATCAACCAGCCGCTCGTCATCGGGTCCCAGCCGGCAGTCGAGCGCGCCGACGTAATCCTGCCACTGCGCCTCGGTGCGCGGCCCCGCAATCGTCGCCGTGACCAGGGCGTTGTGCAGCACCCAGGCGGTGGCGAACTGGCCGGGTGTGACGCCGCGATGCAGCGCGTGCGCGGCGATGGTCTGGGCGATCTCCAGGCTCTCCCGCCGGAATTCGGATTCCAGCATCCGCCGGTCCTGCCGGCCGGCGCGGCTGTCGGGCGCCGGGGCCGCGTCCGTCGCGTATTTCGCCGTCAGTACCCCGCGCGCGAGCGGGCTGTAGGGCACCACGCCCAGGCCGTAGAAGCCGCAGGCGGGCAGGTGCTCGACCTCCACCTCCCGGTTCAGCGCATTGTAGAGCGGCTGGCTCGCCGCCGGCCGGTCGATGCCGGCCTGGTCGCACAGGCGGCAGATCTCCGCGATCCGCCAGGCCTTGTAGTTGGACACGCCGAAATGCCGGATCTTGCCCGCTCGGATCAGGTCGGCCAGCGCGTGCACCGTCTCCGACAGCGGCGTCGCGTGGTCCTCCTTGTGCAGATAGAGGAGGTCGATGTGGTCGGTGCCCAGCCGCTGCAGGCTGGCGTCCACCGCGGCGATCACGTGACGGCGTGACGTCCCGCGCCCGTTCGGGCCGGGGCTCGTCGGGTTGGCGCATTTCGTCGCCAGCACCCACCAGTCACGATGGGCGCGGATGGCGCGACCGACCACGGCCTCGGACTCGCCGGCGTTGTAGGCGTCGGCGGTATCGATGAAGTTGATGCCCCGCTCGTGCGCGTCGTCGATGATGCGGCGCGCGGTGCCCTCGTCGGTGGGGCCGCCGAACATCATCGTGCCGAGACAGAGCGGCGAGACCTTGAGCCCGCTGCGCCCCAGGGAGCGATAGGTCATGCCGGCACCGGTCATCGCAGCCTCCTGCAGTTGGGATGCCGCGACCCTGACGCCCGGCGCGAGCAGCCGCAAGCCGCCCCCGGTCAGAAGTCGCCGCACACCGGGGCGATGGTGAGGCCCACCGACTGCTGGTGGAAATCCTGGCGGTAGGCGGCCCGCACGCGTTCCAGCGCGGCGCGGCGGTCGGGGCGATCCTCGATCGCCACCACCAGCACCGAACTGCGCTCCCGTCCCGTCATGCCGGTCTGTGGGTTCAACCAGGCGCCGTCGCCGTCCAGCACGGTGAACCCGTCCGGCAAGGCCGGCGCCACGATGCGGTCGACGAAGCGCGCCCAGTCCGCGTCGCTCGCCGCCCCGCGGCCGAAATACAGCTGGGCCAGCAGCATCGGCCGACCCGCGCCGGCCGGGCAGGCCAGTTGCGGCGGGGCGCAGGCCGCCGGCAGCGCCAGCATTGCGACCAGGACCGCCGCACGGCTTACATGCCGCAAACGCGTGCGAGGAAACGCCATGAAGATCACCGCCGTCCGCCTGCTTCGCCTGCGTGGCACGATGCCGACCGAAGGGCCGTTCTGGGAAGAGCGCCTGGTGCGGCCGATCGACATCTACCCCGATTACCGCGCCCGCGACGATTTCGAAGGCGGTATCCAGCGCGATCCCTCGCAGTTCACGCTCGAGCAGCATTTCCTGCGCATCGAGACGGACGAGGGGCCGATCGGCATCGCCGGTCCGCTGCCCGACATGGTGGCGCTTTACGTCGCGCGCCGGCTCCGCCCGCTGCTGCTGGGCCGCGATCCGATCGCGCACGAGGCGCTGTGGGACCAGATGCACCGGTTCATGGTGCATGGCCGGCAGGGTGACGCGATGCTGGCGATCTCGGCCGTCGATTGCGCGCTCTGGGACCTCAAGGGGCGATGGTTGAACGTCCCCGTCTACCGCCTGCTGGGCGGGCCGACCCGCGACGCGGTGCCTTGCTACGCCTCCATGCTGGGGTTCGCGGTGCGCGACCTGGGCCGCGTGCGGGCGCGGGCGCAGGAATACAAGGCGCGCGGCTACACGGCACAAAAATGGTTCTTCCGGTTCGGCCCCGGCAGCGGTGCCGAAGGATTGGCGCAGAACGTCGCCCTGGTCCGCACCCTGCGGGAGGCGCTGGGCGACGAGTACGACATCATGCTCGATTGCTGGCAGGCCTTCGACCCGCTCTACGCCACGGAGCTCGCCGAACGGATCGAGGAATACCGGCCGCGCTGGCTGGAGGAATGCGTGATGCCCGACCGCATCGACTCCCATGCGCGGGTGAAGGCGGCGACCCGGATTCCGCTCTCGGGCGCGGAGCACGAGTATACCCGCTGGGGGTTCAAGCGGTTCGTGGAGGCCGAGGCGCTGGATGTGCTGCAGCCGGACATCTACTGGGCGGGCGGGTTGTCGGAGACGCTGAAGATCGCGGCCTATGCCTCGGTGCACGACCTGGTGGTGATCCCGCACGGGCACTCGACGCCGGCGGGGCTGCATTTCTCACTGGCGCAATCCCCGTCGCTGACGCCCTACCAGGAGTTCCTGGTGAAGTGGAACGCCATCAACCAGCACTTCCTGGCGCATCCGCTGGTGCCGACGGACGGGGCTCTGGGCCTTCCCGTGGAGCCGGGTCTCGGGATGGATCTCGATCCGGCGAAGATCGAGGATCAGGTCGAGATCGAGAGCTGACCGACCTGCCCCACCTGCGCCAGCAGGGCGCGCCGCGCGGCGGCGGCATCGCGGGCGAGGGTGAGCAGGGCGGGGAGCTGTCCGGGCCGGGTGAGCACCGACCCGATCACGCGCGCGAGCCCGATCGCGCCGCTCCGGTCGAGCGCGGCGAGGGCGGCCGGGGGGAGGTCACGTTCGGCCGGATCGCAGACGGCGCGCAGGATGGCGAAGGGCAGGCCGGCAGCGGTCGCGGCCTGCGCGACGGCGCCGGATTCGAGGTCCACCACATGCGCTCCGGTCGCAGCATGCAGCGCCCGCTTGTCCGCGGCAGTCGCCACGATGGCGGCGGGGGCGAGAAGCAGGTGCGGCGTGGGCCCGCCGAGTGCGCGGGAGAGAGCCGGGGAGGTGGTGAGGGACGGGGAGGGGGTGAGGGACGGGGACGGGGTGAGACACGCGGAGGGGGAGGAGGCCGCCCCCAGTGTCATGGCCGGCGAAGGCCGGCCATCCACGACTTTCGCCTGTGGAGTCGTGGATGGCCGGGTCAAGCCCGGCCATGACGGAGGGGGAGGGGGCGAGCCCGGCCATGACGGAGAGGGAGGGGGCGAGCCCGGCCATGACGGAGGGGGAAGGGTCGGGCCCGGCCGTGACACGGCGGGCGTTGCGTCCGGCCATGACGGAGGAGGAAGGGTCGGGCCCGGCCGTGGCCCGGGGGGCATCGCGCCCGGCCATGACACGGGGGGAAGCACCACGCCCTCCGGCACCACGATCATCCCCGGCCGCAGCGACGGATCCAGGCCGCCGGCCAGTCCGAAACTCACCACGCCGGTGGCGCCGCGGGCGATCAGCCGCGCGACCGCGGCCTCCGCGCCGGCAGGGGTGCCGCCCCCCACCTCCACCGGACAGCTCAACCCCGCCGCGAGACGCGCCTCCGCCGTCAGGCCGACGACGATCCCGATCAGGGTCAGAACCCGAAGGCGACGCGGCGCGTGTTGCCGCGGCGCAGGTTGCGGTAGCGGGCGAGCGCCAGCAGCGGGAAATACAGCCGATACCCGTGGTAGCGCAGGTAGAACACGCGCGGGAAACCCACGGCCGTATACGGCAGTTCGTTCCATTCCCCGTCGGTGCGTTGGGTCGCGGACAGATGGGCGATACCGCGCGCGACGGCCGGGTTCTCCGCCTCGCCCGCCGCCATCAGGCCGAGCAGCGCCCAGGCGGTCTGGGACGGTGTGCTCTCCTTGTAGCGGCCGTGCGCAGCGTTCGCGTAGCTCTCCTCGTCCTCGCCCCAGCCGCCATCCTCGCGCTGTACCGACAGCAGCCAGGCGACGGCGCGGCGCATCGCGGGATCCTCGGGCGGCACGCCGGCGGCGTTCAGCGCACAGAGCACCGACCACGTGCCGTAGATGTAGTTGGTGCCCCAGCGGCCGAACCAGCTCCCGTCGGCCTCCTGCTCGCGTCGCAGATAGGCCAGCGCGCGGGCCATCACCGGATCGTCCGCCGCCATGCCGGTCTGCGCCAGGAATGACACGCAGCGCGCGGTCACGTCGGCCGTGGGCGGGTCGAGCAGCGCCCCATGGTCGGCGAACGGGATGTGGTTGAGGTGGTGGTGGGTGTTCTCGGGCTCGAACGCGCCCCAGCCGCCGTCCGACGACTGCATCCCGACGATCCACTCGCGCGCCCGGGCGATCGACTCGTCATGCGCCGGATCGCCGTTGCGGTGCAGCAGCATGCCGACGACGGCCGTGTCGTCCACGTCCGGGTAATGCGCGTTCTCGTATTGGAAGGCCCAGCCCCCGGGACGCAGGCCCGGACGGCGCACCGCCCAATCGCCCACCGTCTCGGTGATCTGCTTGCCACGCAGCCAGTCGCAGGCGGGGCCGGTCGCGGCGCCCGCCTCCGCCATCGCGTGGCCGGCGAGGCCCGTGTCCCAAATCGGCGAGAGGCAGGGCTGGCAGTAGGCGCGGTCGTCCTGAACCACCAGCAGCTTACGCACGGCTTGCCAGGCGATCGCGGCATGCGGATGGTCCGGCGCGTAGCCCAGCGTGTCGAACATCATCACCGTGTTCGCCATCGCCGGATAGATCGCGCCCAGCCCGTCTTCCCCGTTCAACCGTTCGGTCACGAAGGCGACGGCCTTGGCGATCGCGCTCTCGCGTGGGCGGCGGGGGAACCAGGGATGGGCGGCGCGCAGCACCGTGTCGAGCTGCTTGAAGAACCGTCCCCAGGCGGACCGATAGGGACCACGGATCCAGTCCTTCACCTCAGCGGCCGGGGTGCGGAACAGTTCGGGCACGTGCACGTTGCGCGGATTGCGCGCGCGCGGCCGGAGCGCCATCAGCACCAGCAGCGGGACGATCACCGTGCGGGACCAGTACGACACCTTGGACAGGTGGAACGGAAACCACAGCGGCAGGTGCATGATCTCGAGCGGCATGACCGGCACCGCCCGCCACGGCACCTCCCCATACAAGGCGAGCTGCGCGCGGGTGAACACGTTGGTCCGCTCCGCCCCGCCGGCCGCGAGGATCGCCTCCCGCGCGCGGCGCATGTGCGGTGCGTCCGGGTCGTCGCCGATCGCCTTCAGCGCGAAGTAGGCCTTCACGCTCGCCGAGATGTCGAACGCACCGTCATGGAATAGCGGCCAGCCGCCGTGCTCGCCCTGGATGGAGCGCAGGTAGACGCCGATCTTGGCTTCCAACGGTTCGTCGATCCGGTCGAGAAAATGCTCCAGCAGCACGTATTCCGCCGGGATCGTCGCATCCGCCTCGAGCTCGAAGACCCAGTGCCCGTCGGGGTTCTGCCGCTTCTCCAGCGCCGACTGCGCGCGCGTGATGGTCTCGACCAGCGTGTCGTCCGAGAGCGGCGGTTCGGATGCGGGGGCGAACGTCGTGTCCTTGGGCATCGGAAGGTCCGGGGCGGCTGTCAGCCGGCGCGCAGGAGGTCCGCGGCCGTTCGGCCGGACCTGATGGCACCTTCGATCGTGGCCGGCAACCCGGTTGCCGTCCAGTCGCCGGCCAGCACGAGGTTCGCGAGGTCGGTGCGGGCACCCGGCCGGCGCGCCTCCTGCGCGGCGGTGGCCGCGAAGGTCGCGCGCTTCTCCTTGAGCACGCGATAGGCGGGCAGCGGCGCCTTCGTTCCGAGCGCGGCGGCGATATCGGCCCAGACTTTCTCGGCGAGCTGTTCGGCGGGCATGTCGAGCATCAGGTTGGCCGCGCTGATGGTTACGGACACGTGGTCGGCCTTGCGGAAGATCCATTCCGCCGTGCCCGACAGCACCCCGACCAGACCCGCTTCCTGCAGCGCCCCGGCCGGATCGCCCGCGGCATCGGCCACGTGGCGGAAATGCAGGTTGATGATCGCTTCGAACGCGTTGGGCGCGACGAGGCCGGGCAGCAGGTCCGCGGCGACCCAGGGGGGCACCGCCAGCACGACCGCATCGTCCGGCTGCAAGGCGATCGGCCCCTCGGGGCCGCGCAGCGCGGCCACCCGTCCGCCGGCAATCTCGAGCGCTGCGATGCGGTGGCCGAAGCGGATGTCCGCGCCCCGGCGGCGCAGCAGGTCGAGCGCCGGATCGACCAGTGCTTCCGACAGCCCGCCGATCGGGTAGCGCGGCAGGCAGGCGGCCCCGCCGCGCATCATCGTCTCCCGGATCACCGCCCCCAGCAGCCGCGCGAGCCCCACCTGCGGGCGGGTGTTGAGCGCCGCGATCGCGAGTGGCTCTACGAGCCGCCAGTAGAGACGCCCGCGCCGCATCGCCTCGGCGACCGGCGTGTCGTCGTCGATCCGGGGAAAGGCGAGCAGGGCGGCATAGTCCGTGAGTCGGGTGTCCGGCACCCGGCGGCGGGGGGAGAGGATCCACCACGGCACGCGCCCGCGGTTCATGCGCAGCGACCAGCGCTCCCCGGTCTTGCGGTCGAAGAACGGGAAGATCGGGGCGTTCGGCCCATGCAGCCGGTCGCTCGCTCCGATCGTCGCGAGATAGCTGGCCGCGGCGTGGTTGCCCGACAGCAGCAGATGGTTGCCGTTGTCGATGCGCAGGTCGAGCGCGCGGTCGTGATAGGACCTGCACCGCCCACCCGCCGCAGGTCCGGCCTCGTACACCGTGACCGCGCGCCCGTCGCGTTCGGTCAGCGCGAGCGCGGCGGACAGGCCGGCGAGCCCGCCACCGACCACATGCACGTGACTCATCGGGCCTGGCTCATGCGGGACGGGGTCATGTACGGCGGCTTGTGCACGGAAGGCCGCCGCACGGCAACCGCGGAGACCGCCGTCAGGGGCGGCGCGAAAAAAGAGGAGCGCACCCCTTTCCGGAAGGATGCGCCCCTTTGCGAAGTTTGTAACAGTCGCTTGGATGGTAGCATGCGTCCAGAAGCATCGGAAGCCTGAATTGACTCTTGTCAATGTCGGGCCGCTGGCGCTCGGCTTCGCGCATGCGCCGCGCGCACGGTCGCCGTCCCGCCGACCCTCCGCGTGAGACCTTGCCGCCAGGCAGCACGCGCGACGGCCTGCCCGCACGCCGTTCGGCCACGGTCAGAGCAGGCACAGGCTCCGCAACGCGCTGCGCAGGGCGGGCGGCAGGTCGCCTTCGCCGATCGCGGGCGGCAGTTCGTCGAGATCCACTGGCGCATCGTCCGCGGCCAGATAGCGCCAGCCCTGGAAGGGCTTGGTGGGGCGTGCTGCCACCTGCACGAGCGCGGGGTCCAGGATCAGGGCGGTGCAGGCGGACCCATCGCTCCACTGGTCCTCGACGATGTCGAGCAGTCGCTGCCGCACCAGCGTCGCGCCCGCGATCACCCAATAGAGCGAGCCGCCCTGCAGGATCTCCTCCCGCCGACGCGGAAAGGCGCGCGTGCGGTGGCGAAGGGGCGGGTCGCTGCGCAGCCGCTCCGCCTGCATCTGGCGGAGATGCTCGATGTCGCGGATTCCCACCGCCAGTTTGGTCAGGTGCACCATGCCGACTCGGTCCCGAACGCGATCGTAACCCGCATCATGCCCCGCCGGCGGTCGCGGCGCGAGGCCGACCCGAGAGCATCCCGCGCCTCTCGGTTGAAGCTCATGCTGCACCGCAGCATATGGAGGTCGTGACAACGCAGAGAGGCGGCCCGGCATGAAGTGGTCGCGCAACTTGAATACCCTCCGCCGGGGCGTCCGGCTCGCCACGCGCATCGCGCGCGCTGAACTCGGGCTCAGCCCGCCGCCGCCCGCCCAGCCACGGCGCGCGGGCACGTCGGTCCAGGAGATCGCCGCGTTCGGCCGCAATCCGGGGCGGCTGCGGATGCTCGTGCACCTGCCGAAGGCGGGTGTGTCGCCGGGACAGCCGCTGATCGTGGTCCTGCATGGCTGCGGACAGGAGGCCCTCGGCTTCGCCGCCGCCGCGGGATGGACCGCGCTGTCCGACCGGCTGGGCGTCCCGCTCGTGCTGCCGGTGCAGAGCGACTTCAACCATCAGCATCGCTGCTTCCGCTGGTTCCAGCCGGCGCATACGGCGCGGGGGCAGGGGGAGGCGGAGTCGATCGCGGAGATGGTGACCACGGCCCTCGCGCGCTTCGGCGGGGATCCACGCCGGGTGTTCGTGGTGGGGCTGTCGGCCGGGGGCGCTATGGCGGCCGCGCTGCTCGCCGCCTATCCGGATCTGTTCGCGGCCGGCGCCGCGGTCGCCGGATTGCCGGTCGGCGCCGCGCACTCGCCGATGCAGGCCTTGGCGCGGATGGCCCATGCCGGGCCGGACCAGGCACCCGCCGCCTGGGCCGAGGCGGTACGGGCCGTCGCCCCACCGACCCATGCGGGTCCGTGGCCGCGCCTGTCCATCTGGCAGGGCGGCGCGGATACCGTGGTGGATCCCGCGAATGCGGATCTGCTCGCGCTGCAATGGCGGGCGCTGTTCGGCCTGCCCGACACACCGACCACGGATGTGAGCCGCGGCCCGATCCGTTGCCGCCGCTGGGGCCCGGCGGCAACGCCCTCGGTCGAGCTCTGGACGATCCCCAGCCTCGCGCACGGGTACCCGATCGCCCAGGGCCGGGGCGCGCCCTTCGTGCCGCTGGCGGGGGTGGCCGCCACGACGGAGATCGCCGCGTTCTGGGGGCTGTGACCGCTCGACCGGCTTGAAAGCGCGGCCGTCACCGTCGCCGGCCGGCTGGCAGGGTGCCGGAGCGCGGGGCCGCGAGGCGGGCCTAGGGGACCAGCTTGGCCTCGAAGGGCGGGAGCAGGTCGCGGGACTCGAATTCCAGCACCCACAGGTCCGGGTCGAACCGGACCTGCCGCGCGACATAGGCGTCGGCGGCCTCCTGGTCCACGGGACCGGGGCCGGTTCCACGCATCCAGGCGAGTTCGCCCTCGGCGGAGCGCATCTGCGACAGCACGCTGACACCCTCCCGCCCGCGCAGCACCACCAGCACGCCGCCCGCATCCGGGTCGCCCTTGCGCAGCACCATGCCCGGCCTTCCGTCCTGGTCGCCGAGACGCAGGGCCATGCTGACCCACAGTCCGGCCTTCACGCGTGGGGTTCCGCTCATGCCGGTGTCCTCTTCCTCAGGCCTGTCATGGCAGCGCCAGCCCGCCGCCGTCGAGCGGCAGCGCGTGGCCGGTCAGGCTCCGCGTGTCCGGCCGCAGCAACCAGGCGACGGTATCCGCCACCTCCTCGGGCGCGATGATCCGGCCGGTTGGCAGGCCGGCACCGGCCTGTTCGGGGGTGATGCCGAGTTCCCGGAAGCGCTGTCGGGCCATGTCCGTGTCCACCCAGCCGGGGCAGATCGCGTTCACCGTGATGCCGCGCGGCGCCAGCGCCAAGGCGAGCGCGCGGGTGAAGCCGACCACGCCATGCTTGGCGGCGCAGTAGGCCGTCTGGTCCGGCACGCCGCGCAGCCCCAGGATCGAGGCGATGGTGACGATCCGCCCGGTCCGGTCGGGCAGCAGCGGCAGGGCCGCCTTGCAGCAATGATAGGTGCCATGGAGGTTGCTGCCGACGATCGCATGCCAGAGCGTGTCGTCCCCGGTCAGGTCGTTGGCCCCGGCGATCCCCGCGCAGGTCACCAGGGCATCCAGCCGCCCGAACCGGTCGCGGATGGTCGCGAACAGGGCGGCCACCGAGGCCGCCTCGGCGACGTCGCACGCGAGGAACACGGGCCCCGACTCCCCCCCTCCCCTTGCGGGAGGGGGCTGGGGGGAGGGGGCGGTCGGGGCTGAGCCGCGAACCTCCGCCGGCACCCTCCCCCCAGCCCCCTCCCGCAAGGGGAGGGGGGGTGTTCGAGCGCAGGTCACCACCTGCCAGCCGTCAGCGGACAACCGGTCGGCGACGGCAGCGCCGATCCCGCGCGTACCGCCCGTAACCAGGGCCACTCTCATGCCGTGACCCTCACTGGGCCGTGCCGCCGCCATCCACCGGCAGCACCACCCCGGTGATGAACGACGCCGCGTCGGAGGCCAGGAAGGCCACCACCGCCGCGATTTCCTCGGGCCGCGCGAAGCGGCCCAGCGGCACGCCGGCGCGGTAGAACTCGGCGGAGGAGGTGGGGAAGCGCTCCGGATAACGGTCCGCGAGCCCGCGGATCACGTCTCCCAGCATCGCCGTGTCGGTGCTGCCGGGCGCGATGCAGTTCACGCGGATGCCGCTCTCCGCCCAGTCCAGCGCCGCGCTCCGGGACAGCTGCGCGATCGCCGCCTTGCTCGCGCCATAGGCGGCGCTGACCCGCTTGCCGATCAGCGCCTGGTCGGAGGCGATGTTGACCACCGCGCCGCGCCCGCGCGCCGCCATTCCAGGCAGGACCGCCCGCATCGTGGCGTAGGCGGCGAGGAAGTTGACGCGCATCACCCGTTCGACCTCGGCGAGGGAGGTCTCGGTGATGCTGCCCAGCACCGTCACGCCGGCATTGTTCACCAGGATGTCGAACGGCCCGCGCGCCTCGACCAGGCCCTGCAGCCGCTGCTCCAGCGTAGTGGTGTCCGACAGGTCGAAATCGGGCAGGTCGAGGCCGATCACCTCCACCCCATCGGTCGCCAGCACGCCGGCGATGGCGGCGCCGATCCCGCCGCGATGGCCCGTGACCAGGGCGCGCCGCCCGCTCAGCCCGTATCGAATCCCACCGCTCGCCTGCATCTTGCCTCCGTACCGTTCGATGCCATTCTGCAGGCCTCGGCCGACCAGCATTCCAGACGGATGGGGAGACGTCCATGCACCGCTTCGCCGCCTTCCTCGCCTTATGGCTGTGCGCAGTAACGGCACAGGCCGCCGATCGGATCAGTTTCGGGCTCGATTGGAAGGCCGAGGCGGAATACGGCGGCTACTACCAGGCGCTAGCGACCGGGATCTATGCGAAACACGGGCTGGACGTGACGATCCGGCAGGGTGGTCCGCAGGTGAACCACACCCAGCTCCTGCTCGCGGGGCGGCTCGACTTCAACATCTGCTCGAATTCCTTCCTCGCCCTGAACTTCGTCAAGGAGAAGATCCCGTTCCGTACCGTCGCGTCGATGTTCCAGAAGGATCCGTCGGTGCTGATCGCGCATCCCGGCCAGGGCAACGACAGCTTCGAAGCGCTGAAGGGCAAGCCGATCATGATCAGCGGCGATACGCGCGTCGGCTGGTGGAACTTCCTGCGCGCCAAGTTCGGCTACAGCGACAGCCAGATCCGGCCCTACACGTTCAACCTGGCGCCGTTCCTCGCCGACAAGAAGGCGATCCAGCAGGGATTCCTCGGGTCGGAGCCGTTCTCCATCAAGCAGGCGGCGGGGTTCGACCCGGTGGTGATGCTGGTCGCCGATGCCGGGTTCAAGGGATATGCGAGCCTGATCGCGACCTCGGACAAGATGATCGCGCAGCAGCCCGACCTGGTGCAGCGCTTCGTGAATGCTTCGATCGAGGGGTGGTACTCCTACCTGGAGGGTGACCCGGCGCCGGCCAACGCCCTCATCAAGAAGGAGAACCCGGAGATGACGGATGCGGTGATCGCCTACGGGCGGGACGCGCTGAAGAAGAACGGCATCCTGACCTCGGGCGATGCGGCGAAGGAGGGGATCGGCGCCATGACCGCCGCGCGCTGGCAGGCGTTCTACGACGCGACGAAGTCCGAGGGCCTGTATCCGCCCGGTCTCGACGTCGGTCAGGCCTATACGCTGCAGTTCGTGAACAAGCGCGTCGGCCTGCATTGACCTGCGTGCTCGCCCTTCCTCCCCTCGCGGGAGGGGGCCAGTTGGAGGGGGCGTTCCTGGGTTCCCTCCGTCGTGCCATTACCCCGATCGCCCCCTCACCCCAGCCCTCTCCCGCGAGGGGAGAGGGGGCGTTCGTGGGTTCCGCCCGTCGTGCCATCACCCCGATCGCCCCCTCACCCCAGCCCTCTCCCGCGAGGGGAGAGGGGGCGTTCGTGGGTTCCGCCCGTCGTGTCATCGCCCCGGTCGCCCCCTCACCCCCACCCTCTCCCGCGAGGGGAGAGGGGGCGTTCCTGGGTTCCGCCCGTCGTGCCATCGCCCCGGTCGCCCCCTCACCCCCACCCTCTCCCGCGAGGGGAGAGGGGGTGTTCTTGGGATTCCCCCAACGTGCCATCGCCGCGATCGCCTCCTGGTTCCAGCCCTTTCCCGTGGGGGGAGAGGGGGGCGCGGCATGCTGAGCATTGAACGGGTCGGGCGGCGCTTTCCTGGCGGGACGGAGGCGCTGCGCGACGTCTCGCTGAACCTCTCATCCGGCGATTTCGTCGCGCTGCTCGGCCCGAGCGGGTGCGGCAAGTCGACGCTGCTGCGCCTGATCGCCGGCCTCGACCAACCCGATTCAGGCCGGCTGGTGTGGGATGAGGGCCACGAGCCCACGCCCGGCGAGATCGGCTTCGTCTTCCAGGATGCGACGCTGCTTCCCTGGGCGACGGCGGAGGAGAACGTCTACCTGCCGCTCCGCCTGCGCGGCGTCTCCCGCGCGGAGGCGGCGCCACGGCTCCGGGACGCGCTCGCCCGCGTCGGCCTGGAGCAGTTCGCCAAAGCGCGCCCGCGCCAGCTTTCAGGCGGCATGCGCATGCGCGTTTCCATCGCGCGCGCCCTGGTGACCCGGCCGCGGATCCTGCTGATGGACGAGCCGTTCGCGGCGCTCGACGAGTTCACGCGTCACAAGCTCCAGGCGGACCTGCTGGCGCTGTGGGAGGCGATCGGCTGCACCGTCGTCTTCGTGACGCACTCGATCTACGAGGCGGCGTATCTCGCCCGCCGGATCGTGCTGATGACGCCGCGTCCCGGCCGGATCGCGTCGGAACGCGTCTCCCCGCTGCCGCACGGCCATTCCCGGCTCGACCCCGCCTACGCCACCCTCGTCGCCGAGATCACCGCCGCGATGGAGCAGGCACTCGGCCCGGCCGACGAGCCGCGCGGACCCCAGGACCAAGCGGGCGCCGCCGGCCACGTCCGGGACGTCCGATCATGCGGCGGGGAGGGGCCGGCATGAGGCGCGAACCGCTGGCGCTGCGCGCCGCTCCGCTGCTGTTCGGCCTCCTGGCGCTCGTGCTCTGGGAGGGCGCGGTCCGCATCTTCGACGTGCCCGTCTACCTCGTGCCCGGCCCGATCGCGATCGTCGGCGCCTTCCTCGCCGATCCCGGCGGGCTGCTGCTCTCGCTCGCCTCCACCTTGCTGGTCACCTTCGTCGCCCTGGCGGTCGCGGCCGTGCTGGGGGCGGCGCTCGCCATCGCAATGGCGACGAGCCGGCTCGCCCAGGCGGCGATCCAGCCCTGGGCGGTCGTGCTGCAGGTCACGCCGATCGTCGCGATCGCGCCGCTGATCATCGTCTGGGTGGGCGACCC
Organism: Rhodospirillales bacterium 69-11; assembly: GCA_001898425.1. GTDB lineage: Bacteria > Pseudomonadota > Alphaproteobacteria > Acetobacterales > Acetobacteraceae > Rhodopila. Next base: position 16,468 of record MKTV01000056.1, read on the forward strand.
GTTCACCTCTCTCGTGGTGTGCGCCACGATCGTCGCGTTCTTCCCGGTCTTCGCCAACACCGCGAGCGGCCTGGCCGCCGCGGCGCCGGAACTCGCGGATCTGTTCCGTCTGTACGGCGCCGGGCGCTGGCGCACCATGACCTTGCTGCGCCTGCCTGCGGCGCTGCCCCATTTCCTCACCGGGCTGCGCATCTCCGGCGGGCTCGCGCTGGTGGGGGCGGTGGTGGCCGAGTTCGTGGCGGGCTCCGGCGGGTTCGCGTCCGGCCTCGCCTACCGCATTCTCGAGGCGGGATACCGGCTGGAGATCGCGCGGATGTTCGCCGCGCTCGTGCTGCTTTCACTTGCGGGGATCGCGATCAATGCGGGGCTGGGATGGATCGGCCGGCTCCTGCTGCGCCGCCGGGGCGACAGCGCCGCGTAGACGGCGTCCGAAGAGGTTGCGGGCGGGGAGCGGGGCGTGGCGGCCGGCCCTTGCGCGGCCTATCTTGCGGCGATGCGGCCGCTTCCGCCCATCCTGTTCCAGGACCAACGCTTCGTCGTGCTCGACAAGCCGGCCGGACTGCCGGTGCATGCCGGCCCGCGCGGCGGCGCCTCCGTCGAGGACTGGTTCCCGCTGCTGTCGCGGCGCAAGGATGGGCCCTGGCTCGCGCACCGGCTGGATGCGGATACGGCCGGGTGCCTCGTGGTCGCGCTCCGCCGCGCCGCCCTGATCGCGGCACAGCAGGAATTCGCGGCGGGACGTGCGGGCAAGACGTATTGGGCCGTCGTCCGCGGCATCCCATCCGACGCGACCGGCCGCATCGCCGCCCCGCTGCGCCGCGTCACGACGCAAGCGGGCTGGCACATGGAGGTGCATCCCGCCGGGCAACCCGCCGTTACGGACTGGCAGGTGCGCGGGATGGGGGACGGGATGGCTTGGCTGGAATTGCATCCGCAAAGCGGGCGGACGCATCAGATCCGCGTCCATTGCGCGGCCCTCGGCTGGCCGATCGTCGGAGATCCGATCTATGGCGGTGGTCCCGGCAGGCTCCACCTGCTCGCGCGGGCCATCCGGTTGCGCCTCGACCCGCCGGTTGCCGCCATCGCGCCGCCGCCCGCCCACATGCAGGCGGCGCTGCGTCGGTGCGGGTGGCGGGATGCGCTCGTGCAGGACGAGGCCGCAGCGGTATCCCATCCGGCCGGTCCCGGCATCGCGCAGGATGACCGATGACGGCCCGAGGCTCCATCGAGCACGTCGTCGTCCTGATGCTCGAGAACCGCTCCTTCGATTCCATGCTGGGCATGCTCCGTCCGAAGAGCGACGCCTATCGCGGGCTCGACGGCAGCGAGAGCAATGTCTGGCATCGAGCGGATGGCAGCACCGAACGGATCGCGGTCTGGACATCTCCCGACCTGACGCGGGACGCGGCGCGCGTTCCCGACCCCGATCCCGGCGAGCAGTTCCACGACATCGAGATGCAGATCCGCGGGCTCGCGGAAGATGGCTCCCTGGGTCCGCTGCCGGGAACGATGGGCGGGTTCGTCGACGACTACATGCGCCAGAAGGCGGACGCGCCGCGGGATCCGGCGGCGGTGATGCACGCCTTCACCCCGGACCAGGTGCCGGTGATCAGCACGCTCGCACGCGCCTTCGGGGCCTCCGACGCATGGCATGCCGCGGCCCCGACGCAGACCTGGCCCAACCGGTTCTTCACTCATGCGGGCACGGCGGACGGCTGGGTGAACAACAACCCGACGCATTTTCCCTACGAGATGCCCACCGTGTTCTCCCGCCTGGAGACGGTGGGTCGGAGCTGGCGTGTCTACTTCCACGACGTTCCGCAGGCGATCGCGCTGTCGGACCTGTGGAGTGACGCATTCCGAGCGTTTCGGCCCATCGAGGCGTTCTTCGAGGATGCGCGGAAGGGGGCGCTTCCGAACTACAGTTTCCTGGAGCCGCGGTATTTCGTGGACCCGTTCGGGGGCGTGCCGCCGAACGACCAGCACCCGCCGCACGACGTGCGCCACGGGGAGATGCTGATCGCGCAGGTCTACAACGCGCTTCGGGCCGGGCCGGGATGGCGCAACACGCTGTTCGTCCTGACATATGACGAGCATGGCGGCTGCTACGACCACGTCGTCCCGCCCGCGGCCACGCCGCCGGACGACCGCAGGCCGGACGGGTTCGCCTTCGACCGGTTCGGGGTCCGCGTGCCCACGGTGATCGTCTCGCCCCGGATCCCGGCCGGCAGCATCCTGCGTGCGCCGGGCGCAATGCCGTTCGATCATACCTCCATCATCGCCACCCTGCGCGCCCTGTGGGGGTTCGCACCGCTCACCGCGCGCGATGCCGCCGCGCCGCACCTCTTGGACCTGCTGACGGGCGACGGGTCGAATGACGGGCCCGATCGGATCGAGCCTCCGCCGCTTCCGTCGTTCGGCCCCGAGGTGGCCCATGCCGCGGCGCAGATGCCCAACGACATGCAGGCGGCCCTCGCCACGGCGGCGCTGAACCTGCCGACGATCGGTGCCGATCTCGCGGCGCATGCGGTCAAGCTCGCCTCGGCCGTGGACGTTCCGGCGGTGCTGGGGACGGTGGGCGATGCGGTGAAGGAGGCGACGGCGCGTCTCAGCGGCTTTCTGGGGCATTGAGCGCGGCGGCGCGTGATGTGGCCGCTGCACGATCGAAAAATTTCATCAACCCCCGAACTTCAATTCACTTGATGATTGGCCTAACGTGCCACGGTTGGGGAAACCTGGGTCTGGACGCGCCAGACCGCGCGGTCGGCCCACCGGTCAACCATCGTCAGAGAAGCTGAAAGGATTAGCCATGGCGGCGCTCAAAGGAAGCAAGACCGAGGACAACCTGAAGGCCGCATTCGCCGGCGAGTCGCAGGCGAACCGGCGCTACCTGTATTTCGCCCAGAAGGCGGACGTCGAGGGCTACAACGACGTGGCTGCCGTGTTCCGCTCCACCGCGGAAGGCGAGACCGGCCACGCGCACGGCCATCTCGAGTTCCTGGAAGCGGTGGGTGATCCGGCCACCGGCCTGCCGATCGGCAGCACCAACAACAACCTGGCCGCGGCCGTTGCCGGTGAGACGCACGAATACACCGATATGTATCCGGGCATGGCGCGCACGGCGCGCGAAGAAGGCTTCGAGGAAATCGCCGACTGGTTCGAGACGCTGGCGAAAGCCGAACGCTCGCATGCCGGCCGGTTCCAGAAGGCCCTGAACGAGCTCGCCTGATCTTTCGGCGTCCCCTCTCCGCCCGGGGAGGGGACGATCATTCCTGGAGCAGCAGATCCTCATGAGAGAAGGCAGCCTGGAGGCGCCGACACGGCATCCGATCGCGTGGCAGGACCCGTCCTTCGTCGATCCGACCGAGATCGAGCGGGAGCTGCGCCGGGTGTTCGACATCTGTCACGGCTGCCGGCGCTGCTTCAACCTGTGCGACAGCTTCCCGCGCCTGTTCGACCTGGTCGACGAATCGCCGACCCAGGAACTCGACGGCGTGGACAGCAAGGACTTCAAGTCCGTCGTGGATGCCTGCACGCTCTGCGACATGTGCTTCATGACGAAGTGCCCGTATGTCCCGCCGCACGAATTCGACCTCGACTTCCCGCATCTGATGCTGCGCTACCGCGCGATGGAGGCGGCGCAGGACAAGCTCGCCTTCGCGGACAAGCAACTCGCGGCGACCGACCGCAACGGCAAGCTCGCGACGATGGTGGCCCCGCTCGCCAACTGGGCGACGCGGCGCGACAACACGACGGTGGGGCCGGTGCTGCGCCGGCAGGCGGCACTGCATCCCGAGGCGGAGCTGCCCACCTACGCGAGCCAGACGCTGGTCAACCGCGCGGCCGAGACGCCGGTGCTGAACCGGGAGGCTCCGGGCTTCGGGCGCAAGGCGGTGATCTACGCGACGTGTTTCGGCAACTTCAACCAGCCGGAGGTCGGGCTCGCGACGCGCGCGGTGCTGGCGCGGAACGGGGTGGAGACCGAGGTCGCGTACCCCGGCTGTTGCGGCATGCCGCTGCTGGAGCAGGGGCGGCTCGCGGACGTGGCCGGCCAGGCACGCACCGTCGCGCAGGGCCTGAAGGACTGGATCGCCAAGGGCTACGACGTGATCGCGCTCGTGCCGTCCTGCGCGCTGATGCTGAAATTCGAGTGGCCGCTGATCCTTCCTGACGATCCTGACGTCGCCGCGCTGTCCAAGGCGACCTACGACGTGAGCGAGTACGTGGTGGACATCGCCCGCAAGGAGGGGCTGGCCCCCGGCCTGTCCGTGGCCGAGGGGCCGATGACGGTCCACATGGCCTGCCATGCGCGGGCGCAGAACATGGGGCAGAAAGCCGCCGAGATGCTGCGCCTGCTGCCCGAGGCGCAGGTGAAGGTGATCGAGCGCTGCTCCGGCCATGGCGGCTCCTGGGGCTTCAAGCAGGAGCATTTTCCGACGGCGCTGAAGGTGGGCCGGCCGGTGGCACGCCAGGCGCGCGACGCCGGGGCCGGGTTCGTCACCTCCGAATGCCCGTTGGCCGGCGTGCATATCGCGCAAGGCATCGAAAAGCTGGGCAGCGACGCGCCCGTCCCCACCTTGGTCACGCACCCCATCCAGTTGTTCGCGCGGGCCTACGGGCTCGCCTGAACGGAGGCAATCCCATGCCGAACAAGCACGCCCTTGCGCCGTCCGACATCCTGCCGATGGCGGAGTATACCAAGGTCCGCGCCGACTCCCGCCGCCGCATCGCCGCCCGCAAGCGCAACCGGCGGGTGGAGGTGGGGCCGCACATCACCTTCTACTTCGAGAATTGGGAGACGATGTGGCTCCAGGTTCAGGAGATGATCCACATCGAGAAGGGCGGTGCGGAGCAGATGGAGGGCGAGCTCGAGGCCTATAATCCGCTGATCCCGAACGGGGAGGAGCTGGTCGCGACCTTCATGATCGAGATCGACGACCCGATCCGCCGCAAGCGCGTCCTGGGCAGCCTGGGCGCGATCGAGGAGCACGTCTTCCTCCGCGTCGGTGGCGAGACGATCCGCGGCGTGCCGGAGGCCGACCAGGACCGCACGACGGCCGAGGGCAAGGCGTCCTCGGTGCAGTTCGTGCATCTGCCCTTCACCATGGCGCAGATTGCCGCCTTCTCCCATCCCGGCACTGAGGTCGTGCTGGGCTTCGACCACCCCGCCTACGGCCACATGGCGAGCGTACAGATGGCCGTCCGCGAGGAGCTCGCGAAGGACTTCGGCTGACGGAGTTGCCGCACGCTCCCGGTTCAGGCCCGGCGCAGGACCTCGGCTGAGGCCCGGCGCAGGATCTCGGCTAATGACGGGCGCAGGACCTCGGCCTCCGCCGCCGCAGGCGGCCTGAAATCGGTTCCCCGCCGCCCCCGTCCATTCACGGCACGGTCCGTCTCCCGTGGCCCTCGTTCTTCCTCCGTGGTTTCAAGATCCCGTCGCGATCACCGCGGAGACGTCGAGGTCACCACGGAGGACCTGGGGGCCACGGAGGGCCACGGGAGGGTTTCGGTTCGCTTCCCCGCAGCTATCCCCGTCGCGAGGTGACTTGCGGGAATCAGACCGACCGGTCATATTGGACAGATGCGAAGGCAGGACATGCGCCAGCATCTGATCGCCACCGGCCTGCGGGTGCTGCACGGCCAAGGGTTCAACGGCTGCGGCGTGCAGGAGATCACGGACGCCGCGCAGGTCCCCAAGGGCTCGTTCTACAATCATTTCGACAGCAAGGAGCAGTTCGGCGCCGAGGTGCTGGGCCGCTACTGGGAAGAGCGGCTTACCCGCGCCCAAGGCGTGCTGAGCGACGAGACGCGGCCACCGCTCGAGCGGCTCAGGGCCTATTTCGACGCGAAGACCGGGATCGAGGCGCCGCGTGCGGCAGCTCCCTCGAAGTCCTTCGCGCGGGGCTGCATGATCGGCAACTTCGCCGCCGAACTCGCCGGCCAGTCGCGGCTGGTGCGCGATCGGCTCGATCTCGTCTATGCCGGCTGGACGCGGCTGCTCGCCGCCTGCATCCGTGACGCCCAGCGGGACGGCTCGCTCCAGGGTGACGACGACCCCGAGACCCTGGCCGCCTTCCTGATCGACGCGTTCGAGGGCGCCGTCCTCCGCAGCAAGGTCGACCAGGACGCGACCGCGCTGCATCGCTTCCACCGCATCGTCTTCACCCGGCTGCTGGTCTGAAGGAGCCCTCGCCGATGGCCTCGCCCGCGCCTGCCATGCCCGCGCCTGAGATGACCGGTCGGTCTGATCCGCATGAAGGCGTGCGGGACCCGCGGCGCGAGATGGATGCACGCACCCGCGCCCTGCTGGAAGCGCCGCTCGCCCCCCTGCTGCTGCGTCTCGCCGCCCCCAACGTGATCCTCATGCTGGCGCAATCGGCCACCGGGCTGATCGAGACCTATTTCATCGGGCATCTCGGCACCGATGCGCTGGCCGGGGTCGCCGTCGTGTTCCCCGGCGTGATGCTGACCCAGATGATCTCCGGCGGCGCCATGGGGGGCGGCATCTCCTCCTCCATCGCCCGCGCCCTGGGGGGCGGACGGCGCGACGACGCCACCGCCCTCGTCACCCATGCCATCGTCATCAACGGTCTGCTCGGCCTGATCTGCTCCGTGGCGGTGCTGGGGTTCGGACCCGCGCTCTACCGCAGCCTGGGTGCCCACGGCGCCGCGCTGGATGCGGCGCTCGCCTACTCCAACGTGGTCTTCGCGGGATCCGTGCTGCTCTGGGTGATGAACGCGCTGGCCAGCGCGTTGCGGGGCACCGGCAACATGATGGTGCCTGCCTGGGTGATCTGTGGCGGAGCGCTCGCACTCATCCCGCTCTCACCCTGCCTGATCTTCGGCCTGGGTCCGTTTCCGGGCCTCGGGGTCGCCGGCGGCGCGACCGCACTCGTCACCTACTACGTGGTCGGCACGGCCATCCTCGCCTGGTATCTCTGGTCCGGGCGCAGCGTGGTGCGGCCGCGCCTGTTCGGCGTCCGGCTCGAGCGGCGGCTGTTCGCGGCGATCGTCAGGGTGGGGGGGATCGCCTCGCTCAGCTCGCTGCAGACCAACCTGACGATCATGCTGACCACCGGCATGGTCGGCACGTTCGGATCGGCCGCGCTGGCCGGGTTCGGCACGGGCTCCCGGCTCGAATACCTGCTGGTGCCGCTGTCGTTCGGCATCGGCGCGCCGCTGGTCGCGGTCGTGGGCACCAATGTCGGCGCCGGCCAGCCGGAGCGCGCGTTGCGGGCGGCCTGGATCGGAGCCGGGTTCGGCTTCGCGGTGACGGAGACGATCGGCCTGCTCGCGGCGCTGCATCCGGTGGCGTGGCTCGCGCTGTTCGACACCGATCCGGCGATGCTTGCCACCGGCAGCCTCTACCTGCGCCTGGTCGGGCCGTTCTACGGGTTCTTCGGCCTGGGGCTCGTGCTGTATTTCGCCTCCCAGGGTGCTGGGCGGATGCTGTGGCCGGTGCTGGGGCAGTTCGTCCGCCTGGCCGTGGCGGTGGTCGGGGCCGCGGTCGCGCTGCGGCTTGGGTTCGGGCTCTGGGCGGTGTTCGCATCGATCGCGGTGGCGCTGGTCGCCTACGGGCTGACCGTCGCGGTGTCGATCGCCGGCGGCGCCTGGACAGGGCGTCCGGCGCCCCGCGCCGTCGCGGTGCCGCGCCCCACCTGAGCGAAGCCGACCGGCGAGCGGCCGCGCCCGTCGCAGCCGGGCCGGTCGGGCGAAGCCGGGCCAGTCGGGCGAAGCCGGGCCAGTCGGACGGAGTCGGGCCAGTCGGAAGGACCCGCGCCAGTCGGAAGGACCCGCGCCAGCCGCGCCCGTGCAGCGCTCAGGTCCGCAGCAATCCGCCCATCGGCTCGACGCTGGCGCTGTCGGGAAACACCTGCGTCAGTGCCGGCGCACCCAGGCCGAATTGTCCGGCCAGCAGGCCCTTCGCCACGGCGCGGAGGTCGCTCGTGGGCGCCAGGTCCCGGTTCTCGAACAACTGGGTGGGGTTCAGCCCTGGCCAGGTCCCCAGGATGCGGCCGCCGGCAACCGCGCCGCCCAGCACGAAGGCGACCCCGGCGGTGCCGTGATCGGTGCCGCCCGTGCCGTTGATCCGAGCGGTGCGGCCGAACTCGGTCATGACCAGCACGGCGGTCTGCGCCCAGGCCGGTCCCAGGTTCTCGGCCAGGGCCGCGAGCCCGGCGTCGAGTTGGCGCAGCGGGTTCGGCAGCCGCGTCGCCTGGGCGGCATGGGTGTCCCAGCCATCGAGTTCGAGGGCCGCGATGCGTGGCCCGCGCGGGGCGGCGAGCAGCTTGCCGGCAGCGGCCGCAAGGGCGGGGAAGCCGGCACGGTTGCTCGCCTGCGGCAGGTTGTACAGCGTCGCGTCGCTGAAGCCGCGGGCGCGCAGCCCTTCCCCGATCGCGGGGCCGGTGACGGGATCCGGCGCGTTCAGCTCGGTGATGCGGGCATACATGTCGACGGATGGCGTCGCGTTGCCGTGGGGCGCCCAGGTGCCGACCTCGGCTCCGCCGCGCAGCAGCAGAGGGACGGTGACGCCGACCGCCAGCGCCTCGGAGTCCGGCGTCCGCGGCAGGGCGGCGACCGCACGGTTCAGCCAGCCGCTCGTCATGCGGTGATCGGCGCCGCTCTCGAGACAGTCCTGCGCCTCGAAATGGCTGCGCATGCGGTAGGGGCCGGCGACGGCATGGATCGGCGCGAACGTGCCGGCCGCGTACATCGCATGCAGGTTGACGAGCGCCGGGTGCAGGCCGAACCGGCCGCCGAGGTCGTGCAGGCCGTCTGGCCGGCCGGGATCCGGCGGGACCAGCGCGCCGCGCAGGTCGGTGAGCTCCGGGTCGCCATAGGGAACCACCGCGCCCAGGCCGTCCATCGCCCCGCGCAGGATCACGACCACGAAGCGGCGGTCGGTCGCAGCCTGGGCGAGTGCGAGGCGGGAGCGGCCGAGGGCGACGGCGGTGCCGAGGCCGAGGAGGGCGGAGCGTCGGGTGAGCATGTCAGCGCCTCTGGAACGCGGGGGCGGTGAGAAAGAGCGTGAGTGCCTCGCGACGGGAGGCGGCACGTTGCATGGCGCGCCGGGTCGCGGGATCGAGCAGCGGGCCTTGCACCGTCTCGGCAAGAGCCACCGGGTCGGCGGCGTCGCTGCGGCCGGCGAGCGCCCAGGCGAAGTCGATGCGGCGGACCATGGCTTCTGGCGCGGCCCAGTCGGCGGCGGTGTCGGGCCATCCGTTCGGGGCGGGCGCGCGCCAGAATGGCTGGCCGAGCGCGGCGAGGGCGGCCAAGGCGTCGGGGCGGCGTTCCTCGGGCAGGTCGAGTGCCCGCAGGCTCGCGACCACCAGCTCCTGCGGCGTGCGCAGCTTGGCCGCCGGTGGCGCCGGCACCCCGACCAGCGCGGCCGCGGCGGCGCCCAGGTCGCCATCGGTCTTGCGCAGTACCGCCTCGATCGCGGCGATGGCGGCGGGCGGTGGGTCGTCGGCGACGAAATGCCGCGTGAGCCGCGTCGCCAGGTGGCGGTGCGTGGCCGGATGGGACGCGAGGAAGGCGAGGGCGGCGATGCCTCCCGCTTCACCCGCCGGGAAGGTCCGGCCCAGCACGGTCTGAGGGCCGGGCTGGTGGGCTGCGGGGCGGAAGCGGAAGCCGGGGGGATCGGCTTGCAGGTCGATCGACCAGCCGGTGAGCACGGCGGCGAAGGCGGTCACGTCCTGCTGGGTGTAGCCCGCCGCGGGAGAGACGGTGTGCAGCTCCAGGCATTCGCGGGCGAGGTTCTCGTTCAGGCCGCGCCGGCTGCGCTGCCCCGCCGCGCTGTCGGGGCCGATGGAGGTCGTGTTGTCGAGATAGATCAGCATGGCCGGATGGCGCATGACCGCACCCAGCATGTCGGCGAAGCGGCCGGTGACGTGCGGCCGGATCGCCTCGGCGACGAAGGCGGGCAGCACGGCGGCGCATTGGCCGCGGCGGGTCGAGACCGTGAAATGGTTGGTCCAGAACCAGACGAGGCGCTCCCGGAACGGCAGGTCAGTCTCGACCGCGTGGGCGAGCTGGCTGCGGGCGCCGGCGCGGAACAGGGCGGCCGACCGGGACTGCAGCGGCGGGGGCTTGTCCCTGCGATCGGCGCGCAGGGCCGCGAGGCCCTCGGCGGTGGTTGGGCCTGCGCCGATCAGAGGATCGGGGGGGGCGAGTTGGGCGTGCAGCCAGGCTACGGGATCGGTTGGCACCGGGTCGGAGGGCCGGTGCCCCAGGCCGAAGCGCACGAGCGCGTGAGCGGTCTCGGTGTCCATGGTGCGCAGCCTATTGCGCGCCCATGTATCGTTCTGTGATAAACCGTCATGGCGGGTTGCGTTGCGGTGCCGCACCGGGACGCGGCCCCGCCATGGCTTGCGGGCGCGCCGTGCGGAATTCGCACTTGCAAAACCCGGCCCTCTGTCGCATCTGACCGGCATTCGTGACCGGCTGCTCGTCAGCCGGCATTGCTGTATCGGGCGCGCGGGGGAAGGGTCCCTGGGATCCGGATCGGATCACGCGCCCGCTTCGCTATGAAAGTTCGGTCTGCCCCTCTCCGGGGCGTGGAGGTTACTGTGTCAGGCTCGCCGCTCGAGAAGATTCGCAACATCGGCATCACCGCCCACATCGACGCGGGCAAGACCACCACGACCGAGCGGATTCTGTATTACACGGGCGTGTCGCACAAGATCGGCGAGGTGCACGAGGGCAACACCACGACCGACTACATGGAGCAGGAGCGTGAGCGTGGCATCACGATCACCTCGGCGGCCGTGACCTGCGAGTGGAAAGACCACCGCATCAACATCATCGACACGCCCGGCCACATCGACTTCAACATCGAGGTGAACCGCAGCCTCCGCGTGCTGGACGGCGCGATCTTCATCATCGAGGGCGTGGCCGGCGTGCAGCCGCAGTCCGAGACCAACTGGCGTCTCGCCGACCGCTACAACGTCCCGCGCATCATCTTCATCAACAAGCTCGATCGCACCGGCGCCGACTTCTACCGCGCGTTCGACACGTTGAAGGAGAAGCTCGATATCGTCGCGCTGCCGCTGCAGCTGCCGATCGGCATCGAGGACCAGTTCCTGGGCGTCGTCGACCTGGTCGAGATGAAGGCGATCATCTGGGAAGGCGGCGAGCTGGGCGCCAAGTACCACGATGAGGCGATCCCGGCCGATCTGGCCGAGAAGGCGGCCGAATACCGGCAGAACCTGCTGGATACCGCGCTCTCGGTCGACGAGGCCGCGATGGAGGAATACTTCGACAAGGGCGACGTCTCCGTCGAGACGCTGAAGCGCTGCATCAAGGCGGGCGCCATCTCCGGCGCGTTCCGCCCGGTGCTGTGCGGCACGGCGTTCAAGAACAAGGGCGTGCAGCCGCTGCTCGACGCGGTGATCGACTACCTGCCGTCCCCGCTGGACGTGCCCGGCATCGCGGTCGCGCTGGAGGAAGGTGAGGACGAGGCCGATCATCCGGACCGCCGCCGCATGAAGGCCGATCCGAAGGCCTCCTTCTCGGGCCTCGCCTTCAAGATCATCAACGACAAGTACGGCACGCTGACCTTCGTGCGCGTCTACTCCGGCACGCTGAAGTCGGGCGACATGGTGCTGAACACCACGAAGGGCCACCGCGAGCGCATCGGGCGGATGTTCCAGATGCACGCCGACAAGCGCCAGGAGATCAAGGAAGTCGAGGCCGGCGACATCGCCGCCTTCGTCGGCCTGAAGGACACCGGCACGGGCGACACCCTGGCCTCCCAGGATGATCCGGTGGTGCTGGAGCGCATGGCGTTCCCGGTGCCCGTGATCGACATCTCGGTCGAGCCGCGCACCAAGGAAGCGGTCGAGAAGATGACGATCGGCCTGCAGAAGCTGGCGGCGGAAGACCCGTCGCTGCGGCTGAAGACCGATCAGGAGACCGGCCAGACCATCCTGTCCGGGATGGGCGAGCTGCATCTGGAGATCATCATCGACCGCCTGCGCCGCGAATACGGCGTGGACGCGAACATCGGCGCGCCGCAGGTGGCGTATCGAGAGACCATCTCCAAGACGCACACCGAGACCTACACCCACAAGAAGCAGACCGGTGGGTCGGGTCAGTTCGCCGAGGTGAAGATCGTCTTCGAGCCGACCGAACGGAACGAAGGGATCGTGTTCGAGAACGAGGTGGTCGGCGGCTCCGTCCCCCGGGAATACATCCCGGCGGTCGAGAAGGGCATCCGCAACCAGGCCGACAGCGGCGTGCTGGCCGGCTTCCCCACGGTGGACTTCAAGTTCTCCCTGGTGGACGGCAAGTACCACGACGTCGACTCCTCGGCGCTGGCCTTCGAAATCGCCGCCAAGGCTTGCTTCCGGGAGGGCATGAAGAAGGCCGGCCCGATCATCCTCGAGCCGATCATGGACGTGGAAGTGACCACGCCGCAGGATCACGTGGGTGACGTGGTGGGCGACCTGAACCGCCGCCGCGGGCAGATCCAGAACCAGGAGAGCTCCGGCTCGACCGTGATCGTGCGGGCGCTGGTCCCGCTGAAGGAGATGTTCGGCTACATCTCCCACCTGCGGAGCATGACCAAGGGGCGCGCGTCCTTCACCATGCAGTTCCACCACTACGATCCGGTGCCGCGGAACATCGCGGACGAGATCATGGCCAAGAGCGCCTGATGGCTGTTGCCTTCGCGGGCGGCGGCTAGATGAGCGGTTCCCGCCTCCATTGGACGCGGGGACGCCATGAAGAGGGTGTCGGGGTGACCCCCCGAACCCTCGAGTGGATCGGGTTCAACGACGCGGGCGAGGCCATCGCCCGCGTCGTTCGCGTTCAGGGGCCGCTCTCGACCGGCTGGCGCTCCTTCCCGGCAGTGGCGCGCGATGCGCAAGCCCGGGTCGTGGAGCTGCGGCCCGGAGAGCCGCCGGACGGCGCGTGGCTTGCCTGTGTCGGCGGGCGCGTCGTGGGCCGCGCGGCCGTGCCGCTGCAGGCGGTGCGCACGGCAGAGGCAGCGCTCGACGACGGCGCGTAACCGACCCCCGCCCAAGCGCCACGGGCGCGATCACCCGCTTGGCGGCCGTCGCGCTGGCGAAGCCGCATCCATGCACGGCTTTCCCGACGGCGATGCGCGGCTCCCGCGATCGTCATGGATGCTGTTCGCGTTGTCATGGGATGCGTCTTCGCCGCGTCCCGCGCCCCGATCCGCACGGCGTTGGGAAAAGCTGCGTCTGCCGTTGCTTCTCCGCCTGCGGGACACACGAGCGGGCCACGTGACGCTGCCATCCGGCGTCCGCGATCACGCGATCGCACCAGACGCCCCCGCGCCCTGCCGCCGCACGCGGCAAACCATCCCGCAGCTCCCGCGCTCCCGATTCGCCGATACGCGCGGGAGATCCAGCACATGTTCATCCATCATCCCATCCTCGTCACCGACGTGCACGTCACCAACCCGGACCCTGCCTTCGCCGAGAAGCTGCTGGAGCAGTACGGCGGCGCGACCGGCGAGCTGACCGCTGCGCTGACCTACTGGACGCAATCCTTCCACACGGATCACCGCGGCATTCGCGACATGCTGCAGGACATCGGTACGGAAGAGTTCAGCCATCTCGAGATCATTGCGATGCTGATCGAGCAGCACACGCAGCGAGCCTCGGTCAACGCGCAGGATGCCGCCTACCGCAGCACGCTGTTCTCGCTGCGCGGTGCCGGGCCGCATCTCGTCGACTCGAAGGGGTCGTTCTGGGACGCACGCTATGTCAACGAAGGCGGGCACGTGGTGCGCGACCTGCGCGCCAACGTCGCGGCGGAGGCCGGTGCGCTCGCCACCTACGAGGAACTGCTGCGCTACGCGCCCGACGACGGGACCCGCGATGCATTGCGGCACTTGGCCACGCGCGAGGTCTCCCATACGCAGATGTTCATGGAGGCGCTGAAGAGCCAGGACGCGCTGGACAAGCCGCTGTTCGGCAATCTCCAGCCCGACGACTCGGTGAACCTCTATTTCAACATGTCGAACGGACCGGATGCCGACCAGCGCGGCCCGTGGAACAGCGAGCCGGCGTTCCAGTACGTCGCCGACCCGCTGAAGCATGAGCAGCAGCAACACGGCAAGAACCCGCAATACTCCAACGAGATGACCATGACGCCGGACCCGGGCAAGGCGCCGCGGGAGCCGCTGAAGCCGGCGCGCAGCCCGTCCGCCCCGAAGCAGCAGGGAGGTTGAGGTGACCGCGCCGCTCGCACGACGCGCGCTGCTGCAGACCGGAGCGGTGACCGCGGGCCTCGCCCTCACCGCGATACGGGCGCAGCCGGCGGCCGCGGCCGCCCCGAGCGTGGCACCGATCACCGGGGCGATCGCCGGGCATATGCGTCTCGACCCGATGCGGGGGGCGACGATCCGCCTTACCGAACTCGGACCCGACGGCGGCCCCGTCCGGACCCTGGCGTTCGTGGAGGTGCCGCTCGGCGCGCTCTATGCGGATGGCGTGCCGCGGGCGGGCAGCGCGCCGCTCCGTGCCCTGTCCCGTCGGGCTGGGGACCTGGCGGTGCGCGTCGCCGCGGCAAGCTGGGGTGTCGCGCCCGACGCGTGCCGCCTGTCCGGCCGCCGGATCACGCATGAGGCGTCGGGGCGGATGCTGCCCTTCGGCGCCTGGGTCGACTTCGCGTAAGCGGTGCGGCGCCGGGGGCGGCTCGCCAGGCTCGCATCTGAAATCGCGGCCATCTTATGGCAGTCGTCGCTGCGCCACCCTACGTTTCATCTCGCGCTTCCAATCGGCCAAGACGCCGCCGCGCCGACCGACCGAGCGCTCGTGCGGCGGCGGGAGAGGAGAGCGAGAGATGACGATCGCGGACGTGCTGCAGGAGAAGGGCCACCGGGTGGTCCGGGTGCGGGAGAGCGACAGCGTGCGAAGCGCCGTCGGCAAACTCGCGGAGCACCGGATCGGCGCGGTGGTCGTGGAGGATGCCTGGATGAAGCCTGTCGGCATCTTCTCCGAACGTGACTTCCTCAATGCCGTGGCGAGCCGAGGAGCGGCGGTGCTCGACCTGTCGGTCGGTGCGCTGATGAGCCACAGCCTGATCCATTGCCGCTCCACGGACCGGGTGGACGATGCGATGGCGGCGATGACCCAGGCGCGCATCCGGCACCTGCCGGTGATCGATGGCGGTGACCTGGTTGGCATCGTCAGCATCGGCGACCTGGTGAAGCACCGGCTGGACGAGAAGGCGCTAGAGGCGAACGTTCTTCTGGACCTCTCGCGCATGCGGGCCTGAGGCGGCGACCAGGGGGACTGGGAGCGGGACGGGGGGCGTGACGCCGCCCGCCTCGCACCGCCCCGCTCAGGTCCGATGCGCTCAGGCGTCCCGGTGCGCTCAGGCGTCCGGATATACCAGCCGCGTGAAGAACGCGCCGTCTATCACGAACTGCCCCCATTTCGCGTCGTAGGCCGCGGTGGGGCGGGCGGCGACCGTCTCTGCGAGTGAGCGTCCCTGGCGCTTCAGGGTCGCCACTTGCTGCCGCACGCCGACCAGCATGTCGCGGAATGCCTGCAGTTCGGCCTTGTTGCTGACCGGCGCGCCGTGACCGGGCACGATCACGGTCTGTGACGACGCGACCCGCAGCACCCTGTCGCAGGCCGCTATCATGCCGCCGATGCTCCCGCCCGTGGAGCGGTCGATGAACGGGTAAATCCCGTTCCAGTAAGTGTCGCCCGCATGCAGCACGTCGGCTTCGGCGAACAGCACCGAGATGTCGCTGTCGGTGTGCGCAGGGCCCAGATACGTCATGTCGAGCGTCGTGCCGTTCAGCTTGAGTCGATGATCCCGGGAGAACACCGCGCTGGGCAGCGCACCGTCGGGCGAAGGCAGGAAGTTGTAGTCCCAGTCTTCGACGCGTTGGATGTGCGCCAGGTGCTTGCGGGTGTTCTCCTGCGCGATGATGCGCGCGCCTGCGGCGTGCAGCCACGCATTGCCGTCGGTGTGGTCGAAGTGCCAATGGGTGTTGATCAGGTGCGTGATCGGATCCGCCCCAAGCGCCGCGAGCGCCCTGGTGAGCTGCGGACGGGAAACGGCGATGCCCCCGTCGACGAGCGCCTTGCCATCCGGCCCCGTCAGCACCGCGATGTTTCCGCCGGATCCTTCGAGCAGGCACAGATCGTCGCGCACGCGATGCGTGGTGATCGGCGTGGTTGCCGCAGCATCCTTGATCAGCGTCACGAGCCCGCGCGCCTCCGCGAAGGCCTGTCGCGGCGTGAGCCATCCGCCCGTCGCGGCGAGCCCGGCTGCACCCACGCAGCACAGGCAGAACCCGCGCCGTGACAGCGCAGGATGGGGAGAGCGTGCCATCTCAGCGGTCCGCCGGTGGGGTGGGCGCATGCGGGCGCCGCCGCGGAATGGTTCCATTCGCAACCATAAGGAACTCCTGACGGTGATGCGGCTCGGAGCGCGGCGTAAGGCCTGCGTGGCCGATGCGCTCGATGCGGCAGAGTAGGCACACGCCGCCCGCGACGTCATCGCGTTTCCGCCATTCCCGTGCCGATTGTGCGCGGAACGTCCCAAAACGCGGCGAACCGTCCAACGTCCGTGCGGCCACCTCTGCATCGCGGCGAAGCTGCGCTACGCTCGATCCATCAAGGAGGAACTCATGACACAATCCGCTTCCGCCGACCCCGCCTGGCTCGGACTGCACGGCCGCGTCGCTGTCGTGACCGGTGCCGGGGGCGGCATCGGCTCCGCGATCGCCCATGGCCTCGCGCGGGCGGGCGCGTCGCTCGTGCTGCTGGATGCACGCCGGGAGGGCGCGGAGACGGTGGCGCATGAACTCACCCACGCCGGCACGCGCGCGATTGCGCTGCAATGCGACATCGCCGATCCGGACAGCGTCGCCGCGGCCGAACGCGCCGCCCGCGAGATCGGTCCGTGCGACGTGCTGATCAACAACGCCGGGGTGCTGCGCGCGGCGCCGCTCGCCACCGTCTCGCCGGCGGACTGGAACCAGCTCCTGGCGGTGAACCTGACCGGCTACCTCTACTGCGCCCAGGCCTTCGGCCGCGCCATGATCGAGCGTGGGCGCGGCGCGATCGTGCACACCGCCTCGATCGCCGGTAGCCACGCACAAGCCTTCTCGGGCGCGTACAGCGTCAGCAAGGCAGGCGTGCTGATGCTGTCGCGGCAACTCGCGGTGGAGTGGGGGCCACATGGCGTGCGCAGCAACGTGGTCAGCCCCGGTCTCGTGCGGACGCCGATGAGCGAGCAATTCTACCAGGCGCCCGGTGTCGCGGAACGCCGCGCCGCCGCGATCCCCCTTGGACGCATCGCCACGCCCGAGGACATGGCGGAGGTCGCGCTCTACCTCTCCAGCGACCGCGCCGGGTTCGTCACGGGGCAGGAGGTGGTCGTCGACGGCGGCTTCGGCCACATGCTGATGAGCCTCGTCCCGCGGCCCGGATTCGAACGCGGCAACTGACAGCGCGGCTTCGGACGCGGTTCCGAGGCAGCGGCCTGGCCGGCCGAGTCACCGTGACGGCGCAGCGGGGCGGCGTTCCGCCGCGCCGCTCGTGCGATCCGGATCGTGACTGGCGCCGAACGTCCGGAAGGGGCATGTTGCTGGAATGAGCAAATACACGATCGTCCCGCGCGTCCGTCAGCCTGGCTTCAAGGTTGAGATCGAGGGCACAGACGGCAGCCGCAACACGATGCTCGGCTTCGAAACCGAGGAGCAGGCGGCCGACTGGGTGGCGGCGAGTCGCCGGCAGGAGGGACTATCCGAGCCGGGCGGCGGAGACTGAGATTGCAGGACGCGATGGAATTGCAGGTGCTGATGACGCGGCTGTTCGTCGCATCCTGCGAGACGATCTTTCACCGCAGCTGCATGATGCTCGCCGGCCGCTGCTCGGTCGCCGAGTATCAGTTGATGGTGACCGAGAAGGTGGCGGCGATGCAGCAGGCGGCGATCGCCACAGCGACCGGGCAGGGGCCCGATGCGGCGCTACGCCCGTTCCTCAAGGCCGCATCGCGCAACGCACGGCGTCTGCGCAGCAAGTAACCTCCCCGGAACGCACGGGCGCAGCCGCCGCCGGTTCTCCGTCAGACGTGGAAGCTCTCGCCGCAGCCGCAGCGGCCCTTCTCGTTCGGATTAACGAAGGTGAAGCCGCTGGCGAGGGATTTCGTCTCGTAATCCATCACCGTGCCGATCAGGAACAGGCTCGCCTTGCGGTCCACCAGCACGGTGAGGTCCTTGTCGCGCACGATCTCGTCCGTCGGCGCGGGGGCATCCGTCCAGCTCATGTCGTAGGACAGGCCAGAGCATCCCTTCGTGGAGACGCCGATGCGCAGCAGCTTGCCCTGCTCGCCGGCGTCGTAGAGTTGGCGCAGCCGCTTGGCGGCGGCGTCCGTCAGCGTCATCAGCGGCGGAAGCTCGCGGGTCTTGCGGGGGGCGGTGGTGGTCGTGCTCATGGCTTTGATCTCGTCATCGCTCAGAACATGTTCAACTGCAGGCGGGCTTCCTCGCTCATGCGCGAGGGGTCCCACGGCGGATCCCAGACCGTCTCGACGTCGCAGGCGGTGACGCCGGCGACGGCCATGACGGCGTTGTGCACCTGTTCCGGGAGTTCCTGGGCCGAGGGGCAGGCGGGCGCGGTCAGCGTCATCTCGACCTTCACCGATCCGTCGTCACGCAGGTCGACGGCGTAGATCAGGCCGAGTTCGTAGATGTTGACCGGGATCTCCGGGTCGTAGACCGAGGCGATCGCCTCGACCACGGCCTCTTCGCTCACCTTGGGCGGGGCTTCGCCGTCGGGCGTCCAGGCGGCGTGCGGTTGGCTCACGTCATTCACTGCTCGCCTCCTTCTCGGTTCCGTCCAGTGCGGCGATCAGCGCGTGCCACGGCAGGGTCGCGCATTTCACGCGGGACGGGTATTCGTGCACGCCCGACAGCGGCGCGAGCCGGTCGAGCGGTTCGGACAGGGCTGCCTCGCAGGCGGGGCATTGGCCGGTGCGGGCCATCTCGCGAAACGCGGCGAACAGCGCGCGCGCGTCGGTCTTGCTGCGGCCTGCCACGGTCTCCGCCATCAGGTCGGCCGAGGCGATGGAGATCGCGCAGCCCCGCGCCTCGAACCCGGCCGCGTCGATCGTGTCACCGGGCCCGTAGGCCAGCCACACCTGAACGCGGTCGCCGCACATCGGGTTGTCCCCCTTCGCGGTCGCATCGAAGGTGGCGAGGCGCTTGCCATGACGCGGATGGCGCCCGTGGTCGAGGATGACCTCCTGGTAGAGGTCCCGCAGGTCGTCGAAGGAGTCACTCATGCGCGGGCTCCGATGCCTGCGAGGGCGCTGTCCACTCGTATCGTGGCCAACGCACGGCCGCACCGTGTCATGGCCGGCGAAGGCCGGCCATCCACGACTTGCCGAGTCGTGTGCAGCACAGCCGTGGATGGCCGGGACAGGCCCGGCCATGACACGTGGGAGGAGCCTCTGCCGCCCACAACTCCAAGAACGGGCCGCATGATCGCAAACGACACGCCGCGGTCCCTCACTTGAAGAACGTCCGCACGCGCTCGAGCCCCTCGGCCAGGGCGTCGATCTCGCCCAGCGTCGTATAGACGCCGAAGCTCGCGCGAGCGGTGCTGTCGAGGTTGAAGCGGCCCATCAGCGGCTCCGCGCAGTGGTGGCCGGCGCGCACCGCGATGCCCTGCCGGTCCAGCAGGGTCGCCACGTCGTGCGCATGCGCGCGGTCCAGCGCGAAGGACACGACGCCGCCGCGATCCTGGGCGCGGCCGACGATATGCACGCCCTCGATCGCCGAGAGCCGCGCCAGCGCATGGTCCACCAGGGAGCGCTCATGCGCGGCGATCGCGTCGTAGCCGATGGCCTGCACCCAATCGATCGCCGCCTTCAGGCCGATGCCTTCCAGGATCGGCGGCGTGCCTGCCTCGAACTTGTGCGGCACGGCGGCCCAGGTGGAGCGCTCGTAGCTGACGGAGGAGATCATGTCGCCGCCACCCAAGAATGGGGGCATCTGCTCCAGCAACGCGCGCTTGCCATAGAGCACACCGATGCCGGTCGGGCCGTACAGCTTGTGGCCGGTCCAGGCGTAGAAGTCGCAATCCAGCGCCTGCACGTCGATCGCCCGATGCACCACCGCCTGTGCGCCGTCGAGCAGCACCTTCGCGCCATGCGCGTGCGCCATCTGCACGATACGTTCGGCAGGAGTCACGGTGCCCAGCACGTTGGACATGTGCGTCATCGACACCAGGCCGACCTTGCCGTCGGCCAGCAGCGTCTCGAACGCGTCCATGTCGAGCTCGCCCGCATCGGTGATCGGGCAGACGCGCAGCTCGATCCCGGCGCGGTCGCGCAGCATCTGCCAGGGCACGATGTTGGAGTGGTGCTCCATGCCCGAGATCAGCACCGCCTGGCCCGGCTTCAGCAGGCTGCCGAAGCTGTGCGCCATCAGGTTGAGCGATTCGGTCACGTTGCGCGTCAGCACGATCTCGCTGCGGTCCGCGGCGTTCATCAGCGCGGCGGCGGCATCGCGTGCGGCTTCATAGGCCTCGGTGGTGCGCTCGCTCATCCAGTGCAGGCCGCGATGCACGTTCGCGTACTGCGTCTCCATGGCGATGCGCATCGCGTCGATCACCGCGCGCGGCTTCTGCGCGGAAGCGGCGCTGTCGAGAAACACCAGCGGCTTGCCGCGCACGGTCTGCGACAGGATCGGGAACTCCGCGCGGATCGCGTCGACGTCGAGCGCGGCGGGCTTGGTGATCACGTTCATGCGGCTTGTCTTTCCCACCAGCGTTCGACGCTCTGCTCCAGCGCCGCGCGCACGGTCTCCTGCGACACGGCGTCCAGCGCCTCGGCCAGGAAGGCGCGCACCAGGATCGCGCGCGCCTCGGCGTCGGGGATGCCGCGGCTCTTGAGGTAGAAGAGCTGCTCGATATCGAGCTCGCCCACGGTCGCGCCGTGGCTGCACTTCACGTCGTCGGCGAAGATCTCGAGTTCGGGCTTGCTGTCGATCTCGGCGTCGGGCGAGAGCAGCAGCGCCTGGTTCATCTGGTAGCCGTCGGTCTTCTGCGCGACGCGGGCAACCTCGATGCGGCCCTGGAACACGCCCCGCGCGCGGCCGTTCAGCACGTTCTTCACCGTCTGGCGGGAGGTGCAGGACGGCGCGTCGTGTCGCACCACCGAAGTGAAATCGGCATGCTGCGTTCCGGTCAGGAGCTGTGCCGCGTTCAGATGCGCGGTCGCGCGTGGCGCCGCGAGCAGCGCATGCATTTCGTTGCGTCCGACACGACCACCCAGGGTGAGGGTGAAGCTGTCATAGGTGGCGTCCCCCGCCACACCGGCATAGGTCGTGGCGAGATGGTAGGCGCGGTCCGACTCGTCCTGCAACCGCGCATGGGTCAAGGTGGCGCCGGCGGCGACGTGCACCTCGGTGACCGGATTGTGGAGGTAGCTGCCGTCACCGATCGCAACGTCCAGCAGCGTCAGTCGCGCATTGGTCCCGAGGCGGATGCAATGGCGCGGATGCGCGGCGGTCCCGTCGGTGGAGAGATGCACGAGTTCCACCACGCCCGCATCGGTGTCGTCGAGCACGTCCAGCAGCGCGCCGTCGGCGGCGAGCATCGTGTTCAGCGCAACCAGAGGCTCCCGGTCCGGCCAGGTGAGCGTGCCGAAATCCGGCTGGTCGGCGAAGCGGGCGAAGAGGGCCGGCGGTGTCGAGAGATCGGCGCGGTAGGCGCCATTGACGAACACGAGGCGGGGCGCGTCGAGCGTCGGGGCGCGGGCGAGCAGGGCCGTCATCGCGGCCGGAGGGACGCCGCCGTTCGTGTCCTCGGCCGTGGACTGGAAGCGCGCGTCGGCGAGCGGACGGAGCGTGGTGTATTTCCACGCCTCGGGTCGCCGGCCCTGGGTCGCACCCGGCAGGCCGGCCGTCCGGAACGCCTCGGCCGCAGCGTCGCGCAATGCAGGGTCGCCCGGCAGCAGGTCACGCAAAGCGGCGTAGCGCGCGAGGAACCCGGCCGCGCCGGAGGGCAGGGCGGCGGTCATGGGCGTGCGCTCCCGGTGTCATGGCGCGCCTTGTGCCAGCCACCCGCGACATGGCGGGCCTTGTGCCAACCCCCGGTGTCATGCCCGGCCTTGTGCCGGCCATCTACGACTTCGCCGCGTGCACCCAGGAAAGTCGTAAATGGCCGCCCCTCGGCGGCGATGACACGGGGCGCGCGCGTCGGCCGCGACGCGGAGTGTCGGAAATCCATCATCACGCGGCCTCCGCGACCACCTGCGCGTAACCGCTCTTCTCGAGCTCGCGCGCGAGGTCGGGCCCGCCGCTGCGGATGATGCGGCCATGCGCCAGCACGTGCACGCGGTCCGGCACCAGATGGTCCAGCAGCCGCTGATGATGCGTGATCACCAGCGCGGAGAAATCCGGCGCTCGGAGGGCGTTCACGCCATCCGCCACGATCTTCAGCGCGTCGATGTCGAGCCCGCTGTCGGTCTCGTCCAGGATCGCGAGCCGGGGGCGCAGGATCGCCATCTGCAGCACTTCGTTGCGCTTCTTCTCGCCGCCCGAGAAGCCCACGTTCACGTTGCGCTTCAGCATGTCCTCGGGCATCGCGAGTCGCTTCGCCTCGGACCGCGCAAGCTTCAGGAACTGCACGGCGTCGAGCTCGCTCTCACCGCGGGCGCGGCGGATCGCGTTCAGCGCGGTGCGCAGGAAGTTCGCGTTGTTCACGCCCGGTAGCTCGATCGGCGCCTGAAAAGCCAGGAACACGCCGGCGGCCGCGCGCTCTTCCGGTTCCATCGCCAGCAGGTCGACGCCATTGAAGCTGGCCGAACCGCCGGTCACGTCAAATTCCTCACGCCCCGACAGCACGTAGGCGAGCGTCGACTTGCCGGACCCGTTCGGCCCCATGATCGCGTGAATCTCGCCCTCGGGCACCGTGAGGTCGATGCCCTTCAGGATCGGCTTGTCGTTGATCGAAGCGGCCAGGCCGCGAATCTCCAGCATCTGATCTTACCCCACGGAGCCTTCGAGACTCACCGCCAGCAGCTTCTGCGCTTCTACGGCGAATTCCATCGGCAGTTCCTTCAGCACGTCCTTGCAGAACCCGTTCACGATCAGCCCGACCGCGTCCTCTTCCGACAGGCCGCGCTGGCGGCAGTAGAAGAGCTGGTCCTCGGCGATCTTCGAGGTCGTGGCCTCGTGTTCCACCTTCGCGGTGCGGTTGCGGCTTTCGATGTACGGCACGGTGTGCGCGCCGCACTGGTCGCCGATCAGCAGGCTGTCGCATTGCGTGAAGTTGCGCGCACCCGCCGCCTGCGGCGCGATCCGCACCAGGCCGCGATAGGTGTTGTTCGAGTGTCCGGCGCTGATCCCCTTCGACACGATGGTCGAGCGCGAGCCGCGGCCGAGATGGATCATCTTCGTCCCGGTATCGGCCTGCTGGTGATTGTTGGTCACCGCGACCGAGTAGAACTCGCCCACGCTGTCCTCACCCTGCAGCACGCAGGACGGATACTTCCAGGTGATCGCCGATCCGGTCTCCACCTGGGTCCAGGAGATCTTGCTCCGCGCCCCGCGGCAGGCGCCGCGCTTGGTGACGAAGTTGTAGATCCCGCCGCGGCCTTCTGCGTCCCCGGGGTACCAGTTCTGCACCGTCGAGTACTTGATCTGCGCGTCGTCCAGCGCGACCAGCTCGACCACCGCGGCATGGAGCTGGTTCTCGTCGCGCATCGGCGCCGTGCAGCCCTCGAGGTAGGAAACGTAGCTGCCTTCCTCGGCGACGATCAGCGTGCGCTCGAACTGGCCGGTGCTGCGCGCATTGATGCGGAAATACGTCGACAGCTCCATCGGGCAGCGCACCCCTTTGGGGATGAACACGAAGCTCCCGTCGGTGAACACCGCCGAGTTAAGCGCCGCATAGAAATTGTCGGCCACCGGCACGACGGAGCCGAGATACTGCTGCACTAGGTCGGGGTAGTCGCGCACCGCCTCGCTGATCGGGCAGAAGATCACGCCCGCCTTGCTGAGCGTCTCGCGGAAGGTGGTTGCAACGGAAACGCTGTCGAACACCGCATCCACCGCGACCGGCGTGCGGGCGGCCTCCTCGGCGTCGCCGGGATCGACGCCGGCCAGGATCGCGCGCTCCTTCAGCGGGATGCCCAGCTTCTCATAGGTGCGCAGCAGTTCGGGATCGACCTCGTCCAGGCTCTTAGGGCCCTGCTTCTTCTTCGGCGCGGCGTAGTAGTGCAGGTCCTGATAGTCGATCTTCGGATGGTCGACGCGCGCCCAGTGCGGCTCCTCCATCTTCAGCCACGCGGCATACGCCTTCAGCCGCCAGTCGAGCAGCCAGGCCGGCTCCTGCTTGCGGTCGCTGATCAGGCGGATGATGTCCTCGTTCAGCCCCTTGGGCGCGAGGTCCATCTCGATGTGGGTCTCGAAGCCCCACTTGTAGCCGGACTGCGTGACGGACTGGACGGTATCGAGCGTTTCGGTGACGACGGGCATTGGGGCGTCCTATTCGGCGGCCGGCAGGCGGTCAGACGGCACGCGGGCGGGCGGCGCGGCGGGCGGAAGCTGCGGGCCCGCCAGTCCCTGGCTGGGCGTGCGGAACGCCACCGGGATCGACGCGACCTGCATGTCGGCCAGGGTGATGCGGTGCAACGCATGGCGGATCGCGTCGTTCACCGGGTCCCAGCGGCCGCGCATGGGGCAGAGGCCCTGGGCCTCGCACTCGCTGGTCGACCCGTCGACGCAGGCCGTCAGCGCGATCGGCCCATCGATCGCCGCGATCACGTCGGCGACCGGGATCTCCTCCAGTCCGCGCTGCAGCCGGTAGCCGCCGCGCGCACCGCGCTGCGAGCTGACCAGCCCGCCCGAGGTGAGTGACTTCAGGACCTTCGCGACCGTCGGTTCCGGAATGCCGGTGGAAGCGGCGATGCCGGGCGAGGTCTGCACACCTTGCGCTCCGGCGAGGCGGACCAGCACGACGACCGCATAGTCCGTCAGTTTCGACAGCCTCAACATGCGGGCGAACACCCCTCCTGGCTTGGTCGCCGGGCATGGATCCCGGCTGCACGCGCCACTCCGCCCAGCCCCGACCTGGGCCGTAATCCAGGGTCTGGCACTAACTGGACCGAAGCAGTCCTGATTGCCGGGAAATGGCCCATGGCGGTTGCCTCGTCAAGGGCTTGCCCCGCGAAAACCCACCGCCCAGGCGGGGTCAGACGACGGCCGCGAGGGGTGCCGGCGGATCGGCGGCAGCGGTCGCGGCGACCGCGCGCAGGGCCTCCCGCAACGCCGTCCGGCCATC
>MKTV01000056.1:41780-57676 GCA_001898425.1 Rhodospirillales bacterium 69-11
ATTGGGCGGCGGCGTGCCGTCCGGACCCGCCACGTGGAACGCCTCGGCCGGGACGAGAGCAAGGCCACGGCGGCGCACCTGTGCACAGAACTCACCGCGATCCCATGCCTCCGGGAGGTGGAACCAGACATGCAGGCCTTCCGGATGCGCCGAGATGCGTCTGGTGGGCAGGATTTCGCGCGCGATCGCCTGGCGCGTGGATGCTTCGGCGCGCAGCGCGTCCCGCCAGGCGTAGGCGGTCCCGTTCGCGAGCCAGGCGCCGAGAAGGGCCGCGGAGATTGGGGAGGGGGTGAGGGCGGTCGCGCGCAACGCCTGGGCCAGGCGCGGCGTTTGCGACGCCGAGGGCGCCACCACGATCGCGAGCCGCAGGGCGGGCAGCAGGCATTTCGCCAGGGTCGCGACGTAGAGGCCCGATCCCGCGGCCTCCATCACGGAGGGCAGCGGCGCGGTAGGGAGCAGGCCATAGGCATCGTCCTCGATCACCGGAACGCCGTGGCGGGCGAGGATGGCGCCGATCGCCTCGCGCCGTTCGGCCGGCAGCGTGGCGGTGGTCGGGTTGTGGATCGTCGGCACGCAATAGAGCGCCTTGGGCGACAGGCGCCGGCAGGCCTGGTCGACCGCGTCGGGGCAGAGCCCGTCCACGTCCGCTGCAACGGGGACGAGCTGCACGCCCGCCAACGCCGCGAGGCCGCGAAAGCCGGGATAGGTGAGGGGATCGGTCAGCACCACGTCACCGTGCCGCGCGAGCATCGCCAGTGCGGCGGAGAGGGCGGCTTGTGCGCCCGGCGCGAGCAGGACCCGCCTCGGATCGAGCGCGCCGAAGACAGGGGCGAGGAACGCGGCCAGCGCTTCCCGTTCGGACTGCGTGCCACCGGCCGGCCGGTAGCTGGTGAGGGCGCGAAGGTCGCCCGACTGGAACACCGTTCCGAACGCGCCGGCCAGGGCCGCGCGCAGGGCCGGGCTCTCGGGCAGCGGCGGGAGATTCATGGTCATGTCGACCAGGTGCTGCCCGTCTGCGGCGACGCTGCGTACGAAGGTGCCGCGGCCCACCCCGGCTTCGAGCAGGCCCCGGCGCTGCGCCTCGGCGTAGGCGCGTGTGACGGTCGTGAGGTCGACGCCGAGCCGGGCGGCGAGGGCGCGTTGCGGCGGCAGGCGGGTGGCGGGGGCGAGGTGGCCGCTGCGCACGTCGCGTTCTATCGCGTCGGCGATGCCGCCGTAGAGGGTGCGGGCGGAAGGGTCGAGTTCGGGGCACCAGTCGGTCATGCGATACGGTCCGCCTTGAATCCGGCCCGGCAATCGGCTAATTGCAGGGCAACAATCGTGGCATCTGAGCCATACACCTGGGCAGTCGCTCCATACAATAGGGTCGTGTCAGGGAACAGGTGGCAATGTTTTGGTGATCCGGCGCAGCCGGACGGGAGCGATGATGGCGGAGCACTCGATCTGGATGGGCATACGGCGCGGACTCTCGGTGCGTTGCCCGAATTGCGGGGAAGGGCGCTTGTTCCGCGGGTTCCTGACGGTGCGCAGCCCCTGTTCCGTCTGCGGGTCGGACAATGCGCGCTTCCCGTCCGACGATTTCCCCCCGTACCTGACCATCCTGGTGGTGGGGCACGTGGTGGTGCCACTTTTCATGTGGTCGGACCGCGCGTGGGAGCTCTCGAGCTGGGCGCAGGCTGCGGTCTGGCTGCCCGTGACGTTGCTGCTCTGCCTCGCGTTGCTGCCACGGATGAAGGGCGCGACGGTCGGGCTGTGCTGGGCGACGGGGCTCGTGCGGCAAGACCGGAGTAACTGAACGATGCCTTGCTGCTGACGCGGACGCCGCGGGTGACCATGCAGCCCCGCGCGGCGCGCCCGCCCTGGATCGAGGCATTCGCGTCATGCCGGGCCATTGCAGAGAAGGCGGGCGTGAAGTCGTCTCGCGCGCGAGCGCGGTACTAACTCCTCGTTGACCGGTCGGAGCGCAGGGTGAGGACATGCGCCCGCCTCTCGCCTCTCTTCTGGCGGCTTCCGTGCCGGCCGTTCTGCTGGCCGTCGCACCAGTCCCGTGTCTTCGCGTCGACAGTTGGCCGTTCGGGCGCGCAGCCTGGGCGCAGCCGGCGGATTGCGCGCCTGCACCGGGCGGGAGCGGGGCGGCCCTTCCACTCGCGATCGATCTCGGTGGACGGCCAGGGGTGCCGCGCGGGATGGATGGGCAGGTCTACCTGGAGGTGCCCATCGGCCCGTTCGGCCTCGCCTGCGGTCCCCGCTCGCCGCCCGCCGCGCCGGCACCAGAACCCGCCGCCCGCCGACCACGCCCCGACGTGCTCGGCGGACCACCGGGTGACGTGCTGCGCGGACCACCGGGCGACGTGCTGCGCGGACCGGAGTAGCCGGCCCACCGCAAGTGTTGCGCCGGCCCGGTCCGTCGGCAGCGCTCCCCGGGGCGGCCAGTCGATGCGGGGCACTTCCTTACGCGCTCACTCCCTTACGCGCTCACTTCCTCAGGCGCTCACCCGTCGGGCGCTCATTCCATGACGGCGGCATGCCCCGACTCACCAGCCTGGTGGCGCGGCCGGCGCATCAGCGGCAGCAGCAGCAGGATCGGCAGCGAGGTCAACATCATCAGCTTGTAGTCGTTCGCATAGGCGATGATCTGCGCCTGGCGGTTGATAATCTGATCGAGCGCCTGGGCGCCATGCGCGGTCACCGGCGACAACGCCTCGGCGGCGCCCTGAAACGCCCGGTTCAGCGGAGTCGCGAAGCCCGTCAGCACCGAGTGCTCGATCTGCGTGTTGCGGATGACCAGCGCCGAGGTGACCGAGATGCCGATCGCGCTGCCCACGTTGCGCAGCAGGCTGAGCAGCGCCGTGCCTTCGGTCCGCAGCGCCGGGTCGAGCGTCGCGAATGCGATCACCTGCAGCGGGATGAAGACGAAGCCCAGCCCGGCGCCCTGGACGATCGTGTTCAGGATCATGGTGGTCTGCGACACGTCCGGGGTCCATCCGGCCATGCGGTAGAGGCTCCAGGCCAGCACGACGACGCCGAACGCCATCAGCAGGCGCGGGTCGACGCGGTTGGACAGCCGGCCGGCGATCAGCATCGCGCCCATCGTCCCGATGCCGCGCGGCGCCATCACCAGGCCCGCGGTCTCGACGGGGTAGTTCCCGAGGGTCTGCAGCCAGGGTGCGAGCAGGGCGGAGACCGCCAGCAGTACCATGCCCACGGCGAACATCACCACGAGCCCCACCGCGAAGTTCCGATCCTTGAAGATGCGCGGCGAGACGAAGGGCTGGCGGGCGGTGAACAGATGGACGAGAAACAGGTACAGGCCGAGTGCGGCCAACGTGGTCTCGATGATGATCTCGGTCGAGTTCCACCAATCCTGGGTCTGTCCACGGTCCAGCATCAACTGCAGGCCGGCGATGCCGATCGCGAACACGCCGAACCCCAGCCAGTCGAACCGCAGTCCCTCCTTGGGGTTGGTGCGCGGCAAGAACGCCATCAGTCCCAGGGTCGCGACGATGCCGAACGGCAGGTTCACGAAGAACACCCATCGCCAGTCGTAGATCTCGGTCAGGTAGCCGCCCAGGGTCGGCCCCAGGATCGGGCCGACCATCACGCCCATGCCCCAGATGGCCATCGCCGACCCGCGCCGTTCGGGCGGGTAGATGTTCAGCATGGTGGATTGCGACAGCGGCACGAGGGCGGCGCCGAACACGCCCTGGGCGAGGCGGAACACCACCATCTCGGTGAGCGATCCGGCGATGCCGCACAGCATGGAGGTGATGGTGAAGCCGATCAGCGAGATCAGGAACAGCCGCTTCAGCCCGAAACGCATGGACAGCCAGCCGACCGGCGCCGTCATGATGGCCGCAGCGACGATGTAGGAGGTGAGCACCCAGGTGATCTGGTCGGAGCTCGCGGACAGGCTGCCCTGCATGTAGGGCAGCGCGACGTTGGCGATGGTCGAGTCGAGCGCCTGCATGAGGGTGGCGACCATCGCGCAGATGGTGATCAGTGCGCGATGCGGGACGGCGGTCTGGTCCTCGCCGCTCATGGCGCATGCCTTCGGGCAGCGTCGTGGCGGTCGGGTGTGACGGCGGGGCGGACGGGCGCGGCGGTCGTCCACTCACCCGTCATGGCCGCGCGCGTCCCGGCCATCCCCACCAGCACGGTGCCGCTTGGGCTGGCCGGCGCGAGGGCCGGCCATGACGGGAGCACGGTGCCGCTTAGGGTCGCCGGCTCGACGGCCGGGCATGACGGGTACGGCGTGCGCGGCGCGGTGGTCCAGTCGATCGGCGCGCCGGCGTGCGAGCGGATCATCGGCCCGCTCAGAACAGGTCGCCGAGCGTGCGCTCGTGGCCAGTGTCGATGGAAACCGTCGCGCTCATGCCGGCGCGCAGCGGCGGGTCGCCGGCGTGGCGGTCCACCCGGATCCGCACCGGCAGACGTTGCACCACCTTCACCCAGTTGCCCGACGAATTCTGCGCTGGCAGGAGTGAAAACTCCTGGTCGGTCGCCGGGGCGATGCTCTGCACCACGCCATCCCAGCTTCGATTCGGGTAGATGTCGAAGCTGACCTTCACATGGTCGCCCGGCCGCGCGTAGGTGAGCTGCGTCTCCTTCGGCTGGGCCTCCACCCAGACATGGTCGGTTGAGACCAGGCCGAAGCCGGAGGTGTTCGCCCCCAGGAACATGCCGAGCTGCAGCTTGTTCACCTGGGTGACGATCCCGGCATAGGGCGCGCGGACGGTGGCATGGGCCTGCTCGCGCAGGGCCTCGTCCAGTTCGGCCTGGGCCTGGCGGTAGGCGGGCATCTCCTCCACCGGGGCATCGGGCACGCCGCCGAGCCGCGCGAGTTCCGCCTTGGCCTGCATGGTCGCGGCGTCCAGCGCCTGCTGGTCGGCGGCGAGCTTGAAGCGCGCGTCATCCGTCTGCTGCTGGGTCACGGCATGCTGTTTCACGAGCGCGGCGAGCCGATCGTAGGTCGCCTGGTCGGCGTTCACCTGCTGCTGCTTCGCGGCGGCGTCGCGCAGGCGCGCCTGATAATCGGATTTCATCGCCTCGAGCGAGAGGCGGGTCTGCGCCAGCTTTGCCCGCGCATCGTCGACCGCGATCTGGAATTTCTGGGGATCGAGCCGGAATAGGACGTCGCCCTGCTTTACGTGCTCGCCCTCGTGCACCGGGATCGCGGTGACGATGCCCGAGACGTCGGTGGACACGGTCATCACGTCGGCCTGCACGTAGGCATCGTCGGTATCGACCCAGCGCCCGCCGTTCAGCCACCACAGCAGCCCGCCGATCGCCACCACCAGCACGCCGCCGCCCATCAGGATCGGACGCAGCAGGCTGCGGCGACGCGACCGTCCCTCGCTTCGCGCGGACGGGGCGTCCTCCCGCGCGGCGGAGGATACATCCTCCCCCGGGGTGGCGGTGGTGGCGTGCGACATGTTCTTGGGCCCCGTGATCGTATGGTCGACTGATCATAAGCTGGCTTGTTGATTCGTTCGGCCAAGGGCACGGGGCATGCACCTTGGCGCGACCCGCGATGTCCGGGGCGCGGGGCTCCTCACGTCGGCGTGGGCGGCCGGCGGCGGGGGCGAGCGGGCGGGCCGCTCGGCTAGGAAGACCGCTAGGCGGTGAGGGCCCGCATCTCCGCGAACAGGTCCGACTTGCCCTCGAAGCCGATCCCCTCGAGCTCCGGCAGCGTGACGATGCCGTCCTGCACGTGCGTGCCGTCCGGGAAGCCGCCATAGGGCTGGAAGATGTCGGGATAGCTCTCGTTCCCGCCGAGGCCGAGGCCGGCGGCGATGGCCAGCGACATCTGGTGCCCGCCATGCGGGATGCAGCGCCGCCAGGACCAGCCCGCGTCCTTCAGCATGGCGAGCGTGCGCTCGTATTCGCACAGCCCATAGGAGAGGGCGCAGTCGAACTGGAGCCAGTCACGGTCGGGCCGCATCCCGCCGTAGCGAATCAGGTTCCGCGCGTCCTGGTGGCTGAACAGGTTCTCTCCCGTGGCCATCGGGCCGGGATAGAACGCGGCCAGCGCCGCCTGGAGCTGGTAGTCGAGCGGGTCGCCCGCCTCCTCGTACCAGAACAGGTCGTAGGAGCGGAGCATCTTCGCATAGGCGATCGCGGTCTCGAGATCGAAGCGGCCATTGGCGTCCACCGCGAGGCGGGCGCGGCCCTCGATCTCGCGCAGCACCGCCTCGATCCGGCGCTGGTCGTCGGCGATCGACTCGCCGCCGATCTTCATCTTCACGACGGTGTAGCCGCGGTCGACGTAGCTGCGCATCTCGGCCTGCAGCGCGGCGTCGTCCTTGCCGGGATAGTAATAGCCGCCCGCGGCGTAGACGAAGACGCGCGGATCAGCCTCGATGCCGTGGCGCTCGGCCAGCAGGCGGAACAGCGGCTTGCCGGCGATCTTCGCCACCGCGTCCCACACGGCCATGTCCAGCGTGCCCACCGCGACGGAGCGCTCGCCGTGGCCGCCTGGCTTCTCGTTGGCCATCATCGCAGCCCAGATCCGGTCGGGATCGAGGTTCTCGCCCGTGGCATCGAGCAGGGTGGCGGGATCAGCCTCCAGCAGGCGCGGGCGGAAGCGCTCGCGGATCAGCCCGCCCTGGCCGTAGCGGCCATTGGAGTTGAAGCCGTAGCCGACGACCGGCCGGCCATTGCTGGTCACGTTGGTGACGACCGCGACCAGGCTCGATGTCATCTTGCTGAAGTCGATGTAGGCGTTGCGGATCGGCGAGCTGATCGGCTTCGTGACCTCGCGGACGTCGACGATGCGGACGGGCACCTGGCTTCTCCCGGTTGGGCAGGCGGCCGGTATCCGCCGAAGCGCGGTCGGGGACAAGCGGGCAGGAGCCGTCGCGCCGGTTCACGTCACAGCGCGGGCCGGTGCCGGGCTGCGCCACCGCACCCGCGCCGGGCGGGTGTCGCGCCCCCGGACGGTGTGGCTCAGCGGAAGATGGAGTGCGGCGTCCCGCCGCGCAGGGCGTTCGGCGCCGGCGTCCAGACCGGACGGGCTGCCTCGGCCTTCGTCTCGGGCGCGCGGGTCGCCGCCACGGCGGCCGCGCCCAGGGTCTGGGACAGGCGGTTCGCGACGTCCAGCACCTGGGTGACCAGGGCGCGCGGGCGCGGCGGGCGCATGCGCATCGACGGCGCGCCGACGAACAGCGTGGCGACCACCTGGCCCGACGTGTCCCGCACCGGGGCGGCGATGCTGACCGATCCCGGGATCACCTCGTCCGAGGTGATCAGGTAGCCGCGCGTGCGGATGCGGTGCAGGTCGGCGGCGATCCAGGCGGGGTCGGTGCGGGTGGCCGGGGTGAAGCGGGGCAGGCGCTGGGCGAGTACCTGGGTCTGCACGGCCTCGGGCGCATGGGCGAGCAGCAGGCGGCTCGAGCCGGCATGCAGCGGGCCGCGCTTGCCGACTTCCGTATAGAGGCGAAGCGCGGGGTCGGTCTGGTAGATCGCAACCGTCTCGCTCTGCATGCCGTCGCGGACGCGGAGATAGACGTTCTCGCCGGTGGCTTTGCCGAGTTCGACCAGGAAGGGCATGGCGGTCGCCGCGAGCGCGCCCTGTTCGGCGGCGGCGCGGCCCAGCACGCTCCATCGCGCGCCGAGGCGCCAGACGCCGCGGGCCTCGTCCTGGATGGCGAAGCCGCGGGCCTGCAGGGTGCGGAGCAGGCGGAAGCCCGCCGTGCGGGTGCATCCGGCGGCATCGGCAAGGCTGGCGAGGGGGGCGGGCCCGACGCGGGCGAGGGCTTCCAGCAGATCGAGCGCACGGCCCACGGCTGCGATGTTGTAGTCGCGGGCGGCTTGGCTTGGCTCCTCGCTCCGGGTGCTGGTGGGCTTTGCCGTCGGCCGGCGTTTGGTCTTCGTTCGGGCATCAGACGCCATGTCGCGACCCTTCGCTGCTGCAAGGTGGGCGGGGAAATCGGCGCGATCTATTCGCGCGCTCAAAGAATTCTGACGCTTCGATAACGGTGGTATGATTACATCCTGACGGGTAGGGGTCAAAGCCGGAATGCGGTCCAGCCGGTACCGGTCCTGGATGAATCCGTCAGTCATCCGTAGATTTGCCCCGCTTGACACGGTCTTCTGCGGCGCGGAGTTGGCGCTTGTCGGACCGTCCCGGGTGCGCTAAAGCGCCGCGTTCACGGCCGCATGGACGCATCCTGGGGAAACCCGCCGGGGTGTGCCCGAGCGGCCAAGGCGCGTTCGGGCTGCGCGGGCGTGGTGGAATTGGCAGACACGCCAGATTTAGGTTCTGGTGGCGCAAGCCGTGGGGGTTCAAGTCCCTCCGCCCGCACCACACCCCGGCACGGTTCGTGCCACCGCATGACGTACTCATAAGGATTCGCTGTCAGATGCAGGTCACCGAGACGCTTTCCGAAGGCCTCAAGCGCGCGTACACCGTCGTGCTGCCGGCCACGGACCTGGAGAGCCGCCGGATGGAGCGGCTCACGAGCCTCGGCAAGACCCTGAACCTGCCCGGGTTCCGCCCCGGCAAGGTGCCGCTCGCCGTCGTGCGGCAGCGCTTCGGGACCGCGGTGTCGGCCGAGGTGCTGGAAGACTCGGTGAACGAGGCGACGCAGAAGGTGCTGAGCGAGCGCGGCCTGCGCCCCGCCCAGCAGCCCAAGGTCGACCTTGGGGAGGCTGCCGACCCGGCGCGTCTCGGCAATGCCGATCTCGAGTTCAAGGTGGAGCTGGAAATCCTGCCCGAGATCACCCCGCCCGACTTCTCCGGCATCGCGCTGACCCGCAAGAAGGCCGAGGTCGCGGCCGAGGCGGTGGACACCGCCCTGCGGGAGATCGCATCGCGCAACCGCGACCTGCAGGACATTCCGGCCGAGGAACTGGGCGACCGCGGCGCCGCCCAGGGCGAGGTCATCACGATCGACTATGTCGGCAAGATCGACGGCACGCCCTTCCCGGGCGGCACCGGCACCGACACCGACGTGGAGATCGGCGGCCAGGGGTTCATCCCCGGTTTCGCCGAACAGATGGAAGGCATGAAGCCCGGTGAGAGCCGGACGATCAACGTGACCTTCCCGGCCGAGTACGGCAGCAAGGAGCTGGCCGGAAAGGACGCGACCTTCGATATCACCGCGAAGCGCCTGCGCAAGGGCGTGACGCCCGAAATCGACGACGCCTTCGCGACCAAGCTGGGCTTCGAGACGCTCGAGGAGCTCCGTGACCTGCTGACCAAGCGCATGCAGCAGGAATATGACGGCATGAGCCGGCTGCGCCTCAAGCGGCAGTTGCTGGACGAGCTCGCCGACCGCGCCGCCTTCGCCACGCCCGAGGGCATGGTGGAGCAGGAATTCGCCCAGATCTGGCAGCGGCTCGAGAGCGACAAGGCCGCCGGCCGCCTGGACGAGGACGACAAGGCGAAGGACGAGGACACCCTCAAGGCCGAATACCGCGCCATCGCCGAACGCCGCGTCCGGCTCGGCCTTCTCCTGTCCGAGATCGGCCGGATCAACAACATCGTGGTCAGCAACGACGAGATGACCCGCGCCATGCGGGCCGAGGCCGCGCGCTACCCCGGCCAGGAAGCGCAGATGATGGAGCTGTTCCAGAAGTATCCCGGCGCGGCCGATGCCCTGCGCGGGCCGATCTTCGAGGACAAGGTGGTCGACTACATCCTGGAGCTCGCGACCGTCACCGACGAGGTCGTGACGCCCGAGGAGCTGGCGAAGGAGCCGGAAGACGAGAAGGCCGAAGCCGGCGCCGCCTGATCGGCACCACGGCGCCGGCGCGAGATCGGCGCCGCGCCCGTTTGCGGTGGCGGCCACCTCGCGGCGCCGCAGAGCCGGCCCGCCATGTCCGCCCCCCGGGCCCAGGCGGGGGAGCCGACGCCCACGGCCGGCCGGGCGCGGACCCGGGACCGAGCGTCCGGCCGGTTCGGTTGCGGCCGCCGCGGTGCCGTCCGGAACCGGCGTCAGGACCGCCCGTTCCGACCGCTCGGCAGGCGCCGCCGTACGAAGATGCTGGACTCCCGACGGTCGGCACATATCTAAGACCGACGCCCCACGACCGATGACCAGAAGGTGACTGCCATGCGGGATCGCGACCCGGTCGAAATCTACAACAACGCCCTCGTGCCCATGGTGGTGGAGCAGACCGCCCGTGGCGAGCGCGCGTTCGACATCTATTCCCGCCTGCTCAAGGAACGCATCATCTTCCTGACCGGTGCGGTCTACGACCAGGTGAGCGCGCTGATCTGCGCGCAGCTGCTGTTCCTGGAGTCGGAGAATCCGAACAAGGACATCGCGTTCTACATCAACAGCCCGGGCGGCGTGGTGTCCGCCGGGCTCGCGATCTACGACACGATGCAGTACATCCGCAGCCCCGTGAGCACGGTGTGCATCGGCCAGGCCGCCTCGATGGGCAGCCTGCTGCTGACCGCGGGCGAGAAGGGCAAGCGCTTCGCCCTGCCGAACGCCCGCATCATGGTCCACCAGCCCTCCGGCGGCGCCCAGGGCCAGGCGACCGACATCGAGATCCAGGCGCGCGAGATCCTGACGCTGCGCAAGCGGCTGAACGAGATCTATGTCCGTCACACGGGTCAGCCGATCGAGGCGATCGAGCGCAAGCTCGAGCGCGACACCTACATGTCGGCCGAGGAAAGCCGCGATTTCGGCCTGGTGGACGAGGTGGTCGAGAGCCGCCCGCGCACCGCGGCCGAGACCAAGACCGGCGAGTGACCTGATCGCTCGCCGCCGCCCGACCTGCCTGGTCCGCCCCGCGCGGCCGGCGGCGGGGTGGGACCATCCTCCGTCCGAAATGGTTCGGGCGTGGTGACGGGCATGGCCGGGTTGCCGGTTCCAGGCATGCGCTCTGCGCGTGATGTGGCATCGGCGGCACGGTGTCGACGAGATTTCATCGTTCCAGGGTGGCGCCCACGGTGCCGCCCGACTTCCCCGCCTTGCGTTCTCCTTGTCCCGGCGCTCCGGTGGGGGGTAGAGTGACGAGTTGTGCCCCCGGGAGTCCGGGGGAGGAGTGCTCATGAGCAAGTCCCCCGATTCGAAGAACACCCTGTACTGCTCCTTCTGTGGCAAGTCGCAGCACGAGGTCCGCAAGCTCATCGCCGGACCCACGGTGTTCATCTGCGACGAGTGCGTCGAGCTCTGCATGGATATCATCCGTGAGGAGCATAAGACCCATCTCGTGAAGTCGCGCGACGGGGTGCCCACCCCGCGTGAGATCTGCAAGGTGCTGGACGACTACGTCATCGGGCAGGACCACGCGAAGAAGGTCCTCTCGGTCGCGGTGCACAACCACTACAAGCGCCTCGCGCATGGGCAGAAGAACAACGACGTCGAGATCGCGAAGTCGAACATCCTGTTGGTCGGCCCGACCGGTTCGGGCAAGACGCTGCTCGCGCAGACCCTGGCCCGCATCCTCGACGTGCCGTTCACCATGGCCGACGCCACCACGCTGACCGAAGCGGGCTACGTGGGCGAGGACGTGGAGAACATCATCCTCAAGCTGCTGCAGGCGGCCGACTACAATGTCGAGCGGGCGCAGCGCGGCATCGTCTACATCGACGAGGTCGACAAGATCAGCCGCAAGTCCGACAATCCGTCGATCACCCGCGACGTGAGCGGGGAGGGCGTGCAGCAGGCCCTGCTGAAGATCATGGAAGGCACGGTCGCCTCGGTTCCCCCGCAGGGCGGGCGCAAGCATCCGCAGCAGGAGTTCCTGCAGGTCGACACGACGAACATCCTGTTCATCTGCGGCGGTGCCTTCTCCGGCCTGGAGCGGATCATCTCCGCCCGCGGCAAGGGATCGGGCATCGGCTACGGCGCCGAGGTCCGCAGCCAGGATGAGCGCCGGATGGGTGCGATCCTGCGCGAGGTGGAGCCCGAGGACCTGCTGAAGTTCGGCCTGATCCCCGAGTTCATCGGCCGCCTGCCGGTGGTCGCGACGCTCGAGGACCTGGACGAAGCGGCCCTGATGGAGATCCTCACCAAGCCGAAGAACGCGCTGGTGAAGCAGTACGGACGCCTGTTCGAGATGGAGGGGGTGAAGCTCTCCTTCACCGACGACGCGCTGCGGTCGGTCGCGACGCGGGCCATCGCGCGCAAGACGGGCGCCCGTGGCCTGCGCTCCATCATGGAGCAAATCCTGCTGGGCACCATGTTCGACCTTCCGGGCCTCGACGGCGTGGAGGAGGTGGTGATCAACCGCGAAGTGGCGGAAGCCCGTGCGAACCCGCTGTTCCTCTACGGCAAGGAGCGGGCGGAGAACAGCGCCTGACCGGGCGCCGCTCCCGTTCTGCCCCACGCCGCGCCCCCCGAACGGCGTGCGTCCCCGGCGCCGGGCCGGTCGGGGGCGGATCGTTCGAGGGCAGGCCGGCCGGACGCCGACCTGCCGGGATCGTGGCGGGACCCTGCTCCGACCTTTTCAAGACCTTGCGCCCTCTCCCCCCTCTGCCGATATGGTTCCTCGATGACGGGCTACACGGGCCCGTGAAGGCGCCAGCCGTGCCGCAGTCGGGCGGATCGGGCGCTGACTGTCCCCAAGGAGGTCACCCATGACGGAATCGGACCGGCCAGTTCCGGAAAAGCCCGCGCCCGACAAGGCGCCGACCGGCAAGAACGAAGTGCTGGCCGTCCTGCCGCTGCGCGATATCGTCGTCTTCCCGCACATGATCGTCCCGCTCTTCGTCGGGCGGGAGAAGTCGGTTCGCGCGCTCGAAGCGGTGATGAAGGAAGACAAGCAGATCCTGCTCGTCGCCCAGAAGAACGCGGCGCAGGACGACCCCTCGGTGGACGACATCTACCGGGTCGGCACCGTGTCCACGATCCTGCAGCTGCTGAAGCTGCCGGACGGCACCGTGAAGGTGCTGGTGGAAGGCGGCCGCCGCGCGAAGATCACCGGGTTCCAGGACACCGATTCCTTCTTCGAGGCGACGGTCGAGGCGATGCCCGACCAGGGCGCCGGCGAGAAGGAGCTCGAGGCGCTGGGCCGCACCGTGGTCTCGCAGTTCGAGCAGTATATCAAGCTCAACAAGAAGATCGCGCCCGAGGTCCTGGTCTCGCTGAACCAGATCGAGGAGCCCTCCAAGCTCGCCGACACGGTGGCGAGCCATCTGAACCTGAAGATCGCCGAGAAGCAGGAGCTGCTCGAGATCGCCCGCGTGGGTGAGCGGCTGGAGCGCGTGTTCGGCCACATGGAAGCCGAGATGGGCGTCCTGCAGGTGGAGAAGCGCATCCGCAACCGCGTAAAGCGGCAGATGGAGAAGACCCAGCGCGAGTACTACCTGAACGAGCAGCTCAAGGCGATCCAGAAGGAGCTGGGCGAGGGCGAGGACGGCAAGGACGAGAACGCCGAACTCGAAGCGCGCATCAAGAAGACAAAGCTGTCGAAGGAAGCCCGCGAGAAGGCCATGGCGGAGCTGAAGAAGCTGCGCACCATGAGCCCGATGAGCGCGGAAGCGACCGTCGTGCGCAACTACCTCGACTGGATGCTGTCGATCCCCTGGAAGAAGCGCAGCAAGATCCGCAACGACGTGGTCGAGGCGGAGAAGGTGCTGGAAGCCGACCACTACGGGCTCGAGAAGGTCAAGGAACGCATCATCGAGTACTTGGCGGTGCAGGCGCGCAGTCCGAAGGTGCGCGGCCCGATCCTGTGCCTGGTCGGCCCGCCCGGCGTCGGCAAGACCAGCCTCGGCAAGTCGATCGCCAAGGCCACCGGGCGCAACTTCGTGCGCATGTCGCTGGGCGGCGTGCGGGACGAGGCGGAAATCCGCGGCCACCGGCGGACCTATATCGGCTCCATGCCGGGCAAGGTCGTGCAGGGCATGAAGAAGGCGAAGACCTCCAATCCGCTCTTCCTGCTCGACGAGATCGACAAGCTGGGCTCCGACTGGCGCGGTGACCCGTCCTCCGCCCTGCTGGAGGTGCTCGATCCGGAGCAGAACGCGACCTTCGCCGACCATTACCTGGAGGTCGACTACGACCTGTCGGACGTGATGTTCGTCACCACCGCCAACAGTTTGCGCATGCCGCAGCCGCTGCTGGATCGGATGGAGATCATCCGCATCCCCGGCTACACCGAGGACGAGAAGGTCGAGATTTCCAAGCGCCACCTGATCGACAAGCAGTCGGAGGCGCACGGGCTCAAGAAGGACGAGTGGTCCATCTCGGAAGACGGGCTACGCGACCTGATCCGCTACTACACCCGCGAGGCGGGCGTGCGGAATCTCGAGCGTGAGATCGCCAACCTCGCCCGCAAGGCGGTGAAGGAGATCGTCACCAAGAAGGCCGCGAAGATCTCGATCACCCGCAAGAACCTCGAGAAATATGCGGGCGTGAAGAAGTTCCGCTTCGGCGAGACCGAGGCCGAGGACATGGTCGGCGTCGTCACCGGCCTGGCCTGGACCGAGGTCGGCGGCGAGATCCTCACCATCGAGTCGGTCATGCTGCCCGGCAAGGGCAACGTGAAGCAGACCGGCAAGCTGGGCGACGTGATGCAGGAGAGCGTGTCCGCCGCGCTGAGCTACGTCCGCTCCCGCGCGATCCGGTTCGGCATCAAGCCGACTCTGTTCGAGAAGCGCGACATCCACGTGCACGTCCCCGAAGGGGCGACGCCGAAGGATGGACCGTCCGCGGGTATCGCCATGGCCACCTCCATCGTCTCCGTGCTGACGGGCATCCCCGTCCGCCGTGACGTGGCGATGACCGGCGAGATCACGCTGCGCGGTCGCGTGCTGCCGATCGGCGGCCTCAAGGAGAAGCTGCTCGCCGCGCTCAGGGCCGGGATCACCACGGTGTTCATCCCGAAGGAGAACGAGAAGGACCTCGCGGAAATCCCCGACAACGTGAAGAAGAACCTGAAGCTCATCCCGGTTTCGGACGTCGACCAGGTGATCGCCCAGGCGCTCGTGCGCAAGCCCGAGGAGATCGAGTGGGTGGAGCCGGACGAAGCCGTGATGGCCAGCAAGACGACCGCGACGGGGGCCGCGCTGCCGCATTGAACGGCGTCCCCGTCGGATGACATCGAAGCCCGCCGGAAACCCCTCCGGCGGGCTTTTTTGTCGCATTGACGCAGCCGAAACCCCGCCTCTAGTGTCCGCGCCGCCCGGGGGCGGTGTGAGCCGCCCCTGGTCGTGTTTGCAGTCTCATGGGTTTCGAGAGGGAAGCGCAGTGAACAAGATGGATCTCATCGCGGCGGTCGCCGAGTCGACGGACCTCTCGCGTGCCAAGGCGTCCGAGGTGGTCGACGCGGTCTTCGGCGCGATCGAGGGTGCGCTGAAGCAACAGGAGGAAGTACGGCTCGTCGGATTCGGTACCTTCACCACGGCCAAGCGCGAGGCCAGCACCGGCCGCAACCCGCGCACCGGCGAGGAAATGGCCATCCCCGCGTCCACCACCGTGCGCTTCAAGGCCGGCAAGGGCCTCAAGGATGCGGTGAACTGAGTTCCACAGGGCGGTTAGCTCAGCGGTAGAGCGTCTCGTTTACACCGAGAGGGCCGGCGGTTCGAATCCGTCACCGCCCACCAGGATTCGGGGGATCTCCGGGGCTCCGCCCCGGACCCCGCCGGGGGCGCTGCCCCTGGACCCTGCTAAGGGCCGGCGGCCCTTAGGATCCCATCCGGTTGGTGTTCTTGGGGGAGGGGCTTGGCACCCGTGTGCCGGCAGCTCCGTTCGTGCGCGCCCCTCCCCCAAGAACACCAACGTGCGGTTCCAAGGGGCGTCGCCCCTTGGTGGGGGTGCAGGGGGCAAAGCCCCCTGCTGGGGGTCGGGGGCGAAGCCCCGAAAATCGTCCGAAACCTGCTTGACGGGTCCGGGCAGGGGGCCTAAACGCTGCGGCCTGCCGCTTGCGGGTGTAGCTCAGTTGGTTAGAGCGCCGGCCTGTCACGCCGGAGGTCGCGGGTTCGAGCCCCGTCACTC
>MKTV01000056.1:57784-63686 GCA_001898425.1 Rhodospirillales bacterium 69-11
GGCGTAGCGTGGCGCGGTGAACGGCGGGACAAACATGCAGCCTGTGCTTTTCGGCTATCTGCCCATCCTGGTGTTTCTCGTGATCGCCGGCGGAATTGCGGTCGCGATGGTCGGCGGCTCCTTGCTGGCAGCGCGCCAGAAGCCATATCCCGAAAAGCTGTCGGCCTATGAGTGCGGGTTCGAGGCGTTCGACGACGCCCGCCGCCGGTTCGACGTCCGCTACTATCTGGTGGCGATTCTCTTCATCATCTTCGACCTCGAGGTCGCGTTCCTGTTCCCCTGGGCGGTGGCGCTCAAGGGCATTGGTGCATTCGGCTTCTGGTCGATGGTCGCCTTCCTCGGCGTGCTCACCGTGGGCTTCATCTACGAGTGGTGCAAAGGCGCGCTCGAGTGGGAATGAGCGGCGTGGGAATAGGGGTACGGCCGTGAGTGCAAGCACGATGACGCCTGGCGCGGGACGCGGTGTGGATGCGACCGCCGGACGCGGGGTGGACTCGATCGCCTGGAACCGGGACGCGTTGCCGCCGGGGCCGGAGCAGGATGCGGTGATCAAGGGCATCACCGGCGAGATTGCCGACAAGGGCTTCATCGTCGCCAATCTCGACAAGGTGGTGAACTGGGCGCGCACCGGCAGCCTGTGGCCGATGACCTTCGGCCTCGCGTGCTGTGCGGTGGAGATGATCCACGCCTACATGCCGCGCTACGACCTGGACCGGCTGGGCATCATCCCGCGCGCCTCCCCGCGGCAGAGCGACGTGATGATCGTCGCGGGCACGCTGACCAACAAGATGGCGCCCGCGCTGCGCAAGGTCTACGACCAGATGCCGGAGCCGCGCTGGGTGATCAGCATGGGCAGCTGCGCCAATGGCGGCGGCTACTACCATTTTTCCTATTCGGTGGTGCGCGGCTGCGACCGTGTTGTGCCGGTGGACGTGTACGTGCCCGGCTGTCCGCCGACGGCCGAGGCGCTGGTGTACGGGATCATGCAGTTGCAGAAGAAGATCCGTCGCACGGGGAGCATCCTGCGTGGCTGAGCAGACGACCGAGGCGGCCGAGGCCCCGCCGCCGCCGCCGCCGACTCGCGAGCAGGTGCTGGCCGATGCGATCGCGGCCCTGCCGGGCGTCCATGCCTGCACGGTCGCGCTGGGCGAGGTGGTGGCGACCGCCGATCGCGATGCGTTGCCCGATCTGATGGTGACCTTGCGCGACGACCCGCGCTTCGCCTTCGAGCAGGTGATGGATCTGTGCGGGGTGGATTGGCCGGAGCGCGAGCTGCGCTTCGACGTGGTCTACAACCTGCTGTCCGTCTCGCTGAACCAGCGCGTGCGGGTGATCGTCGCGACCGATGCGGCGACGCCGGTCGCCTCCGTGCACGAGGTCTGGCCGGCCGCCACATGGTGGGAGCGCGAAGCCTGGGACCTGTACGGGATCGTCTTCTCGGGCCAGCCGGACCTGCGGCGCATCCTGACTGATTACGGGTTCGAGGGGCATCCGCTGCGCAAGGATTTCCCGCTGACCGGCTATGTCGAGGTCCGCTACGACGAGGACCGCAAGGCGGTGATCTACGAGCCGGTGAAGCTGACGCAGGATTGGCGGCAGTTCGATTTCCTCTCGCCCTGGGAGGGCATCACCACGCTCCCCGGCGACGAGAAGGTGCACGCCGAACGGGTCGCGCAGCAGCGCGCCACGCCGGCGAAAGGGTAGGGCATGAGCG
Source organism: Rhodospirillales bacterium 69-11 (assembly GCA_001898425.1). Taxonomy (GTDB): domain Bacteria; phylum Pseudomonadota; class Alphaproteobacteria; order Acetobacterales; family Acetobacteraceae; genus Rhodopila. The sequence goes on from MKTV01000056.1 coordinate 59,499, forward strand.
AAGCGCAAGCGGTCGAACCGGTTCCCACCGCCGCGAAGGTGGTGGAGATCGACAGCCACTCGATCAATTTCGGCCCGCAGCATCCGGCCGCGCATGGCGTGCTGCGGCTGATCCTGGAACTGGATGGAGAGGTGGTGGAGCGGGCCGATCCGCATATCGGCCTTCTGCATCGTGGCACCGAGAAGCTGATCGAGTATCGCACCTACACGCAGGTGACGCCGTATTTCGACCGGCTCGATTACGTCTCGCCGATGTGCGAGGAACATGCCTGGGCGCTCGCGGTCGAGAAGCTGCTGGGCATCGAGGCGCCCGAACGCGCGCAATGGATTCGCGTGCTGTTCGCCGAGATCACGCGGGTGCTGAACCACCTGCTGAACATCACGACCTATGCGCTGGACGTCGGTGCCATCACGCCCTCCCTCTGGGGATTCGAGGAGCGTGAGAAGCTGATGGAGTTCTATGAGGCCGCGTCGGGTGCGCGGCTGCATGCGAACTACTTCCGGCCGGGCGGCGTCTCGCGCGACCTGCCGGCGGGTCTGACCGATCGGATCGCCGCCTGGGCGGAGACGTTCCCGAAGTTCGTCGACGATCTGGAAGGCCTGCTGACCGCGAACCGGATCTGGAAGCAGCGCACGGTCGATATCGGCGTGTTCAACGCGGAACAGGCGCTGGCCTGGGGCTTCAGCGGGCCGCCGCTGCGCGCCTCGGGCGTGCCGTGGGACCTGCGCCGCGCGCAGCCCTACGACAAATATGCCGAGGTCGATTTCCAGGTGCCGATCGGGCGCAACGGTGATTGTTACGATCGATACCTCGTGCGCCTGGTCGAGATCCGCGAGAGCGTGAAGATCATCCGGCAGTGCCTGGCGAAGATGCAGCCGGGTCCGGTGAAGGTGCAGGACCGCAAGTTCACGCCGCCGCGGCGCTCCGAGATGAAGCGCTCGATGGAGGCGCTGATCCATCACTTCAAGCTATACACTGAAGGATTCCACGTTCCCGAGGGCGCCACCTACACCGTGGTGGAGACGCCGAAGGGGGAGTTCGGGGTGTACCTGGTTGCGGATGGAACCAATCGCCCGTACCGCTGCAAGATCCGGCCGACCGGCTTCGCCTTCCTGCAGGCGACGGACGCGATGGCCAAGAAGCACATGCTGGCCGATGTCTGCGCGATCATCGGATCGCTCGACGTCGTGTTCGGCGAGATCGACAGGTAGACCATGGCCGGCTCTCCCGACTCTCATGGCAATGCGGGCTTCGAGCAGCCCGCGAGCTTCGTCCTCGATTCCGAGAGCGAGGCGGAGATCGCCAAGCTCGTCGCGAAATATCCGCCCGGCCGGCAGGCGAGTGCGGTGATCCCGTCGCTCTATGTCGTGCAGCGGCAGATGAAGCGGCAGACCGGCTCCGCCTGGGTCCCGGTGAAAGCCATGGACGCCGTCGCCCATCGGCTCGGCATGGCGCCGATCCGCGTCTACGAAGTCGCAACCTTCTACTTCATGTTCAATACAAACCCGATCGGGACGTACCACCTGCAGGTGTGCACGACCACGCCGTGCTGGCTGCGCGGATCGGACGAGGTGACGAAGACCTGCCGCGAACTCACCGGCATCAAGGGCTGGGGCGAGACCAGCGAGGACGGGATGTTCACCATGACCGAGGTCGAGTGCCTCGGCGCCTGCGTGAACGCGCCGATCCTGCAGGTGGATGACGATTTCTTCGAGGACATGGACGCCGCGAAGGTGAAGACGCTGATCGAGGCGTTGCGCCGCGGCGAGCGCCCGAAGGTGGGCTCCATGGCCGGGCGGCAGGGATCCGCACCCGATGGCGGCCCGACGACGCTGACCACGCTGTCTTTCGCACCGGAGGCCTGAGGCGAATGCTGCAGGACCAGGACCGCATCTTCACCAACCTGTACGGGCTGCACGATCCCTTCCTGAAGGGCGCGCGGGCGCGCGGCGACTGGGATGGCACCAAGGGGCTGCTGGAACGCGGGCGCGACGCGATCATCGACGAGATGAAGAAGTCGGGCCTGCGCGGGCGCGGCGGCGCCGGGTTCCCCACCGGCCTCAAATGGTCGTTCATGCCGAAGCAGGCGGACCGGCCCTGCTATCTCGTGGTCAATGCCGACGAGTCGGAGCCGGGGACCTGCAAGGATCGCGACATCCTGCGGCACGATCCGCACAAGCTGGTCGAAGGCTGCCTGGTCGCGGGCTTCGCGATGGGCGCCTGTGCCGCCTACATCTACGTCCGCGGCGAGTTCTACAACGAGGCGATGGCGCTGCAGCATGCCATCGACGAGGCCTATGCGGCCGGGTTGATCGGCAAGAACGCCTGCGGGTCGGGCTATGATTACGACGTCTTCGTGCATCGCGGCGCCGGCGCCTATATCTGCGGCGAAGAGACGGCGCTGATCGAGAGCCTCGAAGGCAAGAAGGGCATGCCGCGCATGAAGCCGCCCTTCCCGGCGGGCGTCGGCCTGTATGGCTGCCCGTCGACGGTCAACAACGTCGAGTCGATCGCGGTAGCGCCGACCATCCTGCGCCGCGGCGCGGCGTGGTTCAGCAGCATCGGCCGGCAGAACAACACCGGCCCCAAGGTCTTCTGCATCTCCGGCCACGTGAACAAGCCCTGCAACGTCGAAGAAGAGCTCGGCATCCCGCTGAAGGAGCTGATCGAGAAGCATGCGGGCGGCGTGCGCGGCGGGTGGGACAATCTGCTCGCGGTGATCCCGGGCGGCTCGTCGGTGCCGCTGATCCCGAAATCCATCTGCGACGAAGTGCTGATGGATTTCGACAGCCTGCGCGCGGTGCGGTCGGGCCTCGGCACCGCGGCGGTGATCGTGATGGACAAGTCGACCGACCTGATCAAGGCGATCGCGCGGCTGTCGAAATTCTACATGCATGAGAGCTGCGGCCAGTGCACGCCGTGCCGCGAAGGCACCGGCTGGATGTGGCGGGTGATGACCCGCATGGTCGAGGGCCGCGCGGAGCCCGCCGAGATCGATACGCTGGAACAGGTGACGCGCCAGGTCGAAGGTCACACGATCTGCGCCCTCGGCGATGCCGCGGCCTGGCCGATCCAGGGCCTAATCCGGCATTTCCGCCCGATGATGGAAGAACGCATCGCCGCCTATCGGGGACGCACCGGCACGCCGCCGATGCCGATCGCGGCGGAGTAGGAACAGCATGGCCAAAGTCACGATCGACGGCATCGAGGTCGAGGTCCCGAACGGCTCGACCATCATCCAGGCCGCCGAAGCCGCCGGCATCGAGATCCCGCGCTTCTGCTACCATGAGCGCCTGTCGATCGCCGGCAATTGCCGCATGTGCCTGGTCGAGGTGGAGAAGGCGCCGCCCAAGCCGATCGCCTCCTGCGGGTACCCCGTGGCGGACGGGATGGTGGTGCACACCGACACGCCGATGGTGCGGAACGCGCGCCGCGGCGTGATGGAATTCCTGCTGATCAACCACCCGCTGGATTGCCCGATCTGCGACCAGGGCGGCGAATGCGACCTGCAGGACCAGGCCATGGGCTATGGCATGGACCACTCCCGCTACGCCGAGAACAAGCGCGCGGTGAAGGACAAGAACCTCGGCCCGCTGGTGAAGACGGTGATGACGCGCTGCATCCATTGCACGCGCTGCATCCGCTTCATCACCGAAGTGGCCGGCGTCCCAGACCTCGGCGCCACCGCGCGCGGCGAGCACATGGAAGTCGGCACCTATGTCGAGAAGGCGCTGGGATCGGAGCTCTCGGCCAACATCATCGATCTCTGCCCGGTCGGCGCGCTGACGTCGAAGCCGTATGCGTTCGTCGCGCGGCCGTGGGAGCTGCAGAAGGTCGACAGCATCGACGTGCTGGACGCGGTCGGCGCCAACATCCGCGTCGATGCGCGCGGGCCGGAGGTGCTGCGCATCCTCCCGCGCATCAATGAGGACGTGAACGAGGAGTGGCTGGGCGACAAGTCCCGCTTCTCGGTTGATGGCCTCAAGCGGCGCCGGCTGGACCGGCCCTGGGTGCGGGTGAACGGCAAGCTGCAGGCCGCGACCTGGCCGGAAGCCTTCGCCGCGGTGCGGGCGAAGCTGCAGGGCGTGGCCGGGGATCGGATCGGCGCGGTGGCCGGCGATCTCTGCGATGCCGAGAGCATGGTCGCCCTGAAGGACCTGATGGCCGCGCTCGGATCGGCCAACCTGG
>MKTV01000056.1:63692-65444 GCA_001898425.1 Rhodospirillales bacterium 69-11
GGCAGGACGGTGCGAAGCTCGACGTGTCACGGCGTGATTTCTACTGCTTCAACACCGGCATCGCCGGGATCGAGGAGGCGGATGCGCTGCTGATCGTCGGCAGCGATCCGCGCCGGGAAGCGCCGGTGCTGAACGCGCGCATCCGCAAGACCTGGCTGAACAACGGCATGCCGGTCGGCGTCGTCGGCACCGATTCCGACCTCACCTATCCGGTCACCGCGCTGGGCGCGGAGCTGTCGGTGCTGAGCGGGCTGATCGACGGGTCGCACGAGTTCGGCAAGGCGCTGCGTGGCGCGAAGAAGCCGATGGTGATCGTGGGCCAGGCGGCGCTCGCGCGGCCGGACGGGTCGGCGGTGCTGGCGGCGGCGTGGAAGCTCGCGGGCGAAATCGGTGCGCTGGCGCCCGAGTGGCACGGGTTCAACGTGCTGCACAACGCGGCGGCGCGGGTCGGTGCGCTCGACCTCGGCTTCGTGCCGGGACCGCGCGGGCGGGACCTCGCGGGCATGCTGAACGGCGGCGTCGACGTGCTGTGGCTGCTGGGGGCGGACGAGTTCGACACGAGCGCGATCGGACCCAACACCTTCGTCATCTACCAGGGTCATCACGGCGATGCGGGCGCGCACCGCGCGGACGTGATCCTGCCGGGCGCGGCCTATACCGAGAAGAACGGCACGTACGTGAACACCGAGGGCCGGGTGCAGCAGGGCTTCATGGCGGTCTACCCGCCGGGCGAGGCGCGCGAGGACTGGCGCATCATCCGCGCGCTGAGCGAGCTGCTGGGCAAGACGCTGCCCTATGACACGCTGGAGGCGGTGCGGGCGCGGCTCGCGCAGGTCAACCCGGCCTTCGAGAACGTGGGCTTCCTGCCGCGCTTCGGCGCCAGCGACCTGACCGCGCCGGCAGGCGATCCGGCGGCGATCGGCAGCGCCCCCCTGGTGCCGGCGATCGCAACCTACTACCAGACCGACCCGATCAGCCGCGCGTCGCCGACCATGGCCGCCTGCGTGGCGGCACACACGCCGGCGACGGCGATCGCGGCGGAGTAGGGGCGGGATGTACGACTTCTTCCACAACACCAATCTCGGCATCGTCATCCTCACCTTCGGCGAGGCGCTGGCCCTGTTGGTGCCGCTGCTGATCGGCGTCGCCTACCTGACCTATGCCGAACGCAAGGTGCTGGCGGCGATCCAGCTGCGCAAAGGGCCGAACGTGGTCGGGCCGTTCGGCCTGCTGCAGCCCTTCGCCGATGCGCTGAAGATGCTGATGAAGGAGACGATCATCCCGTCGGGGGCGAATCGTCTGCTGTTCCTGATCGCGCCGATGCTGACCTTCATGCTGGCGATGCTGGCCTGGGCGGTGATCCCGGTGAACGAGGGCTGGGCGATCGCCGACATCAATGTCGGCATCCTCTATCTGTTCGCGATCTCCTCGCTGGGCGTCTACGGCATCATCATCGCGGGCTGGGCGTCGAACTCGAAATACGCGTTCCTGGGCGCGCTGCGGTCGGCCGCGCAGATGGTCAGCTACGAAGTCTCCATGGGGTTCGTGCTGGTGACCGTGCTGCTGTGCGTCGGTTCGCTGAACCTGACGGACGTGGTGCTGGCGCAGCGCACGGTGTGGTTCTGCATCCCGCTCTTCCCGATGTTCGTGGTGTTCTTCATCTCGACCCTGGCCGAGACCAACCGCGCCCCGTTCGACATCCCGGAAGGCGAGAGCGAGATCGTGGCGGGGTTCTTCGTCGAGTACAGCGCC
>MKTV01000056.1:65478-91768 GCA_001898425.1 Rhodospirillales bacterium 69-11
CCAACATGATCCTGATGAGCGGGATGACGACGATCCTGTTCCTGGGCGGCTGGCTCGCGCCGTTCGGCGTGGAGCCGTTCACCTGGATCCCGGGTCCGATCTGGTTCATCCTCAAGGTCTGCCTGTGCCTGTTCGGCTTCCTGTGGGTGCGTGCGACCTTCCCGCGCTACCGCTATGACCAGTTGATGCGCCTGGGCTGGAAGGTGTTCCTGCCGCTGTCGCTGCTATGGCTGGTGCTGACCGCCGGCGCGCTGATGGCCTTCGGATGGCTGCCCAATGCGTGATGCATTCCCACGCCGTGAAAGGGCAGGGCAGGGCGGCCTTCGTCCCATCCGTCATGGCCGAGCCCCGACCCGGCCTTCCCCCGCGGCACCCTGCCTCACCGATGGCCGGCACCAAGCCGGCCGTGACGGAGGGACAATGACGACCCGGCCGCTCCCCCGGCCGCAAGGAGCCTGCTGAATGGCCTTCCTCGACCGTACCGCACGCAGCCTGCTGCTGAGCGAGCTCGTCTCGGGCCTCGGCCTGACGCTGCGCTACTTCTTCAAGCCCAAGGCGACGATCAACTACCCTTACGAGAAGGGTCCGATCTCGCCGCGCTTCAAGGGCGAGCATGCCCTGCGCCGCTATCCGAACGGGGAGGAGCGCTGCATCGCCTGCAAGCTGTGCGAGGCGATCTGCCCCGCCCAGGCGATCACCATCGAGGCCGAACCGCGCGAGGACGGCTCCCGCCGCACCACGCGCTACGACATCGACATGACGAAGTGCATCTATTGCGGCCTCTGCGAGGAAGCCTGCCCGGTGGACGCGATCGTCGAGGGGCCGAACTTCGAGTTCGCCACCGAAACCCGTGAGGAGCTGCTCTACGACAAGGAGAAGCTGCTGGCGAACGGAGACCGGTGGGAGCCGGAATTGGCCCGCCGGCTCGAGTTGGACGCGCCCTACCGATGATCACCCAGATCCTGTTCTACCTGTTCGCGGCCGTGCTGCTGATCTCGGCCGCGACCGTGGTGAGTGCGCGCAATCCCGTGCACTCCGTGCTGTTCCTGATCCTGGCGTTCTTCAATGCCGCGGCATTGTTCCTGATCGCGGGGGCCGAGTTCCTGGCGATGACGCTGGTCATCGTCTACGTGGGCGCGGTCGCGGTGCTGTTTCTGTTCGTCGTCATGATGCTCGACGTCGACTTCGCGGAACTCCGCAGCGGCTTCCAGCGCTATGCGCCGGTCGGCGCGACCGTGGGCGCGATCCTGTTCCTGGAACTCGCGGCGGTGCTGGGCGGCTGGAAGTTCGCGCCTACCGCGACGAGTGCCCTCGCCGCGCCGGTGCCCACCCACATCAGCAACACCGAGGCGCTGGGCCGGCTGCTCTACACGGACTACGTGTTCCTGTTCCAGGCCGCCGGGCTCGTGTTGCTGGTCGCGATGATCGGTGCGATCGTGCTGACGCTCCGCGACCGCCGCACCTCCCGCCATCAGGTCATCCGCAGCCAGGTGGACCGCAAGCCGGCCGACACGATCGAGGTCCTCTCGGTCGGCCTCGGCGCCGGCATCCGCGAACTCGGCATCTACCGCCCGAAGGTGGTGGAGCCGGAGACGGTCGATGCGCATGCCGACGGCGGCCATGGGCATGGCGGGCATGGGCATGCGGATGACGCCCATGGCAGCGGGAGCCACGGGCATGGGCACTGACGTGATGAGGGCGGACGTGGTGCGCGCCGTCTCGAGTGCCGTGGCCGGCACGCCCTTCCGTGTCATGGCCGGCGAAGGCCGGCCATCCACGACTTTCCTCCCTCGCATCAGCACAATCGTGGATGGCCGGCCTTCGCCGGCCATGACACGGGGGGCCGCACGCGCCATGAAACACGGCGCGGCACGCCTCACGACACGGCCCGCCCTTCGTGCACTGCCCCGGAGCCTCCGCCCATGACTGAAGTCGGCCTCGGGCCCTATCTCGTCGTCAGCGCCATCCTGCTGGTGCTGGGCGTGTTCGGCATCTTCCTCAACCGCAAGAACGTCATCGTCATCCTGATGGCGCTCGAGCTCATCCTGCTCGCGGTGAACCTCAACCTCGTCGCCTTCTCCGCGGCGCATAACGACCTGACCGGGCAGATCCTCGCCATGCTGGTGCTGACCGTCGCCGCCGCCGAAGCAGCGATCGGGCTCGCCATCGTCGTCGTCTATTTCCGCAATCGCGGGTCGATCCAGGTTGAGGACGTCAACCTGATGAAGGGCTGACATGATCTACGCTCTCGCCGTCTTCGCGCCGCTGGTCGGCGCCCTGATCGCCGGCCTGCTGGGCAAGGTCATCGGCGACCGGGGCGCCATGGGCGCCTCCATCCTCGGCATGATCGTGGCCGCGATCTGCGGGCCGATCGCCTTCTTCCACCTGATCGTGGGCGGCGGGGAGCCCGGCGTCATCGATCTCGGCACCTGGATCGAGGCCGGCCGGTTCCATGTGAGCTGGGCGCTCCGCTACGACACGCTGTCGGCCGTGATGGTGGCGATGGTGTCGTTCGTGTCGATGCTGATCCACGTCTACTCGATCGGCTACATGGCGCACGACGCGACGCGGTGGCGGTTCTTCGCCTACCTGTCGCTGTTCACCTTCGCCATGCTGATGCTGGTCACCGCCGACAACCTGGTGCAGCTCTTCTTCGGCTGGGAAGGCGTCGGCCTCTGCTCCTATCTGCTGATCGGCTACTGGTATGACCGGCCGTCCGCCTGCGCCGCCGCGATCAAGGCCTTCGTCGTCAACCGCGTCGCCGACCTGCCCTTCGCCGTCGGCCTCGCGCTGATCTTCTTCAAGTTCGGCTCGCTCGAATTCGCCGGCATCTTCCCCGCCGTCGCCGGCCACGCCGCGGACACCTACACGATCTTCGGACATGCCTGGTCGTCGATCGAGGTGATCGGGTTCCTGCTGTTCATCGGCGCCATGGGCAAGTCCGCGCAGCTGGGCCTGCATGTCTGGCTGCCCGACGCGATGGAAGGCCCGACCCCGGTGTCCTCGCTGATCCATGCGGCGACGATGGTCACGGCCGGCGTGTTCCTGATGGCGCGCATGTCGCCGCTGATGGAATACGCGCCGGTCGCACTCGGCTTCGTCACCTTCATCGGCGCCTCCACCGCGCTGTTCGCGGCGACCGTCGGCTGCACCCAGACCGACATCAAGCGTGTGATCGCCTACTCCACCTGTTCCCAGCTCGGGTACATGTTCACCGCCGTCGGCGTGGGCGTCTACCAGGCCGCGATCTTCCACCTGATCACCCATGCCTTCTTCAAGGCACTGCTGTTCATGGCCGCGGGCTCCGTCATCCACGCGATGTCGGACGAGCAGGACATGCGCAAGATGGGCGGGCTGTGGAAGCTCATCCCCTGGACCTACGGCATCATGTGGGTCGGCAACCTCGCACTCGCCGGCGTGTTCCCCTTCGCCGGGTACTACTCGAAGGACGCGATCGTCTCCGGCGCCTACGCAGCACACACTGGGATCGGGCTCTACGGCTTCATCTGCACGGTGCTGGCCGCGTTCCTGACCGCGTTCTACTCATGGCGCCTGCTGATCATGACCTTCCACGGCAAGCCACGCGCCGACCACCACGTGATGGAGCACGTGCACGAGAGCCCCTGGGTCATGATCGGCCCGCTGCTGGTGCTGTCGGTGGGCGCGGTGACCGCGGGCTTCCTGCTGCACTCCTGGTTCATCGGGGAAGAGTGGCCGGAGTTCTGGCGCGGTGCGATCTTCAACGGCGCCCACAACCACGTGCTGCACAACATCGAACTTGTGCCGTTCTGGGTCGAGATGTCCCCGACCGTGGTCGGACTTCTGGGCATCGCCGTCGCCTACCTGATGTACATGGTGAACCCGCTGATCCCGGTGCGCCTGGCGCAGATGTTCCCGGCCGTGTACCGCTTCCTGCTGAACAAGTGGTATTTCGACGAGCTCTACAACGCGATCTTCGTGCAGCCGGCGATCCGGCTGTCACGCACGCTGTGGCAGACCGGCGACGCCACCCTGATCGACGGCGTGCCGAACGGGCTGGCCGCGCTGACCGCCGACGGCTCCCGCCAGGCTGTGCGTATCCAGACCGGCTCCCTCGCCGTCTATGCCTTCGTCATGCTGATCGGCGTCGTCGTGCTGGTCGGCATCTTCATGCTGTTCCGGTGACCGTCAGATGAACGCCGCGGGCTTCCCCATCCTCTCGCTCATCACCTGGCTGCCGCTGGTCGGCGGGCTCGTGATCATGTGTGTCCGCGGCGACGAGGCGACCGTCGCCTCCAATGCCCGCTGGACCGCGCTGTGGACCAGCCTGATCGTGCTGGCTCTCTCGCTCGTCCTCTGGGTCCAGTTCGACCCGCAGGAGCCCGGCTTCCAGTTCGTCGAGAACGTGCCCTGGCTGCCGGAATTCCACGTCGGCTACCGCATGGGCGTCGACGGCATCTCCGTGCTGTTCGTGCTGCTCTCGACCCTGCTGACGCCGATCTGCATCCTCTCGGCGTGGGAGGCGATCCAGACCCGGGTGCGCGAGTTCATGCTCGCCTTCCTGATCCTCGAGACGATGATGGTGGGCATGTTCTGCGCCCTCGACTTCGTCGTCTTCTACATGTTCTTCGAGGGCGTGCTGATCCCGATGTACCTGATCATCGGGGTCTGGGGCGGACCGCGCCGCGTCTACGCGGCGGTGAAGTTCTTCCTCTATACGCTGACCGGCTCGGTGCTCATGCTGCTGGCGCTGATCGCCATGTGGCTGCACGCCGGCACGACCGATATCGAGACGCTGCTGCACACGACCTTCCCCATCGGCATGCAGACCTGGCTGTTCCTCGCGCTGTTCGCCTCCTTCGCGGTGAAGGTGCCGATGTGGCCGGTGCACACCTGGTTGCCCGATGCGCATGTCGAGGCGCCGACCGCTGGTTCCGTCATCCTGGCCGGCGTGCTGCTGAAGATGGGCGCCTACGGCTTCATCCGCTTCTCCATCCCGATGCTGCCACAGGCCGCCCAGACCTTCGCGCCCTTCATCTTCACGCTCTCGGTCGTCGCGGTCATCTACACCTCCTTCGTGGCGCTCGCGCAGACCGACATGAAGAAGCTGATCGCCTACTCGTCGGTCGCCCACATGGGCGTCGTGACGATCGGGCTGTTCACCTTCAACCTGCAGGGCATCAACGGCGCATTGTTCCAGATGCTGTCGCACGGCATCGTCTCGGGCGCGCTCTTCCTCGGCGTCGGCGTCGTCTACGATCGCATCCACTCGCGTGACATCGATCGCTACGGCGGCCTCGCCGACCGGATGCCGGGCTACGCCTTCGTCTTCATGCTGTTCACCATGGCCTCCGTGGGCCTGCCGGGCACGGCCGGGTTCGTCGGCGAATTCCTGGTCATCCTGGGCGCGCTGCAGGTGAACTTCTGGCTCGCCCTGCTGGGCGGGATGGGGATGATCCTCGGCGCCGCCTACATGCTCTACCTCTATCGCCGGGTGATCTTCGGGCGCCTGACGAAGCAGGACCTGATGGGCATCCTCGACCTCTCGCCGCGCGAATGGGCGGTCTTCGCGCCGCTGATCGTGCTCACCCTCTGGATGGGCATCTACCCGTCCAGCTTCACCAGCTTCTTCGATGCTTCCGTCGGCGCCATGGTCCAGCACCATGCCGAAGCCGTCGCGAACACCGTGAAGCTCGCCGCCGGGACGACGCATTGATGACCCCCGCCTTGGCCACTCCCCTCCTGTCAGCCATGAACTGGACGCTCGCCGTCCCCGAGATCGTGCTGGCCGTGATCGGCCTCGCGATCCTCATCTTCGGCGTGCTCCGCAAGCAGGATTCGGCCCTGCTCTGCACCATGTTCACGATCGGCGGGTTCCTGATCGCCGGGCTGCTCGTGCTCACCCGCGGACCCGGCATCGGCTTCCATGGCCAGTTCCAGACCGACGCCTTCGCGTCGTTCAACAAGATCCTGATCCTGGCCGGCGCCGGCCTCGCGACCATCCTGGCGCTGGACTACAACCACAAGCAGGGCATCGAACGGTTCGAGTTCCCGGTCGTCATGCTGTTCTCCGTGGTTGGCATGATGATCATGGCCTCGGCCTCGAATCTCATGACGCTCTATCTCGGGCTCGAACTGCAATCCCTCGCCCTCTACGTGCTCGCCGCCTTCGCCCGTGACGAGCTGCGCTCCTCCGAAGCGGGGCTGAAATACTTCGTGCTCTCGGGCCTCGCCTCCGGCCTGCTGCTCTACGGCGTGTCGCTCGTCTACGGCTTCTCCGGCACGATGGACTTCCACACCCTGCGCGCGCTGCTCGCCGATCCGTCGCACGCCTCCGCCGGGCTGGTGGTCGGCATCGTGTTCGTGCTGGTGGGACTCGCCTTCAAGGTCTCGGCGGTGCCCTTCCACATGTGGACGCCGGACGTCTACGAGGGCGCACCCACCTCTGTGACCGTGTTCTTCGCGACCGCCCCCAAGGTCGCCGCCATGTCCGTGCTGCTGCGCGTGATGGCCGTGCCTTTCGGCTCGCTGCTGGGCGCGTGGCAGTTGCTGATCGTGCTGGTCTCGCTCGCGTCCATGATCCTGGGCGCGCTCGCCGCGATCGGGCAGACCAACATCAAGCGGCTGATGGCGTACTCCTCCATCGGCCACATGGGCTACGCGCTGATCGGCCTCGCGGTCGGCAATGCCGACGGCGTCCGTGGCGTGCTGGTCTACATGCTGATCTACGTGTTCATGACGGCCGGCACCTTCGCCTGCATCATCGCCATGCGCCGCAACGGCCAGGCGGTGGAGAAGATCGACGACCTCGCCGGGCTCGGCCGCAACGACCCGATGCTCGCGCTGCTGCTCGCCGTGTTCATGTTCAGCCTGGCCGGCATCCCGCCGCTCGCAGGGTTTTTCGCCAAGCTCTACATCTTCCTGGCCGCGGTGCAGGGCGGGCTGTGGTTCCTCGCCATCGTCGGCGTGCTGACCAGCGTGGTGGGCGCGTTCTATTATATCCGCGTCATCAAGGTGATGTATTTCGATGCGCCGGCGACGGCGTTCGACACCCGCGCCCCGTCACTGTCCTTCGTCGCGGCGGCGAGCGGGCTGTTCACCGTGCTGTTCTTCATCTTCCCGGCACCCTTCGTCGCCGCGGCACAGGCCGCCGCACAGGCCTTGTTCGGCTGAACTGACATCGGTCGCGCCGCGCGTCTGCCTCGCGGCAGACCCGGCAGGGAGGGGACGGTCCCATGCTGCTGGTCGTCGATGCAGGCAACACCAACATCGTCTTCGCCGTCCGCGACGGCGATGCCTGGCGCGGCACCTGGCGCATCCGCACGGATCCGCAACGCACGTCCGACGAATACGCCGTCTGGCTGCTCGCGCTGCTCGACCGGGGCGGCATCAAGCCCGAGTCGATCAGTGCGGCCGTGATCGGCACCGTCGTGCCGGCGGCGCTCTACCATCTGCGCCGCTGCGTCCGCGAATGGTTCCAGGTGGAACCGCTGGTCGCGCGCGCCACGCTCGATTGGGGCTTCGAGATCAAGGTCGACAACCCCGGCGAGGTCGGCGCCGACCGGCTGCTCAACGCGCTCGCCGGCCACCAGAGCTTCGGTGGCCCGCTGATCGTCGTGGATTTCGGCACCGCGACCACCTTCGACGTGGTCGACCAGACCGGGGCCTATCTGGGCGGTGTCATCGCGCCCGGCATCAATCTCTCGCTCGAAGCGCTGCACCAGGCGGCGGCGCGGCTGCCCCGCATCGGCATGGGCCGGCCGCAGGCGGTGATCGGGCGCGCGACCGTGCCGGCCATGCAGTCGGGCGTGTACTGGGGCTATGTCGGGCTGGTGGAAGGCCTGATCACCCGGATCAAGACCGAGTTCGGCGGCCCCATGCGGGTGGTCGCGACGGGCGGGTTGGCCCCCCTGTTCGCCGAGGGCACGGTGATGATCGAGCACATCGAGCCGGACCTCACGCTGGACGGTCTCCGGCTGCTCGCGGCGCGCAACCCCGCGCCGACCTTGCCCGCCCGCTCCCGGCTGATCGAGCCCGACTGATCCAGCGCGGCCGCGCCGCGCCCCGGCTTCCATACCGCGCCCCCGCTTCCATCCCGCGTCGACCGGCCGGCGTCTGCCCTGGGGCTGCTGGCAATCCTACCGGGAGCGACGTCGCCCCCCGAAAGCACCGAAGGCCCCGGCGTTTCCGCCGAGGCCTTCGCATTGTCGTGGTCCGTTGCCGGACTGGGGTCTCACGCCGCCGCGGACGCGCCGGCGATCCAGGTCATGGCAAGGGAAGCCACCGAACAATGAGACACTGGATCACCTCCTTTCAGTTGTTGCTGCCTGATCCGGAGTCTCGTGCGTTTGGGCGTCGGATGCAAGCGAAACGGCGATCGTACTCGTCAGGCGGGCGGGACGGGCGCTAAGCTTCCCAGGCCGACCAATCACGGCCACGGGCCTCGGCGCGATTGAGGCGGCCGAGATCACGGTCGAGGGCGGGAAGGGAGGATCACAGTGGCCGAAGGCCGCAGCGTCGTCGCACCGGATACGCGGCGCGAAACCGAACCGCAGGGTGGGAGCGAGTCGCAGCAGGGACGCGACGCGCGGCACGGGGCGGACCTGCCCCACCAGGGGTCGGCGGACGGACGCTACGTCCTGCGCCCGCCCGCCTGCGCCGGCGACTGGGCCAGCTATCACACGATCCGCCAGGACGTGCTGCTCGAAGCGCGCGAGTTCTCGCTCGACCACCCCCCGGAGGAGGAGGAGCGCGCGCCGCTGCATCACCCGATGCTGCTCTGGTGCGACGATCGTCCGATCGGCACGATCCGAATCGATCGGCTGGAGGGAGACCGCGCCGCCTTCCGGCTCGTCGCCATCGACCCCCCTGCCCAAGGCCGCGGACACGGCCGTCGGCTGCTCGGTTGCGCCGAACGCTTCGCCCGTGAGATCGGCTGTCGCACGATCGTGGTCTACGCCACGCCGGAGGCCGCCGGCTTCTACGCCCGGTCCGGCTATGTCGAGGATGTGTGGGACGAGAGCTGCGTCGGCGGCATCGTCCAGATGATGAAGCCCCTGGCCGAGGGCTGACCCGCCAGCCTGCGGATCCGGCAATCCGGCCCGCACGGCCTCCCCGTCGGCATATCGCCGCACGGAATGCCGAACCTCTCCGCCACGGGCCGATGATCGCCAGTCGATCCGGACATGGATGAAGGCCGGCAGATCACTTCGTGAGCAATCTGCCTCTTTTCGCATCGGCATCAGCCATGCAAGGCCGGCCAGCCAGGGATGCTTGCCTGTTATGGCAGCTTTCTTGACTTACCCCGCTTCGCTGCCCTTATGCTGCACCGCACCAATTGCTGCGGTGCAGCAGGAGAAAGTCGATGGCCGCTGTCACTCATCTCGGATCCGCCAAGGCGCATGCGCCCGTCAGCCTCGGCTGGACCCCCATCCGTCGCGCCCTGGACGCCTGGGCCGAACGTCGGGCCCGCACGCGCCAGCTGCGTGACCTCGCGGCGTTCAGCGATCGCGAGCTGTGGGATGTCGGCCTGAGCCGCGGCGATCTTCTCGCCGTCGAGAAGGGCACCTTCCGCCGCGACTGAGCGCGCACCGCGCAGGACCCCGGTCGCACGCCGCGGCGGGGTTTTGCGCCGCGTGGCCAGGGGGCGCCGCAAAGCCGTCGCGGACTGATGGCGATCATGCACCCCCCGGTCCCATGCCCGCTCGCATGAAGGGTTTGTTCATCCGCACGTGACACCGTGGCGCGATGACGGACCAGCCCCTGTTCGCCGCCCCGGCCCGCCTCCGCCGTCTGCAGATCGAGGTGACCACCGGCTGCAATCTCCGCTGCGCCGGGTGCCAGCGCACCCTGGGCATGCAGGCCGGTACCTGGCGCAACGCCCACATGCCCGCCGGACGTTTTGCGGCGATCGTGGCCAACGCTCCGCCGGCCGAGTCGGTGATCCTGCAGGGCATCGGTGAGCCGACCCTTCATCCCGATCTCGCCGCACTGATCGGGATCGCCCGCGCCTCGGGCAAGTTCCGCCTGGTCAGCTTCAACACCAACGCGCTGTTCGCCGACCTGCCCGCCTATGCCGCCTTGCGCGCCGCCGGGCTGGCGCATGTCAGCATCTCCGTCGACAGCCTCGATCCCATCACCGCCGGGGCGCTGCGGGCCGGCACCGGTGTCGCCGCCCTGCGCGCCGCCATCGGCGACCTGATCGCGCTGTTCCAGGGAGCGGTGACGCTCTCGATCGTGCTCAGCCGCGGCAACCTGCCCGAACTTCCCGACCTGCTGGACACGTTGCACGCCCTGGGTGGCCGGACGGTGGAGATCCAGCCGCTGGTCAGCTATGCCGCCGCGATCGACCCGTTGATGCTGGACGCCGCCGACATCGCGGTCGCGCGCGAGGTCCTCGCCGCCGCGCGGCGCCGCCTGCCGGCGATGACGCTGCTGCCGGCCGCCGCCCTGACCCCCAACGGCACACGCTGCCGCCGGCCCTTCCACGCGGGCTACGTCACGGTGGAGGGGTTCCTCACGCCCTGCTGCCTGACCAACGACCCCGACCTGTTCGGCCGCACCAGCCTGGAGGCGCTGCCCTTCGGCGAGGCCTGGGCCAGTGCCGGCGTGCAGCGCTTCCTCGGCGCCTATTTCGATCGGGAGCCGGCGATGTGCCGCGGCTGCGCCTTCAACCCCTCGGCCATCCCGGCGCCCGCGGCCGTGCCGGACGATCCTCGCCTGCAGGCGGTGGAGGCGGCGCGTGGCCTGCTGGTCGCCCATCGCGTGCCGGAGGCTGAAGCGGCGTTCCGCGCTGATCGGTGCGCCGGAACGGGAGGCACTGCAGGGGATCGGGCTCGCTCGTTTTCGCAACGGGGACGCGCCCGGCGCGCTCGCCCTGCTCGCCGCGGCGGAGGCGCTGGGCGGCGACGCCCGCTGCCGCCACAACCTCGCGACGGTGCTCGCGGCGGTGGGCCGCGGCGCGGAGGCGATCGCGCTCGAGGAACGCAACCTGCGGGAGGCACCGGACTACATCCCGCCCTACTTCACGCTCGCCCAGCTGCGCGCCCAGGCCAACGAGGCGCCCCGCGCCGCCGCGGTGCTGGCGCGGCTGGTCGAACGGGCGCTTGCGGGCGGCGATGATCGGGTGCTCGAGCATGCGGTCGCCCAGCTCAGGCCGCTCGCCGCGGCGGGCGAGCCCGTGCTGCAGCCGGCGACCCGGCTCCGCGTCGCCGGCCGGTCGGACCAGGCCGCGTCCCTGCTCGCCGCGCGGCTGGCCGTCGCGCCGGACGACCTCGGCGCGGGGCTCGCGCATGCGATGGCGCAGCTCACCATGGTGCATGGGGAGGCGACCGAGATCGCCGACCGCCGCGCGCGCTACGCCGCGGCGCTGGCCGAACTGGAGGCGCAGGTCGACCGGGGGACGGTGGCGATGCTGGCCGAAGCGGCAGGGCAGGTGGGAGAGGCGAAGCCGTTCGTCCTCGCCTATCACGGCGAGAACGATGTCGACCTGCAGCACCGCTACGGCCGGTTGGTCACCCGTATGATCCGCGCCGCCGACGCGGCGCGCGATGCGGCCCCGTCGGCGGCACGCGAACGCGTGGCCCCCATGCCCCCGACGGCCGCCCTGGCGACGCATGCGGGCGCTCCGGAGGGCGAACGCGACGGGTTACGGCCCGTGCGGGTCGGGTTCGCCACCGCGTATTTCCACCTGCATTCCGTCTCCAAGCTGTTCGGCGGCTGGATGCGGCACCTGGATCCGGCGCGGTTTGCCGTGTTCGGCTATCATCTCGGCCAGGCGGAGGACGCCACCACCGCCGCGCTCGCCGCCGCCTGCACCCGCTTCCACCGCGGGCCGCGCGACGATGCCGGTTGGATCGCCGCCATGCGGGCGGATGCGCTCGACGTGCTGATCTACCCCGAGATCGGCATGCATCCGACCGCGGTCCGTCTGGCCACGCGCCGCATCGCCCCGCTGCAATGCGTCGCCTGGGGTCACCCGGTCACCACCGGCCTGCCGGAGATCGACGTGTTTCTGAGCAGCGCGCTGATGGAGCCGGCGGACGGTGACGCCCATTACGCCGAACGCCTCGTGCGCCTGCCCGGACTGTCCGTCTGCTACACGCCCCAGCCGGCCGGCACCGGACGGCTCGACTGGACCGCGTTCGGGATCGCGGCTGGGGACGTGGCCTATCTCTGTTGCCAGTCGCCGTTCAAGTACCACCCCGGGGACGACGCGGTGCTGACGGAGATCGCGGCCGCGGTGCCGACTGCCCGTTTCGTGTTCATCGGGACCCCGGCGCGGGATGCCAATGCCGCGCGGCTGCGGACGCGGCTCGCGTGCGCCTTCGCCGCCGCGGGACTCACGCCCGACCGGCACCTGCTCTTCGTGCCCCACGTCCCGGCGCCCGAATTCCAGGCGCTGCTGCGTGCGGGCGACGTGTACCTCGATAGTCTCCGCTGGTCCGGCGGCAACACCACGCTGGAAGCGGTGACCGCCGGCCTGCCGATCGTGACCACACCGGGTCCACTGATGCGCGGCCGGCACAGCGCGGCGATCCTGACGGCGATGGGGCTCGCCGACCACGTCTCGCCCACGCGCGAGGCCTATGTGGCGCGCGCGATCGCGCTCGCGGATCCCGCCGCACGGGGGGCTGCGCGAGCGGCGGTCACGGCGCGGGCGGACCGGGTGGCCGAGGACCTCGCGCCGGTCCGCGCATTGGAGGCTTTCCTGCTGGCGGAGACCCGGGTGCTCAGGCCGGAGCCGGAGCCGGAGCCGCAGCCGCAGCCGGAGCCGCAGCCGCAGCCGGCGTCGGCATGACCGCGTGCCCCACGCGGGGCGGATGCGCGCCGGCCCCCTGGTTCGGGACGGGATGGTGCCTGTAACCTGCGCGCCCAGCCAGGCGCGAAGGGCCGCATGTCACAGGCGAACGTCACCGTCCTCGATCATCCGCTGCTGCAGCACAAGCTGACCCTGCTCCGGGACCAGACCACACCGACCGGCCAGTTCCGCCAGGTCGCGCGGGAGATCTCGCTGCTGATCGCCTATGAGGTCACGCGCGACCTGCCGCTGGAGCCGGTGGCGATCGAGACCCCGCTCGAGCCCGCGACCGGGATGCGGGTGGCCGGCAAGAAACTGTGCCTGGTGTCCATCCTGCGCGCCGGGAACGGGATCCTGGACGGCATGCTCGACCTCATCCCCTCGGCGCGGGTCGGCCATATCGGGCTGTATCGCGATCCGGCGACGCTGCAGCCGGTGGAGTACTACCTGAAGCTGCCCTCCGACGCGGCGACCCGGCTCGCGATCGTCGTCGATCCGATGCTGGCGACCGGGCATTCCGCCGCGGCGGCGGTCACCCGGCTCAAGCAGGCCGGTATCGCGCGGCTGAAATTCGTCTGCCTGCTCGCCGCGCCGGAAGGGCTTCGCACGCTGGGCGAGGCGCATCCCGACGTGCCGATCTTCACCGCGGCGATCGACCGCTGCCTGGACGATCACGGCTACATCCGGCCAGGCCTCGGCGACGCGGGCGATCGGTTCTACGGAACGCGCTGACTTTCCCGCCGGCATCTGCGTATCCTCCCCGGATAACGACAAGAACGGGAGGAAAGACGATGCATCGACGCGCCGTACTCACCGCTCTGGCCGCCTCCGCGGCGGCGCCGTTTGCGGGCCGAAGGGCCTTCGCCGCCGACACCCCCGGTGTCACGGCCACCGAACTGAAGATCGGCAACACCGCCGCGTATAGCGGCCCTGCCTCCGCCTATGGCGTGATCGCGCGCACCGAGGCCGCGGTCTTCAAGATGATCAACGAGCAGGGCGGCGTCGGCGGACGCAAGATCCGCTACATCTCCTACGACGACGGCTACAGCCCGCCGAAGACGGTCGACCAGGTGCGGCGGCTGGTGGAGCAGGACGAGGTGGCGTTCATCTTCGCCACGATCGGCACGCCGACCAACACCGCGATCGCGCGCTATACCAACAGCAAGGGCGTGCCGCTGATCTTCCTGGGATCGGGCGCCAACAAATGGGGCGATCCGAAGAACGCGCATTGGGTGATGGGCTGGCAGCCCAGTTACCGGACCGAAGCGCAAATCTATACACGCTACATCCTGAAGACGAAGCCGGATGCCAAGATCGCCATCCTCTACCAGAACGACGATTTCGGGAAGGACTACCCGGCCGGCGTGCGCGACGCGCTGGGGAAGGACTTCGACAAATACGTGGTGAAGGAAGTCACCTACGAGGTCACCGACGCGACGATCGACAGCCAGGTGCTGGCGCTCAAGGCCAGCGGCGCCAACGTGCTGATCACCGCGGCCACGCCGAAATTCGCGGCGCAGACCATCCGCAAGGTGGCCGACACCGGCTGGAAGCCGCTGCACTTCATGACCAACGTGTCGATCTCGGTCGGCTCCGTCATCAACCCGGCCGGCCCCGACAACGCCGTGGGCCTGATCAGCGCCGCCTATCTGAAGGACCCGACCAGCCCGGCCTGGAAGGACGATCCGGGAATGAACGAGTGGCGGGCGTTCATGGCGAAATACATGCCGGACACGGACCTGACGGATGCCGGGCCGGTGTTCGGCTATGGCGTAACGATGTGCCTCTGGCAGGTGCTGAAGCAGTGCGGCACCGATTTCTCGCGCGCCAACATCATGAAGCAGGCGGCGAACCTCAAGGATCTGTCGCTGCCGGTGCTGCTGCCGGGCATCACGGTCAACACGAGCCCGACCAACTACCATCCGATCCGGCAGATGCAGCTCCAGCGCTTCGACGGCAAGACGTTCGAGCTGTTCGGCCCGGTGCTCGAGGGCGCCACGGCCTGACCCGGCGGCGGGGGCGTCGACCGGCAGCGATGCCGGTCGATCAGTCCTCGTCCACCGCTGCCCGCGCGGCTTCGAGGGCCAGCAGGTGCGGGTGGGCGGCGGCGGCGCAATCGACCTCGATCGCGCGATAGGCCGCGACCACCGCCCGGCCGAAGGCCGTCAGCCGCGCGCCTCCGCCGCTGCGGCCGCCGGCCGAGGTGTCGACCACCGAGCGGCCCAGCGTGCGGTTGAGGTCCTCGACCAGTTCCCAGGTGCGGCGGTAGGAGATGCGCAGCGCCCGTCCGGCCGCCGAGATCGAGCCGGAGCGCGCGATCTCTTCGAGCACCAGCACTTTGCCGGGGCCGACACGCGCGCCGGAGCCGAGGTCGATCCGGATGCTCAGCCGGTCGGCGGCCGACGCGCGCTCCGCCGCCGGCCTTGCCCCTTTCCGTGAGGTCGTCTGGCCCGGTCCGGCCGCCCGCGCAGGCGATGGCGCGGCGGGGTCCGGCGCGGCCGGTGCAGTCCGTCCGGTCCCTGCCGGCTGATCGGCCGGCCCTCGCCGTGCCGGACGGCCGGGGGTGGCCGGCGCTCTGGCCGCCACGGTCCGGGTCACATGGCGGTCCAGCCGCCATCCACCTGATAGGCCGATCCGGTGATGAAGCTCGCGCGGTCGGAGCAGAGGAACACCACCATCTCGGCAATCTCTTCCGGCTCGCCGGCACGCCCCTGCGGCGTCAGCGCGCGCAGCAGGACGCCGCGGGTCTCGAACGCCTTTTCCGTCATGCGGGTGCGGATGAAGCCGGGACAGACGGCGTTCACCCGGATCTTGGCGCGCGCGTATTCCAGCGCCGCGGTCTTCGTCAGCCCGATCACCGCATGTTTCGAGGCGACGTAGGCGCAGGCGTTCTGCAGCCCGATCATCCCGGCGATTGAGGCGGTGTTGACGATGGCCCCCGCGCCCTGTGCCTTCATCTGCGCAAGCTCGTGCTTCATGCACAGCCACACGCCGGTCAGGTTCACCGCGATCAGCCGCTCGAAGCTCTCCTGCGACCATTCATGCGTGGGTTGGCCGCTGGAGTTCACCTGGTGCGGCGCGATGCCCGCATTGTTGAACGCGCAGTCGAGCCGGCCGAACGCGGCGACCGTCGCCTGCACCATGGCCTGCACCGCGGCCTCGTCGGTGACGTCGCCGGAGAGGGAGCGGGCCTGGCCGCCCGCGGCATTGATCGCGGCGACGGTCGCCTCGGCGGCCTCCGCCTCGTAGTCCGCGACCGCGACCCGCGCACCCTCCCGCGCCAGCGCGAGCGCCGCCGCGCGGCCGATGCCGTTGCCGCCGCCCGTCACCAGCGCCGCTTTCCCGTCCAACAGACCCGCCATCCCGTCCTCCCTGTTCCTCGCGCATCCGACCATCGCCGCGGCCGTCCGGCAAGCGGGCGAGAGGGGGGCGGCGTGTCAGCGCCGCGGCGGCACGACGGTGCGCGTCGCATCCAGCCGCTCGAGGATGCGGTCCGTCGCGCGATCGATGGTGGCGGCGAATTTCTGCATGCGCGGATCGGGATCGGTGCGCATGCGATCGGTGGTCAGGCGCGTGGAGGCGAGCGCGCCGCGGATGTCGTGCCGAAGGTCCGACACGAGTTTCTCGAGTTCCTCCACGCGGGCGTCGGACACGGCCATCTCCGTCCCTCCCGGTTGCAGCCTCGCAACCGAATGTCCGGCAGACGCGGGCGGTTGCGCGTCGGGACGACGAGGCGAGGCGTTGTGATCCGCCCCGCCCCGCGCGCAACCAGCCGCGGACCTGGACCCGTCGGCGCTCAGGCCTTCACCAGCGGGCAACCGCCCTCGCTCATCGGCCGCCAGGCTTCGGACGGCGGGATGGTCGCGAGCAGCTTGCAGAAATCGTATTTCGACTTCGCCTCGGAGACCGGCTTCACCTGCCACAGGTACATCTGGTGCATGACCCGCCCGTCCTCGCGGATCTTCACGTCGGTGTTGTAGAAGTCGTTCACCGGCATCGCCTTCATCTTGGCGACGACCGCGTCGGAGTCGGTGGAGCCCGCGGCCTTCACCGATTTCAGCCAGTGCAGCGTCGCGGCGTAGCTGCCGGCATGCAGCAGGCCGGGGACCATGCCGCCCATCTTGTCGCTCCAGCGCTTGGACCAGGCGCGGGTCTTGTCGGTCATGTCCCAGTAGAACGAGTCGGTGTAGGCAAGGCCCTCGCACACGCGCTGGCCCAGCGAGGCCACGTCGCTGATCTGCATCAGCAGGGTGGCGAGCTTGATGCCGCTGCGGGTGAGGCCGAACTCCGAGGCCTGCTTGACGCAGTTCTGCGTGTCCGTGCCGGCATTGGCGAGGCCGATCACCTTGGCGCCCGAAGCCTGGGCCTGCACGAGATAGGAGGAGAAGTCGGCCGTGCCGAGGGGCGCGCGGACGTTGCCGAGGACCTTGCCGCCGGCCGCCTTCACCGCGTTCATCGTGTCGCGCTCGAGCGCATAGCCGAAGGCGTAGTCGGCGGTGATGAAGAACCAGGTGTCCCCGCCCGCCTTGGTCAGCGCGCCACCCGTGCCGTGCGCGAGCGCGTAGGTGTCGTACGACCAGTGGATGCCGTAGGGCGAGCACTGCTTGCCGGTCATGTCGGACGTGGCCGGACCGGTGATCAGGTAGATCTTCTTCTTCTCGCGGCACACCTGCTGGATCGCGAGGCCCGAGGAACTCGCCGCCCCGTCGCACAGCACGTCCACGCCCTGCGCATCGATCCATTCGCGCGCGATGGAGGTCGAGACGTCCGGCTTGTTCTGGTCGTCGGCCTGCATGACCTCGATCGGGCGGTCGAGCACCGTTCCGCCGAAATCCTGGATCGCCAGCTCGGTGGCGACGCGGTTGCCAGGCCCGCCGACGTCGCGGTACGGCCCGCCCATGTCGGACAGCAGCCCGATCTTGACCGGCTTCGAGCTGCTCTGCGCGCGGATGATGGCCGGATGGGCCAGGGTGCCGGCGGCGATGCCGCCCAGCAGAAGTCGGCGTGAAACCCCAGACATGTTGTTTTGCTCCCTTGGTCGTCTCTTCCCGGCACGGCCTGTCCGGTGTTTCGTCCCGGCGACGGCGCATGCCGGCTTGCCTTCCGACGGATCGCGACGGATCGTACGCCACGTTCCGAAGGGGGAGATAATCCATGCCCGTGATGCCGGGGAAGACCGCGCTGCTCGAATTGTTGAAGCAGGAAGGGGTCCGCGTGATGTTCGGCAACCCCGGCACGACGGAACTGCCGCTGATGGATGCCCTCGCGGGTGATCAGGCGATGCGCTACGTCCTGGCGTTGCAGGAGGCGCCGGCCATGGGCATGGCCGACGGATACGCCCAGGCCTCCGGCCAGCTCGCCTGCGTCAACCTCCACGTCGCGCCCGGTCTCGGCAATGCGATGGGCATGCTCTACGACGCACAGAAGGCGGGCGCGCCGATCATCGTCACGGCCGGCCAGCACGAGCAGCGGTTCAACTTCACCGAACCGCTGCTGTGGGCCGACCTGCCCACCATCGCGCGGCCCTTCGTGAAGTGGTCGGCCGAGGTCCGCCAGCTTTCGGACCTGCCGCGCGCCATCCACCGCGCCGCCAAGACCGCGCTCGCACCGCCGATGGGACCGGTATTCCTCTCGCTGCCCGGCGACATCCTGCTCGACAGCGGGGAACTCGACCTCGGCGCGCCCAGCCGGGTCGCGCGCAACATGCGCGGCGATGCGGCCGCGATCGCGCAGGCGGCGGCGATCCTGGCTCGCGCCCAGAGCCCGGTCATCATCGCCGGCGACGCCGTGCCGCAGGGCGACGCGCTCGGCGAACTGGTGGCGCTGGCCGAGGCGCTGGGCGCACCCGTCTACGACGAGGGCATGGCAAGCCGCGCCATGTTCCCGTCCTCGCACCCGCTGTATCGCGGCGCGATCGTGCGCCTGCCCGCCGCGATCCGCGGCATGCTGGCGCAGCACGACCTGCTGGTGTCGGTGGGCGGCGACCTGTTCACCCTGTCGCTGCCGGGGGACGTGGAATCCCTCCCCGAGGGCATGCCCGTCGTGCATCTCGACACCGACCCTTGGGAACTCGCGAAGAACTACGCCGAACAGGTCTCGATCCTGGGCGAACCCAAGGTCACCTTGCCGGAGCTGACCGAGGCCGTGCTGGCCGCGCGGTCGGCGCAGGAGGCGACGCGGGCGGCCGCGCGGCTCGAGCATGCCAAGGCCGAGGGCGTCGCGAGCCTCGGCAAGCTGCACGCGATGGCGGAAGCGGCCGCGTCGCGCCACCCGATCCACCCGCTCGCGCTGATGCAGGCGATCGGCCGGGTGCTGCCGCCGGAAGCGGTGGTGATCGATGAAACCATCTCCTCCGGCACCGGCTTGCGGCGCTTCCTCAAGAGCGACGACGCGCAGAGCTTCTTCGGCCTGCGCGGCGGCGGCATCGGCTGGGGCCTGCCGGCGGCGATCGGCGCGCAGATCGCGCTGCCCGACCGGCCGGTGGTCGCGCTGATCGGGGACGGGTCGGCGCTCTACACCATCCAGGGGCTGTGGACCGCGGCGCGGGAGAACCTGCGGATGGTGTTCGTGATCATCAACAACAGTTCGTACCGCATCCTGAAGCAGCGCACCAACGCGATGAAGGCGATCGCGGCGCAGACCGACACCTATGTCGGCATGGATCTCGACAAGCCGAAGGTCGACTTCCTGAAGGTCGCGCGTGGCTTCGGCCTGACGGCCCATCGCGCGAGCACGCTCGCCGACGTGCAGGACCAGTTGAAGCACGCGTTGCGGCATGACGGGCCGACGCTGATCGACGTCGAGGTCGATCGGTCCTGGAAACCGGTGTGAGGGAGGGGAGCATGGGACGTCTCACGGGGCGGCGCATCATCGTGACGGGCGGAGCATCCGGCATCGGCCGCGCGACCTGCGCGCTGTTCGCGGCGGAAGGGGCGAAGGTCGCGGTGTTCGACCGCTCCGCCGAGGCGGCGCACGCCGTCGCCGGCCCGCTGGGCGGGATTGCGGTCGCGCTCGACGTGTCGAACGCGCAGCAGGTCACCGCGGCGGTGGCAGAGGCGCGCGCCGGACTGGGCGGGATCGACGGGCTGGTGAACGCGGCGGGGATCTTCTCGGCCGCGGGGCTCTCGGACACCACGCCCGACCTGTTCGAGCGCACGCTTTCGGTGAACGTGACCGGCACGTTCCTGATGGTGCAGGCGGTGGCGCCCGTGTTGCTGGAGGGCGGCGGGACGATCGTCAACATCGGGTCCGGGGTGGGGATCACGCCGACCGGCCCCGGCAGCACCGCCTATGTCGCGTCGAAAGGGGCGGTGATCGCGATGAGCAAGGCGATCGCGATGGAGCTCGCGCCCAAGGTGCGGGTGAACGTGGTCTGCCCCGGCGCGGTAGACACGCCGATGACCGCGTCCTTCCTCAAGCGGCCCGACGGCAGCACCGAACCCGGGATTGCCGCGCGCTATGCGCTGCAGCGCGCGGCGGTGCCCGAGGAGCTGGCGGCGGCGATCCTGTTCCTGACCTCCGACGAATCCTCCTTCGTCACCGGCGTCACCCTGCCGGTGGACGGCGGCCGCACCTTCCACTGACGGGCAGGGGCGTCTGACGGGGGCGGCCGGTCACACCCGCTCCGTCATGGCCGAGCTCGACGCGCCCGGCCGTGACGCGCGGAGCGAGGCGGCCGCTCCCGCCCACCTCCGGCGCCCTGCCCTCGGGCTGATCCCGCCGGGTTGGCGGGACCCCGGCCGAGGCGCACACTCTCCGCCAATCACGATCCGGGAGAGAACGGCATGCTGCGTATCCACGGCTCACCGCGGTCCCGCGCGATCCGCACGATCTGGATGGCCCTCGAACTCGGCATCCCCTACGAGCACGACCCGGTCGCCCCGCGCGCGCCGGAGACCCGGCAGGCGGCGTTCCTCGCGCTGAACCCGAACGGGCGCGTGCCGGTGATCGAGGATGACGGGTTCGTCCTGTACGAGTCGATGGCGATCAACCTCTATCTCGCCAAGAAGCACAGCAGCGCCCTTTACCCGCGCGACCCGCAGCACGAGGCGCTCGCCTGGCAGTGGTCCTTCTGGGAGACGGACCGCCTCGACCGCCAGATCGTCACCTACGCGAACCACGCCGTCGTCCTGCCCGAGGCGGAGCGCAACGCGGCGACCGCCATGGCGGCGTGGCAGGAGATCGTGCCGGCCTTCGACGTGCTGGAGACTGCGCTGGGCAAGGCCGCCTGGCTGGCCGGGCCGGACTTCACCGTGGCGGATCTGAACGTGGCGGCGGCGCTGTATCGCGGCCTGTCGCTGGATCTCGCACGCTGGCCGAAACTGGCCGACTGGCTGCACCGCTGCTGGAGCCGGCCGGCGGCGAAGCAGGCGCGGGCGATGCGGGAGTAGGCGGGCGCGGGCTCATCCGGCCGGGGCGCCGGCGGCGGCGGCGGCAGACGGGCGCGGATCAGGCCGGCGCCTCGCCCACGCCCATCCAGCCGGCAAGCTGCAGCATCTGCGCTTCCGTCATCTCGATGCCGGTCTGCACGCGGCAGCCGCTTGCCTGCGCCTGCCGCAGGAACGGCGTCTCCAGCGGGGCCGTGACGACGTCGGCGACCAGGCAGCCCGCCGGCAAGCCCACGAGCAGCGCCGCGGCCAGCGGCAGCGACGGGTCGCCATTCATGCCGACCGGCGTGCCGTTCACCAGCAGGTCGAGATCCGCGAGATCCACGATCCCCTCCCGCACCGCGACGCGCGGGAAGGCGGTCCGCAGCGTCTCCGCCAGCCGCGCCTGCTTCGCCGCGTCCACATCCTGCAGCGCGAGTTCGGTGAGACCTGCCTCGCACAGCGCATCCGCGATCGCACTGGCGACGCCGCCGGCGCCGATCACGGCGGCGCGGCGGCCGCGCGGGTCGAAGCCATGTGCCGCCGCGGCGGTGATGAAGCCGGCGCCGTCCAGGATCTCCCCGACCAGCGTGCCGTCGGGATCGCGCCGGATCACGTTGACCGTGCCCAGCCGCTCCGCCCGCCGGGTCAGCCGGTCGCAAAGCGGCGCCAGCACCTGCTTGTAGGGCACGGTCACGATCATCCCCCGCAGGTTCCGCCACCCGCGCAGCACGGGGAGGAACGCCGCGATCGCCTCCGGCGCGAGGTCGATCGGCACGAGGGCGGCGTCGCGTCCCTGCTGGTCGAACCACGCGTTCATCACGGTGGGCGACTTCACCTGCATGATCGGCGTGCCGACGATGCCGACGATCGCAGTGCTGGCGGTGAGACGCATGGACGGGCTCCTCCGATGTTGCGCCCTGCGATAAGCCGCCGGCCGCGCTCCGGCAACCGGGGTGACAGGCGCGGATGGGGGCGCGAGAGTGGCTGCGACATAAGGGAGGGACGGGATATGCCGCGCGGTCTGCTGCTGGTGGCGTTCGACTACACCAACGCCCAGGAGGACGAGTTCCACGACTGGTACGACCTCGAGCACGTGCCGGAGCGTCAGCGCATCCCGGGCTTCGGCCTGTGCGAGCGCTGGATCGGCGTGACCAACCCCAAGCAGGCAGTCGCGAGCTACGAGCTCGACAGCCGCGCGGTGCTCGACACGCCCGCCTACCAGGCGGTAGCGGGGGAGAACCTTTCGCCCTGGTCGAAGCGGGTCACCTCGAAATGCACGCGGCTGCTGCGGCTGGAGGGGGAGCAGACGCTGCCGGGCGACCAGCCCTCGCCCGAGGGGGCGGGCGGGCTGCTGGTCAACGCGATGAACGTCGATCCGGCGCACGAGGCCGAGTTCAACGAATGGTACGACCAGGAGCACATCCCGTTGCTCTCGCAGGTGCCGGGCGTGCTGGCGGCGCGGCGGTTCCGCGACCCGGCGGGCTCACCGCGCTACGTCGCGCTGTATCATCTGGAACGGCCCGAGGTGACCTACTCCGATGCCTGGAAACAGGCGGCGGGCACGGACTGGACGGAGAAGCTGCGGCCGCATTTCCGCGATCACCTGCGCATTCTCGCGCGGCGCTACGTGCGCGGGGGGTAGCGCCGGTCGCGCGTGATGCGAATGCAGCCGGTCAGATGTGGTGCTGGGCGCGGAGACGGAACGCCGCGACCAGCAGCATGATCCCGAACAGGATGGCATAGGTCCCCAGCCACCACGTCAGCACCAGCGCGCCGATCAGCGGCGAGAGCACCAGCATCACGCCCCAGAGCAGCGAGACCGCGCCGCCCAGCGCCAGCCACCAGCGGCCATGCGTGGCGTGCAGGCGGAACGCCGCGGTCAGCATGAGGACGCCGGTCATCAGCGCCCAGGCGGCGGTCACGAGCACGAAGCCCAGCACCGCGGCGGCCGGAAAGGCGAGGGCGATCACGCCCATCACCAGGTTCAGCACGCCTTCGCCCAGCAGCACCCCCCAGCGCGTGTGATGAGTGGCGGCGCGGATCGCGGCCGCGATGCCGAAGACGCCGTCCACCAGAAGATAGATGCCGAACACGAAGGCGAGCGACAGCATGGCGCTGACCGGCATGACCCAGGCCACGATGCCGAACACGATCGCGATCACGCCGCGCAGGGCGATCAGCCACCAGTTGCGCGCGAGTTGGGCGTTGAGCCCGTGCAGGTCGGGCAGGCCGCCGTGAGGCAGGGTCGTGTCGCTCATCGCTTCCGGATCTCCTGAGTGCGATGGAGTCTTAGCGCATGTCGTGCCGCGGGCGTTCCACTTCCTGTCGCGCTACGAGCTGAGGCGGTCCTGACCGCCACGACGCGTCCCCGTCCCCGCCCCCGCTCGGAATGCGCCCGCGCGAGGCGCTGCTCACTCCTCCTCCATCTCCGGCGAGACGAGGCGGAAGCGGGCGCGATGCAGCGCCGCGGACCCGTAGGCCGGAGACAGGACCATCATCTTGCGCAGGAACAGGCCCGGGTCGGCTGCGTCCGTGTAGCCGATGCCGCCATGCAACTGGATGCAAGCGCGGGTCACCAGGCTCGCCGCCTCCGACGCACGCGCCTTCACGCGGGAGACGATCGCCTGCCGCGCGGCCGGGGCGCGGGTGCGGTCGAGCGCCGCGGCACCGGCCTCCACCACCGCGCGGGTGAGCGCCACCTGGATCTTCAGGTCCGCCGACCGATGCTGCAGCGCCTGGAAACTGCCGATCTTGCGGCCGAACTGCTCGCGCGTGCGAAGGTAGTCGAGCGTGATCCCGAACACCCGGTCCATCACCCCCAGCAGATAGGCGCTGGTGGCGAGCGTCGCGACTTCGAGCGCCTCGGTCGCATCGCCCGGCAGCGCCTCGGCGGGTGCGTCCTCCAGCGTCAGCGTGCCCATCGTGCCGCCGTCCTGGGTCTGCACCGTCTCCAGCCGCACGCCGGACGCGGAGCGGTCCACCAGCGCGAGACCGTCGGGCACGGTGACGAGGAACGCGTCCGCCCCGCTCGCCATCGGCACGAACAGCTTCTTGCCCGACACCCGCCCGCCGGCGAGGCGGGTCACCCCCACCGTGTCGATCGCATGCGGTGCTTCCTGCCAGGCGGGCAGCACGATGCGTTCGCCCGCGAACACGTCGCTCAGATGCGATTCGGGCAGCAGCATCGCCGCCATCGTCCCGGGAATCAGCGGTTCGGGGATCAGGCTGGCGCCGAGTTCCTCCGACAGGGCGCAGAGTTCGGCGACACCGAGGCCCGACCCTCCGCGCGACTCGGGCACCAGAAGGCCCAGCCATCCCATCTCGCACATCTCGCGCCAGACGCCACGGTCGAACCCGGGGTCGGTGAAACGCAAGGCGCGGATGCGCCGGAAATCCCCGGTGCGCGGCGCGATGCCGGCCGCGCTGTCGCGGATCATGCGCAAGCTCTCGCTGCGGTCTTCGGCGGTGCTCATGGCGGTCTCCCTCCCGTTGCGCGGATCGTCCTGCGCGTGCCGGAATCGGTCAAGCGCGACCCACGCCCCGAGAGACGCTGCGGGATGGCCGGGTCGAGTTCGGCGATGACGGCTGCGGTGAGGCCGCCATGGTCGCCCGTCGCGGCGGCGAGGGCCTCGCAGCCCCCGACGCGATCAGGGAAGCCGGTTGTGCGCGCCGTCGCAGCGGGGCTGCTTCGCGCTGTGCTTGCAGCCGCAGAATGACACCACGCCCGACTCCTCCGCCTTGAACTCCATCGGACGGAAGGCGCTGCCCTTGTGCGAGCCGTCGCAGAAAGGCTGCTTGCCGCTCTTGCCGCAGGAACACCACCAGTAGGACTTGCCGGCCTCGACCTCGACCTTGAACGAGCCGCGCTGGGCGACGACGGGTGCGGTTTCCGACATGGACGTGTCCTCCTGTGTTCTTGTCAGGTCTCCGCGCCGTAGATCCGGCGGGCGGCCGTCGCCGAAACGTACCCGTCCAGCAGGTCTTCGGAAAGGGCCGCGCGGTCGCGCGCCGCCGGCGGGCCATAGCCGCCGGAGCCCGGCGCCTCCACCACGACGAGCGAATTGGCCGGGGCGAGGAACCCGCCCTTGCTCGTCAGCCTGCGCGCGTTGCCCTGCGGCGGCATCAGCGTGAGCCGCGCCGGGGCGCCCGGCTCCCCGCCCGCGAGGCCGAAGGGCGGCGTGACGGTCCGCTCGCAACACACTGCCGCGTGGGCCTGGGCTTCCAGCACGCGCCACACCCGGCGCACGCCCAGGCCGCCGCGATACTGGCCGGCACCGCCGCTATCGGGGATGAGGCTGTAGTCCTCCACCCGCAGCGGGAAGCTCATCTCCAGGATCTCGATCGGCGTATTGCTCATGTTGGAGACGGTGGAGGCGACCGCGTTGATCCCGTCCTTCACCGGCCGCGCGCCGAACCCGCCCTTGACCGACTCGTAACTGACGAAACGATCGCCGGTGCGGTAGTCGGTGCCGCCGAAGGTGATCACCGCCGAGGTACCCTGGGAGCCCGCCATCACCGTGTGCGGCGTGATCGCGTACATCGCGGCCATCACCATGTCGGCGACGCGGTGCGACATCTCGTGGTTGGCGTAGACCACGGGGGAGGGATGCTGCGCATTCACCACCGATCCCGGCGGCGCGGTCACCGTCACCGGCCGCCAGCAGCCGGAGTTCGGCGGGATCAGGCTCTTGGGATCGGCGATCATCTTCAACGCGCAGAACACGCCCGAGGCCGTCACCGTCAGCGGCGCGTTCATCGGCCCGGCCACGGCAGGATCGGAGCCGGCGAAATCAGCGGTGATCGTGTCGCCCTGCTTCACGATGCGCAGCTTGACGGTGAAGGTCGCATCCTCGGTCTCGCCGATCGCGATCACGCCGTCGCCGTCGAACACGTCCGTGAACACGGCCTCGCCGTCCGGCAGCGCGCGCAGCGCGGCGCGCATCATCACCTCGGAGTAGTCCAGCACCTCCTGCATGATCGCGAGCAGGGTGTCGGTGCCGTATTTGGTCGCGAGCTCCGACAGGCGCTGCGCCGCGCGCCAGTTCGCCGCCACCTGGGCGCGCAGGTCGCCCAGGCGTTCGGTCGGCGTGCGGACGTTGGCGAAGATGATCGCCTCCACCGAGGGATCGGGCTTGCCGTCGCG
>MKTV01000056.1:91820-103971 GCA_001898425.1 Rhodospirillales bacterium 69-11
GCCCCGTAGCTGCCGGGCGTCGCGCTGCCGATATCGGGCCAGTGCGCGCGCACGCAGCCGAAGCCCAGCAGCCGGCCCTCGTGGAAGGCGGGCGCGACCACGTTGACGTCGGGCAGATGCGAGCCACCCTCGTACGGGTCGTTGTGGATGAACACGTCACCGGGCGCCACGTCGGGGAAGGCGCGCACCACCGCGCGCACGGCATCGGGCATGGAGCCGAGGTGGATCGGCAGGTCGGGGCCCTGCGCGACCATGTTCCCGTGGACGTCGAAGATGCCGCAGGAGTAGTCGCCGGCGACTTTCAGCAATGGCGAATAGGCGGTCTTGGCGAGGACGATCTTCATCTCCTCGGCCGCGGCGTAGAGCGCGTTCTTGACGACCTCGAAGCGCGCGGGATCGGTGCGGCGGATGCTCATGCGGCGTCTCCTGCGGCGCGGGTGATGCGGACGTAGCCCAGGTCGTCGACGCGGACCTGCCAGCTCGGCGGGACAACGGTAGTGGAATCGAGTGCCTCGATCACCGCGGGGCCGGAGAAGGTCTGGCCGGGGACGAGGCCATTCCGCCAGTGGACGGGGGTGTCGACGAAGCCGGTGGCGGCGAACCAGACGGAGCGCTGGCGCACCCGCGCGCTGGCCGGGTCGGGCTGCTGCGCGAGCGTCAGGTCGGGCAGCTTGCCCACCGCGGTGAGCCGCAGGTTCACGAGCTGCACCGCCTCGGCGGGGTTGGCATGGCCGTAGGTCTGGCGGTGCCGCGCGTGGAACGCCTCGGCCAGCGCGGCGAGCGTCTCGGCCGTGACCGGTCCGTCGGCGACGGGCAGGGTGAGTTCATAAGCCTGCCGGCGATAGCGCACGTCGGCCTGGCGCTGCAGCACGCGGCGGTCGGCGGGGACCTTGGCCTCCTCCAGCATCGCGGTGCCGGAGGCTTCCATGGCGGTGAAGGCCTCGGCGACCCGCTCCGGCGCGACGGAGCCGAGATCGGCGTAGAGCGTGCGGGCGTAGTCGCGCTTGAGGTCGGTCGCGACGAGGCCGAGGGCGGAGAACGCGCCGGGGGCGGGCGGGATGATGACCTCGGGGATCTGGAGCTCCTCGGCCAGCGCGACGGCGTGCACGGGTCCGGCGCCGCCGAAGGCGATCAGGGAGAATTCCTGCGGATCGAGCCCGCGTTCGACCGAGACGATGCGCAGCGCCTGAGCCATGTTGGCGTTGACGATCTCGGCGATGCGCGCGGCGGCGTCGGGCACCGAGAGGCCGAACGGATCGGCGATGGTGGCGAGCGCGCGTTCGGCGGCGGGGAGATCGATCGGCAGCCCGCCACCCAGCAGCGCCTCCCGATCCAGCAGGCCCAGGATGACGTTCGCATCCGTCACGGTGGGGCGCGTGCCGCCGTTTCCATAGGCGGCGGGGCCGGGATCGGAGCCGGCGCTGTGCGGCCCCACCTTCAACGCGCCGCCCGGATCGACCCAGGCGATGGAGCCGCCGCCGGAGCTGACCTCCGCGAGGTCGATCACCGGCACGCGGATCGGATGGCCGGTGCCGTGCATCCAGCGCTTGGCGTTGGCGGCGCCGCCGACCTCGTATTCCGCGGTGACGGTGACCTCCCCATCCGCGATCACGCTGGCCTTGGCGGTGGTGCCGCCCATGTCGAAGGAGATCAGGTTGGGGCGGCCGAGCTGGCGGCCGGCGAGGGCGGCGGCGATCACGCCGGCGGCGGGACCGGATTCGACCGCCATGGCCGGCATGCGCAGCCCTTCCGCGATGTCGAACACGCCGCCCGAGGATCCCATGACGTGCAGCGGCGGCAGGCCGATCGCCCCCGTTGCCTCCGACAGCCGCGCCAGATATCCGGCCAGCAGCGGCCCGACATAGGCGCAGACCGCGGTGGTGGAGGCGCGTTCGAACTCGCGGATTTCGGGCAGCACCTCGCAGGAGAGGAAGACGCCCACGTCGGGCAGCGCGGCGCGGAGGATCTCGCCGACCCGGCGCTCATGCGCGTCGTTGAGGAAGGAGAACAGGAAGGAGACGGCGACCGTCTGCAGGCCGGCTTCCTTGATCGCCGCGATCAGCGCGGGGAGTTCGTCCTCGGCCAGCGGGGTGACGACCTGGCCTTGGGCGTCGATGCGTTCGGTGATCTCGAACCGGTGGCGGCGCGGGACCAGCACGCCGGGTCCGTCCTGGAACAGGTCGTAGAGATCGGGGCGGGAAGAGCGGCGCAGCTCCAGCACGTCGCGGAAGCCGCGCGTCGCGATGAAGCCGCAGCGCGCGCCCTTCTTCTCGAGCAGCGCGTTGGTCACGACGGTGGTAGCGTGGGAGAGCAGGGCGACGTCCTGCGGATCGATGTGCTGCTCGTCCAGGCCGCGGCGCACGCCGTCGATCACACCCTGGCCGAAATCGCGCGGTGTGGTCAGCACCTTGGCGACGCCGATGCGTCCGCTGGCCTCGTCGACCAGGGCGACGTCCGTGAAGGTCCCGCCGATATCGATTCCGATCCGCCACGCCATGTCCCAGCAGCCCCCGTGATTTTGGGGCATGGTCGCGCAGGTGGGGGCGATCGGCAACACGCTGCGGCGCAGCATCAGCATCGCCGGGCCCCGTCCCCCCGGATATCCCCGATGCCGGTCGGTCCACTCCGGTTCGGTTCCAGCCGGCTTGGTCCCAGTGCTGGGCGATCCGCCGCACTCGCTAAGGCATGTCGGCGCCACCCACCGCCATGATCAGGCCGCGCGCAGGGCGTTGACGAACTGGTCGACCTCGCGGGAGAGCGTCTCGGATTGCCGGGAGAGCGCTTCAGCGGCCCCCAGCACGTTGCGGGCGGCCAGACCCGTTTCGGTCGCTGCGCGGCTGACCGACCCGATGCTGCTGGTGACTTCCCTCGTGCCGTTCGAGGCCTCGTGCACGTTCCGGGCGATGCCCTGGGTGGCGGCATTCTGCTGCTCGACGGCGGCGGCGATCGTCGCGGCGGTCGCGTCGACCTCCTCGATCGTGCCGACGATCCCCTCGATCGCGGCCACGGCCTCGGCCGTCGCGACCTGGATCAGCCGCACCTGCTCGCCGATCTCCTCGGTCGCGCGCGAGGTCTGTCCGGCCAGGCCCTTGACCTCGGAGGCGACCACGGCGAAGCCCTTGCCGGCTTCCCCGGCGCGCGCCGCCTCGATCGTGGCGTTGAGCGCGAGCAGATTGGTCTGGCTGGCGATCTGGGTGATCAGTCCGACCACGTCGCCGATCTTGCGTGCGGTGTCCGCCAGCGTCCGCACCACCGTGTCGGTGCGCCGCACGTCATCGGCGGCCTTCGCGGTGGCGGCAGAGGCCTTGGAGATCTGCTGGCCGATTTCGCCGATCGAGGTGCTGAGCTCCTCCGAGGCGGCGGCGACTGCCTGCACGTTTCCGCTGGCCTGCTCCGCCGCGGCGGCCACCGTGGTCGCCTGTCCGTTCGTCTCGGCGGCGGTTTCCGACATGCCCTGAGCGGTCGCCTGCAACTCCGTCGCCGCGGCGGCGACCTGGCCGACGAGCCCGCTGGCGCTGGCTTCGAACGCCTTCACCAGCGCCTCCATCCTCTGTGCGCGCGCCTGTTTCGCCTGGCTCTCGGCGGCTTCGGCGGCCGCGAGTTCGTCCGCCCGCTCCAGGTTGTCACGGAAGACCTGCACCGCTTGCGCCATCTGCCCGATCTCGTCGCCGCGGTCGCGGCCCGGGATCGTCACCTGCATGTCGTGCGTCGCGAGCCGCCGCATCGCCGCCGTCATGGCGCGGATCGGATGCGCGATGCTCCGGGTCAGGAACAGCCAGGCGAGGACGGCGACCACCAGCGCGACGACGAGCGCCGCGACGATCGCGCGAAATCCGAAGCTGGACTGCTCCGTCGCTTCGTCGGCGAGCCGGTTGCCATAGGAGATGTTGAAGTCGCTGTCGGCCCGCAACGCGTCGTCGAGCCGGTCGCCGATCGTGGTGCCCCGGTCCGCCAGCAGTCGCTGCGCCTGCTGCGGCTGATGCGCCCGCAAGGCGGCCTCGACATCCTTCGCGAGCGATAGGTACGCGCTGCGTGCGGCCTTCACCTCCGCGTAGAGTGCATGCTCGCGGTCGTCGGTGACGGTGGGAGCGTAGGCGCTCTCCCGCTGCTGGTAGATTCGCGCCTCGGCTTCCGCGGCAGCGCGATACTGCGCCTGGGCGGCGGGATCCGTCGCGCCGATCTCGGCCGCGAGCATGCGTTGCTCGTTGAGTGCGGCGGCCCGCATGTCGGACAGGTAGCCGATCGCCAGGAGATAGTTGGTGGTGATGTCGGCGACCGTCGCGGTGGTGGCCGTGAAGGTGCGTACCGCAGTGCCCCCGACGAGTGCGATCAGCAGCAGAAGCGCCAGGCACGCGGTCAGGATCTTGCGTTCGATCGAGATGTTCCGGATGGCGAGGGCTGGTAGGGTCATGTCGAGCGCTCCCGGTTGAGAGCGAAGATGTACCGGCCAGTCCTTAACGAAACGTCGCCTCCGGCTGCGCACCGCGCACTTGCATCGCGCCGTGCGTCCTGGGGGAGGATGCGGCTCAGCTCTCGAGTTCGCTGTCCCAGTACAGATAGTCGCGCCAGCTCTCGTGCA
The DNA here is from genome assembly GCA_001898425.1 of Rhodospirillales bacterium 69-11. Lineage (GTDB taxonomy): Bacteria > Pseudomonadota > Alphaproteobacteria > Acetobacterales > Acetobacteraceae > Rhodopila. The sequence goes on from MKTV01000056.1 coordinate 96,400, forward strand.
GGTAGTTGGGCGGGAAGGCGCGGCCGTTGTCCTGCAGCTCCCACGTGGTGGGCTGGCGCGGGGCGAGGCGCGGAAACATGTGGCACTCGCGCGGCAGCCGGGAGCCCTTGCGCAGGTTGCACTCGCCGCAGGCGGTGACGACGTTCTCCCACGTCGTGCGGCCGCCCCGGCAGCGCGGGATCACGTGGTCGAACGTCAGGTCCGGGGCCGGATACCGGTCCCCGCAATACTGGCAGTGGAAGGCGTCCCGCAGGAACACGTTGAACCGCGTGAAGGCCGGCCGCCGCGCCGAGGGGATGTAGTCCTTGAGCGCGATCACACTCGGCAAACGCATCGTCATGGACGGGGAGCGGACTTCGGTCTCGTATTCCGACAGGACCGAGACGCGGTCCATGAACACCGCCTTCACGGCATCCTGCCAGGACCATAGCGACAACGGGAAATACGATAGCGGGCGGAAATCCGCATTCAACACAAGCGCGGGGAAATGCTGTCCGCCGTCAGGCAAGCGCGACTCCCTTGCGTGCGGAGCGCTAGACCTGGGGGTCGAACCTGTCGTCGACTCGCCAGATATTGTGCGCCGCCGAAAACCACGCCGTTTATGACAGAGCCAGCCACAACTCGCAACCCGCTGCCATGCAGCCGTTGCATGGTTTCACCATTCGGTCATGCAAAGCCGCGCTGCAGCGTCAACGCGCCCAGCGCAAGGCCGGTCTCGTCGATGCCATGGCCGAGACCGGGGATGTAGGTCGCCTCCACCGGCACGCCCGCCGCGTGCAGCGCCGCTTCCGCCTCGCGGGAGCGCGCGGCCGGTACCACCTCGTCCGCCTCGCCATGCACCAGCAGCACGGGTGGACGGGCCGCCCGCGCGGCCGGCAGGGTCTCCGGTGCGATCAGCGCGCCCGAGAAGGCGAGGATCGCGCGCGGCGGCGTCGGGCGCCGCAAGCCGGCATACAGCACGGTCATCGCGCCCTGGGTGAATCCCATCAGCGCATAGGCGTCCGGCGGCAGGCCGATTCGCGCCAGTTCGGCGTCGAGGAAGCCGTCGAGCGCCTGGGCCGCCGCCGCGGCGCCGGCCTGCATCACCGCCGGCGTGCGATCCTCGACGGACCACCACTGGCGGCCGAAGCCCGACGGGTGCGGCGTCGGCGCATCCACGGCCGCGAACACCGCATCGGGGCAGGCATGCGCCCAGGCCGGCGCGAGGTCGATCAGGTCGTAACGGTCGGCGCCCAGCCCATGGCAGAGCACGACGAGCTGCCGCGGCGTTCCCTTCGAGGCCGGGCCCCAGCGTTCGGCGGTCAGTTCGGGCATCGCTGTTCCTCCATCCGGAGAGGGCCCGCGAAGGCCGCAGCCGGTCCCTGCGCGCGGGCCGCGTTCCGCAGGATGCCGGACCGGGCTACCCTGCGCCTGCCGCCATGTCCATCGTCACGCGCTTCGCCCCCAGCCCGACCGGGTTCCTGCATCTCGGCCATGTCGCCTCGGCCCTGGTCGGCTGGCGGTGTGCGCGAGCGGCAGGCGGGCGCTTCCTGCTGCGGATCGAGGATATCGACCCGACCCGCTGCCGCCCCGAGTTCGCCGCCGCGATCGAGGAGGACCTGGCCTGGGCCGGGCTGAGCTGGGACGGGCCGGTCCGCGCCCAATCGGCGCATCTGCCGGCGTATCGTGCCGTCCTCACCACGCTGGCGGAGCGCGGGCTGCTCTATCCGTGCTTCTGCACGCGTGCGGAGATCCAGCGGGAGGTGCGGGAAGCGGCCTCCGCGCCGCATGCGCCCGACGGCAGCCTGCGGTACCCCGGCACCTGCCGGGCGCTCACCCCCGCGGATCGTCGGCACCGCCTCGCCGCGGGCGCGCCGCACGTGCTGAGGCTCGACATGGCAGCCGCCCTGCGCGCGGCGGCGACGCCGCTGTGGTTCGACGATCTGCGCCACGGACGGGTGCTCTGCGCCCCGGAACGCTTCGGCGACGTCGTGCTCGCACGGCGGGACGCGCCGGCCAGCTACCATCTGTGCGTCACGCACGACGACGCGGTGCAGGACGTGACCCTGGTGACGCGCGGAGACGACCTGCTGGCGGCGACGGACGTGCACCGGGTGCTGCAGGCGGTGATGGGCTGGCCGGCGCCGCGCTACCTGCACCATCCGCTTCTGACGGATGCGGAGGGGCGGCGGCTCGCGAAGCGCGACCAGGCGCTGTCCGTGCGGGCGCTACGCGCGATGGGCGTGGGGGCAGAGGAGGTCCGGCGGCGCGCGACGCTCGCGATTCCATGCGGATAACGGTCCGAAACATCCGCGCCCATCCGAGCGATGCGACCGCGCACCGGTCCCCTACGCACGAATATGTGAATGCAAATTCAAAATGATGAAGTAAGACAATCTCGATCTTCCCGGCCATCATGCCGTGGTACATACCGGATCAGGTTCGGGTTCCATCAACAGGTCGTGAGGATGATGTCTGCTCAGAGTATTTGACCGGGACGCATGGCGGCTTCTACTCTCCGCCGCGTGAGGTGTTTCCCCCAAACCATTTTAGCTTCGGTGCGAGACGATGATCCCCGCTTCGGCACCCGCCCCACATGAGCAAGTGTCGCACCGCTCCCCGCCGTTCGGGACCGGCTCCGCGCTCGGCCGAACTGTGGGGTTCCGCGGAATGCGGTTGAGCCGGCGGCTCCTGCTGATCATCGCCACTTGCCTGCTGCCCCCGATCCTGTGCCAGCTCGCCATCAGCTGGAGCCAGTGGACCGAGCGCAAGGCGCAGATCGACACGCTGGTCGTGCACCAGACCGAACTGCTGGCGAGCGACGTCGGCAGCATCGTGGAGGGGGCGCGGATCCTGCTCACGATGACCAGCGAAATCCCCGAGGTGGTCGATCTCGGCCCGGCCTGCGGGGAGCGCCTGGCGAGCCTGAGCCGGAAGGTGCCCAGCTTCGCGTTCCTCGCGGTGCTCGACCGCACCGGCGCGGTGCGCTGTGCCTCCGACCCGGTGCTGGTGTCCCCGGCCAGCGCGGGCGCCGTGAGTGGCGACGCGCCCGGACACGGCACACCGGCCTGGGCTGCGGCCGGCGCCGCGGCACGCGGCTTCTCGATCGGTGGCTACACGCCCGCCGCGGGCGGGGCAGGGGCGGTGGTGCCCTTCTTCCTGCCGTTCGATGGGGCGGGCCCGTCGGGCGGCACCCTGGTGGCCGGGCTGTCGCTCGACTGGCTGGCCGCGCATCTGCCGCAACTGCAGCAGGCCAACGGCACGCTCCTCAGCGGGGCGGTGCTGACCGTTGCCGGGGCCGACGGTACGGTGCTGGCGCGCAACCCCGCCTACCGCGAATTCGTGGGCAAGCAGTTCCCGCCGGCCGCGCGGCCGGCGCTCGATGCGACCGGCCCCGGCGTGCTGCGGCTGCAGAGCATCGACGGCGTGACCCGCGTGATCGGCTACGTGCCGGTGCGGATCGGGACGTCCTCCCTGATCACCACGGCCGGCTTCCAGGAAGCCGACCTGATGGCCGACGTCGACCGCGCGATGCAGCGGAGCTTCCTGCTCCTCGGGATCGGTGCGGTGCTCGCCTTCCTGCTGACCATGATCGTGGCGCGCCGCTTCATCGCCCGCCCCGCCCGCGCGCTGCTGCAGGCGGCGCGGCGCTGGCGGGAAGGCGACATGAGCGTGCGCCTGGACTCGACCGAACACGTCTCGGAGTTCGGGCAGATCGCGGCGGCGTGGAACGACATGGCCGATGCGCTGGCGAGCCGCGAGCGCGAGCTGCGCGAACACGCGGAGGCGCTGGAGGCGCGCGTCGCCGAACGAACCCAGGAACTGCTCGCGACCAACAACCGGCTGCAGGTCGAGATCGCCGAACGGCTCAACACCGAGGCCGCGCTGGTCCAGTCGCAGAAGCTGCAGGCGGTCGGCCAGCTGGCCGGCGGCATCGCACATGACTTCAACAACCTGCTCGCGACGATCCAGGGCAGCCTGGACCTGCTCGACCGGTCGGTACCCGCGCAGGAGGCGCGGCAGCATGCCTGGATCGAGCGCGCTTCAAACGCGGTGACCCGCGGTTCCCAGCTCACGCGCCGGCTGCTCGCCTTCTCCCGCCGGCGTCTGCCCTCCGTCCAGTCGACCGACGTCAACGCTCTCATCACCGAAATGGTCGCCCTGCTCGGCACCGCCACGCTCGGGCAGCAGATCCGTATCCGCACGGAGCTCGCCCCGGATCTCTGGCCGGTGATGGTCGAACCGAGCCAGGTGGAAGCGGCGCTGCTGAACCTGACGTTGAACGGGCGGGATGCGATGCCTGACGGCGGCACGCTGACGATCCGCACCTCGGCCCGGATCCTGCGCACCGCCGCGCCGGGCGTGGCCCCTGGCGACTACGTGGCGATCGCGGTGGCGGACACCGGCACGGGGATGAGCCCCGAGATCATGCGCCGCGCGCTCGAGCCGTTCTTCACCACCAAGGGCAGCGGCGGGTCCGGTCTGGGGCTCAGCCAGGTCCAGGCCATGGTGCAGGAGAGTGGCGGGGCGGTCACGATCGACTCGCATCCGGGTGAGGGCACAACGATCGAGCTCCTGCTGCCCCGCGCGAGCGCCGCGGCCGCCCCAGTTGCGGCCGTGCACGACAAGTGCGTCCGCTGGGGTGGTCACACGGTGCTGCTGGTCGACGACGATGAAGAGGTGCGGCAGGTCACGGCGGACATGCTGACGCAGCTACAGTGCCGGGTGGTGGCTGCCGACGGCGGAGTCGCGGCGTTGCGCGAGTTCGAGGAGGCCGACTGCCGCCCGTCGCTGGTGATCCTCGACTACGCGATGCCGGGCATGAACGGGGTGGATCTGGCGCTCGCGCTGCGGGAGCAGGGCTTCGACGGGCCGATCATCCTGGCCACCGGATACGCCGATCTTTCAGGCATCCCGGCCGAGGACCTGGCGCAGCTCAGCGCCGTCCTGAACAAGCCGTACTCGCTCAGCGAACTGGAATCGCTGCTGATGCAGGTCGAGGCGGAAAACGGCGTGGCGCTCGAGGGAGCGGTCTGAACCGCCTGCTCACGTAGACGCCGATCGTCTTCGGCGTCGCAAGGACCGCCGTGCGACCGGGCATTTGTCGCGTCGAAGCGAGCAGCGAACGCGATGATCCCGCGGACGCGTGCGGCAGGCTCGTGGTGAGCCTGCCGGCGTGCTGGTCCGGCCGAGGGCCGGAGCTCAGGCCGGACGCGCTTCCGGGGCGCCCTGGTCGAATTCAAGCCACGTCTGCAGAAGCCGCTCGTAGCTGGTGCCCTCGACGGGCATGTCCAGTTTCCGCCCGCGCCTCCGCATGATGTAGCGGTCCCGCATTCGCGCGATGACGGCGCCGGACGAGCCCTTAACGAGATAACCCTCCATTGCCAGCGAGACGGCCTGACCCGAGGACATTCGATACCTCACGACGACAAAGAATTTCTGGTCACGCAAACCGATTTTTGAGACAGGCGTTTGCGTGCCGACTACATATGCAGAACAGTTTCGGCTCGCAAGCCGCCTGTTTGAAGCCGAGTGGATTCTGAGGGGAAATGGATGGGTTGTAACCTGGAAACCACGACGTCTCATTTCTGATCTCAAAGAGACGAGATGGAGCCGCTTCGCTTACGGTGCGCTCTCGACTGTTCTCCTTGCTTCGTCGTTTGACGCAGAGCGATCGAGTGGGTGCTCGTTGCTGGCAGGAGGCGCGATTCGTCGGCCGAAAAGTGCCGCTGGCTCCGCGAATAGTTGCGAACCGCCCTGACCTGTTGGTCTCGGCGGCTCCGGATCGCTTGGGGGAGCATCCTGTATTCGTGACCATTCCGACGCCGTGCGCCTGACCACCGCTCGGGCGGCCCCGAGGGCGAACGAGGTCGGGCCGGTGCGCGGCACGCAGCGGCGAGGGCCGGTTCAGGATGGAAGGAAAGCGGAGACGGGGGAGGTGGAGGTCCGGGCGGGAATCGAACCCACATTCGCGGATTTGCAGTCCGCTGCATCACCACTCTGCCACCGGACCCCGGGTGAGGCGCGGGTATATCGTGCGGGGAGGGGGTGTGGGTCAAGTGCCGCGCTTGGCGTCTGCTTCGTCGTGCTGCTATGAGCCGGACGATCCCACCGCATGAGTTGCCCGACATGGCCGTTGCCGCCGACTTCTTCGCCGATGCCCGCATCCGGATGGTGGACAGCCAGATCCGCCCGAACAAGGTGACGGATCCGCGCATCCTGCACGCCATGCGTACGCTGCCGCGCGAGCAGTTCCTGCCGCAGCCGCTTACGCCGCTGGCCTATGCGGACGAGGACGTGCCGCTGGGCGGCGGTCGGGTGCTGATGGAGCCGATGGTGCTCGCGCGGCTGCTGCAGGCCGCCGCGCCCCTTCCGGGCGAGGTGGCGCTGGTGGTCGCCGCCGGCACGGGCTACGGCGCGGCGGTGCTCGCGGCGTGCGGACCGCGTGTGACGGCGCTGGAGGAAGATGCCGCGCTGGTCGAGCGCGCCCGCGCCACCCTGGCCGAACAGGCCCCCGGGGTGGCCGTGGTCTCCGGGCCGCTGGCGCAGGGCTGGGCGGCTTCGGGCCCCTACGACCTGATCCTCATCGAGGGTGCGGTGCGGGAGATCCCGGCCGCGATCGCGCAGCAGCTCCGGATGGAGCGCGGGCGCCTCGTCGGCGTGATCGCGCCCGGCGACGGGACCAGCCAGGCGGTGCTGGCCGAGGTCACGCCGGCCGGCCTGCGCGCCAGCCCGGTGTTCGATTGTGCAACGCCGCTGCTGCCGTCGCTGATCCCTGCGCCGGCCTTCGTCTTCTGACCGGCGCGGCATCCTGAGCAGCGGCGGAGCGCGGCCGTGACGGAGACGCCGCGCACTCTGGGCATCCTCGCGGGGGGCGGGCGCCTGCCGGCGCAGGTGGCCGCGGCCGCCCGAGCGGCGGGGCGATCGGTGTTCATCGTGGGGCTCGAAGGGTTCGCGGACCCTGCGGTGCTGGCGCCTTGGCGGCACGAGATCATCCGCATCGGTGCGGCGGGGCGCATCATGGCCGCGCTGCGCGGCCATGGCTGCCAGGACCTCGTGCTGATCGGTCCCGTGCGCCGGCCCTCCATGCTCGATCTGCGTCCCGATGCGGAGGGCGTGCGCATCCTGGGCCGCATCGGCCGAGCTGCGTTCCTGGGGGATGACGGGCTGCTCGCCGCGGTCATCCGCGTGCTGGGGGAAGCCGGCTTCCGGGTGATCGGCGCCCATGAGGTGATGCGCGATGCGTTGGGGCCGCGCGGCCTGCTGACGCGGATGGCGCCGGACGCGCAGGCCGTAGCCGATCTCGAGCGGGGCATCGCGGTCGCGCGGGCGCTGGGCGCGGCCGATGTCGGCCAGGGCTGCGTGGTGCAGCAGGGGATCGTACTGGCGGTGGAGGCGGTGGAGGGCACCGACGCGATGCTCGCGCGGTGTGCCGGCCTGGCGCGACCGGGCGTCGGCGGCGTGCTGCTGAAGCTGGTCAAGCCGGGGCAGGAGCGGCGGGCCGACCTGCCGACCATCGGGCCGACCACGATCGCGGGGGCGGTGGCAGCCGGATTGCGGGGGGTTGCGTTCGAGGCGGGCGGGACCATCCTG
>MKTV01000056.1:104017-148885 GCA_001898425.1 Rhodospirillales bacterium 69-11
TCGTCCTGGGCCTCGATCCGGAGGCCGTCATGGAAGGGAGAGTGCGATGAGCCAGTTTCTGCACACCATGCTGCGCGTCGGCGACCTGCAGCGCAGCATCGACTTCTACACCAAGGGCTTCGGGATGAAGGAGCTGCGCCGGCGCGACGTGCCGGACGGCAAGTACACCCTGGCCTTCGTGGGCTATGGCGACGAGAGCAGCCACACGGTGATCGAGCTGACCTACAACTACGGCACCGAGAACTACGAGATGGGATCGGCCTTCGGCCACCTGGCGATCGGCGTGCCGGACGTGGCGGCGACGACCGAGAAGCTGCGCGGCATGGGTGCCAAGGTGACGCGGGAGCCGGGCCCGGTGAAGTTCGGCACCACGATCATCGCCTTCGTCGAGGACCCGGACGGCTACAAGATCGAGCTCGTCCAGCGGGGGTAGGCCTCTTCCGGCGTGGCTGCGCGGGCGGCAACGCCCGCGTCCCGGCCGGGCCTCCCCGCGTCCTGGCCCGCCCGCTCCGTGTCACGGCCGGCGCAGGCCATGACACGGGGCGCCGCGACAGGCGCGGCATGACACGGGGGGAGGGCGCGTTCATCCACCCCGTGTCGCGTCCAGCGCGGCTTGCAGCATCCAGGCGGCAGCCGCGCGGTCCACCGCCTCGGCGCGCTTGCCGCGGCTCAGATCCGCCTCGCCGATCAGGAACCGGTTGACCGCGGCACTCGACAGCCGCTCGTCCCAGAGCGCGGCGGGTAGGCTGGTCGCCTCCGACAGCGCGATCGTCCAATCGCGCGCCGCCTGCGCCGCAGGGCCCATCGTGCCGTCCATCGACAGCGGCAGCCCGACCACCAGCCCGCCCGCGCCCTCCTTCCGCGCGATCGCCAGCACCTCGGCGGCGTTGGCCTTCAGCTTGCCCCGCCTGAGGCTGCCATAGGGCGAGGCCAGCATCAGCCCCACGTCCGACAGCGCAATGCCGATCGTCTTCGCCCCGGGATCGAGGCCGATCAGCCGCATGCCGCGCGGCAAGCCGGCCCGCAGGTCGGTCAGGTTGAACAGCGCCATGCCCGTCGTTATGGTCCCGCGCTTCAATCCAGCCAAGGAACAGGCCCGCCCATGTCGCTCGATCCCGCGACCGTTCGCCGCATCGCAACGCTCGCCCGCATCCGGGTGGAGGAGGCGGAGGTCGCGACCCTGCAGAACGAGCTCAATGGCATCCTCTCCTGGATCGAGCAGCTGAACGAGGTGAACGTGGACGGGGTGGCCCCGCTCACCGGCGGCGCGCAGATGACGCTCCGGCTGCGGGAGGACGTGGTGACGGATGGCGGCTATCCCGACCAGGTCCTGGGCAACGCCCCCGACCGCATCGGCGACTTCTTCGCCGTGCCGAAGGTGGTCGAGTGATGCTGACCGACCTCACCATCGAGCAGGCCCGCGCGGGGCTCCGCGCCGGCGAGTTCACCGCGGTCGACCTCACCATGGCGCACCTGCACGCGATCGAGGTGCTGAACCCGCGGCTCAATGCCTTCATCGACGTCCGCCACGACCGCGCGCTCGACCAGGCGCGGGCCGCCGACGCGGCACTCGCGGCCGGGGAGGCGCGGGCGCTGACCGGCATCCCGCTCGCGATCAAGGACCTGTTCTGCACAGCCGGCGTCCGCACCACGGCGGGCAGCAGGATCCTCGAGCCGTTCGTGCCGCCGTACGAGAGCACCGTCACCGCCAACCTGCTGCGGGATGGCGCGGTGTTCCTGGGCAAGACCAACATGGACGAGTTCGCGATGGGCTCGTCCAACATGACCTCCGCCTACGGGCCGGTGGAGAACCCGTGGAAGCGCCGGCAGGACGCCGCGGCCGTGCTGGTGCCGGGCGGCTCCTCCGGCGGGTCGGCCGCGGCGGTCGCGGCCCGGCTCGCGCTGGGCGCGACGGGCACCGACACCGGCGGGTCCATCCGCCAGCCGGCGAGCTTCTGCGGGCTGGTGGGCGTGAAGCCGACCTACGGGCGATGCTCGCGCTGGGGCGTGGTCGCCTTTGCCTCCTCGCTCGACCATCCGGGCCCGTTCTCCCGCACCGTGCGGGACGGGGCGATCCTGCTGGGTTCCATGGCCGGGTTCGATCCCAAGGACTCGACCAGCGCCGAAATGCCCGTGCCGGATTGGGAAGCCGCCTGCGCCCGTTCCGTGAAGGGGCTGCGGATCGGCGTGCCGCGGGAATACCGGATGGACGGCATGCCCGCCGAGATCGAGGCGCTCTGGCGCCAGGGCCTCGACTGGCTGCGCGACGCCGGGGCCGAGATCGTGGACGTCTCCCTGCCGCACACGAAATACGGGCTCGCCGCCTACTATGTCGTCGCGCCGGCGGAGGCCTCCTCCAACCTCGCCCGCTACGACGGCGTGCGCTTCGGCGCCCGCACCGACGGATCGGACCTGCGCGACCTGTATGAGCGCACGCGGGCGAGCGGCTTTGGGGACGAGGTGCGGCGGCGCATCATGATCGGCACCTACGTACTCTCGGCCGGCTATTACGACGCCTATTACCTGCGCGCGCAGAAGGTCCGCGCGCTGATCCTGAAGGACTTCACCGACGCGTTCGGCCAGGTCGACGCGCTGCTGACCCCGACCGCGCCCTCGGCCGCGTTCGGCCAGGGCGAGAAGATGGACGACCCGATCACGATGTACCTGAACGACGTGTTCACCGTGCCGGCGAACCTGGCGGGCGTCCCCGGCATCTCCGTTCCCGCCGGCCTCGACCCGAACGGCCTGCCGCTCGGCCTCCAGGTGCTGGCCAAGCCGTTCGACGAAGCGACCATGTTCACCGTCGCCGCGGCGCTGGAACGCGCGGCCGGGTTCGAGGCACTGCCCACGCTGCGGGCGGGAGGCGAGGGATGAGCTACACGATCCAGGGCCGCACCGGCGACTGGGAGCTCGTCGTCGGGCTCGAGGTGCACGCCCAGGTCATCTCGAAGGCCAAGCTGTTCAGCGGCGCCGCGACCGCCTTCGGCGCGGACCCGAACAGCCAGGTCAGCTATGTCGACGCAGCCTTCCCGGGCATGCTGCCGGTGGTGAACCGGTTCTGTGTGGAGCAGGCGGTGCGCACCGGCCTCGGCCTCGCCGCGCACATCAACCCGGTCAGCCGCTTCGACCGGAAGAACTACTTCTACGCGGACCTGCCGCAAGGCTATCAGATCAGCCAGTTCGACCATCCGATCGTCGGCACCGGGACGATCGAGATCGAGCTCGCGGACGGATCCACCCGGCAGATCGGCGTCACCCGCCTGCATCTCGAGCAGGATGCCGGCAAGTCGATCCACGATCAGCATCCGACCAAGTCGCTGATCGACCTCAATCGCGCCGGCGTCGCCCTGATGGAGATCGTCTCCGAACCGGACATCCGCTCCCCCGAGGAGGCGGGCGCCTATCTGCGCAAGCTGCGCTCCATCCTGCGCTACCTCGGCACCTGCGACGGCAACATGGAAGAAGGCTCCATGCGCGCCGACGTCAACGTCTCGGTGCGCAAGCACGGGGAGCCGTACCGGACGCGCTGCGAGGTCAAGAACGTCAACTCCGTCCGCTTCGTCATGCAGGCGATCGAGGCGGAGGCGATGCGCCAGGTCGAGATCTGGGAGAGCGGGGGCACCGTCGAGCAGGAGACCCGGCTGTTCGATCCCGGCCGCGGCGAGACGCGCTCCATGCGCTCCAAGGAGGATGCGCACGACTACCGCTATTTCCCGGACCCCGACCTGCCGCCGCTGGTCTTGGACGAGGCGTGGATCGAGACGCTGCGCGCCAACCTGCCGGAACTGCCCGACGCGAAGAAGGCGCGGTTCATGCGGGAGTATGGACTGAGTCCCTACGATGCCGGCGTGCTGGTCGCCGAACAGGCCACGGCGCAGTTCTACGAGACGGTGGCGCGTGGGCGTGATGCGAAGATCGCGGCCAACTGGGTGACCGGCGACTTCTTCGCCGCCCTGAACCGCACCGGCCGCAGCATCGAGGATCCGCCGGTCACCGCGACGGCGCTGGGCCAGCTTCTGGACCTGATGGCCGACGGTACGATCAACGGCCGCATCGCCAAGGACGTGTTCGAGGCGATGGTCGACACCGGCAAGGCCCCGGCCGCGATCGTGGAGGAGAAGGGGCTGCGTCAGGTCACCGACACCGGCGCGATCGAGGCGGCGGTCGACGCGATCCTGGCCGCCAATGCCGGCAAGGTCGCGGAATACCGCGGCGGCAAGGACAAGCTGTTCGGCTTCTTCGTCGGCCAGACCATGAAGGCGATGGCCGGGAAGGGGAATCCGGCCCTGATCAACGAGACGCTGAAGCGCAAGCTGGCGGGGTGAGGCCGGCGGCGCCACGCCGATCCTCGGTTTCCGATGGCGGTCGCGGCCCCGCCTGCTCCCGCCCAGCCCAGATCTCGGCGGCCTGTCGCGTCGCCTCGGCCGGATCGGCGGCACGCCCGGTCGCGAGCAGGCCGAGGCCGATCGTCGCCTGGATCGTCGCCACCACCGTTGGCGGCGCCTCCACGCCGCGCCAGACCGCGGCGAGCAGCGCCGGCGTGTCGGCTTGCGGCGTGAGCGGGGAGAGGTCCGGATCTGCCGGCAGCACGCATTCGCTCGCACCGGTGCGCCCGTCCCAAAGATGCGCGGTCGTGGGTTTCAGCGGCGCACGCTCCGCCTCCCCGCCGCCGCCCTTCAGCACCAGCAGGCGCGATCGACCGAGGCGTTCCGCCACGCCGAGATGCACCGCGATGTAGGCCGGATGGAACACGCCATCGACGCCGGCCGGTGCGTCCGCCGGGTTGACCAGCCGGGCCGCGGTATTGACCGGGGACCGCAGTCCGAACAGCCGGCGCAGGCCAAGCAGGGTGGCGGTCGGCGGGGAGAGCGCGGCGATGGGCAGGTAGGCGAAGCCGGTGGCGGCCACCTGGCGCTTCGCCGCAGTCAGGCTGCCGGCCGGTGCCAGGCCCAGAGCCGCAAGCCCCTGTTCGGCGGGGATGCCTCCGCTGAATTCGTTGCTGCCGTGCATGAGGACACGAACGCCCGCGCGCGCCAGCGCAAGCGCCGCGAGCAGGTACCACGGCGCCCCGCGTGTCCGTCCCGCGCCATAGGACGGCCAGTCGAGATCGACCCTGCCATCCCCCGCCGCCGCTCCCCGCACGCCGGCCGCCGTGCCTTCACCCGTCATGGCCGGCCCTGAGCCGGCCATCCCCACCGGCACACCCCCACCGGCCGCCACACGCGCCGCCACGTCATCACGGATCGCCTCGACGATGCCGGCAATCTCCTCCGCGTCCTCTCCGCGGAATCGCAGCAGCATCAGGAACGCACCCACCTGGTGCGGATCCGCCTCGCCGGCCAGCACCATGCCGAACGCTGCCCGCGCCTCCGCGCGGCTGAGCGCGCGGGACCGGCCGGGGCCACGGCCGAGAATGGTCACGAAGCGGGCAAACGCGTCCTCGGTGGCTTGGGTGCGGCTCATCCATTCCCGCTACCCCGCCCGCGCGCCGCGCGGCAAGCGCAGGCTTGATGTCGCCGCCGAACCGCCGATCTCTGCGGCACCGATCGTGAGGAGCCGCATGCCTGGACGTGACCTGCTGCTGGTGGCCCATGGCTCCGACCGCTTCATCGATGCCGGCGCGCCGGTCGAGGCGCATGCCGCCGCCTTGCGGGCCACCGGCCTGTTCGGCCGGGTCGCGGTCGCGCTGCTGGCCGGTGGTCCACCGCCCGCCGAAATTCTCGCCTCATGTCCCGGTCCGCGCGTCGACGTCGTGCCCTTCTTCATGGAAGCAGGGTGGTTCACCGCCGTCGCCGTGCCCCGTGCGCTGCAGCTCGACGGCCAGGTTCCACCCGAACGCAGCGTGCGGATCGTGGAGCCGGTCGGCACGCACCCGGCACTGGCGGCGGTGATCGCCGCGCGGGTCGCGCGCCACGCCCCGGAGGCCCGCCGTCTGCTGCTGATCGGCCACGGGTCTGCGCGCCGCCCTGGCCGCCGGCTTGCGCTGCACGACCATGCCGACCGGCTGGCGTCTCTGTTCGAACGCGTGGAGGTCGCGCTGCTCGAGGAGCCCCCCTTCGTTCCCGACGCCCTCGCGCGGTTGCGTGGCGCACCGGTCGCCACCCTGGGCCTGTTTCTCGGCGCCGGCGGCCATGTGCGGGAGGACGTGCCCGCCCTGCTCGCCGCGGCGGCGGCGGACGGAGCGCTGCGCGATTGCGGCACGATCGCCGAGGAACCGGGCTTGCGGTCCATCGTGCTGGACCGGGTGGGGCTGGCGACCGATCGGGTCGCAGGCGTGCCTCTTGAATGGCCGGCGGGAACGCCGAATACTCGGCGCATGGAAGAATAAAGGGGGAACGCATGGCCAGAGTCGTCTCCGCACGCACTGCCGCCGGCCGGTCGGGTGACGGTCCGGTGCGATCCAGGACCTCCTTGAAGACCACGCCGATCGTGGTCACCGCGAGCGCCGAACGCCCGGCGAAGCCGGCCGCACCCCGCAGTTCCGTGAAGATGGAGGGGACGCGGTCCATTCGGTCCGACGCGAAGCCCACCAGCGGCAAGGCCGCGCCACGCGGCCCCGCGAAGCCGGGAGCCGTCACCGTCACCTCGTCCACGCGTCGGGTCGGCGAGCTCGCCGCCGGGACGGACGCGCCGCCGCGGCGCACCCCAGGGAAGGCGCCGAACGGGAAGGCCATGGCCGAACGGACCGCAGGTGCCGCGTCCGCCGCTGCGAAACCCGTTGGCCGCTCCGCCGCTGCGGCGCGGTCCGCTGCCGTCGAGCCCACTTCCCTGCAGCGTGGCGCCGGCACGCCGGCCGGGGCCCGCATGGCCAAGCGCCGCGCCGCGACAGAAGGCCCTTCGGCGAAAGCCGGGACCGGGGCAGGCACGACGAGGGCCGGCGCGAAGCCCGGCCGCACCGCCACCAGGATGCAACCGCAACCCGAGGCGACGCCGGCGGCCCGCCCGCGGGCCGATGCCAAGCCGCAGCGCTTCACCGTCAGCCATTTGCGCGAGTCCGACTTCAAGGCGGACGGGCTGCGCCCCTATGCGCGCTACCGCGACCTCGGCATTGCCGACGCCACGGGCGGGCTGTGCCAGGCGCACGTGATCCGCTTCGTCGATCCGCCCAGCGATCTCGTCCGCAAGCGCCATCGGCACACGACCGAACTGCAGCTGGTCTACGTGCTGAAGGGCTGGGTCAAGAACGAGTTCGAGGGCGTGGGCGAGCAGATGATGTCGGCCGGCAGTTGCTGGATCCAGCCGCCCGGCATCCCGCATACCGTGCTCGACTACTCGCCCGACGTGGAACTGCTCGAGATCGTGGTACCGGCGGATTTCGACACCGCGGAGCTGTAGCGTCCGCCCGGCCGAATAATCGCCGCGCCGGGCCGCCGCTCGCCGGCGCGTCTTCCGCCGAGCGGCGAGCCCGACGCGCATGCTCGGGCAGCCGCCGCCACGCCGGAACCGGTCGCCGCTACGTCAAAAGGACGATCGCCTCGATCTCGACGGCGATGTTGCGTGGCAGGCTGCCCATGCCGACGGCCGACCGAGCGGGGCGGCCCGCGTCGCCGAACACGTCCACGAACAGGTCGGTGCAACCGTCGATCACCTTCGGATGGTCGCCGAACCCCGGCGCGGCGTTCACCATGCCCAGCACCTTCAGCACCGTGTCGACCCGGTCGAGCGAGCCCAGGGCCGCGTGCATGTTGCCGAGGAGATTGAGGCCGCAGAGCCGCGCCGCTTCGTAGGCCTGCTCGATCGAGACGTCCTGGCCGACGGTGCCGGCGATCATCGACCCGTCCGGCCGGCGCGGGCCGACCCCCGAGAGGAACAGCATGTTCCCCCCGATCCGGAACGGAACGTAGTTGCCGAGTGGCTTGGGCGGGGGAGGAAGGGTCAGGCCGAGTTGCGCGAGGCGGTCGGTGGCGGACATCGGGGCGCTCCTGCAGGTGAAGCCGCAGCGTCGGCCCGGCGCGGCGAGCGTGCAAGCGCGGCCTCCACGGCTGCCGCTCCGGCGCAGCCGGGGTCAGGCGCGTTTCGCGGCACGCCTCAATGCCGCTTCTTCTGCGCGCGCCGGGGCGGGGGCTGGTCGGGCGCCATCGCGACCTCGAGCGCTTCCTCTTCGGGCCGCTCCACGCACGGTGCCAGCGCCAGGAACGGCTTCGGATCCACCGCTCGGCCGTTGATCCGCACCTCAAAATGCACATGCGCGCCGTGTGCGCGGCCAGTGGCGCCGACCCGGCCGATGACCTGCCCCGCAGCCACGGGCTCGCCGGGGGCGATGGCGGGAGCGAACGCCGACATATGGGCGTAGCGGGTGACCACGCCGTCCGCGTGGCGGATGTCGACGATCTGCCCATAGGCGAAATACCAGCCGGCATAGATGACGGTGCCGCCATCGGCCGCACGGATCGGCGTCCCCCAGGCCGCCATCAGGTCGAGCCCCTCATGGCCGCGGCTGAAGCCACGGGAGATCTCCCGGAGTTCGGCGGCCGGCATCCGCATGGCGCCGCACATGGTGGCCGCTTGGGCCGCCTGGGTGGCGAGGATCAGGAGTGGCAGGCAGAGCAATGCAGACGCGCGCATGCCACGTGGGTAACGCGGCGGTGATGAAGAGTCCATTAACGGCCGGCGACACTCTTCGACAGCGGCGCGGCGGCCTTCGGCGCGTCTGGCCCGAACGCGGCCGTCGAGCCGGCCGGCGGTGGCACGGCACCGGCCGCATGGTCGCCCGCATCTGCCTCCGGGACCCCGCAGTGGGTCAGGTCGAGCCACGGCGCGGGATCGACGGGCTTCCCGCCGACCAGCATGCCGAAATACAGGTGCGCCCCGTAGGTGACCCCGCTGCGGCCCACCGTGGCGATCGGCTGGCCCGCGGTCACGGCCAGGCGGCCCTCCGCGATCGGCGGGGCAACATGGCCGAGATGGCTGTACACCCCGACGAAACCGTCATGCTGCACCAGCATCTCGAGCCCGCCCGGCCCGTGGCGCTGGGCGCGGATCACCCGGCCCGCCGCGACCGCGCGCACCGGGGCGCCGACCGGCGCGGGCAGGTCAATGCCCGGATGGAAGGTGCCGGCGAGGGGCCGGTTCGGGAGCACGCGCGGACCGAACGGGGAGGAGATGCAGGCCGGCGTCACCGGAGCCAGGAGCGGCGTTCCGCGCGCCGGTTCGGCCGCACGTGAAGGCGCCGCCGCGGTCAGCAGGACGATCGCCGCCATGACCCGCACGGCCTGCCCCACCGCCCCGGCCCCGCGCGGCGGCAGGCGGCGAAGTGCGGGACAGACGGCGAGCCGAGGGTGGACCATGACCGCGGGATGCGGCATCGGCGCCGCCGCGTCAACGCGGCAGCGCGATGCATCCCGGCCCGCAGCCGCCATTCGCGCGACGCAGCGCCGTCAGGCCGATCCCAGCACGTCCTCGATGCGGATCGGCAGCTTGCGCACGCGCATGCCGGTCGCATGGTACACCGCATTCGCGATCGCCGCGGCGACGCCGACCATCGGCAGTTCTCCGGCACCCTTCACGCCCAGCGGGTTGGAGCGGGACTCCGCGTTCTCCACGACGATGGTCTCGATCGCCGGAATGTCGGCGTGCACCGGCACCACGTATTCCGCGATGTTGGCGTTGACGATGCGGCCCGTCTCGCCATCGACATGCGTCTCTTCCAGCAGCGCCATGCCGATGCCGTAGGTAATCCCACCGATGAGCTGGCTGCGTAGCGTCTTGGCGTTGAGCGGCTGGCCGACGTCGAACGCGCCCACGTAACGCGCCACGCGGATCTCGCCGAGATCGGCATCCACCCGCACCTCCACGAAATGGGAGCCGAACGCGTGCAGCGAGAAACGCTTCTTCTCGTCTCCCGGCCCGCTCTCGGACGTCGCGTCCACGAAGGACTGCCCGCGGCGCGCGAGCAGGGCGGCGATGGCGATGCGCCGGTCCGGCCCGATCACCGCGCCCTCCCGCACCTGCAGGGCGGACGCATCGAGATCGCCCCAGCCGAGATGCGGGTCGCTGCGGGCCAGGTCGCGCAGCTTGCCGGCAGCGGCCTCGCACGCCGCTGCCACCGCGGGCGCCACGCTCGGCACGGTGGAGGAGCCGCCGGAGACCGGCGCATGCGGCAGGGCGCTGTCGCCAAGTTCGAAGCGCACGCGTGAGACCGGGATGCCCAGCGTGTCGGCGGCCACCTGGCTCATGACCGTGTAGGTGCCGGTGCCGAGGTCCTGCGTGCCGCTTTGCACCAGCACCGACCCGTCCGCGGCGATGCGCACGCGCACCGTGGCCTTCTGCCGGTTCGTCGGATAGGTGGCGGTCGCCATGCCCCAGCCGATCAGCACGTTGCCCTCACGCATCGAGCGCGGAGCCGCGCCGCGCGCCTTCCAGCCGAACGCTTGCGCGCCCTGCGTGTAGCAGGCCATCAGCGCCTTGCTCGCATACGGCTTGCCCTCATGCGCATCGTTCTCGGCGTAGTTGCGCATGCGGAAGGCGAGCGGGTCCATGCGCACCTGTGCCGCCAGCTCGTCGATCGCGGATTCCAGCGCGAACATTCCGGACGCCTCGCCGGGCGCGCGCATATACGTGGGCAGCGGCATGTTCGTCGCGACCAGGCGGTGCGACACCGCGACGTTCGGGCACGCGTAGAGGAACTCGGTCGACAGCGCGACGGGTTCGCAGAACTCGCCCAGGTTCGGCTGCGACATCAGGCTGAACCCGTCATGCCGCAGCGACTGCAACGAGCCGTCGGTCTCGGCCGATGCGCGCAGCTTCTGCACGGTGCGCGGGCGATAGCCGTTGGACGTGAACATCTGTGCCCGCGTCAGCACGAGCTTCACCGGACGGCCCGTCATCTTGGCTGCCATGGCGGCGAGCGTCACGGGCGGCCACGTGTTGCCCTTGCACCCGAAACCGCCACCGACGAATGGACAGATCACCCGCACCTGCGACGGGTCGAGGCCGAAATGCCCGGCCAAGGTGGTCTGTGCGCCCGAAATCCCCTGGGTCGAGGTCCAGACTGTCAGCTTGTCGCCCTGCCACCGCGCGATCGTCGCGTGCGGCTCCATCGGGTTGTGATGCTCGATCGGCGTGATGTAGGTCACGTCGAGCTTGGCGAACGCCGCGTCATGCGCCGCCTCCGGATCGCCGCGCCGGCTGTCGGCGGGCCGCGCGCCATTGCGGAAGGATTTCGGCACGTAGGCCTGGTCCAGCATCGCATCCATGTCGGTGACCGCCTCGTCGCGCTGGTAGCGCACCCGCACCCGCGCCGCGGCGGCCAGTGCGCGGTCCAGCGTGTCGGCCACCACCACGGCGACGTGCTGGCCGTTGAACAGGATGTCCCGGTCCTGCAGCAGCGGCGCCTTCACCGCCTGCTGCACGCCTTTCGCCTGCGTCAGTCGCAGCGCATTGTCCGGCGTGATGATCAGCAGCACACCCGGCATCGACTTCGCTTCCGCGAGATCGAAGCCGGTGATGCGTCCAGCGGCGATCGTGCTCTGGACGAGCACCGCGTGCACGAGGTCGGGGACCGTGAACTCGGCCGCGTAGGTGGCGTGTCCGGTCACCTTCAGGTGTCCATCCACGCGATCGATCGGCTTGCCGATGCTGCCCATGCGTCGTTCCTTCACGCCGTCGCGGTCTGCAGCGCGCGCAGCACCGCGCGGCGCAGCAGCACCTGTTTGAAGCCGTTCTGGCTTGCGGGCTTGGCCCCCTGGCCCGCGAGCGCCGCCGCGTCGGCGAGCGCCTTCGGCGTGAGCGGACGACCGCGCAACGCCTCCTCCACCTCCGGCAGGCGCCATGGCTTGGCGCCGACCCCGCCCGCCGCGACGCGGATGTCGTGCACGGTCCCGGCGCCGGCATCGACCGCGACCGCGGCGGAGACCAGGGCGAACTCGAAGCTCGCTCGGTCGCGCACCTTGAGATAGTGCGAGCGCATCGCCGCGCGGCTCGCGGGGACGGATACCGCGGTGATCAGTTCGCCCGGGGCGAGCGTCGTCTCGACATGCGGGGTATCGCCCGGCAGCCGGTGGAGGTCGGACAACGGCAGGGTGCGTGTCGTTCCATCGGTCGCGCGCAACTCCACCGAGGCGTCCAGGATGATCAGCGCGACGGCCAGGTCGGAGGGATGGCTGGCGATGCAGTGATCGCTCGTCCCGAGGATCGCGAGCATGCGGTTCTCGCCCTGGATCGCGGGGCAGCCGGAGCCGGGAGCCCGCTTGTTGCAGGCGAAACCGGTGTCGCGGAAATAGCCGCATCGTGTGCGCTGCAGCAGGTTCCCGCCGATTGTGCCCATGTTGCGGACCTGCGGCGAGGCGGAGGCGAGCAGCGACTGCGAGATCACCGGCCAGCGTGCGACGACGGCCGGATGCGCGGCCACGTCGCTCATGCGCGCCATCGCGCCGAGGCGCAGCGCGTCGTCCGTCGCGGTGATCTCGGTGAGGGGCAGCGGCTCGAGATCGATCAGCCGGTCGGGTGTCTCGACGTCGTTCTTCGCAAGCTGCAACAAGTCGGTGCCGCCGCCGATGTAGCGGCCGCCTTGCGCGGCGGCTGCGGTCGCCGACTCGAGCCCATCGGGCGTGGTGAGGGTGAAGGCCTGCATGAGCTCAGCCCTCCTGCACGGAGCCGCGGATCGCCGCGACGATGTTGGGATAGGCGCCGCAGCGGCAGATGTTGCCGCTCATCCACTCCCGGATTTCCGCATCCGAACCGGTATGGCCTTCGTCGATCAGCGCGACGGCGGACATGATCTGGCCGGGCGTGCAGTAGCCGCACTGGAACCCGTCCTGTTCGGCGAAGGCGGCCTGCACCGGATGCAGCGTGCCGTTGACCGCGAGCCCCTCGATCGTGGTGATCGCCTTGCCCTGCGCCCGCACCGCGAGCGTCAGGCAGGACACGACCCGCCGGCCGTCGAGATGGACCGTGCAGGCGCCGCAGGACCCGTGGTCGCAGCCCTTCTTCGTGCCGGTGAGTTGCGCCTGTTCCCGGAGCGCATCGAGCAGGGTGGTGCGTGGCTCCACCGTCAGCGGCACGGCCGACCCGTTCACCTGCAGAACGATATCCAGCGCCTCGGCTGACCGTGCCGGAGAGGATGGCGCTTGCGTGCCGGAGGGCGAGGCGGGCGTGGTTTCATCAGCCTGTCCTCGTTGCGGCGCGAGAGCGAGACCCGTCAACGTCGCGCCCAATACACCTCGTCGCGACACTGTGCTCATGCGGATGCCCCCAAACGATCGCGTTGCTGACTTCAAGGTGGGCGTGAGAGGGCGGAGTGACGCTCACAAGCGCGTGGTGAGCGCCGTCAGCGCTTCGAGCGGATCGCGGCAGCGGCGCAGCCGGTCGGTCACGGCCGGATCCCGGCCCAGCCGCGCGACGGCGGCCAGCGTCGCGATCGCGGCGGCATCGTTGCCGGTCGGGATCAGCAGGCCGAACACAAGGTCCACCGGCGCGCCGTCGATCGCCGCGAAGTCGATCGGGCGCGCCAGCCGGAAGAAGGCGCCGATGAAACGATCGAGCCCGTCGATGCGCGCATGCGGCAGGGCGAAGCCGCGGCCGAGACCGGTCGACCCCAGCGTCTCCCGCGCGTCGAGAGAGGCTTCGATCGCGGCGGATGACGGGCCGGTGTTCGCCAGGCGGTCGGCCACCAGGCGCAGCACCTGCGCCTTGTCGCGAGCCTTCGCGTCCAATGCCACCCGTTCCGGGCCGAGCAGGTCGGCGATCTCCATCAGGGCGCGGCTCCGCGCCGGCCACCGTCGTGATCCGGCGCCCGCAGCCGGTAACCAACGCCCGTTTCCGTGAGGATATGACTGGGGCGTTCCGGATCCGGCTCGATCTTCTGCCGTAGCGCGCGGATGTAGATGCGCAGGTATTGCACGTCGGTGTCGCTCCCCCAGACCTCACGCAGGATCATGCGATGTGTCAGCACCTTTCCGGCATGCTGCACCAGGAGCCGCAGTAGCGCGTATTCGCGCGGGGAGAACTTCACCTCCTCGCCGCGGACGGTCACGATCCGGCGCACCAGGTCGACCGTGAGATCGCCGCTGCGGAACAGCGGGGCCTCACCCTGCTGCTGCAGCCGGTGCCGCTGCGCCGCGCGCAACCGCGCGAACAACTCCTCCATGCCGAAGGGCTTGGTCACGTAGTCGTCCGCGCCGAGATCGAGCGCCGCGACCTTCGCCGCCTCGTCGTCGCGGCTCGACAGGACGATGATCGGTGCGGTGACGTCGGCGCCGCGGAGCCGGCGGATGACCTCGAGCCCGTCGAGATCGGGCAGGCCGAGATCGAGCACCAGCAGGTCGGCGGCGCGCCGGCGCATGGCGTCGATCGCGGGGGCGCCGGTGTCCAGTTCGGAGACGACATAGCCCTGGGCCGCGAGGCCGGCGCGCAGGAAGCGCCGGATCGCAGGCTCGTCGTCGACCACCAGGATGCGCAGGGGGATCGCGCCCTCGGTCATGCTTCCTCCTCCGCCAGCGGCGGCAGGTCGGGGACGGGCAGGTGGATCGTGAACACGGCGCCGGAACGGTCGGGGCGATTGGCGGCGGTGATGCGACCGCCCATCGCCTGGACGAAGCCGCGGCAGATCGCCAGGCCGAGACCCGTCCCGGCGCGGCGACGGTCCGCGCCCTCCGCGCGATAGAACTTCTCGAAGATCCGCTCCTCCGCTCCCGGCGGCAGGCCGTCGCCCTCGTCCATCACCTGCAGCACGACCTCCTCCTCCACGCGACGCGCGGCGATCCGGACCGCGGACCCAGGGGGCGCATATTTGGCCGCATTGTCGAGCAGGTTGAACAGCACCTGCTCGAACAGCACCATGTCGAGCCGCACCGGCGGCAGGTCGGGCGCGACATCCAGCACGACGGTGTGGCCGGCCAGGATCTTCGCCGCCCGCCGCAGCGCAGCGCCCACCACGTCGGACAGGTCCGCCAGCCCGTCGCGCGGCCGCACCGCACCCGACTCTAGCCGCGTCATATCCAGCAAGTTCCCAATGAAACGATTAAGCCGCTCGGATTCCTCGACGATCGTTTCGAGCAGGTCCCGCCGGGTCGACGGGTCCAGCGTCGCGGTCGCGAGGCTGGATGCGGATCCCTGGATCGAGGCGAGCGGCGTGCGCAGGTCGTGCGAGATGGAGGTGAGCAGCGCGGACCGGAACCGTTCGGTCTCGGTCTGCACGCGTGCTTCCGCGAGTTCGCGCGCCAGCGTGACACGCTCGATCGCGAGCGCCGCCTGGTCGGCCAACGCGTCGAGCAGGCGCTGCTGGTCGGGGGTGAGCAGCGGTCCCGGCTCGTCGCGGATGATGCCGACCACGCCGACGGGCCCGCGGCCGGTGCGGAGCGGCAGGAACAGCCATTTGGCACCCGGCAGCGTGTCCGACTCCCGCCCCGCGACGTGGTTCTTCGCGTAGCTCCAGCGTGCCGCGGCAAGGTCGGCCTCCTCCAGCTGGTCCTCGGGCGGGAAGCCGGCATGGACCGCGAGCCCGTCCTCGGTGGGCAGCAGGAGCACGACCCGCACCTGGAGCATCGTCGCGATCTGGTGCGCGGTCGCCCAGAGCAGGTCGTCGCGCGTCACCGCGACGGCCAGCTTGCGGCTGAACTGGTAGAGCTGGTCGGTCGCATGGGCGCGCTGCCGCGCGGCGAGCGCCTGGCCGCGCACGCGGGCGCCGAGATTGCTCGCGATCACCGCGACGGCGGCGAAGAAGAACAGCGCCACCACGTTCTCGGGGTCGGCGATGGTGAAGGTGTAGAGCGGGGGCAGGAAGAAGAAGTTGTAGGCCAGCACGGCCGCAAGGCTCGCCAGCAGCGACGGGCCGAGACCGACGCGCACGGCGCTGAGCAGGATTGCGGTCAGGAACACGAGCGTGACGTTCGCGACCGAGAGCACGCCGTGCAGCAGCCAGGCGATCGGCAGGGCGGCCGCGACCGGCAGCAGGCCGGCGCCGTAGGGAGAAAGCCGCACCCGCCCACGCGGCGGTGCCGGCGGCGGATGCAGGTCGGGTGGCAGGTCGGGTTCGACCACGTGCACGGTGATGCCGCCCGCGCGGGCGATCAGCCGCTGCGTGACGCTGCCGAACAGAAGCTGCGTCCAGCGGTTGCGATGCGAGCGGCCGACGATGACATGGGTGACGTTGTGCGCGCGCGCATGCTCGATCACCGCGTCCGCGACGTCGTCGCCGGGCCGGATCACCGTCTCCGCTCCCAGCCTCTCCGCAAGACGCAGCGCGGCTGCGAGGTCGGCGCGCGCGCGCTCGGACAGGCGGCTGGATTGCGGCGTCTCGATGCAGATCGCGGCCCAGGGTGCGCGGAGCTGGTCAGCCAGGCGGCGGGCATGCCGGATGATCGCGCTGGGCCGTGCGCGCGGCTCCACGCAGACCAGCACACGCTCCCCCGCCGCCCAGGGTCCCTGGATGGCGTGGCTCTGCATGTAGTCGCGCATCTGCGCGTCGACGCGCTGGGCGGTGCGGCGCAGCGCGAGCTCGCGCAGCGCGGTCAGGTTGCCGGCCTGGAAGTAATGGCGGACGGCGCGGTCGGCCTGGCGCGGGACGTAGACCTTGCCCTCGCGCAGGCGCTGGATCAGGTCGGCCGGGGTGAGGTCGATCAGCTCGATCTCGTCCGCGTCGTCGATCACCCGGTCGGGCACGGTCTCCCGCACGCGGATCCGGGTAATGCGGGCGACCACGTCGTTCAGGCTCTCGACGTGCTGGATGTTGAGCGTGGTCCAGACGTCGATCCCGGCGGCGCGCAGTTCCTCCACGTCCAGGTGGCGCTTCGGGTGGCGGCTGCCGGGCGCATTGGTGTGGGCGAGCTCGTCGACCAGCACGAGCGCGGGCTTGCGCGCGAGGATGGCGTCGAGGTCCATCTCCGGCAGCGTGCGGCCCTTGTACGGGATGGGGTGACGCGGGATCGTCTCGAGGCCCGCGAGCAGCGCCTCGGTCTCAGCGCGGCCATGCGTCTCGACCACGCCGATCATCACGTCCTGCCCGGCTCGTCGGCGGAGTTGGGCCGCGCTCAGCATCTCGTAGGTCTTGCCGACCCCGGGGGCCGCGCCAAGGAAGATCTTGAGCCGTCCGCGCCCGCCCGCGCCGGCCAGCTTCAACAGCGCGTCCGGCGAAGGGCGGGCGGGATCGGCACGTTCGTCCATGCGCGTCTCTACCACGCCGCGATCAGGCCGGCGGCATGGCATCGAGCGCGCGGTTCAGCTGCAGGACGTTCACGCGAGGTTCGCCGAGGAGCCCCAGCAGCCGGCCTTGCGTCTGCTGCAGGACGAGCGCGCGGACGCGGTCCTCCGGCAGGTTGCGGGCGCGGGCGACCCGTTTCACCTGGAACAGCGCGGCGGCGGGGGAGAGGTCGGGGTCGAGCCCGCTTGCGGAGGTGGTGACGAGGTCGGCGGGGATGGGCGTACCGGGGTTCTCGGCCTGCAACGCGGCGGCCTCGGCCTTCACCCGGTCGACCAGCGCCTGGCTGGTGGGGCCGAGGTTTGAGCCGCCGGAGTTGGCGGCGTTGTAGGGGGCGGGGACGGTCTTGGCGGGATCGTTCGGATCGGCCGCGCTCGTGGCGGAGGGACGGCCGTGGAAATAGCGCGGGCTGGTGAAGGCCTGCCCGATCAGGGTTGAGCCGATCACGGTGCCGTTCTGCACGACCAGGCTGCCATTGGCCTGGGACGGGAACAGGAGCTGCGCGACGCCGGTGATGGCGAGCGGGTAGGCGAGGCCGGTGATCAGCGTCATGCCGAGGATCATCACCAGCGCGGGGCGGATGTGGGAGGTCATGGTGTGGTGCCTTGATGGGGAGCGTCGTGCGCGGTCGCGATCGGCCACGAGTCGGGCGTGCCTGCCGGTCATGCCAGTCCCGCGGCGGAGACGAGCATGTCGATCAGCTTGATCCCGACGAAGGGCGCGACCAGGCCGCCCAGGCCGTAGATCAGCAGGTTGCGGCGGAGCAGTGCCGCGGCGCCGATCGGGCGGTAGGCGATGCCCTTCAGCGCCAGCGGGATCAGCGCCACGATGATCAAGGCATTGAAGATGATGGCCGACAGGATCGCGCTCTGCGGCGTCGCCAGGTGCATCACGTTCAGCACCTGGAGCTGCGGGTAGAAGGCGAGGAACATCGCCGGGATCATCGCGAAATACTTCGCGACGTCGTTGGCGATGCTGAACGTGGTCAGCGCGCCGCGGGTCATCAGCAACTGCTTGCCGATCTCGACGATCTCGATCAGCTTCGTCGGGTCGCTGTCCAGGTCGACCATGTTGCCCGCCTCGCGGGCCGCGACGGTCCCGGTGTTCATCGCGACGCCGACATCGGCCTGCGCGAGCGCCGGCGCGTCGTTGGTGCCGTCGCCGCACATCGCCACCAGCTTGCCGTGCGCCTGCTCGTCGCGGATCAGCTTGAGCTTCGTCTCGGGCGTGGCCTGGGCCAGGAAGTCGTCCACGCCCGCCTCGGCCGCGATCGCCGCCGCGGTGAGCGGATTGTCGCCCGTGATCATCACCGTGCGGATGCCCATCCGCCGCAGCGCGGCGAAGCGCTCGCGGATGCCGCCCTTCACGATGTCCTTCAGCGCGATGACGCCGAGCAGGCGGCCGTCGCGGGCGACGGCGAGGGGGGTGCCGCCAGCCTTGGCGATCTCGTCCGCGCGGGCGGTCAGTTCGCGCGCCGCCGCGTCGGTGACGGTGTCGCGCACGGCGACCCCGCCGCGATCGCGCTCCGCGCCCTGTCGCACCCAGGCGAGCACCGCGTCCACCGCGCCCTTGCGGATCGAGACCCGGTCGTAGTCGATGCCGGACAGGCGGGTCTGCGCCGAGAACGGCACGAACTGCGCGCCGATCGGCGCCATGTCGCGGCTGCGCAGCCCGTACTCCTCCTTCGCGAGCACGACGATGGAGCGGCCTTCCGGCGTCTCGTCTGGGAGGGAGGCGAGCTGTGCCGCTTCCGCCAGCTCCTGCGCCGAGACGCCGGCGATCGGCAGGAAGGTGGTCGCCTGGCGGTTGCCCAGCGTGATCGTGCCGGTCTTGTCGAGCAGCAGCGTGTCGACGTCGCCCGCGGCCTCCACCGCGCGGCCGGACATCGCGAGGACGTTGAAACGCACCAGCCGGTCCATGCCGGCGATGCCGATCGCGGACAGCAATGCGCCGATCGTGGTCGGGATCAGCGCGATGAACAGTGCCGCCAGGACCACCACCGGGATCGAGCCGCCGGCATAGGCCGCGAAGGCGGGGATGGTTGCGACGGCAACGACGAAGATGATGGTCAGGCCGGCAAGCAGGATGTTCAGCGCGATCTCGTTCGGCGTCTTCTGCCGTTCCGCACCCTCGACCAGCGAGATCATGCGATCGAGGAAGGTCGAGCCCTGGGCTGCGGTGATGCGCACCACGATCCAGTCGGACAGCACGCGGGTGCCGCCGGTCACCGCCGAACGGTCGCCGCCGGATTCACGGATGACCGGGGCGGACTCGCCGGTGATCGCGCTCTCGTCGACCGAGGCGATGCCCTCGACGACCTCGCCGTCGGAGGGGATCAGGTCGCCCGCCTCCACCAGCACGATCTCACCGGATGTCAGGTCGGGGGCCGCGACCGGCTCCCACAGGCCTTGGGGCGAGAACCGTCCGTCGCTGCCGGGCAGCAGGCGCTTCGCCTGCGTTTCGGTGCGCGCGCGCCGCAGGCTGGCGGCCTGCGCCTTGCCGCGCCCCTCGGCCACCGCTTCGGCAAAGTTGGCGAACAGAACGGTCACCCATAGCCACAGGATGATCTGCAGGGTGAAGCCGAGACCGGCGCCGCCGCTCGCGAGGTCGCGGATTGCGAGCACCGTGGTGAGGGCGGCGACGACCTCGACCACGAACATCACCGGGTTGCGCGCCATCTGGCGCGGGTCGAGCTTGCGGACGGCCTGGCCGATCGCGGGCACCAGGATGGCCGGGTCCAGCAGCGTGGGCTGGGCGCTACGAGCATGGGAGGACATGGAAGGGTCTCGTCTCAAAACAGGGTGCCGGCGCGCATCGAGAGATGCTCGACGATCGGGCCCAGGGCGAGGGAGGGCAGGAAGGTGAGGCCGCCGGTGATCAGGATCACGCCGGTGACGAGGCCGACGAACAGGCCGCCATCCGTGGGCAGGGTTCCAGATGAAACCGGCACGATCTTCTTGCGTGCGAGCGAGCCCGCCACCGCCAGCATCGGCACGATCACCAGGAAGCGGCCGATGAACATCGCGAGCCCCAGCGTATCGTTCCAGAACGGCACGTTCGCGGACAGGCCGGCGAAGGCGCTGCCGTTGTTGCCGGTGGCCGAGGTGTAGGCATACAGCGCCTCGGAGAACCCGTGCGGGCCGGCATTGGACAGCGCGGCGGTGCCGGCGGGGATCACCACCGCGAGCGCGGTGAAGCCCAGGATCGACAGCGGCAGGCACAGGATCGCCAGCATGGCCATCTTGACCTCCTTCGCCTCGAGTTTCTTGCCGAGGTATTCGGGCGTGCGGCCCACCATCAGCCCGGCCACGAACATCGCCACGATCACGAACAGCAGCATGCCGTAGAGGCCGGAGCCGACGCCGCCGAAGACGATCTCGCCCAGCATGATGTTCAGCATCGGCACGAGCCCGCCCAGCGGCATGAGACTGTCGTGCATGGCGTTGACGGCGCCGCAGGACGCATCCGTGGTGATGGTCGCGAACAGCGCCGAGTTGGCGATGCCGAACCGCACCTCCTTGCCTTCCATGTTGCCGCCGGTCGGATCGACGTGGAACGCGGCGAAGGCGGGATTGCCCGCGGCTTCGGCCCAGTAGAGGGCGGTGACGCCGGCCAGGAACAGCAGCGCCATCACCGCGAAGATCGCCCAGCCCTGTCGCTCGTTGCCGACCGCGCGGCCGAACACGTTGGTCAGCGCCGCGCCGATCGCGAAGATCAGCAGCATCTGGATCAGGTTGGTCAGCGCCGTCGGGTTCTCGAACGGATGCGACGAGTTGGCGTTGAAGAAGCCGCCGCCATTGGTGCCGAACATCTTGATCGCCTCCTGCGAGGCGACCGGCCCTTGCGCGATGAGCTGCTTCGCGCCCTCGAGCGTGGTGGCATCGGTGTAGGCGGAGAGGTTCTGCGGCACGCCCTGCCAGACGAAGACCAGGGCGACGACGATGCAGACGGGCAGCAGCACGTAGAGCGTGCACCGGGTCATGTCGACCCAGAAGTTCCCAACCGTGTCCGCGCCGCGCCGCGCGAAGCCGCGGATCAGCGCGAGCGCGAGCGCCACCCCGGTCGCGGCCGAGACGAAGTTGTGCACTGTCAGCCCGGCCATCTGCACCAGGTACGACAGCGTCGCTTCCGGCACGTAGGACTGCCAGTTGGTATTGGTGACGAAGCTCACCGACGTATTGAAGGCGAGGTCGGGCGCGGGCGCCTGCAGGCCCTGCGGGTTGAAGGGCAGCACGCCCTGCAACCGCTGCAGCGCATAGAGCAGGACGAAGCCGGCCAGGGTGAACACCAGCATCGCGACCGCGTAGCCGGTCCAGTGCTGCTCGATGCGCTCGTCCACGCCGGCGAGCCGGTAAAGGCCGCGCTCGACCGGTCGCAGCACGGGGGAGAGCAGGGTGCGCTCGCCCGCGAAGACCCGGTGCATGTAGCCGCCGAACGGCCGGGTGATGAGGAGGAGGAGGGCGAGGTAGAGGCCGATCTGCAGCCATCCGTCGAGGGTCATGGCGTCAGAACCTCTCGGGCCGGATCAGGGCGTAGGCGAGATAGGCCAGCAGGCCCAGCATCACCACGGCCCCCAGGATGAGGTCGAAGGTCATCGGTGCCTCACAGCCGCTCGCAGCCGAACGCGTAGAGCACGCAGCCGCCGAGGAAGGCGGCGCCAAGCAGGAGGTAGAGAAGGTCGAACATGGGAACCCCGCCGGATTGGGGGATGAAACCGACGGGAGGAGTAGGGGTGGAGCGCGTATAGGGGCGATGGGGCCCGAGGCCGGCCGTCATATAGGCCGCATATAAGAGTGCGGCCGTAGGCGGGCCTGTCGCTGGCCATGCTGCACTGCACCCGCCCCGCTTGTCGGGGGGATCGCGATGGGCTAGCAACGGCCAGCCTTCCAGGCCGACCCGCGGTCCGGCCCTCTCCGGCCGACATTCGGGACCCCGCCTGGCGGGCCGCACCTGTTTCAGTATGGCGCCGGATCGCGCCTCGGAAGGACACTCGGCATGGCCCGCAACAAGATCGCCCTGATTGGCGCCGGCAATATCGGCGGCACGCTCGCCCACATGATCGGGTTGAAGGAACTGGGCGACGTCGTCCTGTTCGACGTGTTCGGGGGGGTCGCGGCCGGCAAGGCGCTCGACATCATGCAGTCGGGCCCGGTCGACGGGTTCGACGCCGAGATGAGCGGCGGGTCCGACTACAGCGCCATCAAGGGCGCGGACGTCGTGATCGTCACCGCCGGCTTCCCGCGCACCCCCGGCATGAGCCGCGACGACCTGATCGGCAAGAACGCCGGCGTGATCGCCCAGGTGGCCGAGGGCATCAAGACCCACTGCCCCGATGCCTTCGTGATCTGCATCACCAACCCGCTGGACGCGATGGTGTGGGTGATGAAGGAGAAGTCGGGCCTGCCGGCCGAGAAGGTGGTCGGCATGGCGGGCGTGCTGGACAGCTCCCGTTTCCGTCTGTTCCTGGCGCAGGAGTTCGGCGTCTCCGTCGAGGACGTGACCGCCTTCGTGCTCGGCGGCCATGGCGACACGATGGTGCCGCTGACCCGCTACTCCACGGTCGCCGGCATCCCGGTCCCCGACCTGATCAAGATGGGCTGGACGACGCAGGAGAAGATCGACTCGATCTGCACCCGCACGGCGAATGGCGGCGGCGAGATCGTCAAGCTGCTGGAGCGCGGATCGGCCTTCTATGCGCCGGCCGCGTCCGCGATCGCGATGGCCGAGGCCTACCTGAAGGACAAGAAGCGCGTCCTGCCCTGCGCCGCCTACCTGACCGGCCAGTACGGCATCGACGGCCTGTATGTCGGCGTGCCGGTGGTGATCGGCGCCGGCGGTGTCGAGCGGATCGTCGAGATCGAGCTCAACGGCACCGAGAAGGCGGCGTTCGACAAGTCCTGCGGCGCGGTCCGCGAGCTGATCGAAGCCTCCAAGAAACTGATCGGCTGAGGCTCTGCGATGAACATCCACGAATACCAGGCCAAGGAGCTGCTGAAGCGCTACGGCGTTTCCGTGCTCGAGGGCCATGTCGCCTGGACGCCCGAAGAGGCTGAGGCGGCGGCGTCGAAGCTCCCCGGCCCGGTCTACGTGGTCAAGTCGCAGATCCATGCGGGCGGCCGCGGCGCCGGCCGCTTCGCCGACGATCCGAACGGCAAGGGGGGCGTGCGGCTCGCGCGCTCCACCGCCGAGGTGAAGGCGGCGGCCGAGGCGATGATCGGCCACACGCTGGTCACCAAGCAGACCGGCCCCGCCGGCCGCGCGGTGCGCCGGGTCTACGTCGAAGCGGGCTGCGACATCGCCCGCGAGCTGTATCTCTCCCTCCTGGTCGACCGGTTGTCGGGCCGGATCACCGTGATCGCCTCCACCGAAGGCGGCATGGAGATCGAAGAAGTCGCCGCGTCTCACCCGGAGAAGATCCTCCGCGTTGGTATCGATCCCGCCAGCGGCATCTCGGGCTTCCACGGCCGTCGCCTCGCCGCCGGCCTCGGCCTGTCCGGCAAGCAGGCCAGCGCCTTCGGCAAGTTCGTCGCCGCCATGTATGAGGCGTTCGTCGCGCTCGACTGCGCGGTGGTCGAGATCAACCCGCTGGTCGTGACCGGCGCCGGCGACGTGGTCGCGCTGGATGCCAAGGTGTCGTTCGACGACAACGCGCTGTTCCGCCACCCGGAACTCGAGAAGCTGCGCGACGAGGCCGAAGAGGATCCGAAGGAGCTCGAGGCCGCCAAATACGCGCTCAACTACGTGGCCCTCGACGGCAACATCGGCTGCATGGTCAACGGCGCCGGCCTCGCCATGGCGACGATGGACATCATCAAGCTGTACGGGATGGCGCCGGCCAACTTCCTGGACGTCGGCGGCGGCGCGACGAAGGAGCGGGTGACCGCCGCCTTCAAGATCATCCTGTCGGACGCCAACGTCGAAGGCATCCTGGTCAACATCTTCGGCGGCATCATGCGCTGCGACGTCATCGCCGACGGCGTGGTCTCGGCGGCGCGCGAGGTGCAGCTCTCGGTGCCGCTGGTCGTCCGGCTGGAAGGCACCAACGTCGATCTGGGCAAGCAGATCCTGGCGCGGTCCAACCTGCCGATCATCGCGGCCGACAATCTTGCGGATGCCGCGGCCAAGATCGTGCAAGCGGTGCGGGAGGCAGCCTGACATGGCCATCCTGGTCGACGCCAACACCAAGGTCATCACCCAGGGCTTCACCGGCGCCCAGGGCACGTTCCACTCCGAACAGGCGATCGCCTACGGCACCAAGGTCGTGGGCGGGGTCACCCCCGGCAAGGGCGGCACGACGCACCTGAACCTGCCCGTGTTCGACACGGTGTGGGAGGCGCGGGAGAAGACCGGCGCCGATGCCTCCGCGATCTACGTCCCGCCGCCCTTCGCGGCCGACGCGATCCTGGAAGCGATCGACGCCGAGGTGCCGCTGATCGTCTGCATCACCGAGGGCATCCCGGTGCTCGACATGGTCCGCGTCAAGCGGGCCCTGTCCGGCTCCAAGTCCCGGCTGATCGGGCCGAACTGCCCCGGCGTCATCACCCCCGACGCCTGCAAGATCGGCATCATGCCCGGCCACATCCATCGCCGCGGAACGGTCGGCATCGTCTCGCGCTCCGGCACGCTGACCTACGAGGCGGTGGCGCAGACGACCGCCGCGGGCCTTGGCCAGACGAGCTGCGTCGGTATCGGCGGCGACCCGGTGAAGGGCACGGACTTCATCGAGGTGCTGGAGATGTTCCTCGCCGATCCCGAGACCAAGCAGATCATCATGATCGGCGAGATCGGCGGGCAGAGTGAGATCGACGCCGCCGAGTTCCTCGCTGCGAACAAGGTGAAGAAGCCGACGGTGGGCTTCATCGCGGGCGCCACCGCGCCGCCGGGCCGCCGCATGGGTCATGCGGGCGCGGTCATCAGCGGCGGCAAGGACACGGCGGCCGCGAAGATGGATGCGATGCGCAGCGCCGGCATCCACGTGGCCGACAGCCCGGCCGCGCTGGGCAGCACGATGGTCGAGGTGCTGAAGGGCTGACGGCTGGTGTCATGGCCGCCGTAGGGCGGCCATCCACGACTTTCGCCTCCCCGTTTCGTTTCGTGTGGAACGAAGTCGTGGATGGCCGGCACAAGGCCGGCCATGACACGGGAGGCGGCCGGCACGGCGCAGCACCGGCCATGACACTGGGTCGCCTCACCCCGCCGCCTCGAACACGTACGGCGCCAGCGTCGCCTGTGCCTCGCGCCTGATGCGGTGCCAGGTCTCCGGCCCGCCGTAATAGGCAAGGCTCCCCGGCGCCGCATTGCCGTCGCCGTTGTAGTAGGACAGGCAGTCGCGCAGCGGCGCGGTGCGGAGGTCCGCCTCCCGGCAATGCGCGGCGTACTCGTCCTCCGGCGCCTTCTGGATGTCCACCACGGCCGCGCCCCGTTCCCGGATCGTGCTGAGCATCCACACCACGTAGTCCGTGTGACCCTCGATGCCGCGGGTGAAGTTGAACTGCGCCCCGCCGCTCTGCGGTCCCGACATGATGAACAGGTTCGGAAATCCCTGCGTGTGCAGGCCGAGGAACGTCCGCACTCCGTCCTGCTGCCACTTCTCCCGCAAGGTCCGCCCGCCGCGGCCGGTGATCATGTTGAACGTGGAAGTCGCCATCCACTGGAATCCGGTCGCGTAGATCAGCACGTCGAGCGGGTACTCCACCCCGTCATGCACCACGCCCCGCTCGTTGATGCGCTGGACGCCGAGCGGCGCGGTGTCGACGAGGTGGACGTGCGGGAGGTTGAAGGCGGGCAGGAACTCGTCGTGGAAGGTCGGCCGCTTGCAGCCGTACGGGTAGTAGGGCTTCAGCGCCGCCGCGGTCTTCGGGTCCTTGACGATCGCGTCGATGCGGGCGCGGATCTGCTCCATGATCCGGAAGTTGCTCTCGAGCTGCTTCTGGATCAGCTCTTCCGGCGTCAGCTCCCGCTCATACGTGCGCTTGGGCTTCACCGTCTCAATCTTGCCCGCCATGTAGTCGTCGTTCGCCTTCAGCGCCGTGCGGCCGGACGAGATCTTCGCCAGCCGCTCCCGCCGCGCCTTGGCCCAGCCGGGCTCCTGCTGCCATTGCGCGATCTCCTCGGCGGTCGTCGCGCGCTGGTCGCGCACGTCGATCGTCGAGGGCGTGCGCTGGAACACGTAGAGTTCGCCGGCCACTTTCGCGAGCTCCGGCACGACCTGCACCGCGGTCGCGCCGGTGCCGATGATGCCGATGCGCTTGCCGCGCAGCTCCACCTCGTAGTTCCAGCGGGAGGTGTGGAACGACTCGCCCTGGAACGTCTCCATCCCTTCGATCCGCGCGAGCTTGGGCGTGGTCAGGATGCCGTTCGCCAGCACGACGAACCGTGCCCGCATGCGGTCGCCGCGATCGGTGTGCACGATCCAGCGGCGGGCCGCTTCGTCCCACACCGTTTCCTGCACCGTCGTGTGGAACAGGCAGTGGTCGTAGAACCCGGTTCGGTCCGCCATCGCCTGGCAGTATTCGAGGATCTCGAACCCCGACGCGAACTTCATCTTCGGGAAGTATCCCATCTCCTCCAGCAGCGGCAGGTAGCTGTAGGATTCGACGTCGCAGGCGATGCCGGGATAGCGGTTCCAGTACCATGTGCCGCCGACATCGCCGCCCTTCTCGCAGAACCGCACGTCCTGGAATCCGGCCTCGCGCAGCTTCCACCACAGCAGCAGGCCGGCGAAGCCCGCGCCGACCACCAGGATCTCGCAATCGTCGGTCAGCGCCGGGCGCTCGATCGGCGGGGCGGAGTAGACGTCGGCCAGGTATTTGGCGAACGCGCCTTCCATCGCGATGTAGTCGGCCGCGCCGCGCCGCGTCTCCTTGAAGTCGCGGTAGCGCGCCCGCTCGTCGTCGGTGAAGCGTGCGTCGGGCGGGGGTGGCGGGAGGCTGGTCAGCGACGCGTCGGCGATGGGCACGTAGCCCTGGCCGGTGATCTTGTCGGAGGCCTTGGCCGCGCGCGTGGCGAACAGCTTGAGGCCGGTGGCGGGATCGGTCCGGACGGGCGGGGTCATGGGCATGGTCCTTGGTATTTCCTCGTATACGCGACTCTACCCGGCGGTAGGTGGGGTGGCCAGGGACCGGCGCCTCCGCGCTCCCGAGTGCCGCGCGTCTCATCGGCGTCTCACGTCGCCGCAAACGATCTGGCGAGGTAATGGAGTCTCGGAGGTCGGGACGGGCGCCGCCCCGTGTCATGGCCGGCGCAGGCCCCGCCCGTGCGCTGGCCGGCGCAGCCCGCGCCCCCCGCGTCGTGGCCCAAGGCGGCGGCCCCGCCCCCCGCGTCGTGGCCCGAGGCGCCGGCCGCGCCCCCCGTGTCGTGGCCCGAGGCGGCGGCCGCGCCCCCCGTGTCATGGCCGGCGCAGGCCGGCCAACCACGACTTCGTGCCGTCCGGAAAGTCATGGATGACCGCCCTCCGGCGGCCATGACACAGGGGGACGTCCCACGACACAGGGCCGGCCATGACACAGGGGAACGTCCCACGACACAGGGGCGGCCATGACACAGGGGGACGCCCGTTCCAGCCCTCAGCCCACCCCGCCCGCATCGCCCCGCGACACGGGCGGCAGCGCCGGCGGACGCGGCCACACGCCCTCGCACCCCAGCGCCTCCGCCATCCGGCTGAGCGCGATGTGCTCGGTCCACGCCGCTTGGTCGCACACCGCTTCCCGCGCCTCCTGCTTCCGCCGCACTCCCTGCACCCGCAGCAACAACGAGCGCGTGCCCGCCGCATGCCGCATCATCGCCGCCGCTTGCGCGTTGCACTTGAGCGCCAGCGCCGTATCCGCCTCGTGCACCCGCGCAAGCCGCAGGCTCTCGAGCGCCTGGGACTGCGCCGCGACATACTGCGCCGCCAGCGCCGCCTCCTCCGCATTGACCGGCAACAGCGAGGCGACCATCGCCATCGCCGCATTGTCGCGGATCGTGAGCGCATCCGGATCGGGCGACGCCGGCGGCGGCAGCGCAGCCCGCAACGCGTGGATCACGTGGTGATAAAGATCGGCCGGAAGCCGGAGAGTGAAGTCTGACCTGTCCACACCGGCACTATGCACGTTAGCTATTCTGACGGGCAAGCGTGATCAGGGGTCTGCTGGCCCGGCCGGTCACCGGCAGCCCCGCAACGCTGGCCGTGGTCTCGCTTCGCTGCTACCTCCCGCGCTCCAAGACCGAAGGACCCGCAAGTGACCCCATCCATCGCTCCCAAGATGCAGGATGAAGCCCTGCTGATCGGCCGCATCCTGCTGGTGCTGCTCTTCGTGGTGTTCGGCTGGGGCAAGATGCTCGACTACGACGCCACCGTCGCCACCATGACCCGGGTGGGCGCGCCGATGCCGTCGCTCGCCGCACTCGTCGCGATCGTGGCGGAGGTGCCGCTGGTGCTGCTGATCGCGATCGGCGCCTGGACCCGGCCGCTCGCGCTGCTGCTGGCGGTCTATACGCTCGGCACCGCGCTGATCGGGCATGCGTTCTGGAACCTGGAAGGCGCCGCGCGCTATTCCAACGCCATCAACTTCTACAAGAACATCAGCGTCATCGGCGGCTGCCTGCTGCTCTACGCCGCCGGGGCGGGGCGGTACTCGGTGGATGCGTGGCGCGCGCGCAGGGTGAGGTGAACGGAGAAGGGGCCGGTCCCGGCTGACGGCACGACGGCGCCAACCGCAACGTGCCGATCGGGAACGTCAGTCCAGGTCTGGAGCCTGCAACGAAACCCCGGCGCAAGGAGGATCGAACGCGCCAGCGTCATCGGGACCAGCCAGCAGATCGATCCTTGAAGGCCGGTTCAAGGTTCGTCCTAGCCGGCGAGCCATATCCTGGAGCCGCCGCCGCGTGTGCTCCCCCCTGGACAACCCCCCCTGGACAAACCCCCCTGGCAAACCCCCCTGGACAAACGGCGCCCCGCCCCGCCCCATAGCGCCCAACGCCATCCACGGGAGGACCCACCCCAATGACCAGCCCCAGCGCCGCCGGCTTCTCCCCCGAACGCCTCGCCCGCCTCGACGACGTCATGCGCACCCGCTACGTCGACAGCGGCCGGCTGCCCGGCATCCTCACGCTGATCTATCGCAACGGTCAGCTCGCCCATACGGGCATGGCCGGCCAGATCGACCGGGAGCGCGGCGCGAAGATGCGGGAAGACGCGATCTTCCGCATCTACTCCATGTCCAAGCCCATCACCGCCGTCGCGCTGATGATGCTGGTGGAGGAGGGGCTGATCGGCCTCGACGACGAGGTCGCCACCCACATCCCCTCCTGGCGCAACCTCGGCGTCTACGCCACCGGCGTCGCCTCCCTGCTCGGCGGGTCCGGCCAGTGGATCACCACGCCGGTGCAGCGGCCGATGAAGGTGATCGACCTCGCGACCCACACCGCCGGCCTCACCTACGGGTTCCTCAACCGCACCGCGGTGGACGCCGCCTACCGCAAGCTCGACATCGCCGGGTTCCAGGCCGAGGGCGGGCTCGACACGATGGTCGAGAACCTGGCCGGACTGCCGCTCGAGTTCTCGCCGGGCACCGCGTGGAACTACTCGGTCTCGATCGACGTGCTGGGCTACCTGGTGCAGAAGCTCAGCGGCATGTCGTTCGGGGAGTTCCTGCGCACCCGGCTGTTCGAGCCGCTGGGCATGACCGACACGGCGTTCTTCTGCCCCGAGGAGAAGCGCGACCGCTTCGCCGCCTGCTACATGCAGACGCCGAACGCGCCGCTCGCGCTGCAGGACGACCCGCAGGGCGGCATGTTCACCCAGCCGCCCAAGCTGGAATCCGGTGGCGGCGGGCTCGTGTCCACCGCGCACGACTACCTGCGCTTCTGCCGCATGATGCTGAACGGCGGCACGCTGGATGGCGTGCAGATCCTCAGCCCCAAGACGGTGGCGCTGTTCAGCCTGAACCACCTGCCCAACAACGGGCAGATCGCGGCGCTGGCGCCGCCCGGCAGCTTCAGCGAGTCCGGCTACGCGGGGGTCGGCTTCTCGCTGGGCTGCGGGGTGAACGTGGACGTGGCGGGCACGCGGCTGCCGGGCACCCTGGGCGAGTATTTCTGGGGCGGCGCCGCGGCGACCGCGTTCTGGATCGACCCGAAAGAAAAGCTGACGGTCGTGTTCATGACCCAGGTGCTGGCGAGCGACGTGCGCCTGACCTTGCGCCGCGACCTGCGCACGCTGGTCTATTCGGCGATGACCGAGAGCTACGCCTGAACCCGGTCTGACCGCGCGCTAGGCCTGAGCCTGCCTTGGGGCATCGGCGTGGGCCTGGGCAGCCGGGGGGCGCGCGGCCGGTGCGTCCGCCTCGTCCGGAACGGCGGCGGCGAGCAGGGTCAGCACCGCCGCCATGGCCGGCAGCGGCCACAGCAGGTCGGCGCCCGCCGCCTGCTCCGCCCGCACCGCGGCCACGGCGCCGGCCAGCAGGCAGAGCCATAGGGCGGCCTGCAGCGCCCATCCCGCGGCGGGACGCCGGCCGCACAGCAACAGGCCGATGCCCTGCGCGACGCGCACCAGCGTGCCGGTGACGTAGGTCAGGCTGACGCTGGCGCGGCCGATCCGCGTCATCGCGGCGTTCAGCAGGCCCATGGCCACGATCAGGATCCAGGGCGCGGCCGGCGGCCAGGGCAGGGCGGCGGCGAGCAGGGCGGTGGTCGCCGCCATCACCGCCAGCGCGTGGCGCCGCGGCAGCAGCGTCGCGAGCACCGTCCCCGCCGCGGCGCCCGCGACGAACAGCCCGATCACCGCGGCGATGCGCCCCGCATGCGGCAGGTCGGCCTGCCCGAGCGCGAGGCCGAGGAGGGTGGTATTGCCGCTCATGAAGGAGACGAAGAGGTCGCGCAGCCGCACCAGCCCCGCGATGTCGGTGGCGCCGGCGAGGAAGGCCATGCCCGCGGCCAGCGCGACCGAGGGCAGGCGGGTGGCCGGGAGCCGTGCGGTGACGGTGGTGGTCTCGGGCGGCGGGGGCGGCATCGGCCGAGGATAGCGGGGCTGGCGGTCCGGCCGCCATGGCCGGGCTCGCGCGGTCTTGGCTTGGCAGGGCCGGGGGGACGCGTCGCGATGCGGCGCCAGTGCGGCGAGCGGCCGCCCCGGCCAGTGTAGGAGTGACGCATGGAGCCAACACCTGCCTTGCCGCGCGTGGTGATCATCGGCGCGGGGTTCGGCGGCCTCGCCGCGGCCCAGGCGCTGGCGCGGCAGCCCGTCGCGCTGACGGTGATCGACCGGCGCAACCACCATTTGTTCCAGCCGTTGCTCTACCAGGTCGCGACGGCGGGCCTGTCGCCGGCCGACATCGCGACCCCGATCCGCAGCCAGTTCCGTGGGCGCGACCATGTGCGCGTCCTGATGGCGGAGGTGACCGGCATCGACCTCGCCGCGCGGCGGGTGCTGACGACGGCCGAACCGGTGCCGTACGACACGCTGGTGCTCGCGACGGGCGCGCAGGACGCGTATTTCGGCCATCCGGAGTGGGAGCGCTTCGCCCCCGGCCTCAAGACGGTGGAGGATGCGGTCGCGATCCGGCGGCGGATCCTGCTCGCCTTCGAGCATGCCGAGGCGGAGCCGGACGCCGATCGCCAGTGCCGGCTGCTGACCTTCGTGGTGGTGGGGGGTGGCCCGACCGGGGTCGAACTGGCGGGCGCGATCGTAGAACTGGCGCGGGTGGCGCTGGCGCGGGACTTCCGTCGGATCGATCCGCGCAGCGCGCGGGTGGTCCTGGTCGAGGCCGGCCCGCGGGTGCTCGCGACGTTCCCCCAGGCTCTGTCCGATGCGGCAGCGCAGGGGCTGCGCGACCTGGGCGTGGAGCTGCGCACCGGCGCGGCGGTGACCGCCTGCGATGCCGAGGGCGTCGTGGTCGGGTCGGACCGGATCGCGGCGGCGACCGTGCTGTGGGCCGCGGGCGTTCGAGCGTCGCCGGCCGCCGCATGGCTGGACGTGCCGGCCGATCGCGCGGGGCGGGTCGTGGTCGGGCCGGACCTGACCGTGGCGGGTCATCCGGAGGTGTTCGTGATCGGCGACACCGCGCATGCGGAAGGAGCGGAGGGACGTCCGCTGCCCGGCGTCGCGCCGGTGGCGAAGCAGCAGGGCGAATACGTGGCCCGCGCGATCGCGGCGCGGCGGAGCGGCGCGACGCCGGCGCCGTTCCGCTACCGCGACCTGGGCAGCCTGGCGACGATCGGGCGGGGGCGTGCGGTCGCGGATTTCGGCTGGATCCGCCTGACCGGGCGCATCGCGTGGCTGCTCTGGGGAATCGTGCACATCGCGTTCCTGATCGGCTTCCGGAACCGGATCGTCGTGCTGCTGGACTGGCTGTGGGCCTACGTCACGTTCCGCCGCGGAGCTCGGTTGATCACCATGGATCGTGCGGGAGGCGAGGAGACGCCGGCGTCCGCTGCGGAGGCGTGACGGGCGTGCTCCCGGCTGGGGCGTCCGCGCGCGGCCTGGGCTGGAAGGCAGCCCGGCGGCGGCGGGGAGCGGGATTCACCACGAAGGAACACCGAGGGCCACGGAGCGCCACGGAGGGAGCCGGACCTCGGCGCGGGCCGTGCGCGCTTCCAGGGGCGGTGTCCGACGGATCGCGCCGGGCCGCGGGGTCGGCACGCGGCCGCAGACCACTCGATCAGCATCATTGATTCCAGCGCTTCGCGCCTCTCGGACCTTCGATCGTCCCCGAGCAGCCTCGTTCCGCTGGATTGCTCCGTGGCCCTCCGTGGTCCTCCGGCTTCCTCCGTGGTCAACCCCGACGCTTCCCGCCCGCATGGACGTCGCCGATTGGAAGACGGGGATGGCCGCCCTTCGGCGGCCATGACACTGGGGCACCGTGGCCGGACCACGGCCTGACACAGGGGGCCGCCACCGCTACGCCACAGGAGCCTATCGGCGGTCGATCACGCGCTTGGCCTTGCCGATGGAGCGCTCGATCGTGCCGGGCGGCTCCACCACCATGCGCACCGTCACGCCCACCGTGTCCTTGATGCGCGCGGCGGCGAGCTTGGCCTCGGCGGCGAGCAGGTCGGGATCGGCATAGCCGGGGCGCGCCTCGACATGCACGGCGACCTCGTCCATCCGGCCCTCACGCGTCAGCACGATCTGGTAGTGGCCGGTCAGCACCTCGGAGCGCAGCACCTGCGTCTCGATCTGGTTCGGGAACACGTTCACGCCGCGGATGATCATCATGTCGTCGGAGCGGCCCAGCACGCGGTCGATGCGGCGCATGGTGCGGGCGGTGCCGGGCAGCAGGCGCGTC
Source organism: Rhodospirillales bacterium 69-11 (assembly GCA_001898425.1). Classification (GTDB taxonomy): domain Bacteria; phylum Pseudomonadota; class Alphaproteobacteria; order Acetobacterales; family Acetobacteraceae; genus Rhodopila. The sequence continues at coordinate 137,414 of MKTV01000056.1, forward strand.
AGGTCGCGCGTGCGGTAGCGCACGACCGGCATCGCCTGCTTGGTCAGCGAGGTGAACACGAGCTCGCCGGACGCGCCCTCGGGCAGCACCGCGCCCGTGTCGGGGTCGATCACCTCCGGGTAGAAATGATCCTCCCAGATGGTCGGCCCGTCCTTGGTCTCGACGCATTCGTTGGCGACGCCGGGACCGATCACTTCGGACAAGCCGTAGGTGTCGAGCGCATCCATCGCGAATCGGCTCTCGATATCGGCGCGCATCTCGTTGGTCCAGGGTTCGGCGCCGAAGATGCCGGCGCGCAGCGAGCAGGCGCGCGGGTCGAGACCCTGGCGGAGGAATTCGTCCAGGATCGCCAGCATGTAGCTGGGCGTGACCATGATGATGTCGGGGCGGAAATCCTGGATGAGCTGCACCTGGCGTTCGGTCATGCCGCCCGAGACGGGGACGACGGTGCAGCCCAGCCGCTCCGCGCCGTAATGCGCGCCGAGGCCACCGGTGAACAATCCGTAGCCGTAGGCGACGTGCACCATCATGCCGGGCCGCCCGCCCGAGGCGTAGATCGAGCGCGCGACGACGTTCGACCAGGTCTCGATGTCCTGCTGCGTGTAGCCGACCACGGTGGGCTTGCCGGTGGTGCCGGAGGAGGCGTGGATGCGCACGATCTGCGCGCGCGGGACGGCGAACATGCCGAACGGGTAGTTGGCGCGCAGGTCCTGCTTGGTGGTGAAGGGAAACCTGTGCAGGTCGTCGAGGGTGCGGAAATCGCCGGGATGCACGCCGGCTGCGTCGAACGCCTGCTTGTAGTGCGGCACGTTGGCGTAGGCGTGGCGCAGGGTCCAGCCGATCCGTTCCTGCTGCAGCGCGGAGAGTTCGTCGCGCGAGGCGGTTTCGATCGGATCGAGGCCGGCCATCTAGTCCTCCGCGAAGAATTTGCCGATCGTGCGTGTCTGGCCGCGGAACTCCGCGACGATGGTGCCGTCCTCGCCGGTGACGCGGACGTCGTAGAGTCCGTTGCGCCCGGCGCGGGCGCGTTCCTCGGCGCGGGCGGTCAGCAGTTCGCCTCGCTTGCCGGGCCGCAGGAAGTCGATCGCCGCATGCTGCGCGACGGCGCGCTCGCCATGGCTGTTGGAGGCGAAGGCCATGGTGGAATCGGCAAGGGTGAAGATGAACCCGCCATGGCAGAGGCCGAGGCCGTTCACCATCTCGTCGCGCACGCGCATGGTGATTTCCGCACGGCCGGGCGCGACCGCCGTCAGGATCATGCCGAGACCGGCGGAGGCGCGATCGTCCGCCCACATCGCATCGGCGCAGGCGCGGGCGAGCGCCTCCGGGGTCACGTCGTGGCTCGTTGGCCGAAGCGCGGGGGCCGCTTCTCCTGGAACGCGCGCACGCCTTCCGCGTAGTCCTCGGTGCGGCCGGCCTTGCCCTGCAGCGCGGCTTCGAGATCGAGCTGGGCGGAGAGGTCGTTGGTCGCGGCGGCGGCGAACATCTGCTTGATCATCGCGTGCGACTCGGCCGGTCCCTGGGCGAGGCGCGCGGTCAGCGCCGTCGCTTCGGACATCAGCGCGCCGTCGTCGACCGCCTTCCAGATCATGCCCCACTGCTCCGCCTGCTCCGCGCTCACCGCATCGCCCAGCAGGGCGAGGGCGCGGGCACGGGCTTCGCCGATGGTGCGCGTCAGGAAGAAGGACGCGCCGGAATCGGGCACGAGGCCGATCTTGACGAAGGCCTGCACGAACTTCGCGCCGCGGGCCGCGAGCACGACGTCGCAGGCGAGGGCGAAGCTCGCGCCGGCCCCAGCCGCGACGCCGTTCACCGCGCACACGACGGGCAGGCGAGAGTCGCGGAGGCGCCGCACGACCTCGTGGTGGTAGGTGCCGGCGAGCGTCTCGAGATCGGGCGGGCCGTTCGGGCCGGGCGTCAGCGAGGGGCCGAGTTCCTGGCCGGCGCAGAAGCCGCGGCCGGCGCCGGTGAGCAGCAGCGCGCGGCAGCCGGCATCGGCCTCGGCCTCGTCGATCGCGCGCAGGAGGTGGGTGAGCATCGCCTCGTTCACCGCGTTCAGCTTGTCCGGCCGGTTCAGCGTGAGCTGGCGCCAGCCGTCCTGCGTCTCGACCAGGATATCGTCGGACATGGTTCGGCTCAGAGCGGCTTGAGCGGCGGGGTCTCGCCGGCGGGCAGCTGCACCTGCGCGACATTGAGCACCATGGACACGAGGCTGTAGTACCCGACCGCCCCCACCAGATCCATCACGCCGCGCTCGCCGAACCGGTCGAGGACGGGCTGGTAGTGCGTGTCGGAGACCTGGCCGGTGCTGAGCAGCTCGTTGGCGAAGTCGTAGACCAGGGCTTCGTCCTTGCTCATCGCCTCGGGGCGGCGGCCATCGGCCACGGCGTCAAGGATGGCGGGGTTGAGCCCCGCTTCGATGCTCAGCTTGCGGTGCGCGTAGAACTCGTACTGGGCGGACCATTTGCGGCCGGCCATGCAGATCGCGAGCTCGTTCAGCGGCGCGGGGATCGAGCTGCCGAAGCGCACATAGGCGCCGACGCGCTGCACGAGATCGCAGAGATCGGGGCTGCGCAGCAGCGCGTTGAACGGGCCGCGCAGGCCGGAGCCGCGCGGGCCCGACTGGATGGCGTCGGCGACCTTCTTCTGGTCCGCGTTCATCGTCTCGGGCGTGAGGGTGGGGAAGCGTCCGGCGCTCATGGGAGAAACTCCGCTCAGGGCATGAAGGTGGTGAGGCCACCGTCGACGATGATCTCGGTGCCGGTGATGTAGCCGGCCTCGTCGGAGGCCAGGAACAGCACGGCGTGGGCGACGTCCCAGCCGGTGCCCATGTGGCCCATGGGCACGACGGCGTTACGGGCGTCGATCAGCTTCTGCGCGTCGTTGCCGGCGACCGTCTTGGCGAGGCGGGCTTCGACCAGGGGCGTGTGCATCAGGCCGGGCACCACGGTGTTCACGCGGATGCCCTTCTTCGCGTAGGTGCCGGCGGTCGAGCGCGAGAGCTGGATGACGCCCGCCTTCGACGCGCTGTAGCCGACATGGGAGCGGCCGGAGTGCCAGTCGTTGCGCATGCCGGCGACGGAGGCGATGTTGACGATCGCGCCCTTGCCCTGCTCGAGCATCACCGGAATCGCGTATTTGCAGCCGAGGAACGCGGTCTTGAGGTTGTAGTCGATCTGGCGGTCCCAGACCTCCTCCGACATGGCGACGGCATCGCCGGGAGCGGAGCCGCCCACGTTGTTGACCAGGATGTCGAGACGTTTGAAACGATCGACGCAGGCCTGCACCATCTCGGCCACGTCGGCCGCCTGCATGACGTCGCAGGAATGCGTGGCGCAGGTGCCGCCTTCCGATTCGATGATTTCGCGCGTTTCGTCCGCGGCGGCTGGATTGAGGTCGACGAGGAAGACCTTGGCGCCCTGACGCGCGAGCAGCGTGGCCGTTGCCTTGCCGTTGCCCCAGCCGGGTCCGATCGATCCCGCGCCGGTGACGAGCGCGACTTTGCCCGCGAGGCTGAGCATGCCGTTGGTTTCCTCCTTCTTGGTCGGGGCAGGTTATCGGGTTTGGTCCGGGTGGCAAGCGTGCGGGGGGCGGGCGTTCCGGGTGAGGCCGCCGAGCGGGGGCGCGTCGAGGCCGCGGAACGGGGAAGCGCGTCATGGCCGCCGCAGGGAATGTCCCCGTGTCATGGCCGCCGCAGGGTATGGCCCCGTGTCATGGCCGCCGAAGGGCGGCCATCCACGACTTACCGTGCCGCACGACGTCGTGGATGGCCGGCCTGCGCCGGCCATGACACGGGGGGCGCCGCCTGCGCCGGCCATGACACGGGGGGCGCCCGCCTGCGCCGGCCATGACACGGGGCGTATCGCACACGGGACGCGCCTGCGCCTGCGCCTGCCTCGCGCCGTGGGGGATGCCGCCGCCTACTTCCCCGCCTTCTCGCGCAGGTGCATGGGCGTGACGCGCGCGGTCTCGTCGGTGACGGCGGCCGGCTGCTCCGCGGGGCCGAGACGGCGCGTCACGCGGCGCCATTGCTGCGCGAAGAAGCCGCCCGCGCCCTGCGGCATCAGGAACAGCATGGCGATCAGCAGCACGCCATAGACGGCGCCGGGCGCGGCCTTCGACACCTTGTCCGCGAGGTTGGGCACGAACTCGATGAACAGCGCGCCCACGATCGTCCCACCGATCGAGGCCGCGCCGCCGGCCACCAGCCCCACGAACAGCGTGATCGAGACGAACACCGAAAAACTGTCGGGGGCGACGAACTGGATCGCGATCGCGCCCAGCGAGCCCGCCACCCCGGTGTAGAGCGCGCTGACCGCGAAGGTCCGGGTCTTCAGCATGGCGATGTTGATGCCCATCGCCTCGGCCGCGAGGGCATGGTCGCGGATCGCCATCATCGCGCGCCCGATGCGCCCGTGCACCAGGTTCCAGGCCAGGCCGTAGAGCACCACGCCGACCACGAAGGTGAACAGCCACAGCCACTGGTCGGGGGACAGGGGCAGGCCGAACGGCGCCTCGGGCTTGTCGATCACCAGCCCCTGCACGCCGCCGGTCCAGGTATCGATCAGCTTGTGTTTCAGGATCTGCGGGATTGCGACCGCCAGGGCGAAGGTGGTGAGCGCGAGGTACAGCCCGCCCAGCCGCAGCGCGGGCAGGCCGATCAGGAAGCCCACCGCCGCGCAGACGACGGCGGACACCGGCAGCGTCGCCCAGTACGGCACGTCCCAGGTCGTCATCAGGATCGCCGTCGTGTAGGCGCCGATCGCGTAGAACGCGCCATGACCCAGCGAGATCTGGCCGTTGAAGCCGGTGAGGATCGCGAGCCCGAGGATCGCGATGCCGTAGACCACCACCATCGTCAGCTGAAACAGGTGGTAGTCGCTGAAGGCCAGGGTGGGCCAGGCGGCGGCGGCGACGAGCAGCAGGGGCAGCAGCCAGGAGATCCGCATCGTCGTCACACCCGGCTGTAGAGGGTCCGGCCCATCAGGCCGGAGGGCTTCACGGTCAGCACCGCGACGATGATCACCAGCGCGAGCGTCAGCTTGAGTTCGGTGCCGACGAGATAGGCGCCGCCCAGGTTCTCGATGATGCCGACGGCGAAGCCGCCCAGCACCGCCCCCAGCGGATTGTCGATGCCGCCCAGCAGCGCACCGGCGAAGGCGTAGAGCAGGATGCCGGCCATCATGTTGGGATCGAGGAAGACGATCGGCGCCACCATGCAGCCCGCGACCGCACCGATCGCGGCGGCGAGGCCCCAGCCCAGCGCCAGCATCCAGCCGACGCGCACGCCGACCAGCCGGGACGAGGCCGGGTTGAACGCGGCGGCGCGCATCGCGAGGCCCAGCTTGGTGTGGCGGAAGAACAGGTAGACCGCGATCAGCACGGCGAGGGTGACGCCGGTCGATCCGAGTTCATGACCCGAGATGAAGCCCCCCAGCATGGGCTCGTCGGGGAAGGGGGAGGGAAACTGCTTGATCGTGTAGTCGAAGAACCAGCCGGAGAGGCTGTTGATGATCAGCAGCAGCCCGACGAAGACGCCGACCGACGACAGGACGGGCGCGTGGGCCATCGGGCGCATCAGCACGCGCTCGATCGCGACGCCGATCGCGAAGGAGACGATGATGGTCAGCACGAAGGCCACCCAGTAGGGCAGGCCGAAATCGATCATCGTGAGTGCGATGTAGGTCGAGAACGTCGCCATCTCGCCCTGCGCGAAGTTCACGTGATGCGTCGCCTGGTAGATCATGACGAGTGCCAGGGCCACGCTGGCATAGATGCCACCGGTGGCGATTCCCGACATGACCTGGTGGATCAAGCCGTCCACGCGCGTTGCTCCCTCGACGTGTTTTTCGTTTGGCCGCGTCAGTATCCGAGATACGAGCGGCGGATGGATTCGTCCTTGCTGATCTCGGCGGCCGCGCCCGACACGACGATGCGTCCGGTCTCCAGCAGGTAGGCCTCTTCCGCGAAGGCCAGGGCGAGGTTGGCGTTCTGCTCGACCAGCAGGATGCCCACGCGCTCCTCCTCGCGGATGCGGCGCATGATGCCGAAGATCTCCTGCACGATCAGGGGCGCGAGGCCGAAGGACGGCTCGTCCAGCAGCAAGAGGCGCGGGCGCAGCAGCAGCGCACGGGCGATGGCCAGCATCTGCTGCTCCCCGCCCGAGAGCGTGCCGGCCTGCTGGCGGTAGCGTTGCTTCAGGCGCGGGAAGTAGTCGAACATCTTCTCGAAATCGGCCGCCACGTCGCGGTCGTTGCGCGTGTAGGCCCCGAGCTTCATGTTCTCTTCGACGGTGAGTTCCATGAAGGTGCCGCGGCCGTCGGGCACGTGGGCGACGCCGCGCCGCACGACGTCCTCGGTGGCGCGGCCGTCGATGCGGGTGCCGGCCAGCCAGATCTCGCCCTCGGTGCGGACCATGCCGCAGATGGCGCGCAGGGTGGTGGTCTTGCCCGCGCCGTTCGCGCCCAGCAGCGCGGTGACGCCGCCTTCGGAGACCCGGAAGTCGATGCCGTGCAGGACCTTGGTCTCGCCGTAGGCGGCGCGCAGGCCCTTGGCCTCAAGCAGCGCCGGCATGCGTGTCCTCCTGCGTGTCGCCGAGATAGGCGCGGATCACCTCCGGCTCGTTGCGGACTTCGTCGGGCGTTCCGTCGGCGATCTTCATGCCGAACTCGAGCGCCACGACCTTGTCGGAGACGCGCATGACCAGGCTCATGTGGTGCTCGACCAGCAGGACGCTGAGGTTGAAGTGGTCGCGGACCTGCTGGATGACGCGGGCGAGGTCGTCGACCTCGCTGTGGTTCAGGCCGGCCGCGGGCTCGTCCAGCAGCAGCAGCTTGGGGCTGCCGATCAGGGCGCGGGCGAGTTCGACGCGCTTCTGGAAGCCGAAGGGCAGCGTGCCGGCGGGGCGCTGCGCGACCGCGCGCAGGTCGAGGAGATCGAGCAGGTCGTCGCAGCGCGCCTCGGCCGCGCGGTCTTCCTGCCGCACGAAGGGCAGGCGCAGCGCGTTGGCGACGAAGCCGGAGCGGCCGAGGTGATGGGCGCCCACCAGGATGTTGTCGCGCACGCTGAGCGGGCGGAACAGGGCCACGTTCTGGAAGGTCCGGCCGAGGCCGATGCCCGCCATGCGCCAGCGGGGCAGGCCGGTGAGCGACTGTCCCTCGAACTGGATGTCGCCCTCGGTGTAGCGATAGATACCGCTGATACAATTGAACAGCGTGGTCTTGCCGGAGCCGTTCGGGCCGATCAGGCCGCAGATCTGGCCGTAGCCCACGTCGAACGAGACACCGCCCAGCGCGACGACGCCGCCGAAGCGCATCTTGACACCGGAAATGCGGAGCAGGGGACGCTGCGGGTCGGCTGGCATCACGCCCTGCGGATCGACGGCAGGCACGACCAGCACGCAGCGCGCAGCATGAAGCGGCGGCTTTCCATCCGTTTCCTCATTCTTATGCCGTCTCGGTTGAACCCGATCGGCTCGTTCCCAGACACGCTGAAGGTGACGAAGCGAGGTCGCAGTGTCAATCGTCGAGAAAGGGCCGGCGTGCCCCCCGGTGGCGGCCCGCCGGGGGCGCCGTTCCGCACCGGTTCGGGGCGCGATGGCCCTGGTTGTCTCGTCGGGCGGAGCATGCGAGAGGAAAGGCGATCTGCGTCTGGCGAGACAGGGATCGGACCGGGCACGATCGGGGCATTGCCGCGGCGTCGAGGCCGGTTCCGCTGCCGGAGTCGCGGGATGAGGCGACGTATTAGGAATGGCGATGCTTGACGACCAACTGACGATCACCGCGATCATCCCGCTTTATAATGGCGCTCGTTTCATCGAGGACTCACTGAACAGCGTCCTGGCGCAGACGCGCCCGCCGCAGGAGATCCTGGTGGTCGATGACGGATCGACCGACGACGGCGCGGCCGTGGTGGAACGGTTCATCGAGAAGCATCCGCAGGTCCAGCTGCTGCGAAAGGCGAACGGGGGCCAGTCCGCGGCGCGGAACTTCGCGGTGAAGCATTCCACGGGGCGGCTGATCGCGCTGCTGGACCAGGACGACATGTGGTACCCCCACCACCTCGAGCGCCTGGTCGAGCCGTTCTTCAAGCAGCGGCCCATCCCGTTGGGGTGGGTCTACTGCAACCTCGACGAGGTCGACATCACCGGGCAGATGGTGACGCGCGATGCGTTGCGGGCGCTGAGCTACGTCAAGCATCCGAAGCGGGATCTGCTGGGCTGCCTGCAGACCGACATGTTCGTGCTGCCGTCGGCGTCCCTGATCTCACGCGAGGCCTTCGAAGCGGTGGGCGGCTTCGACGAGTCCCTGTCCGGCTTCGAGGACGACGACCTGTTCCTGCGCATCTTCCGCGCCGGATACGACAACGTGTACATCGACGAAGCGCTGACGAAGTGGCGGATCTTCACCGGCAGCGCGTCATTCTCCGCGCGCATGGCGCGAAGCCGCATGATCTACGTCCGCAAGCTGCTGGAGATGTTCCCGGACCAGCCGGACCGTGAGTTCTATTACAGCCGCGACGCGATCGCGCCGCGGTTCCTGCCGTGGCTCGTCCGCGAGTACATGATGGCGTTGCGGCGCGGCGACACGGCCACCGCGCTTTCGGCGGCGGAGGATCTGCGGTTCGTCGCCCACTATCACCGGCCCCGCGTGCGGGCCACGGTCGAGATGCTGACCCCGATCCTGCGCCGCCCTGCGCTTGCGCGGACGCTGCTGCCGGTCAGCGACACGGTGCGGCCGCTGCTCCGCCGGATCTTCCGCTGATTCCTGCCGCCGACCGGAGAAGACCATGACCGAAGACGAAGCGGCTGCGGAATTGGACGCGATCGCCTCGCGGCACTACGCCGAAGGCGACGTCACGCGGAAGCATCGGAGCTATTTCGAAGGGTACGCCCATCTCCTCGCGCATCGCCGCGAAGAACCGCTGCGCATCCTCGAGCTCGGCGTTTCCTCCGGCGCGTCTCTGCTGATCTGGCGCGACTTCCTGCCGAATGCGCAGATCGTGGGGATCGACATCGCCGAGATGCCTGAGCGGGTCCGCGACCAGCCGCGAATCCACCTCCTCCAGGGCAGTCAGGACGATCCGGCCATCCTGGATCGGGCCGGCTGGCTCGCCGGAGGCGGGTTCGACCTGATCATCGATGACGCATCGCATATCGGGTTTCTGACGAAGCGATCTCTGGTCCATCTGTTTCCGCGCTGGCTGGTGCCTGGCGGCCATTACGTGATCGAGGATATCGGCACCGGGTTCATGCCGGAATACCCCGATGGCATCGCCTTCGAGGCCCCGCCCTGGGCGGATGCCGTGGCCGGGACCAAAGAATTCCCAAGCAGCCAGTTCGGGATGATCGGGGTGGCGAAGCAGTTGCTGGACCACATGATGCAGCCGCTCGCCACGGGCGAGCCGTCCTATCTGCCGATCGACAGCCTGTCCATGACCGCGAACATCGTGTTCGTGAGGAAGGGCACGCAGCCTGGCGCTGCCGCTCCGGGCGCTCTGCCGGGGGGTGACTTCGCCGGTCCGGGCTCGCTCTGGGGGCGCCGCGAGCAGATCCTGCGCCAGCTCGCGCAGCTGGAATCGGTGCCGGAGCGGCTCGAGGCCGTGGGCGGCACGGTGGACGGGCTGATTGGCACGGTGGGTGAGCTCTCCGGCGCCTTGGGCGGGCTCACCAGTTCCACCGGGGAGGTGGAGGGGCGCGTGTCGCGGCTTGGCGGCCGGCTGGATGAGGCGGAGACGACGGTGAACGTGCTTGCGCGCGAGCTGGGCAGCCAGGGCGAGCGGCTGACCGCGCTGGAAACGGTCGTCGGGCGGGCCCTGGCGCGTCTCGGGGGTGTGCGACGGGTCTGGGGGCGGTTGCGCGGCGGCTGACCCGTCCTGGTGGCGGTGACGTTCGGTCCGGGCGACCCGGCGGACCGGTCGCGTCTGGGCTGAGGCGCGCGGTGCGGCGCCTGGGAGCGGGGTGTTGGAATGAAAAAACCCCAGGCAGGGGATCCTGCCTGGGGTTTTTGCTGCCGATCTGCGGCGGGGGTCAGCCGTAGAAGATCTTGCCGTTCAGCTGGCTGGTGCTGGTGAGGTTGGAGAAGGTGATCTGGGTGTTGTCGGACAGGGTCAGCGTCACGCCGCTGGCGTTCACCTGGGCGTTCTGCAGCAGGCTGTTTGCCGACTGGGACGAGTTGTAGCCCAGCAGGAAGAGGGAGTCGTCGCTGCTGAAGTCCGTGACGTAGTCGTGCAGGCCCTGGGTATTGGCGTTGAAGAACATGAAGTAGTCGCTGCCTGCGTTGCCGGTCATGGTGTCCGAGCCGGCGCCGGCGAGCATCGTATCGGACCCGGAGCCGCCCACCATGGAGGTGGTTTCCGAACCGAGGGTGGAGGCCGCGAAGAAGTTGTTGCCCGAGGACCCGGCGGCGTTGAGCGTCTCGCTGCCGCCCGAGGCGACGAGGGTGGCCGAGCCGAGGCTGCCGCTGAAGTTGATGACCGATCCGGAGCCGCCGAAGATGGTGGATCCGCCCGTGCCGGCGACGATGTTCGCGGTCTGGTTGCTGTTCGCACCGAACACCAGACCGCCGCTGCCGACCGAGACATCGGTGGTGGCGCCGCTGGCGCCGACCACGGTGGAGGTGCCGGCGCCGCCGACGAAGGAGAGGCCGCCGCCGCCATCGAACACCACGGCGCTGCTGCTGGCCTGGACCGTCGCGGGGCTGGCCGCGCCGGTGAGGACGGTGTCATTGGACCCGTTGATCACCAGGTTGAGCGTGCCGTTGCCGAACAGCTGGTTGCCGCTGCCGCCCAGGGTGACGGTGGAGGTGCCGCTGCCGAGGCCGATCGTGTCGTTGCTGCCGTTGTCGACCAGGTTCAGCGAGCCGCTGCCGCCGATCAGGAGGCCGTTGCCGCCGGACATGGTCACCAGGGCGTTGTCAGCCCCGCTCATCAGGATGCCGACGCCCGTGCCGGTGGCGACGACCCGGCCCGCGCCGGAGGCGAGGATGACGGTGTCGTTGGTGCCGCTCGAGAGGATGACGTTGCTGAGACCGTCGGCGACCAGGAGGTTCGTGCCGCCGCCACCCGCGAGAGTGCCGCTGCCGGCGCCGAAGACGGTGTCATCGGTCCCGGGGGCGTCCGCGCCGGAGAGCTGGTAGCTCGACCCGTTCGCCGAGATGAAGTTGTCGCCGCCCGTGGCTGCCACGGTGCTGGTGCCGGAGAGGAAGTAGACGCCGCCCGTGCTGTTCCCGAGCAGCGTCGTGTTCGACGCGGTGATCGTGGATGGGGCGGTCGAGTTGTCGATGATGTAGTTCCAGCCGGACCCCACGGTGACGTTCGGCCCGGTGTTGCCGTCGATCAGCAGCTCCGTGACCGTGTTGCCGCCGGCGGTGGTCGGGGGGATCGTCGACGGGCCGGAAGCGGGCACCGTTGCTGCGACGTCGACTGTTCCGCCACTTGCCGTCACCGCGCCGAGCTGACCGGAGATGACGTTCG
>MKTV01000057.1 GCA_001898425.1 Rhodospirillales bacterium 69-11
CTCGCGCTAATGAGGCTGCCTACTCCCTGGCCATCTCTCGATGTGCGCACTTCTCGGCAATCTGCCTTACACCAGCCATAAGGGACGGCCTGATCTGGGCCGGTAGGCTATGGCATCGCGTGTCTCTAATCCCTACGCGGACGAGCCGCTTCAAGACCTTCTGCTTCCACGCCGCCGCAGCAATTCAGTATATCACGATGCTTGATTGGGCGGAATCGTTTGGTGGCAGATCCCAACGTCTTGGACGGGAAATGCGTCCGGCATTCCGGTGCCCAACGGCCGGGGGTCGCTTAATCCGTCTCCGACAATCGGAACTGGCGATGCGCCGAGATCATATCGCGCGACGGTCTTTCCTGTCTCATTCATTACAAAAACTGTACCGCCGTGCAGTGTGGTCACGCCGTCTAAATGAATGATCCCAGAACTCTCGCTATTGAGTGCTGTACCGTTGCACAGCCCTTTCGGGTGGAAACGACATTTGGTGCTCGAATAGAGCTCTTCAATTCCTGCGGCGTTGATGTGCTTAATCGTAAACATGCTACTTCTCCTGCTTCTGCGATTGCCCAGAACCGCCGGGCGCGGGTTTCAACTCTGGAAGCGGCACGGTTTTGCCGCTCAAGGAATGCGTGCAGTCACCACAAAACTCGATCTGGCCCGCGTGAAGGAAGTAATGGCAACACATATCCACCGCATTGCCGTTGGCATCGCGCACCCATTCCCCCGTCCATTCTCCGTCGACGATCACGCATTGCTTGCCGGTGATCTTGACGCTGGGATTGAACGTTGGCTTGTCCACGTTCCCGTCGAATGCCCACCGATCAAATATGACATGGGTCTCGCCGCAACCCGGACACCAGTGCGCGTAGCCGCCTCCAACGCGGCGGAGGTATTTGCTGACCTGTGCCATGGCTACGCCGCCAAGCTGTTGCGCCAACTGATCATCGCCGCGTCAGGGCCTGATCGACTTCATATTGGCTGACGCGACAGCCATCCTGTCTCAGGTCATGCGCCAGTCGCTCTATATGGTCGGAAACCGCGCCTTGGGTGACGTAGCCATTGTTGGCTGCCATACCGCACAGAAAGGCGAAGACAATCGAGCCGATCCGTATCGACCATGCGTCATACCAATGGGTCGCTTTACTTCGATTTTCCATCGTCTGATACATTCACGCCTCCAATTCCAATACCGAACTTGGCTTTGATGATGGCAGGGAGTGCTTCGATCAGCGCTGCTGGTCCGACAAATCCGGCAAACCCGGCGAGACCGCCGACAATGGGCCGGTCGAGTTGGTATTTGTCGCCCACAGCGATAACGACGGCGCCCATGGCAATCGCCGTGAATAGTTCGGAGATCACGCGAAGCCAGACAATCTTTCCATCAGGGCCAAGCCATCGCTGGGATCTGAGGAAGGCGCCGGCGAAACTCAACGCCGTCATCCACGCATAATCCCAGACGTCCGGGCCCCCGCCCTGATTTGCGTCCATTGGCTATTACTCCCGAACGATACTGATTCCGATTGCTGCGAAGGCGCAGACGCCACCGATCACAGTGGAGACAATGACGACGCCCATTTGGATTTGAAGCGTGAACAGGACGAGCGCGGCCGTCATGGCCGCACCGCCTGTCAACGCAAGCAATACCGCGAGGGATTTCCGAACGCCGTCCATCGCTCACAAAGCCTGAATGCGCGCGTCATCCGCTTTGATGGTGTCGAGGATGTTTTGAAGGTCCTCGGCAGTCGCGCCCTTCTGGTTTAAGAAAGTCACCGCCATTGCGGTTTGCAGTCCGACCGTGAAGGTGACACCTGCCACGGTCACGGCTGTATGGAGCGCATCACCTTTCAGGCCCGATTTGGCTTGAGCCAGAAGCACGATCTGCTCGACCGAAAACACGGCGTTCGCGGTATCGGCTGCCAGCTTACCGACGGCCTGTGGATCGGCATTGGCGGCGAGCGCACCGTCAATAGCCACCTGATAGGCATTGATGGCGGCGACATCGGCCGCCTTCATCTTCGGCGCGATCTGATCGCAATAACCCGGTTTTTCCGGTACGTCGCAGAGGGTCAAATAGACTTTCTGGAAGCCGTTGAAGATGAGACCGCTGTCTCCGATGTAGTTCATACCCGACTGAAGCGAGACGAAAATGCCGTTGATGGAGGAACACGACGCGAGCAGGAGGGCTGCGCCGATCACGAATGCCATGGCTGTTTTGTTGCGGCTCATTTCTGGCCCCCAACCGGTGTTTTGGTGACGACCCGCAACACGGCCATTACGGCGCCGATGCCGGTCAGAACCCAACCCACAACCTCGGGGTTGTTGGGGATTAGTTGGGCCCAGTCGAGGCCCTGCAGCGCGCCCAGCACGGTCAGCACCGCGGCGGCCACGATGGTACGATAACCAGTCATTCTGGTTTCTCCTTGGTGGTGAGATGCGCGGGAAACCGCCCGCGCCGCGGCTCAGCCAAACGCGGCGGCGTCGGCCTGAAGCTGGACATAGTTGAAATTGTTCGGGGCTATGCCGGTTGGATACCAATTGTGCGAAACGCACGCGTAGGCTTCGTCGGCATATTGAAGCCACCAGCGCCACGTCATGCGCTTGACCTGTCCCCACGTGATGCAGATCGGGCCGTCAGCGTCATACCCGACAAGGCACACGCAATGACCACCGGCCGAACCCGGCTTATTGTCGGGATTGAACATGCTGCCTTGAATGTCCCAAACCTTCTGATCGAAGGCTGACATGGGTAGCTGCACGCCGACATAGGCGGCACCGAACAGATAGATGGCGGCCCTGATCTGATCGGGATCGTCATGCTTTGCCATGACGTATGCGTCGATCTTGCGTCCGCCACAGACACCGGTTTTGCGCCAGTAATTAAGGGCGTCGAGAAGAAAGGTGCCCCGATCCGTATAGGGTTTGTCGGGATCGAAGCCGGTGACGGCGGAATAATCATTCAGCACATCGGCTTCGGCCGGAACGAAGGATTTGCCATTGGCGCCAGCGAATTGCTGTTCGATATGCGCTGCTCCGGCGAATGCGCAATCGCCAAAACGATTGTTCCCAAGCATCGGCCAGTCTTTTACCGCCGCACCCCATGCAATGGCAGCCGGGATCGGCGGTAGTTCCTTGGCATAGGTCGAGAAGCGCAATGTACGTGCGTCATGGCGTGCAGGCCGCTTGCCGAGCCTGCACACGGCTGGATCGTGGAGCATGGATAGGTCCTATTTGTGAGGATCGGTAATGATGAGTTCGGCCCCGCCGCGCTCGATCGCTTCCGTGAGGATTGGATAGAGACGGAGGAAGGCAGGCCACGTTTCGCCGCCGGGGATGTAGAGACCGTTGGTCGTGGCAATCACGCGCTCGCCCACAAGAACGCATCCCGCCGTGTCTTCGACCGTATTGCCGCAATGGATCAGGATGGCCGTGAAGTTCGGCACGCCCCGGACCTCGATCATGCCGCGATAGCGTTCCCCTGCCCGATCGATCCTCGACCGGTACGACTTGTCGAACCGGGGAGAGGCGTGGAAGCCCAGCCGGTAGGTCCCAGCCGGTATCCGGGTCCGGCCCGGCACCTTCTCCGTCCGTCCTGCATCCTCCAGCGTGGCGCAGATGTGACCACCGTTAAAACCGGTTATCTCGCCACGAGTCGCGTCATCCGTCCCGTCTTGCCGGGACAGCCGGAAAGTCTGCATCGGAATTTACCAGAGATTTAAGTCAGTTAACCTGACAGGCCAAATGCCACTTGTTTCCGGACGAGATCGCCATACGATCATATCGGGGATGAAAATGGTGGGGGCGCAATGAACGTCCAAAATGACAAGAATCATTTCGTTAGCGAGGCAGAGACCAAACGGAAACGCGGCTGGCTGCGCCGCCTTCGATCGATATTTGATCTGTCCTGCTATGTCTGCGGTGGTCATCTCAATAAAGTCGAGCGCCAGTTCGGAATCGCAATTGTTTGCGACGACTGTCACACGATAAATGGCTGGGAAAGCGAAAAGGGTCTTCGCGAAGGTTAGAACTTCATCAAAGATGATCGGTCACATAGTTGATACAGTTATCCGTATTGCTTTCGAATTGGATGTTCGTTCCGACCTTTGCGGCTGTAAACGCCGCTTGAAGCGTCGCATAAGCATCCGTGTCATATCCGGTGGCGCCATGAGCGATGCAGGCACCTGTCATGGCCGCGGCGCGCAGGAAAAAATCATCAGGATCCGACAAGTTCACCGATGCGGGGAATGAAAGAACGCTCGGCGTGTGGGGAGCGAAAAATACACCATCATGTGCACCGCCATAATCGAGTGACGGAATAAGCGGTGGATCGGTGCCTTCGGCGTCCCAATTGGCCTGGTTATCAAATTGGTGAAGATAGAAAGTGGTATCCGAAACACGCTCGATAAAATATGGCCGCGAAGCCGTAAGTGGGAAGTGATCCGCCCCAAGAAACGACGTGGAAGGCTCATTGTCTGTATGATTGAAGTTCAGGATATCGCCACTGGTCAGCGAATAGCCATACCATGTCGTCATGCTCGACGATGACTGATTGGCCCATGTGATGAGCGCGTTTCCAGCCGTCCACGTTAACTTGAAACTCGACAGGAAGCCCATCCGCTTCCATGTCGTTATGCCATCATGGTCATAAACAAGATCGTACCCTTTGCCGTCACCAGTATTACCAACATTCTGGATATATTGTTTCAGCGCCCATGGCCCGAGGTTTTTCACGAGCCAGCAATTGTATTTCACCAATTCGCTCATCGGCAGCAGAATGTCTGGGTTGCGTTCCTTCCAATTCGCGGCCACAGCAAGGGCAAAGCCTGTGTAATTGGTAGCCTGCCAATTGTCGTGCCATGTGAGGTTATTATTGCCCTTGAATAACCATCCACTTTCCTCGCCGAGATTCGGACGATTGGGATCGGTGATAACCTCCTTCAAGGTCACAAGCGTGTCGTTCATCATGTCATAAATGACAGATGATTCCGCATACCCTGATGGCGTGTGAAGGGCGGCTGCCGTCTGCGCCATCAATCGGCCTGTATCGTAGCGGCCCGCCTGATCGTTAGACCCAAGGTTAACGATGCCATAGCGCAGCACGTTTCCGAAACTGGGGTTTCTCGTCTGCCGACGAGCACGAACCTTCCATGTGTTCGGCTTGGCAAAACTCTGCGTCCAGTTAACCGGATCAGTGTGGAGGAAGGAATAATCCTGATCCATGTTTGCATACATGCCGAAATCAAGAAGCCCTTCCAGCATCCAAGGCTCTCGATACTTGACGACGGGGCCGACGAAGAATTGCGGTAGATGGGAAAGGTCGTTCCCATCTACTCCCGGCAGAATATTACCGGAAGGCGGATTGGCGATGTTCAAACGGTAGAGCGTCGGAGCTGGTGCTGGCAGGTCTCTATAGAGCGACCCTGCGCTATCTGTGCCGTTATTGAGAGGTGGATAGCGATCCGGATACGTCACGGAACGATAACGATACCCGAACAACGTGCCAAGCAGAGCAAACATGCGGACGTAGCGCGCCGAAATCTGGTCCTGGGTGAATATCTGATTGGCCGAACAGGCATCCCATTGCGTCTGCTCTGGGCCGCCTGCCATCCCACGTGTGCCATAAGGATTGATGGTACCCAGATAGTAGGGGTTGTCAGATGTATAGTGATTTGGTCTTTTTGTCTCCGCGCTTTCCAGATCAAAGGCGGGGATGAAGCCAACTTTGCGATCATAGTAAGGATCGCGGACAATGCGCAGTTGAACGTCTGTGTCGGCGCTTCCCGTTCCTTTAAAGAAATTTGCGCGACCTTCGGAATTGGCATCTGGTATCGCAGCGAAAGACACTGCCCACGGATATGGCGTAACATACCAGTTGCCGCTACCGGTCTTATCTGCGGTCAATTTGACTTGCGGAGAGCCTGAGAGTGTCGATGATGTCGCAAGGTAAAACGAATTGTCATTGGCCCGTTGCACCCAATACATATTGCCCGTCACAAGCGGCGCAGGGGGCGTAGTGCCTTCATCTGCGGTTACCATCGCATATTCGCCGCCAGCGAAAGTGCTACCGGTCGAATCGATTGTCGCATTGTTGGCTGCCCGCATCGTGCAGGTTCGCCTGCGTCCTAATGTGCCTGACGGATAAACATCATACGAAGTGCCCAGTCCATCGTCTGTAATCATGGATGAAAAGGCGCAATGATGATTGCTCGATCCGTCATAAAATCCGTTGCGCACCATTGTGAGATTGCGGATACCCCACATGCCGCCCGCAATATCCTCAATCACCTGAGCATAGAAATTGGCATACACGCAGGGGTCTGGTGTACCGCTCACTCGATAACGATCATAAAATTTGTAGGTGCGCCCTACCGCGCCATCCATGAACAGGTAGTTCGCCGGTGAATTGTTGGCGATGCTGTTGTTGATACTTGCGACATTCGTGCCGGAGATATTGGTGAGACCGATGCCGGTCGATTTGATGTTGAGGCCGCCGGCCGAAAAATCCGTTAGCGAGCGCGAGCACGTGCCAGGTCCGGTGCCGTTCGTTTTGCAATCCACGAGCCACCCGGAAAAGACAACGCTGGCCGTCCCACTGACGGCCGCGGGCTGCGTCATAACGAAGTGCGTGCCGTCAGTTATGCTCTCGACGCCTGTGGGCTTGAGCGGCAACAGTTTGGTCGCGCACTGCATACCCATGTGAACCGCAATGGAAGACGTATTTCCTGCGGTGACCGTGACGTTTTTGTTTCCTGCCACAAGCGTGCATGTCAGCGTCACGCTTGCCGGGATCGCGATCGGGCAGCGAAACTGGAATGTAGCTTCCCAAAGCGAATGTTTGGATATGATCTGAACGAGATTGAGCGATTGGGAGTTGTTCACCGTATAGGTGCCGGTCCCGCCGGAGCCGGTGCCCAACGCCGTAATCTTTGTGCCAGCGGTCATTCCGTAACAGACTAGATTGTCACCGACGGCAATCGCACCGTTGAACACCTTCGTGACGGTGAGAGTCGTGCCAGAGATTGATCCAACAAAGGCGGCCTTCGGCGCCCATAGGGTAAAGTCTTCCGTGGTCATTGAATAAGGGACCGCCGTACCATCCTTCAGGGAGAAGGCCGGATAGGTGCCGTAAGGAATATCCCCTTTGACGAAGCCGAAGCCTTCCAGATCAGATGGTGACCCGGCTGGGGCAGCGGCACCGTCATTCGCGAGAATGAAAGAGAATAA
>MKTV01000058.1:0-7378 GCA_001898425.1 Rhodospirillales bacterium 69-11
AAGGAGCTCGGCTGATGCGCCCGCTTGCGATCTCGTCGTTGTTGCTTGCCTCTCTGTCTCTTGGCGCATGCGCCACCGCATGGAAGCCGCCACAGATCAGCTACGACAATACGCCGAAGCCGGCGGTGCTGCAGGCCGATCCGCCGAAACCCGTGCAGATTGTCGAGTTGCCGAAGCTGTTGCCCTTGCCGGGCCAACTCAAGCCTCTTCCTGGCAACTCGAAACAACCGCCAGAGCTTGCCGATCCCCATGCGCGCGTCGACCAGGCGAACGGCGCTGCCCGCGTTCAGCCAACGCGAGCCGGCTACCTAAACGCGATCCAAGTGTATCCCTTTTCCGACGGCGCGCTCTATCAAGTCTACGCCGCGCCCGGCGAGATCACCGACATCGCGCTGGAGCCAAGTGAACAATTGACGGGCTCGGGGCCTGTCGCGGCGGGAGATACCGTGCGTTGGATCATCGGCGACACCGAGAGCGGCGTCGGACCGGCCAAGCGCGTCCACATTCTGGTGAAGCCGACCCGAGCAGATCTGGTCACAAACCTCATTATCAACACCGACCGCCGCACCTATCACCTCGAACTGCATTCGGACGACAAGACCTATATGGCTTCGGTCTCATGGGCCTATGCGCAGGACCAGCTCATCGCGCTCCGCCAGCAGAATGCAGCCGCGGAAGCCACAACGCCCGTCGCCACCGGCGTCGACCTCAACGCGCTCAATTTCCGCTACCGCATCGAGGGCGACGACCCGCCCTGGCGGCCGCTCCGCGCCTTCGACGATGGACGGCAGGTGTTCATCGAGTTTCCGACCGGCATCTCGCAAGGCGAGCTGCCCCCTCTGTGGGTCATCGGTGCGGAAGGTGATGGCCAGCTCGTGAATTATCGCGTTCGCGGCCATCACATGATCGTCGACCGGCTGTTCGCAGCGGCGGAGTTGAAGCTCGGCGGCAAGCATCAGGAGGTCGTTCGAATTGTCCGCACCGACGGAAGGCCGCGCTCGTGACCGACGAAACCCGGAACGAGGAGCGGCCGGCCGAGGCCGAGCGTCCGGCCGAGGAGATGAGGCTGCGCGCCAGACGGCCGCCGGTGACGCGGCTATCCCGCAAAGTCTTGTTGGGGGTGGGCGCGGCGGCGGCGATCGGTATTGGAGGCGCGTTGCTGTTCGCCCTAAAGCCGCAGCAGAAGACGACAGGCACCGAGCTCTTCAACACGAACAACCGCAACACGCCGGACGGGCTGGCGAATCTGCCGCGCGACTATACCGGCCTGCCGAAGCCGGTTCCGCAGCTCGGACCGCCGCTGCCCGGCGATCTCGGCAAGCCGATCCTGAATGCCGGCGCGCCGGCGCCAGGCATGCCCATGCCCGGGCCAAGCCCGGAGGAGCAGCGGCTCGCGCAGGAGATGGAGGCCGCACGCACCAGCCATCTCTTCGCCACGACAAATGTCGTGCCGTCGAACGCCGCGACAGTGCCAGCATCGTCCACCGTGCCGGCCGGGCCCACATCGACGAACACGTCGTCAGACCTCGTGTCCCAAGATCACAAGCTTGCCTTCCTCAACGGCAACATAGACCGCCGGACTACCAGTCCCGACCGCGTCAAGCCGCCGGCGAGCCCGTATGTGCTGCAGGCCGGCGCGGTAATTCCGGCCTCCCTGATCACCGGACTCCGTTCTGATCTGCCAGGGCAGGTCACGGCGCAAGTGACAGAGGACGTCTATGACAGTCCGACGGGCAACACTCTGCTGATCCCACAAGGATCGCGTCTGGTCGGCCAATACGATGCGCAGATCGCATTTGGTCAGTCGCGCGCTTTGCTCGTCTGGAACCGTCTCATCATGCCGAATGGTAAATCGATCGTCCTGGAGCGCCAACCTGGCGCTGATACCGAAGGTTACGCAGGCCTCGAGGACGAGGTCGACAACCATTGGGGCATGCTGTTCAAGGCCGCTCTTCTATCGACTGTCCTCAGCGTCGGAACGGAGGTCGGCATGAGCGGCAACAACAACGGTTCGCTTGCCGAAGCAATCCAGCAGGGAATGTCGCAAAGCATTAACCAGACCGGACAGCAGGTGGTCAGCCGCTCACTGAACATCCAGCCAACCATCACGATCCGACCTGGGTTCCCCGTGCGGGTGATGGTGACGCACGATCTCGTACTGGAGCCTTATCACAGCTAAGGAGACAAATAGTGGCTAAGCTTAAACTCAGCACCATCGAAGATAGCAAACCCATCAAGCTTACCGTGGAACTCCCAGCTACCGTTCATCGCGATCTGCTCGCGTATGCAAGAATTCTGGCATCAGAGAGTGGCCAGACCGCACCCGAGCCAGAAAAGCTGATCGCCCCGATGCTCGCCCGGTTCATGGCGACTGACCGAGCTTTCGCCAAACTGCGCCGCGTCGACACAACGGCGCGAACACAACCGACAAGATTGACCTCAGAAAAGCCGACGTGACGTCGCTTCATCTCGCAAAAACGCAATGAAGCGTCCAACAGCCGGATCTTCCGCCTCTGGATTCCATACAAGCTCGACCTGAACCCACGCATTTTCTTCACAGACCGGCCGATAAGTCACTCCCGGGAACACCACCTCAGACTGGCTTGCAGTAGCGAGCGTAATGCCGAACCCCGCGGCGACCAGCGCAAAAATGCATTGTTTGCCTGCAGCATGAGCCTCAAAATGAACAGCGCGCCCCAAGAGCGAGACATAAAATTCGCGCGCAGCTTGACTATTGTCCCATCCCTGAACAAGCAAGACTTCGTCTTGCAGTGACGTCCAGTCTAGGGCGTCTCGTCTGGCAAGCGGATGACCACACGGCAACGCTGCGAGCAGTCGCTCGCGATAGAGTGGCGTCGACGTTGCATCATGCCAAAGCATCCGATCGCTCAGCAACGCGACGTCGATCCGACGCTCCCTTACGGCATTCTGAATCTCCCACTCGTTCATTTCGAGGATTGTGAGGACCACACCCCGATTTCGCTTGTGCCATCGCTCCAACAGATCCCGCAATGGCTCTCCTATCGGAGGCATGCGAACCGCAAGACGTACCTCACCGGCAATCCCGATACCGTTTTGCTCCCCGGTATGTCTGATCGCGTCGAGTTCTGCCAATGCCCGTCGCACGTGAGGCAGTATTGCTCTGCCTCCAGTTGTTAACCGGATGCCCCCACGGTGGCGTTCAAATAAGGCCAAGCCAAGCTCATCTTCGAAGCGTCCAACCCGACGACTGATCGTGGACGAATTGATTCCGAGTGATTTGGCGGCGCGGGTAAAATTGCCCGTCGTTGCCGACGCTTCCAGATACATTAGATCGCGGATGCTCAGAACCACGATCGAATGCCGAAGACGAAACGGACATCACGGACACTCTCGCCTTCTTGGCGGGCAAACGTCGCAGTACCGCCAAACTTCTGCTGGTAGGCAACACCAATATAAGGCGCGAATTTACGGGAAATCTCGTAGCGCAATCGTAAGCCAGCATCGAGATCGGCAAATCCTGATCCAACTCCGCGCCCTGGATCTGCCTTACTGTACAAATTCAGCTCGGCCTCTGGCTGCAGTATCAGCCGCTGGGTGAGCAGGATGTCGTACGAGGCCTTGGCACGCGCAGCAAAGTGGCCGGAGTCACTGACATAGGCCGTCGCCTCCACATCGAAGAACTGTGGTGCCAGTCCCTGTATGCCAAAAGCCGCCCATCCACGCGACGGGCCGGAATCGATATCATAGCGAAGACCACCCTGGAGGTCGAAATAGGTACTAATTGGCCTTGAATAAAGAAGCTCGTGCGTGCCGTCTTCGACCTTGCCATTCCCGTTTACAAAGCCCTCGCTTTTCAGCCAAAGGCGATTTGTGTCTGTGCCCGCCCACGCTTGCCCGTCCCAGCGGAAGCTGTTTTCTCCTCCCAGGCGGGCTTCAAATTGATCGAGCAGACCATGCACGTATAACCGCTGATCATCTACCGGAGATACGCCATACGGCGCTGCGGCGTTTGTATCAGCCACCGTCTGCGCTCTCGCAGCGGTCGCGGCAAGTACGATGCTCGCCGCCAAGGTGATGGTGAAAGCGCGCGTACTCATGCGACAAGAACCGTTCTGAACATGCCGGCTTCCATGTGATACATGAGATGACAGTGAAAAGCCCAGTGACCGGGTATATCGGCCTTGAAGATGAAACTCATGCGCTCGCCCGGCTTTACATTGATCGTGTGTTTGAGTGGCAAGCGGTCACCCTGGCCGTTTTCGACAGCGAAGAGAAAGCCGTGCAAATGCATCGGATGCTCCATCATCGTGTCGTTGATCAGGACGAAACGCACGACTTCACCAAGCTTTATCCGCACAGGACCGGCTTGTGAAAATTTCTTACCGTCGAAGCCCCAAACGAAGCGCTCCATATTGCCGGTCAGGTGAAACTCGAGCTCCCGCTCGACTGGCGGAAGGTTCGTAGAGTGGCGATCCTTAAGTTGGGCATACGTGAGAACACGCCGTCCGTTGCCATCCAATCCGTCGCCAGCCTCCGCCAACCGGTTCTTCGGTGCCATCGCGACGTTATCCACCTGCGGATTGTCGCCGAGAGTTTTCGGGTCAATACCGTCAGCATTGACCGTGACCGGCTTCGGACTTGGCTTCGCCATTCCCGGCATGTTGCCGTGATTCATTCCGGGCATGTTCATGTCCATTCCGGGCATGCTCATATCCATTCCGCCCATATCGCCATGCGCGCCTCCCTTCGTTGAGGGAGGCATCTTTGGCGGAGTGCCGTGGCCTTTTGTGGATTTCGCAGACGGCATCGAGCCGTGCATGCCCATGTCCATGCCTGGCATATCTGCCATACCCGCGTTTCCAGCATTCTTCGTGGACGTCGCGCTCGGGGGTGAAGAGTGCTGCATTCCCGGCATATTCTTCATGCCGTCCATATCCATCCCTGGCATATCCGCCATACCCGCGCTTCCAGCGCTTTTCGCGGGCGTGACGCTCGAGGGCGAAGAGTGCTGCATTCCCGGCATGTTCTTCATGCCGTCCATGTCCATCCCAGCCATATCGCCCATCCCCATATCGGTCATGGTGCGTAGGGGACGGGGATCCATCGGCGGAACGATACCACTCATGCCTGGCCGCGGCGCCAACGTCGCACGAGCATAGCCACTACGATCTTCTGCCTGAGCAAAGATCGTGTACGCGCTTTCTCTGGGAGGGTGAACGATGAGATCATAAGTCTCCGCGACCCCGATGCGGAATTCATCTACTTCGACCGGCTCTATGTCCGTTCCATCCGCTTGCACAATTTGGAGTGGCAGGCCGGGGATACGCACATCAAACGTTGTCATCGCAGAACTGTTGATAAAACGGAGACGGATTCTTTCGCCGACCTTGAACAGCGCGTTCCAATTGGCCGCCGGTGGTTGTCCATTGACGAGGAAAGTGTAGGTCGCTCCTGTCACGTCCATGATGTCGGTTGGGCTCATCCGCATCTGTCCCCACATCAGGCGATCAGAAATCGTCGGGCCCAGTCCATCGCGCTTGGCATCGGCGATAAACGTTCCTACCGTTCGCCGGTGGTAGTTGTAGTAATCACTCTGCTGCTTAAGATTTGAGAGAACGACGTCGGGATTTTCGTCCGTCCAATCCGATAGGACGATTACGTACTCGCGATCATATGTGTACGGCTCGCGGGCCCGCGGCTCCATAATCACGGGGCCATAGACGCCTGTTTGTTCCTGCATGCCGCTGTGGCTGTGATACCAATAAGTGCCGCTCTGTATGATCGGAAAGCGATAGGTAAAAGTCTCGCCCGGCCGAATCCCGCGAAACGTCAAACCAGGCACACCATCCATGTCGGCGGGCAAACGAAAGCCATGCCAATGTATGGACGTGTCTTCGGATAGACGGTTGGTGACATTGATCGTGACAGTTTCACCCTCGCGAAACCGCAAGATCGGCGCGGGCAGTGATCCATTCACTGTCGTAGCCATGCGGGATGAACCGGTGATGTTTACCAATGTCTCTTCGACCGTGAGATCGAAACGAGTGCCAGTGAGGACTGTTTGTGCTTCGCGTCTACGCATCGCCATCGCAGGCCGGGCGAAGGCTGAGACAATTCCAGCCGCTGCGAGTCCCTGCACGAACGTTCTGCGCCCGATTTGGACGCCCGACCGCCGCCCTCCGTAAATCCGTTCCGACATCGCTTCCTCTTCAATGAACATCACGGTGGAAGCTGTCTGGACAGAGCTCAGATCGCTTTCCGTCTCTACCCAGTGGCACCTAATCCAAGCTTCGCCCGATATATCGTGCGGCCGCCTAGTGACGTCCCATCATGCGGTCCATCTCATCGCATTGAGCGATCATTTTCTTGACGTCCGGCGCTTGGGCAGAAGCAGGCTCGCGCTTCACTCTCTGACGCACAGCGGCACACTGCTTTGCCATGGTCTGCATATCCATTCCCATCGAATCGTGCCCCTGGCCTTCTTTGCTCATATTCGTTGAGGAAGACCCACCGCCTTGTTGAGCAAGAGCCTGGCCTCCACTAATGGCAATCGAGATGATGACCAATGCCGTTTGAAGCGTACGATTCATCTGAGTAGTCCTTTCCAAGCCTTCACCAGTTGTCACAGAGGCACTCTTTCGACTGGCACCTCAGTCGTCGCGATGTCGTTCGCCCTCATCTCTAGTGGTCGTGATCCTTGTGATCGTGATCTGTATGTTCGTTCGGGTTCGCGGCTGGCCCGGGCATGTCCTTGTTCATCCCTGGCATCTCCCTCATCATTTCATCATGATCGGCGGGGGCACTTTCTGTGGTTCGCTTATATTCTTCCGGCGACATCGTAGATAATTTGTCGACGAACGCGACCATGTCCCAAATCAGTTCGTCATTGTGGGTTTTTCCCCAGGCCGGCATCGCACTGAGTTTTACCCCGTGCTTGATGACCCAAAACTTTTGCGCGGTCGTGAGGCCGCTCGCTTTGGTCAGGTCGGGTGCCTCAGGATATAGTCCTTGGCTCAGCTCTGACTTTTCGATACCGGGACCCAGATGGCAACCACTGCACATCTCCGAATACAAACCAGCACCTTTCGCTAGCCGCTCCGGGCTGGTCAAATTCGCAGGTACTTCGATATCGCGGGCACGCATGACAATGGAGCGATTCCGCAGCACATCGAGGAACGCATAGACGGGCCTAATGTGCGGGGAGTCCGCCGCAACGTTGAAGACGCCGAAGTATACAAACCCGCCAACGAGCAGCAGCACCACAATGAGCGTCGCTGGAGCCCACATCCAACCCTGAATTTTATGCCTCATACCCCACCACTTCTGGCGCCGCCGTGCGGTCAATCCAAGAACAGCAGGAAGGGAGTTCCTCGTAAGCTCACCGGTAGGTGCGGCA
>MKTV01000058.1:7492-13456 GCA_001898425.1 Rhodospirillales bacterium 69-11
CTTCCGATTATACTGACGGCGACCGAGACGCCGGCTTCAGACTAAAGGTCGACGGTTCGGTATCGGATGCAGTCCGCGCTTCGTTCCGCAGTGGAATGGTCACCTCGGCGCGCAGACCTGCTCCCGGCCGGTTTAGCAAGCGGATTGTCCCCATTTCGCGAAGTATAGCCTGCCGCGCGATCGTGAGGCCTAATCCCACCCCTCCGGTTCCGCGACTGCGGGAGCTCTCTAGCCTGTAAAACGGCTCGAATGCCCGTATCAACGCTTCTTCGGGGATGCCGGGACCGTCGTCATCGATGGTGACAACAATCGTCGAGTTGTCCTTTGTAAGATTGACCCGAGCCGCCCCACCATAGGTCAAAGCGTTATCAATCAGGTTCGCAAAGGCACGCTTCAACCCCGTTGCACGAGCGACCAAAAAGACGTGCAGAGGTCCAGAGAACGTCGCCGATAGTCCCCTGTCGACTGCCGAATCGACCAACGTCAGCAGAAGAGCTGAGTAATCGAGCATGCGAGGCTCCTCGACCTCAACGTCCCCGCGAAGATACGCCAGCGTCGAGTCGATCATCGACTCCATCTCATCCAGATCCGCGTCGATAGCCTTTTGCCCACCACTGTCGATGAATCCCGCCCGCAATCGCAGCCGGGTTATCGGCGTTCTAAGGTCGTGAGATACGGCCGCGAGGGCTTGAATGCGATCCGCAATGAGTGCGCTGATCCGGGCCTGCATTGCATTAAATGCTTTCGCAAGATGCCGAATTTCGTCGGAACCACGTTCGCTCACGGTGACATCGGTTCCGTAACCGATCGCATCCGCCGCGTTCGCCAGCTCACGCAAGGGCCTCGTCAAGGTCCGCAATAGGATAAGTGCTACGAGCGCAACTCCAACAGCCATGATGGAAGTTGATAGCAGCGCCCCATGCAAAGCAGGCTCGCCGCCGCCAAGGATCGGCACAGAGAAATTAAGGTATGAGTTATCGGCGAGAGAGATTGCGCCAACTATCTCATGCGCTTCGGCGGGCGGCAGCCGATCACGATACTGAAGGCGAAGTGCCTGAGACCCGACCTCCGACGTCGCCGATTCCAGTTCCGATCGCAACATTTGGAGATTGCCGTCTTCTCGGCTCTCGTTGTCGACAAGCGCGCGCTCTCCCCAGTGTAAGACGAGTCCCGCAGAGGACATCTCGTGAGCTACGGCGTCGCGCCTGCTGAGGGGAGCGCGAGAGACAGCGGATCGTGCGGAGGCAATTCTTTCAGCGGTTAGTCTTGCATGCGTGCGATTGGCCGCGTCGAAAGTAGACACCGCATAAAAGTACATGCTTCCTAGATGCACCAATACGACCGAGGCAATGAGAATAAACATCGCGCGAGCGCCTAGGCTCGTGGGCCAGGGCGATATTCGCTTCATAGTCGATCAACCTTCGGTACAAACATGTAGCCCGCGCCGCGGACGGTTTTGATCAAGCCCTGGGCCTCATTTTCAGGCTCGATCTTTCGCCGCAGCCTACTCACGAGTACATCCACGCTCCGGTCGAACACGTCTCCTATCCGACTGCGCGATAGCTCGAGGATCTGATCACGCGACAAGACACGTTGAGGATGCTCGACAAAGGCAAGCAGTACTTCGTATTCGGCACCAGAGAGGTCCACATGCGCACCTTCCGGAGTTCGCAACTCGCGCCGGGTGATATCGAGTGACCAACCTAAGAACCCGAAACCACCCCGACCCGACGACAGGTCTTTGACGGGGCTTGCGCCGCGCCGAAGGACGGCACGAACACGTGCCAGCAACTCTGGTCTACTGAAGGGCTTTGCGATGTAGTCGTCGGCCCCGAGCTCTAGGCCGAGCACTCTGTCCGTTTCCGATCCCCGCGCTGTGAGCATGATAATCGGCACATCGCTCTTCTGCCGAAGAGCACGGCACAGATCCATTCCTTGCGTGCCAGGCAACATGACATCGAGAATGACCAGATCAATGGGAACATGCTCTACCGCGTCCCACATTTCACGGCCATCACGCACTCCCGTTGCGTGCAAGCCATTTTCACGCAGGAACCGCGTAAGCAGGACCCGAGTTTCAGTATCGTCTTCAACAATGAGCACATGCGACGACGGCGGCGGGTCGCGATGAGGCATGACCGCGTTCCCCGCATCAACTCGCGACTGAGTCGTTTTCACACCGGCCAATCTCCGAACGAGACCCGAACTTGACTCCGCAGCATGCCACCGCCCGACCGGCGGCTGTCAGCCAGGCGCTCGACAAGCGCTTCGTAGCCCAGAAAGGAGAAGCGTCCAGGGTTGTCCTAGTTAACATTTGATTGTTTCTCGAGTTTGGCCGAAACATGTCAAACTGTGTCAGAGTCTCTGCACTTACCACAGTTTTCCCCACACTATCGCGCAATGAAATGATGTGGCCACATCTCGTATTGACCCTCCGATCGGGCCAAGCGAGTATCAGCCGCCAAAGGCGATGGCCCATTTCGAGATGACGGATACCCGGCGGCACCAAAGGTTTTCGCATCAATTTTGCCAGTGGCATTGTTGTCGGACGGTTCGGCCTCGAACGCCGGCCACGTCCCCCGCGAGGCGCGCGGCTCTCCGAGCAAACAATGCCCGCGATGACGTTGAACGAGAGACGGTAGCATAACGAGACGCCGTCGCATCCGCGTACCCCGCCACGTTCGCCTTCGTGCGAGAGCCATTCAAACTTTGACACGTGCGCGACACAACCGCGAAAATTGAGGTTGATACCGTCTCCTCGTTTTTCGCTGGAGACCTACGGTGACTCGTCTCGGTGTTCTGCTCCTTGTTCTGACGATGACGACCCCCGCGCTCGCCCAGCCGCCAGTCTGCAATGTTCATCCTCAGTCGGCTCTCCGATTGGATGCTCCGGTCGCCCCAGTCTTGATCGAGCATACCGCTTCGAGAGCCGATATTGAGCGGCTCTCAGGGTCGCCGCCACCACATAGTCTGATGGCGATGGCATATTCTCTCGACGCTCAAGTCCGACTTGTTGATGAACCGACCACGAGTACGCCCAATAAATGCCCAGACGAGTCGGTTACCGTAACGTTTGGCATTGGCCGTCGTGATGTCTTTCTTGCGTCCGAAGTGGCCCGAGTGCCCTGCGTTCGCCAAGCACTGCTCGACCACGAGGAATCGCACTACACGATCGTCCAGAAGGGGGCGGAGGCCTTTCTCAATGGCCACCGCTCGGACCTGGCACAAATCCTCGAAAGCACTAGAAAATTGCCGGCGGCCAAGGACGTGGGGGGCCGACGACAACTCGAACACGCAATGCTCGGTATCCTCAAATCATTGTCAGACGATTTCCGCGTTGAAATGCGGGGCCCCTTACGTGAGGAGGCAGATAGTCCGACCGCACTCTCACTGCTCGCGCGTGCCTGCAACGGCGCTATCGGCGATATGGATCGGGCTACTGGAACTCCATTGTGAGCACGCGCATCACGGCTTTTCCGTATGTGCTGACGATCGTCCCATCGAGACACTCCGCGCAAATACGATCGAATTTCCGATGCCGCTGAATTGAGGGGTTCCGTGATCTCACACAGACCAACGCACGCTTGCAATAACAAAGCTCATTGGATCGAACCAAAGGTAAGCAATTGACCTTGCTGAACGGCGAGACTTCGGCTGCCAGTCGCCGCTAGGGGCATTGAAGATCCGTTAGTAGTAAAACTCCACGATGTTGCCGCCGCGCAGGCGGTCTTTCTTTCTGGTCACCGGGAACGCTCGATACCCCCGGGACACAGCCCGCCGCCGACTACTTCAGCACGGCAAATCGTCTAGGCTCAGGACCCATTAATCGCTTGGAGCGACGCGGCGAGGCGTGATTCTGGGTGTGGTGGAGGTGCCGCCATGCCCACGCCGCAATTCCTTCTCTCGGCTGCCCAAATGCGGCGCCTGTCGCCGCACTTCCCGCTCTCGCACGGCATCCCCCGCGTGGACAATCGGCGGGTGCTCAGTGGCATAATCTATGTCATCCGCCATGGCTTGCAGTGGCGCGATGCGCCTATCGCCTACGGTCCGCACAAGACGCTCTACAACCGTTGTCCGGTGGGGGCAGGATGGGCGTCTTTGACCGGATCTTCGCCGCCCTTGCTGCCGAGGGAGGGCCGCCGGACCGGCTGATGATCGACAGTATGCACCTCAAGGCCCATCGCACCGCCGCCAGTCTGCTTCAAAAGGGGCTTTTCCCCGCTGCATCGGCCGCACCAAGGGCGGCCTGAACTCCAAGCTCCATGCCGCCTGCGACGGACAGGGGCGGCCCGTCGTGCTCCTGCTCACTGAGGGCCAGGCCAGTGACCATCGCGGCGCCGCGATCATGCTGCCGCAGTTCCCAGTCGGGGCACGCGAACTTATCGCCGACCGTGGTTACGACAGTGCCCGCTTCCGCGACGCCCTCATCACCCGCGGTATCGCGCCCTGCATTCCATCGACGCGCAGCCGCAAGCAATCGATCCCGCACGACGCCTTACTCTATCGTCAGCGCCACCGCATCGAAATCATGTTCGGCAGGCTCAAGGACTGGCGCCGCATCGCCATGCGCTACGACCGCTGCGCACACACTTTCTTTCAGCGCCATTGCTCTCGCCGCCCCCGTCGCCTTCTGGCTCAATCAGTGAGTCCTGAGCCTAGGCATTTCGATCATGACTGCCTCACGTCTCGAACATTGGACGCGCCAAATCGCGGTATAAACGCGGGCACGTCGCGCATGTAGTGCTCGTATTCGACCCCGAACTGTTTCAGCGACTCGCGTTCCTCAGTACGCGCCAGGCGCGCATACATGAACAGCAGAACCGGAAACATCGCGAGCGTCAGGAGTGTCGGCCACTGCAGCAAGAAGCCAAACATGACCAGGACGAAACCAACATATTGCGGATGCCGGACATATGCATAAACACCCGTCGTCGCGATAATCCGCCGACGCTGCGCTTCGTAAAGCACCTTCCAGCCGGCTGAAATCAAGATAAATCCACCACCAATGAAGACAAAGCTCAGCAGATGAAAAGGACCGAAGTGAGGATTGGCTCGCCAGCCAAACATCATTTCGAGCAAATGACCTGCATCGTGGGAGAACCAGTTGACGCCCGGAAAACGACTCTGTAGCCAGCCCGAGAGCAGATAGATTGTCAGCGGAAATCCGTACATCTCGGTAAAGAGTGCGATTAGAAACGCACTGAACGCACCGAAGGAGCGCCAATCCCGCGTCGTTTGGGGTTTGAAGAAGGTAAATGCAAAGAAGATGAAGATTGCCGAGTTGATGATCACCAAAGACCAAAGCCCATAGGCGGGGATGTCGTCGTGCATGATTGATCTCCAGCCCCGATGGGCTCAAGCTTTACGGGTTTGAGCCTCGACTTGGTCCGCCGGACGTTGGCTGGCTTTTCTCATGCGCTTGGTGATCATTGTGTCCCCCATGCATGAAAATGTGCATCAGAGGGCACAAGAGCAGCACAAGCAGGAGAGGCCACTAACCGAGAAACGGAACGAGGTGCGCTCGGTGCTCGGTCACCAGATAGAAGCCACCGACCACAAGAAGGCCGATCAAAACCCAGTTTGCACGCGATCGCATGGGGTGCATTGCGTGCCGGTCATGCCTGTCTTCATCCATCAGAGGCCCTCCATCCGCATGGACACGTCGTTCCTGCCGCGTCGGTCATTTCGACCGACGCGGCAGGTGAAACCCCATATTCATGTGCCGGCAATCGACTAGGAATCTTTGATCCGGGTTAAAGACGGTCGTTGCGAGATAGGGGCTTCACAACCGTTAACTGAACTCTTCGCCGGAGCCTTCCCGATTTATGCTGCGACCAATTTCTCAAAGCCGGTTACAAGATCATCTAGCGGGCAAGCACACGACCCGAGCCGGATATCGATCCCGGCCGCGGTAAGCCTCCGCTTCTCGTTCTCTCCGATGAACCCACAAATCAGCCTGCCAGG
>MKTV01000059.1:0-138 GCA_001898425.1 Rhodospirillales bacterium 69-11
GCACGGTGGTGATCGCGGGCAGGATCGTGCCGGCCAGGCTCGCGTTGCCGGTGACGGTCAGCAGGCTGGTGCGGCGCCCGGAGAAGTCGGCATCGACCACCGTCGTGCCGGTCGCCGTCTGCTGCAGGTTCCCCGTCA
>MKTV01000059.1:475-976 GCA_001898425.1 Rhodospirillales bacterium 69-11
GCCATATTGGGTCATGCCGCCGCCGTCCCGATTGATCGCGGCGCTCTGCGCGAAGATGCCCACCGCGTTCGCGCCAGTCGCCTGGATCGTCCCGCTGGCCGTGACCGACACGGTCCCGGGCAGGGTGATGGAGCTGTTGCCGGGAATGCCGAATGCGGAGGCATAGAGTCCCCCGTTCACCACGCCGAGGCCGCCGCCATTTCCAACTGACTGCGCCAGGATGCCGTAGGCGCCCGCCCCGGTCGTAGTGATCGCGCCGTTGAACGCAACGGAGACGTTGCCGCCCGCGCCTTGCGCCTCCGGCAACGCGAACCCGGCCGAGATCGCAAGATCGGACATGACCGGCACGCCGGCGGTGGAGGGGGCGGCGGAGACGCCGCCGCCGCCGCCGATCGACTGCGCCAGGATGCCGTGCGCCGACAGACCGCTGGTCGTGATGACGGTGCCGGGCGCCGTGGTCACCGACACCGAACCGCCATTGCCGGTGCCGGAGCTCGCGCC
>MKTV01000059.1:1046-12390 GCA_001898425.1 Rhodospirillales bacterium 69-11
TGCGCCAGGATGCCGTAGGCGCTCGTTCCGGCGGTCGCGATGGCGAGCGTGGCATTGTCCACGGTCACGGTACCGCCATTCCCATACGCGCCGCTGCCGCCGCCGATCTGCAGGCTGAGGCCGGCCGCGCTCGAGCTCTGGGAGGTGCCGCTGCCGACGATGCCGCCACCGCCGCCGATCGACTGCAGGACCACGGCCGAGGCGCCGTAACCTGCGGTGCGGACCGTGCCGGAGCCGCCCAGCACGACCGGTCCGCCCGTGCCGCTGGCGCCGCCGCTGCCACCCGCGGCGGAAGCGCCGAGGCCTAGGATCCCGTTGGCCTGCGCCGACCCGTCCGCGCCCATCCCGCCGCCGCCACCGACGCTCTGCGCGACGATGCCGAAGGCCGCGAAACCGGCGCCGTTCGGGGTGGTGCAACCGGCGCCGAAGCCCGTGCAGACCGTCCCGCCCGACAGGCCGACCGCGACCTGGCCGCCATTGCCGCCCGCGCTGCCGCTGCCGCCGACCGCAAAGGAGAGGGACGGGAGGAGGCCGCTCGTGTTCGACACCGCCGTGCCGCCCTTGCCGCCGCCGCCGCCCACGCTCTGCGCCAGCACGCCGGCCGCCCAGTCCCCCGCCGTGCCGATGCTGCCGGGGAGGGAGACCGCGACCGTCCCGCCTTCGCCCGTCACGCCGCCCTGGCCGCCGAGCGAGGCGGAGAAGGAGGCGGTCAGGCCGACGGTGGTGCCGATCACGCTGTTGATCGCGCTACGGACGCGGCTGACCGGGTCGATCGGGTTGTCCGCCGACGCCTCTCCGCCCGCCGATCCGCCGGTGCCGCCACCGCCGCCGACGCTCTGCGCCACCACGCCGGCGGAGTCGCCGCCATAGGTCAGCACCGAACCGGCCACCGTCACGGTCACCGGTCCGCCATTGCCCCCGGCCCCGCCGGTGCCGCCCCAATTGAACGTGCCGGCGAAGCCCGGCTTCACGTAGCTGTCGTCATCAAGGGTGAACGCCGTGCCGAGATTCACCGTGCCGCCCTGCGCGGCGCCGCCGCCGCCGCCCTGGCTCTGTACCAGCAGCCCGTAGGAACTCGCGCCGTAGGTGCTGATCGTATTCCCGGCATAGAGCATCGCGGTCGCGGCCGCGCCCACCTGCCCGGTCCCGACGGATCCGCCGAGGCCGACCGAGACGGTCAGCGTGCGGGTGTCGCCGAACCTCGCCGTCGTCGACGAGCCGATCCCGGCATTGCCGCCGCCGCCGCCGATCGACTGCACCATGACGCCATTGGCGTAATCCCCGTAGGTCGTGATCGTGACCGGGGCCCCGCCCTTCCCCGATCCCACGAAGGCGGCGGCGGTGCCGCCCGTGCCCCCGTCCTTGCCCGATCCGCCGATCGCGACACTCAGATCGGCATCCCAGACGTTCGTCCCGTTGGCCGTGCTCGCGCGGCCGTAGCCGATCGTGGAGGCAAGTGCCGAGGAATCGCCGCCGCTCCCGCCGCCACCGCCGATCGACTGGACCAGCACCGCGTGGCTGCCTTGCCCCTGCGTCGTGATGCTGGCGCCATTCGTCAGTGTCAGCTGCGCCGAGACCGCGGCGCCACCGTTGCCGCCCGTGCCGCCCACCCCGACCGCGAGCGCGCCGGCATAGGTTGCGCGGGAGACGGGGAGGGGGATGGCCGCTGCCACGGCGGTCGCCGAGGCCGCACCGCCCAGCCCGCCGCCGCCGCCCACGCTCTGGACCACCACGCCGAAGGCGTCGACCGGGTTCTGGTTGGTGTTTGCGACGGTCGCCTGGCCGGTGGTGATCGCGGTGCCGCTCAGGCTCACCATGCTCGGCCCGCCCTGGCCGCCATCGCCGCCGCTGCCACCCACTGCGACGGCCGCGCTGAAGTCGAGCCCCGCGGAAACCGCATAGGCCGCGCCTCCGGTGCCGCCGCCGCCGCCGATCGATTGCGCGACCAGGCCGGCCGACTTCGTCTGCGACGTGCCGATCGTGCCGCCGGTGCCGGTCACCGACACCGATCCGCCACCGCCGCCGCCGCCGGCCAATCCACCCACCGCGAGCGAAACCTCGAGGCTGTTCGACGTCGCATTGCCGCCATTGCCGCCGCCGCCGCCGATCGACTGCGCGACCACGCCGTGTGCGAGCTGCCCCTGCGTGGTGATGACCCCGCCCCCGAGCGTCATGGTCACGCTGCCGCCGTTGCCGCCGCCCGTGCCGGAGCCGCCGATCGACGCGATGACACCGCTCGCGTCGCCGCCATTCCCGCCGCCGCCGCCGATGGACTGCCCGAGAATGCCGAGCGCGGTGTTGCCCGTCGTTCCGATCGTCCCGGTGTTGGCGACCGTCACGGGACCGCCGTCCGCGGCGTAGGCCGAGGCGCCGCCCAGCTCGACGAAGCCGCCGCTCGAGGAGCCGCCGGTGCCGGAGCCGCCGCCGATCGCCTGTGCCTCGATCCCGAACGCGCTCTCCCCGCTGGTGCCGATCTGCCCCGTGTTGGTGACCGACACCCCGGCGACCGACCCGCTCGGCCCCGCCGCGCCGCCGGAACTGTAGAAGATGCCCGCGCCGGTGCCGCCATTGCCGCCCGCCCCGGACATCGACTGCGCCACGATCCCGTGCGCGGCCGTGCCGGTGGTCGAGATCTGCGCAGCGCTGGTGATCGTGACCAGGCCGCCATTGCCGCTCTGGCCACCGTCGCCCGGGACACTCGCGATGCCGCCCGAGAACACCTGTCCGCCGGCGCCACCCGGACCGCCGAGGCTGCGCCCCACCACGGCCACGGCGTTGGAGCCGCTGGTGGTGATGGTGCTGCCCGCATCGAGCGTCACGTTCACGGCGTAGCCCGCGCCGCCATAGCCACCGTCGGCGCCGCCGCCACCCTCATCGACGTTGAGCTCGCCGCCGGCCGCGCCGGGGCCGCCGACCGAAGAGGCCAGGATGCCGAAGGAAGGCGCCGCCGTCCCGCTGCCGGGTCCGCCGGTGGTCACGATGCTCGTCCCGCCCGTGAGATGCACGGTGACGGGTGCGGCCTGGCCGCCGGTGCCCCCGGCGCCGGAATGGCCTTCGCCGCCGGCCATGTCGCCGCCGACGCCGCCCGTGCCGCCCAGCGTCACGGCGAGGATGCCCGGGGACTGGTCGCCGCTGGTGCTCACGCTGCTGCCGCTGTCGAGCGTCACCGAGATCGGGCCGGTGTTGCCGCCGCCGCCGCCATTGCCGCCATGCACGCCCTGGCTGAACGCGACCGAGTAGTTCGTCCCGGCCCCGCCGGTGCCGCCCTGGCTCAACGCGAACACGCCGGGGCTGCCGACGCCCGCGGCACTGACCGTCGCGCCGGACAGCTGCACCTGCACGTCCGGCGTCGTGTCGGTGGACAGGCCGGAGTTGCCGCCGGCGCCGCCGTTGCTGTTGTCCTGCCCGATTCCCCCGGCGCCGCCCTTGCCGCCCATCGCGGCGGCGATCACGGCAGCGGTCTGGTCGCCACGCGCGGTCACGCTCGTGCCGGTGATCCCAACCGTGACGAGGCTGCTGGCGCCGCCCTTGCCGCCGGTCGAACTGTCGTACCCGGCGCCCCCGTCTCCGCCCTGGCTGATCGCGAGCGCGCCGGCGCCGGTTCGCACCAGCGCGCCGCTCTCGGCCGCGGTGGAGATGCCGACCGGCCCGTTCGCGTTCAGCGCCAGGGTCACGGCCCCGGCCTGCCCGCCGGCGCCGCCATCGTTGCCGCTGTTGACCGACATGTTGCCGTTGCCGCCCAGGCTTCCGGCGTAGATCGCGTAGGCCCCAAGCGGCGTGCCGGCCGGGAGGCCGATGGCAGCGCTGCTCCATTGCAGGTCGAGGCTGACCGGGGCGCTGTTGGTGATGCTGACCGTGCCGGCGCCGCCGCCCGCGGTGCCGTCGTTGCCCGTGCCGCCGTTGCCGCCGATCGAGCGGGCGGCGAGCGTCCAGAACCCGCCGGTAACCTGCACCGACGCCGCGGTGATGGAGCCGGTATTGGTGACCGTGACCGCGCCGCCGGCCGCGCCCGCCGTGCCGATCTGGTTGTGATATTGCGGGTTGCCGTTGTGGTCGGGGCCGATGCTGGTGACGTTGCCGCCCGCGCCGCCCGTGCTCTCCACCAGCGCGCCGAACCCGCCCGGACCGACATAGATCCCGGTGGTCGGATTGACGGCGATCGAGGTCGCGTTGCCGAAGGTCAGCCCGCCCGCATTCGCGGCCGCGCCAGCGTTATGCTTCGCATTGTCGTTCGTGTAGTTGCCGCCGTTGCCGCCCTGGGTCCAGGCGTGCAGTGCGGTGATCCAGGTGCCGAACGTCGCGCCGTTCGTATCGGCCACGCTGATCGGACCGGAATTGGTATAGGTCAGGTTCCCGGACGGAGAGCCGTTCCCGGCATCGTTGTCCGTGCTGTTCGCGCCACTCGGCCCATACAGCCCGAACGCCGTCCCGATCGTCGTGCTGTTCGGGATGATCTGGACGCTGATCGTCCCGGCATTCTCGGCCGTGTAACTCGACCCGGTCGTGAAACTGGTCTGCGCCGGGGTCGTATAGGTGCCGGCCGGCACCGTGCAGGTCGTCCCCGAACATGTGTATCCGATGGTCTGAGCCGCGGCCCCTCCGGCGAGCAGCAAGGGCAGGGCGGTGGCTCCCATCAGGGAGAACGGACGGGACATCATTTCGGCGGCGTCTCCTCAGGATGGCGAACCGGCCGCCGATTGACGGGACGCGTAACATTGCAGTCCGGGACGGACAATCATTCGCCGGCCAAACCGGCAGGATTGGCGACGAACCCGGCGCGCACGCCCCGGATTGACCGCGTGCCGGCGGCTGCCTAGGGTGCCGCCCGTCGGCGGGAGCCGGCCCTCGTGATTTGTCCGGCCGGATTGCGGCGAGGTGAAAGAAGCGCGCTAAAGAGGCCAGCGGACGGTCCGTGTCGCGGACCCAGGCTGCTCCACCGGTCGGGCCATGACGTGAAGGGCCCTGACACATGCCGATCGATCCCAGCAAGTTCCGACCCGCCACCCGCCTCGTGCAGGGCGGCGTCCACCGCACCGGCCATGGCGAGACGGCCGAGGCGCTGTTCCTCACCTCCGGCTACGTCTACGACAGCGCGGAACAGGCGGAGGGCACGTTCAACGGCTCCGTCGAGCACTACCAGTATTCGCGCTTCGCCAACCCCACCCTGACCATGCTGGAAGATCGGCTCTGCCTGCTCGAGGGCGCGGAGGCGTGTCGCACGACGGCGACGGGCATGGCCGCGGTGAACGCCGCGATGCTCGCGCATCTCAAGGCCGGCGACCGCGTCGTCGCATCGCGCGCTCTGTTCGGCTCCTGCCATTGGATCGTGTCCACGCTTCTCCCCAAGTTCGGCATCGCGACCGAGTTCGTCGATGGCGCGGATCTCGACCAGTGGCGTGCGGCCCTCGCGCAGCCGGCCAATCTCGTGCTGCTCGAGACGCCGTCGAACCCGATGCTGGAACTGGTCGACCTGCCCGCCGTCGCGGACCTCGCGCATCGCGCCGGGGCGATCGTGGTGGTCGACAACGTGTTCGCCACGCCCTTGCTGCAGCGCCCGCTCGAACTCGGCGCGGACGTCGTCGTCTATTCCTGCACGAAGCACATGGACGGGCAGGGGCGCGTGCTGGGCGGCGCCATTCTCTCCAGCAAGAAGTGGATCGAGGAGACCCTTCAGCCCTTCATCCGCAACACCGGCCCGACCCTCTCCGCGTTCAACGCCTGGGTGCTGCTGAAGGGGCTCGAGACGCTCGCGCTCCGGGTCGATGCGAGCTGCCGCAGTGCCGCCGCGGTCGCCGACTTCCTGGCGGCGCAGCCGAACGTCCTGCGTGTGTGGTACCCCACCCGAACCGATCATCCGCAGCATGCGCTTGCAGCACGGCAGATGAGCGGCGGCGGAACGGTGGTGACGTTCGAGGTTGCCGGCGGGAAGGAGGGTGCGTTCGCGGCGATGAACGCCTTCGGACTGGTTGCCGTGTCCAACAACCTCGGCGATTCCAAGTCGCTCGCGACGCATCCCGCCACCACCACCCACATGCGCGTCGGCGAAGCCGAACGCGCGCGGCTCGGCATCACCGATGGCGTGATCCGGCTCTCGG
The DNA here is from genome assembly GCA_001898425.1 of Rhodospirillales bacterium 69-11. Classification (GTDB taxonomy): domain Bacteria; phylum Pseudomonadota; class Alphaproteobacteria; order Acetobacterales; family Acetobacteraceae; genus Rhodopila. Next base: position 7,142 of record MKTV01000059.1, read on the forward strand.
TCGGGCTCGAGGATCCAGAGGATCTGAAGGACGACTTGCGCCAGGCGCTCGCCGCGGCGCAGGGACGGGCGGCCGCCTGAAGAAAATTTCATCGGAAACGATCTCCCGACCGCCGGTCCGGCCTCGAGGCCGAGCCGGAGGCGGGGCTTCGTAAGGGCGTGTCTGTCGGCGGCGGCCGGGCCTGCTGGACAAGGTTCGAGGTTCTCGCTTGAATCACGGCAGGGCAGTTGGAAAGGCGTCCGTGTCATGCCTGACGACGACAATCGGAACGAACGCCCGCCGCTCGGTCGTGAGCCCCGCAGCAGGCCACGCCGGGCGGAATCGCGTCCGGCGCGGGAGGACTATTGCAAGACGACACGCGGCGTACGGGTTTCGGTGCGGTCGTTCTATCTGGCCGATCAGTCGCAACCCGACGAGAATCACTTCGTCTGGGCCTATCGCGTGAAGATCGAGAACCAGGGTCGCGAAGCCGTGCAACTCCTGCGGCGCACCTGGCAGATCACCGATGCGCGGGGACGCACGCAGCACGTACACGGCGCCGGCGTGGTGGGCGAGCAGCCGGTGCTGGAGCCGGGGGAGAGCTTCGAATACACCTCGGGTACGCCACTCGACACCCCGTCCGGCTTCATGGTCGGCGCGTATCACATGGTGGTCGCCTCGTCGGGTGAGAATTTCGACGTCGCCATTCCGGCGTTCAGCCTCGACAGCCCGCATCAGAACAGCCGGGTCCACTGACGCACGCCAGGCCACTGATCCGACCGCTTGCGCGGGCCGTTGCATGGCCCATATGGCCGGAGCGAGCCGATCGCCCACACGTACGAAGCTGGAGGATACGCCGCGGTGAACATCGTCACGCCGACAAACGACCTGTCCGCACCTTCTGCGACGGCCTCGCGCCCCACGCGGGAAGAGGCCGAGGCCGCGGTCCGCACCCTGCTGCGCTGGGCCGGCGACGACCCGACGCGCGAGGGCCTGCTGGACACGCCCAAGCGCGTCACCCGCGCCTTCGAGGAATTCTTCGTCGGCTACGGCGTCGATCCGGTCGCGCTGCTCGAGCGCACGTTCGCGGAGACGGACGGCTACGACGAGATCGTGCTGCTGCGCGATATCCGGCTCGAAAGCACGTGCGAACATCACATGGCGCCGATCATCGGCCGCGTGCACGTGGCCTACCTGCCGCACCGGCGGGTGGTCGGCATCAGCAAGCTGGCGCGCGTGGTCGAGGCCTATGCGAAGCGGCTGCAGATCCAGGAGAAGATGACGGCGCAGATCGCCAACACGATCCAGGATGTGCTGATGCCGCGCGGCGTCGCCGTGGTGATCGAGGCCGCGCATCAGTGCATGACCACGCGCGGCGTGCACAAGCCCGGCGTGACGATGGTGACCAGCCGGATGCTGGGCGCGTTCCGCGATGATCCCACCACGCGCCGTGAGCTGCTGGCGATGATCGGCAACCGCGGCACGACGATCCTCACGGAGTAATCCCGCTCGGGAGAGCGATCGCCCCTCATGTTCCCCCCTCCACCCTTGCGGGGGAGGGCCGGGGAGGGGGGATCGGGGCGGACGCACACCTCCCGTGTATCGCCCCCTCCCCCCTAACCCTTTCCCGCGAGGGGAGGGGGGAGTGCGGCCAGCACCGTCTCGACCTCCAACCCGGCCAGATCCGGCCGACGCAGCACCGCGACGCTGGGTCCGCGCGGGGCGCACAGGGCAGGGTCGGACTCGTCCGAGAACAGCACCAGCGACGGGCAGCCGGCCGTCCCGATCAGGTGCATGGGCCCGGTATCGTTGCCCACGGCAACACGTGCCGCCCGGGCGAGATCGGCGAGGTCGCCCGGCGTCGTCTGCCCCATCAGGTCGACCCCGTGCGGGATCTGCCGTGCGAGGTCGCGTTCGCCCGCCGTGCCGAGCACGACCGGGGTCAAGCCGCGCGCGCGCAGCGCCACGGCCAGCGCATCGTAGAGCTCGGCCGGCCAGCGCTTCTGCGGCCGGTGGGAGGAACTGCCGGGGACGAGCAGCGCCAGCGGGCCGGTCAGGCCGAAGCGCCCGATCTCGCCCCGGCACCAGGACAGGTCGGCCGGCGGAAACACGGTCAGCCCCGCCTGCCGCAGCTGCCCGACCTGCCGATCCACGTCATGCAGCGCGTCGCGGTCCGGATCGCGATCCGGATGCGATGCGCCCGGTGCAATGCCCGACCACTCGGGGCGCTTCCCGCGTGGGAACATCGCCAGGTAGCGCGACGACCGGCCGGACGTTTGCAGATCGTAGACCCGGCTGAACCCGCCCTGCCGCAGCATCCGTCGCAGCCGCAGCACGCCCCGCAAGTCCCACCAGGCCGGGCGCGTGTCGACCAGGACGTGATCGAAATACGGGGCGGAGCGCAGCCACTCCGCATAGGGCGGCGTGGTCAGCACGCTGATCTCGGCCTCCGGGTGATGGGCGCGGATGGCGGCGAACGGCGTCAGCGAGAGAATGATGTTGCCGAAGGCGCTCAGCTTGATGACCAGGATCCGCTCACGCCCGCCGCGCCCCTCAGGCATCGGGTTTCCGCGCGATGTAGAGCCACTCGGTGCGTAACAGGGCCCAGCGCACCTCCTCCTCCGGGCTCTTCCGATACGTCTCCACCACGAAGCCGCAGGCGGCCAGGCGGTCGGCGAAATCGAGCCCGTAGTAGCGGACGTGATCATGCGCCGAGAAATGCGCCCAGCGTTCCGCCGGGGTGGTAACGGCCGGATTCCCGTAGGTCTGCTGGCGTGAGGCGTTCACCGGGACCGTCAGGAGCGCCATCCCGCCGGGGCGCAGCAGCCGGAACAGCTCCCGCATCGCCGCCGCATCGTCGGGGATGTGCTCCAGGACGTGGTTCGCCATGACCACGTCGTAGCGCCCGTCCGGCAACGGCACCCGCGTGATATCGACCGTGTGTGTGACGCCCTTCTGCATCAGGTCGGCCGTCTCGTAGAGCGGGTTGCCCCGCATCATGCGCATCACGATCTTCTCGGGCGCGAAATGCAGGATGCGCTGGCCGGCGAGCTTGTCCGTGCCGTCCTCCATTCGCCACAGATGCAGCAGGCGGTGCCGCTCACGGGAGCCGCAGGACAGGCAGCGCGCGTCCCAGCGGCTTGGATGGCCGACGGCGATGAACACGCCATGATACCCGCAGATCGGGCAGGTGCGGGGGAGGCGAGGGGCGCGGAACTGGTGCCGGTCGGAGAGCCAGGCGCCCACCAGCCGGCGGAGGCGCGTCCAGCGGCCGATGACGGGCGTATCGCGGTGCGGCATGACGCTCCCGTATCAGCCTGCCGCCAGGGGGGCAACTACGCCGAGCCGACCTGTGCCTGCGATCCAGGCAGGCGTTGGCCACGCATTGACGTTTGGTGACAAGCCGGACAAAACCCGCGCATGCCGGATATCGCCACCTCCTGGGTGTTGAGCGAGGGACTGGCCGGACTGCAGACGCAGGCGCTGGGCCTTGCCGAGGCCGCCGGTCTGACCCCGGACGTGCGCGTCCTGCGCCCCCGCGCCCCCTGGAGCTACATCCCCGCCAAGCTCTGGCCGAAGCCGCTCACCGCGGTGTCGCGTGCGATCGCCGCGCCGCTGCCGCACGTCGCGATCGGCTGCGGCGGCATGGCCGCCGCGGTCCTGGCGGCCTTGCGCGGGCGCGGCGGGCCGGTCGTGCAGGTCCAGCACCCGCGCATGGACACGCGGCGCTACGACCTGATCGTGGTGAACCGCCACGACGAACTGACGGGCCCGAACATCATCGTCACCCGGAACGCCCTGCACCGCGTGACCCCGGAACGCCTCGCCGCCGAGGCCGACAAGTGGCGCGCGCACTTCGCGCCGTACCGGCGTCCGCTCGTGGCGGTGCTGGTGGGCGGCAGCAACGGGCGCCACCGGCTGGGCCAGGCCGAGGGCGCCAAGCTCGCAACGGAACTGGCGCAGATGATGCGCCGCGACAATGTCGGCGTGGTCGTGACGCCCTCCCGGCGCACGGATCCCGCCGTCACGCGCCTCCTGCACGAGGCCCTCGCGCCGCTCGGAGGCTGGGTCTGGGATTTCGCCGGGGAGAACCCGTATTTCGGGATGCTCGCCCTGGCCGACGCCATCGTCGTGACGATGGACAGCGTGTCGATGGTGTCGGAGGCGGCCGCGACCGCCGCGCCCATCCTGCTGTACCCGCTGCCGGGCTGGTCGCGACGGATCAACCTGTTCCACCAGGGCATGATCGCCGATGGACGGGTCCGCCTGTTCCATGGCCGCTACGATTCCTGGATGGTCGCCCCGCTCGACGACACCCGCACCGCCGCCGCCGAAATGCGCCGCCGGCTCGGGTTCTGATCCGGCCGCAGGGGTTCCTCTCGCCGCTCCCCACCCCCAGATGCTGTCCCACTCCACGACGCTTTAGGACCGAGAGCCGCATGCTGCAGATCCAGACCTTCGACGCGCGGGCGGGCGGGAACGTCATCTACAAGGCACTCGCCCATCCGCTCGCGGCCGAGGCGATCACGCGCCTTCATGCGGAGCTGGAGGGGCCGCTCGCGGTCTACGATCCGGACGGCATCGCCGACGCGCTGTTCGCGCTGTATCCGTGGCCGCTCGACGCGGTGTTCGTGCATGACGTCACCCAGATCGGGCAGACCCGTGCCGGCGTCGTGGCGCAGGCGCTGATCGAGCTGCCCGCGTCCCGTGCGCGCACCGTCCTGGTCGCCGCCTTCGACGGACGGCGCGCGGCGGAACGCATCGCCCATCTGCTGCCGCCGGACGCGCGGCTGGTGACGCTGGATGCCGCCCGCCTGCCCGATGCGCTGCTCTCGAACCGGACGCGGTATCTGGACAAGCTGAACTTCGCCACGAACTACGCGTTCTTCCGCGACGCGGACGGGCTCTCCACCCGGCTCGTCTCGGCGAACTACTGGTCGAACTACGGCGCGACCGCCGTGCGCCTGTGGCTGCGACTGTTCGACGGGGATGGTGCCGAACTCGCCACCTGGACCGAGGATGTGCCGGCCGGCCCGGGCGGCTTCTCAATCGACAGCCGCGCGGTGCGTGAGCGGTTCGGACTGGGGCCATTCACCGGTCAGCTCTTCATCCATGCGATCGGCGCGGCGGGCCACGACGTCGTCAAATACGCGCTCGATACCTATGCGAGCGAGAACGGCGCGTCGTTGTCGTGCACTCATGACGCGAACGCCTGGCCGTCCGACCGTTTTGCCGGCCTGCCCGCGCCGCGGCCCGACGAGCGGGTCATT
>MKTV01000059.1:12401-14133 GCA_001898425.1 Rhodospirillales bacterium 69-11
GAACAGCCATGCGGTGCCAATTCCCGCGGGCACCGTCGCGCTCGACCGCATGGGGGCGGAGCAGCCCGTGTTCCTCGAGCACGAGGTTGGCCCGTTCGCCACGGTCGCGATGGACGTCGCCGACTACCTTCCCGGGCTGCATTGGCCCGCGCAGATCGAGCTGCGCGCCGGGCGTCACGTCGTGCGTCCACGCTACGAGGTGACCCGCGGCGACCGCGTGCGGATCGCGCATGTCAACGTGGAACGCGACAACATCCAGCCCGATCCCGCCATCGCGCGGCTGCCGGATCCGCTGGGCCGCGGCTACCTGCTGCCCTTCCCGGTGCTGCCGCGGGAGCGGTTCCGCAGCATCGTGCAGCCGACGCCGATGGCGCTGTGCCAGACCACGATGCCGCTGCGGCTCGACGTGTTCGACACGGCAGGGCGGCAAGTCCACTCCCAGTTCCTCGGCTGCCTGCCGCGCAACCACGATCTCGCGCTCGACTTCGACACGATCGACGTGGCCCAGGGTCATGCAGAGCTGGTCTACGATTTCCGCGATGGCGGGGAAGCCGATGGCTGGCTCCACGCCCTGTTCCGCTATGAGGACCGCCGGTCGGGCCATGTCGCCGAATCGAGTTTCGGCGCGCACATCTTCAACACCGTCATGACGTACAAGGACGAGCCGCAATCCTATGCCGGCCCGCCTCCCGGCCTGTCGACCCGCCTGTTCCTGCGTCTCGGTTCGGCGCGGCGGCATAGCTTCGCGGTGCTGATCTATCCGGCCTCCGCGGATTGGCACGCGCAGTCCACGACCACGCTGCAACTGCATGACGGCACCGGCCGGCTGATCGGCGAGAGCCCGCTGGCGATCGCCTGCCGCGGATCGGCGCTGGTCGAGCCGCACCGGATTTTCGATGCGGCGATGCTCGAGGCGGCCGGTGCCGAGGGATACGTGTTGATCCGCGATACGACCTGCCGCCTGTTCGGCTATCACGGCCTGATGGACGATGCGGGCGGATTCTCGCTCGACCACATGTTCGGCTTCTGACGGCAGGCTGGGTGCCCCGAGCGCCGGGCGGCGACGGCGATTCAGCCCGCGCCTAGGTCGGCTGATCCCCCCGCGCCGAGGTCGGCGACGAACCGGTCACGCCAGCGCTCCAGGCTGTTGCGACGCATCACCGCCAGCATCGCGCCATGCCGCTCGCGGCGTTCCTCCGCGCTCATGCGCAGGGCGCGGTCGATCGCGGCGGCCATGCCGGCTTCGTCGTAGGGATTGACCAGCAGCGCGGCGTCGAGTTCGCGCGCCGCGCCGGCGAACTCCGACAGCACGAGGACGCCCGGATCTTCGGGATCCTGCGCGGAGACGTATTCCTTCGCGACCAGGTTCATGCCGTCGCGCAGCGGCGTTACCAGGCAGCATTGCGCGGTGGCGTAGAGCGGCATGAGGACGTTGCGCGGGAAACTCTTGTTCAGGTAGCGCAGCGGCACCCAGTCGACTTCCGCGAAGCGGCCGTTGATGCGGCCGGCCTCCGCCTCCAGCTCGCGGCGGATCACCTGGTAGGTCTCGATGTCGCCGCGCGACGGCGGGGCGATCTGCATGAAGGTCGTGACGCCCTGATGCGCCGGAAACTCGGCGAGGAACCGCTCGAACGCGGCGAAGCGTTGACGCAGCCCCTTGGAGTAATCCAGCCGGTCCACGCTCAGGATGAGCTGCTCCATCAGGTTCGCGCGCAGCCGCGTCGCGGTGCGG
>MKTV01000059.1:14143-24113 GCA_001898425.1 Rhodospirillales bacterium 69-11
GCAGCTCCGCCTGCGCGCGGGTCTCGTCGACATGCACGCCGATCGGATAGACGCCGGTGCGCACCACGCGGCCGCCGACCGTGATCGATCCATCGGCGCCCGCCGACCCGCCGCCGATGCGCAGCACGTAGTCCAGGAAGGCCGTACGATCGATCTCGGTCTGGAATCCCAGCAGGTCGAACGCGCACATCGCCCGGATCAGGTCGGCATGCGCGGGGATCGTCATGAACACGCCGGGCGCGGGGAAGGGGGTGTGCAGGAACAGGCCGATGCGGTTCTGCAGCCCCTGCGCCCGCAAGGCGTCCGCGAGGCACAGCAGGTGGTAGTCGTGCGCCCAGATCAGGTCGTCCGGCTGGACGAGCGCGGCAAGGCCGCGGGCGAAGGTCTCGTTGACACGGCGGTAGCCCGCGAACTCGGACGCCTCGAAGCGGCCGAGTCCGATCTGGTAGTGCAGCACGGGCCACAGCGTGCCGTTGGCGAAGCCGCGGTAGAAATCGTCGTAATCGCGCCGCGTCAGGTCGATCGTGTACAGCGTGATCGGGCCGACCTGACGCTCCGTCTCCAGCTCCTGCGTGTCGGTGACGGTGCCGCTCCACCCGAACCACAGGCCGCCCTTCTCGCGTAGCGCGTCCAGCACGCCGGCGGCGAGCCCGCCGGCGGTGGCCTCTCCCTCCTGGATCGGCGCAACGCGGTTCGACACGACGACGAGGCGGGACATCGCGCTCTCTGCACCCTCCGGCGACGGAGGGAGCAACCTACGCAGCGATCGGCAGCGGGTCCATCCGTTGCTTGCGCAGCAGCTCGCGATACGGGCCGGGGCGCGCGGCGAGTTCGGCCGGCGAGCCGTCGTCGACGATGCGGCCGTGATCCATCACGATGATCCGGTCGAAGTTCTGCAGCGTCGACAACCGGTGCGCGATGGCGATCACGGTGCGTCCCGTCATCAGCGTGTCGAGCGCCGCCTGGATCGCCTGCTCGCTTTCCGTGTCCAGCGCGCTGGTGGCTTCGTCCAGCAGCAGGATCGGCGCGTCCTTCAGCAGCGCGCGCGCGATCGCGAGGCGCTGCCGCTGGCCGCCCGACAGCTTCACGCCGCGGTCGCCGACCATCGTCGCGAACCCGTCCGGCAGCGCCTCGATGAAGTCGCGGCAGCGCGCCATGTCGGCGGCGGCCATGACCTCCTCCTCCGTCGCGTCGGGCCGCGCGTAGCGGATGTTTTCCATGATGGTGCGATGAAACAGCGAGATGTCCTGCGGCACGATCGCCATCACCTCGCGGAGGCTCGTCTGCGTCACGTCGCGGATGTCCTCACCGTCGACGAGCACGCGGCCGCTGCCGACGTCGTAGAAGCGCTGCAGCAGCGCGAGCACCGTGGACTTGCCGGCGCCCGAGAAGCCGACCAGCCCGACGCGCTGCCCCGGCAGGATCTCGAGGTCGAAGTCGCGCAGCACGGGCGCGCGGGTCGGATAGGCGAACGTGACCGCCTCGAAGGTGACTTCGCCGCGGCGCGCGGTGATCGGGTGCGCGTCCGGCCGGTCCGGCAGCTCGTGCGGGACGAGCAGCGCGCCGATCGCCTCGTCGAGGCGCGCGACGTGCTGCGTCAGGTCCACCAGAGCGACGGCGAGGTCACGGGTGCCGTGCAGGATCGTGAAGGCCAGCGCGGTCAGCAGCACGAGGTCGCCCACGCTCGCCTGGCCGCGCTGCCACAGCAGAATGCCCCAGGCCACCACGCCCGCGGTGAGCAGCGCGGTCAGCACGGCATGGATCAGCCGCAGATGCTCGAGGTAGTAGAGGCTGCGCCGCCGCGCGGCCATCTCGCGTTCCATCTGCGCGCCGATGCGGCGCTGCTCCCGGAAGGTCGCGCCGAACGCGCGCACCACGCCGAAATTGCCGATGACGTCGACCATCTCGCCGTCCACGCCGGCGGCCTGCGCCGCATAGCTGCGATGCAGCGGCGTGCCGCGGCGGGCGAGCCAGTAGATCAGCAGCCCGAGCAGGCCGGCGACGCCGAGGAGGGTGCTGGCGAGGGTAAGGCTGACCGATCCGATGAAGCCGATCGCGATGGTGACGGCGATGATCGGCGGCAGCACGTTCCACGAGCCGGTGTTTTCCAGCGCGAAGGCGGCGTTGGACGTGGCCGTGATGCGGCTCGCGAGCCCGCCCGGCAGCCGTTCGGCGAAGTAGCTGGGCGCGTGCCCCGACAGATGCGCGAACAGGTCGCGGCGGATGTCGCCGGTGACGCGCACGAACGTGCGGTGCGCGGCATAGCCGCCGATGCGCCATGAGAGGTTGTCGGCTGCCACGAGGCCGCAGAGCAGGGCGAAGGCGGTCCAGGCCTGCGTCGCGGCTTGCGGCCCGGCCGACACGACGTCGATCAGGTGCTTCATGCCGTACTGCGTCGACACGCTGCAGGCGACCGCGACCAGCACCGAACACAGTACGGTGGCGTGGCCGAGCGGATGGGCACGGACGTAGTGCCAGAGGAAACGGAGTGGGTGGAGCCGCAGCGCGGAGAGCCCGGCGGCCGTGGCCGGGAGGTGCGCGGCGTCGACGTGGTGCGCCATGGTGGGCGAGGCTCCTGTCCCCGGATTCGAATGAGCGGCCCGGGACCGCCGTGGCACCACAATCGGCACGAAATGCGCCGACATTCCGCCACATTCAGCTTCTATAACCGACAATTGATAAAGCGCCACTGGATGCGGAAGTCAAGCCTAAGTTTAGCGGCGCGGTCTACTGGTCAACCCTCTGTAAAGGCCGGGGTTCGTCTCCATGCGTATTGCGCAAATCTCGCCGCTCTTCGAAGCGGTCCCGCCGAAGCTGTACGGCGGCACCGAGCGGGTGGTCTATTCCCTGACGGAAGAGCTGGTGGCGATGGGGCACGACGTGACCCTGTTCGCAAGCGGTGACTCCATCACCTCGGCCACCCTCGCGCCCATGCGCGATCAGGCGATCCGCCTCGACCCCTCGGTCAAGGACTGGGTCGCGCTCTACAACCGGATGGTGGAGCTGATCTACCGCCGCAAGGACGAGTTCGACGTCCTGCATTTCCACATCGACTACTTCCCGCTCTCCCTGTTCAGCCGCCAGCGCGTGCCGTTCCTCACCACGCTGCATGGCCGGCTCGACCTGCCGGAGTTCAAGGAGGTCTACGAAACCTTCCCGGACGCGCCGTTCGTCTCCATCTCCGACAGCCAGCGCAAGCCAATCCCGCGCCTGAACTGGGTGCGCACCGTGCTGCACGGCATGCCGGCCAACCTCCTCACGCCGCAGCCCGTCAAGCAGGGCTACCTCGCCGTGCTCGGCCGCGTCTCGCCGGAGAAGGGCGTCGACAAGGCCATCCGCATCGCGGCGCGCGCCGGGATGAAGCTCAAGATCGCCGCCAAGGTCGACAACGCCGATCGCGAGTACTACGAGGCCGTCGTGCGGCCGCTGATCGAGGCGCACGACAACGTCGAGTTCATCGGCGAGATCAACGACGCGCAGAAGCCCGAATTCCTCTCGGGCGCCCATGCGCTGCTGTTCCCGATCGACTGGCCGGAGCCGTTCGGCCTGGTGATGATCGAGGCGATGGCGTGTGGCACGCCGGTGATCGCGTTCAACCGCGGCTCCGTGCCCGAGGTGATCGACCACGGCGTCACCGGCCTCATCGTCGAGACCGAGGACCAGGCCGTCGCCGCCATCGATCAGCTCGGCAGCCTCGACCGCGCGGTGGTGCGCGCCACCTTCGACCGGCGCTTCACCAGCCGCCGCATGGCGGAAGACTACCTCGACGTCTACCAGGAGCTGTGCGAACCCGCGCCGCGCCTGCGCGCGGTGACCGGCTGACAGCCACCGCTTCGATGCATTAACGTCCAGGCCGCGCGGCGTCGTCGCGCGGCCTTTTCGTTGCCTGCGCCGCGGCCTTCGCGTCGTCCGTCGATGCGGGCGCATGGCGGTCGCAGCCGGAAGGCCGACCTCCGGGAAGCCGACCAGCCGCGCATGGAAACGTCGCTCAGTCGCCACCGCTCGAACGGACGCACCCTCGCCACCGCCGCCGCGCGGACCGGACCCGTGCCGCGGCTCGACGCGCCGTCGGGGACGGTGCCGTGACCGGCCCGCGGGATGGCGCCGTGCAGGACACCGCACGGCGGTTCCCGAACACCGCGGCGGCGCTGGCGGCGCATGCGCGGGAGAGGCCCGAGGCGACTGCCCTGGTCGCGCCGCCGCGCCATGTTTCCTACCGCCAGCTCGCGTCGGACGTCGCCGCGGCGGTGGGTGCGCTCGAGCGCGCCGGGCTCGCCCCTGGCATGCGCGTGGGCATCGAGCTGCGACGCGACCGCTGCCTGCATCTCGTCCTGCTGCTCGCCTGCGAGGCGATCGGCCTCACCACCATCGCGGTCGGCTCCGCCGATCTGGTGCCGATGGAGGCGCAGGCCGATCCCGTGCTGCGCGGGTGCGACCGGCTGCTGCTCGCCGACGCGGCACCGGATCCGCTGCCCCATGGCCTCGTGGTGCCGCCGGCGTGGCTGGCGGACCTGCCGCCCCCCGCTCCCGCCGAAATCGCCGAACGCCTGTGCCGGCCACCGCCCGACGATCGGCTGGTCCGCATCGTGCGCACGTCCGGGACGACCGGCCGCCCGAAGGCGATCGGCATGACCTTCGCCGCGCAGCAACGGATCCTGGACACGGCGATCGCGCGCGTGGCGCCGGACCTGGGCCCGCATCCGCGGTTCCTCGCGCTCTACGCACTCGCGATCCGCGCCAGCGTCACGCGGGTCCTGCAGACGCTGCAGTGCGGCGGGTCGGTGCTGTTCGCGGCGCGCGAACAGGCCCCGGCGCTGATCGCGGCAGGGGTCGTCGACCATCTCATGTTCCTGGTCGGTGACGCGGAATGGGTCGCGGACCGCACGATGCCGCCGCCGAAGGGGCATCGCCTGCACGTGGAGCTGGTGGGCGCACCCGCCGATCCCGCGCTGCGCGCCATGCTGACGGAGCGGTTCGGCGCACACGTCACCACCTGCTACAGCACGAACGAGACGAACCTGATCTCCTTCGTCGGCGTGGACGGCGTGGGCGCGCTGTGTCCGGGCGTCGCGGTGCGGATCGTCGACGAGGCCGGCCGCGTGCTGCCGCTGGGGGAGGTGGGGCTGATCCGCGTCCGCACGGAGGTCATGACGCAGTCCTATGTCGACGACCCGGTCGCCAGTGCACAGGCGTTCGTCGACGGCTGGTATCACACGAACGATCTGGGCTTCATGCCGGACCCCGCGCATCTCGTCGTGCTGGGCCGCGCCGACGACATGCTGAACGTGGGCGGCGTCAAGATCCTGCCGCGGCCGATCGAGGCACGGCTGAAGCAGGTGCCGGGCGTGCGCGACGCGGTTCTGCTCGCGCTGGAACGGCCCGGCCGCGCCACACGCGTGGCCGCCGCGCTCGAACTCGGCGATAGCGCGCTGACGCCGGAGCTCGTGGACCGGTTGCGCGCGATCATGGCGGCGGCGGTCCCGGATGCGGACCTGCGGCCCGTGCCGTGGTTCCCGCGCACGCCCACGGGCAAGGTGCGCCGCGCGGTGCTGCGGGAATCGCTGATGACCGCGGGGGAGCCTCGCCACGAGGCGGCGGACGGCCCCGTCGATGGCGAGAAGCCGCGCCTCTTGCGCCCTGGCGCGGACGGGGTGTTGATGGCGCCTCGACGTGGCGAGGGGAGTGAACGATGAACGAGACCGTCGCGGAGCAGGCCAAGCATCTGTTCGAGCCGACCGGCGATTTCCAGTGCCTGCACGAGTTCATCCCGGCCGCCCGTTCCAAGCTCTCCGACCACATCTGGGGCTACCTGATCGGCGCGACCGAGACCGAGACGACGATGCGCCGCAACCGCGCCGCCCTCGACGCCCTGGCGTTGCGCCCGCGCGTCTGCCGCGACGTGTCCCGCATCGACCTGACGACGACGCTGTTCCACCGGCGGCTGCGCCTGCCGCTGATGCTCGCACCAGTCGGCTCGCTCGAATCCTTCCATCCCGGCGGCGCGGCGACCGCCGGGCGCGCGGCCTCCGCCTTCGGCGTGCCGATCATGGTGAGTTCGGTGACGCAGCCCGGGCTCGAGGAAGCGGCGGCGGCGGCGGACGGACCGAAGATCTTCCAGCTCTACGTGCGCGGCGACGATGCCTGGATCGACGAGGTGGTGCGTCGGGCCGTCGGCGCCGGCTACGATGCGTTTGCGATCACGGTCGACACGGCCGCCTACAGCCGCCGCGAACGCGACATCGCCGGCCGCTTCGTGAAGCCCTGGCGCGCGGTGGCGACCGGCCAGAGCTACCAGGCGAGCTTCAACTGGGACAACGTCAAGCACTTCAAGGACACGCACAGCATCCCGCTGATCCTGAAGGGCATCGCCACCGCCGAGGACGCGGCGCTCGCCTGCGAGCACGGCGTCGACGGGATCTACGTCTCCAACCATGGCGGGCGGCAGCTCGATCATGGCCGCGGCGCGATGGACGTGCTGCCCGAGGTGCTGGCGGCGGTGCGCGGCCGCGCCCGCGTCATCGTCGATGGCAGCTTCTGCCGCGGCACCGACCTGGTGAAGGCGATCGCGCTGGGTGCCGACGCGGTCGCGATCGGCCGGCTGTACTGCTACGCGCTGGCCGCCGATGCGGAGGCCGGGGTGATCAAGATGCTGGAGCTGCTGGAGCACGAGATGGGCGTCGCCATGGCGCTGTCCGGCGCACGCAGCCTGGGCGAGCTGAACCCCTCCTACCTCTACCGGGATGCGCCGTCGGTCGCCGCGCCGCACGTCCACAGCGCGTTCCCGCTGTTGTTCCCGACCCCGGAATCGCCGCGCTGACCGCGGTGCCGGGGCAGGATCACCCGCCGGGATGACCGGCATCGAAGGAGCGAAGGATGCGTGACGACGGTCTCTCGAGGCGCATGCGGGCCGGGCGCGGGGTAGGGCTTCTGCTGGCGGCGTCGGGAGCGCTCGCCTTGGCAGGTGCGGCGCCGGCCCGCGCGGATACGGCGGCCGCGAAGGCCTGCGCGACGTCGCTGCCGAAGGAGGCGCGCACGATCTTCGATGCGACGCTGCCGCAGGTCACGCCCGGCGTGAACCTGCGGGAGCTCGTCACATCGAACACCCGCCGCCTGGTCGGCGCCGGATCCGTCGAGCTCGGGTCGGCCCGGACGTCCGCCGAGGAAGCGGGCAAGTGCCTGCGGATGGCGGAGTGACCTGAACGGCGATTGACGGAGCGGGGGTCCGTGTCGGCGGAACCGCGCCAGCGGATCGCCCGGGCCCGCGCGCTCGATCGGACCCTGGCCCCCCCGACGGTCGCAACGCCGCTGCTGCCGGCCCGCGCAGAGGAGCGCGCCGCCCGGCGTGAGCTCCCGCTGCCGGCCATGCGCCTGGCCGAGGAGACGGGCGTGACCTTCGCCGCCGCCCCGCCCCCGGCGCGAAGCCGGCCGCGCCCGCCTCGGCCTGAGGCCCGCGTCCCTGCCGCGGCGGCGGTGCCACCAACCGGACCACGGGCGTCGCGGCAGGGCGGGAAGCCTGCCCCCGACCCTCCGCATTGGTGCGACACGGGCCGGATCGGCTAAACCGCCGCATGCTCAAGAGTGTCATGACGGTCGGCGGCTGGACGATGGCGAGCCGGATCCTCGGCTTCGTCCGCGACATGCTGATGGCGGCGCTGATCGGCACCGGTCCCGTGGCCGATGCCTTCTTCGTCGCCAACAAGCTGCCGAACCTGTTCCGCCGCCTGTTCGGGGAGGGCGCGTTCAACGCGGCCTTCGTGCCGGAATTCGCCGGGCTGCTGACGGCCGAGGGGCCCGCCGCGGCGCGCCAGTTCGCGCAGGAGGCGATGGCCGTGATGGCCTTCTGGCTGGGCGCGCTGACGATCCTGGGGGAGATCTTCATGCCCCAGATCATGACGGTCTTCGCCCCCGGCTTCTCGGCCGACCCGGCGAAGTTCGCGCTCGCCGTCGACCTCGCGCGGATCACCTTCCCCTATCTGATGCTGATCTGCCTCGCCGCCCTGCTGTCCGGCGTGCTGAACGGTCTCGACAAGTTCGCCGCCGCCGCCGGGGCGCCGGTGCTCTACAACCTGTTCGCCATCGCCGCCCTGGTCGGGCTCGCGCCCTACGTCCCGACGGTCGGCCATGCCGCGGCCTGGGGCGTGTCCGTCTCCGGCGTCGTGCAGCTCGCGCTCCTGGTCTGGGCGGTGAAGCGGGCCGGCATGCCGGTACGCCTCCCGCGGCCGCGTCTGACGCCCCGCATGCGGCTGCTGCTGCGGCGTATGGCGCCGGGCCTGGTGGGGGCGAGCGCCACGCAGCTCAACCAGGCGGTCGACGTGATCATCGCGAGCCTGCTGCCCGCGGGCACCGTCTCGCTGCTCTACTACGCCGACCGGGTCCAGCAGCTGCCGCTGGGCGTGATCGGCACCGCCGTCGGCACCGCAATCCTGCCGCTGCTCTCCCGCCAGGTCCGCGGCGGGGAGGCGGCGGCGGCGGTCGGCACGCTCAACCGTGCGATCGAGTACGCGCTGTTCCTCACCCTCCCGGCGGCGCTTGCGCTCGCGGTCTCGGCCTTCCCGATCATGCTGGTGCTGTTCGGCCGCGGCGCCTTCGACGTGGAGAGCGCGCGCCTCTCCGCCCAGTCGCTCACCGCCTATGCGGTCGGGCTGCCGGCGGTGGTGCTGCTGAAGGTGCTCGCACCCGCCTTCTTCGCCCGCGGCGACACCTCCACCCCGGTGCGCATCGGCATGATCACGCTGGCGCTGAACTTCGTGCTGAACCTTGCGCTGATGGTGCCGCTGCAGCACATCGGTCCGCCGCTCGCGACCAGCCTCGCTGCCATGTTCAACATGGGCGCGCTCGCGGTCATGCTGATCCGCCGCGGCTTCCTCGTCCCGGACGCGGCGCTGCGCCGGCGGCTGCCGCGCATGCTGATCGCCGCGCTGGCCATGGCCGTCACGCTCTGGTTCACCGAGGACCCGCTGTTCGAGGCGATCGCCGGCGCCCGCGGCCTGCGCGTCGTGGCGCTCGCCGTGCTGGTCGGTGTCGGCTCCGGCGTCTATCTGCTGGCCGCCCAGCTCCTGGGCGCGATCGACCTGCGCGACATCCTGGCCCTGCTCCGTCGGCGACGCTTGCGCCGGGGCGGTGGATCGTCCATCAGTCCCGCCCCCAGCCCAGAGACGTGACCATGCGCATCTTTTCCGGCATCCAGCCCTCCGGCATCCCGACCCTCGGCAACTACCTGGGCGCGATCCGCAACTGGGCGGCGCTGCAGAACGGGAACGAGTGCATCTACTGCGTCGTCGATCTGCACGCGATCACGGCCTTCCAGGATCCCGCGGCGCTGCGCCAGCAGACGCGGGAGATGACGGCCGTGCTGCTCGCCTGCGGGATCGACCCGGAGAAGCACATCCTGTTCCTGCAATCCGCCGTGCGCGCGCATGCGCAGCTCGCCTGGATCTGCAATTGCGTGGCGCGGCTGGGCTGGCTCAACCGCATGACGCAGTTCAAGGACAAGGCGGGCAAGGACCGGGAGAATGCCTCGGCCGGGCTCTATGTCTATCCGAACCTGATGGCGGCCGACATCCTGGCCTATCACGCGACGGCGGTGCCGGTGGGCGACGACCAGCGTCAGCACCTGGAACTCGCCAACGACATTGCGCAGAAGTTCAACCACGATTACGGCGTCGACTTCTTCCCCCGCATCGAGCCCTACATCATGGGGCCGGCCGCACGGGTGATGAGCCTGCGGGATGGCAGCAAGAAGATGTCGAAGTCCGATCCGTCGGACCAGAGCCGGATCAACCTGAGCGACGATGCCGACACGATCGCGCTGAAGATCCGCCGCGCGAAGACCGACCCGGAGCCGCTGCCCGCCGAACCGGACGGGCTCGCCAACCGGCCGGAGGCGCGCAACCTGGTCGGCATCTACGCGGCCCTGTCCGACACGGACGCGGCCGGCGTGCTGCGCGAGCATGGCGGGAAGGGGTTCGGC
>MKTV01000059.1:24127-41194 GCA_001898425.1 Rhodospirillales bacterium 69-11
GCTGGCCGCGCTGCTGGTCGATCACCTCGCCCCGATCGCCCTCGAGACCCGCCGGCTGCTCGACGATCCCGGGCATATCGACGCTGTGCTGGGCCGCGGTGCGGCGCAGGCGGCGGCGATCGCCGACCCGATCGTGGCGGAGGCGGAGCGGCTGGTCGGATTCCTGCGGGTCTGACCTGCGCGGGCGCGGCCGCGCCGCCGCGCGAGGCTGGGTTCCTCGCCGAGCGGGACGCCGGTATCGTCGGTCGATGACACAGCCGATCCGCTCCCGCCCCACGCCCTGGACCACCGTTCTCCTGCTGTGCGGCAAATGCGGGCGCAAGATGGATGGCGGCTACGGGCCGAAGGGCAAGGAGACGCTGCGGACCGCCCTCCGCGCCGAACTGAAGGCGGGCGGACACGGCCGCGCGGTGCGCATCATCGAGACGCGATGTCTGGGCGTGTGCCCGAAGAAGGCGGTGACCGCGCTGAACGCCAGCCGCCCCGCGCGGCTTCTGGTCGTGCCGAACCGGACCCCGGCGGCGGAAGCGCTGGCCGACCTGCTGCGAGCTGGAGACGGGGAGGGACCCGATCCGGAGCGGGGCGAGGGGGATACAGGCAAGAAGGATGGTGGGCGATAGTGGGATTGAACCACTGACCTTCCCCGTGTCAGGGGGACGCTCTCCCGCTGAGCTAATCGCCCATCCGTCTCGGGAGACGGGCTTCTATCGCGAGCCGCTCCGCCCTGCAAGCCGGGACGTGACAGAACCCGCGTGCCTCGCTTCAATGGACTGATGGACGTCCCCGTCGCGCTCGATCCGCTCGCCTCCCAGCCGGTGCCGCCGCTTGCGGTGCAGCGTCCGGTGACCCAGACCGCCCCCGTCATCTTCGCGTCGCCGCATTCGGGCCGCCACTACGCGCCCGACTTCCTCGCCGCCGCGCGACTCGACCCGCTCGCCCTGCGCCGGAGCGAGGACAGCTTCGTCGACGAGCTGTTCGCCGCCGCGCCCGGCTGCGGCGCGCCGCTGCTCGCCGCCACCTTCCCGCGCGCCTATTGCGATGCCAACCGGGAGCCGTGGGAGCTCGACCCCGGCATGTTCGCCGACCCGCTTCCCCCTTGGGTCAACACCACCTCCGCCCGGGTCGGCGCCGGGCTTGGGACCATCGCCCGCGTGGTCGCCTCGGGCGAATCGATCTACCGGACGAAGCTGCCCTTCGCCGAGGCGGAGCGACGGGTGCAGCGCTACTGGCAGCCGTTCCACGACACGCTGTCGGCGCTGATCGAGGGCACCCGCGCCACGTTCGGCGGCTGCCTGCTGGTCGACTGCCATTCGATGCCGTCGCAGACCCAGGGGCGCACCGGCCGCGCGGTGGATTTCGTGCTGGGCGATGCCCACGGCACGGCCTGCACGCCGCGGGCGATCCGCTTCGTCGAGCGCGCGCTGACCGATCTGGGCTACGTGGTGCGTCGGAACGACCCCTATGCCGGGGGCTTCATCACGCGGCATTACGGCCGCCCGCGGGAGCGCGTCCATGCGCTGCAGATCGAGATCGCCCGGGAACTCTACATGGACGAGGCGCGGATCGAACGGCTCGACCGGTTCGCCGCCGTGCAGAGGGACATCACGCAGCTGGTCGAGATGCTGGTGCGCGAGGCGCCCGCGCTGATCGCCGGGTGAGCAGACAGCGGTGAGCCTCGCCGCGCATCGATCCCCGGCGACGGCCCCGCGCCACGCCGCGCGGCCCGGCCCATCGTCCGCCGCCTGACCGCCATCGCCGGGCGCGAACCGCGCCGGACTACCGTCCGCGAAACGCCGGCGCCCGCTTCTCCACGAAGGCGCGGGCCGCTTCGGCATGGTCCTCCGTCATGCGGCACCGCATCATCCCCGCCGCCTCGGAATCGAGCACGTCCGACAGGCTGCCTTCCTCGGCCACCTTCATGTTGCGCTTCATGTAGCGGTAGGCGACACGCGGACCGCCCGCCAGCTTCCGCGCGAGCGCCATCGTTTCCGCCTCCAGCGCCGCGTCCGCGACCCGCCGCGACGTGAGGCCGAGGGCAACGATGCGGTCGGCATCCAGGACCTCCGACGTGAAGTAGAGCTCCCGCGCCAGGGCGGGGCCGAGGAGGCGGGTGAGAAAGTAGCTGCCGCCGAAATCGCCGGAGAGACCGACCTTTGCGAAGGCCGTGGTCATCCGCGCCGCGTCGCCGATCACCCGCAAGTCGCAGGCGAGCGCGATGCCCATGCCGGCGCCGGCCGCGACACCGTTCACCATGGCGATCGAGGGCTTCGGCATCTCGTGCAGCAGGCGCGCGCTCTCCATGAAGGCGCGAAGCTGGTCGGCGCGCTGCTCGGGCGATGCATCGCTCTTCCCCGCCGCCTGCGCCTGGAGCTGCACGTCGCCCCCGGCGCAGAACCCCCGGCCGGCGCCGGTCACCACGACGCAGCCGATTGCGGGATCCGCGGCGAGGCGGGTCAGCGTCTCGGCCATCGTCGTCATCAGCGACGGCGTCAGCGCGTTCAGCCGCTCCGGCCGGTTCAGCGTGACGACCGCGACGCCATCCTCGGCGCGCATGAGCAGCTCCTGGTCCATCTCCGTCCTCTCTCGTGTTCGCGGCAGGATGGAAGCGGGTCGCCGGATCGGCAAGGATGCCGCGGCAACCAAGGGAGGCTCCCATGCCGTATGGCAAGCTGATCGACTACGCCGAGGCCGCGCCGGAGGCGAAGGCCGTGATGGACGAGATCAAGACGGCGCGCGGCGTGCCCGACGTCAACAACGCCTGGAAGGCGATGGCGCGCCATCCGGTGGTGATGCGGCGGTTCTGGGAACGCGCGCAGCTCGTGATGCAGCCGGGTGCGCTGGATGCGAAGACCAAGGAGCTGATCTATCTTGCGGTCAGCGTCGCCAATGGCTGCCACTACTGCACGGCGTCCCACAGCGCGCTCGCGCAGAAGAAGGGCGCGACGGAGCAGGAGCTGGCCGAGATGGTGGAGATCGTCGGCCTGGCGCTGGAGGGCAACAGCTACGCGACGTTCTACGGGCAGGAGGTGGATGAGGCGCTGAAAGGGTAGGGCGCTCGGGCGGCAGGGTGCCGGTGGGGATGGCCGGCACGGTGGCCGGCCATGACGGTTGGGGCTGCGGCGGCCCAAGGGCGGGGAGGAGCGGGTGACCGCGATGGCTCGACGGCCGCCTCGGTCCCCCTGCGGCAGCCGGCCCCCCGTGCCCCAGCCAGCCGACGGCCCCGTGCCCCAGCCAACCGACGCCCCGTGCCCCAGCCAACCGACGCCCCGTGCCCCAGCTAGCGGGCGCCCCGTCGCCAGCCAGCCGGCGGCCCTCGCCAGCCGGCAGCCCGTGGCGTTACGCCAGCCGGCGCGCCGGCCGGCGGATGCGTCGGATCACCAGGAACAGCCCGATCATCGCCACCCCCACCGCATCCGCATACGGGCTCGGGTAGAACAGCGCAGCCGCGGCGGCATACAGGAACAGCCGCTCCGGCCAGCCCAGCGGTCCCAGCAGGAAGCCGATCGACGCGCCGGAGATCGCCACGACCATCGTCCAGCAGATCACCACGCTGTAGAGGATCCACAGCACGGAGCCGTTCATCGTCAGCTCCGGCCGGTAGACCATCATGAACGGGATCAGGAACACCGCGCCCGCAATGCGCAGCGCCTGTCCGGCGACGGTCCAGAAATTCTCCCCCGCGATGGTCGCCGCCGCGTAGACCGAGGCGCAGACCGGCGGCGTGATCGCGGACAGGATCGCGAAGTAGAAGATGTAGAGATGCGCCGTCAGCGGCGCGAGGCCGAGTTTGATCAGCACCGGCGCGACGACGGAGGCAGTCAGCAGGTAGGACGCGGTGGTCGGCACGTCCATGCCGAGGATGATGCACAGCCCCGCCGCGACCAGCAGCACGCCGACCAGGTGCTCCCCGCTGAAGCTCAGCAGCAGCTGGGAGAACTTCACGCCGAGGCCGGTGGCCGAGAGCACCGTGACCAGCAGGGAGGCGGTGGCGAGCAGGGCTGCGATCACCACGACGCTTTTGCCGCCATCCGCGAGCCCGTCCCAGAGCTGGACGAGGAAGCGGCGCGCCTCCTGGGCCGGCGCGCGGCGCTCGCGCAGGCAGACGATCACCCGCACCAGCGCGGCGGCGGCGATCAGCGACAGCGTCGCGGCGCCGCCGGCGAAGGTCGGCGTGTAGTCGAGCGCGAGCAGCCAGACCAGCAGCACCAGCGGGCCGAACGCCACCAGCGCGTCGAGCGAGAGGAACACGTCGCGCACGCGCGGCACCTCCTCGCGCGGGATCGGCATCAGGTCGTTGTCGCGCGCGTAGCAGTCGATGCTGAAGTAGATCGCGCTGAAATACAGCACGGCCGGGATCGCGGCGGCGGCGGCGATCGTGGTGTACGGGATGTTCAGCAGTTCGGCCATGATGAACGCGCCGGCGCCCATGACCGGGGGCATGATCTGGCCGCCGGCGGAGGCGGTCGCCTCGATCCCGGCGGCGAAGGCCTTGCGATAGCCGGCGCGGATCATGGTCGGGATGGTGATGGAGCCGACCGACATCACGTTGGCGACCGCGGAGCCGGAGATCGTGCCGAACAGCGCCGAGGTCACCACCGCCACCTTGGCGGGACCGCCATAGGCTCGGCCGGCCACCAGGGTGGCCGCCCGCATGAACACGTCGCCCGCGCCCAGCGCCATCAGCAGCGACCCCATCACGACGTAGATCGCGACGACGCGGGTCCCGATATCGGACAGCAGCCCGAACAGCCCGCCGGTGGAGGCGTAGAGGGTGGAGATCGCCGTCTCGTAGGACACCCGCGGCGGCCGCCAGTTGCCGCCGATCACCTGGTTGCCCAGCAGGTAGAAGCAGAGGGAGAT
The DNA here is from genome assembly GCA_001898425.1 of Rhodospirillales bacterium 69-11. Lineage (GTDB taxonomy): Bacteria > Pseudomonadota > Alphaproteobacteria > Acetobacterales > Acetobacteraceae > Rhodopila. The sequence continues at coordinate 28,988 of MKTV01000059.1, forward strand.
CACCGCCATCACCGGCAGCGAAAGCCCGATGGTGCGCCGCGCCGCCTCGAGCGCGACCAGGATCGTCATCACGCCCATCGCCATGTCCATCGGCGTCAGGTCGTTCATGATGTCCATCAGCCGGTCGGCATGCAGGGTCACGTAGAGCCCGCCATACGCCCCGGCCAGGCCGAGCGCGATGTCGCCGATGGCGGCCAGCGGCGCGCGGCGCCAGCGGTCGGCGGCCAAGCCGAAATAGACGAATCCGATGCCGCCGCCGATGAACAGCCCGCGCTGGCTGAGCGGCTCGAGCATGCCGAACAACGACGTGTAGATGTGGAACACCGCATAGGCGATGAAGCACGCCTGCACCGCGCGCAGCAGCGGGGCTGGCGCGCGGTTCGGGACGACGTCGTGGGGCTGGGCGTGGGCGTTCACGGGCGGGCTCTCGTCACTTCACCGTTTCCCAGAACTTCTTGGCGCCCGGATGCACGTGCAGCCCCAGCGCCTCGGTCTTCAGCGTCGCGTTCTTGAAGTCGAAATGCGCGAGATGCGGAAACACGTCGACCAGGAACTGCCGGTTCTCGTAGATCGCCTTCGCCACCGCGTAGGCGGTCGCGTCGTCCATCAGCGAGGTGCGGGTGGAGTAGGTGCCGTACACCATCGGGCTCAGCGCCGCCGGCTGGCCGGGGATCGTGTCCGCCGGGATCGTGGTGAAGTCGACGCCCTTCACCTTCGCGGCGACGATCTTGTGCTGCTCTTCGGTGAGGCCGATGAACTTCATCGGCGTCGAGGTCAGCAGCTCCCGCATCGTGGCATCGAGCCCGCCGGAGCCGACGCCGTACTTGGCGTAGCCCACGAGCTGGCGGTTCTGCACGCCTTCGACCGAATCCTGGATCGAGCCGGACACCCAGTTGGGTTCGATGCCGAGGGCCGCGAAGATCTGGCGGGTCAGCACCTCGGCGCCGCTGCCGCGGATGCCGGCGTTGAACTTCTTCCCCTGCAGGTCCTTGAGATCGTTGATCCCGGCATCGGCGCGGACCGCGAACTGCAGCGCCGTCGCGTCATAGGCGTAGAGCACCGCGAGGTCGGGCACGGCCTTGCCCTTGAACGCCCCGGTCCCGTCGACCGCCTGGATGCTGGTGTCGACCATCACCAGGCCGAAATCGATCTCGCCCTTGGTCATGCGGCGGATGTTGTCGACGCTCGCGCCGGTCTCGATCATCGAGACGTTGACGTTCGGCAGCTCCTTCTTGATCGCCTTCGTCATCGCGACAGCGAGTGCATAGTTGCTGGATGCGGCGTTGGTGGAGCCCATCGTCAGGGTCTCCTTCTGCGCCCAGGCCGTGGCGGACATCCCGACACTGGTCATGCCGAGACCGGTCATGCCAAGCCCGGCCAGCGCCAGCGCGCCCATCAGCGCGCGGACGAACTTCGCCATCGCGTTCCCTCCCTGAAATCAAGTTGGCCGGAGAGTGCCGATCCGGCCCGAGCGACGCAAGCGTCGGCGCGGTGACGGGCGCATGCGGCAGCACGGAGCGGTCGCAGCCGGATAGGTGGCTGCCGCGGAGCACGCTATCGTGCGGGCATCCGGTCGCGACGGGCGGCCCGCGGGAGCACGCATGACGAACGGACCGGTGCATGACGTGGCGATCGTGATCTTCGGCGCGGCGGTACGGCCCGACGGACGGGCCAGCAACACGCTGCGGCGCCGCGTCGAGGCCGCCGCCGCCTGCGGGCGCAGATTCCGCCATCCGCTGTTCGTGCCGACCGGGGCGGTGGGGCGCCATGGCGGGTCGGAGGCGTCGGTGATGGGCGGGATCCTGCGCGAGCTGGGCTTCGCCGAGGACCAGCTGCTGCTGGAGGAGACCGCGACCGATACGCTGTCTTCGGTCCGGGCGGTGCGCCGGCTGCTGCGGCGGCGCTCCGACCGCGTCCCGGTGCTGGTGGCGACCAGCGCCTATCACCTGCCGCGGTGCCTCATGCTGATGCGGCTGGCCGGCATGCCGGCGCGCGCGTGTCCCCCGCCCGAGGCGCCTGCCGCGGGGCGCGCGTCACGCCGGTGGTACTGGCGTCTGCGCGAGGTGCCGGCGCTGCCCTACGATGCCGCCCTGACGCTGGGCCTGCGCCTGTGCGGGCGGTTTTAGGGGGGCGGACGACGGAGGACGGCTGCGGCCGTCCCTGAGGGTGCGGGTTGAGGCGATGGGGCGGGGGGCCTCGGCGCCCCCGCCCATGTGACCTACCGTTCCTGGTCGTCGTCGCCCGTTTCGACCTCGATATCGGGGCCGATCGCATCCGCGTCGTCCTCCAGGTCGTCGGCGCTCTCCAGGACGTCTTCTTCCTCGACGTCCTCCACGCCCTCGACCTCCACGTCCACGTCCTCGATGCCGGGGGCGGGGGCGGGCTTCTTCGGACGCTTGTCCTCGACGACGTTGCCGCCGGTGCGCCGCGGACGCGGCTGTTCGATCGGCTGTTCGGTGCCGCATTTCGGGCAGACGGCCGGGGACTTCGTCAGGTCGTAAAACCGCGCGCCGCAGGCGACGCACACACGTTTCGTGCCGAGTTCTGGCTTCGCCATCGAGGAGGGGCCCTTCAGTCTCCAGGCAGGTCGGCAGGCCGGTCGAGCACCGGGTGCCGGTCAAGAGCCGGCGCCCATGCCACCGGGACGCGTGGCTGTCAAATGGCTTGAACGCGTGCTAAGCGCGCCGCGCCGCCGTTGCGAACCAGGGCCGACCGACCGAGGACCATGCCGATGCACGATGCCGCGCCCGCCCGCCTGATCGCCCGTCGTGCCTCCGGCCCGCTGCGGGGGCAGGTCGCCATCCCCGGGGACAAGTCGATCAGCCATCGCGCGCTGATGTTCGGGGCGCTCGCCGTGGGGGAGACGCGCATCACCGGCCTGCTCACCGGGGAGGACGTGCTGCGCACCGCCGCCGCCATGCGCGCGCTGGGCGCCGAGGTGGTGGCGGATCCGGACGGCACGTGGCGCGTCGCCGGCCGCGGCGTCGGCGGGCTGACCGAACCCGAGGACGTGCTGGACATGGGCAATTCTGGCACCGCCGCCCGCCTGCTGTGCGGCATCCTGTCGACCCATGCGCTGTTCGCGGTGATGACCGGCGATGCCAGCCTCCGCCGCCGCCCGATGCGCCGCGTGATCGAGCCGCTGAGCGCGACCGGCGCCCGTTTCGCCGCGCGCGAGGGCGGGCGGCTGCCGCTCGCGGTCGAGGGCGCGCGCGATGCCCTGCCGCTCGACTACGTGGTGCCGGTGCCCTCGGCGCAGGTGAAGTCGGCCGTGCTGCTGGCCGGGCTCAACGCCCAGGGCACCACGCGCGTCGAGGAGCGGGAGGCGACCCGCGACCACAGCGAGAACATGCTGCGTCATTTCGGCGCGACCGTTACGGTGGAGCTGGCCGGCGCCGGCCGGGTGATCACGCTGCACGGCCAGCCGGAGCTGCGCGCCGCCGACGTGATGGTGCCGGGCGATCCTTCCTCCGCCGCCTTCCCGCTGGTCGCGGCGCTGCTGGTGCCGGGGTCGGAGCTGCGGCTTCCGGGGGTGGGGCTGAACCCGCTGCGCACCGGCCTGTTCGCGACCCTGCTGGAGATGGGCGCCGACCTGACGGTGGAGAACCGGCGGGTCGAGGGCGGCGAGCCGGTCGGCGACCTGCTGGTCCGCCACGGCCCGCTGCGCGCGGTCGACGTGCCGCCGGAGCGTGCGCCCAGCATGATCGACGAGTACCCGATCCTGGCGGTGGCCGCCTCCTGCGCGTCGGGCAGCACGCGGATGCGCGGCCTGAAGGAGCTGCGGGTGAAGGAGAGCGACCGGCTCGCCGCCACCGCCGCCCTGCTGCAGGTCAATGGCGCGCGGCTGGAGATCGAGGGCGACGACATGATCGTCCACGGCACCGGCGCCCCGCCCCCGGGGGGCGGCGTGGTCGCGACCCACATGGATCATCGCATCGCCATGTCGGCGCTGGTGCTGGGCCTGGCCACGGCGCAGCCGGTGACGGCCGAGGAAGCGGGGTTCATCGACACGAGCTTCCCGGGCTTCGTCGCGCTGATGAACGGCGTCGGCGCCGACCTGGCCGCGGCATGATCGCGGCGGGCAGGACGCGTCCGGCGCGGGACGGCGCGGCATGAGGATCGTCGCGATCGACGGGCCCGCGGCGGCGGGGAAGGGGACGCTCGCGCGCCGGCTCGCCGCCGAACTCGGGCTGCCTTATCTCGACACCGGCCTGCTGTATCGCGCGGTCGGCCGGCGCGTGCTGGACGCGGGCGGGGATCCGGCCGATCCGGCGGTGGCGGAGGACGCCGCGCGCAGCCTGGCCGCCGCCGATCTCGCCCGTCCCGACCTGCGCACGCCCGAGACGGCGGCGGCGTCCTCGGTGGTTGCGGCGATCCCTGGGGTCCGCGCGGCGCTGCTCGATTTCCAGCGGCGCTTCGGCGCGGCGGGCGGGGCGGTGCTGGATGGCCGGGACATCGGCACGGTGATCTTCCCCGATGCGCCGGCGAAGCTGTTCGTGACCGCGAGCCCCGCGGCGCGGGCCCGCCGTCGCTGGCTGGAACTGAGCGCGGGCGGCGCGACGCTGGACCTCGGTGCGGTGAAGCAGGACATGGCGGCCCGCGACGCCCGCGACGCGAGCCGCGACGCCGCCCCGATGCGCCCGGCCGCGGATGCGGTGGTGATCGACACGACCGACCTCGATGCCGACGCGGTGTTCGCCCTCGCCCTCCAGGCCGTTCGCGCCCGCCTGGGCTGACCCAACGTACTCGCCCCCTCTCCCCTCGCGGGAGAGGGCCGGGGAGAGGGGGCGCTCCGGGCGAACGCACCTTCCTGCCACGCCCCGCACCACCCCCGCCCCCCAACCCCCTCCCGCAAGGGGAGGAGGGGCTTCGTGCGGCACGCCCCCTCTCCCCTCGCGGGAGAGGGCCGGGGAGAGGGGGCGCTCCGGGCGAACGCACCTTCCTGCCACGCGCTTTTTCTTGACTTCATGGGCGCAGGGCGTATGTGTTGCGCAGTCATCAATCCAGGCCTGCGGTCTCTTCCGCGGGCAAGTCGTGTTTCGCCCAGACCGAAGCGCGCCAGCCACGGCTCCCACCGAGCGCCTCTGCTCGGTCCATCCGTAACGGAACATACTCACCACATGGCAGCATCCGCCACCGCGCGCGTGTCCGCGCCCGCACAGGATCACTTCCAGGGCGAAGACTTCAGCGCCCTCCTCGACGAGACCCTCGGCCGGGATTCCGGCTTCGACGGCTCCGTCGTTACCGGCCGGGTCCTCCGGCTCACCGACGAGTTTGCCATCGTCGATGTCGGCCTCAAGTCCGAAGGCCGCGTCGCGCTGAAGGAGTTCGGGCCGCCGGGCGCCAAGCCCGACGTGAAGCCCGGCGACCTCGTCGAGCTCTATGTCGAGCGCTACGAGGATCGTGACGGCTCCATCGTCCTGTCGCGCGAGAAGGCCCGCCGCGAAGAGGCCTGGACCAATCTCGAGAAGGCCTTCGAAGGCCAGCAGCGCGTCAGCGGCACGATCTACGGCCGGGTCAAGGGCGGGTTCACCGTCGACCTCGGCGGCGCGGTCGCGTTCCTGCCCGGCTCCCAGGTCGACATCCGCCCGGTGCGCGACGTCGGCCCGCTGATGGGCACGCCGCAGCCCTTCCAGATCCTCAAGATGGATCGCGCGCGCGGCAACATCGTCGTGTCCCGCCGCGCCGTGCTGGAAGAGACCCGCGCCGAACAGCGCAGCGAGCTGATCCAGGGGCTGAAGGAAGGCCAGATCCTCGACGGCGTGGTGAAGAACATCACCGATTACGGTGCGTTCGTGGACCTGGGCGGCGTCGACGGCCTGCTGCACGTCACCGATATCGCGTGGCGCCGCATCAACCACCCGTCCGAGGCGCTGCAGATCGGCCAGCAGGTCAAGGTGCAGGTCATCCGCTTCAACCCGGAGACCCAGCGCATCAGCCTCGGCATGAAGCAGCTCGAGGCGGATCCGTGGGAAGGCGTGGCGGCGAAGTATCCGCCGGGCGCCAAGTACACCGGCCGCGTCACCAACATCACCGACTACGGCGCCTTCGTGGAGCTGGAGCCGGGGGTCGAGGGGCTGGTGCACGTCTCCGAAATGTCCTGGACCAAGAAGAACGTCCATCCTGGCAAGATCGTTTCGACCAGCCAGGAAGTCGACGTCATGGTGCTGGACGTGGACAGCGGCAAGCGCCGGATCTCGCTGGGCCTGAAGCAGGTGCAGCGGAACCCGTGGGAGCAGTTCGTCGACGAGCACCCGATCGGGTCCGAGGTCGAGGGCGAAATCCGCAACATCACCGAGTTCGGTCTGTTCGTCGGCCTGTCCGCGGACATCGACGGCATGGTCCACATGTCCGACCTGTCCTGGGACGAGCCGGGTGAGCTGGCGATGGCCAAGTACGAGAAGGGCCAGATCGTCAAGGCGAAGGTGCTCGACGTCGACGTCGAGAAGGAGCGGATCAGCCTGGGCATCAAGCAGCTCAAGGACGACCCGGCCGCCACCGTGCTCGACAGCGTCCACAAGGGCGACATCGTCACCTGCGTGGTCAGCGCCATCCAGGCGAACGGCGTCGAGGTGAAGGTCAACGACGTGCTGACCGGCTTCATCCGCCGCGCCGAACTGGCTCGCGACAAGGCCGATCAACGCCCCGACCGCTTCGCCGTGGGCGAGAAGGTCGATGCGAAGATCACCGCCGTGGACCGCGCCGCCCGCAAGCTGACCCTCACCATCAAGGGCAAGGAGATGGAGGAGGAGAAGCAGGCGATGGCGGAATACGGGTCCTCCGACTCCGGCGCCTCGCTGGGCGACATCCTGGGTGCCGCGATCCGTCGCCGCAACCAGCTCTCCCAGGATAGCTGACCGACCGCCGGCCCCTCCCGCCCGGGAGGGGATCGACGACCTATCCCCTCCCGCATGGGAGGGCGCGCGGCCCCCATGCCCTCCATCCGGAGGGAAGGGGGCCGCACGACGTTCAACCCCCCGGTTGCGTGCTGCGCCGCCGATGTTCCCGGACGCGCGACGAACGGGGGTGCCCCGGGGCGCGCCGCTCCGCTAAACTCGCCCCATGTCGCTGGAAACAGACCTCATCGTGGACAGGCGGCGCCTCACGCGCCGCCTCGTCTTCTGGCGGAGCTTCGCCGTGGTGGCGGTCGTCGCCGCCCTGCTCGTGGCCTTCCGGGTCGAGCACGGGCCGCTCGCCGGCGCCCATCTCGCCCGGCTGTCCGTCACGGGCATCATCACCGAGGATCGCAAGCTCACCGAAGCCGTGGATGCGCTCGCGAAGGATGACGGCGTCAAGGCGCTGATCGTCAGCATCAACAGCCCCGGCGGCAGCGTCGCCGGCGGGGAGAGCCTGCACGACGCGATCGCCCGCGTCGCCGCGAAGAAGCCCGTGGTCGCGGTGATGGGCGGGCTCGCCGCCTCGGCCGGCTACATGGTCGCGCTGCCGGCGCACAGGATCTACGCGCGGGAGGCGACGCTGACCGGCTCGATCGGCGTGCTGCTCGAATCGGCCGAGATCTCCGGCCTGCTCGCCAAGGTTGGCATCACCCCGCAGGTGCTCCAGGGCCTGGTCATGGACATGTACGACCAGTTCGTGACCATGGTCGCGGCCGGGCGGCACATGGATCCCGCGCGCGTGCGCGAACTCGCCGATGGCCGCGCCTACACCGGTCGCCAGGCCCTCCCGCTCGGCCTGGTCGACGCGATCGGCGACGAGACCACGGCTCGCGCCTGGCTCGCGAAGGAGAAGGACGTGTCGGCCGCGCTGCCGGTCGAGGACGTGTCCACCAGCGGCTTTGCCGGCCGCGCGCTGGCCGGGACACTGGGGCCGCTGCTGGACGGCCTGTGGAAAATGCTGGTTTCACAAAGCCTTACGCTTGACGGCGCCTGGGCCCTCTGGCAACGTCCGCAGGAATGACCTGCGGGGAACCGTCGTGACGAAGTCCGAACTCATCGCTGACCTGGCCGCGGCGAACCCCCATCTGCGAGCCGCCGACGTGGAGCGGATCGTCGCCACCATCTTCGACGAGATCACGGTCGCCCTCGCCCGCGGGGAACGCGTGGAGCTGCGCGGCTTCGGCGCCTTCACCGCGAAGCACCGCAACGCCCGTACCGGCCGCAACCCCCGCACTGGGGAGGCCGTGCCGGTTGACGAGAAGGCCGTGCCGTTCTTCAAGGCCGGGAAGGAATTGCGGGAACGTGTGAACCGCGGCGGTCCGCCCGCCCGTGCGCTCGCGCCGGAACGCGTTCAGGCCTGAGACGTTCGGAAGATCCATGCGCTGGTTGATCGCCGCTCCATTCCTCCTGATCCTCGTGCTGTTCGCGCTGTCGAACACGGAAGCCGTGCGGCTTGCCCTCTGGCCGACCGACTTCGCGTTGGAGATGCCGCTGTCGCTCGTGATCCTGGCGGCCATGGCGCTCGCGTTCCTCGTCGGCGGCATGTTCGTCTGGTTCGCGGAACTGGGCCAGCGGCGGCGGGCGCGGCGCGCCGAACACACGATCCGCGTGCTGGAACGGCAGATCGAGGAGCTGAAGGCCCGCCTGCCCGCGACCGCCGCGCTGCCGCCGGCCGCGGCCGAATGAGCGTCCGGGTCCCGTCTCCGCGGTCCGCTGCGGTCCGCGCATGACGGCGGCCTCACGCGTCATCGTCGCCCTCGACACCACCGATCTCGGCCGCGCCGCCTCCTGGGCCGACGCGACCGCGCCGCATGTCGGGCTGTTCAAGCTCGGGCTCGAGTTCTTCCTGGCGCATGGCGCTGCGGGCGTGCGCGCGATGGCTGGCCGGCCGATCTTCCTCGACCTGAAGCTGCACGACATCCCCAATACCGTGGCCGGCGGGGTGCGCGCGGTGCTGCCACTCGCACCCCGCATGCTGACCGTCCATGCCGCGGGCGGCGCCGCGATGATCGCCGCGGCGCGGGACGCGGCGAACGAGGCCGGATCGGCCCGTCCGATGATCCTGGCGGTGACCGTGCTCACCAGCCTCGACCAGGCGTCGCTCGCCGCGACGGGCGTTTCCGGCAGCCCGAGTGACCAGGTGCTGCGGCTCGCGCGCCTGGCGCGGGAGGCCGGGGCAGACGGGCTCGTCTGCAGCCCGCTGGAAGTGGCGATGCTGCGCGCGACGCTGGGGCCGGAGCCGATCCTGGTCGTGCCGGGGATCCGCCCGGCCGGCAGCGCGGCGGGCGACCAGGCTCGTATCATGACGCCCGCGGACGCCGTGGCCGCCGGGGCCGACTGGATCGTGGTCGGCCGCCCGATCACCGGCGCGCCCCATCCCGCCGAGGCCGCCGCGGAGATCGCGGCCAGCGCGCGATGAGCGGCGTGAAGGTCAAGATTTGCGGGGTGAACGACCCCGTGGCGTTCGACACCGCGGTCGCGTGCGGCGCGGACTGGGTCGGTTTCGTCTTCTTCCCGCGCTCTCCCCGCTACGTCACGCCCGCCGCGGCGGCCGCGCTGTCGGGACGCCACCAGGGCGGACCGCTGCGCGTGGGGCTGTTCGTCGATCCGACCGAGGCGGCGATCGCCGAGGCGCTGGAGGCCGTGCCGCTGGACGTGCTGCAGCTCTACGGCGCGGCGGACGTTGCGGCCATTCGGGCGCGGTTCGGCCTGCCGGTCTGGCGGGCGGTCGGCGTCGGCATCCCCGCCGACCTGCCGCGCGACATGACCGGCGCGGACGCGTTGCTGGTGGAGCCCAAGCCGCCGCCAGGGTCCGATCGGCCGGGGGGAAACGCCGTACAGTTCGATTGGGGGCTGCTGCAGGGCTGGACGGCCCCTGGCCCCTGGTTGCTGGCCGGCGGCCTGACGCCCACGAACGTCGCGGAGGCGATCCGCGCGACCGGGGCGCCAGCGGTGGACGTCTCGTCGGGAATCGAGCGCCGTCGCGGCGAGAAGGATCCCGCGCTGATCCGTGCCTTCATCGAGGCCGCACGCGGGGCGTAGGGTTCCTGCGTCGTCCGTGTCGTGCCCGGCTTCTTCTGTGTCGTACCCGGCCTCTTTCGTGTCGTGCCCGGCTCCTTCTGTGTCGTGCCCGGCCTTGTGCCGAGCATCCACGTCTCCTCGGTCCCGCACGCCGGACGTCGTGGATCGCCGGCCTGAGCCAGTGACGACACGGGACGCGCCTGCGCGGCGGCGACACGGCCCCCCGGGCCGCCTCCAGACGGCGTCCTACCCCGCAGTCGCCTTCGCGAGGTCGTCGAACGCCTTCAGACGCCGCACCAGCCCCTCCATCTCACGCAGCGGAATCATGTTCGGCCCGTCGCTCGGCGCGTGGTCCGGATCCTCGTGCGTCTCGATGAACACCGCGGCAACCCCGACCGCGAGCGCCGCCCGCGCCAGCACCGGCGCGAACTCCCGCTGCCCGCCCGAGGACGTGCCCTGACCGCCGGGCTGCTGCACCGAATGCGTCGCGTCGAACACCACCGGATAGCCGGTCCGCGCCATGATCGGCAGGGCGCGCATGTCGCTCACCAGCGTGTTGTACCCGAAGCTCACGCCCCGCTCGCACAGCAGGATCGACTCGTTCCCCGTGCTGGCGATCTTGGCGGCGACGTTCGCCATGTCCCAGGGCGCCAGGAACTGGCCTTTCTTCACGTTGATCGCCCGCCCCGTCGCGCCGGCGGCCAGCAACAGGTCGGTCTGCCGGCACAGGAAGGCGGGAATCTGCAGCACGTCCACCGCCTCGGCGGCCGGAGCGCATTGGTCGGCCGTGTGGATGTCGGTCAGGACCGGCATGCCGGTGCGCTCCCGCACCTCCGCCAGGATCGCCAGGCCCTGCCTCATGCCGATGCCCCGCGCGGCGCTCGCGCTGGTGCGGTTCGCCTTGTCGTAGCTCGACTTGTAGATGATCCGCACGCCGGTCGCCTCCGACAGGCCGCGCAGGGCGTCGGCGGTTTCCAGGGCATGGGCGCGGGATTCGATCTGGCACGGCCCCGCGATCAGCACGAAGGGCAGGTGGTTGGCGATCTCGAGCGCGCCCACGCGGACGGTACGGTTGGTCATGCGGAATCCCCCGTCGCGCCAGCCCAGCAAATCGGGCCTGCGGGAGAACGCGTCGTCAGGCGGGCAGGGCTCTGGAACCGACCGCGCGCCCGGTCGACCAGCGCACCCGGGTGGTCGAAGATCGGGCCGCCGGGGTCCCTCGGCGTCACGGAAGCTCTCCGGGCGACGGCGGGGGCAGCGGCGGCCATGCACCGGTGCGGGCGGCTTCGGCCAGCCAGGATCGCACGCCGGCCGGCGTGCCGAATGCGGGCGCGACCTGCAGGCCGGCGCCGCCCATGCGGCGGGCCACCGCCATCCCGTCCTCGTCGGTGACGTCGTCGCCGATGAAGACGGGCCTGCGTCCGGCGAAGGGCGGACGCTGCATCAACGTGTCCACGGCGCGTCCCTTGTCGGCGCCGCGCGGCCGGACCTCCCACAGCATGTGGGCGGGCAGGAGCTGGAAGTGCTCGTGTCCCTCCAGCAGCCGCAGCAACGTGTCGCGGAACACGGCCTCGGCGGTCGGCACCGCCCGGTAGTGCAGGGCGAAGCCGCGCGCCTTCCGCTCGAGCAGCGCGCCCGGATGCTCCGCCACCAGCCGCTCCGCCGCGGACAGCCAGGCCGGCGGCGGCGCGGGCAGGTCGGGACGCTCCGGCGCGGCGGCCGGATCGAAGCGGACCACCCCGCCATGCTCCCCGGCCACGGCGCGCGGCGCGTCGCCCAGCAGCGAGTCCACGGTCTCGATCGGGCGTCCGGTGACGATCGCGACGGCATCCTGCAGCCGCGCGCGCAGCTGCCGCAGCGAGTCGACCAGGCCGGGGGCGACCACCACCTCGTCCGGACGAGGGGCGAGGTCCACCAGCGTGCCGTCCAGGTCCAGCAGCAGGGCGGTCTGGTCGAAGGGGGGCAGGGAATCGAGGGTCATGGGGCGCATCCGATCACGCGGACGTCGTAGATGGGATGTTCGAGCATGGAGATCGCGGGTTCCGATCTCAGCATCCACCCCTTGAAGCCCGGCGCGTCCGGATGGGAATCGGTGATCGTGAGGAACGCCGCGGCGTCTGCCGGCTGGTCGGGCGGCCGGATCTGGCAGCTCTGCACGGCGATGGTGAGGGAGCCGAAGGTCGCCGACTGGCCGACCTTCACGGTCAGCGTCGCGCTCTGGGCGTTCACCTTGTCGAGGGCCTGCAGGATCGCGGTGCCCTGCGGGACCCAGACGTTGGGCCGCGGCGGG
>MKTV01000059.1:41274-51095 GCA_001898425.1 Rhodospirillales bacterium 69-11
CGGCACCGCCGGCGCATTCGACGAGCCGCCGCTCGGGGGCGCGTTCGGGAAGGTGGTCGAGGGAGCGATCGGGTAGCCGGTCGAAGGGCCCGCATTCGGCGCGGCCGCACCCGGATAGGGTGGGCTCCCGGCCGGCGCACCCGGCGCACCCGGCGGGGCCGTCGGGTAAGTCGGTGGAGCGTATTGCGGCGCGGGTGCGAGCGGCGTCGCGGTGACGGGCGGAGGTGGCGGCGCCGTGCCGGTCTGCGCATCCGCCGGGCGACCCGGGCCGAACGCCGCGAGCGCTCCAACCAGGGCGAACAACGGCCACCCCGCACGCGGCCCAGCGAGCCTCTTGCGTGGCGGCACGGCGAGCGGAGATGACGGGGAGACCATCGCATGCAGCCGCGCGGCGCGGTGCAGGGGCGAACGCGGGGGCAGGCTCATTGCGGGTGGGCCCTCACCCTGTGGGGCGCTTGGGGGACTCCAGGCCGGCGACGATACCGGCCAGCACGTCCCGCATCGCCTGTTCGTCGACCCCCATCAGGATCGCGTCCTCGAAGGCATCCTGCAGCACCTGAGCGACCTCGGCATGGTTCTCGGCGAGCATCTTGAGCTTCTCGCGGCAACCGACCGCGTTGCCGTCCAGGCCCGGCCAGTGGGTGGGCGGCGGCGGAATCACTTGGCCGGACTCAAGGGCGGCAGGCCGGTCCCGCCGCTTCCCGCGCCGCCGCTGGCCGCCCCACCATTGCCGGCGCCACCGCTGCCCGCACCGCCCGTGCCGCTGCCGCCGGCGTCTCCGCCGCTCGCATTCGGCTTGAGGCTCGTCACGCTGAAGATGAACTTGCCCAGGAGCTGCTCCAGGCTGATCGATCCCTGGGTGATGGTGATCGCCTGGCCGGGTTTCAACATCGTCTCGTCGCCACCGGGCACCAGGGCGAGGAACTTGCCGCCCAGCAGGCTCTCGGAGGTGATCTCCGCGCTCGAATCCTTGGGCAGCTTCACGTCGTCGCGGACCGTGAGGTCGACGATGGCGAAATAGGTCTTGGGATCCAGGTGCGTGCCGGTGACGCTGCCGACCTTCACGCCGGCGATGCGCACGTCCGATCCCGGACCGAGCCCGTCGATGTGGTCGAACTGGGCATGGAGGGGGTAGCCGGACGCGGTCGAGCGACCCGAATGCGCGACGGCGTAGGCGAGGAATCCGGCGGCGACCAGAAGCACGACGGCTCCGGTCAGCACCTCCGCGATGCTGCGGCGGGGCATCGATGAACTCCTCAGGTGCCGGGCGTCCAGGCTTCGTAGTCACCGGTGGCGCGGGCGCGCTGGCCGCCGCGATAGTCGTGCCCCGGCGGGCGATAGCTGGCCGGCGTGCCGGTCGCGTTCGGCAGATGCGGCTTCTGCCACGGGCGGCGGCCCTGGTCGGGCAGCGGCGCATCCGTGGTGTAGTGCAGCCAGGAATGCCATTCCGGCGGCACGAGGCTCGCTTCCGGCCGGCCGGCATAGGCCACCCACCGGCGGGCCCGTGCACCGGGGCGGACTCGCCGCTCCTCGAAATACACGTTTCCTGCCTGGTCGGTGCCGACCTGGCGCCCATGCAGCTTGGTGAACAGCCAGGTTCCGAGATTCATGCCGCCCGTCCTCATGCCCGCAGCATATACGCATGGCCGTGCCGTTGGTCTACGCCCCCCGGTCTCGCCTCGCGGACCGCTGCGCCGGCCGGCGCCCGGCCCTGGGCCGCAAGCGGGCTGTTCCCGCCCGGCGACGGGCGGCGACTTGCGCGAGGGGCGCGCCCGCGGCGTCGCGCGTCCGAACTTCGCCGGGATCGGCCGCTCTCGCGGGACTCCCGATTCTGTCCACAGGATTTTGTGGTCGGGAACCCGGTTCGCCCCCAAATGTGGCTTCCGAGTCGATGCCGAGTCCCCCTAAGCTCCACCCCATGCAGACCCATCGCTCCGGACCCGCTCACCCCGATCCCCGTCGATCCGGATCGCGCCGGCCCGGGCCGCATCGCACCTGGCATGGCGTGCGCATGCGCCGGACCGAGGCGGCGGCCGATCCCGACGATGCGCCCCGGCACGTCACGCTGCCGGCCGCGTGGGATGACATCGCCGCGGCCGCCCTGGCCGGACTCGCACCGGGACACGGGCCGGTCACGCTGGCAGGCGCCGCCCAGGCCTGGATCGACCCGATCGCCGCACGCGCGCAGGAGCTGGGTCTCGACCTGCCCCTGGCCGACCGCCTGAACCAGCTGCTGCTGCAACGCCGCGCCGCGCCGTCCGAGGCGGTGTGGCAGGGCCGCGCCGCGGACGCGCCCGGTTTCGTGCTCGCGCTGCCCGCCTTCCTCGACGGCGCCGGCGCGTTCGACGCGGCCGGATTCGCCGAGGCCGTCGAAACCGCGGTCCTCGCCCTGGGCATCGCCGCCCCCCATGTGCGGCACCTCGACGTGGGGATGGCCGATCTGGCCGGCCTGCTCGCCGCCTCGGGGCTCGACTATGCCACCGCCGCGGCGCGCGAGGTGGCGCAGGCACTTGCCGCGCTGCTGCGGGCCAAGGCCGACGCCGCCTCCGCCCTGCTCCGCCGGCAATGCGGCGGCGTGGGCCAGCGCGCGCCCGAGTGGCCCGCCCCGCCGCCGCGCTGCGCCTTGCCGACCCTGGCCGAGGCCGCCGCCGCCGCGCGGACGGCGCTGGCGGAGTCGGGGCCCGGGCTGCATGCCACCACCACCGCGATCGGACGTCCCGGCGCCGTCGAGGCGCTGCTCGGCGTCGAGACGGGCGGCGTCGCGCCCAGCTTCTCCCCGCTCTCGGCCGAGGGCGGGCTGACCCGGACCGCGCGTGCCTGGCTCGCGGCGCGCGGCATCGGCGCCGAACGCGCGCTCGCCCTGGTGCTCGCTGGGGACAGCCCGTTCCCGTCGGTCTCCGTCGCGTCCCACCAGGCGATGCACGACGCGGTCGTCCCCTACCTGCACGCCATGCCGGCGCGCCCGGTCGCCCTGCCGCCCGCGCCGCCCGTCACCCGCCGCCGCGACCTGCCCGCCCGCCGCGCCGGCTACACCCAGAAGGCGGCCGTCGGCGGCCACAAGCTGTTCCTGCGCACCGGCCAGTACGAGACGGGCGA
Organism: Rhodospirillales bacterium 69-11; assembly: GCA_001898425.1. GTDB lineage: Bacteria > Pseudomonadota > Alphaproteobacteria > Acetobacterales > Acetobacteraceae > Rhodopila. Next base: position 44,371 of record MKTV01000059.1, read on the forward strand.
GCTGGGTGAGATCGCCATCGGCCTGCAGAAGGAGGGCGCGGCGTTCCGTGGCCTGATGGACAGTTTCGCCACCGCCGTCAGCCTCGGCCTGCAGCATGGCGTGCCGCTCGACAGCTTCGTCGAGGCCTTCACCTTCACCCGCTTCGGACCGTCCGGCGCGGTGGAGGGCGACCCGGCCGTGCACCAGGCGACCTCGCTGCTCGACTACGTGTTCCGGCACCTCGCGGCCAATTACCTGGGCCGGTCGGACATCGCCGACGCGGACATCGAGGAGCCGGAGACGGTGGGCGACGGCTCGCGCGATCATGCGCCGCTGCTGCCGCTCGACCTGCCGTCCGAATCGTCCCCCCGTGCGCGCCGGCGCGCCTTGCGGGTGGTGCGCTGACCCGGATGGCCGGGCTGCGCTGAAGCGGAGGCGGAGGTCCGTCCGGCCCACGAGCGGGGGCCGCCGGGCGCCGCGGCGCGCTGTTCCGGCCTAACCGGTCAGGGCTGCGTCGCGCGAGGCGGCGGATGGAAGCGGCCGATCCTCAGTGCTTGGCGGCCTTGGCCTCGGCCAGTTCCTGGCGCAGCCGCTCGACTTCCTGGCGCAGCGCCTCCACCTCGCCGCTGGGCGCCGCATCCGAAGCCGCGCCGCCCGTCCCCGCGCCGCCCGAAGCAGCGCCGCCCGTGCCCGCGCCTTGGGGGCCGGAGGCGCCGTAGAACGGGGCGAACAGGCTGAACGCACGCTCCATCATCGCCATGTTCTGCCGACCGACCTCCTCGATGTTCCCGAACGGGAACAGGGTGCCCATGGTCTTCTGCATCGTGGCGCGGATCTGCTCCTGCTGGTCGGCGAAGCTCGACATCGCGTGTTCGAGGTATTTCGGCACCAGCCCCTGCATGGAGCCGCCATAGAAGCCGATCAGCTGCCGCAGGAAGGTGGTCGGCAGCAGGTTCTGCCCCTTGCCCTCTTCCTCGACGATGATCTGCGTGAGCACGCTGCGGGTGATGTCGTCGCCGGTCTTCGCATCGTAGACCACGAAGTCGCGGCCCTGGCGCACCATGTCGGCCAGGTTGTCGAGCGTGATGTAGCTGGAACTCTCGGTATTGTAGAGGCGCCGGTTGGCGTACTTCTTCACCACCACCGGCGGCGCCTCCGTGGCGGGCTTCTGCTCGGGCGCAATCTGGACGGGGTCGGCCATGGATTCCTCGCTTGCGCGCGTCGGACCGTAGAATGCTGGGGTTTTTGCACCTGCGAAAGCCCCTTTCGTGAGCGGTGCAAGCTTTGCCGTTTGTCCGCCACGCCTGTGCCCGTATGGTCCCGCCGCAAGGAGGGTGGATGAGGCATGACGGACGGGACCGCTCCGGAGAGCGGGCGCGCCGATCCGGGGGAGGAGCTGGACCTGCAGCGCCTCGCCCAGGACTGGATCGACCTGTGGCAGAGCGAACTCGCCGCGATCGCCGTCGATCGGGAGATGCAGGAGACCACGATCGCGCTGTTGGGCCTGTGGGCTGGTGCGGCGAGCGCCATGCTGAACGCCATGCCCCGCGCGCGGCCCCAGGATGACGCCGCGTCCCGACGCACCCGGCCCGAACCAGCGGCGGGGACCGCGGCCGCTGCTGCTGCACCTGACCCTCGCGATGCTGAGATCGAGCGTCTCGCGCGGCACGTCGCCGAACTGGAATCGCGCCTGGCAGGACTCGAGCGCGGCCATCATCGACGGCCTGCGGGCGAGCCTGGCAAGCGGCGACGCCGAGGCGGCGTTCTCCCGCACCGTGGTGAATGAGACGCTGCGCCAGGACGCCGCGCTGATCGCCGGCATCGCCGCCTACCGCCGACATCCCTGGCACCGCACGCTGGCCGATCCCCCGACGCTGTGGGAGGAGGGCGGCAGCCGCCTGCTCGACTACGGCGCCGGGGAGCGGTCCGCCGAAGCGGGGCCCACGGTGCTGTTCGTGCCCAGCCTGATCAATCGCGCCTACGTCCTCGATCTCGCGCCGGACCACTCCATGCTGCGCTGGCTGGCGCGGCAGGGCATCCGGCCCCTGCTGCTCGACTGGGGATGGCCGGGCGCGGCCGAACGGCAGTTCACGCTGACCGACTACGTTGCCGGCCGGCTGGAGCGGGCCCTCGGGGCGGCGGTCGGGCTATCCGGCGGGCCGGTGGTGCTCGCGGGCTACTGCATGGGCGGCACGCTCGCGGTCGCGGCCGCGGAGCGCCGGCCGGATCTCGTGCAGGCGCTCGCCTTGCTGGCGACGCCCTGGGACTTCCATGCGGAGGATGAGGACCGCGCGCGCCAGGCCGCCGCCTGCCTTCCGCTGCTGGAACCGGCCCTGGCGGTGGCGGGCACCCTGCCGATCGACGTGCTGCAGATGCTGTTCGCGCTTCTGGATCCCTGGAGCGTCGCGCGGAAATACCGCGCGTTCAGCCGCCTGGACCCGAACGGAGGGGCGGCGACGCTGTTCGTCGCGTTGGAAGACTGGCTCAACGATGGCGTGCCGCTCGCGGCACCTGTCGCGCGGACCTGCCTGAGGGCATGGTATGGCGAGAATGCGCCGGCGCGCGGCGCGTGGCAGATCGCGGGGCTTCCGGTCGATCCCGGACGGCTGCGGCTGCCCTGCCTGGTCGCCGCCCCGGCGCGCGACCGGATCGTGCCGCCGGGATCCGCCAAGGCGCTGGCCGCGCTGATCCCGCACGCGCGTCTGCACGTTCCGGCGGCCGGACATGTAGGGATGGTCGCGGGATCGCGCGCGGAGCCGGAGCTGTGGCGGCCGCTGCTGGCATGGCTGCGCGATGGTGCCTGAGGCGCCCTGCGGCACCTGCCCCGTCGCGCCACACGCGGGCCTGAGGCGCCTTGCGGCATCTGATCCGCCGACGGCGCACGCGGGGGCGTGCGCCGTCGGCGGAGGTTGGCGTCAGTTCGCCATGTGCTTCGCGGCCTTCTGGCCGGTCTGCGTGTTGTCGTTCCACGGCGGCGCGCCGAGGTTCACGTCGCTCGGCTTGGTGGCGGCGCCCGTGGCCGCGCCCGCGGCCCCACCGATCAGGCCGCCGGCGACCACGCCGACCGGCCCACCGACCACGCCGATCCCGGCGCCCGTCGCGGCGCCCGCGGCGGCACCGCCCTCGGCGCGTTCCGGTTCCTTGTGGCCACAGCCGGCCAGCAGGCCGACCGCGGCGATGGCGGCGAAAAGAGGAAGGCTGCGCATGACGTTCGATCCTTCTCGTGGCGGAACCGCCTCAGCGGCGGCCCGCAGGGACCGAATGCGAACGCGCCGGCACGTCTTCGGTGCCGAGTTGAACCAGTTTTGATCGGCTTGCGGACCGTTGCCGGCCTGCCACCCCACGGGGGTGCGGCAGGCCGGCGGGGTCTGAGCCGCTCTCTGGGCGTTACGAGCGATAGCCCGGGGGCGGAGCATAGCCCGGCGGCGGGTAGCTCGGCGGCGGATAGCTGGGCGGCTGCCCGTAGCCCGGCACCTGGTTGCCGCGCGAATACATGCACTGCGAGTAGGCGACGTCGTAGCGCTGCTGCAGCGTCATCTCCGCGCGGTTCGCCGGCACCGCGCCGACCGCCGTGCCGCCGAGGGCACCGGCACCCGCACCGATCGCGGCACCCTGGCCGCCGCCGATCGCGGCGCCGAGGCCGGCACCCAGCACCGTGCCGACCACGCCGGTCAGGATCTGCTTGTTGTTCGCCTGCTGCGCGCCGCCGGCGACCTGGCCCTCGGCGAACTGCTTGCACAGCGCCTGGTCGGCCTGGAACTGGTCGAACGGCTTCCCGGGCGCCGGCATCACCGCGACGGTCGGGCCCTGCGGCGTCGAGGCGCAGGCGGAGAGAACCAGCAGCGACCCCAGCAGGGTGGCCGAGGTTTTGATGAAGCGCATGCGTTGATCCTTATCGCGTTTGCGTGGCGGCAAGCGGTCGCCACGGTCCATTGCAGATCGGGACGGCGGGATAATAGCCCCGCGGGTCGGCACACCAATACCAATACCGGGCCGACGGCGGCGAAACGGGTGGTGCCACGACGGTGCCCGGGGGCGCAACCGCGCCGGCGGGCGCAACGCCGGCCGGGTCGGACGGAGGCGGGGGCGGCGCGGGTGGCGGCACGGTGTCCGCAAGTCCCGGAAGCGGCACCGCCGGAACGAGGAACGATGCCGGCGGCGAAACCGGACCCAGGGTGAACCAGTCCGGACCGCCCCATCCTCCGGCAGGCGGCCCAGTCCAATCGTCGCGGTGCCGGCGCCCGCGCCGCGTATCGGGATCGGGCGGATAGCGCGGACCGACGTCGAGCGGGGCGGACGATCCCGCCGCGCCGCCCCATCCGGACCCGCCGGGCGGATACAAGCCGGTCGCGAGCCCACCGGTCTGGCCCCACGCCGGCACGGCGGGCAGGGCAAGCAGCATGGCAACGGCAGCGAGGGAGCGGCGGCGCATGGAAGCCTCGGCAGAGCCGCACGACTATGCGGGTCGGGGGGTTAACCGCTGCTGAACGTGGGGTGGGGGTCGTCCGCCGCCGACCGCGGGGCGGGGGTCAGGCCGGCGCGGCCTCCTGCGGCGCGGCCAAGCCGAGTTCCGCGCGAAACGCGGCGACGAACGCCGCCATGGTGGCCATGCGGGCGGCCGATTCGCGCCGGCCGGCGGCGGTGTGGAACCCATCGCCCAGACGGAACAGCTTCGCCGCGAAGTGATCGAGGGCGAAGCGCCGGTCGTCGAGCGAGCGCGCCGTCGCATCCGGGTCCGCCGCATCGTACAGCGCCGAATGCAGCCGCCCGCCGACGTAGAAGCAGCGTGCCACCCCGATCGCGCCGATCGCGTCCAGCCGGTCGGCATCCTGCAGGATCCGCGCCTCCAGGCTGCGCGGTGCGATCCCGGCGGAGAAGCTGTGCGCCTCGATCGCGTGCGCCAGCGCGTCCAGCCGGTCCGGCGCCCAGCCCCATCCGGCGAGCAGCGTGCGGGCGTGCGCCGCGGCGAGGCGGGAGGCCTGGGCACGGAGCGGGGAGTTCTTCTCGACCGCCACGCAGTCGTGCAGCAGCACCGAAGCGGTCAGCAGTTCCAGGTCGCAGGCCGGCTCCGTCGCGGCGATCGCCGCCGCGTTGCGCCACACCCGCAGCAAATGGGAGAGGTCGTGCGACCCGTCGGTTCCGCCGGGCCCGAGGGCTGCGAGCAGGTGGCGGGCGAGGGCGGCATGCGGCGCGAACACGCCGGCGAGATCCACCGGCGCGGCTCTGTCCTCTGCCCCCTCCGCTCGGTTCAGCGTCACAGCATCCGCTGCAGGATGAGCTTCTGCACGTCCGACGTGCCCTCGTAGATCTGGCAGACCCGGACGTCGCGGTAGATGCGCTCCACCGGGTAGTCGGAGAGGTAGCCGTAGCCGCCCAGGGTCTGGATCGCGGCGCTGCAGATCGCCTCGGCCGCTTCCGAGGCGAACAGCTTCGCCATGCAGGCCGCCTCCAGCGCCGGCGTGCCGGCCGCCTTCAGCCGCGCGGCATGCAGCGTGAGCTGGCGCGCGGCCTCCAGCCGGGTCTTGGCATCGGCCAGGCGGAAGCCCACGGCCTGGAAATCCGCGATCCGCCCGCCGAAGGCGGTGCGCTCCTTGGCATAGCCGATCGCGTAGTCCAGCGCGGCGCGCGCCATTCCGACGCTCTGCGCCGCGATGCCGATGCGTCCACTCTCGAGGCTGGAGAGCGCGATGCGGTAGCCCTCGCCCTCGGCGCCGATGCGCTGGTCCTCCGGCACCTCCATGCCCTCGAAGGACAGCGCGCAGGTCTCGGAGGCGGCCTGGCCCAGCTTCTCCTCCTTGCGGGCGACGACGTAGCCGGGCGTCGACTTGTCCACCACGAAGCTGGACAGGCCCTTCTTGCCGGCGGCGGGATCGGTGACCGCGAACAGCACCGTCGCGCCCGGCACGGAGCCGGAGGTGATGAACTGCTTCGCCCCGTCGATCACGTAGCGGTCGCCCTTGCGCACCGCGCGGGTGCGCAGCGCCGCGGCGTCGGACCCGGCCTGCGGTTCGGTCAGCGCGAAGGAGCCGACACCCTCCCCGCCGGCGAGCGGGCGCAGCCAGCGCTCCTTCTGCGCGTCGCTGGCGAACTGCGCGAGCACCATGCAGGTGGGCGAGTTGTGCACCGACACCAGCGTGGAGACGGAGCCGTCGCCGGCGGCGATCTCCTCCAGCACCTGCGCATACGTCACGGCGTCGATCTCGGAGCCGCCCCAGTCGACCGGGGTCGTGGCGCCGAGGATGCCGAGCTCGCCGAGTTCGCGGACGATCTCGGGCTCGATGCGGGCGGCACGGGCGCGGTCGGCGGCGTGCGGGGCCAGCCGCTCCTGCGCGAAGCGGCGGACCATGTCGACGATCAGGGAGTCGCCGGCGACGAAGGCGCTGTCGGGCATCAGGGAACCTTCCGCATGGAGCTGCAGATTTGGGTGGTTCTTAGCGGCCTCGCCAGGGGCGGTCCATCGGCCACGGACCGCCATCGGGAAATCACTAGGAGCCACGGCTGGCCCGGCATATGCATGCTTGCCGCCGCCTGTCCTGCCTCCATAGGCCCTGTCACCGACCCCCGACCCGTCGCGAGCGTCCATGAGCATCAGCCAGCACGACTTCATCGTCCTCGGCAGCGGCCCGGCGGGCCGGCGCGCCGCAATCCAGGCCGCCAAGGCCGGACGGTCCGTGCTGGTGATCGAGAAGGGACGGCGGGTCGGCGGCGTCTCGGTCCACACCGGCACCATCCCCTCCAAGACCCT
>MKTV01000059.1:51121-68424 GCA_001898425.1 Rhodospirillales bacterium 69-11
GCTGGCGGGAGCGCGGGTTCTACGGCCGCGCCTATCGGGTGAAGAAGGATATCAGCGCCAAGGACCTGATGACTCGGCTGCACATGACGCTCGACCACGAGGTCGACGTGCTGGAGCACCAGTTCGCCCGCAACGCCGTCACCACCGTGCGCGGCACCGGCCGCTTCGTCGACCCGCACCATGTCGAGGTCACGCTGGAGAACGGCGACGTCCGCACCGTGCGCGGGGAGAAGATCCTGATCGCCGTCGGCACCCGCCCGCACCGGCCGAAGGAGGTGCCGTTCAACGGCGTCAACGTTCTAGACAGCGACGAGATCATCGAGCCGTCGCATCTGCCGCGCAGCCTCACCGTGGTGGGCGGCGGCGTGATCGGCGTCGAATACGCGACGATCTTCAGCGCGCTCGACGTCGCCGTGACCCTGGTCGAGTCGCGGCCGCGCTTCCTCGAGTTCCTCGACGAGGAGCTGGTCGAGGATTTCGTCCACCAGCTCCGCGACCGCGGCATCGCGATCCGCTTCGGCACCAAGGTCGACCACATCGAGTTCGAGCACGACTGGCCGGTGACGATCCTCGACAACGGCCGGCGCATTCGCTCCGAGATGCTGCTCTACGCGGCGGGGCGGGTCGGCGCGACGGACACGCTGAACCTGGAGGCTTGCGGGATCGCCGCGGACGGGCGCGGGCGCCTGAAGGTCGATCCGCACACGTTCCAGACCGAGGTGCCGCACGTCTACGCGGCGGGCGATGCGATCGGGTTCCCCAGCCTGGCCTCGACCTCGATGGAGCAGGGGCGGATCGCGGCATGCCACGCCTTCGACATCGCCCTGCCGCCGGCGCCGGAATTCTTCCCCTACGGGATCTATGCCGTGCCGGAGATCTCGACCGTCGGCATGAGCGAGGAGGAGGTGCGCAAGCGCGGCATCCCCTACGAGTGCGGGCTCGCGCGGTTCCGGGAAACCTCGCGCGGCCACATCATGGGTCTCACCACCGGCATGATGAAGCTGATCTTCTCGCTGAAGACGCGCCGGCTGCTGGGCGTGCACATCGTGGGGGAGGGGGCGACGGAGCTCGTCCATATCGGCCAGGCGGTGCTGAACCTGCGCGGCACGCTCGACTACTTCATCGAGAACACCTTCAACTATCCGACGCTGGCCGAGGCGTACAAGATCGCCGCGCTCGACGCGTGGAACCGCATGGCGGCAGCGTAACGCGGGGCCGGGCTCAGTCCTCGTGCGCCAGGACGTTCACGACGCGGCCGAACGGGTCGCGCACGTAGAAGCGCGTCACGCCCCAGGGTTCCCACACCGGCCCGTAGAGGATCTCGAAGCCGCCATCCGTCGCGCGCCGCAGCACGTCCGCGAGATCGTCCACCTCGACCGAGAGGTCGGGAACGCCGGTGCCGGACCCGCCCTCCACGGCCACGCTGACCTGCGGGGATGCGGCGGCGCCGCGCGCGGCGAAGGTCAGGATCCAGCCATGGTCCATCGCCAGCTCCAGCCCGAGGACGTCCGCGTAGAAGCGGTGCGCCGCGTCGGGAGACTGCGTCGCGATGTTCGCGACGATGCGTTTCACGGCCATGGACGGTTCCCCGGCAGCGTCAAATGATCCCGGTCAGCCCGCCAGGTAGCGGGCGAGCGCGCGACGGATGCGGTCGAGCACCGTCCCGTCCTCCGGCGGCGGCTCGAAACGCTGGCCGGTGATGGTCTCGAACGCCTCGATGTAGACGGCGGCGGTGGCGAGCACGAGGTCCGCGGGAATGGGCGGAATCTCGTCCCGGTACGGATCGCAGCGCGCGGCCACCCAGTTGCGCACGAAATCCTTGTCGAAGCTCTCGGGCTTCTCCCCGGCCTCGAACCGCCGCGCGTAGCTGGCCGCGCGCCAGTAGCGGCTGCTGTCGGGCGTGTGGATCTCGTCGGCCAGCACGATCCGTCCCTCCGCATCGGTGCCGAACTCGTACTTGGTGTCGGCCAGGATCAGCCCGCGCTCCGCCGCCATGGCCTGGCCGCGCGCGAACAGCGCGAGCGCGCGGCTGCTCACCTCCTCCCACTGCGCCGCGGTCAGCAGCCCGTTCTCCAGGATCTGCCGCGGGGTCAGCGGCGCGTCGTGGCCGCCGTCGAATTCCTTGCTGGTGGGCGTGATCACCGGCGCGGGCAGGACCTGGTTGTCGCGCATGCCGTCCGGCAGCGTGAGCCCGTACATCGCGCGCTCCCCGCGCTTGTACATGGTCAGCAGCGATGTGCCCGTCGTGCCGGCGAGATAGCCGCGCACCACGATCTCGACCGGCAGGATGGACAGGCGCCGCACCACGGCGACGTTCGGGTCGGGATAGGCGATCACGTGGTTGGGGCAGAGGTCGGCGGTCGCCTCGAACCAGAACTTCGCCGTCCGGGTCAGCACCTGTCCCTTGAACGGCACCGCGCAGAGGATGCGGTCGAAGGCGCTCAGCCGGTCGGTCGCGATGATGATGCGCCGCCCGTCGGGCAGGTCGTAATTGTCCCGGACCTTGCCGCGATAATGGGCCGGCAGGTCGGGCAGGGTGGCGTCGTCGAGGATCTGGTGCGCGTGCGCGCGCAGCGTGGCGAGGTCCATGGCCGGACCCTAGTGCAGAACGCGGCGCGGCGGAACGAGGGCGTCGGCGCCGCGGGCGGGAGGCGTGGCGCGGCGGACGCGCCTGGCCGAAGAACGGCGCGCAGGCCCGTCGCACCTGTCGTCGTTCCGCCCGCGCATGGTAAGCCGGATCGGACGAATCACGGATCAGGGGGACTCGAGAGTGAGCGAGACGCGCGGGATGCAGCCGGAGCACCGCTCCCGGGAGCTGGGACTGGCAGTGGCGGCGCTCGTCTGCGGCACGCTGGCCGCCTGCCAGTCCGCGCCGCCCCCGGCCCCGGCCGGGACACCCGCCTTCGTCGCGCCGATGTCCCCTGCCTCCGGTCAGCAGGGTGCCGCGCCATCCGCCGCCGCGCCATCTGCCGCCGCGCCTCAGGGCAATGCGTCGGGAAGCGCGATGCGCCCGCCCGCCCGTTCGGCCACCCCGGGTCCGATGACCGGCACCTATAACGGGCTGATCACCCTGGCCAGCGGATCGGACGGAAGCTGCGGCAGCCAGGACCTGATCACCCTGCAACTGCGCAACGGCACGTTCGACTACGTGCTGAACCAGCCGCAGGTGCCCTACCAGCCGCAACGCGCCTTCCACGTCACCATCAACCCCGACGGCACGTTCCGCACCGACCAGGGCGGCGCCTTCATGCGCGGCGTCGTGCGGGGCGGGCACATGCACGGGGATATCGTCGGCGACGCCTGCGGCTATGCGTTTGACGCCGACCTCGCCGGCACGTGGTGAGCGGAGGCCACGCGATGCCCGCCAGCACCACCGCTCTCCGCACCACGACCCTCCTCCTCTCCGCCCTGCCGCTCCTCGCCGGCTGCTCGGGGCAGGGCCCGCAATTCCCGACCGTGGTGCTGGACACGCCGCAGGGCGCCTTCCCCGTCTATGCGCCCAATCCGGCGGTGCGCGGCGACCTGCCGCCGCCGCCCTCGGGCATGGGCACGCCCCCGCCCACCGGCCCCGCGCTGCCCGGCACCTATGCGGGCGTTGCCGAACCGCTGCAGACCGGCGGCGGCCGCTGCCTCACCAACATGCGGGTGCATGATTTCAAGGTGCGCGACGGCCGAATCCATTACGACGGGTTCGATGGGCCGATCTACGGCAACGGCGCGGTGCAGGTCGCCTACGGCATGGACTGGCTGACCGGCCAGTTCACCCCCGAGGGCTTCCGCGGCCAGATGTTCATCCCCGGCCGCCTGGGGGAGGATGCCTGCACCTTCCAGCTCGTCCTGCAGCGCGTCGAACCCTGACCCGCCCGCCGGCACCCTTGCCCCGCGCAGGCGCGCGTCCTTCACTGGCCGGCAACGACGCGCCGGGAGGGACCGCATGCAGTTCAGCTTCACCAACGAGCAGGAGGAGTTCCGGTCGGTTCTCCGCCGGTTCTTCGAGGACCGCTCGCCACCGACCGTGATCCGCCGCCTGATGGAAACCGAGGCCGGGTGGGAGCGGGAGGCCTGGCGCGCGCTCAACCAGGACCTCGGCATCGGCGCGGTCCATATTCCCGAGACCTATGGCGGCCAGGGTTTCTCCTTCGTCGAACTCGGCATCGTGCTCGAGGAGATGGGCCGCGCCCTGGTCTGCGCGCCGTATTTCGCCACCACCGCCCTGGCCGCGACCGCGATCCTGAACGCCGGCACCGAGGCGCAGAAGCGGGAATTGCTGCCCGCGATCGGGACCGGCGAGACGGTGGCGACCCTCGCCTTCACCGAACCGAACGGGCGCTGGGACGCGTCCGGCATCGGGCTAACCGCGACCGAGGCCAATGGGCGGTGGCGGCTGGAAGGGGCCAAGAGCTTCGTGCTCGACGGCCACACCGCGGACCTGATCGTGGTGCTGGCGCGTCGTCCCGGCAGCCAGGGAACGGACGGGCTCTCCTTCTTCACCGTGCGCGGTGAGGCGGCGGGGCTGACGCGGCGGCCGCTCAAGGTGCTCGATCCGACGCGCAAGCAGGCGCTGCTCACCTTCGCCGGGGTGGAGGCGGACCTCCTCGGGGAGGAAGGCGCCGCCGCCGCGCCCTTCGCGCGCACCATGATGCAGGCGGCGGTGTGCCTCGCGAACGAGAATGCGGGCGGCGCGGAGCGGCTGCGCGAATCGGCGCTCGAATACGCGAATCTGCGCGTGCAGTTCGGCCGCACCATCGCCTCCTTCCAGTCGATGAAGCACAAGCAGGCGGACATGCTGGTCGACGTGGAGCTGGCGAAATCCGCCGCCTACTACGCCGCCTCCGCCGCGGCGGAGGACGATCCGGAGCTGCCGGCGATCGCCTCGCTGGCGAAGGCCTGCACGTCGGAGGCCTACATGCAGACGGCGATCCACACGGTGCAGATCCATGGCGGGATCGGCTTCACCTGGGACAACGACACGCATCTCTGGTTCAAGCGCGCCAAGAGTTCGGAGGTGTTCCTGGGCACCCCCGCCTGGCACCGGGAGAAGATGATGCAGGTCTGGGAGGCGGCGTGATGAGCGAAGCAACGGAAGCCTCGGTCCGCGCCGAGGTGCGCGCCTGGCTGGAAGCGAACTGGAGCCCCGAATACGGCCTGGTCCAGTGGCGCAACAAGCTGATCGACAGCGGCTGGGGCGTGCCCACCTGGCCCACCGACTGGTACGGCCGCGCCCTGCCGATCGGCCTGGAAGCGGTGGTGGAGGAGGAGTTCCGCCGCGTCGGCGCGGTGGGCGTCGCCAAGACGGGCATCCGGCGCCTCGCCGCCGCGACCTTGCTCGCGCATGGCACGCCGGCGCAGAAGGAGCGGTTCCTGCGCCGCAGCCTGACCGGCGAGGACACCTGGTGCCAGTTGTTCAGCGAGCCGGGCAGCGGGTCGGACCTGGCCGGCGCCATGACGCGGGCCGAGTTCAAGGGCAACCGCTGGGTGATCAACGGCCAGAAGGTCTGGACCACCAGCGCGCACCATGCCGATTGGGGCCTGCTGCTGGCCCGCACCGACTGGGACGTGCCGAAGCACCAGGGCCTGACCTACTTCGTCATCGACATGCACCAGCCCAGCGTGCAGGTGCATCCCCTGCGGCAGATGAACGGGCATGCGAGCTTCAACCAGGTGTTCTTCACCGATGCCGAGGTGCCGCCCGAGAACATGGTCGCGGGCATCGGCAAGGGCTGGGCGGTCGCCACCACGACCTTGATGCATGAGCGGCGCGGTGCCGACGGCATCTCCCGCTGGGGCGCGCCGTCCACAAGGCAGGGGCGGATCTACGACGAGGAGCGCGCGGAAAACGCCACGGTCATGGAGCCGTACACCTGGTATCCGCAGCGCGCCGGGCGGGTGGACCTGATCCTGCCCCGCGCGCGGGAGACCGGGGCGATCGCCGATCCGGCCGTGCGGCAGGAGATCGCCAAGGTGCTGACGCTCGCCAAGACCGCGGAATGGACCGCGCGCCGCGCCCGCGCCGCCCAGGTCCAGGGACGGCCGCAGGGACCGGAAGGCTCGTTGGGCAAGCTGATCGGCAGCCATGTCTCGCGCGCCGCCGCGGCGGTGCACACCTCGATCAGCGGGGCGGACGCGATGCTGTCGGGATCGGACGGGCCGCATGACGGCACGATCGCGGAAATCCTGATCTCCTTCCCGGCGAACTCGATCGCCGGCGGCACCGACGAGATCCAGCGCAACATCATCTCGGAGCGTGTGCTGGGCATGCCGAAGGAGCCGCGGACCGACAACGACCGCCCGTTCCGCGACGTGCCCAAGAACGTGGTGACCTGATCCGAGAGGGGCCGCGTCGCCCCCCTCGCGACCGCGCGCCGGGTCGGCCGACCGGCGGGCGCGCGGCTCGGATCGACACGGGGCGGGCACGTGGCCCGCCCCTTGGTCGGCCCGGCGGCGAGGCCGCCGAGGCGCCCGCCCCGTGGCGGCCGTCAGGTGATCGCGTGCGCGAGCAGCGTGTTGAGGTCGGTCCCGTCCGCGCCGGCGATCGTGGCGATGGCGGAGGTGCTGCCCCAGGCGGTGGAGGAGATGGTCAGCGTCGAGCTGCTGCCATTGCCCCACATCCCGAGATAGGCCGGCAGCATGTCGGCGGACCCGTTCCAGTCCGTGGCGGCGAGCGCCGACCGCAGGTCGAGCGTGTCGCCGCTGTTCAGGATGTTGCTGTCGAAGCCGATCCAGCCGTTGCCGGCCTGCGGCACGACATAGGTGTTGCCCCAGCCCCGGTCGCTGATCATGTCGTTACCGCCGGACAGGGCGATCGTGTTGTTGTTGCCCGAGACGAACACCATGTGGTCGCCGCTGGTGACCGCGGTCGAGATCTGGCTTGCCGAGATGGTGACGTTGCCGGTGGACGGATCCACCTGCGCCGCGGTCGTGGCCGTGCTGGAGTCCTGCCCCGACGCGACCGGCGTGTAGACGGCCTCGTTGCCGAGGGTTCCGCCACTGCTGTTCCCGTAGGACCCGGCCGCGACGCTGCCCGGCCCGCCGGCGATCCAGTTCGCCACCTGCTGGCCGAACGAGCTCAGGTTGCCGTACCCGTCGGTGAGGTTGTCGTTCATGTAGGTGCTCCAGGCCCACGCCACCGCACCTGAAATCGCGCCCGATTGCTGCACCGCCTGGATGATCATGTCGGCGTTCGGATCGGTGTTCACGCCGTCGGTGGACGGGCCGTATTCACCGATGATGACCGGCATCGTCCCGTTGGCGCTGCCGATCTGCTGCGCACCCTGCACGAGGCCGGCCAGCGTGCCGTACACGGTCTGCGGGTCGCTGCTGTAGCCGGGCGCCCAGCCGTAATAGTGCACGTCCCAGATGACGTTGTTCATGGCGGCATAGACGGACGGGTCGAGGCCGTTCCCGCCGTTCATCATCGACGGCACGCCGCCGCCCGGCAGTTCCAGCAGGATCGGCGCGCTGTTCCCCGTGTTGCGGATCGCGTCGTAGGTCGCCTGCTGCCAGTAGGACAGCCCGTCCGTCGGGGGTTCGTTGTTGGTGCCGAACCAGACCAGCGGATTGTTGGCATAGGCGCTCGCGACCGAGGAGTACCAGGAGAGTTCCTGGTCGAGATGCGAGCCGCTGAAGGCCCAGCCCTGGGCGCCACCGGAGTTGGACCCGTTGCTGGTCATGTGGTCCTCGAACTCGACCACCACGCCATTCGAGGTCATCGTGTTCACGAAGCTCTGGTAAACACTCGGGTCCTGGTAGTCGTAGATCGCGAGCCGGATGAAATTCAGGCCGGGGAAATTGGCCAGGATCTGGTTCGCGTCCTGCATCTGGTAGTCGTACACGTTGATGCCGCGGGCCTGGAACAGGCTGCCGTCAGGCGCGTAGATCTGACCGTTGGCGATCGAAAACGTGCCGCCGCCGGCGCTGCCGCCGCCGTTGAGTGTGCCGCTCATGATGGTTCTCTTCCAGAATATTGAGGCGCGCATGAGCCGTCCGGCGCGAGATGCTACCGATCGGGCGGGCGCGGGTGGAGAAGGTGACGAGACTGGGCGGAAAGGCCGGCTAGACGGAGCGGGTGGTGCTCCGATGCGCGTGACGACCGTTTGGTATTGGAATGAAACGGGTCCGCCGCTGAATTGAAGCCGGCCTCAGAATGATCATCCTCTTCGATCGCTCCGTGGTTCGTGATCGACGAGCGAAGAAATCACCGGATGGTCATGCCGGGTCAACCCGAACTTGTCTGAAATCCATCCTGGCAAGCAACCGTTTCGACATGGCTTTGTGTTCTGATATTGTAATGTGAAGGATTGAACGTCAGCTTGCATTGTAGATGAAGACACGCTCGGTGCGACGGGATCACAACTCTCTCAAGCGAAGCGGTGTCGGGGCTGATCTGGCGGCCGGTTCGGTGGGGCGCCGTCTCGATGGAAAGGCGGCCAAACCGGGGGAGGCGCGGATGCTGATCGTCGGCGCCAGGCTCCGTGCGGGCGTCAGAACAGGAACGGAATCCCACGCATTCGCCGCTGACCGACCGGTTTTAGATGCGAACGCGTCGCGAAAGCAGTGGCCGATTCAGGGCGTGGGGTCGCGACGGAACCGGTGCGGGCGGGGGGCGACGGGCCCGCGGCGTCAGCTCGCGGCAACCTGCAGGCGCAGCGCCGCGCGGGTACGGCCCATCAGCGGTAGCAGCGCCGAGAGCGCCGGCCCGGTCTCCTCCCCGGTGAGCGCGAGGCGCAACACCGGCTCGAACGCGGCCGGCGCCTCCCCGGTCGCCGCCGCGAGGGCCTCGCACCAATGGGCGAAGACCTCCGGGTCCCAGGGTTCGGGCGGCAGGGTCGCGCGGGCCGCGTGCAGCAGCGACTGCGCACCCTCGATCACCGGGGGCACGATCGTGCCGGCCACCACCTCCCACCAGCCGCGCGCTTCCGACAGCAGGTCGACCTGTCCGCGCAGGGCGAGCCAGAACGCCTCGGTGGCGCCGGCGGGCAGCCGGTCCGCGACGCGCGGGAAGGGCATCGCGGCGAGCAGGCGCCGGTTCGTGCGCAGCAACCGAGCGGATTCGAAGGGAGTGGAGGCAGGCCCGCGCGGGAGCGTGAATCCGGCGGCGAGGACCGGCAGCCAGGCCGCTTGCTGGACCGCGGGCGCGTTCGTGCCGGGCGTCGCCGCATCGGCGCGCGATTGATCGGATACGGGCGCGGCGAGGACCGCCCGCTCCAGCGCGGCGACGACATCCTCCCGCGCCGCGGCGGAAGCGTCCGCGGCCGGCCCGGCGAGGCAGAGCGCGAGCGCCGCCGGCATCACGCCGTCCGCGCGCAGGCTGCGCAGCGTCATCGCGCCGGCCTTGCGGCCGATCGCCGCCGAACGGTCGTCGGCCAGCGGAGGCAGGTGCGCGAGCGCCGGGCGCGGTGCGTTCAGGGCCTCGAACAGGTCGATCTGGATCGCCGTCTCCGCGGCACCCTGCGGCCCGCGGATCACATGGGTGATGCCGGTCGCGACATCGTCTACCACCGCGGCCAGGGTGGGCAGCACCGCACCCTCGGCGGTGACCAGCACCGGATCGGAGATGGCCGGCAGCTTCGCCGCCTGCGCGCCCAGCACCGCGTCGTCCCAGCGCAGCTCGCGGTCGGAGAGCAGCAAGCGCCAGTAGGGCCGCTTGCCCTTGCCCTCCGCGGTCGCCCGCTGCGCCGCGGTCAGCTTGAGCATGGCGCGGTCGTAGACGGTGGGCTGGCCGCGCTTCTGCCGCTGCTCCTGCTTGAAGCGGAGTTCCTCGGGGCTTTCGAAGCAGGGATAGAGCCGCCCGGCGGCGCGCAGCCGCGCGATCGCCTCCTGGTATGAGGCGGCGCGATCCGACTGCCGGATGGTCGCGTCGAAGGCGAGGCCGAACCAGGCGAGGTCGTGGGCGATCGCTTCGGCGAAGGCGGGCTTGCTGCGGGCCGGATCCAGGTCGTCGAGCCGCAGCAGCAAGTGTCCGCCGTAACGAGCCGCGAACAGGGCGTTGACCAGCGCGATCCGCGCCGCGGAGACGGTCAGGTGCCCGGAGGGCGTCGGGGCGAAACGCAGCCGCATCGCCCGATGCGCGCCGCTCATTCCTCGCCCTCGTCCTCCGCCTCGTCCCGGCGTGGGTCGAGCGCCCGCCAGTCGCGCTCCTCCGCGCTCGCCGGCTGGTCGACGAAATCGCCGAGTTCGTTGGCGCTCCGCCAGCCTGCCTCCCCTGCGTCGACCACTTCGGCGTCCTCGCCATAGGCGAACCACGCCTCGAGCACCTGCTTGGTGCTCATGCCCGGCACGCGGCAGCGCTCCACCGAGTCGCGGACGTAGCGCCGGGCGAAGGCATTGGCCTGCATCAGGGTGAAGAAGCCGTCGACCTCCTCGACGATGTTGTCCTGGGCGCCGCCGGAGAGGTCGAGGATGCGGACGCGCCAGCCACCGTCGGGGGCGAACAGATCGCTCATGAACGCGGGGACCTGGGGCAGCGGCGAGGGGCGGCGGCGCGGCGGAACTCGGGGTGCATGGGAAAAGTCGGAACTCCACGGACGGGAAGACCGGCCGCCGGGATTGGCGGACGGTCGTCCCCGTCCGGTCACAGATGGGCGCGCAGGTATTGCGGCAAAAGGGGCGGCTCCGCGCGGAGCGCCTTTGCCGCGCGCAGCGGCCAGCCGGGATCGGCCAGCACCGCGCGCGCCACGAGCACGAGGTCGGCGCGGTCGTTGGCCACGATCTCCGCGGCGTGGGTCGGCTCGCTGATCAGCCCGACCGCGCCGGTCGCGATCCCGGCCCCATGCTTGATCGCCTCGGCGAACGGCACCTGGTAGCCGGGATGGAGCGACGGGATCTGCTGCTGCGGCGAGACCCCGCCCGAGGAGCAGTCGATCAGGTCCACGTCGCCGCGCGCGGCCAGCATCTTCGCGAGCTGGACCGTGTCCTCGATCGTCAGCCCACCGGCCACCCAATCGGTGCAGGACAGCCGCACCCAGAGCGGCAGCTCGTCCGGCCATTCGGCGCGGACCGCGTCCAGCGTCTCCATCAGGAAGCGCGCCCGCCCGGCGAGGTCGCCGCCATAGCCGTCGTTGCGGTGGTTGGAGACCGGCGAGAGGAAGGAGTGCGCGAGATAGCCGTGCGCGGCATGGATCTCGGCAATCTTGAACCCGGCCTGGCGGGCGCGCCGCGCGGTGGCCGCGAACTCGCTGATGACGGTGGCGATCTCGTTCGCCGAGAGCGGGTGCGGGTCGGTGGCGCCGGGGACGGCCGGAAGCGGGGAGGGGGCGAGCGGCACCCAGCCGCCGTCCTGCGGCAAGATCGGCTTGCCGCCTTCCCATGGCACCTGGCTCGACGCTTTGCGGCCGGCATGCGCGATCTGGATGCCCGGCACCGCGCCGCACAGCGCGATCACCGCGGCCAGGCGGGCCAGCAGCGCCTGGTGCTCGTCGTTCCACAGCCCGAGGCAGTGCGGCGTGATGCGCCCGACCGCCGAGACATGCGTCGCCTCGGTGATGACGATGCCCGCGCCCCCGGCCGCGCGGGCGCCGAGGTGCTGGACGTGCCAGTCGCTGCCGAGCCCGTCATTGGCGCTGTACTGGCACATGGGGGCGACGGCGATGCGGTTGCGTGCGGTGACCGATCGCATGGTGATCGGCTGGAACAGCTTGGGGTTGGACATGGAGGCACGTTCCTGAAGTGAGGTCGCCCCCCATATTGCGGCGCAGCGGCTTGCGGCAAGCCGGGGCGCCTCGTACACCCGCCGGCACGATCGGTTCGGACCAGAACGTCATGAACATCCTGTCGATCCAGTCCTGGGTCTCCTACGGCCATGTCGGCAATGCGAGCGCGGTGTTCCCGCTGCAGCGCCTGGGCGCCGAGGTCTGGACGATCAACACGGTGCAGTTCTCCAACCACACCGGCTACGGCCACTGGACCGGCCAGGTCTTCACCGGCGACGCGGTGCGCGCGCTGGTCGACGGCATCGCCGCCCGCGACGTGCTGCGCCACTGCGACGCGGTGCTGTCGGGCTACATGGGCGATGCCGCGATCGGGGAGGCGATCCTGCACGCGGTCGAGCGCGTGCGGCAGGAGAATCCCGCCGCGGTCTATTGCTGCGACCCGGTGATCGGCGACGTCGCCGAAGGCGTCTATGTCCGCCCCGGCATCGAGGACTTCCTGCGCGACCGCGCGCTTCCGCTCGCCGACATCGCGACCCCGAACCGGTTCGAGCTGGAGCGGCTCACCGGCCGGACCTGCCGCAGCCTGGCCGAGGCCAAGGCCGCCGCCATGGCGCTCGCCGCGCGGCTGCGGCCGGACGGGCTACGCTGCGTGCTGCTGACCAGCCTCGACACGGACGACACGCCCGGCGACCACCTCGACATGATGGTCTGCGAGGGCGGCGCCTGCCACCTGCTGCGCACGCCGCTGCTGCCGGTCGCGGTGAACGGCGCGGGCGACGCGATCGCCGCGCTGTTCCTGTTCCACCGGCTGCGCACCGGCTCCGCGGTGACCGCCTTCGAGGAAGCCGGCGCCTCGATCCACGGCCTGCTGCGCCGCACCGCCGAGGCCGGTGCGCGGGAGATCCTGACCGTCGCGGCGCAGGACGAGTTCGTCGCCCCGACCTGGCGTTTCGCCGCCACCCCCTGCTGACGCGCGGCCGCGGCCGACAACTCCAGGGACGACCGGAAGCCGGGTTCATGCCGGAGCCGGCACGCGGACTTGCGGCCTGCGGGCGCGACTCGCCTGCACCGCTTGGCATGCGCGATGAAATCGCGTTCCGGTTGCACGTAACCGTGTGTGTCGGTTAATCCTCGCTACGGCGTGAGCGATCGCGAGGTCTGGGGGAAACGGTGTGAGCGCGTCCGCATCTGCCTGGGGCACGCTCTTCGGCCGCCTGCTTCTCCTGGCCGCGTCCTGCCTGCCGGCGATCGGGCTTGCCACGCCGGGATGGGCGCAGAGCCTGGTCGCGCCGCCCCCTCCGGGTTCGCCCATTCCCCGCATCCTGCCGCCCGTGACCCCGCGCGTCGCGCCCGGCCTCGCCGAACCCGCGCCGTCCGGCGCCGCCGAGACCGCCGGTCCCGGCACCGTCGCCGTCGATGCGGTCACGTTCGAGGGCGCCACCGCCTATCCTCCCGACAAGCTGGCGCAGATCGCCGGACCCCTGCGCGGACCCGAGGTCGCCCGCGAGCGGATCGAGCAGGCGCGGCTCGCCCTCCTCGAGCAGTACCGCCGGGACGGCGCCGTGTTCACCGCCGTGAACGCGGAACTCTCGGGCCGCCGGCTGCGCTTCGTCGTCACCGAGGGCTATGTCGCCGCGGTCGAGGTGGAGGGCGAGGTCGGCCCGGTCCGCGCCCAGGTCGAGCGCTTCCTGGCCCATCTCCAGGGCGAGCGGCCGCTCACCGTCGCGGCGCTCGAACGCTGGATGCTGCTGGTCACCGACATTCCGGGCCTGACCGCCCGCGCCGTGCTGCGCCCCTCGACCCGCGAGCCGGGGGCGCTCACCCTGGTCGCGCAGGTCAGCCGCACGGTCGTGAGCGGCCTCACCCTGCTCGACAACCGCGCCTACCAGTACACCGGCCCGACCGAGGGGCTCCTGTCGGTGGACGTCAACAGCCTGACCCAATGGGGTGAGCGCACCACCTTCGCCTTCTTCCACAGCTTCGACCAGACGCAGATCTTCGGCCAGGCGGCGAGCGAGATGTTCCTGGGCGGCTCCGGTCTCCGGCTGCGACTCTATGGCGGGGCGGGCAACACGGTCCCCACCGGCCCGCTCTCGGCCCAGGGCTATTTCGGCTTCACCACCATCTTCGGCGGCCAGCTCGCCTACCCGTTGATCCGCCAGCGCCAGCAGACGCTCAACCTGGTCGCGGCCCTCGACGCGTCCGAGAACACGGTCGACGAGAACATCGGCCTGAACGGCGCCCCCGCCCGCGCGAGCTTCGACTCGCTCCGCGTGCTGCGCGCCGGCGCCGACTACGCCTGGCTCGACGTCTGGGCCGGGGAGACCCGCAGCGCCACCAATGCCGCCTCGCTCCGCGTCTCCCAAGGCCTGCCGATCCTGGGCGCGAGCCCGAACGGCGCCGTCGATGCGGGCCGGGTGGGGGAGCGGATCGACTTCACCAAGGCGAGCTTCGAACTGTCGCGCACCCAGGCGCTGTTCGCCCCATGGCCGGAGGCGATGGTCTCCCTCCGCACCGCCGCCGCGGGGCAGTACAGCGCCAACGTGCTGCCGCCGGTCGAGAAGTTCTTCCTGGGCGGCAGCCGGTTCAACCGCGGCTACTACGCGGGTCAGGTCACCGGCGATTCCGCGCTGACCGCGACCGCCGAACTCCAGCTCGACCTTCCCGTGTCGCTGGGCAGCGACTGGCCCTTCGCGCCGACCGCCCAGCTCTACGCTTTCTACGACTGGGGCCAGACCTGGGAGAGCCGGTCGACCGACGCCAACCACACGCTGCGCTCCACCGGTCTCGGCATCCGCCTCTACCCGACCGGCACGCCGCAATACGAGCTGGACCTCGAGGGCGTGAAGCGCCTCGCGCTGTATCCGAACGGCAGCGGACCCGGCGTCTCGCCGCTGCGCGGGACGGCGTTCTACTGGCAAGTCCTGGTGCGGTTCTGACATGGCACGCCCGACCCGCCGCACCGTGCTCGCCCCGAAGCGCCGGATCGCTGCCGCGCTCCGAGGCGCCGCGTCATCTCCCGACGCGCCGTCCGCGCCTGTCCCGCTCCGCCTCGTCCGCCGCAGCCGCGCCGCCCTGCTGCGGGCCACCGCGCTGCAGGGCTGTGCCGCCCTGGTCCTCGCCCTCCCGGCCGTCGCGCAGCCCGCGCCGAATGCGCGCCCGACCGGCGGGCAGGTGGTCGCCGGCAGCGCCAGCATCCATCAGGGCGGCCCGCAGACGACCGTCACCCAATCCTCCCAGCGTGCCGCGGTGGAGTGGAAGAGCTTCGACGTCGGCAGCCAGCACACGGTGCGCTTCCAGCAGCCGTCGGCCAGCGCCGTCACGCTCAATCGGGTCACCGGCCCCGATCCGTCGCACATTGCCGGCCGCATCCAGGCCAACGGCCAGGTGGTGCTGACCAACCAGTCGGGCGTGACCTTCGCCCGCGGCGCCCAGGTGGACACGGCCGGCCTGATCGTCTCCGCCGCCGGGATCTCCAACCGGAACTTCATGGCCGGGAAGATGGTCTTCGACCAGCCGGCCAAGCGCGACGCGGCGATCGTCAACGAGGGCACGATCACCGTCCGCCAGGCCGGCCTCGCCGCCCTCGTCGCCCCCCATGTCGCCAACACCGGCACCATCACCGCGCAGCTCGGGCACGTCGTGCTGGCCGGTGCGCGCGCCGCCACGCTGGATCTCTACGGCGACGGGCTCGTCTCCCTCGACGTCACGCGCCAGGTCACCGAAACCCCGCGTGGACCCGACGGCAAGCCGGTCACGGCGCTGGTGACCAATGACGGCGTGGTGCGCGCCGAGGGCGGGACCGTCCAGCTCAGCGCCAGGGCGGTGGACGGCGTCGTCACCAACCTGGTCACCGCCGGGGGCACGATCTCCGCCCCGACCCGCGCCGGCCGCGCCGGCACGATCGCGATCGGCGGCCTGGGCGGCAACGTCACTGTGACGGGCACGCTCGCCGCCGACGGCCGCCGCGCCGACGCGCCGCGGACCGCACGAGCCGGTGCCACACGCGGCGCGCGCGGGGGGGACGGGACGGATGCGCGCGGGAGGGACGGGACGGATGCGCGCGGGAGGGACGTCGCGGATGCGCGCGGGAGGCACGTCGCGGATGCGCGCGGGGGGGCGGTGGAGGTCACCGCCAGCGGCACCGTTACCCTCGCCGCCGGCGCGCGCATTTCCGCCTCGGGTCCCGCGGGCGGCGGCGCCGTCGCGATCGGCACCGCGCTCGCGCGGGCCCGCGGCCTCACGCCGACCGGTGCCCATGCGCCTTCCACCGAGGCGACCACGCGGGCGGCGGCGGCCACCATCGTCGAGCCCGGCGCCCGCATCGCCGCCGATGCCGGCACCAACGGGGCGGGCGGCCGGGTCGCCATCCTCTCCGCCGGACGCACCCGCATGGACGGCGCCATCACCGCGCGCGGCGGCGCGCAGGGCGGCGACGGCGGCCTGGTGGAGGTCTCCGGCCACGCACTCGGCCTGACCGGCAGCATCGATACCGGCGCCCAGGTCGGCCGCGCGGGCAGCATCCTGCTCGACCCCGACCTGCTTCTCGTGGTGGACGGCAGCAGCGGCAGCGGCGCGTTCGATACAAGCTTCCTGGCCCAGTCCGGCACCATCTTCGCGGCCCAGCCCGACAGCGGCTACGACACGATCAGCAACGCCGTCATCAACGGGTTCACCGGCAACGTGCTGCTGCAGGCCAACCAGGTCCTCGCAGTCCTCGCCGATATCGACCTCACCCGCGGCGCGCATCAGAGCCTGACCCTCGAATCCGGCGGGCTGCTCTCGATCGGGCCGGGGGTGAAGGTCACCGCCTCCGGCGACGTCGTGCTCGCCTCCGGCGGCGTCGGGCCCGGCACCCCGCCGCCCGCCTGGCTGGGCAACGCCATCACCGTGTTCGGCACGATCGCCTCCACCGGCGGATCGGTCAGCCTGCTCACCGGTGCCCAGGGCACGATCGCGGTCGACGCCGAGGCCAGGATCAGCGCCGCCCAGGGGCAGCGCCTCACGCTGCAGGGCGACATGATGACCCTGGCCGGGCGGCTCGCCGCCCCTGGCGGGATCGTGGAGATCGCCCCCAGCTCCGCGCTGCCGATCGACCTCGGCGGCACGACGGGTCTCGGCCTCGCCCCCGCCACGCTCGCCGCGATCGACACGCGGGTGCTCCGCCTCGGTGCCGTCACCGTGGACGGGACTCTCGCCACCACCGCCACCGCCATCCGCATCGACGCGCCGCTCACCCTCGCGGGGACCGAACCGGAGATCACGCCCAGCCTGAGTGCAGCCACGGAGAGCCGTCCGCTCGGCGCGGGCACGCTCGACCTGCAGACGCCGGGCAGTGTCGTCGTCGCGGCAGATGGCGGCATCTCGGTCGGCCTGCTGACCGGCGCGATCGGTGCGCTCGACGCGGGCCAGGGCAGCAACCGGATCGCCGGGATCGGCAGCCTCACCGTCACCGGCCTGCTCAGCCTCGCCAATGCCGGCGGCATCATCCTGTCCGGCCCGATCACCACGGGCGGGGCGCTCACCATCTCCGACACGGGCGCGATCATCCTCACGGGGTCGGTCTCGGCCGGAGACGGCGCCAGCCTGCGCAGCGGGAGCGCCATCGCGATCGACGGGCACCTCTCCGCCGACGGCGACCTCGAGCTCGAGGCG
>MKTV01000059.1:68464-80034 GCA_001898425.1 Rhodospirillales bacterium 69-11
CCACCCTGACCGCCACGGCCGGCAGCGGCGGCATCGCCCTCGACGCAGGGGCGCTGCTGCAGGCCGGGACCGTCGATCTCTCCGGCGGCAGCGTACGGCAGGACGCGGCGGCGGCGATCGTGGCGCAGCATCTGCGCAGCAGTGGCGGCGTCGCCGGCGATGCCGATCTCGGCGGCGCCAACGCGATCGGCACGCTGGATGGCTTCGCCGCCGGCGGCGGCTTCGTCCTTTCTGACGCGGCGCTCGCCGGCACGCTGGTGCTGGCCGGCCCGCTGAGCGCGTCCGGCATCCTCGTGGAGGGCGGCGCCAATCCGGTCCGCGTGACCGGCACCGCACGCGCCGAGGACCGCCTCGACCTCCGCGGCGCCACGCTCGTCATGGCGAGCGGTGGCGAACTCGCCGGACCCGCCCTGACGCTCGCGGCCGGTGCCGGCGGGCTGACGCTCGCCCCCGGCGCGCTTCTGGGCCAGGACGGCGCGACGCTCGCTCTGGGCACCGCCGGCGGCGTGCGCGAGGCGGCGGGCGCCACGATCCGCGCCGGCTTGCTGCTTGCGGCGGAGGGCGGCCTGACGGGCGACGTCGTCCTGCGCGGCACCGCCAACGCCATCGCGCGTCTCGGCACCCTGCCGGTCGAGGGTATGTTCCTGCTGCGCAACACCGGCCCGCTGACGGTCGCGGGCGCCTTGTCGGCCGCGGGCGTCGATCTCGACACCACGGGCTCGCTGGCGGTCGCGGGCAGCATCCTGCCGACCGCCGGGGCGATCGACATCGCGCTCGCCGGGGCCACGATCGACCTGCCCGGCCTGGTGCGGGACAACGGCGGGTCGGTCGCGCTGACCGCGCGCGCCGGCAATGTGTGGGAGGTTGGCACGCTCGACGCCGGCCTGCTCACGGGCAGCGCCGCGGGACGCGTGGCGTTCCTCGGCGAGAACCGCATCGCGACCCTCGGGAGCTTCGCCGCCGCCGAGGATTTCCGTCTGTTCACCACCGGCACGGTCACCGTCGCGGGCGCGGTCGAGGTCGGCGTGGGCCAGACGCTGGGCCTGCGAAGCGACGGGCTGGTGGTCGCCGGCACGCTCACGGCGCCCGACGGGGTGATCGCCATCGCCCCGCTGTCCGCCGGCGGCACGATCGGCATCGACGACCAGCGCCAGCCGAGCCGCCTGTCGCTCACCCAGGCCGAGTTCGACGGGCTGCATGCCGGCACCGTGACCCTGGGTGCGCTGGGCGGGACGATCGCGGGCGCGATCCAGGTGGATGGGTCGGCATCGCTCGCCCCCGCGAACGCCCCGGTGCTGCGCCTGGCCGCGACCGGTCCGGTGTCCGGGGCCGGCAGCCTGGGCGCCGCCACCCTGACCGGTTCGGCCGGGTCAGTCGCCCTGACCGGCGCCAACCGCATCGTCACGCTGGGCAGCTTCACGGCGGACGGGGCGTTCGGCCTCGCCAATGCCGGGGACCTGACCATCGCCGGACCGGTGACCGCCGGCAGCACGCTTGCCATCACCGGCAGCGGCGCCGTCAGCCAGGTGGGCAGCCTCGCCGCCCCCGACATCACCCTGACCGCGGCATCGCTGACGCTGCTCGCCCCGATCACCGCCCCGAACGGCGTCACCCTGAGGGCGACGGAAGGCGCCATCGAGGCGGCGGCGCCGATCGCCACGGCCGCACTGGGCGGCGCCGCCACCGGCCGCGCCACGCTGGGTGGGGCCAACCGGATCGCCACCCTGGCCGATTTCGCTGCGGCGCAGGGGCTCACCCTGACCGACACCGTCGACCTGACCGTCACCGGACGGGTGACCGGCGGGCCGTCTGTGCTGCTGTCACAGACCGGCACGCTGACGCTCGCCGGCACGATCGCGGCAGGGGACGTGGCGCTCGCCGCGGACGGGCTGCAACTCGGGGGCACGATTCTCGCTCCCGGCGCCCTGCAGCTCGTCGCCTCGAACGCGATCGTCCAGACCGGCCGGCTCGCGGCCGGTTCGGTGACCGCGGCCGCCGGCGGGGCGGTCCAGCTCGTCGGCAGCGACACGATCGCGATCCTCGGCAACGTCACCGCCCCGGGTGGACTGACCCTGCGCAACCAGGGCGACCTCGTGGCGGCCGGGCAGGTGCTGGCGGGGCCGGCGGCCGACATCGCCGCCACGGGGGGCCTGACTGTCGCCGGCGCGCTTTCCGCCACCACGGTCGCGCTGCAGGGATCCTCCGTCACGATCCAGGGCGCCGTGGCCGCCCCCGGCGCGATCGGCGTCACCGCCACGGCGGGCGACGTGCTGGTGAACGGCACCTTGATGAACGCCCCCCTGGTGAACGCCCCCGTGGTGAACGCCCCCCTGGCCGCCGGACCCGGCGCGGCCGGTCGGGGGACCGGCACGGTCGTCGCGGAGGCGAGCGGCAGCCTGCGCATTACGGGCACAATTTCCGGCGGCGGCATCGCGCTGGCATCCGGGGCCGACATCCTCTCGAGCGGCAGCATCGCCGGCGAGCGGGTCGCCATGCAGGCCGGCGGCGGCCTGCTCCTCGGCGGCGGCATTGGCGCCGACCGGCTCGACCTGCGCGCCGGCGCCGGCGCCCTGCTGCAGGGCGGCATCGATGCCGGTGCGGCGACGCTGCAGGCGGGCGGCGGCGCTGCGCTGACCGGCCGTGTCTCCGCCGGCGCGCTCGCGATCACGGTGGGCGGCGATCTCGGCCTGGGCGGCACGATTGCGGCCGGCACGCTGACCGCGACCGCCGGGGGAGCGATCGCCATTCCCGGCGGCATCGCCGCCGGCGCCGCGACGCTGTCCGCGGGCGGCAGCCTGTCGCTGACCGGCGCGCTGGCGGCCGACGCCGTGGAGCTCGCCGCGGGCGGGGATCTGATTGCCCCAGGCTCGCTCGCGGCCGGCACGCTGGACGGCCGCGCCGGCGGGGCCGTCACCCTGACGGGCGAGAACCGGATCGCCACGATCGGCAGCCTGGTCGCCGGCGGCGCGCTGACCCTCCGCGACGGGCAGGGCGTCACGGTCACGGGGCTTCTGCAGGCCGGCACCGGCCTCGACCTCGCGGCCCAGGGCGCGCTGGTCCTGGCCGGGACCGCGCGGGCCGAGACCGGCGTGGTCGCCGCGCCGGCCATCGCCGTCCCCGGCACGCTCGCCGTCGCGCAGGGGGTGAGCCTGACCGCGACCGAGGGCGATCTCGGCGGCACCGGCCGGGTGCAGGCGGCGGTGCTGACCGGCCAGGCCGCGGGGGCGATCGCGCTCACCGGCCCCAACGAGGTCCAGGAGATCGCAGGATTGCGGGCCGGCAGCGGGATCACGATGACGAACCAGCCGTCGCTCACCATCGCCGGACCGGTGGATGGCGGCCAGGGCAGCGTCGGCATCGGCAACCAGGCCAGCATCACGATCGCCGCGCCGGTCACCGCCGCGCAGCGCATCGCGATCCAGTCCGCGGCGGGCGGGCTCGTGCTGCGCGACACCACGATCGACGCGCCGCAGATCCTGCTCTCCACACCGGCCAGCCAGTCCGTGCTGCTCTCGGGCGGTACGATCGCGACCGGCGGCACCACGCCACGCGGTCGCGTCCCGGCGAATTCGCCGCTGCTGCCGTCGAATGGCGGGCAGGGGGCGCTGGTCGCGACCGGGACGCTCCGCCAGACCGGCACGCTCACCGTGCAGGGGCCGAGTGGCGGCGACCCCGTCCTGCAGCTGCAGGCGGCGGGGAACGTCTCGCTCGCCCGCGTGGAGGGGGTGGACACCTGGCTCGTGCTGTCGTTGCGGGCGGGCCGCGCCACCGCCACGGACCTCGCGATCGCGCGGCTCGACGTGATGTTCGACGGGGTTGGCGGCAGCGCGAACCTCGTGGGCAGCGTGGGCGGCATCACCGGCGCCGCCTCGGCGCAGCAGGCCTACATCCTGCCGCGCAGCGATCCGAACTACCTGCTGAACGGCTGCGCGATCGGGTCGGTGAGCTGCATCCTGGTGCAGCGGGAGCAGGTGCCGGCCCAGCGGCCGCTCGACACGGTCGATTTCGCCCCGCTGCGCCAGCCCGGCGACGATGCCGACCTGATGCAGTTGCTGCCGAACGTCTCGCGGCGGGACTATTGAGGATGCGGCGCTTCCTCCCCGTGCTCTGCCTGCTGCTCGCCACCTGCGCCCCCGCCGCGCCGCCCGACCCGGCCGTCCCGGTCGCGCTGGGGGAGGACGGGTCGGGCCTCGCCTGCACCCAGCAGACCCGCCCGAACGGCGAGGCGCTGATCTATTGCGGCGACCTACGCCAGCCCAGCGGCCGGATCGTGGACGAGCCCACCGGCGGAACCGCGGAGGCGCTGGCGCGCGCCGGCGCCTGGCGCACCGCGCTCGACCGCCGCTACGCGTGCGGGCCTCCCGCCACCGAACCGTTCCTCGGCACCACCGCCGCGGTGCTCGACTGCACCCGCCGGCTGAGCGGCTGGCCGCGCATCGCGATCGCCGTGGTGATCGATGGCCGCGCCTGGCTGGGCGATGCCGATCCGGCGGCCGGGCTGGTCCTGCGGCGCGGCATCGGCGTGGCGGCCGGCCGGCTCGCCCCCGCCGCCGCGCGGGCCGCGCCGGTGGATGCCGGCCTCGCCGCCGCCCGCGCTGCCGCCCAGGCGGTGAGCTCGCGCGATATCCGCGACTACGACACGCTGATGGCCGCCGGGGTGCGGGCCAACCTGACCGAGAACTTCGCCGCCTCCGAGGCCGCGTTCCGCCAGGCCGCCGCGCTGCAGCTCCGCCACCAGGGACCGGATGCGCCGACCCGCGCCGATCCCCTGCTGCACGAGGCGCTGCAGCTGTCCAACCTCGCCCGCTTCGCCGAGAGCGATGCGCTCTTCGCGACCGCCGACCGGCTGATCGATCGGGCGCGGCGCGGGGGCGTGACGCTGCCCGATCCCACGGTGGTGCCACGCCTCGCCCTGTATCGCGGGCTGGCGCTGCTGAACCAGGACCAGCCCGCGGCCGCGATGGCGCAGTTCGACCTCGCGGAGGAGGGCTTCGCGCCGCTCGCGCCCCCGGCGCAGCGCCTGCCGCGGCCGGCGGGCGTGCCGGCCGCGCGCGGGATCGAGGCCGCCCAGGCCAGCATCGCCGAGGCGCAGCTCTTCCAGGACCCGATCGCCGCCGCCGCCGTCCTCGGGCGCATCGCCGTCCGCCGCTCCCGCGCGATCGCGCTGCTGATGCAGGGCCAACCCGATGCGGCCGCGGCGGCGGCGGAGCAGGCGCGGCAGATGGCCGACGCGCACGGCATGTCGCAGGCGGTGATGGAGGCGCGGCTGCTGCGCACCTCCGCCATGGCGGCGGAGGCCCAGGGCGAGCAGGGCAGGGCGCTCTCCCTGCTCAACCGCTCCGCCCTGGCGTTCGGCCGCGCCTTCCCCGGCAGCCGCCCGCTGGCCGAGACGGAGCTCCTGCGCGCCGCCGTGCTGTTCCGGGAGAAGCGCGACGCGGAGGGCCTGCGCGCCTGCCGCCGCGCCGTCGCGGTGCTGCAGAAGCTGGGCGGGGCCGGCGTCGCGACCGCGCGGATGATGCCCTGCCTCGACGGGTTCGCCGCGGCGGCCGCGGCCGATCCCGCCCAGGCAGCGGCACTTTCGGCCGAGGCCTTCCTGGCCGCGCAGTTCGCCCAGTCGACGCTGACCAGCGCACAGATCGCGCAATCCGCCGCGCGGCTGGCCGAGGCGCAGCGCGACACCCGCGTCGGCGCGGCGATCCGCCGCCGGGACGAGGCGGTGGCGAGGCTCGACCGGCTCTACCGCGCGCTGGATGCGGCCGAGGATGCCGCCCGCCGCGGTGCCTCGCCCACCGGCCCGTCCGCGGCGGAGCTGGGGCGGGAGGTGGAGCGGGCCGAGGCGGCGGAGGCGGAGGCCGACTCCGCCCTGGGCGCCGCCGCGCCCAATTACGGCCAGCTCGTGCAGGGCGCGGTGACCGCGGAGCAGGTCTTCGCCACGCTGCGCCCCGACGAGGCGCTGGTCGCGATCGTGCTCGATGCGGACCATGGCTGGACCCTGGCGCTGCGGGACGGGCGGATCGCGCTGGCGCGCGTGCCGGGGACCGACCGGGTGGGCGCGCTGGCGGCGGCGATCCGCACCTCAGTGCAGGCCGGCCCGAACGGTCTGCCGCCCCCCTTCGCCGCGGACGCCGCCGCCGCGCTCTACGACGCTACGCTCGCCCCGATCGCCGGCGCGCTGGCCGGTGCGCAGCGGCTGGTGGTCGCGCCCTCCGGCCCGCTGCTCTCCATCCCGTTCGGGCTGCTGCTGCGCGCCGGCGCCGGCCCCGACCTGGCGCAGGCCCCGTTCCTCGCCCGCAGCCTGGACATCGCCCATGTCCCCGCGCCCGCCAACTTCGTGAGCCTCCGCCGGGTGGCGGGCGGATCGCAGGGCCGGGTGCCCTGGGTGGGGGTGGGCGACCCGGTGCCCGTCACCCTCCGCCAGGCCCGCGCGAGCTTCCCGAACGCGGGCTGCCAGGGGAGCGCCGAGGCCCTGTCCCGGCTCCCGCGCCTCGCCGGCGCTCGGTCCGAGATCGACCTGGTCCGCCAGGCGCTGGGGGGCTCCTCGCAGAACGCGCTGCTGGGCGCGGCCTTCACCCGCGCGGCACTGCTGCGTCAGCCGCTGTCCCATACGCGCGTAGTGCATTTTGCAACACACGGGCTGCTGCCGACCGACCTCGCCTGCCAGGACGAGCCGGCGCTGCTCGCCTCCGCGCCGCCGGGGGCGACGGATGCCGCGGCGGCGCTGATCACCGCCTCCCAGATCGCGCAGTGGCAGCTTGACGCGGACGTGGTGATCCTCTCCGCGTGCAACACGAGCGGACCGGATGGGCGACTGGCCGGCGAGAGCCTGTCGGGCCTCGCCCGCAGCTTCTTCTATGCCGGGGCGCGGGGGCTGCTGGTCACCCACTGGCCGGTGAACGACCGGATCACCACGGTGCTGGTCGCCGGCACCATGCAGCGGCTGCGCGCCGCGCCGGGGGAGGGGCTGGCCGCGGCGCTCGCCGCCCAGCAGCGGGCGATGCTCGCGCAGGCCAAGGGACCGCTCGCCGGGCTTGCGCATCCGTTCTACTGGGCCTCGCTCGCGCTGGTGGGGGACGGCAGCGGCCTCTCGGCCGGCCTGTGACCCGGCCGGACCGCGCTTCCATGACGCTGCCCCGATGACCCCACCCGGCGCCCCCCCGCCCATGGCCCAGCACCTGGGCAAATACGAGCTGCGCGGCGTCCTGGGCAGCGGCGCCGCCGGGGTGGTGCACGAGGCCTGGGACCCCGACCTCGCGCGGTCCGTCGCGATCAAGCAGGTCACGCTCGCCGGCCGCACCCCGGCCGAACAGGAGGAGCTCCGCACCCGGTTCCGGCTGGAGGCGCAGATCGCCGGCCGCCTCGCCCATCCCGGCGTGGTCGCGGTCTACGACTACGGGGAGGCGGACGGCGCCGCCTTCCTGGTGATGGAGTTCGTGCGCGGCCGCTCCCTCGCGGCGCGGCTGCGGGCGGACGGGAGGCTGCCCGCGCCCGAGGCGGTCCGAATCGCCCGCGCCATGCTGTCCGCCCTCGGCCATTGCCACGCGGCCGGGGTGCTGCACCGGGACATCAAGCCCGGCAACGTCCTGCTCGCCGAGGACGGGGCGGTGAAGCTGACCGATTTCGGCATCGCCCGCACCGCGGCGAGCGACCTCACGGCCCAGGGCACGCTGATCGGCACGCCCGCCTACATGGCGCCCGAACAGTTCGGCGGCGGCGCCCTGGATGCGCGGACCGACGTCTATGCCTGCGCGGTCGTGCTCTACGAGATGCTGACCGGCCGCAAGCCGTTCGACGGCGACCTGTTCGCGGTGATGCACCAGGTGCAGTCGGCCGCGCCGCCGCCGCCCTCGGGGTTCGTCGCCCTGCCGCCCACGCTGGAGGCGGTGCTGCTGCGTGCCATGGCGAAACAGCCGGCGGACCGGTTCCACGACGCCGCCGCCTTCGCCGCGGCGCTGGCAGAGGCGCTGCACACGCCTGCCCACGCGCCTGCACCGCGAGGAAAGGCGTGGCTGGCCGGGGTCGCCACCCTGCTGCTGGCAGGCGGCATCGCGGTCGGGTGGCGGCTCTGGCCGGAGGCGCCGCTGCGAACGGGCGGGACCGGCATCGCCATGGCGCCGGACGCGGGAAGGAGCGCGCCGGTGCCCCCCGTCGCCGCACCCCACCCGGCGCTCGGGTCTGCACCGCCGGCGAGCCCGTCATCCGCCGCCGGACCGACCGCCAGCCCGTCATCCGCCGCCGGTCCGACCGCCAGCCCGTCATCCGCCGCCAATCCGACCGCCAGCCTGCGGGCGGCGCTGGAGGCGCTGCCATGCGCGGCGCTCCGGCTCACCACCCTCCCGGATCCGCCGCGCGTCGTGCTGAGCGGCCTCGCCGCCGACTCCAGCCGCGCGGATCTCCTCCCGCAGCTGGCACGCTTCCCCGGCGGGGTCGAAGCCGATCGCATCCAGACGCTCGCCCCCAGCGACGGGAGCTGCGAGGCGCTGGGGCTGGTGCGCGCGTTCCGGGGCGACGGGCGGCTCGAGCTGCTGGACGGGCCTGGTCCCCTGCATGGGGGGGAGCCGATCCGCGTCGCGCTGCGCATGCCGGACTTCGCGGGGCTGATCCGGCTCGACTACCTGACGGAGGACGGGCGCATCGTCGTCCATCTCGACGCGGACCGGCTCGCCGCGCGCTCATGGCCTGCGGGGGCGCGCCTGTTGCTGGGGCCGGCGGAGGACGGGGTGATCGGGACGGTGGGGGAGCCCTATGGGCGGGACCTGCTGTTGGTGACGATCGCCTCGACCCCGCTGCTGCCGGGGCCGCGCCCGCAGCAGGAGACGGCGGCGCTCTACCTGCAGGCGCTGCGAGCGGCGATGCGTGCGGCCGAGGCGGCCGGCGCGCGCGTGGCGGCGGATGCCGAACGGGTGGAGACGGCGCCGCGGTGACGCCATGCGGATGCGAGCGCAGGCCACGGCCGCGTCGCAGATCGGCTCCCGCAAGCCAGCCCGTCACCCCGTCGGCACGTCACGACCGCCCTGCATCCCGATCGCGCCAAGCCGGACCTGCCGCGCATACTCGGCCGCCACCCAGTCGATGAACACCCGCACCCGCAGGCTGAGCTGGCGGCTGCGGGGATACAGGATGTAGACCGGCGTCGAGGAGGGCGGCGTCTCCGGCAGGCATTCCACCAGCGTGCCGTCGGCCAGTCCGCCCTCCACCGCATAGCGCGGCACCTGGATCAGCCCGAGACCCTGGCGGGCCGCGCTCTGATATGTGTCGGCGCCGTTCACCGTCAGCCGGCAGGGCAGCGTCACCGTCCGCCGCACCCCGTCCACCATGAATTCCAGCGGCAGCACGCCCCCCGTCGCGGAGGAGTGGAAGCCGACCATGAGATGCCCGTCCAGCGCGTCCCAGCGCCGGGGCAGTCCGACGCGCGCCACATAGGCGGCCGATGCGACCGTCACCTCGGGCAGCACCGCGATCCGTCGCGCGATCAGGTCACTGTCCCTCGGCTCGCCGGTCCGCAGGACGCAGT
This sequence comes from Rhodospirillales bacterium 69-11, assembly GCA_001898425.1. Lineage (GTDB taxonomy): Bacteria > Pseudomonadota > Alphaproteobacteria > Acetobacterales > Acetobacteraceae > Rhodopila. The sequence continues at coordinate 77,976 of MKTV01000059.1, forward strand.
CGATCCCTTCCCGCACCAGATCGACGAACCGGTCCGTCTCGCCGATGAACAGCTCCAACTCGGGGTAATCCGCCAGGAAGCGCGGCAAGGCGGGCAGGATGAACCGTCGCAGCTGCGAGCCCTGCACGTCGACGCGCAACAAGCCCCGCGGGCGCGCGCCGCTGAAGCCACTCTCCGCCTCCTCGACGTCGGCGAGGATCGCCAGGCAGCGGCGGTAATACTCCTCGCCATCCGGCGTCGCGCGCACCTGGCGGGTCGTGCGCTGGAGCAACCGCACCTTCAGCCGCGCTTCGAGTTGCTTCACCGCGTCCGTCGCGCTGGAGGCCGACAGACCGAGATCCTCGGCCGCGCGCACGAAACTGCCTCGCTCCAGCACCCGAGCGAACACGCGCATGGCATCGAGACGGTCCATTGTTCGGGGTTTCCGGATGATGATCGCGGATCATGGGTGATTATCGCTTAGACGAAAATCTCCATTTTCGCGGTGGTGAGGCGGTGCGGCCTCGGCAGCGAATGGAGACGACGATGGCTGATACGAAGATCGCGGTGGTGACCGGTGCCAGCCGGGGCCTGGGGCGCAGCATGGCGCTCGCGCTTGCGCGGAAGGGCGTCGAGGTGATCGGGACCTACCACAGCAACCAGGCCGAGGCGGACGCGACCGCGGCGGCGATCGAGGCACTCGGCCGCAAGGCCCTGATGGTCCGGCTGGACACGGGCGATACCGCGGGATTCGCCCCCTTCGCGGCGGAGCTCGGACGAGTGCTGGCCAAACAGTGGGGCCGCGGCACGTTCGACTTCCTGGTCAACAACGCCGGGATCGGCATCGCCGCGCCGTTCGCGGAGACGACCGAAGCCGAGTTCGACCGGCTGATGAACATCCACCTGAAGGGCGTGTTCTTCCTGACGCAGCGTCTGCTGCCGCTCATCGCGGATGGCGGGCGGATCGTGAACGTCTCGAGCGGCCTCGCGCGGTTCAGCCTGCCGGGCTATGCCGCCTATGCCGCGATGAAGGGTGGGGTCGAGGTGCTGACCCGGTATCTGGCCAAGGAGCTGGGGCCGCGTGGGATCGCGGTGAACACGATCGCCCCCGGGGCGATCGAGACGGATTTCGGCGGCGGCGCGGTCCGCGACGACCAGCAGGTCAACGCCTTCGTCGCAAGCGTCACCGCCCTCGGCCGTCCCGGGCTTCCCGACGATATCGGACCGGCGGTCGCGTCCCTGCTGATGGAGGACAATCGCTGGATCAATGGCCAACGGATCGAGGTGTCCGGCGGCATGTTCGTCTGACCGCGGCCGGCTGCGTGCCGCGCGGGGGCCGGGGCCTCGCGGCGCGCCGTGCGGGTGAGGGGCCTGGCCGGGCTCGGTCGTGTGCCGCCGAGCGGTCGTGTCCGGGTGCCTGCGGTCCTTCGTCCGCGGCCGAAGCGACCTTCGCAGACGGAGGGGGCTGGCGAGCGTACGGTGCCGCCGTTCCCGACCGCCATGGAGGCAACCATGCAGACCACGACTCCCACCGGCACGCTCGCATTCACGGTCACCTGGGAGGCGAAGCCTGGGGAGGTGCCCGCGCTGACCGAGATCGTGCGCCGGTTCCTGCCGCTCGCGCGGCAGGAGAGCGGCACGCAGCTCCTGACCGTGCAGCAGGACGCCGCCGATCCCGGCAAGTTCCTGTTCTACGAGATCTTCGACGACGAGGCGGCGTTCGCGGCGCACCAGGAGATGCCGCATTTCCGTGAGCTGATCCTGGAGCAGGCGCTGCCTCGGCTTCTGAAGCGGGAGCGCACCCGCTACACGCCGCTCTGACCGGCTGGCCCGTTCGTCCGCAAGAGGCCACAGTCCTCGGGGTGGGAGCGCCGGCCCCCCTTGCGTCATCCGCGGGCCCCGCCCCGCGGATCCCCATGGGCACGGTTCTCGGGGTGGGGGCGCCGGCCCCCCTTGCGTCATCCACGGGCCCCGCCCCACGGCTGTCCGGTTCGTCACGCCCATTGGAATTGGGCCTGATCCTGGTCTCGGGATCTTGGTATTGGCTCGGGCAGGTCGAGCAGGTCGCGAATGGTCCTGC
>MKTV01000060.1:0-27099 GCA_001898425.1 Rhodospirillales bacterium 69-11
TGCGCCAGCCGCTCACCCGCGACCACATCAAGCCGCGCCTTCTCGGCCACTGGGGCACCACGCCCGGCCTGAACTTCATCTACCTGCACCTGAACCGGGTGATCCGCGCGCGCGATGCGAGCGTGCTGTTCATCGCGGGGCCCGGCCACGGGGCGCCCGGTGTCGTCGCCAGCACCTGGCTGGAAGGCACGTACAGTGAGCGCTACCCCGAAGTCTCGCAGGATGCGGAGGGCATGCGCCGCCTGTTCCGCCAGTTCTCCTTCCCCGGCGGGATCCCAAGCCATGCGGCACCGGAGACGCCCGGCTCGATCCATGAAGGCGGCGAACTCGGTTACTCGCTGTTCCACGCGTTCGGCGCGGTGCTCGACAATCCCGACCTGGTCGCCGCCTGCGTGGTCGGCGATGGGGAGGCGGAAACCGGGCCGCTCGCGACGTCGTGGCACGGCAACAAGTTCATCGATCCCGCGCAGGACGGGGCGGTGCTGCCGATCCTGCACCTGAACGGCTACAAGATCGCCAACCCGACCATCCTGGCGCGCATCCCGCACGAGGAACTCGACGCGCTGCTGTGCGGCTACGGCTACGCGCCGATCTTCGTGGAAGGACACGAGCCGGCGGCGATGCACCAGAAAATGGCCGCCGCGATGGACCAGGCCTTCGACGGCATCCGCGCGATCCAGGCCGCGGCGCGCGGGGGCAAGCGGGACCGCGTCGCCTGGCCGATGATCGTGCTGCGGAGCCCCAAGGGCTGGACCGGTCCCAAGACGGTCGACGGGCTGAAGACGGAAGGCTACTGGCGGTCCCACCAGGTGCCGTTCGGCGACATGGAGAAGCCGGAGCACGTGACGCTGCTGCAGCAATGGATGCAGAGCTACAAGCCGGACGAGCTGTTCGACGCGGACGGTCGGCCAGCCGCCGACATCCTGGCGCTGTCACCGGACGGCGACCGCCGCATGAGCGCCAATCCGCACACCAATGGCGGCCTGCTGCGCCGGCCGCTGCGGCTGCCGGACTTCACCACCTATGCCGTGCCCGTCACGCAGCCCGGCCACGAGGAAGCGGAATCGACGCGCATCATGGGCCGCTTCCTGCGCGACGTGCTGCGCCAGAACGCGGACGCGCGGAACTTCCGCATCTTCGGACCGGATGAAACCAACTCCAACCGACTGAACGCGGTATTCGAGGCGACCGATCGGGCGTGGGAAGCCGAGATCCTGCCGGACGACGACCACCTCGCCCCCGGCGGCCGGGTCATCGAGATCCTGAGCGAGCACACCTGCCAGGGCCTGCTGGAAGGCTACCTGCTGACCGGCCGGCACGGCCTGTTCTCCTGCTACGAGGCGTTCATCCACATCGTCGACTCGATGGTGAACCAGCACGCGAAGTGGCTGAAGACGTCCCGCGCCGTGCCTTGGCGGCAGCCGATCTCGTCCCTGAACTACCTGCTGACCTCCCATGTCTGGCGGCAGGACCACAACGGGTTCAGCCACCAGGACCCCGGCTTCATCGACCACGTGGTCAACAAGAAGGCCGACATCGTCCGCGTCTACCTGCCGCCCGATGCCAACACGCTGCTGTTCGTCACCGACCATTGCCTGCGCAGCTGGGACCGCATCAACGTCATCGTCGCCGGCAAGCAGCCGCAGCCGCAATGGCTCGACATGGATGCGGCGATCAAGCACTGCACCCAGGGCATCGGCATCTGGGAGTGGGCGAGCAATGACCGAGGCAGCACGCCCGACGTGGTGATGGCCTGCGCGGGCGACGTGCCGACGATGGAGACGCTCGCCGCGGTCGACATGCTGCGCCACCACCTGCCCGACGTGCGGGTGCGCGTGATCAACGTCGTCGACCTGATGGCGCTGATGCCGAAATCGCAGCATCCGCACGGGCTGACGGACTACGACTTCGACACGCTGTTCACGCCCGACAAGCCGGTGATCTTCAACTATCACGGCTACCCCTCGCTGATTCACCGCCTGATCTACAAGCGGACGAACGCCGCCAACTTCCACGTGCGCGGCTTCAACGAGGAGGGGACGACCACCACGCCCTTCGACATGGCGGTCCGCAACCGCATCGACCGGCTGCATCTGGTCGGCGACGTGGTCGACTACGTGCCGAACCTGGGCGCCGCGGCGGCCTACGTGAAGCAGGCCGTGCGCGACAAGCTGATCGAGCACGAGCGATACATCGCCGCCCATGGCAAGGACATGCCGGAGATCACCGGATGGGGGTGGTCCTCGGAAGCCGAGACCTGATCAGGAACCGCGGGACGCGCGCCGGATGATGACGCGCTACCGCAGGTGACACGCGACCTGGTGCCCGCCTGCGACCTCCCGCAGGACGGGCGCCTCGACGCGGCAACGCGCCTCCGCGTACGGGCACCGCGGATGGAAATGACATCCCGACGGCGGGCTGATCGGGCTCGGAACATCCCCACCGACATGCCGCTTCTGCCGCTTCAACGTCGGATCGGGCATGGGAACCGCCGCCAGCAGCGCCTCCGTGTAGGGATGCAGCGGCTGGGTGAACAGCGTGGTCTTGTCGGCGTATTCGACGATGCGGCCGAGATACATCACCGCGACCCGATGCGCGATGTGCTCCACCACCGCGAGGTTGTGCGAGATGAACAGGTAGGACAGGCGCGACTCGCGCTGCAGGTCCATCAGCAGGTTGATGACCTGCGCCTGGATCGACACGTCCAGCGCCGAGACCGGTTCGTCCGCCACGATGAAGCTGGGGTCGAGCGCGAGCGCCCGCGCGATCGACACGCGCTGCCGCTGGCCGCCGGAGAACTGGTGCGGGTAGTTGCGCATCTGCGCCGCGCGCAAGCCTACGCGCGCGAAGAGCTGCGCGACCTTCTCCTCCCGCTGCCGGCGGTCGCCGATGCCGTGCACCTTCAACGGCTCGCCCACGATATCGCCCACGCGGATGCGCGGGTTCAGTGAGGAGAAGGGATCCTGGAAGACGATCTGCATCTCGCGCCGCAGCGGCCGCAACTCGGTCTTGCCCAGTTGCGTGATGTCCCGTCCCCGCACCTTGACGGCACCGCTCGTCGGCTCGATCAGGCGCAGCACCGCGCGGCCGACGGTCGACTTGCCGCAGCCGCTCTCACCCACCAGGCCCAGCGTCTCGGCTTCACCGACGGAGAAGGAGACGCCGTCGACGGCATGGACCTGCGCGACCTGCCGGCGCAGCACGCCCTTGCGGATGGGATAGTATTTCCGAAGGTCGGAGACCTCGATCAGCGGGCTCATGCTCAGGACTTCCAGCAGGCGGCGGCGTGATCGGCAGCCTTCATCTCGAAGGGCGGCGCTTCCGCCCGGCAATGCGCGTCGGCCAGCTTGCAGCGCGGGGCGAAGGCGCAACCGGCCGGCAGCTCGTTCAGTGGCGGCACGATGCCGGGGATCTCCTGCAGCCGTTCGTCCATCGAGGCCATGCCCCGCGCCGTACCGACGCGCGGGATGGAGGCGAGCAGGCCGCGCATGTACGGATGCTTGGGGTCGGCGAACAACGCCGCGACCGGCGCCTCCTCCACCTTGCGGCCCGCGTACATCACGACGACGCGTTGCGCGACCTCGGCCACCACGCCCAGATCATGCGTGATCAGCACGACGGCCGTGCCCAGTTCGCGCTGCAGGTCGCCGATCAGGTCCAGGATCTGCGCCTGGATCGTGACGTCCAGTGCCGTGGTGGGCTCGTCCGCGACCAGCACCTTCGGGCGGCAGGCCAGCGCCATGGCGATCATCGCGCGCTGCCGCATCCCGCCCGACATCTGGTGCGGGTACTCGCGCGCGCGCCGTTCGGGTTCGGGGATCTTGACGTGGCGCAGCATCTCCACAGCCTTGGCGCGGGCGGCGCTGCGACCCAGGTTCTCGTGCAGCATCACCATCTCGGCGATCTGCCGACCCACCGTGATCAGCGGGTTCAGCGCCGTCATCGGTTCCTGGAAGATCATGGCGATCTCGCTGCCGCGCATGCGCCGCATCGTGGCGTCGTCGACTTGCAGCAGGTCGGTGCCGGCGACCTTGACGCTGCCTGCCACGATCTCGGCCGGCGGCATCGGCAGAAGGCGCATCAGCGACAGCGCGGTGATCGTCTTGCCGCAGCCGGATTCGCCTACGATCGCCAGCGTCTCGCCGCGATTGACGGTGAAGGAGACACCCTGCACCGCACGCACCAGGCCGCGGCGGGTGTGGAAGACGGTGGTGAGGTCGGTGACCTCGAGGACGGAGGACATCAGTCGCGCTGCCGCGGATCCAGGGCGTCGCGCAATGCGTCACCCAGCAGGTTGGCGCCGAACACCACGGCGCTGATGGCGAGGCCGGGGAAGATTACCAGCCACGGGGCGGTGCGGACATATTCCGCGGCCGATTCCGACAGCATGCGTCCCCAGGACGGGTAGGGTTCCGGCACGCCGAGTCCGAGGAACGACAGGGACGCCTCCGTCAGGATGGTCGATCCGAGCTGCGCGGTCGCCAGCACGATCAGGGGGGCGAGCGTGTTGGGCAGCACGTGCACCACCGCGACGCGCAGTTCGCTCATGCCGGTCGCCTTCGCCGCCTCGACGAAGGGCAGTTCGCGAAGAGACAGCACATTGGCGCGGATGACGCGGGCGACGTTCGGGATCAGCGGGATCGCGATCGCGATGATCGTGTTGGTGAGCGAGGGACCGAGCGAGGCGGTAATCACGAGGGCCATGACGAGCAGGGGCAGTGCCTGCATGATCTCGCCCAGCCGCTGCACGATCAGGTCGAACCAGCCGCCGACATAGCCCGACGCGAGGCCCAGGGCGGCGCCGAGGCCGCTGCCCAGGAAGGTGGCGCCCAGGGCGACCGCCAGCGAGATGCGCGCGCCATGGATGATGCGGCTGAACACGTCGCGCCCCATCACGTCGGCGCCCATCAGGTATTCGCCGCCGGGCGGTGCGAGGGAGGCGCGCGGGTTCGTGCTGAACGGATCGAGCGGCGCGACCACGTTGGCGAACAGCGCGGAGAACACGAACAGCGTCATGATGATCGCGCCGGCCACGCCCAGCGGATACCGCCGCGCGAGATACAGCAGTTCGCTCGCCCAGCCTGGTTCGCTGCGCGGCTTTGCGGTGGTGACGCTCATTCGCCGTACCGGATGCGAGGATCGACCAGCATGTAGGCCAGGTCGACCAGGAGGTTCACGGTGACCACGACCACGGCGATGAACATCACCAGGTTCTGCACCATCGGATAGTCGCGCCAGCGGATCGCCTCGACCAGGAAGCGCGCCACGCCGGGGATGTTGAACACCGTCTCGGTGACGATCAGGCCGCCGAACAGGAACGCCGTCTCGACGCCGATCACCGTGATCACCGGCAGGACGGCGTTGCGCAACGCGTGGTCGAAGGTGATCGCCCGCTCCGGCAATCCCTTGGACCGTGCCGTGCGCACGTAGTCCTGGCGGAGCACTTCGAGCATGGACGATCGCGTGAGCCGCATGATCAGCGCGGAGCTGCGGAAGCCGACCGCCGCCGCCGGCACGCCCAGCATGGTGACCAGCGCGCCGAAGGAGTCGGGCGTGCGGTCATAGATCGGGATCGAGCCGAGGTAGTGCACGAAGGCCATCAGGATCAGCAGCCCGAGCCAGAAGGACGGGAGCGAGAGGCCGGAGAGGCTGGTGACGCGAAGCACGTAGTCGAGCCAGGTGTTCTGCTTGACCGCGCTGATCACGCCGAGCGGCACACCGGTGACGATGGCGAAGAACAGGGCGAGCCCGGCCAGGCGCGCGGTGATCGGGATGCGCGGCAGGATCTCCTGCGCGACCGGCTTTTCCGACACGTAGGAGTAGCCGAGATCGCCGTGCAGCAGCCCACCGATCCATTGCGCGTATTGCACCACCAGCGGCTTGTCGAGGCCGAGGTCGTGGACGATCTTCGCCTTCTCCGCCGGGTCGATGAGCCCGGCCGAGTCGAACAGGATGTCGGCGATGTTGCCCGGCACGATGCGGAGCAGCAGGAAGATCGCGATGGAGACGCCGAACAGCGTCAGCACCATCAGCCCCAGGCGGCGGATGACGTAGGACAGCATGGCCGATCAGCGATCCTGCCAGACGTCGTCGAAACGCCAGTGGTTGTAGATGCTGTTCACCGCGAGCTTCAGGCCCTTCACCTGCGGCCACCAGCAGGTGCCGCCCTTCTCATGGTAGATGACCGGCCGCGCGCCATCTTCCTGCAGGGCCTTGTCGATGTCCCACACCAGTTTCCGCCGCGCGTCGAAATCGGTCATCATCGACTGGCGATGGAACTGCTTCTCCAGTTCCGGATTGCAGTAGCCGGTGTAGTTGCGTTCGGAACCGCAGGTGTAGTTCTCGAAGAACATCACGTCCGGATCGTCGATGCCCGTGCCCTGCACGTTCATGCCGACCGTGTAGTCCTTCCGCGCGAGGCGCGCGTACCACACCGAACTGTCCAGCGGTTCGAGCTCGCCCTGGATGTACACGTTCTTCAGGTGATCGATCAGGATCACCGCGGCATCCCGGTAGAGCGCGATGTTGCGCGTGGACACCTTGATCTGCAGCGGCTTGTCGGGGCCGTAGCCGGCCTCCTGCATCAGCTTGCGGCCTTCGGCGCGGCTGTGCTCGACGTCGGCCGCGTAGCCCGGCACCGTCTCGCGGAATTCGGGCGACCAGCCCCAGCGGCCCTCCGGCGGCGGCAGCATGGCGCCGCCGATCTGGTCGACGCCGTGGCTCAGGATGTCGGAGAACGCCTTGCGGTCGATCGCCAGCGCCATCGCCTTGCGGATCCGCGCGTCGTCGAAGGGCGCCTTCTCCCGATTCACCAGCAGGTTGCCCTGGGTGTTGGACGGCTGCACGACGCATTGCATCTGCGGCACCTGCGCCTCGACGTCCTTCACCAGTTCGGGCGTGAGTTCGCCGGTGAAGGACAGGTCGAACTTCCCGGCTTCCAGTGCCAGCACCATCGTCGCGCGGCTGGTGATGATCGTGTATTCGATGCCGTCGAGATACGGCTTGCCCGGCTTCCAGTAGTCGGGATTGCGCACCAGCTTGATCGACTCGTTCTGGCGGAATTCCTTGAACTTGAACGGCCCGGTGCCGATCGGATGCGTGCGCATCTGCGCCGCCGGCACATGGCAGGGATAGACCGGCGAGAAGCCGCCGGCGAGCATCGCCAGGAAGGAGGGTTCCGGATCCTTCAGGTGGAACGTGACTTCCCGGTCGCCGTTGGTGGTGATCTCGCGGAGGTTGATGAACCACGACTTGCGCGGGTTCTTCCGCATCTTCCCGTCGACCTTGCCGGAGACCATGTCCCACGTGCACTTGACGTCGGCGCTGGTGAAGGGCTTGCCGTCGTGCCACTTCACGCCGTCCCGCAGCTGGAACGTCAGGTTACGGCCGTCGTCGCTCCATTTCCAGGAGGTCGCCAGCTCCGGGACGATGCGGTCGAGCCGGTTCTGCTTGCTGTCGGGGTCGAAGACGACGAGATTGTTGAACACCGCCATGAACGGCATGTCGGTGGAGATCGTCGCTTCCTCGTGGATGGAGGCGCTGGGCGGGTTGTCGCGATGGGTCACCCGAAGCACACCGCCCTGCTTCTGCGCATGAGCGATGGTTGCCGGCGATACGGCCAGAAGCGGAACGGCGAGCGCGCAGGCGGCTGCCGCGCGCAATGCGGTCCGAACCAGGCTGGTCCATCGGGCATCCGCTGTACGCACGGATGGAGACCGCGCCTCCTGCCGCATCATCGACGTTTCCTCCGCCACCCTTTGCGCGTCATCTAGCGGTTGGGACGGGAGGTTGGCAACGGGGATCAGGCGGCGCGCAGGCCGCCTTGTCGTTCGATAAATCCGGCAATCTCCTCCACGCCCTTGCCCGCGCGGACGTTGGCGAAGACGAACGGCCGGTCGCCTCGCATCTTGCGGGCGTCGCGATCCATCACCTCCAGGCTGGCGCCGACCAGCGGAGCGAGGTCGATCTTGTTGATCACCAGCAGGTCGGACCGGGTGATGCCGGGCCCGCCCTTGCGCGGGATCTTGTCGCCGGCGGAGACGTCGATGACGTAGATGGTCAGGTCGGCCAGTTCGGGGCTGAACGTCGCGGCCAGGTTGTCGCCGCCGGACTCGATCAGGATCAGGTCGAGCTTCGGAAACCGCGTGCTGAGATCGGCGACCCCGGCCAGGTTGATGCTGGCGTCCTCCCGGATGGCGGTGTGCGGGCAGCCGCCCGTCTCGATGCCCAGGATGCGTTCCGGCGGCAGGGAGCCGGCGCGGGTCAGGAACTCCGCATCCTCCTTCGTGTAGATGTCGTTTGTGATGGCGGCGATGTCGTAGCGGGTGCGGAACTGCTTGCACAGCGCGTCCATCAGCGCGGTCTTGCCGGTGCCGACGGGGCCGCCGACGCCGACGCGCAGCGGGCCGTTCTGGGATGCGGTCATGAGCGGAACAACCTCGTGTACTGGGTTTCGTGCCGCATGGCGGCAAGGTCGGAGCGGAACGCGCAGCCGCCGAGATCGTCCAGCGTCGCGCTGCGCGTGGCGGCCGCGATCGCCAGAACCTCGGGTTCGAGGGCCGCGAGCACGCGCAGGCCGGTGGTCTGTCCGAGCGGGACGAGCCGGACGGCGGCGGAGATGAGGTTGGCGGCGAAGGTTTGCAGATAGGCGGACGCGGTGTCGTCGACGTCAATCCCGTGCGTGCCGGCGAGCGCACCAACCGCCACGGCGTAGGGTGTCCGCGCGGGCAAGGCGGGGGCGCGCCAGGGGGCGGCGGCGAGCAGGAAGGCGCGGCCCTGATCGAGCGCTTCGGACTGGCGTTCCCGCGAGGGTGCCGTCGCGATCGCGAGTTCGGTGATGTGGGCGAGCGCGGCCGGGTCGTGCGCGGCGGCGTGGGCGTGGCGCAGCAGGATCGTGTCCGTGCGGCCGGCGCCGTGGGCGAGGACGTCGTGCAGCCAGGCCTGCAGCGAGGGACCGTCGGTCACGTCGCCGGAGTCGACGGCCCATTCCAGGCCGTGGGAGTAGGCGAAGGCGCCGGTCGGGAAGGCGGGGGAGAGCCAGGCGAGCAGGCGCAGCAGGTCGCGCGGGCTGGGTGGGGGTGGTGCGTGGGGCTGTTGTTCGGGGGAGCTCTCGGGGCGCCCCCTCCCCCCTTCCCCCTCCCGCAAGGGGAGGGGGGGAGTCGTGCTCGTTTCAGTCATCGTGATGGTGGTGGTGATGGCCGGCGCCGGGGGCGTAGGCGCCCGGTTCGGGGTCGAACGGGGCGTCGATGGCGTCGACGTGGCCGCCAAGGCCTTCCACCATCTCGGCGATGACGTGGTCGGCGCGGATGCGGATGCGATCGCCGAGGAGCTGCACCGGCAGATGGCGGTTGCCGAGGTGCCAGGCGATACGGACGAGCTCACCGTCCTCGTGGGCGTGGATCTCCAGCAGCGGTTCGGGGCGGGCGCAGACGCGCACGATCCCGCCGGATTCGAGCGGCAATCCGTCGCCGTCGCGCAGCCGCACGGCCTGGGGCAGGTCGAGCAGCAGCTCGCCTCCGGCTTCGGTGGCCAGCACGATGCGGCGGCGGTGGCGGCGGTCGAAATCGATCAGCACGCGATCGGTCGCGTCCGCATCGTTCCAGCTGCCCGCGGGAAGAACCTGGGTCGCGCGCATCAGAACAGGAAATACCGCTGTGCCATCGGCAACTCCGCCGCGGGCTCGCAGGTCAGCAGCACGCCGTCGGCGCGGACCTCGTAGGTTTCGGGGTCGACCTCGATCACCGGCATCGCATCGTTGTGGATCATGGACCGCTTGCCGATCCCGCCCCGCGTGTCGGCGACGGGCACGAGCTTGCGGTTGAGCCGCAGCGCGTGGCCGATCCCCGCATCCAGCGCCGCGCCGGAGACGAAGGTCAGGCAGTTCTCCGCCAGGGCGCGGCCGAGCGCCCCGAACATGGGGCGGTAATGGACGGGTTGCGGGGTGGGGATGGAGGCGTTGGGATCGCCCATCGGCGCGCAGGCGATGCTGCCGGCCTTGATCACGAGGTCCGGTTTCACGCCGAAGAAGGCGGGCGACCACAGCACGAGGTCGGCGAGCTTGCCTTCCTCGATGGAGCCGATCTCACGCGCGAACCCTTGGGCGATCGCGGGGTTGATCGTGTATTTTGCGATGTAGCGCTTGACGCGCGCGTTGTCGTTGCGCGCGCCGTCCCCCGGCAAGGCGCCGCGCTGCTGCTTCATCTTGTGCGCGGTCTGCCAGGTGCGGATGATCACCTCGCCGACGCGGCCCATCGCCTGGCTGTCGGACGACATCATGGAGATCACGCCGAGGTCGTGCAGGATGTCCTCGGCCGCGATGGTTTCCTTGCGGATGCGGCTTTCGGCGAAGGCGACGTCCTCGGGGATGGCGCTGTCCAGGTGATGGCAGACCATCAGCATGTCGAGATGCTCGTCCAGCGTGTTCGCGGTGTAGGGCCGCGTGGGATTGGTGCTGGACGGCAGGACGTTGGGCAGGCCGGCGACCTTGATGATGTCGGGTGCATGGCCGCCGCCGGCGCCCTCGGTATGGAAGGCGTGGATGGTGCGGCCCTTGAAGGCGGCGATCGTGTCCTCGACGAAGCCCGATTCGTTCAGCGTGTCGGTGTGGATCATCACCTGCACGTCGTAGCGGTCGGCGACCGAGAGGCAGTTGTCGATCGCGGCCGGCGTGCTGCCCCAATCCTCGTGCAGCTTCATGCAGGAGGCGCCGGCGCGCAGCATCTCCTCCAGCGCGGCGGGACGCGCGGCATTGCCCTTGGCGGCGAAGGCGAGATTGACGGGCAAAGCCTCGGCCGCCTGCAGCATGCGCGCGAGGTGCCAGGGGCCGGGCGTGCAGGTGGTCGCCGCGGTGCCGCTGGCAGGGCCGGTGCCGCCGCCCACCAGCGTGGTGACGCCGGCCGCGATCGCGTCCTCCACCTGTTGCGGACAGATGAAATGGATGTGGCTGTCGACGCCGCCCGCGGTCAGGATCTTGCCTTCGCCGGCGATGACCTCGGTGCCGGGGCCGACGATGATGTCGACGCCGGGCTGGATGTCGGGGTTGCCGGCCTTGCCGATCTTCGCGATGCGGCCGTTGGTGATGGCGACGTCGGCCTTCACGATGCCCCAATGGTCGATCACCAGGGCGTTGGTGATGACGGTGTCGACGGCGCCCTCGGCCTGGCTCGCCTGCGACTGGCCCATGCCGTCGCGGATCACCTTGCCGCCGCCGAACTTCACCTCCTCCCCGTAGATGGTGAAGTCGCGCTCCACCTCCACGATCAGGTCGGTGTCGGCGAGGCGCACGCGGTCTCCGGTGGTGGGGCCGAACATGTCGGCATAGGCGCGGCGGGTAATGCGGGCCATTACAGCGCTCCCATGACGTCGCCGCGGAATCCCCAGACCATCCGGGCGCCGCGATACGGGACCAGGGTGACCTCGCGCGTCTGGCCAGGCTCGAAGCGGACCGCGGTGCCGGCGGCGATGTCGAGCCGCTGGCCGCGTGCGGCGGCGCGGTCGAAGGACAGCGCGGGATTGGTTTCGGCGAAGTGGTAGTGGCTGCCGACCTGGATCGGCCGGTCGCCGGTATTGGCGACGGTCAGCGTGGTGCGTTCGAGGCCGGCGTTCAGTTCGAGCTCGCCGTCTTCGGGCAGGAGTTCACCGGGGATCATGGCGCGTCCTCAGCGGATCGGTTCGTGGACGGTGACGAGCTTGGTGCCGTCGGGGAAGGTGGCCTCGACCTGCACGTCGGGGATCATCTCGGCGATGCCGGGCATGACCTGGTCGCGCGTCAGCACCTTGGCCCCGGCCTCCATCAGGTCGGCGACGCTGCGCCCGTCGCGCGCGCCTTCGACGACGAAGTCGGTAATCAAGGCGACGGCTTCGGGATGGTTGAGCTTCACGCCGCGTTCCAGGCGACGGCGCGCGACCATCGCGGCCATGCTGATCAGCAGCTTGTCCTTCTCGCGGGGAGTCAGGTTCATGATGCGTTTCGTCCCCTTCTGGTCAGGCGAGGGTTAGCACAGCCACACGCGTGGCAAAGGGCGGGTGTCGCGGAGCGCGGCGAGGATCGTGGTGACGGCGCGGCGGAGGGACGCACCGTCGGGCGCGAGCACGCGGGCGAGCAGCAGGCCGTTCCACGCGGAGGCGGCGGCTTCCACCGGGAGAGTGCGGACCGGCGCCTTGCCCCAAGTGTCATGGCCGGCCTTGTGCCGGCCATCCGCGACGTGCGGTGCGGCGTGCGGCGAAGTCGTGGATGGTCGGGCCAAGCCCGACCATGACACGGGGGCAAGAGGGGGGCTGACGGCGGATCCGCATGCCGGCGCCCCCTCTCCCCTTGCGGGAGAGGGATGGGGTGAGGGGGATCCGACGGGAGCTCCCCCCTCACCCCGCCCCTCTCCCGCGAGGGGAGAGGGAGGAACGTGCGCGATCGCGTCCCGCACTGCGTCGAGCCGTCGCTCCGCATCGGGGGCGACGTGCACGACCGTGGCGAGAGCGCGGGCGCCGCCTGCGACCCCACGGTGCTGCAGCAACGCGTCCACGTCTCCATCCAGGCGGATCGCGTCGTGCAGCAGCAAGGTGCCGGCGCGGCGCACGCGGATCAGGTCGCGCAGGGAAGCGCGCTCCACCCGCTCCCCCATCGCGGCGCGGCCGAACACCAGCGATTCGACGCCCAGGAACCAGGCATCGGGCGCAAGCTCCACCTCCAGCCGGCGATCGAGCGCGCTGCGGTCGAACAGGATGGTTTCCTGCGGCAACCACTCGGCGGCGGCCCCGTCGGCGACCGCGAGCCGCGTGCGCACCGTGGACGGCGCACTTCCCGGCAGCGCGCGGTAGAAGCGCTCCGCCGCCTGAGCGGCGACGCAGGCGGACGCGCCCTGCCCCACCCCGATCTCGGTCGTGAGCCGGTCGCCGGCCGCGATGCCGCCCGAGGAGTTCAGCGTGACCGTCGTTGCCCATTCGGTGGGCTCGACGCGCGGGAAGCGCGCCTTGAGGCAGCCTTCCTGGCGCAGCCCGTCCAGCACGGTGGCGTCCCCGCGTCGCTTGAACGACACGGACAAGGCACCGGTGGCGCGCTGCAGGATGGGGGGATCAGACGGACAGGCGGCGTCGTACATCGGCCTCGTCGAGATCCTCCCGCCGCCCGGACAGCACGATATCGCCGCGATCCATCACGGCGATCGTCTGCGCCAGCTCCTGGGCGAAGTCGAAATACTGTTCGACCAGCAGGATGGCCATCTCGCCGCGTCCGCGCAACAGCGCGATCACCCGGCCGATATCCTTGATGATGGAGGGCTGGATGCCCTCGGTCGGTTCGTCGAGGACGAGCAGGCGCGGCTTCATCACCAGCGCGCGGGCGATGGCGAGCTGCTGCTGCTGCCCGCCCGAGAGATCGCCGCCGCGCCGGCGCAGCATCGTCTTCAGCACCGGGAACAGGTCGAAGATCTCGTCCGGCACGCGCCGCTGGCTACGCGGCAGGACGGCGAAGCCGGTCTCCAGATTTTCGCGGACCGTGAGCAGGGGGAACACGTCCCGCCCCTGCGGCACCCAGGCGATGCCGCGCCGCGCGCGCTCGTAGAGCGGCAGGCGGGAGATGTCCGCGCCTTCCCAGCGGATGGCGCCGCGGCTGATCGGGTGCGCGCCGGTGACCGCGCGCAGCAGCGAGGTCTTGCCGACGCCGTTGCGGCCCAGCAGGCAGGTGACCGCGCCGATCTCGGCGCTGAGGGAGACCTGGCGCAGCGCGATGGCCGCGCCGTAATGCAGGTCGACGCGTTCGACTTGCAGCATCTATCGCCCCAGATACACTTCGATGACGCGCGGATCCTCGGAGACGAAGTCGATCGAGCCTTCCGACAAGACCGATCCCTCGTGCAGCACCGTGACCTTCACGCCGAGGGCGCGGACGAAGGCCATGTCGTGCTCGACCACGACGACGCTGCGGGTCTTGTTGATCTCCCGCAGCAGCTCCGCCGTCTGCTCCGTCTCCGCGTCGGTCATGCCGGCGACCGGTTCATCGACCAGCAGCAATTGCGGCTCCTGCGCCAGCAGCATGCCGATCTCGAGCCACTGCTTCTGCCCGTGCGACAGGTCGCCGGCGCGCCGGTGCCGCTGGTCGGTCAGGCGCGTGGTCTGCAGGATCGCCTCGATCCGCTCACGCTCATCCGCGGTCTCGCGCGCCCACAGGCTGAAGCGCGGGCGGCGGTCGCCAGCGAGGGCCAGCAGCAGGTTGTCCCACACGGTGTGCGGCTCGAACACGGTCGGCTTCTGGAACTTCCGCCCGATGCCCATCGCCGCGATATCGGGCTCGTCGCGCTTGGTCAGGTCGATGTTGGCGTCGAACACCACGCGGCCGGTATCGGGCCGGGTCTTGCCGGTGATGACGTCCATCATGGTCGTCTTGCCCGCGCCGTTCGGCCCGATCACCGCGCGCATCTCGCCCTTTTCGAGATACAGCGAGAGGGCGTTCAGCGCGCGGAACCCGTCGAAGGTGACGGTGACGCCGTCGAGATAGAGCAGCGTGTCGCCGGGGTTCATCCCGTCACCTCATGTGCGGCGGAGGCGGCGGGCGTTTCGACCTCCGGTTCGGGGGCGACCTTCTCGCGGCGGGCGAACAGGCCCATCACGCCGCGCGGCAGGAACAGGGTGACGAAGATGAACAGCGCGCCCAGCGCGTAGAGCCAGAACTCGGGCAGCATGCCGGTGAACCAGGTCTTGCCGAAATTCACCAGGAGCGCGCCGACGATGGCGCCCACCAGCGTGCCGCGGCCGCCGACCGCGACCCAGATCACCGCCTCGATCGAGTTGGCGGGGGAGAACTCGGACGGGTTGATGATGCCGACCTGCGGCACGTAGAGCGCGCCGCCGATCCCGGCCATCACCGCGGACAGCACCCAGACGACGAGCTTGTAGGATTCGGGCCGGTAGCCGAGGAAGCGCGTGCGTGCCTCCGTGTCGCGCACCGCGATCAGCACCTTGCCGAAGCGCGACCGTACGACGAAGCGCGCCACCAGCAGCTGCGCGCAGAGGGCGACGGCGGAGATCACCAGCAGGGCGGAGCGCGTCGCGTCGGACTGGATGTTGAAGCCCAGGATGTCCTTGAAGTCGGTCATCCCGTTATTGCCGCCGAACCCCATGTCGTTGCGGAAGAACGCCAGCAGCAGCGCGTAGGTCAGCGCCTGGGTGATGATCGAGAGATAGACGCCGGTCACGCGCGAGCGGAAGGCGAGATAGCCGAACACCAGCGCCAGCACGCCCGGCACGAGCACGACCATCAGCATGGCGAAGCCGAACCACTCGAACCCGTGCCAGAACCAGGGCAGCGACTTCCAGCCCAGGAAGACCATGAAGTCGGGCAGCTCCGCATTGCCGTACACCCCCCGCGTGCCGATCTGCCGCATCAGGTACATGCCCATCGCGTAGCCGCCGAGGGCGAAGAACGCGGCGTGGCCCAGCGAGAGGATGCCGGCGAAGCCCCAGACCAGGTCGACCGCGAGGGCGAGCATGGCGAAGCACAGGTATTTGCCGGCGAGCGCGATCACGTAGGTCGGCACGTGCGCGGCCGAACTCGCGGCGGTCGCCTGGTTCAGCACGGCGAGCAGCACGGCGCCGCCGAGCACGGCGACCAGGGCGATGAGGATGGAGCGCTCAGGCATGAGACACGCTCCACGGTGTGGGGGCCGGGGGGGCACAGGTCAGGGCGGGGGGCGGCACGCGCACCGACGCCACCCTCCCCGTCATGGCCGGGCGTGTCCCGGCCATCCCCTCCGGCACCGTGCCGCGATAGATGGCCGGGTCAAGCCCGGCCATGACGAGGAGTGGGACCGCCATGACGAGGAGTGGGACGGCCATGACGAGGAGTGGGACGGCCATGACGGATGGGGTCACGCTCATGTCTCCACCGCCCGTCCCTTCAGCGGGAACATGCCGCGGGGGCGGCGCTGGATGAACAGGATCAGCAGCACCAGCACCACGATCTTGCCCAGCACGGCGCCCGCCACCGGCTCCAGGAACTTGTTGACGATCCCCAGGGTCAGCGCGCCCAGCGTGGTGCCCCACAGGTTGCCGACGCCCCCGAACACCACAACCATGAAACTGTCGATGATGTAGCCCTGGCCGAGGTTCGGGGAGACGTTGTCGATCTGGCTGAGCGCCACGCCCGCCATCCCCGCGACCCCCGACCCCAGGCCGAAGGTCAGCGCGTCGATCCAGGGCGTGCGGATGCCCATCGCGGCCGCCATGCGCCGGTTCTGCGTCACCGCCCGCATCCGCAGGCCCAGCGGGGTGTAGCGCAGCGCCGCCATCAGCGCGGCCAGCACCAGCACCGCGAACAGCACGATGTACATCCGGTTCCAGGTGAGCGTCAGCCCGCCCAGCTGCGTCGCGCCGCTCATCCACCACGGCGTGTCCACGTCCCGGTTGTTCGCCCCGAAGATGGAGCGCACCGCCTGCTGCAGGATCAGCGACAGGCCCCAGGTCGCGAGCAGCGTCTCGAGCGGCCGTCCATACAGCCAGCGGATCAGCGTGCGCTCGATCAGCACGCCGATCGCGCCGGCGACCAGGAAGGCGAGCGGCACCGCCAGCAACAGGTTGATTGCGTAGACCCCCGGCAGGTAGGCGCGCATCAGCTGCTGCACGACGAAGGTCGTGTAGGCGCCGATCATCACCATCTCGCCGTGGGCCATGTTGATCACGCCCATCACGCCGAAGGTGATGGCGAGGCCGGCGGCGGCGAGCAGCAGCACGGAGCCCAGGCTGATCCCGTAATAGACGCTCTGCAGGATGCTCCAGAGCTGCAATTGCCGGTCGATCGCGGTGATCGCGGCGCCGGCGGCGTTCGCCACCGCTGGCGGCTGGCCGGACAGCGACGCGAGGAAGCCGCGCGCATCGATATCGCCGCGAGCGCGCAGCGTGGCGACCGCCGCCAGCCGGTCCGCCTCGGACGCATCCGGCGAGGACAGCAGCGCGGCGGCGCGCGCCTGCTGCATGCGGGTCTTCACCGCGGCATCGCTCTCCTTCGCCAGCGCCTGGTTCAGCGCCGGGAGGGCGGCCGGGTCGTGCGACTTGAACACCGCCTCGGCGGCGGCCAGCCGCGTCGCGGCGTCGGGCGCGAACAGGCGCAGGCTGCCCAGCGCGGCGTCGATCGCGGAGCGGACGGCATTGTTCAGGCGCACCTGCTTCAGCCCGGCCGCGTCCGGCGCCGGCGCGCCGGTGCGCGCGTCGACGTAACTGCCATCCGGCTGCTTGATGAACAGCGTCCGGTCGGGCCGCGCATAGAGCTGCCCGGCCTGTAGCGCGCCGATGACCACCGCCGCGCGCGGGTCGCCGGAGGTGGCGAGCTGCTCCACGCCGCGGCGCACCGACTCGAATCCGGCCGCCGACGGCACGCCCGCCGAACCCGACAGCGCGGCATAGGCCTCGTCCACGCCCTGCGCGCGCGCATGCAGCGGCGCGAGCAGCAGCAGGACCAGCATCAGCCAGGCGGAACGCCCAAGCATCGTTGACCTCGAAGTGAAAAAAGAACAGGCGGGGGCAACCGGGAGGAACAGCCGCCCCCGCCTGGGCAATCAGGCCGATGGGAAGGAGGGATCCATCAGGCCTTCTTGCCGGCGGTGCACGTGCCGGTCTTCACGTTGAACGCACCGCACTTCAGCGGCGCCCGCCAGTCGCCGATCAGGTCCTTGGTGTCGGCGACGTAGGGCGACCATTCCTGGGCCACGACCAGGCCCGGAGTCTGCGAGACGATGTTGAACTGGCCGTCGCCCTGGATCTCACCGATCAGGACGGGCTTGGTGATGTGGTGGTTCGGCATCATCGCCGAGTAGCCGCCGGACAGGTTCGGCACCGAGACGCCGATCATCGCGTCGATGACCGCGTCGGCGTCCGTGGTGCCGGCCTTCTCGACGCCCTTCACCCACATGTTGAAGCCGATGTAGTGCGCTTCCATCGGATCGTTGGTGGTGCGCTTCGGGTTCTTGGTGAAGGCCTTCCACGACTCGATGAAGGCCTTGTTGTCGGGGTTGTCGACGCTCTCGAAGTAGTTCCACGCGGCCAGGTGGCCGACCAGGGGCTTGGTGTCGATGCCGGCAAGTTCTTCCTCGCCGACCGAGAAGGCCACGACCGGGATGTCGGTCGCCTTCACACCCTGGTTGCCCAGCTCCTTGTAGAACGGCACGTTGGCGTCGCCGTTGATCGTGGAGACGACGGCGGTCTTCTTGCCCGCGGTGCCGAACTTCTTGATCGACGCCACGATGTTCTGCCAGTCGGAATGGCCGAACGGCGTGTAGTTGATCATGATGTCGTCGGCGGCCACGCCCTTCGACTTCAGGTAGGCTTCCAGGATCTGGTTCGTCGTGCGCGGATAGACGTAGTCGGTGCCGGCCAGCACCCAGCGCTTCACGCCGTTCTCGTTCATCAGGTAGTCGACGGCCGGGATCGCCTGCTGGTTCGGCGCCGCGCCCGTGTAGAACACGTTGCGGCTGCACTCCTGCCCTTCGTACTGCACCGGATAGAACAGGATCGAATTCAGCTCTTCGAACACCGGCAGCACGGACTTGCGCGACACCGACGTCCAGCACCCGAAGGTCGCGGCGCACTTGTCGACCGAGATCAGCTGCCGCGCCTTCTCGGCGAACAGCGGCCAGTTGCTGGCCGGGTCGACCACCACGGCTTCGAGTTTCTTGCCGAGGAGGCCACCCTTCTTGTTCTGCTGCTCGATCAGCATCAGCATGACGTCCTTCAGGGTCGTCTCGCTGATCGCCATCGTGCCGGACAGGGAGTGGAGAATCCCGACCTTGATCACGCCACCCGAGGGCTGGGCGGCGGCCTGGTTGGTGGCGGCGCGGGCGGCGCCGATGGCGGCGATCGTGGCGGCGGCAGCGCCCAGGCGGCCGAGGCCGCGGCGCGAGAGTTTGGGTTCGACCGGAGACATCCTGCGTTCCTGTTGCCCTGTTGTGTGGACGTTGTTGCGGCGTGACGTGACGTTTGGCTTCCCCGCCAGGCGGGCCCGTCACGTCCTTGCAACACACGTGCCAAACAGCGGCAGCTCACCTGCGACCCGCCGAACCGTCACGTTGCACCGGCTCGCATCTCTCGCGTCCGCGCCGCGGCGCCCTCCTGCCGCCACACCCACCGCGCCCGCCTCGCGCGATCTCTCGCGGGGGGCGCGCGCCCCCGTCCGGCACCGGCGCGCGTCGCTCCTCGGCGACCGCCGGCCGGCCGCGCCGGGTCCGTCCCGCCTGCCGCTGCCTACAGAATGATCAACCCTGGTCGGGTCCCGCCGTGGTCATCGCCGCGGTGCGCCGCCCCGCCTCCGACAGCAACTCCGGCACCGCCTCCGCCTCGGGCAGATTGCGCCAGAATCGGCGTGGCATGTGGCGCCGAAGCGCGCTTTCGTTCGCCCGCGCCGGGTTGAACGTGGCGCGGTAGTAGTCCCGCCACCAGGATTCGAGCCCGTCCGCCGCCGGGGCGGCGTCGCGCGCCACCCCCGGCCCGAACCGCGCGACCGCGCCATCCCAGGCGAGAGAGCCATCGGGCGTCAGGATCGCCCAGCGCATGGCGGCGAACCGTCCGGTGAAGAACGGCGCGACCTGGCGCAGGACGCGATGTGCCGGCTCGTACCAGGCGACGAACTCGTTGGGGCCGACCTCCCGGAACCGCAGGAACGCCGTCATGCGGTGGGCGTCGTGCGACACGCCGCGGCGCATCCGCTCGAGCCGGTGCACCAACGGGTCGGAGGCCACTTCCAGCAGCGCACGCTCCCCCTGCGCGATCCGCCACACTGCCTCGTAGAGCAGGGCGAGGCGCTCCGGCGCGCGGTGACAGATCACCTCGTCCGCCAACGCCACGAACCGCGCGGGCACGGGCACGATGGGCATGGGCACGATGGGCATGGGGGCGACGGGCATGCGCGAACCTTCCCCGTCCTCGGCGGCAGCGGGGGGTGTGGCGACGGTGTCGGGCGCGGCGAACAGGTCCGCCTCGCCGTCCGACCACGTGATCGCCTGGGGCGGCACGGCCTCCGCGAGCAATCCGCGTGCGAGGCGCCGGAAGGCCGCCAGATCGTCCGGCACCGTCATCGTCGCGCGGCGCATCAGGCGAACAGCGCGAGTTGCCGGGGCGGCGCGACCAGCGTGCGCAGGTCGCTGCGGTCCAGCAGCGCCGTCGGACGATGATCCGCGGTCACGACGAACGGCCGCAGACGCCGCTCGGAGCCCGCCAGCCGCGCCAGATCGGCCAGGCGCAAGGTGCGGTGCCGCCGTGCCGCGATCAGACGGTCCACGGACCGCACCCCGAGGCCCGGGATCCGCAACAGCATCTCCCGCTCCGCGGTGTTCACGTCGACCGGGAACCGCTCCCGATGCCGCAGCGCCCAGGCGAGTTTCGGATCGATCGCGAGGTCCAGCATGCCGTCCGTGGCGCCGGACAGGATCTCGCCCGCCGCGAACCCGTAATAGCGCATGAGCCAGTCGGCCTGGTACAGCCGGTGCTCCCGCGCGAGCGGCGGGGCGCGCGACGGCAGCGCCTGGCTCGAATCCGGGATCGGGCTGAACGCGGAGTAGTAGACCCGCTTGAGCCGGTGCGTGCCATACAGCCCCGCCGACCGATCGAGGATGGTCGCGTCGTCGCTGCCATCCGCGCCGACGATCACCTGCGTGCTCTGCCCCGCCGGGGCGAAGCGCGGGCCGCGCGGTTCGGCGGCGGCGGCGGTGATCGCGCCGGACATGCGGCCCATCGCCGCCTCGATCGTGCCGGCATCCTTCTCGGGCGCGAAATGCTGCAGCCCGACCACGGTCGGCAACTCGAGGTTGATCGACAGGCGGTCGGCGTAGCGCCCCGCCTCCTCGATCAGCGCGGGGCTCGCTTCCGGGATGGTCTTCAGGTGGATGTAGCCGCGGAACTGGTGCTCCTCCCGCAGCAGGCGGGCGACGCGCACCAGGCGTTCCATCGTGTAGTCGGCCGACTGGATGATGCCGGAAGAGAGGAACAGCCCCTCGATGTAGTTCCGCCGATAGAAGGCGAGCGTCAGGTCGACCACCTCCTGCTCCGTAAACCGAGCGCGTCGCACGTTGCTCGACTTGCGGTTGATGCAGTAGGCGCAGTCGTAGACGCAGAAATTGGTCAGCAGGATCTTCAGCAGCGACACACAGCGGCCGTCCGGCGTGTAGGAATGGCAGATGCCGTTGCCGGTCGAGGAGCCCAGGCCCTTGCCGTCCCGCGAATCCCGGCGGGTGCCGCCGGAGGACGCGCAGGATGCGTCGTATTTCGCGGCATCCGCCAGGATCGACAGCTTTTCCCGCACAGTCGGCGCCTTGCTCATGTTCGCAATATGTTCTCGACGCCCCTCCCGGTCAACGTCACGCTGCCGTGAGAGCCGGCCGAAAGCCCGGTCGGGCATGGTGGCCGCATGATCCATCACGCCCGCCTGCTCCTGCCGCTTCTCACGCTCGCCGCCGCGCCGGCAGGGGATGCGCCCGGCACCGTCCACGAGATCCGGCCGGACGCGTTGCCGCCGCCCTATGCGACCGGCTCGGCAGGGCGGCCACCCAGGGTCGTGCCGCGTCCCGACGGCGCCGCCCCGGCGGTGCCGGCCGGCTTCGGCGCAGCCCTGTTCGCCAGCGGCTTCGACCAGCCGCGCACCCTGCGCACCGCGCCGAATGGCGACGTGTTCCTGGCCGAGAGCGGCGCCGGGCGCATCCGCATCCTGCGCACCCTGCCCGGCGCCGCGCGCCCCGCCACGGTCGCGACCTTTGCCGACGGCCTGTCCCTGCCGTTCGGCATCGCCTTCTGGCCGCCTGTCCCGAACCCACGCTTCGTCTACGTGGCGGAGACCAATCGCGTCGTCCGCTATCCCTACGGGTCGGGCGATCTGCGTGCGCGCGGGCCGGCCGAGGTGATCGTGCCGTCCCTGCCGGAGGGCGGGCACTGGACACGCGACCTCGCCGTGTCGCCCGATGGCCGAACGCTGTTCGTCTCGGTCGGCTCCGCCTCCAATGTCGCCACCTCCCTGCGCGGCCGCCCGCCCGCCGGCCTGCCCGTGGGCGCCGCCTGGGGGGACGAGGCCGGCCGCGCGACGGTGCTGGCCGTGGATCCGGACGGCGGCAACCGCCGCATCTTCGCAACCGGGCTGCGCAACTGCTCCGCCATGGCGATCCAGCCCGGCCCCGGCGCGCTGTGGTGCGTGGTGAACGAGCGTGACGGGCTGGGCGACGACCTGCCGCCCGACTACGCGACCCGTGTGCAGCAGGGCGCCTTCTACGGGTGGCCTTGGTACTACATCGGCAACCACGCCGATCCACGCCTGGCCGATGCCCGCCCCGACCTCGCGGGCCGGGTCACCACCCCCGACATCCTGATCCAGGCCCACTCCGCGCCGCTCGGCATCACCTTCTATGACGGCACGCAATTCCCGGCGGAGTATCGCGGCGACGCGTTCGTCGCGCTGCACGGCTCCTGGAACCGCGCGCGCCGCACCGGCTACGCGGTGATCCGGCTGCGCTTCACCGATGGCCGTCCGACCGGCGCGTATGAGGAGTTCCTGACCGGCTTCGTCGCCTCCGACCGCGCTGTCTGGGCGCGGCCGGTCGGCGTCACCGTGGCTCCCGACGGGGCGCTGCTGGTCAGCGAGGACGGCAACGGCACGATCTGGCGCATCGCCTTCCACGGCACGCGCTGAGGCATCTGGGCGGGCCGCGCGCGAAGCCGACGCCTTATGTATAGGCGCGGGATTCGAGATCGGGCTGCGAGGCGTCGGACCGCATCGCGGGTTCCGCCGCGCGGACGTGAGCGTCGGGGATCACGACGGCCTGTCGGCCCAGAGACACCGGCTTGAAGAGCGACTTGGGTCGACTTCATCACACGACCGCGCCAACCAATAAAAAGGTGCCGACGAGCTCGCGGACACTCGGAAACGAAATGCGTTGGAGAGAGCTCCATTCGTTCAGCAGAATGTGCCCAAGCGGATCGATCACCGTGGAGTGAACACAATCGCTCACTCACGGCACGAGTGTGAAAGAGAGCGTTTTGCCAACTTCCAGGGCTCAGAAGCGGCGCAATCGTTCATCAACTCGGCCTCTTGGTACGATCAAGTTATGAAGACGGGCACGAGATCGGAATATGACGGATTTTCCCACCACCCAGTTCGATCAATCTTCGTTACTTTTTAGTCGCGTTATTTGAATTTAGATTTGACGGGCTCGACTTGTCACAGGACAATGAACCTGACCCAAACCTGAAGACAATTGGGATTCGTCATGGTATCGACCGTCACCGTTCTGGGCGCTCATTCTACAATAGAGACGCTCAACTACGACCTTAAATCACATGCGGAGCTTGCTCGCGTCCTAGCAGCGGCCGTTACTGATGCAGTGAGAAATGGAGAACTCCACCCGGCATCCAGTCAGGACGGGCCGCCGCCCCGTCTCCCTCCCAAGCAGCACGGCGAGTTCGTACAAAAGACGGACGGGTTCACGTGGCTCCCGCGGGGCTACGATGCCGTCGTCAACGTCGCGTCCAGCGCGACCATCGTCGGATCAGGCGCACGCGA
Organism: Rhodospirillales bacterium 69-11; assembly: GCA_001898425.1. GTDB lineage: Bacteria > Pseudomonadota > Alphaproteobacteria > Acetobacterales > Acetobacteraceae > Rhodopila. The sequence continues at coordinate 23,519 of MKTV01000060.1, forward strand.
CGAAACCGTCCTGTCGAGCAACGGCGACCTCACTTACCTCGATCTGCATGGATCAGGGACCATCGACGCCGGTGGCGGTGACAACCGGCTGCTGCTGGGGTCGAACGCCCAGCGCTCCTGGCTCGTCGAGACCGGCAACGGGAACGACACGATCCTCGCACTCGGCAACGGCCACAATTCCATAGACGCCGGAGGCGGCAACAACCTCATCCTCCTGGGCGGCGGCAACGACGTCGTCACCGTCGGTGGTCACGACACCATCCTCGCGACGCCGAACGCACACGTGACGGTCGTTGGCGCGCACCGGGAGGACGTGGTCCTGCTCGGATCGTCTCATGTGACCTTCATCGATCAGGATGCCGGATCGATCAGCGGCGGCGGATCGTCGCATCACGGCGACCATGGCTGGGGATCGCATGGACAGATCAGGTTCCCCGGATGGGGGAACGCCGAGACGTTCTTCGCCGCCACGGGGAACGAGACCCTGCACGCCGCCATGGGGAATGAGACTCTCCACGCCGCCAGCGCGCTGACGACGTCTCTTGCAAGCGTCGCGGGGTCGGTCGGCGAAATGATCGCACAACACGGGCGAGCGGAAATCATCCCGGTGTCGAACTTCCTTGAGAACATGTCGGCCAACCACGAGGCGAGCGGCCCCAAGGGCGACCTCATGGGCAGCGCTGGGGCGTTCGACACGTTGCACGTGACGTTCACCGACCTGACCAAACTCGACAAGCATTAGGCCGATCCTCGGCACTAGTTGAAGGCTGTCGTGAACTAGTGGCTGAAGGTCGAGATGGACGCCGATCGATCCAGGATGTCGTTCAGGTCGATTCGCTCGACCGAAACGTCGCTTGCCATTGCCCAGCTCGAGTGGCTCCAGGAGAATTTGGGCACCCTGCTCGAGCAGATCCAGCTCGAGCAGGTGTCGCCTGACGAACTCGAGCATCGCCTTCAAGCGATGCGAACACAGGTTGAACGCGCGCTGGCGGGTGGCGCGAAGTAGGTCCGTCAAGGACCCGAACCGCCTTTGCTCATCGGCAGCGGACTGGTCGGGGCGGACCTGCTCCGGTTGCCCGGCTGCCCGGCTGCCGCGCACGGAGCAGCCGAACCGGCCTCACAACAGGCGCTTCGCGGCCTCCATCGCGGTCTCGACCTCCGCGCGCAGCGCAGCCTCGTCGAGCAGCACGATCGCGCGCGGCCCGATCTGGAGAAGACCCGCGCGGACCAGGTCCGCCAGGTCCCGCGACACCGCCTCGCGGCGCGCGCCGATGCGTGCGGCGAGCTCGAGCCGGGGCGGCGGCGGGAACACGGCCAGGCCGCCGCCCGCCTCCAACGGGCGGGGCCGCGCGAGGCGCAGCAGTTCGGCGCAGAGCCGCTGCCGGGTCGGCAGGGCCGCGTATTCCAGCAGCCGCCGGTTCTGACTCCGCACACGCTCCGCCAGCACCGCGATCAGCCTGCGCCCGAGCGGCGGGGAGGCGAGGACGAGATCGACGAAGAGGGGGCCGGGCAGGACCGCGACGGTCGCACGGTGCACCGCGCGGATGCCGGCGGACGGCGGCTGCGCGGGCCCGGCGAAGGCCGCCAGCTCCCCGACGAACGCGCCGGGGCCCGCCTCCGCCACGATCTTCTCCCGGCCGCCGCTGGTGCGCATCAGCACGCGCAGCGGACCGCCGCGCAGCACCACGCGAACCTCGGTCGACGGGCAGTCGAAATCGAGCACGGTCTCGTCCGCGTCGAACGTCACGATGTGCGCCTCGGCGTCCGCCCGCGCCAGCATGGCGGGGTCGGCATCCGCGAAGAAGGCCAGTCGGCCGAGGCGCGGCGGGGGACGCTCCATGCGCGAGGTGGATCCTTGGTCCGGCATTCCGGACCATGATGCCATCCGGCCCCCGCCGCTCGTCCAGGCGTCCCCGCGCGATCCGGCCTCCCGACCCTAGTCGAAGAGTTCGGTCAGCCAGCTCTTTCGCCGCTTCCCGTGATAGCGATGACGGTCCCAGTCGCCGTCCCGATCACGCTCGCCACGTGCCCAGGGCTGGTACGAGGTGGGCTGGTAGGGGGCGGGCTGGTTTGCGGCGGACTCGTACGGTGGCGGGGGCGTGGGCTGCGCCCAGCCGCTGGCGGACGTCGCGACCGTCTGCGGCTGAGGCGGCGATCGCCCCAGGTCGACGCGCTCGATGATCTTGTCGAGTTCGCCCCGGTCCAGCCAGACACCCCGGCATTGCGGGCAGTAGTCGATCTCGATGCCCTGCCGCTCACTCATGGTCAGCGCGCCGCCGCAGCGGGGGCAGTCAAAGGCGATAGTGGCGTTCATGATCCTCCTCCGATCGATCTCGCGTCGTGCGACGCCCCACGAAGCCGAACCGCGGTCGCCGGCACCCTGCGCGAGGGACGGCGGGCATCGGCCGTCATGGTCGCACGCGCCGCCGGCGTACCCGTCACCCCGGCACGCTCGTCACCGGGGCACGCGTCATCCGCGCCTCGGTTAGATCCGCACGCGACGGATCGCGTTCAACGCGGCCATGACCCGCCCCGTGCGGAATCGCACGGCCGTCCCGCGCACCGCTGGACCAGCGAAGGTGGCGCGACAATCTAAGCGGGAGACGGAACCGGGCCCCTCTGGCATGCGACCCCGTGCCATGTCGGACCGTCACGGCGTGAGAAGGAGCCCGACCGCATGGACCTGTTCGAACCCCTCCTGTTCGGCGCATTCCTCGGCAAGCCCGGGTGGATGTGGCTGGCCTTCATCGGCATCGTCGTCACCCTGCTCGTCCTCGACCTCGGCGTGCTTCACCGGGACAACCGCGAGATCAAGGTGCGCGAGAGCCTGCTGCTCTCGGTCGGCTATATCGGCCTCGGGCTCCTCTTCGGCGCCTGGGTCTGGTGGTACCTCGGCGCGCAGCCCGGCATGGAGTACCTCACCGGCTTCGCCGTCGAGAAGGCGCTGGCGATGGACAACGTCTTCGTCATCGCGATGATCTTCGCCTTCCTCGCCGTGCCCCGGGTCTACCAGCACCGCGTCCTGTTCTGGGGCATCCTCGGCGTCATCGTGCTGCGCGCGATCATGATCGGCCTCGGCGCCGCGATCGTCTCCGAGTGGTCGTGGGTGCTCTACCTCTTCGCCGTGTTCCTGATCGCGACGGGCATCAAGATGCTGATGTTCGCCGAGACGGAGTACGACGTCGGCAGCAACCCCGTGCTCCGCTTCATGAAGCGCTGCTTCAACGTCGTCGACGAGCACCACGGCGAACGGTTCTTCGTCCGCCTGCCCGATCCGAAGCGACCGGGCCGCACGACGCTGTTCATGACGCCGCTTTTCGTCGCGCTTGCGCTGATCGAGATTGCCGACGTGATCTTCGCGGTGGACAGCGTGCCGGCGATCTTCGCGATCACCACCGACCCGTTCATCGTCTACACCTCGAACATCTTCGCCATCCTCGGCCTGCGCGCGCTCTACTTCGCGCTCGCGGCGATGGTCCACCGCTTCCGCTACCTCAAATATGCGCTCGCCGTGGTGCTGATCTTCATCGGCTCGAAGATCTTCCTCGCCGACCTGCTGGGCGTGGACAAGCTGCCGGCGA
>MKTV01000060.1:27119-49328 GCA_001898425.1 Rhodospirillales bacterium 69-11
TTCGGTATCCTCGCGGCCGGCGTGCTCGTCAGCCTGTTCAAGACGCGCATGCCGCAGCCCGCCGATGATCCGCGCCAGGGTGCACTTCGCCCCTGACCGACCACACGCACGAGAAAGGTCCCCCATGAGCTGGCAACCCGCCGACGCCCCCGAGTGCCCCTCCCCGCCGGCCGGCGTGGAGCTCGTGCTCCTGCCCCGCGCGCACGACATCGGCGGGTTCGAGGTCCGCCGCGCCCTGCCCGCGAAGGAGCGGCAGATGGTCGGGCCGTTCATCTTCTTCGACCAGATGGGGCCCGGCGAGTTCCTGGCCGGCAAGGGGCTCGACGTCCGCCCCCACCCGCATGTCGGGCTCTCCACCGTCACCTACCTGTTCGACGGCGAGATCCTGCATCGGGACAGCCTGGGTTCGCGCCAGGCGATCGTGCCGGGCGACGTGAACTGGATGACCGCGGGCGCCGGCATCGTGCATTCCGAACGCACCGACCCGGCCCGCCGCAATCACGCCAACCGGCTGTTCGGCATCCAGTCCTGGGTCGCCCTGCCCAAGGCGCAGGAGGAGACCGCGCCGGCCTTCGCCCACCACGCGGCCGCCAGCCTGCCCACCGGCGATGCGGACGGGCTGCGCCTGCGGCTGATCGCCGGCACCGGCTGGGGGCTCGCGGCCCCGGTCGCCGCCGCCTCCGGCCTGTTCTACGCCGACGCGGTGCTCGCCCCCGGCGCCGCGGTCCCGCTGCCGGAGGAGCACGAGGAACGCGCCGCCTATGTCGTACAGGGCGAGGTCGAGCTGACCGGCGACCGGTTCGCCGCCGGCCGCATGCTGCTGTTCCGCGCCGGCGACCGGCTGGCGCTGCGGGCGGGGCCGGAGGGCGCGCGCCTGCTGCTGCTGGGCGGCGCGGCGATGGATGGGCCGCGCTACCTGTTCTGGAACTTCGTCGCCTCCAGCCGCGAGCGGATCGAGCAGGCCAAGGCCGACTGGAAGGCCGCGCGCTTCGGCACCGTGCCGGGCGACGACCAGGAATTCATCCCGCTGCCCGAACTCCGTGTTCCCGCCGCGGGGACGGCCGCCGCGACCAGCCAGGGTTCGCCCACGAGCTGACCCGTTCGGGGCGGGATCGCCGGGGCGGCTGGTCAGCCTCGGCCGCCGGACGCGCCCGCCCGCGCGGCGCGAGTGAGCCCGACCAGCGCCGCGCGCACCCCGCTCGGATCGGCCACCGGCGCCGGCCAGGCGATGCGCCGGGACACCTCCCCGTCGGAGAGGTCGCAGCCATCGACGTCGACGCCCACCATCCGCCACGGGCCGGCCGCGCCGGCGATCGCCGCGAGCGCATCGGCGTGGTCGTCGTTGCAATGCCCCATGATGCTGCTCGCCGCCGCCTCGATCGCCGCCACCGCGGCCGGATCGGGTGCCAGCTCCGATCCCCGCAGCCGCGTCGCGCGGGCGAACCCGCCCACCAGCAGCCCGCCCATCGGCCGCACGCGCCAGATCGCGAAGTCGCCGAAATCCGCATAGAGGGCGGCATAGGGATGCACCGCGAGGTAGCGCGCCTTCAGCGCTGGGTCCGCCACCCGCTCCGCCACTCCGGTCACCGTCACCCGCGGCGCCGTCTGCGGGTTCGCCTCCTCCGCCGCGCCGCACGCGAGCAGCGCGCAGCGCGGATCGGCACGCAGATGCCGCGTGTGCTCCGACAGGTCGGACAGCAGCAGGAGCAGCCCGAGATCGCCCGTCGTCGCCGGCGTCACCAGGGAGGCGAAGGGCTGCCCGTCCGCCGAACTCGCCAGGCTCGCGGACCGCGCCGCCCGCAGCAGCAGACGCGCCTGCCAGGCCGGAGACGTCTCGCTCATGCTCCCTCCTCCCGCCGGCCGATCAGGGCCTGCGATTCGATCACCTCGGTCAGCACCCCCGCCGCGGCGCGGTCGCGGAAGAACGAGCGCACGTCCCGCTCCAGCGCCGCCCGCTGCTCCCCCAGGCGGTCGGGCGAACTGCTGGACATGGACAGGGCCCGCAGCACCAGGGCGTCCTCGGTCACCGTCCGCCGCTCGATCACGGCATGCACGTCCAGGCGGCGGAAGGCGCTGTCGAGCAGGAGTGCCTCGTGCCGCACCCACCCGGGTCGGCGATGCCGGTCGGCGTCGCCGCTGCCGTAGCCGCGCCGCAGCGCGCTGTAGTCCGCGACCCACCCGTTGTCCGGCGTCTCCGGATGGCTGGTCTGAAACAGCGCCACCGCGCCGCCCGGGACCACGATCCCGTCCAGCCGGCGCAACGTATCCGCCCGATCCATCCAGTGGAACGACCGTCCCATCACCACCAGGCGGAACCGCCCGGCCCCGGGACCGACGTCATCCGACCCGCCGGTGGCCCATGTGAGGTTCGGCACCTCCTCCGAGAGGGCCGCGGCGACGCGCAGCATCTCGGGCTCCGGATCCATCCCGACCACCTGGCCGGCCATCGCCGCGAAGCCCCGCGCGAGCTGGCCGGGACCGCAGCCCAGGTCGAGCACCGCGTCCCCCCGGCCCAGACCGACCGCCGCCGCGACGCGCTCCAGCAGTCGCGGCGCGTAGGCCGGGCGGCCGATCACGTAATGCGGCGCGACACTGCGGAACCGCCGCCTCTCGTCGTCCGCCAGGGGAATCGCCATCTTTCGTTCACCTCTCGTCCGCGATACGCCACAATCGGCTGCGACGATGTGTCCGATCGGACGGGTTACGTCGAGGCGGCCTTCGCGAAGGATACACCGATGAAGCAGACCATCGCCCTGGTGGACGACGACCGGAACATCCTCACCAGCGTCTCCATGACGCTCGAGCAGGAGGGATTCCAGGTCCGCACCTTCACGGATGGCGAGAGCGCATTGCAGGGGCTCACCGCCCGCCCTGTCGACCTCGCCGTGCTCGACATCAAGATGCCGCGCATGGACGGGATGGAACTGCTGCAGCGCCTGCGCCAGCGCAGCACGATGCCGGTGATCTTCCTCACCTCCAAGGACGAGGAAGTCGACGAGCTCATGGGCCTGCGGCTCGGGGCCGACGACTACATCACCAAGCCCTTCTCCCAGCGCCTGCTGCTGGAGCGCATCCGCGCCCTGCTCCGCCGCAACGAGGCGAGCCGCGCCGAAGGCTCCGGCGCGACGCCCGCGGGCGTCATGGTGCGCGGCGAGCTCGTGCTGGACGACACCAAGCACCAATGCACGTGGCGCGGCCAGGACATCCAGCTGACGGTCACCGAGTTCCTGCTGGTCAAGGCGCTCGCCGCCCGGCCCGGCATGGTCAAGAGCCGCGACCAGCTCATCGACGCGGCCTACGGCGACAACATCTACGTCGACGACCGCACCATCGACAGCCACGTGAAGCGCGTCCGCAAGAAGTTCCGGTCGGTGGACGACAGCTTCAACCACATCGAGACGCTCTACGGCATCGGCTACCGCTACAAGGAGCATTGAGATGGCCGGCCGTGGCGAAGGGCACTGACGTGATCGCCTGGCGAGGTTCGGCGCATGCCTGACGGCGGCGGTCTCGGCGGCATCTCGCATCCGACGACGCTCCCGGCGCGGCGGTTCCGGCAGCGCTGGGTGTCGCCGCTCATGCGGCGCATCCTGCTGGTGAACGCGCTGCCGCTCGCGCTGCTCGTCGTCGCCCTGCTCTATCTCGACCAGTACCAGAACGGCCTGCTGGAAGCGCAGGTGGGTGCGCTGCGCGAACAGGCGCGGGTCTTCGCCGGCGCGATCGGGGAAAGCGCGGTCCGCACCACCGATCCCGACAACCCGAAGCTCGTGCCGGAAATCGCCCGCTCCCTGCTGCGGCGCCTGACCGATCCCACGCCCGACGCCGAAGCCACGCTGTACGGCCCAGACGGGACCCTGGTCGCCGACAGCCGCGCGCGCGACTCCATCAGCGGCGCCGTCTCGTTCCGGCCGCTGCCCCCGCCGCCTGATTACGGGCCGGTGTTCGGCGCGATCGGCCGGCTCTACGACCGCGCGCTCAGCCTGCTGCCGCACCGCCAGTCCCGCCCGCTGTCGGACCTCGTGCCCGGCGCCGGCGTCGAGTGGCAGCCCGACGTGAAGGAGGAGGTGCGGCTCAGCAGCTCCGGCCAGAGCCGCGAGATGCCTCCCTACATCCGCCGCACCAAGGACAACCGCCTCCTGGTCACCGTCGCCGTGCCGGTGGAGCGCGACCGCAAGACCGTCGGCATCATCCTGCTGACCCGCGAGGCACGGGAGGTCGACGCCAGCCTGTTCACCGTGCGCATGTCCATCCTCGCACTGTTCGGCATGGCGCTCGCCGTGACCGTATTCCTGTCCTGGTATCTCTCGCTCACCATCGCGAGCCCGATCCTGCGGCTCGCCGGGGTCGCCGCGAACATGCGCGAAGGCCAGGGCCGCACCGGCACCGTGCCCGCGCCCCTGCTCGCGCGGCGGGACGAGATCGGCGCGCTGGCCACCGCGCTCGCGGATTCGGCCGAGGCGCTGTGGGCCCGCATGGACGCGATCGAACGCTTCGCCGCCGACGTCGCGCACGAGATCAAGAACCCGCTGTCATCCATCCGCAGCGCGATCGAGACGCTGCGCCGGATCGAGGATCCGGCGCGGCAGAAACAGCTCCTGTCCATCATCGGCAACGACGTGGTGCGGCTGGACCGGCTGATCAGCGACGTGTCCGACGCCTCCCGCCTCGACGCCGAACTGTCGCGCGTCGCCGCCGAACCGGTGGACGTCGTGCCGATCCTGCGCGCCCTGCAGGAACTCGACGAGGCGACCCGCGACGAGGAGAGCGACCCGAAGCTCGAGGTGATCGCACCGCCCAGCGGGCTGCGCGTCTGGGGCGTGGAGGACCGGCTGGTGCAGGTGCTGCGCAACCTGATCGGCAACGCCCACTCCTTCAGCCCGCCGAACGGCCGCATCGTGGTGCGCGCCCGCGAGGCCGGTGAGCTCGCCGAGATCGTGGTCGAGGACGACGGGCCCGGCATTCCCGAAGCCAATCTCGAGCACATCTTCGACCGGTTCTACAGCGAGCGGCCGCAGGGCGAGAGCTTCGGGCACCATTCCGGCCTCGGGCTGTCGATCAGCCGGCAGATCGTGGAGGCGCTGCGCGGCCGCATCTCCGCCGAGAACCGCCGCGACGCCGCCGGCAAGGTGCTGGGCGCCCGCTTCATCGTGCGCCTCCCGAAAGCCTGACCGGCCCGGCCACCGCGACGCTTGGGGCACGTCCCCCGCGCACGCGCGGGGCGCTGCGAGCCGCTGCAGTGCAGGTCGAATGCGGGTCGAGCGTCGACTGGTCGCTGGTCGGCAGGCGGGAACCGGCACCGCTTCGTTTGGTTCCCTGCCTCCCAAGTTCTTGTGACCTCGAAAACGGGCTTACTCCGGCTAGCGTTGTCGGGGCGGGAGATCCCCTCGCTGGAAGGAGTCGGTCATGCCCTTCGACGGAACCGCATTCGTTTCTTCTCCAACCGCACCGATCGCACCGGAGGCCACGCCGCACGGGTTGTGGCAACGCACCCGATCCGCCTGGTCGCGGCTGTTGCATCCCGCGCGGCTCAGGGCGTTCGAAGTTCCCCTGCCCACCGCGCCGACCCGCGAGAGCACGCAGGCGCTGCAGACCCTGGTGCTGGCCCGCAGCCTGATCGCCGACGAGCAGGCCTGGGTGCAGCGTCGCTACGAAACCCGGGACGGCCGGCGCTGTGCGGTCGGTGCGCTGCGTGGTGCGGCCCGCCTGATGCACGACGCGGTGCCGCACGGCGAAGCCGTCTCCTCGCTGCTCGCGGTCGCGATGTCGCGTGGCTTCACCGACATCGAGACGATGAACGACCACTCGACGCACACCCAGGTGGTTGGCGCGTTCGACGAGGCGATCCGGCGCGTCGGGCACGGCTGACCCGGCCCGTCGTCGACGCGATCTCCCGACCGGCGCGTCAGGCGCGCGCCGGAACGCGGATGCGCGCCCGGACGCCGGATTGCGCGCAGACCGGACCACGACCCGGCGCCGCGCGGCGGGACGACCGCGCGTGCTTGCGCATGCCCCGGCTGGACGGCGTTCCGGCAGCCCTCGATAGTCTTCCCGACACCATCCGGGAGACGCTCCGATCCGCCTGATCGCCGCCGCCTTCCTGCTGCTCGCCACCCCTGCCCTGGCGCAGAACTCGCCGGGCACCACGCTCGGTGCCGTCCTCAAGAAAGGCTATGTCGAGTGCGCCGTCCCGCCCGGCACGCCCGGCTTCGGCTTCGTCGACAGCAAGGGCGTCTACCGCGGCCTCGACGCCGACACGTGCCGCGCGGTGGCCGCCGCGGTCTTCGGCGATCCGGAGAAAGTCCGGCTGATCCCCACGAACGGCGCCCAGCGCCTGCCCGTGCTGCAGGCCGGCCAGGTGGACATGGTGTCCGAGACGCTGACCCAGACCCAGTCGCGCGAAGCCGCCAACGGGCTGCTCTTCGCCGGCGTGAACTTCTATGACGGCCAGAGCTTCCTCGTGCGCAAGTCGAGTGGCGTGAAGACCGCCAAGGACCTCGACGGCGCCTCGGTCTGCGTCACTGCCGGCAGCACGAGCGAACTCAACCTGGCCGACTGGGCGCACAGTAACGGCCTCACGATCCATCCCGTGGTGTTCGAGCGCACGGATGAGGGCCGCTCCGCCTACGACAACGGACGCTGTGATGCCTACTCGACGGATTCGAGCCAGCTCGCCGCGATCGCGACGATCATGCACGACCCCGACAACCAGATGGTTCTCCCCGACGTCATCTCCAAGGAACCACTCGGCCCCGCGGTCCGCCAGGGTGACGACCAGTGGTATGAGATCGTGAAGTGGACGCTCGCGGCCCTGATCACCGCCGAGGAACTGGGCATCACGCAGGCGAACGTCGACGAGCACCTCAAGAGCGAATCCCCGACGGTGAAGCGCCTGCTCGGCCAGACCGGCGACTTCGGCAAGTTCATGGCGCTGGACAACCGCTGGGCCTACTGGGCGATCAAGGCGGTCGGGAATTACGGCGAGATGTTCGACCGCAACCTCGGCAAGGACAGCCCGCTCAAGCTCCCGCGCGGCAAGAACGACCTCTGGACGAGAGGGGGGCTGATGTACGCCGCGCCCATCCGCTGAGCAGGTCCGTGCGGGGCGCCCCCGCGACGGTGCGAGGACGCGAGGGTGCCAGAGCGCGGCGGTGTTGAAGTGCGAGGGGGTCGCAGCCCGGCGGTGCGACGGTGGGCATGGCCCGTGCGGAACGCTTCAGCTTTGATTTATCACAGAGTTGAGGCGAGTTGAGGGAGACACAGAGGGCGCCGGACCACGGTAGGGCCGGCGGCTCCCTCGAGGCGGCACCTGATCGGAGAGGCGCTTCGAGTTGCGCGGGTCGGCACGCGGGCGCACACCTCTCGTTTCATTCGAAATTTATGCGCTTCGCGCCACTCGGATGACCGTGGGGCGCCTCCGCCCCGTCATCCCATTCGCCATACGCAACATCGATTCGGTTGACCGAGAGGCACTTCGCCCAACCAATCCGTACGCCATGCGCCACGTCGGACGTCGGAGATCGGACGTCGGACGTCCGACGTCGGAGAAGGCGTTGGCGACAACAGGCGGTCGCGCCACCGTCCCGAGTACCCCCAGGCGGTGGCCTCACTCCGATCCCCTCTGTGTCTCCCTCAACTCGCCTCAACTCTGTGCTAAATCAAAGCTCCCACGCACCGCACGGATGGAGCCGCCCCGACGCAAGCACGTCCGAACAAGTCTCCCGCCCGGGAGCCTCTAAGCCCTCCGCGCCCTCAGAGCAGCCGCGAGGGTGCCGTCATCCAGCACGTCGAGCGCGCCGCCGATCGGCACGCCCTGCGCCACCCGCGTGACCGCGACGCCGGAGGGCCGCAGCCGGTCGGTCAGCCAGTGGGCCGTGGTCGCGCCGTCGACGGTCGCGCCGAGTGCCAGGATCACCTCCGACACGGGACCGGCCTGCACGCGCGACAGCAGCGAGCCGACGTTGAGATCCTCCGGCCCCACGCCGGACAGCGCCGACAGCGTGCCGCCCAGCACGTGGTAGACGCCGCGATGGACCGCGGCGCGTTCCAGCGCCCACAGGTCGCCCACGCCCTCCACGACGCAGATCACCGACCCGTCGCGATGCGGGTCGGTGCAGATCGTGCATGGATCCTGGCTGTCGAGATTGCCGCAGATGCCGCACGCCTTGACGGCGCGGGCGGCCTCGGCCAGCGCGGTGGCGAGCGGCAGCATGCGGCCCTCGGGCTGCTGCAGCAGCTTGAGCGCGGCGCGGCGCGCGCTGCGCGGACCCATGCCGGGCAGCTTCGCCAGCAGGCCGATCAGCCGTTCGACCTCGGGGCCGCCCATGCGCCGGTCCGCAGCCCGTGGATTAGAACGGCAGCTTCATGCCGGGGGGAAGCTGCAGGCCGCCGGTGACCTTCTGCATCTCCTCGGCGGTCGCCGCCTCGATCTTCGCCTTCGCGGCACGGTGCGCGGCGAGCACCAGGTCCTCCAGCATCTCCATCTCGGCCGGGTCGGCGAGCTTCGGGTCGATCTTGACCCGCTTCATCTCGCCCTTGCCGCTGAGCGTGACGCGGACCAGGCCGGCGCCGGCCTCGCCCTCGAGCTCCATCGCCTCCAGGCGCTCCTGCATCTCCTGCATCTTCGACTGCATCTGGGCAGCCTGCTTCATCATGCCGGCGAGGTTCTTCATGCGTCGGGTTCCATCTCGTCTGCGAAATCGGCGTCGGGCGGGGCGAAATCCGGCATGTCCGGTTCGCCCAGCGGCGTCTCCACCAGGGACATGTCGGAGCCGATGTGGGCCGGCAGCCCGTAATCGTCCACCTGCGCGTCGTGCACGGTCTCGATCCGCGCGCCGGGGAAGGTGTCCAGGATGGCGCGCACCAGCGGGTGGTCGGCCGCGTCCTGCCGGCGCTGCGCGTCGGCGGCGCTGCCCTGCGCGGCGAGCGTGGGTTCGCCCGCGGCGGTGGACAGCGCGATGGTCCAGCGCTGGCCGGTCACCTCGGTGAGGAGGGCGCCCAGTTTGGGGGCGAGATCGCGCGGGGCGTCGGGTTCGGGGCGTAGTTCGATGACCGGCGGGGCGAAGCGCACCACGTGGACCGAATGGACCAGGTGGGCGTGCAGCATCGCCTCCCGCCGCTCCTTCACCAGCATGGCCACGTCGCGGAAGGTGGCGAGCCGCGGCGCGGCGGGCGCGAGCTCCGCCGCTGGCAGCGCAAGCGCGGCGCTGCCCGCCATCGCGGTGGCCGCGCCGCCGGTGCCGCCCGGGAATCCCGCATGCCCGCCGGAGCCGCCGCCACCCTGGACACCGCTCCCCTGGACACCGCTCCCCTGGGAACCACCCCCTTGGGAACCACCCGCTTGGGAACCACCCGCTTGGGAACCGCCGCCCGCCTGGCCGCCACCTGGCGCGGCCTGGGCCGGTGCGCCGCCGGCGGTCAGGCGCTTCACCAGGTCGCCGGGGGTGGGCATGTCGGCCACGTGGCAGAGCCGGATCAGCACCATCTCGGCCGCGGCGCGGCGATCGGGCGCGGTCTCCACCTCGGCCACGCCCTTCAGCAGCATCTGCCAGGCGCGGCCCAGCACCGGGATGCTCAGCCGGTCCGCGAGGTCGGCGCCGCGCGTGCGTTCGGCCTCCGGCAGTTCGGCGCCGCGCCGCAGGTCGGGCACGGATTTCAGCCGGGTGATCGTGTGCAGCAGCTCGAGCAGGTCCTGCAGCAGCGTGCCGAGATCGGCGCCGCGCTCATAGGCGCGGTCGGTCACCGCCAGCGCGGCGGCGGGCTTGCCCGCCATCACCGCTTCCAGCAGGTCGAACACCGCATCGCGGTCGGCCAGCCCCAGCATGTCGGCGACCTGCGCCCCGGTGACCGACCCCTCGGCCTGGGCGATCGCCTGGTCGAGCAGCGACAGCCCGTCGCGCACCGACCCGTCGGCGGCGCGCGCGATCAGGTCCAGGGCGGCGGGTTCGATCGTCACCTGCTCCTGCCCGGCGATGCGGGCGAAGTGCTGGGCCAGTTCGGCGATGCGCACGCGGCGCAGGTCGAAGCGCTGGCAGCGCGACAGGACGGTGATCGGCACCTTGCGCAGTTCGGTCGTCGCGAAGACGAACTTTACGTGCGGCGGCGGCTCCTCCAGCGTCTTCAGCAGCGCGTTGAACGCGGCGCGGGAGAGCATGTGGACCTCGTCCACCACGAACACCTTGGTGCGCGCCTGCATCGGGCGGAAGCGGGTCGCCTCGATGATCTCGCGCACGTCGTCGACGCCGGTGCGGCTCGCCGCATCCATCTCCAGCACGTCGGGATGCCGGTCGGCCAGGATGGCGACGCAGTTCTCGCACACGCCGCACGGGTCGGCGGTGGGGCCGCCCGCGCCGTCGGGTCCGACGCAGTTCAGCGCGCGGGCGATGATGCGGGCTGTGGTCGTCTTGCCGACGCCACGCACGCCGGTGAGCATGAACGCGTGCGCGACGCGGCCGACCGCGAAGGCGTTGCGCAAGGTGCGCACCATCGCCTCCTGCCCGATCAGGTCGTCGAACCGGGTCGGCCGGTATTTCCGCGCGAGCACACGATACGGCGTGGCCCCCAACCCGATCGCCGGCGCCGAGGCGCCCGTGGGACCGCTCGTGGCCCCGGAGGTCGCGGCCGGGGCGGCGTCGCCGAACAGGCCGGGCCCGTCCTGGGGGGGCGTCGGCAGGTCGTCAGTGGGGGGCGGATCGTCCTGGAACAGGCCGGACATGGCGAAATCGGCCTATCTGGCGCCGGTTCGCGAGGGGAACCCGGCGAGGGAAAGACGGTGGGAGGCCGGCAAACGACCCGCGTGGAAACTCACTGCGGCTGCTTCCTTCCGGACCTGACCGGGTTGGCGAGGCACACGTCCGTCGCCGACCTCCCAGGGGTGCATATCATGCTTCCGGGGGGCGGGGGCAAGCCCATGCGGGCGGGCCCCGGCCGGGTGCGCGTGGCGCCCGTGGCGCTCGGCCGAACACCAGATGGTGCATGATCCGCCCCGTCCAGAGCGTGAACAAGCCCGCGCGGCGGCGCCCGCCACCCGGCCGGAGTTGCCGCTGCCTCCGCCCCATGGCACCGTCCGCCCGCGCAGCGGAAGGGACCGCGCGCCGCGCAGCGGAAGGACGTCTCGTGAGCCTGATCCTGGCCAGTCGGCCCAACGTCTACTCCTCCTCGCCGCTCGACCGCATCGCCTCCCGCCGGGAGGACGTGGCCTGGATCGAGCAGCAGTTGCACGCGCCGGAAACGCTCTGGGTGCCGGTCTGGCGCAACCGCAACCTGGTGCGCGGCACCGAGGCGGGTACGCCCGAGGCGGTCTACATCACCGGCGAGATGGCCGAGACGCTGCGCATGCAGGGCGGCCCGTGGGCATTCCTCGGCCTGCTCGACGGGCGCGCCACCTTCGCCGTCGACATCAGCACCGCCGAGGACCCGCTGCCGCTACTGCCGCCCGAATACGGCCAGTTCGTCGACCTCCGCTCCGTCGGCTGGGGCGTGCCCAATCCGGAAGCCGCCGTGCTCGCCCATGCGCGCGGCCTGATGCACTGGCGCGCGCGGCACCGGTTCTGCGGCGTGTGCGGCGCGGTCTGCGACGCGAAATCCTCGGGCCACATGGTCCAGTGCACCGCCTGCGCGGCACAGCATTTCCCGCGCACCGACCCGGCCGTGATCATGCTGGTGCATCGCGGCGACCGCGCCCTGCTGGGCCATTCCACCCGGTTCCCGCGCGCCACCATGTACTCCACGCTCGCCGGCTTCGTGGAGCCGGGCGAGTCGCTGGAGGAGGCGGTGCGCCGGGAGGTGCTGGAGGAATCCGGCGTCACCATCGGCGAGGTGAACTACCACTCGAGCCAGCCCTGGCCGTTCCCCGGCAACATCATGCTGGGGTTCTATGCCGAGGCGCTGACCGAGGAGATCACCATCGACCCCGAGGAACTGAAGGACGCCCGCTGGTTCACCCGCCACGAGATGCGCAACTGCGACCAGTTCGGCTTCCAGCTGCCGCGCATGGACAGCATCGCTCGCCGCCTGATCGAGGACTGGATCGACGCCGTATGAGACCTTGGCTGTTGCTGCCGCTGCTGCTGGCGGGATGTGGCGTGTTCGGACCGAAGAACGACAGCGCGCGGGCCGAGTGCGAATGGCAGGCGAACAACGATCCGAAGGTGGTCGAGCTGCGCATGAAGAGGTTCAGCCAGACCACGCAGGATTCGGACCTCGACCCCGACATCGCGGTCGCCAAGCACGACGCGATCTTGCGCTGCCTCCAGGCCAAGGGCCTCGCGCTGCCCGGCGGCGTGCAGGCCGTGCGGCCGCGGATCTGACCCGGTGACGGCGCCGATCCTGACGATCGGCTACGAAGGCTGCACGATCGACGGTGTGGTCGCGGCCCTGCGCGACGCCGGCACCGAACTGCTGATCGACGTGCGCGCGGTGCCGCAATCGCGCAAGCCGGGCTTCTCCAAGCGCCAGCTCGCCGCGGGCCTGGACGAGGCCGGCATCCGCTACGTGCACCTCGTCGGCCTCGGCACCCCGAAGCCGGGCCGCGACGCCGCGCGCGCCGGCAAGACCGACCGGATGGAGGCGATCTTCCGCGAGCACATGACGTCCGACCGAGCGCAGGCGGACCTCGCCCAGGCCCGCGGGCTGGCGCGGACCGCGCGCGTCTGCCTGCTGTGCTTCGAGCGGGACCCGGCGCAATGCCACCGCCGCCTCGTTGCCGAGATGGTGCAGGCGGAGACCGGCCAGGACATCCTGCACCTGCACGCCTGACCGCCTCCCCCCTCCCCTTGCGGGAGGGGCCAGGGGGAGGGGTGGTTCGAGGGTTCGCGTCGGACCGTGCCTCAGCCCCGATCGCCCCCTCACCCCAGCCCTCTCCCGCGAGGGGAGAGGGGGTTTCTGGCGCGTCCCGGCGGCAGGGCAGCGGGGTTTCGCGCTACGCGGCGCCGCGCTTCAGCTCGCCCGCGCGCGATTCGGCCAGGTGGTCGAACCGGTGGCGATACGTGCCGAGACCCAGGGTCTGGGAGCGCAGCTCGATGATCAGGTCGTGCAGCTCCGCCTCGGGGACCAGCGCCTCCACCTCGTCCCAGCCCGCCCAATCCGGCTTCTCCGCGAAGCCCAGGATCTGGCCGCGCCGACCGGTGAGCAGCCGCTGCGCGCGGGCGGTGAAATCGTTCGGCACGCTGACCGTCACGCGGTCCACCGGCTCCAGCAGCACCGGGTCCGCCTTGGCCAGCGCCTCCTTCATCGCCTGGCTGGTCGCGGTGCGGAACGCCATGTCGGAGCTGTCCACCGAATGGAAACCGCCATCGACCAGCGTCACCTCGATATCCACGACCGGATATCCGAACGGGCCCTTCTTCGCCGCCTCCTCCGCCGCCTCGCCCACGGCAGGGATGAAGTTGCGCGGCACCGCGCCGCCCACGACCTTGTCGACGAACGCGAACCCGGCCCCGCGCTCGCGCGGCGCCACGTCGATCTTCACGTCCGCGAACTGCCCGTGCCCGCCGGTCTGGCGCTTCAGCCTGCCATGCTCGTGCACCGCGCGGCGAATCGTTTCCTTATATGCCACCTGCGGCTTTCGCGTGGCGACCTTGATGCCGAACGCCTTCGCCAGATGCTCGACCACCGCCAGCAGATGCATCTCCCCCTGCCCCAGCAGCACGGTCTCGCCGGTGTCGGGATTCTGCATCACGGTCAGCGTCGGATCCTCCTCGGCCAGCCGCTGCAGGCTGCCCGAGAGCTTCACGTCGTCCTTGCGGTCCGTCGTCGCGATCGCCAGCGCATAGACCGGCGGCGGCGGGTCCGGGAACGGCAGCGCCTCCACCTCCGCGCCGGTCGAAACCGTCGCACCGGTCGCCACGCCATCCAGCCGCCCCAGCGCGACCACGTCGCCCGCACGCGCCTCGGCCACCTTGGCCGCCTCGCCGTTCGGGAACTGGTGGATGCCGCCCAGCCGCGTCCCGCCCAGCGTCGCGCCGTCCTTCACCACCCCACGCCACACCCGCGCATAGGACAGCTTGCCCGCATGGCCGGCATAGACCGTCTTGAACACCTGCACGACCGGCGGCCCGTCCGCCTCCAGCGCGCGGCGCTCCGCGCTCTCCCCCGCCTCGGGCGTGTCGTGGCGCAGCGTCTTCCACAGCCGCTGCACGCCGCCCGAATGCTCCGCAGCACCCAGCAGCACCTCGAGCACGGAGCCCGCGAGCAGGTCCTTGTGCATGTCGCGATACAGCTCCTCCGGCGTGGGGCGCACGTCCTCCAGCACCTTCTCGAGCAGCGCGTCGTCGCGGTCCGCCAGCACCTCCACGAGGCGCCCGCGCGCCTCCTGCTCCTCCGCGGCGATCGTCGCCGGAATCTGGATCAGTTCGGACGGCTGGCCCTTGCGATAGCGATAGGCCCGCTCGCTCATCAGGTCGACGTAACCGGTGACGTCGGCGCCATCGACGATCGGCATCTGCCGCAGCACCAGCGGACAGCGCGCATGCGCCTGCAGCGCCGCGAGCGTGTCGGCGACGCTGCCGTCCAGCGTGTCGATCTTGTTGATGAACAGCAGGTGCGGAATGCCCTCTTCCGCCAGCAGCTTCAGCAATGGCGCGACTGCCATCGCGCGCGTCGGCGTGGGCTCGCACACCACCACCGCGATATCCGCGACCGCAAGCGCGGCGCAGGCCTGGTGCGCGAACTCGATCGAGCCGGGACAATCCAGGATCGTCCACGGATCGCCGAGGAATGAACAATGCCCGATACGGGTCTCGGTGGTCGTGGGACGGTTGCGGGGATCGGACGGCCGCTTCACCGGCGCGCCGCCCGCCTCCATTATCGCCTCGAACAGCGTCGACTTGCCGCTGCCGAACGGCCCCACCAGAGCCACCGAACGAGGACTTCTGCCGTCTGTTGTTCCTGACATATGGCCGCGCCTCCTTCCTGCGCCGAAGGAGCCCGCCATCGGGACGCTCGGGCCGGAGCCCAGCGGGCTGCCTCTGGTGGGGAGCTTAGCGGAGAACGCGGGACTGGCGAGTCTTCTCGTCAATCGGTCACGGTCGCTGTCTCAATCAGCGGCCTCCGCCGCTTCCTCGTCCTCTCCGTCCAGCGCGCGGCATTGCGCGTCGAGCTTGTTCAGCGCGCGCGACAGCGCCGCCCATTCGGTGCGGCTCAACCCTTCGGCAAGCTGCTCCTCGAGCCCGCGCGCCATCGGCACCACGTGCCCGAACATCGTCACGCCCTTGCGCGTCAGCCGCAGCAGGCGGCCGCGCCCGTCGGCCGGATCCTGGCTCTGCCGCAACAGGCCGCGCCCCACCAGGCTCGCCGCGGCGCGGCTCACCTTCACCTTGTCCATGGCGGTCAGCTCGCCCACCGCACTCGGGGAGAGCACCTCGTAGCGCCCGACCACCGCGAGCACCCGCCATTCGGGAATCGTCAGGCCGAATTTCTCTGCGTAGTTCCGCATGAAAATGCGCGACACGCGGGCGGAGGTGACCGCCAGCCGGTACGGCATGAAGTCTTCGAGATGGAACGTGCCGGCCTGGTCGCGAGGAAGCGCGGCATCTTTGGCCCTTGCTTTCATTCAGAACTAACCCCCCTGTATGACGCCACGTATATCGTCCCGCGGCGCCGATGGGAACGGGCTCGCGCAGGCCAATGCGCGGGCGCATGGCTGGTCATTTCACCCGTGCGGGATACAATCACCCCAGCCGCATCACGCGCCGCAGCCGCAGGGATCCCGCCGCATGTGTGACACGCTCGTCGCCCTGCCGTCCGCGACACGTCGCGGCGGCGTGCTGTTCGGCAAGAACAGCGATCGCGAACGCAACGAGGCGCAGGCGGTGGAACTCCATCCCGCCGCGACCCACGACCACGGCACGATGCTGCACTGCACCGACGTCGCCATCCCGCAGGTGCGGCGCACCCATGCGGTGCTGCTCTGCCGTCCGTTCTGGATGTGGGGCGCGGAGATGGGCGTCAATGCGCATGGCGTCGTGATCGGCAACGAGGCCCTGCACGCCCCGACACCCGCCTCCCTCGAGCCCGGCCTGCGCGGCATGGACCTGCTGCGCCTCGCGCTCGAGCGGGCCGCCAGCGCGGCCGAGGCGGTGGACGTCGTCGTGACGCTGCTCGAACGCCACGGGCAGGGCGGCAATTGCGGCCACATGATCCGACGCGGCTACCAGAACGGCTTCATCATCGCCGATCCGCGCGAGGCATTCGTGCTGGAGACGGTGGAGCGCGACTGGGTGGTGCAGCGCGCGAGCGCGGTGCGCACGATCTCCAACGCCTATGGCATCGGCGCCGCCTACGACCGCGCGAGCGAGGGCTTCCGCGCCCGCACGCCGGACGGCACCGCACGCAGCCTGACCGACCTGCAGCAGGATGCGATCGGCCATGGCCGCAGCCGCTGCGCGCGCTCCACCGCCCTGCTGCAGGCGGTCGCCGGCCGTGTCGAGGTCGCCGACATGATGGCGGTGCTGCGCGACCACGGCGACGATCCCGGCTGGCATCCGCAGGACGCGACGGGGCGCACGATCTGCATGCACGCGGGCGATCCCGGCCGCACCGGCCAGACCGTGGGCGCACTGGTATCCGACCTGCAGGATGGCGTGCACTGGGTGACCGGCACCGCCGCACCCTGCCTGTCGGTCTTCAAGCCCGTGCTGCTCGACGCGAAGCTGCCGCCGCAGGGTCCGCCGCCCTCGGATCGCTGCAACGACGCGACGCTCTGGTGGCGGCACGAACGGCGCCATCGCGCGATGCTCGCCGCCTTTCCCGCCAGCCTGGATGCGATCCGCGCGGAGCGGGACGCGCTGGAGGCGGCGTTCCGCGATCGCATCGCCGCCGTGCTGCGCGGCGGGTCGGCCGCCGACCGGACCGCTGCCGTCGCGGCGTGCTGGGCCGAGGCCGAGGTTGCGGAGCAGCGCTGGGCCGCCCGCGCATCGGGCTTTCACGGGACGCTGCAGCCTGCCTATCGCGACGCCTGGGCCGAGATGAACCGTCTGGCGGAACTCGCCTGAGGGGAGCAGCTGAGGGGGCGGCCGAGGAACTGGCCGAAGGGCACTGGCCTGCCCCGCGCCGCGCGGGGTGGGCCGACGCGCGCCGGCGTGACAGGATGCGGCAACGACCCGGGGAGGACGCCATGGCGAACACGAGCGAGATCGAACGCGTACTGACGGAGGCCGTGGCCGCCGGCATCCCCGGCATCACCGCGGCCGCCGCGACCGCGGACGGCCCGATCTTCGAGGGCGCGGCCGGGCGACGCGGCCTCGGCACCGACACGGCCATGACCCCGGACACGGTGTTCCGCATCGCCTCCATGACCAAGGCGGTCACCGCCACCGCGGCCCTGCAGCTCGTGGAACAGGGCAAGATCGGCCTCGACCAGCCCGCGGGCGAGATCCTGCCGTTCCTCGCCGCGCCGCAGGTGCTGGACGGGTTCGACGCGGCCGGCAAGCCGATGCTGCGGCCGGCCCGCGGCACGGTCACGTTGCGCAACCTGCTGACCCACACCTCGGGCTTCGTCTACGACAACTGGAACGGGTCGATGCACCGCTACATGCGCGAGACCGGCCTGCCGGGCGCACGCACCGGCCGCATGGCGGGGCTCAGTGCTCCCCTGGGCTACGACCCCGGCACCCGCTGGGAATACGGCATCGGCATCGACATCGCCGGGCGCATGGTGGAAGTGGTCAGCGGCCAGGACCTCGACAGCTACATGCGCGCCCACATCTTCGCGCCGCTCGGCATGCACGACACCGGCTATCACCTGCGCCCCGATGCGCTGGCGCGGCTCGCGCAACTGCACGGGCGCCAGGCGGACGGATCCCTCGCGGTGCTGGACGCCCCGCCCCCGACCTACCCCGACTTCATCCCCGGCGGCGGCGGGCTGTTCTCGACGGCGCGGGACTATCTCGTGTTCCTGCAGATGCTGATGCATGGCGGGGCGTGGAACGGCGCCCGCATCCTGCAGGACGAGACGGTCGCGTCGATGGGGCAGAACCACATGGGCGACCTCGACGTCCTGCCGATGGTCAGCTTCAACCCGCGCCTGTCGAACGACGTCGAGCTGTTCCCCGGCATGCGCAAGAAATGGGGCCTGAGCTTCCTGATCAACACGGAGCAGGGCCCGGCCGGCCGCAGCGCCGGCAGCCTCGCCTGGGCGGGTCTCAACAACACGTATTACTGGCTGGACCCGGTGGCGAAGGTCGCCGGCGTGCTGATGACGCAGATCCTGCCGTTCGGGGACCGCGCGGTGCTGGACACGCTCGACCGGTATGAGGCCGCGGTCTACCGCACCGTGCGGGGCTGACGCGCGCGGCGACGAGGAAACGTACGCAGGTACGCGGCCGGACGCACCCCAGGGGCTCGGCCATGGCGGCGGAACGTGGAACGCACCGCCCCAACCCCCACCGGCATCGCCGGCCACCCTTCGTGGCACCCTGCCGGTGGGGGTGGCCGGGTCAAGCCCGGCCATGACGGCGGAAAAAGCGACGCACCGCCATGACGGCGGGAGGAGCGACGCACCGCCGGGGCTCGGCCATGACGGCGGAAAAAGAGGGAGGGACGGTGCGGACGGCCGCCCAGCCCGTCAGGCAGCCCCCTCCTCCGCTCGCCGGCGGCGCAGCCGTCGCACCTCCACGAACTGCCAGATCAGCAGGATCGGCACGCCCACCACGACGTCGCGCGCGCGCCGCACCAGGGACACACCCAGCGACAGTTCCGGCGGCACGCCGAAGATGGTGCCGAGACCCGCATACCCCGCCTCCTGCACGCCGGCATTGACCGGCACCAGGAAGGCGATCGCGGCGACGGCGGCGAGCAGCGCCTCGATCGCCAGCGCGTCGTCGAAGTCGATGTTCACGCCCAGCACGCGATAGGTGATCCAGCCGGCCGCGCCCGTGCAGATCCAGCCGATCAGATGCATGAAGAAGCCCACCGCCAGCCGGCCGGTATGGCCATACAGCAGGCCGAGTTCGGTCTGCACGGTCGCGACCCGCTCCTGCGCGTTCTCGAACCAGCCGGCGGCGATGCGGCGGCCCAGCTTGGCGAACAGCGGCGCCGCCCCGCGCTGGGCCCAGACGAAGCCGAAGCAGGCGAGCACGGCCAGGCCGATGCCGACCTCGACCGGCACCGCGAGCCCCGATCCCGGCGCGCGCGCCAGCATGATGCCGAGCCCGATCGCGACGAAGGCGATCTGGGCGAGGAACTCGGCCGTGACGTCGACCACGGTGGAGGCGGTGGCCGTATGCCACGGCACCCCGTGCAGCGTGACCGCACGCGCCCCGAACACGAAACCGCCGACCTGCGAGAAGGGCAGGCAATTGGCCGAGGCGTCCCGGACCATGCGCCCCCAGATCATCACCCAGACCCGCTTGCCGCTCCGCGGCGGCACCACGATGTCCCAGGCGAGCCCGAGGATCGCGAACAGCACGAATTGCCAGCCGACGATCAGCGCGAAGCCCGGCCAGCCGATCCTGCTGAGCGCGGTCATGATGTTGCCGATGCCGAAATAGGCGACCAGGCCGATCGCGATCAGCAACCCGGCCAGCGCCAGGGCATAGGACAGCCGCTTCATGCCGCGTGCGCGGCCAGTGGCCCGATCGGATGCGGCATCCCCGGCGTGACCTCGACCGGACACGCTGCCCCGACCTCGCGCGCTCCCGCACCTCGCGGCGAGGTCTTCGCCTGCTGGCCTGCCTGCACTTCCACGTGCTCCCGCTGGTTTCGCGGTGCTTCTGCCTGCCGGGACGGAGTGGGGCAAGGGTCCGGTCCCGGCGCGGGACCGGCCGGCTCAGCGCGGCGCCGCGGATCCCCGGGCGGCGCGGAGGTAGAGCAGGAGGCCGATCGCCAGCAGCGGAACGAAGATGTCCATGTAGAAGATGATGCCGGCATTGCCGGGCGCGAAATTGCCGGCGACCATCATCTGCCTGACATGCCCGGCCGCGTCGCCGATCAGGGAGATCGCGGCGACGCACACGGCGGCCGCCTGGAAGCTCAGGTCCCTGCGGAAGGCGAGGCAGGCCGTGATCCCGATGGCGAGGTCGGCCATCCCGACCTCGAACTGGAACGGACTGTCCTGCCAGCCGATATAGGCCGCGGCCATCGACGGAAACACGAGATGGTAGAACGCCGCCCAGATCTCCGTTGCGCCGATCGGCAGCAACAACGTCCATGACAGCAGACGCTGCGGGAACGAACGGCCCCTCCAGGGCACGAACGCCAGCGCCACCGCGGCGACCCATAGCAGGACCGGCACGTTGGGCAGCACGACGCCGAGAACCTCCCCGATCATCAGGATCCCTCCCCTCGTTCGCCGGCACGCCATGAGGGAGGGCGGGCGCCGGCCGACTCCGCTCTCGAGACGTGATCATCTCGCATGCGGCCGGATGTGACGAGGGACATCACGTGGCGCCAGCGGTCCGCGCCGCCGACCGCCCCGTTCCCTCGCCCCCGCCCCTGGTCTATGCACCCGGCGGGCAACACGCGGAGGCACGCAGCATGACCACCCTGGTCACCGGCGCGACGGGCTTCGTCGGCTCCGCGGTCGCGCGGGTCCTGGCGGCGCGCGGCCATGCGCTGCGGCTGATGACCCGCGCCACGAGCGACCGGCGCAACCTGGCGGGCCTCGACGCCGAGATCGTGGTCGGCGACCTGACCGATCCCGCCTCCCTCGCGCGCGCGGTCGCCGGCTGCCGCACCCTGTTCCACGTCGCCGCCGACTACCGGCTGTGGGTGCCCGACCCGCGCGAGATGCTGCGCGCCAACGTCGACGGATCCGTCGCCATCCTGCGCGCCGCCGCCGCGGCCGGGGTGGAGCGCGCCGTCTACACCAGCTCCGTCGCCGCGCTGGGCCAGATCGGCGACGGCACGCCGGCCGACGAGACAACTCCGGCGCAGGAGGAGGACTTCGTCGGCATCTACAAGCGCTCGAAATACCTGGCCGAGAACGCCGTCCGCGCCCTGGCGCGTGACGAGGGCGTCCCCGTGGTGATCGTCAATCCCGCGGCCCCGGTCGGGCCGCGCGACGTCAAGCCGACGCCGACCGGCAAGATGATCCTGGACGCCGCCGCCGGCCGCATGCCGGCCTATATCGAGACCGGCCTGAACCTCGTACACGTGGACGACGTGGCGGAGGGGCACGTGCTTGCGCTCGAGCGCGGCCGCATCGGCGAGCGCTACATCCTGGGCGGTGAGAACCTGTCGCTGCGGGACATCCTGTACCTGGTCAGCGACGTCGCGGGCAGCCGCAAGCCGCTGCTGCGCCTGCCCGAGGCCGTGGTCTGGCCCATCGCCACGGTCATGGAGGGGCTGGCCCGCACGACGGGGATTCCGCCGCTGATGACGCGGGACCACCTCAAGATGGCGCGCAAGAAGATGTTCTACACCTCCGCCAAGGCCGAGGCGGAACTGGGCTACCACGCCCGCCCCGTACGCGAGGCGGTGGAGGACGCGGTCGCCTGGTTCCGCGCCGAGGGGAAGCTGAAGGGGGGCCCCGCCTCTGCACCCCCACCCGCCCGCGGGACGCCTCCGGCCGGCCGGCCCGACGCTCCGCAGGCGCGCGGATGACCTGGCTCGCCCTGCTGTCGCTGCTGGTCTGGCTCTACCTGCTGCTGGGCCATGGCCGGTTCTGGCAGGCCGGCCCGATCCTGCGGCCCGCGCGCCCGCTGGACGCGCCGCCGGTCGCCGTGGTCGTGCCCGCGCGCGACGAGGCGCCCTCGATCGAGGCGACCCTGCGCTCCCTGCTCGCCCAGGACTATCCCGGCCCGTTCCGGGTGATCCTGGTGGACGACGGCAGCACCGACGGCACCGGCGCCCTGGCCCGCGCGCTGGACGATCCGCGCCTGACGGTGGTGGACGGCGCGCCGCGCCCGGCCGGCTGGAGCGGCAAGCTCTGGGCCGTGCGCCAGGGCGTGGCGGAGGCGGGCGACGCGCCGCTGATCCTGCTGACCGACGCCGATATCGTGCATGACCCACGGCATCTCTCGACCCTTGTCGCGCAAGCCGAACGGCGGGATTACGACCTCGTCTCCGAGATGGTGGAGCTCGCCTGCGACAGCGCCGCCGAACGCGCGCTGGTGCCGGCCTTCGTGTTCTTCTTCCAGCTCCTGTATCCGTTCGCGCGCGTCAACGACCCGCTGAACCCCACCGCCGCCGCGGCGGGCGGCACGATCCTGGTGCGCGCCCGCGCGCTGGGGCGGATCGGCGGGATCGACGCGGTGCGCGGGCGGCTGATCGACG
>MKTV01000060.1:49349-55234 GCA_001898425.1 Rhodospirillales bacterium 69-11
TGAAGCGGGGCGGCCGCATCTGGCTGGGCCACTCCGCGCTCGCCCGCTCCGTCCGTCCCTATCCGACCGCCGGCGATATCTGGCGCATGGTCGCGCGCACGGCCTACGTGCAACTCCGCTACTCCCCCCTGCTGCTGGCCGGCACCACGATCGGCATGGCGCTGGTCTGGCTGGCGCCACCGGCCCTGGCGCTGTTCGGCCATGGCGCCGCGCGGGGCTTCGGCCTGCTGACCTGGGTGATGCTGGCAGGCAGCTACCTGCCGACCTTGCGCCGCTTCCGGCGGTCGCCGCTCTGGGCGCCGTTGCTGCCCCTGGTCGCGGCGTTCTACATGGCCGCGACGATCGGGTCGGCGATCAACCACTACACCGGCCGCGGCGTCGCCTGGAAAGGCCGCGCGTATCAGGGAGCAGGCGGGTGAGCACGGGGGCAACCGAGATCGCGGACGTCGAGGCGTGGTCCGGCAAGGACCGCGGCGACGAGAACTTCCCCGTCGGCTCCGTGCTGATCCGCCGCGCGCTTCGCCCGCACGTGCATGCGTATTATGCCTTCGCGCGCAACGCCGACGATATCGCCGACAGCCCCAGCCTCTCGCCCGAGGACAAGATCGCCCGCCTCGACCTGATGGAGGCGGTGCTCCTGGGTCGCCGCGACGGCGGTTCGCCGAGTTCCGAACGACTGCGGGCGAGCCTGGCGGAGACCGGCGTCACGCCGGTGCATGCGACGGAGCTGCTGATCGCCTTCCGCCAGGACGCGGTGCAGCGGCGCTACGCTACGATCGACGACCTGTATGGCTACTGCCGTTACTCGGCCGCGCCGGTCGGCCGCTACGTGCTTGACCTGCACGGCGAATCCCACGCCACCTGGGCGTCGTCCGACGCGCTCTGCATCTCCTTGCAGGTGCTGAACCACCTGCAGGATTGCGCCGCCGACCTCGCGAACCTCGACCGCTGCTACCTGCCGCAGGCGCTGCTCGATCATTTCGGCGCCTCGGTCGAGGACCTGCGCCGCCCCGCCGAGACCCCCGCCCTGCGCCGGGTGTTCGTGACGCTGCTCGACCGGGTGGACCGGCTGAACCAGGCCGCGGCGGAGTTGCCCGTGGTTACGCGCGACCGGCGGCTGAAGGTGGAGACGGCGGTGATCCTGGGCCTCGCGCGCCGGCTCGCACGGCGGCTGGCCAAGGGCGATCCGATCGCCACCCGCGTCAAGCTGAGCAAGGCGGACTTCCTGCGCAGCACCCTCCTGGCCCTGCGGCATCTGGCGTGAGGAACGGGGCATGAGCAACGGATTGCCGGTCGCGGAGGCCGATCTCGACGCGGTGGAGGCGCTGGTGCGCCAGGCCGGGACCTCCTTCTACCGCGGCATGCGCGTGCTGCCGCCCGACCGGCGGCAGGCGATGTACGCGATCTACGCGTTCTGCCGGATCGTGGACGATATCGTGGACGAACCCGGCGCGCTCGAGGACAAGCGCCGCGCATTGGCCGAGTGGCGGACGCGGATCGCTGGCCTGTATGGCGACTCGCACCACGATCGTCGTGCAAACGACGCCGTCACCCGCGTCCTGCATGCCGCCGTCCAGCGGTTCCAGCTTCGGGCCGAGGATTTCCTCGGGGTCATCGACGGCATGCAGATGGATGCCGAGACGACCATCGTGGCGCCCGACCTCGCCACCCTCGACCTCTATTGCGACCGGGTCGCCGCCGCGGTCGGGCGACTGTCGGTCCGCGCCTTCGGGGATGCGTCGGAGGCCGCCGATCGCGTCGCCTTCCATCTCGGGCGTGCGCTGCAGCTCACCAACATCCTGCGCGACATCCAGGAGGATGCCGATCGCGGCCGCATCTACCTGCCCCGCGAGTGGCTGGAGGAGGCCGGCGTGCCGCTCGACCCCGCGCGGATCACGACCGCCCCCGGCCTGCCCGCGGTCTGCACCCGCGTCGCCGCCCTGGCCCACCAGCATTTCGCCGACGCCCGCGCCGCCATGGCCCGATGCGACCGCCGCGCCATGAAGCCGGCACGGCTGATGGGCGCGACCTATGCCGCGATCCTGACACGGCTCGAACGGCGCGGCTGGACCCGGGTGGACGAGCGGGTCAGCCTCTCGAAGCCGCAGAAGCTCTGGCTCGCGCTCCGATTCGGCCTGTTCTGAGCGTCCCGCGCCTCCGGCCCGTCCTGCGCGGCCCGCCGCCACGCTGACCCTCCGCCCTGTCCCCCGACTCTCTCGGCGCCAGATCCGGAACCATCCGGCGACACGTCCGAGTGGAACCGCCCGTCACGCGACTCAATATGATGCAATATCGATCTGATCGGCTGGACCGCCACCCACCGAACCCGTTCCCCATCGGAATTCACTTGCTCGGGATCAACTCTGGATGCATAGTGGAGTCAGTCGATTAGGGCCAAAACTTAGCCCCGACTATAAGCCCCGCAACGCCCCCTCATCCCACGGAGCAATCCCGTGACCACCATGCGCACCCGCATCATCGCCGCGCTCGCCTTCGCCCTGCCGGCGGCCGCCCTGGTCGTGGCGCCGGCCTCGGCCGCGACGCAGAAGTCCAAGCAGCACACCTCCTCGGTGCACAAGACCAGCGCACACAAGAGCCACAAGAAGTCCACCGCCTCGACCCCGTCGAGCTGAAGCCTTCCCGCACCAGGGGACCCCACCGGGTCCCCTGACGCGCCCCGCGCAGCGGTCTACCGGTCGTCCGGCGCCCGCAGCTCCCCGGCCCGCCGCTCCATCGCCCGCCGATCGGCCACCCGCAGCGTCGCCGGCCGCGCATTCGCCTCCAGCAGCGCCCGCAATCCCGACAGCAGCCGCAACGGCGACGGCGGACATCCGCTGATCGTCAGGTCGACCGGCACCACCGAACCGGCACCGCCCAGGATCGCGTAGCTGCCCTTGAACACGCCCCCGTCCACCGCGCAATCACCCACCGCGACCACCCATTTCGGGTCCGGAGTCGCGTCCCAGGCCTGCTCCAGCGCCACCCGCAGGGTCCGCGTCAGCGCGCCGGTCACCAGCAGCACGTCCGCCTGCGCCGGCGCGGTGACGAAGCGCAGCCCGAACCGCTCGAGGTCGTAGAGCACGCCGCGCAGCGCCCGCAGCTCCATCTCGCAGCCGCCGCAACTCCCGCCATTGACGTGCAGCAGCGCCAGGCTGCGGCCCAGCCGCGCCTGCGCCGCCGAGTCGAGCCGTTCCAGCAGGGAGCGCGTGGTCTCCTCGTCCGCCGCCGGCATCGGCTCCGCCGCCGCGGGCTTCCAGAAGCGCCCGATCATACCGGCGCGCTCAACGTCTGACTCGCATGCAGATCACCTCGGCGCGCGGTATCGTCTTGGTTTAGACGTGGCCGCCCCACCAACCCCACGTCATGATGCCGATGAGCGAAGAGGCTCATCGGCATCACAGGTCCACCCCCGCCGCCACCAGGCCGAAGGACCGCGCGATCGGCAGCATCTCCTCGGCCGCGGCGCCGGACAGCGCCGCCTCCAGCGCCGGCCACAGCGCCCAGCCGGGGTCGCGCGGGAAGGCCGCGGCGATCTGCCCGTGGTCCAGCCGCAGCCAATGCCACACGTCGCCGCGCGCCGATTCGACGCAGGCGACGCCTTCTCCACTGACCATCGGCAGCGCCACCGACACCTCCCCCTCCGGCACGAAATCCAGAGACCGCGCCAGGATCTCCAGGCTCGCGACGATCTCGGCGATGCGCAACCGGGTGCGGGCGGCCGCATCGCCCGCCCGCTCCAGCGCCGGGGCGTATTCCAGGAACCCGTCCAGCATCCGCGCGTCCCAGCGTCGCCCACTGGCGCGCCCGGCGATTCCGCCCAGTGCGAGCGCCGCAGCCAGTCCGGAGGAGACCCGGCCCAACCCGGCGAGGCGCGGCAGGCAGGCGCCCGCGGCGAGGCGCCGGCGCAGGTCGGGCAGCGCGGCCGAGACGGCGCCGATGCCGCGCCGCAGCGCCTGCAGTTCGGCCGGCCCCACCGCCGCGGCGATGCCGCCGGGCACCACGCAATCCATCATCAGCCGGTGGCCGAACGCCTGCTCCAGGCCCCGCAGCAGCCATTCCCGCGGCGTTTCGCAGGCGCGCGCCACGCTGCTCGCCCCGACCGCGGCGGCGATCGCGGCGAGGTCGTCGAGATGCACGGCGATGCGCTCGCATTCCAGCATCATCCGGCGCAGCGCCACCGCACGCGGCGGCACGGTCACGGCCATCGCGGCCTCCGCCGCCTCGGCGAAGGCGAGCGCATGCGCGACGGTGGCGTCCGCCGCCAGCCGCGCCACGAAGCGGGCGGCGGTGCGCGGCGCCTTGCCGCGCAGCAGCGCCGGGATGCCGCGATGCAGGTAGCCCAGCCGCATCTCGGCCTGGGCGATCGTCTCCCCCCGCAGGCCGAGACGCAGGTGGAACGCGTCGTCCAGCGTGCCGGTGACGGGGCCGACGGGCAGGCTCGCCAAACCCTCCGCCACCGGCGGGAGGAAGGTCGGGGGCTCCGACGCATGCTCCGCCGCGGCCGGCCGTGCCGATAGCGGCGCGGCCTGCGCCCAGGTCCCGTGATCGAGCCAGGGGCGCAGGTCGGCGCCCCCCTCGGCGCGGTGGCCCCACAGATCGTGGATCGCCCGCTCGAACCAAGCCGCGCCCTGCCGTGCGGGCGAAACCGCCGGATAGGCGCCCGCCTCCACGGGCACGGAGGCCAGCACGATCCGCCCCGCGCCCACCACGTGGAACAGCGCATGCACCTGCAGCGTGTCGGCCCAGAGCGCGACCAGCGCGAGGTCCGGGTCCTCCGGCAGCGCCTGCACCATGGCCGCCCAGTCCGGGGTGCGCAGGATGTGGCGCGGCCAGGGGTGGCAGGTCTCCGCCCCGGCGGCGCGGATGATGCTCAAGGCGCGCACGACATCCCCCTCATGGCGGCGGAAGCCAGGACAGGACCTGGATCGGCAGCAGGTAGCCGACCACGGCGGCGAGCAGAAGCGGCACCCAGGCGAGGCTGCCGGCAGGCCAGCGCGGCGTGTCCGGCACGCGGCGCAAGGCGACGGCACCGAGTGTGGCGAAGCCGATCGCGAATGGCAGCAGGAGCCAGGGCGCCGCGGCGGCCAGCCCGGCCAGCAGCATCGCGAGCGTCGGGAACACGCCGAACGGGGGAACGCCCAGCAGCGCGGCCAGCGCGGCGGCGCGGTCGAGCGCGGCGGGGGATGCGAGCGCCGCGGCCACGGCGGACAGGCCCAGCAGCAACAGGTGCAGCAGCGCCATGCCGCGCAGCGCCGTCCCGCCGGCACCGAGCGCGCAGAGCACGAGGCCGGCTTGCGCCATGACCAGCAGGAGCGCGAGCCGCGTCCGCCCCTGCCAGGCGAGCGCCGCGGCGGCCAGCACCGCGGCGACACCGGCGCCGGTCAGCACCGTCCCCAGCAGGGCGGCCTGGGGCGCGTCCGCGAGCCCATCCTGCAGCCGCACGACGAGCAGGAGCACGAGCGGCAGCAGGGCCGGGTCGAGACAGGCGAGCGCGGCCCAGCCGAGGAGCAGGGCGAGGCTACCCAGCAGCACCGCGCCGGTCTGCACGGCGACGATGCCGAACAGCGCGAGGCCGAGTGCGGCCTGCAGCGCGACCAGCCGGGTGCGCACCGCGCCCAGCCGGGGCAGGTGCGTCGCCGCCCCGGTCATGGCCGCCGCCGCCAGGGCGAGCCAGCTCCCCAGCATGTCGGGGACCGCGAGCGCGACCAGCATGGCGGCGAAGCGGAGCTGGGCGGCCAGCGCGGCATGGCGCCCGCGCAGCGGCGCGTGCATCGCATCGGCGAGCGCCGCGAGCGCGAGCAGGGCGGCCGGGACCGGAATGGCGGCGGCGTCCGGCTCCACCAGCGGTGCGGCGATCCCGGCGGCCAGCACGGCCAGGGCGCTGG
>MKTV01000060.1:55256-70058 GCA_001898425.1 Rhodospirillales bacterium 69-11
CCGCCCGCCGCGCCGGGTCAGTTCGCCGGACGCCGCGAGCAACGGCAGCAGCGCGAGGCTGGCGAGCCAGATCATGCGGCCCCCGCGCTCATGTGCGCCGCAGCGCCGGCTGGCGCAGCGCCCAGGCCCCGACCAGGGCGAGCGCGGGCAGCAGCGGGAGGGCGACGAAGGGGGCGAGCAGCGGTGACGCATCCGACCCGGCGCAGGCCGCCAGCACGGCCGCCTGCTGCAGCCCGCACAGGCCGAACACCGGGAAGGCGGGTCGCGCCGCGATCAGCAGCAGGGACAGCAGCAGCAGCGCGAGCGGCAGGGCGAGCACGCCGCCCGTCGCGGCGAGCAGGCTGGTGAGCGCCGCGGCGGCCAGGGTGGACGGCACCGTCCAGCCACGGTCGGGGCGCGCGCCTGCCGGCACGCCGAACCGGTGCATCAGCAGCGGCAGCAGCACGCCGCCGCCCGCCGCATCGATCGCCGCCGTCACCTCCCGGCCCCCGGCCAGCGCCGCCGCGGCGACCGCGAGCGCCTGGGCGGCGACGAGCCAGAGGCCCAGATGCGGGCGGCGCACGCAGAGCAGCGCATAGCCCAGGATGAGCGCGAGGCCGGCCATGCCCTGGGCGACGGCGAGCGCGTTCATGCGGTGACGGCGCTCGACAGCGCGAACACGGCGGCGACGATCGCGAGCAGTCCGGCCGCGGCCAGCAGCTCCGCCGCGGCGCGAGGGCGATGGCCGCCCAGGATGCGCCGTGCGACCGCGAGCGCCGCCATCAGGGCCAGCAGCTTGACGGCCCAGGCGCCGAAGCCGATCGCCCAGGCCACCGGCCCGTCCGCCGCCTCGGCCATGCCGATCGGCAGGAACGCGGCGGAGAGCAGGTCGAGCCAGACCAGCAGGCGCAGCGCCTCGGCGAGCCGCAGGGCGGCGAGCGGCGGGCCGCCGAGATCCGGGTCCTCGGTCGCCGGGTCGGCGGCCAGCACGACGCCGATCAGGGCCGCGGCGGCAAGCGCGGAGGCGGAGGCCGGCTGCAGCAGCCCTTCCCGCTGCAGCACGACGATCAGGTCCAGGTTGCTGGTGCCGGCGAGCAGGGCCAGGGTGAAGGCGGCGAACAGGGCCGGGACCGTGGCGAACAGCATCAGCCGGCTGCGTCGCGCGGCCAGCAGCCCGCCGCCCGCCACGCCGCCGTCCAGCGCCGCGAGGATGCGCAGCGCGCGGGCCAGGCCCAGGAAGCCGAACACCACGAACAGGTCGGCGACGGGGTCGAACGCCATGCCGGTGCAGAAGGACGGGACCAGGGCGGCGGCGGCCGCGACCAGGGCGAGATCGGCCGGTGCGGCGGCCCGCCCGAGACCGGAGGCGGCGTCGGCCCAGCGCGGCTGCTTGCGCAGCAGCCGGCGGAGGTCGCGCCAGGGCTGCAGCAGCGGCGGGCCGGCGCGCCCGTCGAGCCGCGCTTCCAGCCAGTCCAGGCTTCCGGCCAGCAGCGGGGCGGTCGCGAGCATCAGCACGAGATGCAGGAGCTGGGCGATCAGGGCGAGCAGGACGGTCACGCGGCCCCCAGGCAGGCGAGCACCGCGAGCGCCACGCCCATGCCGAGGAGCAGCAGGAGCGGCACCGCCCGGGGTGACACGTCCGCGCCTCTGCGTGGCGCCGGACCCGCACTCGTCCGTAGGGACACCGCGTCGCCCCGCCGTGGGGACACATCCTCCGCCCGCCTTGGCAGCTGGAACGGCCAGCGCAGCGCAGGGAGGCGCGGCAGAGCGGCGGCGCCGATCGGCGGAACGAAGCCCTCGCCCGTGGACTGGGTGCCGGGATCGCCGAACGGCAGCCAGGGTGGCGCCGGGCTGAAGCCCTGCTGCCAGGCCGGGCCGGAATTGCCCTCGCCCCCGCCCTGCCGCCGGTGCAGCCAGGCCAGGATGCCGCCGAACACGGCGAGCAGCAGGGCGAGCGGCAGCGGGGCATAGCCGGGGACCCGTGTCGCCGGGGCGAGCTGCAGCACGCCCACCCGCGCGCCGAGCTCCGTCCCGGCGAGTTGCAGCACCGCCGGATCGGCGAGGCGCAGCAGGAGGCCGGGAAACAGCCCGACGGCACCGACCGCCACGGCCAGCATGATCCAGGCGGCGCGGAGCGGGCCCGCAACCTCCTTCGCGCCGGCGGTGCGGGGGGCGCGCGGGCGGCCCAGGCAGGCGACGCCCAGCGCGCGCACCGCCCCCATGGCGGCCAGCGCGATGCCGAGTGCCAGCGCCAGCACGACGAAGGCCGAGAGCAGCGCGGGGGCGAGGCCGGTGCCGCGCGGCGTCGCGAGCACCGCCTGCAGCGCCAGGTACACTCCGGCGAAGGCGCCGCTGGGCGGCAGCAGCGCGAGCCCGCCGAACCCGGCGCCGAGGGCGAGCGTGGTCACCGGCATGAAGTGGACGAGACCGCCGATCCGATCGAGCCGATCGCTCCCGGCGCCGGCCTGGAGCGTGGCGGCGGCAAGGATGGCGAGCGTCGCCCCCAGCGCCTGGGTGACGAGCAGCAGGAGGAAGGCGCCGGTCGCGAGCGCCGCGAGCGCGGGAAGGTCCACCGCGCGGGCGAGCAGCAGCAGGCCGAAGCTGACTGCGGCGAGGCCGGTCTGGCGCCGGCTGGCGAGCGTGACGATGCCGGTGAGGGTTGGGGCCTGCACGCCGCGCCAGCCGGCCAGCACCGCCATGGCGCCACCCAGCAGCAGCGGCGGCAGCGCCCACCAGACCGGCGGGGCGCCGGCGGCAAAGTTCAGGGTGAGGCGCGCGAGCAGTCCGAGCGCGAGGGTCGGCTGGATCGCTTCGAGGAGGACGGTGACGGCCGCGCCGCGGGCGGGGCTCGTTCCGGCGCGGGTCGGCACGAGTCCGGCCAGTGCGGCCGCGGCGGCAAAGGCGCAGAGGTAGCGGGCGTGCCGCGCAGGGTCGTCGAGGGTGAGCGCGACCAGCAGGGCGGCGGCGGCGAACAGCGTGGCGGCGAGACGGGCCGAACCGGCCGGCAGGTCCGGATCGGCCGCGTGCGCCGCGGCGGCGGACGGCGTGGCGCCCCCGGCCGAGGTTCGGTCGGGGGCGGCGGCGGGATCGGGGATGGCGGCGGGATCCGGGCCGGCGATGAGCGCGCCGACGGGCGCGGGGCTGCCGGACGCGCCGCGCCCGAGGCCGCCGATCCAGGTGCCGAGGCCACCGATCGCGAGCCCGGTCGCGAGGCTTCCCCCGTCGCCGGCCACGGCGGCGAGGCCGAACCCGGCCAGCGCGAGGGCGATCGGGACCGGGCCGAGGGGCGAGACATGTGCCGGCAGGTCGGCGGCGGCGGCGCCGCGGCGCGCCGGCGGGCGGTCGCTGCCCGCGACCAGGGCCACCACCGCACCGCAGCCCAGGACCAGGGCCAGCAGCCCGGCGGCGACGGGATCGAGCAGGAAGCGCAGCCCGAACGACGTGGGTCCGATCGGCAGGGCGAGCATGGCGGGCGGTGCGTCGAGCGCCAGGGCGGCCAGGGCAACCATCGTGCCGGACAGGGCCAGCACCGCGAGGCCGCTCGCCACGGACGCGCCGCCGAGGCGCGCGCTTCGCGCCGCGAGGGCGAAGACGGGCATCAGGACGAGCAGGACCAGCAGCAGGGCGAGGAGGGGATCGCTCACGCGGGGAAGCTAGCAGAGCCCTCCGGAGTCGGGAGCCATTGGGGGCCGCCTAAGCCGAACGGCAGCCGGGCCGTCCTGACACAATGCTGCGACGGCCCCGCCTCCCGCACCGCCACGCCGCCTGTGGCGGGCGAGCGGCGGCCGCCATCGGGATCAGAGCATCGCGAGCGATTGCTTGCGCGTGGGCGGCGGGTGCGCGGCGTCGATCTCGGCCAGGTCCTCGGGCGTGAGCGCGAGCGTCGCGGCGGTGGCGTTCTCCCGAACATGGTCGGCGGAGGCCGCCTTGGGGATCGAGATCACCCGGCCGGAGCGCAGTCCCCAGGCGATCGCCACCTGGGCGGGCGTCACCCCATGCCGCGCCGCGACCGCGGTCAGCGCGCGCGAGCGGAGCAGGCGGGCGGGATCGTGGCCGAACGGGGAATAGGCCATCAGCGGGATGCCGCGATCGGCGCACCAGGGCAGCAGGTCGAACTCG
The DNA here is from genome assembly GCA_001898425.1 of Rhodospirillales bacterium 69-11. Lineage (GTDB taxonomy): Bacteria > Pseudomonadota > Alphaproteobacteria > Acetobacterales > Acetobacteraceae > Rhodopila. The sequence goes on from MKTV01000060.1 coordinate 59,355, forward strand.
ATCCCGCGGCTGCCGGGATGATAGAGCACCTGGTCGGTCGCGCAGGCCTCGCCGCCGGGAACCTCGGCCAGCTCCTCCATGTCGTCGGTGTCGAGGTTGGACACGCCCCAGTGCCGGATCTTGCCGGCGCGCTGCAGCGCCTCGAACGCGGCGACGGTCTCGGCCAGCGGGTGGCTGCCGCGCCAATGCAGGAGGTAGAGGTCGATCCGGTCGGTGCGCAGGCGCTTCAGGCTGCGCTCGCAGGCCGCCGGCACGCCCTTGCGGGACGCATTGTGCGGGTAGACCTTGCTGACCACGAACACCTCGTCGCGGCGGCCGGCGATCGCCTCGGCGACCACCTCCTCCGCGCCGCCATCGGCGTACATCTCGGCGGTGTCGATCAGCGTGAGGCCAAGGTCGAGACCGAGACGCAGGGCGTCGGCTTCGGCCCGCGCGCGGTCGCGGCGTTCGCCCATGTACCAGGTGCCCTGCCCGAGTGCCGGGACCTGCTCCCCGGAGGGCAGGCGGACCGACGGCACGCGGGGGGACGCACTCATCCTGCCTTCTCCTCGGCGGCACGCAGGACGCGCAGGAAATTGCCGCCCCACAGCTTGGCCAGCGCCCCCCGATCGTAGCCGCGGCGCAGCAGCTCCGCGGTCACGTTCGCGCTGTCGGCCGCGTTGCGCCAGTCGCTGAACCCGCCGCCGCCGTCGAAATCCGAGGAGATGCCGACATGGTCGATGCCGATGCGCTTCACCGCGTGGTCGACGTGGTCGGCGAAATCGGCGGTGGTCACCTGGTCGGGCTTCGCGTTGGGCCGCAGGAAGGCGGCAACCGCGGTGATCTGGACGACCCCGCCCACGTCGCGCAGCACGTCGAGCTGCCAGTCCATCATGTTGCGCGGGTGGTCGCACAGGGCGCTGATGCAGGAATGGGTGGAGAGGACCGGCGTGCGCGAGGTCTCCGCCGCCTGCAGCATGGAATCGCGGGAGACATGGGCGACGTCGACGACCATGCCGACGCGGTTCATCTCGGCGATGGCGGCGCGGCCGAGGGGGGAGAGTCCGCCATGCTCCGCGTCGCGGTCGCCGAGGTCACGGCGCGGGTTGCAGGAATCGGCCAGGGCGTTGTGGCCGTTATGGGTCAGCGTCATGTAGCGCGCGCCCAGGGCGCGGAGCGCGGCGATGCGGGCGAGGTCGGCGCCGATCGCGAACCCGTTCTCCACCGCCGGGATGACGGCGAGGACGTCGTCGCGCTTGGCGGCCTCCACCGCGTCGGCGGTGGTGGTGACGCGGACCGTGAAATCGCCCTGGGTGCGGCCCATGCCGTTGATCGCCTGCAGCATGGCGGTGGCGCGGGCGTAGGCGGCGTCCTCGGCGGCGGGATGGCGCTGGGCCTGCGGCACGTAGGCGACGAAGCAGCCGGCGGTGACGCCGCCGCGCCGCATCTTCGGCATGTCGACGCAGCGCGGCCCGTCCTGGAACGGGTCGGGGCCGGTGGGCCACGGGATGTCGATATGGGTGTCGATCGTGAGCAGGCTGCGGTGGACCGCGAGCGCGTCCGGGGACATGGCGTCGTTCATGGCCGGGCAGGCTCGCAGATATCCGGCAGGGGCGGAAGGGGTTGGGGATAGGGGGTCGGGGCGTTGATTCACCACGGAGGAAGCAGGAGGACCACGGAGGGCCACGGAGGATTTGGGCCTCGGGCGAGCGGAGCCATCGTTGTGCCACGGGTCCGCTGCCGCCACGGCGCGGCACGCGGCCGCCAACGCCCCGGGATACATCAATCATTCAGCGCTTCGCGCCACTCGGACGCGCGCGTGAGACTCCGTTCCTCGGTCCCGCCTTGCCGGCGAACGCGGGCCGGGCCGAGGGCGATCGCCACCCTCGACCGGTCTGCGGCGCCGGCCCGATCCGGACACCGGGAGCTGCTCCGAGATCAGCCTTCGCCGCCCCGCCCTGCGTAGCTCCGTGGTCCTCCGGTTTCCTCCGTGTTGATCGCGGCCGCCATGCCGACCTCCCCGCCGCTGCGATCAGGACCTCCTCAGTGTTCAGTCGCGGCCCCGCCGTGTTCGACCGCGACGACCACAGTGCTCGTGACCCCCGCGTCGATCACGACCTCCACGATCGTCACGACAACACGCCCTCGCCGCAGTGCAGCATGTGGCTTCCTTGCCACCGTCCCGGACGAGCGCGACTCTTTTCCCGTCCGCATGCATTCGGCACTTGGACCGTTTCACCTCCGATCAGTACACGGGATCGTGAGGAGAACCCCATGTCCCAAACCGAATGGTGGCGCGGCGCGACGATCTACCAGATCTACCCGCGGAGCTTTCTCGACACGAACGGCGACGGCGTCGGCGACCTGCCGGGCATCACCGCTCGCCTGCCCTACATCGCCTCCCTCGGCGTGGACGCGATCTGGCTGTGCCCGTTCTTCCCTTCCCCGCAGGCGGATTTCGGCTACGACGTGAGCGACTACACCGCGGTCGACCCACGCTTCGGCACGCTGGCCGATTTCGACGCGCTGCTCGCCCGGGCGCACGCGCTGGGGCTCAAGGTGCTGATCGACCAGGTGTGGAGCCACAGCTCCGACCGTCATCCCTGGTTCCGCGAAAGCCGCTCGAGCCGGGACAACCCGCGCGCCGACTGGTACGTCTGGGCCGATCCGTCTCCGGACGGCACGCCGCCCAACAACTGGCTGTCGGTGTTCGGCGGCGCCGCCTGGGCGTGGGAGCCGCGGCGGCGGCAATACTACCTGCACCATTTCCTGAGCCAGCAGCCGGCGTTCAACCTGCACAACCCGGCGGTGATGGACGCGCTGCTGGAAGCCGGCGCGTTCTGGCTGGACCGCGGCGTGGACGGGTTCCGGCTCGACGCGGTCGACTTCCTGCTGCACGACCGCGCGCTGCGGTCTAATCCGGCGTCCGACTGGTCCGGCCCGGTGCCGGCCAAGCTGTTCGCCCTGCAGCAGCACCAGCACGACATGCTCCAGCCCGAAGCCGCCGGCCTGCTGGGGCGCATCCGGGGCCTGCTCGACCGCTATCCCGGCCGCGCCGCGCTGGGTGAGATCTCGAGCCAGCCGGGCGCGTTCGCCCGCGTGCTCGCCTGCACGTCGGGGCAGGATCGGCTGCACATGGCCTACACGCTGAGCCCGCTGCGCGGCGCGTTCGACTGGGCGACCGTGACCGCGCTGGTGGAGGCGCAAGGGGAGGCCCAGGGGGAGGCCGGGGCGGAGGGCTGGCCCTGCTGGTCGTTCAGCAACCACGACGTGGAGCGGGCGGTCAGCCGCTGGAACCCACGCCGCGGCAGCGCGCCGCCGGACCCGGCCTTCGCGCGGCTGCTGATGGCGCTGCTCCTCTCCCTCCGCGGCTCCGTCTGCCTCTACCAGGGCGAGGAGCTCGGCCTCGGCGAGGCCATCCTGCAGGAGGACGAGCTGCGCGACCCGTTCGGCATCGCCTACTGGCCCGAGTTCCGCGGCCGGGACGGCAGCCGCACGCCCATGCCCTGGGCGCAGCATGCGACGCAGGCCGGGTTCACCACCGGGACGCCGTGGCTGCCGGTCTGCCCCGATCACCGGACGCGCGCGGTGGACGTGCAGGAGACGGACCCGCACTCGCTGCTGCACTGGACCCGCCGCTTCCTCGCCTGGCGGCACGGCCAGCCGGCGCTGCGTCTCGGCACGCTCACGCCCGTCGCGCTACCGGCGCCCCTGGTCGGGTTCGTCCGGCGCCACGAGGGCGCGGCCGTGCTGTGCGTGTTCAACCTCTCCGACCGCGCGGTCGCACTGGACCCCGCCACCCTGTCCGGCGCGGCGGTGCTGGCGGGCAGCGGCTGCGAGGGGCCGGATGCGGCCGGGGTGCTGCCGCCCTTCGGGGTGCTGCACGCCACGCTGCCGGCGATGCAGCCCGTGGCACCCCTGCCCCTGCCCGCCTGATCGGACGCCCGCCGCCGGGACGTGCCGGCCGCGCCGCCCTGGGTCAGGCGACGGCGACGCAGCCGGCCGGCTTGACCTTGCGCTGGGTGGAGGCGGGGAAGCGCGCGAGCTTCTCCGCCGGGCGCACCGGCCGGCGGACCAGCTCACCGCCGCAGTTGGGGCAGCGGCCGGCCAGCACGCCCTCGGCGCAGGCGGCGCAGAACGTGCACTCGAAGGAGCAGATCCGCGCCTCCAGGCTGTCGGGCGGCAGGTTGCGGTCGCAGCACTCGCATCCGGGTCGCAGCTCGAGCATCGACGGGTCCTCCATGGCGCGTCGCGGACCGTGGCGGGGCGATGCTGCGCCGGCCCAGGACCGCCCCAGGCCGGCGCGAACGGACCAATCGCGGCGGCCTGGCCGATCAGGCGGCCCCGCGCCGCCCGCACGTCACCGCACGAGCGCGTCGTCGATCGCGTTGGCGCGGACGGCGGCCTCCCGCGCGCTCACGCGCTGCCAGTAGGATTCGAACGCGGGCCGCTTCTCGATCGTGCCGAACTGCATCCCGAAGCCGAGATGCGAGCCGACATACACGTCGGCAGCGGTGAACGCGTCGCCGGCGACGTAGTCGCTCGCCGAGAGCGCCCCCTCCAGCGTGGCGATCGTCTCCTCGTAGGTGCCGTAGCCGATCATCCGCTCCCGCCCTTCCGGCACGACGAAGCCCAGGGCGCGGTTGCTCGTCGCCGCCTCCAGCGGGCCGGCGGCGAAGAACAGCCAGCGGAAATACGGGCCGCGCCGCTTGTCGCCGATCGGCGGGGCCAGGCCTGCCGTCGGAAAGGCGTCCGCGAGGTAGGCGCAGATCGCGGCGCATTCCGTCACGACCACGCCGCCATGGGTGATGGCCGGCACCTTGCCCATCGGGTTGATCGCCCGATACGCGGCGGACTTCATGCCGCCATCGTAGCCGAGGACTTCGGTGCGGTAGGGCGCCCCCACCTCCTCCAGCATCCACCGCACGATGCGGCCACGGGATTGCGGGTTCGTATAGAACACCAGCTCGTCGCTCATTCGGCGTCTCCTCCGGTCGACTGCCGGACGGTGCTAGCACGGTGGGGGCGGCGTGCATCCTGCCCCATGCGCCGCCGGTCGCCGGTCCGATCCGGCGCGTCCCGTCGTGCCGTGCGGGCGCCTCCGTCGCCCCAGGGCGAGCGCCGTGCGCGAGACTCTGGCATCCGGTCGCGGGCCGGATCATGCTGTCCGACAGGCGCAACGAGAGCGGGAGAACGTCATGCCGGCGATGTCCTTGAACCACTATACGATCCGGGTCCGGGACCTGGAGGCGACGAAGGATTTCTATGCCGACGTGGTCGGCCTGACAGTGGGCGACCGTCCGCCCCTGCCGTTCCCCGGCTACTGGCTCTACTGCGGCGGCATCCCGACGGTGCATCTGATCGGCCACCGCGCGGAGGACCCGGTGATCGCCGACGAGGCGGGCAAGCCGGCCGAGACGGGGCGGCTCGACCACATCGCCTTCGCGTGCGAGGGCCTGGCCGAGATGAAGGCCAATCTGGGCAAGCGCGGGATCAAATACGACGAGCGCGTGCTGCCGCGGCTCAACATGACGCAGCTGTTCTACTACGACCCGGACGGCATCGCGGTGGAGTGCAACTTCCCCGCCCAGGAGACGGTCGCGCGCTCCGGCAGCGGCTACTGAGACACGGGTGATCGGGGGATCGGGGGATCGGGGGCTCGGGGGATGCTCCCCCGTCCGTCATGGCCGGCCGTCGAGCCGGCCACCCCCACCGGCATTGTGACACGGGGTCGGGCGACGCTCCCCCATCCGTCATGGCCGGCCATCGAGCCGGCCACCCCCACCGGCACCGTGCCACGGGGTCGGGCGACGCTCCCCCGTCCGTCATGGCCGGCCATCGAGCCGGCCACCCCCACCGGCACTGTGCCAGCGGGGATCGGGCGACGCTCCCCCGTCCGTCATGGCCGGCCATTGAGCCGGCCACCCCCACCGGCACCGTGCCACGGGGGTGGCCGGGTCGAGCCCGGCCATGACGGGAAGGAGGCACGGCGGGGGCACACGCCGGCAGGGCCCCACGGATCGTGCCACGGGGAGTCCGGCCATGACATGACGGAGGGGCTGCGGGCCCACACGTGCCGCCCCCCGCTCGGAGCAGCGCCGCGGAGCGGCCGAGCGGTCGGGGGATCTCGGGGTGGGGCTAGCCGCCTTCGAGCCGGGGGATGAAGAACACCTCAGCCCCCGGAGGCACGGTCTGGAAGTAGCCGGTTTCGTGCAGCTCGCCGTTGATGGCGACCGTCGTCTCTTCCTCGAGATGCGTGCCGAGACCGGGGAACATCTCGTCCATCGCGCGGATCACGCCGCGCAGGTTCTTCGCCGTGACCTCGAACTCCCGCACACCGTTGGTGTAGCGGTTGCTGAAGCCGGCGGTGAAGACGACCCGCGCGGGCGCGTCCGACACGATCAGCCCTCCGACAGCGCCGCCAGCAGGCGGGGCGGCGACATGGGCAGCTCCGTCATCCGCTTGCCGGTGGCCTGCTCGATCGCGCAGGCGATCGCGGCCATCGGCGGGCAGATGTTCGCCTCGCCCACGCCCTTCACGCCGTACGGGTGCGCGGGGTTCGGCACCTCGACCAGGATCGTCTCGATCATCGGCACGTCGGACGCGACCGGGCAGCGGTAGTCGAGGAAGCCCGCGTTATCCAGCAGGCCCTTGCTGTTGTAGATGTATTCCTCGTTCAGCGCCCAGCCGATGCCCTGCACCACACCGCCCTGCATCTGGCCCTCGACGTAGGACGGGTGGATCGCCTTGCCGACGTCCTGCGCCACGACGTAGCGCAGGATCGTCACGTGGCCCGTCTCCGGATCCACCTCCAGGTCGCAGAACTGCGCCGAGAAGCCCGGCGCCTGCGCGCCCGCGTTGACGCCGGCCGAGGTGGTGATCGGCCCGCCCGTTGCCGCCGCCTTCGCCGCCAGCTCCTTCACCGACAGCGGCTTGAAGTCGCCCACGTTGGAGCCGGCGGGCTTGGCATGGCCGTCTTCCCACACGACGCCCTCGGGATCGACGTCCCAGATCATCGCAGCGCGCTTGCACAGCTCCTTGATCGCGGACTTCGTCGCGGTGACCACCGCGGCGCCGGTCGCGAAGGTGACGCGGGAGCCGCCGGTCACGTGCGTGTAGCCGACCGACCCGGTGTCGGCGACGATCGCGCGGACCTGGTCGTAGTCGACGCCCAGCGTCTCCGCCGCCATCAGCGCCATCGACGCGCGCGAGCCGCCGATATCGGGGCTGCCGGTCGCCACCAGCACCGTGCCGTCGGCATTGAGCTGGAACGTGGCGGAGGACTCGCCGCCGCCGTTGAACCAGTAGCCGCAGGCGACGCCCCGGCCCTGGTTCTTGCCCAGCTTGGCCTTGTAGCCGGGGTGGTTGCGCAGCGCCTCGAGCGTCTCCCGGAAGCCCGCATGCGCGTGCTTGGGGCCGGCGATGGTCGGCGTGCCGATCCCGGCCACGTTCTTGATGCGCAGGTCGAGCGGATCCATGCCGATCGCCTTGGCGCACATGTCGATCACGCTCTCGACCGCGAAGTGGCCGATCGGCGAGCCGGGCGCGCGATACGCCGCGGCCTTGGGCCGGTTCGACACGACGTCGTAGCCGACGGCCCGGGCGTTCGGGATGTCGTAGGGCGAGAAGGCGCAGAGGCAGGCGTTCATCACCGGGGAGCCCGGGAAGGCACCGGCCTGGAACTTCAGGATCACGTCGCCGGCGACGATCTTGCCGTCCTTCGTGACACCGACCTTGGCCCACATGGAGGAGCCGGAGGTGGGGCCGGAGGCCTTGAACACCTCCTCCCGCGTCATCTGCAGGCGGACCGGCAGGCCGGCCTTGCGCGAGAGCAGCGCGGCCACGGGCTCGAGATAGGTGACCGTCTTGCCGCCGAACCCGCCGCCGATCTCGGCCGGGGTGACGCGCAGGTCGCCGATCTTCACGCCCAAGATCTGCGCGGTCAGCGCGCGCATCTGGAAGTGGCCCTGGCTTGAGGACCAGATCTCGCCCTGGCCGTCCGCCTCCATCTTCGCGACACAGGCGTGCGGCTCGATATAGGCCTGGTGGACGGCGGCGGTCTTGAATTCCTTCTCGATCACCACGTCGGCCTGGGCGAACCCGGCATCGAGGTCGCCCATCTTGAACTCGAGCCGCTTGGCGATGTTGGACGGCTTGCCGCCATCCATGCCGCGCGTGACCATGTCCTCGAACAGCAGCGGCGCGTCGGGGGCCATCGCCTCGTCGACGTCGATGACGTGCGGCAGCACCTCGTACTCGACCTCGATCAGCGCGGCCGCTTCCTCGGCGATGCTGGCGCTGACGGCGGCCACCGCGGCGATCGCATGGCCCTCGTACAGCGCCTTCTCGCGCGCCAGGATGTTGCGCGTGACGTGCCAGAAGTTCACCGCCACGCGTTCGGGGCCGATATACTCGAACTTCTGTTCGGGCAGGTCCTTCGCGGTGACGACCGCCTTCACGCCCTTGAGCGCCTCGGCCTTCGACGTGTCGATCTTCTTGATGCGGGCATGCGCGTGCGGGGACCGCAGCACCTTGCCGTAGATCATGCCGGGCAGCTTCAGGTCGGCGCCGTACAGGGCGCGCCCGGTCACCTTGGGCACGCCGTCCGGCCGGATCGGACGCGTGCCGATCCATTTGAACTTCTTCACCGAGTCGCTGACGATGACGGAGTCGTTCATCGGATCCTCCTGGCCCCTGTGACCGGGGAAGGTCGCAAAGCCGGCGCGTGAGCGCAAGCCGGTCGGGCGCGCCACGTCCGGCCGGACCGAACGGATTGCGCTGGATCAAGGCGCCGCGGCGCGATCGGGGGTTCGATCGGCGTGGTGTCATGGAGGAGGAACACATGAACCGCATCGGTCGACGGATGCTGCTCGCCGGGTGCTTCGGCGCGCTCGTCGCAACCGCCCACGCCCAGGGGTCCGGATCCGGGACGACGGGCAACCAGGGCGCCGGGCCCGGGATGATGGGGTCCGGCACCAGTCCCGGCGGGATGGGACCGGGCGGCGGCGGGCCCTACGGGACGGGCCCCGGTGGAATGGGTCCCGGCGGAATGGGCCCCGGTGGAATGGGTCCCGGCGGAATGGGCCCCGGCGGAATGGGTCCCGGCGGGATGCGCGGCGGGGGCCCCGGCGGCATGCGCGGCGGCGGGCTGGGCCACATGACCGACCCGGCCGGCTATCTCGCCAGCCTCGAGCAGCAGCTCGCCATCACCCCGGCGCAGAAGCCGGCCTGGGACGAATACGCGCAGACGGTGACCGGCGTCGCCACGCAGATGCAGGGCGTGCGCGAGACGATGTGGCAGGCGATGCCGACCGCGAGCTGGGAGGAACGCCAGACCATGATGAACCAGATGTTCCAGGCGCGGCAGGACAGCTACGCCACGGTGCACGCGGCCGCCCAGAAGCTGACGGAGGCACTGACGCCCGCGCAACGGAACAAGGCCGCGGGCCTGCTGCCGGGGCTGATGCCGCGCGGCCGCGGCGCACCGCGATAGGACGTCCGGACGGCGGTCGGGTGCCGGTGCGAAGGGGCGCCGGCACGCGCCGCGCAGCTTGAAGCCGGCCGGACCGGGACGCATCTCTGCCCCACCCAAGCGTGGACGCCGCCCATGACCGACCCCGTCCAGATCGTCTGCCCGCAGTGCGACGCCATCAACCGCGTGCCCACGGCGCGGCTCGCGCAATCCCCCCGCTGCGGCGCCTGCCACCAGGCGCTGTTCGATGGCCATCCCGCCGCGCTGTCGGAGGCGCAGTTCCGCCGCCACCTGCAGCATGACGGGATTCCGCTGCTGGTGGACTTCTGGGCCTCCTGGTGCGGCCCGTGCCGCATGATGGCGCCGCAGTTCGAGGCCGCGGCGGCACAGCTCGAGCCGCGGGTCCGGCTCGCCAAGGTCTCCACGGAGGAGGCGCCGGCGGTGGCCCAGCAACTCGGCATCACCGGCATTCCGCTGCTGGGCCTGTTCGCCAACGGGCGGGAGGTGGCGCGCCAGGCGGGCGCGATGACCGCGCGGCAGATCGTCGCCTGGGCCGAGGCTCACGCGCCCAGGTAGAACTGCCGGATCAGCGCATTGTCGTTGAGCGCGGCGGCGGATTCGCCGGCGAAGGCGATCTCCCCGTGCACGATGACATAGCCGCGGTCGGCGATGCGGATCGCCTGGGTGAAGTTCTGCTCCGCCATCAGCACGGACAGCCCGTAGCCGGTCTTCATCTCCTGGATCTTGTCGATTGTCCGGCTCACCAGCAGCGGCGCGAGCCCGACCGAGGGCTCGTCGACCAGCAGCAGCCTTGGCGCCGACATCAGCGCGCGGGCGAGCGCCAGCATCTGCTGCTCCCCGCCGCTCATGGAGCCGGCGAGCTGGCGGCGGCGTTCGGCGAGGCGCGGGAACACCTCGAAGCAGAAGGCGAGGTTGCGGCGCATCTCGGCGCGCGCGGCGGGGCGGAAGGCGCCCATCAGCAGGTTCTCGGTCACGCTGAGGCGCGGGAACAGCCGGCGGCCCTCGGGGACGAAGGCGATGCCCAGATCGACGATCGCCTCGGTCGACAGGCCGACCAGGTCGTGCCGCGTGCCGTCGATCTCCGCGGTGATCGTCCCGGCGGTGGGGCGCACCATCCCCATGATGCACTTCATCAGCGTGGACTTGCCGTTGCCGTTGGTGCCCAGCAGCGCGACCGTCTCGCCCTGGCGGACCTCGAGCGCGATGTCGTGCAGCACGCGCACCGCGCCGTA
>MKTV01000060.1:70081-79064 GCA_001898425.1 Rhodospirillales bacterium 69-11
CGAGGCTAGCTGCCAAGATAGGCCTCCACCACCGCCTGCTCCCGCACCACCGCCTGCGGATCGCCGTCGGCGATCTTGCGGCCGGCGACCAGGACCACGAGGCGCTGCGAGAAGGCGAGCACCGCGCGCATGATGTGCTCGATCATGATGATGGTGACGCCCTCGGCGTTGAGCCGCAGCAGCAGCGCGAGGATCTCGTCCACCTCCTGGTGCGACAGGCCGGCCATGGCCTCGTCGGCGATCAGCAGCCGCGGCTCCGAGGCCATGGCGCGGGCGAGCTCGAGCTTGCGCATCTCGATCTGCGTCAGGTCCGCCGGCTTGCGGTCCGCCTTGTCGGCCAAGCCGACCATGCCGAGGAGGTCGGTGCAGCGACGGGCAATATCGGGGACACGGGCGCCGCCGCGCGGCTGCACCGCGTAGAGGATCGGCACGCGCAGGTTCTCGGCCAGCGTCATGGTGCCGAAGGGGCGCGGGAGCTGGAAGCTGCGGGCGAGGCCGCGGCGGATGCGCTGGTGCGCGTTCAGCCCGGCGAGCTTCTGGCCGGCGAAGCGGACCTCCCCGCTCTCGTTGCGCAAGGTGCCGCAGAGGCAGTTCACCAGCGTGCTCTTGCCCGACCCGTTCGGGCCGATCAGGCCGAGACGCTCGCCCTCGGCGACGTCGAAGCTGACATCGGCGAGCGCGACGAACCCGCCGAACCGCTTGCCGAGGCCCTGCACCTGGAGCAGGGCCGTCACTTGCCGAACCAGCCGATGATGCCGCGCGGCGCGGCGACCACGAAGCCGACCAGCAGCAGGCCGACGATCAGCAGCGAGAGCGCCGAGGAGATGGTGACGGTGGCCACCTGCTGCAGCGTGCCCAGCAGCACGGCGCCGATCACCGGCCCGATCCAGGACGCGGTGCCGCCGATCAGCGGCATGGCGATGGTGTTGACCGCGTAGCTCAGGCTGAAGCCGGAGGCGGGATCGAGGTAGGTGACGTAGTACGGCAGCGGCGCACCCGCCATGCCCATCAGCCCGCCGGACAGTGCCGTCGCGACCAGCTTGAGCCGCAGCGTGGGGACGCCGTTCGCCTCGGCGGCGACCTCGTCGTCGCGGATCGCGGCGAAGCCGGTGCCGAGACGCGAGCGTTCGATCGTGCGGGCGATCGTGACCGCGGCGACCGCGAGCAGCAGCATCAGCAGGAACAGGTACTGCACGTAGTCGAGGCCCATGACCTCGGCCGGGCGCACGACATAGGCGCCGCGGGAGCCGCCGACGAAGCTCCAGTTGGTGATCAGCGTCTGCACCACGACGGCCATGGCGAGCGTCGCGATCGAGAAATACGTGCCGCGCAGCCGGAGCGTGAAATAGCCGGTGCCGAGGCCGACCGCGCCGGAGACGATGCCGCCGGCCAGCATCATCGCCGGCAGCGGCAGGGCGGTGAGCTTGTGCAGCGCGACGGTGCTGTAGGCGCCGAGTGCGAAGAAGGCGGCGGTGCCGAAATTCACGTAGCCGGTGTAGCCGCCCAGGATGTTCCAGGCGGTGGCGAGCACGATGTATTGCAGCACGACGTAGCCGGCGAAGAAGGCGTACGGGTTGTCGACCAGGCGCGCGGCGCCGAACACCGCCGCCGCCACGACCAGCAGCAGGACGACGAATCCGGCTGTGCGCATCAGGACCGCCCGAACAGCCCCGTGGGGCGCAGCGCGAGGGTCAGCAGCAGGAAGCCGAACGCGACGGCGGGCGACCAGGACGGGCCGGAGAAGGTGGCGGTGAGGCTCTCGACGATGCCCAGGGTCATCGCGGCCGCCACCGTGCCGCCGAAGCTGCCGAGGCCACCCATGACGCAGATCGCGAAGACGCGGCCGATATAGTCGCGCGCGATCGAGGGCTCGACCGGCTGGATCACGATCAGCACGGCGCCGGCAACCGAGGCCGTGGCGATCGAGAGGCCGAAGGCGATCCGCTTGATGCGTGTCGGGTTCGCGGCCATGAGCCGGAGCGCGAGCGGGTCCTGTGCGACCGCCTGGATGGCGCGGCCGGTGAAGCTGTGGCGCATGAAGACCTGCAGCGCGCCGATCAGCGCGAGGGACACGAGGGCCGGTACCAGGAGGCGGAGCGGCAGGTCGATCGGGCCGAGGCTTATACTGGGGCCGACATAAACCGCCTCGACCAGCCGGTAGTCGACGCCGAACACCAGCACGAGGGTGACTTCGGTGATGAACAGCAGGCCGAAGAAGAAGGCGAGGCCGCGGATGGAGGCGTCGCCGCGCCGTTCGAAGGCGAGGTCGTAGACGGTGTAGATCGCCACGCCGAGGAGATAGAAGGCGGGCAGCAGCACGATGCTGGCGAGGATCGGGTCGACGCCCAGCGTGGTGTTGGCGATGTAGGCGGTGTAGCTGCCGAGGATGATGAAGGCGGGATGGGCGATGTTGACGATATCGAGCATGCCGAAGGAGATCGACACGCCGATCGTCACGGCGGCGTAGAAGGCACCGAGCAACAGGCCGGAGACCAGGGCGTTGCCCAGCAGGTCGAGCTGCAGGAGATCCATGCGCGCCGTATGACGTTTCGTTCCCTTGCCGCGAGTGTGGCGGATGCCGGCGCGGTTGGCCAGCGGGATCGGCGGGCCGCGCTCGCGCGCCGCAGGGTGGGTCTCCGCGGAAGGTCAGGTTGATCCGGCGCGATCCGATGGCGCTGCGTGCGCCACGGCCTGGTCCTGGAACTTCGGGCGGAACTCGGCGATGGCATCGTGGGCCGCTCGCTCCGCCTCTTCGCGCGTTTCCCAGTACAGGACGAGGATGGTCTTGCCGCGAACGCGCGCAGTCACGCTCCCGATCGTCGCCCGGAGATGCCCCACATCGGCGAACCCGATGTAAGCCGGTCGCCCGCCGGCATCGCGGATCGCGAACAGGGCTGGGTTGCCTTCGTCCAGCTCCGAAATCGCGGATCGCGTGCAGGGGATCTCGATGCGCGACATCCCGCCGCGATCCCAGGCGTCCAGCAATCCCGCGTGCAGGGTGCGGCAGAGCGGGACGAGCTGATCGACGACGTCCTGCGGCAGCGGCTCCTCGAACGGCTTGCCGGCCAGGAGCGGTTCATCCCATGCGGGAATACGGTCGAGCACGGAGAGCGCGTCCTCATCGAGGAGTCCGACGAAGCCCAGCTCGTGCACGATCGCCGGCGCCGGCCGGTCTTTGACGGAGAGCCCCCGCTCCAGGGCGAACCAGCGAAGAAGGCGCTCAAGGGTCGACAGCAGGACGACGCTCGCGACGCCTCGAAGCGCCGGGTCATCGGCGTGGCTACCTGCCAAGACCCCCTGCAGGAGTCGTGCAAGGCTTGCGGCGGACGGCCGTTCCGCCCCGGTCACCTCGGGTTGTGCGAGGGTGATCAGCTCGAAGCGCCAGTCCGGATGGTCGGCCACACGGGCTGCCAGGTCCGTGAGGTCGTTCGAGCCCTTCAGGCGGTCGGCGCGCTTGATCTCGACGACGACGCGGTCCCCACCCTTGCTGGCGATCAGGTCGGGCGAGAGGCCGGTGAGGAACCCGGGCAGCGCCTCTCGCGACGGGGCTTCCTTCACGTCGTAGCCGCGGCGACGGTATTCCTGCGCGGTGCGTCGGAGCGTCTCGCGATGCGTGGGGGCGCTCTCGCTCATCTAGCCCAGATCCCTCTCGCCACCGGCCACCCAGAGCCGAACGTGCACGAACTCCCGGCCGTCACTGAACGCACGCGCCAGCGGCAGCGACATGTGGCGGACACGGAACCTGCCGTTGATATCGCGCCAGTTCGCCGCGACGTCGACCAGACGGTCTTCCCGGTAACATATGCCTTGCAGGGCATCCTGGATCGGTTTGGCCAGATTATCCATGTCGACAAACCGGTACTGCGCGTAATGCGTGATCCGAAGCGCCACCTCGCCCTCGAACATCTGGCGTTCGCTCGGCCAGTGTTCCAGGGCAATCGCACGCACCACTCGTTTCCATGCCGCAAGCCGTTCGGCGTTGTGCGACTGCGCGGAGATCGGGCGGCCGGCCACACAGACTTCGAAGTCGGGCGGCACCCGGTCGTCAGGGCGGTTCCTGTCTGGGGGCCTGCGGGCCATGGAGAAGGCGGGATCACCGGTGCGTCTGGTGCGCCATCATAAAGGATCGGGTGCGTATGGCCACTCGCCTCCCGCGCGCAGGCCGCGTCTTCGCCCCCTTGCCCTCCCCTCGGCAACCCACTTGAATGCCGCCCGAACGCAGCCGGGGGAAAACGCGGATGGGCAAGCTCGACGGCAAGATCGCCTGGGTCACCGGCGCCGGCTCCGGCATCGGGGAGGCCGCCGCCCTGGCCCTCGCCGAGGAGGGTGCGACCGTCGTGCTCACCGGCCGCCGGCGCGAACCGCTGGAGGACGTGGCCCGCCGCATCGGCGAGCGCGCCCATGTGCAACCCGCCGACCTCACCGTCAGCGCCCAGGTGCAGCAGGTGGGCGAGCACATCCGCAAAACGTTCAACCGGCTCGACATCCTGATCAACAACGCCGGGGTGAACATCGTCGAGCGGCATTGGGCGCACCTGACGCCCGAAGGCATCGACACTCTGGTGCACGGCAACCTGTCGAGCGCGCTCTACTGCATCACCGTCGCCCTGCCCTTCATGCGCGCGCAGCAGGACGGGCTGATCATCCACACCGCCTCCATGGCCGGCCGCTTCATCGGCGGGCTCAGCGGCCCGATCTACGTCGCCGCCAAGCACGGCATCGTCGCGATGAGCCACGGGCTGAACATGGAGGAGTGCGTGAACGGCATCCGCTCCACCGTCTTCCTGCCCGGCGAGGTCGCGACGCCCATCCTGGACAAGCGCCCCAACCCGGTCAGCGCCGAGGAGCGGGCGCGCATGGTCCAGCCGGCCGATTGCGGCGACCTGATCCGCTACATCGCCACGATGCCGAAGCACGTCGTGATGAACGAGGTGCATCTCTCGCCCACCTGGAACCGCGGCTACGTCGCCGCCCTGCGGCAGAGGCTCTGACCCCGCCGCACACTCCCGCCGGCCGCGCCGAGGCGTTCGGCGTCAGACCCGCATCGTCAACACAGAAGGGAAACGCCGTCCGATGGCCACCAACAAGCGCAAGGTCATGCTGCCCGACGTGATGGGCCGCCAGGGCATCGATCTGATCCGGGCGCGCGAGGATATCGAGACGGTGATCTACCCCGGCGGCATCTCGCAGGCCGACCTGCTGCCGCAGCTCGCCGATTGCGCCGGCATCGCGCTCGCCAGCACGCCGTTCCGCCAGGCGGAGATGGACGCTTCCCCCGCCATGCAGGTGGTCGGGCGCATCGGCGTGGGCTTCGACGCGGTCGAGATCCCGGCGCTGAACGCCCGCGGCGTGCCGCTGATGACGGCCGGCACCGCGAACTCCACCTCGGTCGCCGAACAGGCGTTCCACCTGATGATCAACCTCGCCAAGCGCCACACCGAGATGGACCGGCTGGTGCGCGGCGAACGCTGGACCGAACGGCACGGCATCCTGCCGATGGAGCTCTCGGGCAAGACCGTGCTGATCGTGGGCTTCGGCCGGATCGGCACGCGCTCCGCCCGCCGCTGCATCGGCTTCGACATGACGGTGCTGGTCTACGATCCGTTCGTCGATGCGGGCACCATCACCGCGGCCGGATGCGAGCTGGTCGCCGATCTCGACGCCGCCCTGCCGCGCGCGGATTTCGTCTCCATCCACTGCCCGAAGAAGCCCGACACGGTGGGCCTGTTCGACGCCGCGCGGATCGCGAAGATGAAGCGCGGGGCCTTCATCGTGAACACCGCCCGCGGCGGCATCATCGACGAGCCGGCGCTCTACGCGGCCCTGACCTCGGGCCAGCTCGCCGGCGCCGGGCTCGACGTCTTCGCCCAGGAGCCGGTGGAGCCGGACAACAAGCTGCTCACGCTGGACAACGTGATCTCCTCCCCGCACATGGCGGGCGTGACGGCCGAGGCGGTGCAGGCGATGGCGGTCGCGACCGCGCGCAACATCCTCTCGGTGCTGGACGGCAACCCGATCCGGGAAAACGTGGTCAACAAGGAAGTCCTGTCGTAAAGGCGCGCCCCATGCCCCAGCCCGACCACATCTCCAAACTCGGCGTCCCCGATCCGTCCAGCCTGGACGAGGACCTGCAGGCCATCTGGCGCAAATGCGTGGAGAAGCTGGGGTTCGTCCCGAACGTCTACAGCACCTACAGCCTGAAGCCGCAGCGGCTGCGCAACTTCATGGCGATGTACAACGAGATCATGCTCTCGCCCTCCGGCCTGTCGAAGCTGGAGCGGGAGATGGTCGCGGTCGTCGTCTCCTCCGCCAACCGCTGCTACTACTGCCTCGTCGCCCATGGCGCCGCGGTGCGCCAGCTCTCCGGCGACCCGGAACTGGGGGAGATGATGGCGCTCAACTACCGCGTGGCGAAGCTGGACGCGCGGCAGCGGGCGATGCTGGACTTCGCCTGGAAGATGACCACAACGCCCTGGCTGGTAGACGATGCCGACCGGGATGCCCTGCGGGCCGAGGGGCTGAGCGAGCAGGACCTGTTCGACCTGGCGGAGACGGTGGCGTTCTTCAACCTGTCGAACCGGATGGCCTCCGCCACCGACATGATGCCGAACCGGGAATACCATGGCGTGACGCGCCCGAAGGGCTGAGCCGGCGCGCAGGCGCGACGTCGCGGCGGACATCGCGCGCCGCCGACGGCGTGGGGCCGTGTGGTCGATCCCTCCCAAGCTGCCCATTTCGCCCATGCCGCCCCGTCCGGCTTCGTCCGCGGCGCCCTCGCGTGCAGAATTCCCGCCGGAACCCACATACCAGCGTTGACAAATCTCGTACACGGCATGAATTTTTAGCTGGTTGTGGATCATCGCAGCCGCACAACTGCCGTCCAGCGCCGAATTTCGGCGCCGGACAGCGACCCAGACGCCGTGCGCTGGGCCAGAAACGAGTGTCGTGTCCGTTATCTCATTATTGATCTGAGCCAACCGAACTTCCACGGGCCACCGCCCCGAAGCCATCGAATTCCGGACAATTATTTCAAACTCTGGACTGGATTTTGCTCACAGAAACGTGAATATACCTACAGGGGGTGGTGTCGGGCGCAGGGTTCGGGAGGACCGGAGTGGGATGGCGAAGAAACTTCTGATCGTGGACGATCAGGTCGGGATCACCAAAGTGATCAGCCTCGTGGCGGCACAGATCGGCCTGGACGTCAAAGCGGTGACGAGTTCCGTCAACGCGACCGAGACTTTCATCGATTACCGCCCCGATATCGTGATGCTGGACATGATCATGCCGGAGAAGGATGGAATCGACGTTCTGAACGAGATTCTGCTCACGGGTATTCCGGCGCACATCGTGCTGACGTCGGGCTTCAGCGACGCCTATCTCCGCCTGGCGGAAGGCGTGGCCAAGTTCCACGACATCAACCACGTGAAGATCCTGAAGAAGCCGTTCCGGCGGGAAGAACTGGTTGCCACCCTGAAGGAAGCGGCCGAGGTCGCCTGACCCCTCCTCGGCCGCCCAGCGGCTCGGTCGCCCCGACGGGCGCGGCCACAACCGGTCCGCGCACCCGTCCCGCTTCGAACGCCCACGAACAGGCAGCGCGGATCCGGCCGCCCCGCACGCCGCGCTGCCGGCCCCGCAGGCGGGGCCCGGGGATCAGAACGCCGCGTCGAGCAGTGTCCGCACCGTGTCCGGCCCGGCGATCCTGCGTGGATTGGTGTGCACCCACCGGTCGTGCATCGACTCCCGCGCGATCGTGTCGAGCTGGTCCTCTCGCACGTTCACCTCCCTGAGCCGCCCTGGCAGGCCGAGTGCGGCGACCAGCCCCGCCACGGCATCGGCCGCCGGCCGGCCAGGCGCGCCCAGCGCGTCGGACACCCAGGCCTGGCGCTCCGCCGTGACCTCCGCATTGAAGCGCAGCACGGGTGGGAGCATGACGCAGGAGGTGTAGCCGTGCGGCACCCCGGCCGTGCCGCCCAGCACATGGCCGATCCCGTGGCTCGCCCCTTTCGAGACGCCGTTCTGCGAGCCCATGATCGACATCCAGGCCCCCAGCTGGCAGTCGAGCCGGCCGGCAAGGTCGCCGGGATCGGCCTTCACCGCCGGCAGGCCACGGGCGAGCAGCCGCAGCGCCTGCAGCGACGTCCCGTCGGAGAACGGCGTAGGGTTGATCGAGCAGAGGTCCTCGACGGCATGGTCGACCGCGCGGATGCCGGTGGACAGGAACAGCCATTCGGGCGTGTGGACGGTGACCGCCGGATCGAGGATCACGACGAGCGGCATCATCAGCGCGTGCCCGTAGCTCTCTTTCACGTGGCGGTCCGTGTCGGTGCAGCCGGCGAAACTCGTGAACTCCCCGGCCGACAGGGTGGTCGGCACCGCGATCGAGCGCACGGCCGGCGGCCGGGTGGGCGGGCGTTCGGTCTTGCCGTCCGGCGTGATCACCGCGCGGAACGCATCGAGCTGCTGGGGCGTGGTGACGTCGTTGCCGAGGCACAGGGCGACCATCTTCGCCGCATCGGTGACCGACCCGCCGCCGACGGTCAGCAGGAGGTCGGCGCGGGCGGCGCGCGCCTCGTTGGCCGCGGCGACCACGTCGGTGCGCGGCGTATGCGCGCCCATGCGCGTGCACAGGCCGGCCAGCCGGCTGCACAGCACGCCGCGCACCTGGTCGATCACGTCCGTCGTGCGGGCGAGCGTGCCGCTGGCCATGACGTAGACGGAATGCGCGCCGACCCGCGCGACCTCGTCGGCCAGCGCCTCGGCCAGCGGGATGCCGTAGGTGACGCGGTCCATCGGAGGCGTGCGATGCACGCCGCGCATCGGGGCGGTGGCTGCGGTCATGGGGTCCTCGGGTCGGGGTCTGGGCGGAGCGTGGCGCGTCCCGCTCCCGCTGACCAGCCCCACGGTCCGGTGCCGGTGGGGGTCCGCGGGTCGGGGCCCGCGGATGACGGAGCGGGGTTGCCCCCACGGTCGGTGCCGGTGG
>MKTV01000060.1:79198-83493 GCA_001898425.1 Rhodospirillales bacterium 69-11
CGCGCGTTCACCCGAACCCGCCCGTCCCTACGACCGGGCAGACCCGCAGAACGCGTCCATCGCCGCCGTCTCCGTCCCCGCCCCGGCATCGTCCGCTGCGATCCGCTCATAGAACCGTGCGGCCGCCAGGTAGTAGTCGCGTGCCGCCGGGTCCTCGCCCACGAAGGCCGCGATCTCCTCCATCTCCGCCACCCAGCGATACGCCTTCGGGTACATCCGTGGCACCTGCCGCGTGAGCCAGTCCAGCAGCGCCGGCTGGCTCAGCTTCATCTCGGCCAGCAGCGGCTCCACCGTTCCCGCGCGGCTCGCGGCCAGCATCATGGCCGCGCCCAGCGCCGTGAACCCCTTGGTGATCCCGGCATAGGACATCTTCATCGCCGAGGCCGCGCCGACCGGGCCCGGCTGCACCACCACCGAAAGCCCCCGCTCTCCCAGCGCCGCGACCGCGCCTGCCTCCGCACCCGACAGATACAGGCGCGTGTTGCGCGAGTCCGGCACCGGCGGGGGGCCGATGATGCCGCCATCGACGAAGCGCCCGCCCGCCGCCTCCACCACGCCGGCGATCCGCAGCACCGTTCCGGGATCCACCGCGTTGCAGTCGACGTAGAGCGGCTTGCGGGACGCCCGCCGCAGCGCCGGCGCGAGGCGTTCCGCGAGGCCCAGCGCCTCGCCCGGCGGGACGATCGACAGGATGATATCGCAGCCCGCGATCTCGTCCTCGGTCGCGTCCGTCATGCCGGCCTTGTGCGCGCGGGCCACCGTTTCGGCGCTACGCCCCGCCAGCAGCGTCCGCACGGTCACCCCGTGTTCGGTCAGGCGAGCGGCGACGCCGCTCCCCATGGCTCCTGGTGCGATCACGGCGACGTTCGTGCTCATGGGGCGGGCGCTCCGGCGGGATCCCGGCAGCATGGACCGACCGAGCGCCCCCCGGAAGCCTCCTGACTGGCGGAACGAGCCGCGCGCGCCATCCGGCGCCCCCCCTTCGATCACGTGAACTGCGTGAAATGGCGCAACCGGCGCTCCTCCGTCCGGTTCTCGCCCCGACGGCGGGCGCCAGCGGGGCACACGACGGGCACAGGAACGGAGGCACATCATGGCGCAGACGGTCAGCGACTTCTTCTGGGAACGGCTGCACCAATGGGGCGTCCGCGTCGTGTTCGGCTACCCCGGCGACGGCATCAACGGCCTGCTGGGCGGGCTGCAGCGGTTCGGCACCGACAAGATCCGCTTCGTCCAGGTGCGGCACGAGGAGATGGCCGCGTTCATGGCGTCCGCCTACGCCAAGTTCACCGGCGAACTCGGTGTCTGCCTGGCGACCTCAGGGCCCGGCGCCTCGCACCTGCTGACCGGCCTGTACGATGCGCGGCTCGATCACATGCCGGTGCTCGCGATCGCGGGCCAGCAGGCCCGCACCGCGGTGGGCGGCCATTACCAGCAGGAACTCGACCTGCAGAGCATGTTCAAGGACGTGGCCGGCGCCTTCGTGCAGCAGGCGAGCGCGCCGGCGCAGGTCCGGCACCTGATCGATCGCGCCGTGCGCATCGCCAAGGGCGAACGTGCGGTGACCGCGCTCATCATGCCGAACGACCTCCAGGAGATGTCCTACGCCGAACCGCCGCGCAAGCACGGCACCGTGCATTCCGGCGTCGGGTACACGCGCCCGAACGTCGTGCCGTTCGAGGCGGACCTGCGGCGCGCCGCGGACATCCTGAATTCCGGCAACAAGGTCGCGATGCTGATCGGCGCGGGCGCGCTGCACGCGGCCGACGAGGTGGTCGCGGTCGCCGAGAAGCTGGGCGCCGGCGTCGCCAAAGCGCTGCTGGGCAAGGCCGCGCTGCCCGACGACCTGCCCTTCGTGACCGGCTCCATCGGTCTTCTCGGGACGCGGCCGAGCTGGGACATGATGACGGAGTGCGACACGCTGCTGATGGTCGGGTCGGGCTTCCCGTATTCCGAGTTCCTGCCGAAGGAAGGCCAGGCGCGCGGCGTGCAGATCGACCTCGAGCCCGGCATGCTCAGCCTGCGCTATCCGATGGAGCTGTCGCTGCAGGGCGACAGCAAGGAGACGCTGCGCGCGCTGCTGCCGATGCTGGAGCAGAAGACCGACCGGTCCTGGCGCAAGCAGATCGAGGACAGCATCACCGACTGGTGGAAGGTGCTGGAAGCCCGCGCGATGCACGACGCCTCGCCGGTCAATCCGCAGCGCGTGGTCTGGGAATTGTCGCCGCGCGTGCCGGAGCGCGCCATCGTCACGAGCGATTCCGGCTCCTGCGCGAACTGGTATGCGCGCGACCTGAAGATCCGGCGGGGCATGATGGCGTCGCTGTCGGGCGGGCTCGCGTCCATGGGCGCGGCGGTGCCGTATGCGATCGCGGCCAAGGTGGCGCATCCCGATCGTCCGGTAATCGCGTTGGTGGGCGACGGCGCCATGCAGATGAACAACATGGCGGAGCTGATCACGGTCGCGAAATACTGGAAGGAGTGGCCCGATCCGCGCTGGGTGGTGTGCGTGTTCAACAACCAGGACCTGAACCAGGTCACGTGGGAACAGCGCGTCATGGCGGGCGACCCGAAGTTCGAGGCCAGCCAGGACCTGCCCGACGTGCCCTATCACCGCTTCGCCGAACTGATCGGGCTGCGGGGCCTCTATGTCGACACGCCGGAACGCCTCGGGCCGGCCTGGGAGGAGGCGCTGTCCTCCGACCGTCCGGTGGTGCTGGAGGTGAAGACCGACCCGAACGTGCCGCCGCTGCCGCCGCACATCACGCTGGCGCAGGCCAAGGCGTTCGCCTCGACGATCTGGGAGGGCGACCCCCAGCAGGGAAGCATGCTGATCGACACGGCGAAGGAAGTGCTGAGCACCGTGCTGCCCGGCAGCGGCAAGAAGACCTGACGGCGCGCGGGCCGCAGCCGCCCCCCGGGCGCCTGCGGCTCCCGCCCCCCAGGCGCGGCTGCATGTGCGACGCTCGGGCCCAAAGGATCGGCGGGCGCGGCGGGCCGCATGCCCAAGGCGCTCACTCCGGTTCGGCCGAGAGCACGATCTTGCCCTGGATGTGACCCTTTGCGGCGCGTTCATGGGCGGCGCGGGCCTCCGCCAGGGGATAGGTCCCGTCCAGCGCGACGCGGAGCCTGCCATCCGCCAGCAAGGGCGCGAGGTCCGCCAGTTGCCGCCCGCTCGAGCGGACCTGGGTGGTGGACACCGTGATCCCCCGCGCCGCCGCGGCGTCGTGATCGTCGAACCCCAGCGGATACACCGGGAACAACGCCCCGCCGCGCTTCACCACGGGCAGGAACCGGCTCGCCCCCGGACCGCCGACCGCATCGACCACGAGGTCGACGTCGCGCACCACGTCCTCCGGCGCCGTCCTCGTGTAGTCGATCACCTCGTCCGCACCCAGGTCACGCAGGAAGCCGTTGTTCCGCCCCGAGGCGACGGCGATGACATGCGCGCCTTTCAGCTTCGCGACCTGGACGGCGAAATGCCCGACGCCGCCGGCGGCTCCGTTCACCAGCACGCGTCGGCCCGCCAGCGGCACCGGGACGTGCGCGTGCGGCTGCAGCGGGTTCGGCGCGTCGTGTCCCACCTCCACCATGAACTGCCAGGCGGTGAGCAGGGACATCGGCGCGGCGGCGGCGTGCGGATGATCGAGGCCGACGGGCTTGCGCGCGAGCTGCCAGGCCGGAACGCTGACATACTCCGCATAGGCGCGGCTCTCGCCCACGCTGAAGAAGCGCACCAGGGCATACACCTCGTCGCCGACGGCGAACGCCCGGACCTGCCCGCCGATCGCCGCGACCACGCCGGAGACGTCGGATCCCAGGATGAGCGGGAACGCGACCTCCGGCCGCCACGCCGGCGGCAGCGCGCGGTAGCCGTCGCGGAGGTACCAGTCGGGCGGGTTCACCCCGATCGCATGCACGCGCACGAGGACCTCGTCCGGCTGGATCTCCGGGATCGGGGCGTCCTCGTAACGCAGCACCTCGGGACCGCCGAAAGCGTGGATCCGTACGGCTTTCATCATCTCGCGCGGCATCGCATTCTCCTTCACGTCCGTGCCACCTGGAGCGTCACCCCGCCAATCCGGAGCAGCGCTCCACATTTAATCGGAGTGATGTTCCGTTTTTCAACCCCGCCCCGGAGGGCCCGACGAAGCCGATGACCGCCGACGCGCCTGTCACGAGAGCCGACGCGAAGCCGCTGCGCGCCGACGCGCAGAAGAACCACGACCACCTGCTGGCGACCGCGCGTGGCATCGTGCTGGATCGCGGTGCGCAGGCCTCGCTGCGGGACATCG
>MKTV01000060.1:83518-120676 GCA_001898425.1 Rhodospirillales bacterium 69-11
CACGCTCTACCGCCACTTCCCGACGCGGGAGGCGCTGCTGGAGGCCCTGCTGCGCGCCGATTTCGACGCCCTGGCGCGGCGGGCGGAAACGCTCGCGCAGGAGCCCGACGCCGCACGCGCGCTGGTGACCTGGCTGCGCGAGGCCGTCGCGGTGACGCATGGCTTCAGCGGGGCGATCGCGTTGATGGTGGCGGCGATCTCGGACGAGGCGTCGGCCCTGCATGCCTCCTGCACCACCCTGCGTTCGGCGGGAACGCGGCTGCTGCGACGGGCGCAGCAGGACGGCGCGGCGCGCGCCGACATGGACGGCAACGACCTGTTCGCGCTGATCAGCGCCCTGGCGTGGCTCGCCGACCAGCCGCCGCTGGTTCCGCGGGCGGATCACCTGTTCGACGTCATCGCCGATGCCATCCTGCCGGGACGATCGGGCGGGGTCGGGTGATCCACGCCTGAGGTCAGATGCGCGTCACCCCGCGTCGGGCTCAGGCATGCGCGAGGCGGGCGACGATCAGGTCCCGCAGCGCGCGCAACCGGGGCAGCCGTCGCAGGTCGCGGTGATAGCCGATCCAGGTGTCGCGGGCGGGCGGCGCCTCCCCGAGTTCAACCAGGGTCAGGCCGGGAGTCGCGTCGCCGAGCGGCTGGGGGAGGATCGCGAGTCCGGCGCCCAGGGCGCAGAGACGTGCCTGCACGTCGCGGCTGTTGCTGCGGGAGACGACGGCCGCGCGGGGCAGCACGCGGGCGGCCCAGGCGACGTCGGGCATGCCGCCGAAGGCCGTATCCATCAGCACCAGCCGGCACCCGGCGCCATCGCCGGCGCGCGGGGCCCAGCGATCGGATCCGGTGTAGAGCCCATAGGGGATCGTCACCAGCTTGCGCGCGATCACCTCGGGCTCCGTGAAGGGCACGATGCGCATGACGAGGTCCGCCTCCCGTCGGGCGAGGCTGTAGATCCGCGCATCGGTCAGCAGTTCCACGGTGACGCCCGGATGGCGCTCCGCGAATTCCGCGAGCACCGGGCTCAGCAAGGTCGTGCCGAACCAGTCGGAGCATGAAAGGCGCAGCGGACCCTGGAGGGTGCCGGGCTGGCCGGCGAGCGTGCGCTGCAGGGCCAGCGCCTCCTGCTCCATGCGGACGGCGTGTGCGAGCATCGCCTGCCCCTCATCGGTCAGCACGAAGCCGTCGCTGGTGCGCTGGAACAGGGTCGCCCCGGTCGCCTGCTCCAGCGCGCGGAGGCGCCGGCCCATGGTGGGCTGGGTCTGCCCGAGGCGGCGCGCGGCCGCGCCCAGCGTGCCCTCACGCGCGATGGCGAGGAAGACGGGCAGGTCGTTCCAGTCCAGGCCGCGCATGATGCCAAACGCTTTCGCATGGGGATCGTGCGATCATGATGATCGCCATGCGACGATGGCAGGGCCAGCTTGCGAGGTGCAAGGAGACACGGCCATGCACAGTCCCACGCAGAGTATGAAAGCCGCCCTGGTCGAAACCATCGGCGGCCCGTTCCGGATGGTCGAGCGCCCTCGTCCTGTCCCTGGTCCGGGCGAGGTGCTGGTCCGCATCCACGCCAGCGGCGTGAACCCGCTGGACACCAAGATCAGGGCCGGCGCCGCCGAACATGCGCGCCACGCACTGCCCGCGATCCTCGGGCTCGACCTGGCCGGGGTCGTGGCGGCGGTCGGGCCCGAGGTCACCGGCTTCAAGCCCGGCGACGAGGTCTTCGGCATGACCGGCGGTGTCGGCGGCATCCCCGGGACGTTGGCCGAATACGCGGCGGTGGACGCGCGCCTGCTGGCGATCAAGCCCGCGGCGCTGACCATGTGGGAGGCGGCGGCACTGCCGCTGGTCACCATCACGGCGTGGGAGGGCCTGGTGGACCGCGCCCGCATCCAGCCGAACCAGACCTTGCTGGTGCAGGGTGGCGCGGGCGGCGTCGGCCATGTCGCCGTGCAGATCGGGCGCGCATTCGGCGCCCGCGTCTTCGCCACCGGCAACGCCTCCAGCGCGGAGGTCATCCGCAGCCTGGGCGCCGAACCGATCGACTACGCCACCGTCCCGGTCCAGGAGCAGGTCGCGCGCCACACGGGCGGCGAGGGTTTCGACGTCGTCTACGACACGGGCGGTGGCGCCATCCTCGACGCGTCCTTCCTCGCGGTGAAGCGCTTCGGTCATGTCGTGAGCGCGCTCGGCTGGGGGACCCATTCGCTGGCGCCACTCTCGTTCAAGGGCGCGACCTATTCCGGCGTGTTCACCCTCGCGCCGCTGCTGACCGGAATCGGGCGGGCGCATCACGGCGAGATCCTGGCGCAGGCCGCGGCACTGGCGGAAGCAGGCAAGCTGCGGCCCCGCGTCGATCCCCGCGTGTTCACGCTGGAGACGGTCGCGGAAGCGCATGCGGCGGTCGCCGCCGGGAGTGCGGCCGGAAAGGTGGTGGTCTCGGTGGCGGCCTGAGATCCCGCCGCCGGCGGGCCGCCCGCGTGCCTCCCCGGTCAGCCCGAGGCGGCGGGCGTCGCCCCCCCCACCTGCGACGAGATGTCGTGGGCAGCCTGCTGCACCAGCGTCAGGCACGCGTTCGCATCCTGCAGCTTGGCGAAGCGCGGCAGGAACGGCAGCGTCAGCGCCGCGACCGCCTGGCCGTGCTCATCCAGGATCGGGCAGGAAATGTCGACGAAGCCGTCGATCAGCTCGCTCGCGACCAGGTCGTGTCCCGCGGCGGCGATGCGGTCGAGGCGCGCGGTCAAGGATGCCTCGCTCTCACCACCCTCGGCGGCGAGCAGCCGCACCATCTCCTCCCGCCGCCGCCCCTGCTGGAACGCCGCCAGCACGCGCGCCGAGACATAGGTGGCCGCGAACGGGAAGACGCCGCCCAGCTTCACGGCCCAGCCCATCGGCCGGTCCGGATCGGCCACCGCCACGATCAAAAACTGCCCGCTGCTTGGCATCGAGAGATGGCAGCCGAGGCCGGTCGTCTCCGCCAGCACCTCCATGACCGGCCGCGCGACACGCTGCAGCCGCCGCATCGGCGGGTGATGGGTCGCGAGGCGGAACAGGGTCAGCGCCAGCGAATACTCGCCGGTCTTGCCGTCGCGCACGATGTAGCCGCGCCGCTCCAGCACGCCCAGCATGCGGAAGACCTCGCTGACCGAACGCCCGACCTTGGCGGCGAGCTGCTTCTGGGTGAGGCCGCCATCTTCGGCCGCCAGCGCCTCCAGCAGATCGAGCCCCTTCTCCAGCGCCGGCGCTCCCGCCGGCGCCTGCCTGTCCCCATTGACGTCCGCTCGCACTCGATGTCACCCTTGGAATTAGCCCATCACTAATGAAATCACGCCGGCAACGGCACGATAGGAGGAGATGCGATGAGCGCCAAACTCGAGGCTACCCGCCCGCTCAAGAAGCTGTCGCCCGACGCCGTCGCCTTCTACGAGGCGCATGGCTACTACGCCCCGGTGCAGGTGATGAGCACGGCGGAGGCCAGCGCGTTGCGGGCGAAGCTGGAAGCGCACGAGGCGGCGCACGGCCGGCTCAAGGGTCCGCTGCGGCACAAGACACATCTGGTCTTCACCTGGCTCGACGAGCTGATCCGCCACCCGGCGATCCTGGACGCCGTGGAGGACCTCATCGGTCCGAACATCCTCGCCTGGGGCTCCAGCTTCTTCACCAAGGAAGCGCATGATCCGAGCTTCGTGTCCTGGCACCAGGATTCGACGTATTGGGGTCTGGATCCGGCGGACATCGTCACGGCCTGGGTCGCGTTGTCGGACAGCACGGCCGAGAACGGCGCGATGCGCGTGATCCCCGACACGCACAAGATGGAGCAGGTGGCGCATCGCGACACGTTCGCCGAGGGCAACCTGCTGTCGCGCGGCCAGGAGATCGCGGTCGAGGTCGACGAGAGCAAGGCCGAGATGCTGCAGCTCCGCGCGGGCGAGATGTCGCTGCACCATGTGCGGCTGATCCACGGGTCCGACCCGAACCCGTCCGGCGAGCGGCGCATCGGCTTCGCGATCCGCTACCTGCCGACCTATGTCCGCCAGATCGTCGGCTCGCACGACCACGCGACGCTGGTGCGGGGCGTCGACGAATTCGGGAATTTTGGTCCCGAGCAGCGGCCCGATGCGGATTTCTCGGCAGGTGCGCTCGCGCATCATGCGGAGATCACCGGTGGCCACCAGCAGATCCTGATGCGAGGGACCGGCCGCCCGGCGGCGGCCTGAGCGTGCGGCCCGCCCCCAAGCGGGGCGGGCGATCACCCACGACGTGACGCGACCGGCCAGCAGACGCCGGCGTTCGGGAGGAAGTCCGCCATGTACGCGCGTCTTCGCTGGTTCATCATCATCCTTCTCTTCATCGGTGGCGGGATCAGCTACCTCGACCGGGCGGCGCTCTCGATCGCAGCACCGATGATCGCGCACGATCTCGCGCTCGATCCCGCGCGGCTCGGCATCGTCTTCAGCAGCTTCTTCTTCGGCTATGCGCTGTTCTGCTTCGTCGGCGGCTACGCGTCGGACAAGATCGGCCCGAAGAACGTGTTCTCGATCGCGATGTCGGTATGGTCGGTGTTCTGCGGCCTGACCGCGGCGGCGACGGGCATCGTCTCGCTGCTGATCATCCGCGTGATCTTCGGCATGGGCGAGGGCCCGTTCAGCTCGACGGCGAGCAAGCTCGTCAGCAACTGGTTCCCGCGCCATGAGCAGGCGAGCGCCGTGGGCCTGGCGAATGCCGGCCAGCCGCTCGGCGCGGCGCTGGCCGGGCCGGTGGTCGGGTTCATCGCGGTGGCGGCGGGCTGGCGCATCTCTTTCGTGGTGATCGCGGCCGTGGGGCTGATCTGGACGGTGGCGTGGCTGATCTGCGCGACCGATCGCCCGTCCCTGCACCGCTGGCTGGCGGCGGCCGAGAAGCGGGAGGCCGCGCAGGTCGTCCCCGACCCGGCGGCCTCGGCCGAGACCGCGCTTCCGCTCAGCGCCTATCTGCGGCGTCCCGCGATCCTGGCGACGGCGTTCGCATTCTTCGGCTACGCCTACATCCTGTATTTCTTCCTGTCCTGGTTCCCCACCTATCTCGCGACCGTCCAGCACCTGAGCATCCAGCGGATGGGCGTGGTGAACGCCATTCCGTGGCTGATCGGCTTCATCGGCCTGGCCTCGGGCGGGTTCGTGGGCGACGCGATCTACCGCCGCACCGGGGATGCGCTGTTCGCCCGCAAGCTGATCCTGGTCGGCAGTCTCGCCATTGCGGCGGTGTGCGTGGCGGTGGCCGGGCTGGTCACCTCGATCTTCGCGGTGGTGGCGTTGATGGCGGTGTCGGTGTTCTTCATGTACCTGACCGGGAACACCTATTT
The DNA here is from genome assembly GCA_001898425.1 of Rhodospirillales bacterium 69-11. Lineage (GTDB taxonomy): Bacteria > Pseudomonadota > Alphaproteobacteria > Acetobacterales > Acetobacteraceae > Rhodopila. The sequence continues at coordinate 88,851 of MKTV01000060.1, forward strand.
CGCGATCATCCTGGACACGGTGCCGCCGGCGCGGGTCGGCGGCGTGGGCGGGTTCGTGCACCTGATCGCGAACCTCGCCGGCATCGTGGCGCCCTCGGCCACCGGCTTCCTGATCGAGGGCACGGGCAGCTTCACCAGCGCCTTCGTGCTGACCGGCGCGATTGCGATCTGCGGCGCGTTGAGCGTGGCGGTGCTGGTGCGCCAGGACCGGCCGGAGCCGCTGCCCGGCGCCGCGCGGGTGAAGCCGGTCTGAGCCCTTCGTGTCATGGCCGCGCTTGTCGTGCCCCTCGTGTCATGGCCGCGCTTGTCGCGGCCATCCACGACTTCATGTGCGGCACGAAGTCGTGGATGGCCGCCCTTCGGCGGCCATGACACTAGGCGCGGGCCCTTCGGCGGCCATGACACTGGGCGCGGCACTGGGGACCTCGGCCTGCGCCCGCCAGCCCGCCACGACCGCCAGCTCCCGCTCCGGCACGTCCCGCACGATCGGGAGCGCGCCGGCGTAGACCGCGCCGGCATTGCCATCCAGGCTCAGCAGCTCGCCTTCCGCCAGCACGCGGTCCCCCAGCCGGCACGTGCGGGTCGCGCGGTCGATCACCAGCGCCGTGCAGCCGACGAGGCAAGGCGTGCCGAGTTGCCGCGCGACGACCGCGGCATGGGCAGTGCGGCTGCCCGACGCGGTCAGGATGCCCGCCGCGCGCGCCATGCCCGCGATGTCGTCCGTCGCGGTCTCGGGCCGCACCAGGATCGGCAGCGTGCCGGACTCGGCCATCGCCTCGGCGGTCGCGGCATCCAGCGCGATCGGCCCCGCGGCGACGCCCGGCGCGGCGCTGACGCCGTCCCCCAAGGGCGGGGGTAGCGGGTCGGCTAAGCGCGTGCGGACCAATGTCGCCGGGTCCAGGTCGGCGACCCTTGTCAGCCCTTCGGCGGGCGTGATCAGCCTCTCCTCCACCATCTCCACCGCGATCCGCAGGGCCGCGAGCGGCGTGCGCTGGGCGCGGCGGGTCTGCAGCAGGAACAGGCGCCCGTCCTGGATGGTGAACTCGAAATCCTGCGCGTCGCGGAACAGCGCCTCGAGCCGCTCCTGCGCCGCCGCCAGCTCCGCGTGGGCGACGGGCAGCACGCGGCGCAGCCGGTCGTCGTCGGTCACGGTGCGGCGGCCGGCGACCACGTCCTCGCCCTGGCCGTTGAAGCAGAAATCGAAGTAGAGCCGCCGCGCGCCGGTGGCCGGGTCGCGCGTGAACCCCACCCCGGCCCCCGATCCGCCCCCGGCGTTGCCAAACACCATCGTCTGGACGGTGACGGCGGTGCCGCCCAGGTCCGAGAGCCCGTTCAGCCGCCGGTACGCCACCGCCTTCGGTGCGTCCCAGGAGGCGAGCACCGCGGCGGCGGCCTCGGTCAATTGCCGCATCGGGTCGGCCGGGAACGGGCGGCCGGCGCCCGCGGCGAACAGCCCCAGCATCCGCTCGCCGAGGGTCCGCAGCGTGCGGTGGTCGAGGGCGCGGTCGGTCTCCACACAGGCCGTCGCAACCGCTTCGGCCAGGGCCGCCTCGAAGGGGGCGGGATCGAGGCCGGCGACCACCTCGGCGAAGCCCTGCACCAGCCGGCGATGGCAATCCCAGGCGAGGCGCGGGTTGCCGGTCGCGCGGATCAGCCCGGCGACGCTCTGCGGGGTCAGGCCGACATCCAGCACCGTCTCGAGCATGCCGGGCATCGACAGGGCGGCGCCCGACCGGACGGAGACGAGCAGCGGCCGCCGCGCCGCGCCGAAGGCGAGACCGGTCGCGGCTTCGAGCTCGCGGATGCCGGTTGCGAGCGCCTCGGACAGGGACGCCTGGTCGAGCGGGCGCACCCGGCACCAGTCGGTGGGCAGGACGAAGGCGGGCGGCACGGGCAAGCCGGCCTCGGCCATGCGCATCAGGTTCCAGGCCTTGTTCCCCACCTGCTCCGGGCCGGTGGCAGGCAGCGGCCGGCCAGGGAGGATCGGGATCGGTGCGAGCGGGTCAGCCACCGGAGGTCTCCATCAGGCGGTCGCGCAGCAGCAGCGCGGCTCGTTTCAGGGCGTCCGCGCCTTCCTCCAGCCGGGTGCCGAGCGCGGTGCAGAGATGGAGCTGGCGGAAGTCCGCCGCGTCCCGGACGGCGGTGGCGGCGAGCGCGCGTTCGGCGTCGTCGGCGGCGTGTTCCAGCGCGAGCACCCGGTCTATCGCGACCAGCGCGTCGTCCTGGTCCTCGGGCGCGGGTTCGCCGGCGCCCAGCAGCGCCTTGACCCATTCCTGGGCGGCTTCGACGAGCAGGGCGGCGAGGGACTGGAGCCTGTCGAGGACCGGGGCCGGCAGGCGAGCGGGGAACTGGGCGAGCAGGAACACCGCCTCTTCCAGCTCGTCCGCCGCGTCGTCGGCGGCGTGCATCAGCGGCAGGAACGCGGCGTGGTCGGGGCGCCGCCGCACCGCGGCCCGCACGTCGCTCACCAGCCGGTCGGCATCGCGCTCGAACGCCGCGGCGCGGGCCTGCTGGCGTCCGAGCTCCGGCTCGCCGATCGCGAGCGCACCGTCGCGGGCGAGGCTCGCCAGTTCGAAGACGAGGCCCGCATGGTCGGCGGCGATCCCGATCAGCCGGCTCTGCTCGTTGCTGAAATGCCGCGCGAGTTCGGCGCGGATCCGGTCGCGCAGCAGCGGGACGGAGCGCCGCTCGCGCAGGCAGTCGGTCGCGCCGGTCAGCACGAAGCGCAGGAAGGCCTCGGTCTCCGGCACGCCCAGCACGTCGGAGAGCCGGTCGCCGAAATGCATGGCGGAGCCTGCGGCGGACTCGATCGTCTCGTTCACCAGCTTCGCCCCGCCCAGGGCGAGGAAGCCGCGATGCCCGATCTCCTGCTCCGCGGCCCAGCGCAGCAGGGCGAGCCGGGGCACGCGGGGGAGGAAGGAGCGGAGCTGGCGGCGGGCGCGGTTCCAGTCGATCAGGAAGACGAGGCGCGACCCGAGGGTGCCGAGGAAGGATCGGCAGGCGGCCTCGTCGGGGGCGGCGAGCCGGCCGGTCGCCATGTGGAAGGGCGTGCCGCCGAGCTGGCCGGACTGGGAGAGGGTCCAGGTGACGGGATGGGCGGAGAGCACGTCCTGGAAGAAGCGCAGCCGTTCGGGATGCACATCCGTGTAGGTCACGGTGACGGCCAGTGCCTCGACATGGACCACGAGGACGTGGGCGTCGGTGGTGCCGATGTCGTTCTGGATCACCAGCCGCTCCCCCTGGCGGGTGGCCGTGGTCGCCAGACCGGGATGGTCGAACTTGAGCGGCGCGGTGCGGTTGAGCCCGGCCATGAAGGCGGCGACGCGCGGCCGGTCCTCGGGCGCGAGGCCGTAGGCAGCGGCCCCGTCGATCCGTTCCTCGGCCAGCGCCGCCTGCTGGGCGTTGAGCGCGCGGTGCAGGTCCATCACCAGCCGGTGGAGGCTGTCGGCATCGGGCCGTGCCTGGGTGATGGCGGCGAGGGTGGCGGGATCGAGCGCCTCGTCCTCGCCGGCCGGCAGCGCCGCGAGCAGGGCGTCGAGCCGGGGCTGGATGGCGGGATCGGCCGCGATGACCGGCGCGGCCATCGTGCGGAGATCGGCCGCGACCCGGCGCAGGAGGGCGGCGAGGCCGGGTATGCGGTAGCCGCCCGCGTCGCGGCGTGTCGCGGCGGGCAGATCGTCGAGCGCCTGGTCCTGGATACCGCAGGCCAGCCGCTCCCGCCGGAGAATGGCGGGCGGCTGCCCTGGCTGGTCGGCATGGGCGGCGGCCATCTGCAGCAGGGTGAACACGTATTTGACGCGGTCATTGGCGGCGAGCGCGGCGTTCACCGCGGCGGGCTGCCGCAGCCCGGCTTCACCGATCGCGGCGAGGACGTCGGATTTCATGGTCGGCTCCGTCTCCGAACGGGCCGGATCGAAGCCGCGGGCGGCGGAGCCCGCCTTGACGTGGGTCAACGGCGGCGGGCTGCCATGGAAACGTCATGCATTGCGGCGGGCGGGTGGAACCAGTGCGCGCGCCCGGCCCGCTTGGGGCCCACGGTCTGGCCGCCGGCTTCCGCCAGGGGCGGCGAATCGTGCCGCAGATTGCCTCCGTGCTGGCGGCGCTCGCCCGCATGGGACATCTCGCCACCACCGATGGCGGACAAACCTTCCGGCTGCGCCGAGCGGCCTGACGGCCGGCCGGCACGGGGCGTGGGGCTGCGAGGACTCGCCCCGCCTACCGCGACGGGGGACCCGCTTCCAACGTGCGATGCGCGATGTAGCCCGACCGCGTTTCGCCGGCCGCACGGGCCAGCGCATCGAGGCGGCGCAGCACCCGGCGTGGGAGCGTGATGTTCACCCGCTCGATCGTGTCGTCCAGCAGCGCCGGATCGACGGTGATGACCCCGAACGTCCAGCCGGAATAGGCGGGATCGTGGCGGAGCGCGTCCAGGCTGGAGGGCGGCGGCACCGCTTCGCCCGCATCGAGAGCGGCGTCGATCCAGGCGGAGGCCGCCTCCTCCGCGGCGGTTAACGCCTCGTCCAGCGTGTCCCCCGCCGAGAAGCAGCCGGGCAGATCGGGCACGACCACACCGAAGGCGGTCGTGTCGGTCCCTGGCTCGATGACGATCGGGTAGCGCATGCCCTGTTTCCTACAGTCCAGCCTGCTTGCGGATGGCGGCGACGAGGCCCACCCCGAGGTCTTTCTTCGGGTGCGGGACCACCACCCGTCCGGCACGCGTGGGGTGCTTGAAGACGTGGTGCGATCCGCGAATCCGGTCCAGCACCCACCCGGCTGCCTGCAGTTCACGGATGAGCGCTGCGCTCTTCATCAATGCGCATCATACACACCGCCATCTCCCGCGCAAGCGGAGGCAGTCATCCAGGGCGGCACGCCGCGGCTGACCGCGGCGAATGGATGACACCGGGGGCCGGACTCTCTATCTGTCCCCCAACGTGGCCCACCCCGGCCCGACCTCCAACGCAGCCAGGTCATGACCGACACCCCGATCGACCACATCCGCAACTTCTCGATCATCGCCCACATCGACCATGGGAAATCCACCCTGGCCGATCGGCTGATCCAGTACACCGGCGCCCTGTCCGACCGGGAGATGACCAACCAGGTCCTGGACAACATGGAGCTGGAGCGGGAGCGCGGCATCACCATCAAGGCGCAGACCGTCCGCCTGACCTACAAGGCCAAGGACGGGAAGGTCTACGAGCTGAACCTGATGGACACGCCCGGCCATGTCGACTTCGCCTACGAGGTGAGCCGGAGCCTGGCGGCCTGCGAGGGCTCGCTGCTGGTGGTCGACGCCTCCCAGGGGGTGGAGGCGCAGACGCTTGCCAACGTCTACCAGGCGATCGACGCGAACCACGAGATCGTGCCGGTCCTCAACAAGATCGACCTCCCCGCCGCCGAACCGGAGCGGGTGAAGCAGCAGATCGAGGACGTGATCGGCCTCGATGCCTCGGACGCGGTGGAGATCAGCGCCAAGACCGGCCTCAACATCGAGGGCGTGCTGGAGGCGCTGGTCACGCGCCTGCCGCCGCCGACCGGCGACGCCGCGGGTCCGCTGAAGGCGCTGCTGGTGGATAGCTGGTACGACCAGTACCTGGGCGTGGTGATCCTGGTGCGTGTGAAGGACGGGCGGCTCAAGCGGGGGATGAAGATCCGCATGATGTCGACCGGCGCCGTGCACTCGGTGGAACAGGTCGGCGTGTTCAGCCCGAAGATGATCCCGGTCGACGATCTAGGACCGGGCGAGATGGGCTACATCACCGCCGCCATCAAGACCGTCGCGGACTGCAACGTCGGCGACACGATCACCGACGACCGGACACCCGCGGCGGAAGCCCTGCCGGGGTTCAAGCCCTCCATCCCCGTGGTGTGGTGCGGGCTCTACCCCGTCGACGCCGACGATTTCGAGAAGCTGCGGGAGAGCCTGGGCAAGCTGCGGCTGAACGACGCGAGCTTCCATTACGAGCCGGAGACCTCGGCCGCGCTGGGGTTCGGGTTCCGCTGCGGCTTCCTCGGACTGCTGCACCTGGAGATCATCCAGGAGCGGCTGTCGCGCGAGTTCGACCTGGACCTGATCGCGACCGCGCCGTCCGTCGTGTACCACGTGTTCAAGACGAACGGCGAGATGATCGAGCTGCACAACCCGGTCGACATGCCGGACGGGTCGGTGATCGAGAAGATCGAGGAGCCGTGGATCCGCGCCACCATCATGGTGCCGGACGACTATCTGGGCGCCGTTCTGTCGCTGTGCACGGAGCGGCGGGGCCAGCAGGTCGATCTGACCTATGTCGGCAACCGCGCCATGGTCGTCTATCGAATCCCCCTGAACGAGGTGGTGTTCGACTTCTACGACCGTCTCAAGTCGTGCTCCCGCGGGTACGCGAGCTTCGACTACCAGATGGACGGGTATGCCGAGAGCGAGCTCGTGCGGATCTCGATCCTGGTCAATGCCGACCCGGTGGACGCGCTGTCCTTCATCGCCCACCGCTCGGCGGCCGAGGCGCGAGGGCGGGCGATCTGCGCGCGGCTGAAGGACCTGATCCCGAAGCAATTGTTCAAGATCGCGATCCAGGCGGCGATCGGGTCGCGGGTGATCGCGCGGGAGACGATCAGCGCGCTGTCCAAGGACGTGACGGCGAAGTGCTACGGCGGCGACATCTCGCGCAAGCGGAAGCTGTTGGAGAAGCAGAAGGAAGGCAAGAAGCGGATGCGCCAGTTCGGCAAGGTTGAGATTCCGCAGTCGGCCTTCCTGGCGGCCTTGAAGATGGATGCCTGAAATCGGGGTTTTCCGGGGGCGCGGGGTCTGCTATGTCCGCCGCCTCCGGCGCTGGAGAGATGGCCGAGCGGCTTAAGGCGCACGCTTGGAAAGCGTGTGTACGTGCAAGCGTACCGTGGGTTCGAATCCCACTCTCTCCGCCAGAAATCCAGACTCCCCTCGATGGTTCGCCTCTCGCTCTGGCACGGGCCCGCTCTGGCATGTCTCTGGCGAAGACCAGGCCGGGCAGCCCGCTGATCGACCCGGAGGGCTGGGCACAACCCGCGACGATCCATACAATACCACCATGCGAAGTCACAAAGATCATTTCGGAAAGCGGCTAAACACGTCCGCGGATGCCAAGAAGACCATGCTGGCGAAGTTCGCCGCCAGGCCGCCGGCAGATGATCCGGCAGTCCTCGAACAGCAGGCTGCCCGGAAGGCCATTGCAGCCGCGCGTGAGGCTCGGGCGGCTGACCGCAAGGCCGCGCGCGAGGCCGAGGCAGCCAGGCTCGCCACAGAACGAGCGAACGAAGCAGCCGCGCAGGAAGCCCGCAAAGCTGAAGCGGCTGCCCGCGAAGCAGAAGAAGCCGCTCGCGCCTCGGCGGCCGCAGCCGAACGCGAAGCGCATGCGGCAGCGATCGGTGCCGAGAAGAAGGCGCGCGCTCTTGCCTTGGCGGCAGATCAGAAGGCGGCGCGCGATGCCCGCTACGCGGCCCGACAGGCGCGGCGGCGCTAGGAGAACAGGCGGGAATTGGCATCTGCCCGCCGGGCGTGCTCCGCGGCGCCCGTCGCCCCCCGTCCGGGTGCTGTGTCCGGGTGACGTGTCCGGGTGCCGTGTCCGCTCCCCGGACACGAACGTCCGCAACACGGACATGCCCTGCAAAATTTGCAAGCAATTTCAACGATCCACGTACGGCACGCGGCTTGCCATGACTCCTCCCGGGCACCAACCGCCCAAGGAGGTATCATGATGAGGCTTCGATCCGCTCTCCTCGCCGCCACGCTGCTCGCCGCAGCCGGAGGTGCTGCCTGGGCGCAGACGACCGCCGCCCCCGGCACCTATGACGTCCAGCAGCTGCCGGTCACGAACGGCCGCGTCGCCGCGTACAGCCTCACCCCGCGCGGCGACGTCGACGGCGTCATCCTCGACGACGGCACGCAGGTGCTGCTGCCGCCGCATCTCGGCACCCAGCTAGTCTTCGCCGTGAAGCCGGGCGACGCGGTGACGGTGCATGGTCTGAAGGCGCGTGCGATCCCGGTGGTGCAGGCCATGCAGGTCACCGACGACGCCTCGGGCAAATCCGTCACCGATGACGGACCACCCGCCGCCCCGCCCGGACCACCCGCCGCCCCGCCCGGACCGCTGGTCGCCCCGCCCGGGCCACCCGGTCCGCGCCAGGCCGGACCTGCGCTCCAGGCGCAGGGAGAGGTCAAGGCACCGCTCTACGGCCGTGGCGGCGAGATCAACGGTGTCCTGCTCGCGGACGGCACCCAGGTTCGCCTGCCTCCGCGCGAAGCCCAGCGTCTCGCAGCGGATCTCAGCCCCGGCCAGACCGTGGTGGTGCAGGGCACCGGGATCGACAACGCCCTTGGCCGCGTGATCGAGGCCCGGGCGATCGGCCCCTCGGCCGACAAGATGGCGCAGATCGCGCTGCCGCCGCCGCCGCCCCCGCCGCCGCCGCCGGGCGGTCCTCGCATGGGACCTCCGGGCGGTCCGCCGCCCCCGCCGCCCCCGCCGCAGCCGCCCGCCGAGTGACATGGCCGCCGCGCAGGACCGCCCGGTCTGGCGGTCCGGCCGGCGGCCGGCAGGCAGGGAGGTCCCGGCCTCCCTGCCGTCGATCGGCGATTGGGATACAAGGGGCGCACCCGTGATGCACTCGCTCCACGCCCGCCTGCTCGTGCTCTGGCTTCTCTCGCTGCTGGCATGCGCCGTGGTGGGCGTGCTGCTCGTGCAGCTCTACCAGGTCTCCAACGTGGCGCGGGTCGGGCAGGCCGAAGCGGTCATCGCCCGCGCCTGCGACCTGGTGCGGGACCGCTACGCCTTCTACGTCGCCGGCTGGCACGGACCGGTCCCGCCCGGCGCCGACGCGCGCCTGCGGACCGACCTCACCGCCGTGGTCTCCCTCGCGCTCGCACCGGTGCCGGAGGTCGAGGGCGGCATCTGGCAGCAAGACACCGGGTCGCTCGCCTACGCCTATCCGACCTATCCGGGCTCAGGCCCCAAGACCGACCTGCCGCAAGCCGAAGCGGCGCGGATCCAGGCGGTGAACGAGCGCGCCGTCGCCGACGAGCAGCACGTGTCGCAGATGTTCCACAGCGCCTCCGAAGCGCTCCTGCTGGAAGCCTGTCCGCTGCGCGGTCCCATCCCTGGACTGAGCGCATGGACCATGACCCGGGTGCAGGCCGCGTTCGGTTACGGGCGGCTGAGCGCCGGTCTGGGCGCCCTCGCCATTCTCGTGGTGGGCAGCGCCGTCTGCCTGACGGCCCTGGTGGTCGACTGGTCACGCCGTGTCCGCAGCATCGAATCCGGACTGGCCGAGATCGGGCGGGAGATGCCCGCCCTGTCGCGCACCGGCTCGCGTGAGCTCGACCGGATCGTCGACGCGCTGAACGAGGCCGGGCGGCGCCTGGCTGAACAGCGGCGCCGCGCCGAACACCTCGCCGAACGGGTCGCCGCCTCCGAACGTCTCGCCGCGCTCGGACGCGTCGCCGGCGGCATCGCGCATGAGATCCGCAATCCGCTCGCCGCCATGCGCCTGCGCGCCGAGAACGCGCTCGCCTCCCCCGATATCGAACGGCCGCGCCGCGCGCTGGCCGACATCCTCGACCAGATCGTGCGCCTCAACCGGCTCGTCACCGAGTTGCTGGCGATGACCCAGCGGGGCACGCCACGACCGGTGCCCGTCGCGCTCGAGACCTTTCTCGACGCGCTGGTCGCGCGGCATGCCGATGCCGCCGCCGCCGAGGGCGTGACCCTGACGACGGACTGCGGGGTGGACACTGCCGTGATCGATCCCGAGATGGTCGGGCGCATCCTCGACAACCTGCTGCAGAACGCGGTGCGCCACACCCAGGCCGGCGGACGCGTGTGGGTCCGGGTGACGGCGGGAGCAAGCGACGATCGCCTGCGGTTCATCGTCGCCGATACAGGCCCGGGCGTGCCGCCCGACCTGCAAGCCACCATGTTCGAGCCGTTCGTCACCGGCCGCGCCGACGGCACGGGCCTCGGCCTCGCGATCGCGCGCGAGCTGGCGATGGCGCATGGCGGCGATCTGCGCCTGATGGCGGAGGGGGACGAAACGCCCGGCCAAGGCGCGGCGTTCGTGCTGGATCTCTCCCAGGCTCCCGCCCAGGCCATCGGACCCGATCACGAATGACCACGATCCTGATCGTCGACGATGACGCCGCCCTGCGCGCCGGCCTCGCCGAGACGCTGTCCGACCTGGGTCATGGGACCGCCGAGGCGGCGGACGGCGCCGCCGCACTGGAGTGGCTGCGCCGCGGACGGGCGGACGCGGTGCTGCTGGACCTGCGCATGCCGGGGCTCGACGGCATGGAGGTGCTGCGCCGCATCCAGGCGAGCCCCGATCCGCCGCCGGTCGCGGTGCTCACCGCCGTGCCGACCGCCGCGAACACGATCGAGGCGATCCGGCTGGGCGCCGTCGACCACCTCGCCAAGCCGATCGGGCGCGCCGACCTCGCCGGACTGATCGAGCGGCTGCTCTCCGCCGCGGCCGCTTCGCCCCCCGGCGCGGCCGGCCCGGCAGCCGTCGAGGATGGCGAACTGGTGGGGCCGAGCGCCCCGATGCGGGAGGTGCAGAAGCAGCTCGGGCGGCTGGCGGACAGCAACGCCACGGTGCTGATCACCGGCGAGACGGGCAGCGGCAAGGAAGTGGTGGCGCGGGCGCTGCATCGTCACAGCCGCCGCGCGCGGCATCCGTTCGTCGCCATCAACTGCGCCGCGATCCCCTCCGAACTGCTGGAGAGCGAGCTGTTCGGCCATGTGCGGGGGGCGTTCACCGGCGCGCTCGCGGATCGCGTCGGCTCGTTCCGCCAGGCCGATCGCGGTACGCTGTTCCTGGACGAGGTCGGCGACATGGCGCCCGCGCTCCAGTCCAAGCTGCTGCGCGTGCTCCAGGAGCGGGTGGTGATCCCGGTCGGCGGCCGGCCGGTTTCGGTGGACGTGCGCGTGGTGGCCGCCACCCACCGGGACCTGCCGCGGGCCGTGCGCGAGGGGCAGTTCCGCCAGGACCTGTTCTATCGGCTGAGCGTCGTGCCCCTGCACCTGCCCCCGCTGCGGGAGCGGCTGGCGGACATCGTCCCCCTGGCCGAACACTTCCTGGCCCTTGCCGCGGATGGGACCGGCGCGGTGAAGCGCCTCTCGGCCGAGGCGGCCGCGCGGCTGCTGGCGCATCCCTGGTTCGGCAATGTGCGCGAGCTGCGCAATGCCATGGAGCGCGTCGCGGCGGTGGTGCGGAGCGCGGTGGTGAGCGCCGAGGACTTGGCGTTCCTGTGCGAGGAGTCGGCCAGTGGCGAGCCGACCCACTGGCTGTCCGGCACCCTGCCGGAGGCGCTGGCGCGACTGGAAGCGGCGATGATCCAGCGGGCCTTGGCGGCGTCGCGCGGGAACCGCACGGAGGCGGCGCGCGCGCTGGGAATTCACCGGCAGCTTCTGCACGAGAAGATCAAGCGGCTGGGGATCGATCCGGAACGGTAGCGCGTCGCCACCGTCCTGCGCGGAGGGCGAGGCCCGTTACCGGTCCACAGTCTCCACGAGCTTGGCCCGCAGCTCGCCGCTCACCGCCCTGGTCGCCGCCGCATCGGCAAGCACCTGCTCCGCCAACTGGCGACTGCGCAGGGCCTCCACGCGGAAGCGCGCGATGTCGTCCCGGACCGCTGCGACGTCCGGGAATGGCTCTGATGGGGACGGTAAGAACGACTTCAGCTTGCGCAGCAATGTCGACATCTCAATACCCGGCTGATGATGAACCGAGAAAGCAACTACTGCCATTGAGAAAGGAAATCCACATTTTACCGCGCGCGTTCGACGCAAGCGGCTGCGCACTCACGGGATATTAATCCCATGGTCGTGAGTTTTTCTCTGTGCACTCAAGACGGTGACGCGGAGCGGGGCGAAGGAGCGGACCGCTAACCGCCGACCGGCCCCGCACCGCGCCACCCCGCGAACGCCGAAAGGTCCGGCCGCGCGGGCCGGACCTTCGCCGTCCAACGGATCGCGACGCCTACTTGTCGAGCGCGTCGCGCACCCCGTCCTTCGCGCCCCCGACGGTGTTCTGCACCTTGCCGGCGGCCTTCTCGGCCTTGCCTTCCGCTTCCGTCTTGCCGTCACCGGTGACCTTGCCGATGGCCTCCTTCACGGAGCCCTTCACCTGCTTGGCCATCCCCTCGACGCGATCACGGTCCATAACTTGTCTCTCCTCTGTCCATGCATCCCGCCGCGGTGGGGCGAACGCACGCATGTTGAACAAGGAAGGCGCCACGCGGTTTCGTCGAAGCGAACCGGCGATCTGGTGTTCCTGCACCAATCGCGACGGCCAGGACTAGTCCGCCGCCGCGCGCAGGATCATGTCCTGCCGCGACACGCCGGACAGGCCCTGGTCCCGCGCCCAGATCACCAGGTCCGCCCGCTTGTTCACGCCGACCCGCCGATACAGTGCCGCGAGGTGGTTGCGGACCGTGTTGCGCGAGATGCCGAGATCGCGCGCGATGCGCGAATCGTCGAAGCCGCTGCAGATGCGTTCGAGCACCTGCAAGGCGCGGGGGGAGAGACGGCCGAGTTCGCGCCCGTCCGCGGGGGACGCGGGTTGCCGTTCGCGGCGTGCACTCTCCAGCTTCTTCAGGATCGCCTTGCTCAGCCAGGATGTGTCCTGCAGCACCGCTTGCAGCGCCTGGACGATCTCCGCCTCGGTCTGCTGGTGGCGCGTCATGTCCTGCGCCACGAGCAGCACGCAGCGCTGACCGGACAGCTCCACCGCCTCCCCCGAGACGAGGCATTCGAGCAGGCTCCCCTCCCGTGTGCGCAGGCGCATCGGCAGGCTGCGCGCGGATCCGGTCTGCAGGTGCCGCGCCAGCTCCTCCTTCCCGCGGGGATCCGTCCAGAGCCCGACATCCGCCGCATCCTTCCCGACGGCCTCGGGGGCGGGGTAGCCCAGCTCGCGGCTGAACGCCTCGTTCACCATCAGCAGCCGCCACGTGTCGTGCAGCATCAGGGCGGTCGGGACCGGCGACAGGCGGAAGATCGAGGCGAAGCGATCCTCGCTCTGCCGGAGCGCCTCCTCCGCCTGGCGGCGGCCCTGCAGATCGGCAAAGGTGAAGAGCATGCATGGCGTTTCGCCCACGTCGATGGGCTGGCCGGCGACGATCACGCTCTTCTCGCCGCCGCCCGGCAGCTGGAGCACCGCTTCCATCTGCGGGATGGTGCGACCTTCCTGCAGCCGCTCGATCGCGAGCTCCCGGCGAGCGGCCCCTTCGAGCACATCGATCTCGTAGGCCGTCCGGCCGATGACGTCCTCGTCCTGGTACCCGGTCATCTCGAGGAAGCCGCGATTGACCTTGATGTAGCGCAGGTCCGAGAGCCGCAGGATGATCGCCGGCGCGGGGTTTGCGGCGAAGGTCTTCTCGAACCGCTGCTCCGCCTCGAAGCGTTCGGTCTGGTCGTCGATCACGAGCGCCAGGCAATCCGGCTGCTTGTCCTCCGTGGTCAGGACGAGGCTGCGGATCCGATGCGTCCACCGCTGGTCGCTCTTTCCGACGGGCGCGACTTCGACCACGACCTCGTCGAACGCCTCCCCGGCCAGGACGCGGTCCATCGGGTAGCTGCCGTCGGGAACCTGGTGCTTGTTGCGGTAACGGAGCTCGAACCGGTCCCGGTATTCCGAGACGGTGCGCCCAAGCTGGGAGACACGTTCGACACCGTGCATCTCCAGGGCCGCCGCATTGGCCCAGATGATCGACTGGTCCGGGTCGATCAGGATCACGCCGTCGCTCAGCCCGGCAACGAGTTCCTGCAACTGGCGATGGTCCGCGCGGTGGCGCGGTGGAATGGCGCCGCTCATCTCCTGTCCCCCGAGGCGGGCTGCGTGCCCGGTATCGGGAGCCGAACGCGGGAGGCGGCGGCACGTCCCGGCCGGCGCCGTTCACGGTTCGCGGACTAGTGCGGAACGGCGCGCACGGTCCGCGCGCACCAGTGGCCGGACATGACAGCCAGAACCGAAGCGGCGAGGAATTCCCACGCCCCCGGCCCAAGCGACGCAGGCGTTGCCGCCGGGGCGTGTGAACAACAAAGGACCGGTTCATGGAAGTCACCTCCCACCCCGCCGACGCCTCGGCAGCGATCGCCGCGGACGAGATGCGGATGCAGCTGCGTCACCGCGCCGCCTGGGGCGCCGTCGTGGCCGGGGTCGCCGTCGCCCTGGTGGTCCAGCTTCTGTTCAACATCCTCGGGATCGGCGTCGGCGCCTCGTCGCTCAACGCGTCGAGCCTCGCGGACAATCCGACGGCATCCGGGTTCTCGATGACGGCGGGGGCGTGGTGGATCCTGTCGGGCATCCTCGCGTCCCTGATCGGCGGCCTCGCCGCCGGCCGCCTCTGCGGCTCGACGGATCGCAACACCGCCGGGTGGCATGGGCTGCTGTCGTGGTGCGTCACGACGCTGGTCGTCGCCTATCTCGTCACCTCCGCGGTCGGCGGCCTGGTGGGCGGCACGGTCAGCGCCCTCGGCAGCACGATCGGCGCGGTCGGGCGCGGCGCCGCCTCGGCGGTGACGGGCGTGGCACAGACCGGCGACGCCGATGCCCTGCAGGCGCGGGTGCGCCAGCTGGTGAAGCCCGACGATGCGCAGAGCGTGCAGGACGCCGTGCTGGCGTATGTCCGCGCGCGCCTCAACGACAACGGCGCCGCGGCGGATGCGGCACGCGAGCGCGCGGTGACGGGCCTGGCCCGCGCCGCGAACGTCAGCCCCGACGAAGCGCGGGCGCGGCTGGACAAGATGGTGGAGCAGGCGCGGGACACCGCCGCCAAGGCGGCACAGAAGGCGCAGGCGGCGGCCGAGGCCGCGCGCCAGGCGGCCGCGACCGCCGGGATCTTCGGCTTCGCGGCCCTGGTGCTGGGCGCCGTCGCGGGCTGGTTCGGCGGCAGGTTCGGCGTGCCGCGCACCGACATCCCGCGCCCTCTCTCGGCCATGCGCACGCGCTGACCGGCCCCGACGATCGGGCCGGGACACCCGGCCGGCGCCGCCCCTCGCGATGGCGCCGGCCGCCCGTCACGACCGATCCGCAGCTTCCATCCAGCGGAAGCGGACGGAACGTCCCGCGGGCCATCCGGTGACCTGGATGGCCGCGTCCCGTGCGGCACGTACGGGCGATCGGACATGACGTCACTCCATGAGTGTGACTGCGCCGGTGCGGGGAGGTTGGCCGTGTTCTCGGATCGCCGGGCGCCGGCACCCGGCTGGCGAGCGTGTCCGATCGTCAACACCAGCGGCCTCCGTCGCTGCTGTCGCCTTCCGCCGCGTCCGCTTCCTGTTCGAGCCGAACCGCCTCGGCCTCCAGCGCTTCCTGCAGCCACGTTTCCGGGGCGATCGCCTTGATGCGGCGATACCGGATGGCGCGACTCCTGAGATCGTCTGGGGCTTCCATAGCCATGCTCCCGGACCGGCGGCGCATGGCAAGCGTAGCGACAATGGGCAGGTCGAGGATGGACACATCACGCAAATCTCGTCGCGCGATGATGGAGTAGACCGACAGTAAACTTGGGAAAGAAGAAAGATGATGGCGCGGGAATTTTTTTTGCATCTGATCTTCGGACGCCCGATCGCCCGCCAGGCGGCGCGCGGCGGCCGTTCGGCCGCGCGAGGTCACGGCGACGGACGGTTCCGTCCGTCGAGAGGCGATAGGGCGTTCGGACTCCACGACGTTCCGCCGTGATCGCGCCGAAAGAAGCTGGCGCAAGCGATCCCGCCGTCCTAGGTTCCCGATCGTAACGGCGAAATAATCGCTGCAACGGGAGGAAACGATGGCGGTATTCACGGTCGACACTCTGAACGATTCCGGCCAGGGCTCCCTGCGCGCAGCCCTCATCGCCGCCAACGCGGATACCTCCGGAACGCCGACACGGATCCAGTTCGACGTGGCCGGAACCATCACGCTGTCGAGCGACCTTCCCGCCATCACCCGCACCATGGCGATCGACGCCACCACGGCGCCGACCCACACCACCAACGGCCCGCCCGTGGTCGGCCTCGACTGCAACGGCCATGCCGGCCTCGTCTTCGCCCCCGGCTCCGACGCTTCCAGCCTCCTCGGCCTCGCGCTCGGAGGCGCCAGCGGCAACGGCGTGACGCTGGAAGCCGGGTCGATCACCCTCGACGGCAACTATGTCGGGCTGACCGTCGCCGGGGAGGCGTTCGGCAACCTCGGCGACGGGATCTGGATCTCGGCCTCCTCGGGCAACAACCTCATCGGGGTCAATCCGTCGGTCTCCCTCGACGGGACCACGGCCGTCGGCGGCTATGTCGCGAACGTCATCTCCGGCAACGCCGGCAACGGCATCAGCCTGCACGGATCGGCCAACAACAGCATCGTCGACAACCGCATTGGCACCGATCCCACCGGCACGATCGCCATCGGCAATGGCGGCAACGGAATCTGGGTGACCGCGCTGTCGCATGACAACGAGATCGGCGGCACCGCCTACATCGATTCCACCTCCGGCGCGGTCAACGACCCGACCGGCGACAAGGGGCAGGTCACCCCCGTCTTCGTCGTCCCGCCCCTCGGAAACCTGATCTCCGGCAACGGCGCCAACGGCGTGCTGATCGATGCCGGCGCGCATGGCAACGGCCTGAGCGGGAACTTCATCGGCACCTCGGCCGCCGGCGACACCGCCATCGGCAACACGCTCGACGGCGTCAAGATCGATGGCGCGGACGACAACGCGCTCACCGGCTGCCTGGTGACCAACAACCCGTTCGTCTACTACAACGTCATCAGCGGCAACGGCGGCAACGGGCTGCACGTCACCGGCTCCAACGGCACCGTGGTGCAGGGCAACTTCCTGGGTGTGGGGGCTGACAACGCCAGCATCGTGGCCAACCAGCTCAACGGCATCCTGGTCGACGGCACCTCCACGAACACCACCGTCGGCGGCGTCATCCCCCTCGGCAATGTCTCCGCCGGCAACGGGCTGAACGGTATCGCCGTGGTCGACACGGCCAGCGACTTCATCACCTTCAACACGTTCGGCGGGCTCTATGCCTTCGGCGGCGCCGCGCCGAACGGCCAGGACGGTCTGCTGATCACCTCGACCGGCGGCAACAACACCGTCCGCACCAACGTCTTCTCAGGCAATCTCGGGAACGGGATCGAGCTCGCGGGCGACGCATCCGGCGTCACCATCGACCCGAACATCGTCGGGCTGGACACGGTCGGCAATGCGGCGCTGCCGAACGGGCAGAACGGGTTGGAGATCGGCGGCACCGCGCATGGCAACGTGATCGGCGGCACCACCGTCTCGGTCATTCCGCAGAACACCTTCTCCGGCAATGCGGGCTACGGCGTCGTCATCGAGGGCAGCGCCTACGCCAACCAGCTCTTCCTGTCGTCGATCGGCCTGAGCGCCGGGGGCACCACCGCGTTCGGCAACGGCCTGGGCGGGATCCTGATCGGCGGGTCGGCGCACGACAACACGATCGGCGGCTCCGTCCCCGGCCAGCCAGGCACGCCGGGCGGCAACACGATCAGCGGCAACACCGGCAATGGGATCACCCTCGCGGCCGGGTCGAGCGCCAGCACCGTGACCAACAACGCGATCGGCTACGACCGCTTCGGCCTGCCGCGCTTCCCCAACACCGGCGAGGCGATCGTCAACGACAGCGGGCCCGGCAACCTCGTTGCCGACAATACCATCGCCTGCTTCACCACCGGGACGCGCTTCGTCACCGCGCGCGGGGAGGTCGCGGTGGAGGCGCTGCGGATCGGCGACCGGCTCTGGGGCGAGCTGCACCAGCGATGGCACGAGATCATCTGGATCGGCCGTCGCGCGATCGACTGCCGCCGGCACCCCGCGCCCGACGAGGTGCAGCCGGTCCGCATCGCCGCCGGCGCGTTCGGCCCGGGACAGCCCGCGCGCGACCTGCTGCTGTCGCCCGATCACGCGGTCTACGCCAACCGGGTGCTGATCCCGGTGAAGCATCTGGTCGACCGGCGCGGCATCACGCAGCTCCAGGTGGACCGCGTGGAGTACTGGCATGTCGAACTGGCGCGGCACGACGTGGTGACCGTCCAGGGCCTGCCGGTCGAGACCTACCTGGACACCGGCGATCGCGGCAATTTCGCCAATGGCGGCGGCGCGGTCCGCCTGTTCCCCGATTTCGGCGGGGCGCGGTCCGACATCCGGGCGATCTGGGAAGCGAACGGCTGCGCGCGGCTCGTGGTTCAGGGTGTGGAGGTCGAACGCGTGCGCAAGCACCTGGCCCTGGTCGCCCTGCAGCCGCGGCCGGACGCGTCGCGGCCCGAGACATCGCGGCTCGAGGCGCCGCCCCCGGCGCGTGCTCCCCGCCGGGGGCGGACCAAACTCGCCATGAGGGCCTGACGACATGACCACGCTCTTCTACTCTGCCGGTTCGCCCTATGCCCGCATCTGCCGCATGGCATTGCGTGAAGGCGGGCTCGCGGACCGCGTCGAGGAGCGCGAGACCACGTTGCGCGACGCCGCCGCGTCGGTGCTGCCGCACAACCCCGTCGGGCGCGTCCCGGCCCTGCTGCTGGACGACGGCGTCACCCTCACGGAAACGACGCTCGTGCTGCACTGGCTCGACCGGATGGGCAGCACGCCGCGCATGCTGCCGCAGGACGCGCACGGCATGGCGGCGTACGGGCGCGTCCTCGGCCTGCTGGATGGCATCGCCGTCTGGAACCGGGAACTGCGCCGCCCCGTCCATGAGCGCAGCCCCGGCGTGATCGCGCTCGAGGAAGCACGCGCCGCGCGGGTCGCCGATGCGCTGGAGCAGGACGTGGCGACGGGCGCCTATGCGCAGCTCGATGCCGCATTCCTCGCCCTCGCGGCGGTTCTCGGCTACGCCGACCGGCGCCACACCGTCTGGCGCTGGCAGGAGGGGCGGCCGTCACTGGCGGCGTGGTTCGCCACCGCCGCGGCACGCCCCGCCTTCGCGGAGACGCTTCCGCCCCCGAGCGGCATCTAGGCACCCCGACGGCCCCGGCGTCTGCCCGCCCGCCGCGCGACATCGGCCCGTGGCGCGTCATTGGCCCGCCGCGTCATTGGTCCCCCGCGCATCATCGGCCCGCCGCGCATCATCGGCCCGCCGCGTCATCGTCCCCACGCGCAGCCGGCGTCCTCCGGGCGGCACGACACCGCACCGCGACTCCGGCGCGGCGCTGGGTTATCCAGGCGCCCCCAGCGGAACAGAGCCCGTCCGTGACCTCGCATGCCCCGCCGACAGACCACGGCCCCCGGCGCCTGTGCCTCATCCATCCCGGCACGGCGCCGCTTCCCCCCGCATGGGAGGCGTTGCGGGCCGCGCTGTGCGAGGCCGGCCATCGGGTCACCCTCGCCAGCCCCGACGCGCGCGGGATCGACGTGACCGACGCGGATCGGCCCGATGCCGCGCCGGCCCGCATCACCCCGTTCGCGCCCGATCACCTGGTCGGGGCACCGGCGGAGCGCGCGGCCTACCTGACCTATCTCTGGCTGTCCGAGCAGGCGTTCGACGGGGTGTACGCGCCGGCGCGCGAGGCTCCGGTGTTCTATGCCCTCCTGGCGCGCGCCCAGGGCCTGGATCTGCAGGGCACCACGGCGGTGATTCTGGCCGACGGCCTCACCTTGCTGGACCGCGCACGAGCGCAGGAGATGCCGCGGGGCGTCGACGACCTCGCGCGGGACGAGATGGAACGGCAGAGCCTCGCACTGGCGGACCACCTCGTGTTCCTGGATGAGACGGTCGCGGCATGGGTCGGTGACCGGGGCTGGCGACTGGGCGCGCCCGCACGCGGCCTGCCCGGCTCGATGGGGGAGTGGCAGGCGCTGCTGCGCGACACCGCGTGTCGACGCCCCTCTCCGGCGGCGCCCCGGACGAGCGACCTCCCGCTCGTGTCCGTCTGCATTCCCCATTTCAACCGCGCCGGGTTGCTGCGGCTGGCGATCGAGTCGGTGCGGCGGCAGGACTACCCGCGCATCGAGCTCGTCGTGGTCGACGATTCGAGCGACGAGCCGGAGACGGTGCGGGCGCTCGACGCGATCGCCGAGGACCTGGCGCGGGACGGCGGCCGCCTCCTCCGCCACCCGGCCAACCGCTATCTCGGCGCCGCTCGGAATACCGCGGCCGCGGCGGCGCGCGGGGACTACGTCCTGTTCCTCGACGACGACGACTACGCCAAGCCCGACCAGGTCTCGACGCTGGTCCGCGCCGCGCTGCATACGGGCGCCGATATAGTCACCTCGCTCTTCGACCGGCTGCCGAGCGACGGGCCCCCCGCGGCAGATCAGGCGATGACGGGGCGGTGGCTGGCGGTGGGTGACGCGCCGTCCGTCGGCCTGTTCACCAACCTGTTCGGGCCGGCCACGGCGCTGTTCCGCAAGACTTCCTTCCAGGCACTGGGCGGGTTCACGACGATGCGGGGCGTCGGCAGCGAGGATTGGGAGCTGTTCGCCCGCGCGTGCTTCGCGGGGATGAACCTGCAACTCGTCCCGCGCGCGCTGTTCTGGTACCGGGTCACGCCGCACAGCATGGTGCAGACCGCCAGCAGCCATGCGGGCAACATGCGCGGCCTCGCGCCGTACCTGGAGCGGGTGCCCGCTGCCGTGCGGCCGGGGCTCTGCTTCGCGCAGGATGCCGGCCAGCGCGTCGCCACCGCGGTGACACGCGCGACCGAGATGGAGAGGCTGCTCGCCAGCTGCTTCGAGCAGATCACCGGGCTGCAGGCGCACATCACAAGGCAGGATCAGGCCCTCGCCGCGTCCCAGAGCCATGCGCAGGCGCTCCACGCGGCGCTGGAGGAAGCTCACGCCCATCTCCGCGCACGGCAGGCCGCGCTGGACGAGGCGCACGCCCATCTCCGCGCCCGGCAGGAGGCGCTCGACGACGCCCACGCCCAGCTCCACGCGCGGCAGGAAGCGCTGGACCTGGCGCGGGTCGAGCTGGAGGCGGCGCGGGAGCGCAACCAGCATCTGTGCGAGGACGTGGCTGCGCTGCGGGCGGAGGAGAGCCGGCGGTCCGCGGCTCTTGCCCCGGAAGCGCGTGGCCTCGGCCGCCTGCTGCGGCCGCGCGGCGAACCGAAGCGCTGACCGGCAAGGGGCGGCCGACGAGGGGGCGGCCGACGAGGGGGCGGCCGACGAGGGGGCGGCCGACGAGGGGGCGGCCGACGAGGGGGCGGCCGACGAGGGGGCGGCCGACGAGGGGGCGGCCGACGAGGGGGCGGCCGACGAGGGGGCCGGCTTCTACCGTGACCACGCCGGGCCGAACCCGGGACGCCGTCTTCGGCCGGAGCCGAAGCTCCGGCCGGCGATCACCGGACAGGCGTCAGGGATACTCCTCGCGCTCGAAGATCTCGAGCTCCGAACGCATCTCCATGCCCTTCGTCTCCGGCCCGAGATAGACGGCGACGACGTAGACGATCAGGGAGCCGACGGTGCCGTACAGCATCGGCATCGCGAACCCCATGCCCTGGTTGACCGCGAAATAGGTCAGCACCGGCGCGACGAACGCGCCCCACACGGCACCCTGGTGATACACGAAGCCGGCCGCGGTCGCCCGCACCTCGGTCGGGAACCGCTCGGACAGCCAGCCGGGGTTCAGCGCGTCCTTCCCGCCGACGAAGCAGATCATCAGCATGAACCAGACCAGGAACATGGTCGGATCGGTGGTCAGGAGATAGAGCGGCGCGATGAAGATGCCGATGAAGGTCGGGATCATCAGCGCCCAACGGCGCCCCACCTTTTCCGACATCGCGCCCCAGAACGCGCAGGCCAGGAAGGTCAGGATGTTGCCCCAGAACACCGGGACCGAGACCTGCGCCGGCGTCCAGCCCAGCTCCTTCTGCAGGTACGTGCCCAGCATGGCCCAGATCGCGTAGTAGACGCAGAAATTGGCGGCCATCCACAGGCAGCCGGTGATGGTGTTGAACAGGTATTTGCGCTTGAAGATCGCGAACAGCGGCAACGACACCTGCTTCTGGCTCGTGTCCTGCTGCTTCTTGTTCTCGGCCCAGACCTCCGGCTCCTTCACGTAGAAGCGGATCCAGACGCAGGCGAGCGCCGGGAGCACGCCCAGGACCAGCATCCCGCGCCAGCCATAGCCGGGGTGCCATGCCTCCAGCGGCGAATAGAGCAAGCCATACGCGGCGGCCGACAGGGCGAAGCCCAGCCCCCAGGACCCCTGCAGCACCCCCGACATGAAGCCGCGCGAGCGCGCCGGCCAGGATTCCATGGCCAGCGCCGCGCCGGCGGGCCATTCGGCGCCCATCCCGATCCCCAGCAAGGCGCGCACCACGAAGAGGAAGGTGAAACTCGGGGAGAACCCGGCCAGCAGGTTGCAGATCGAATACCACAGGATGGAGATCATCAGCGGCGCGCGCCGGCCCATCCGGTCCGCCAGCCAGCCCGAGGCGGTCGCCCCCGCCAGCCGCATGATCAGCGTGATCGTGAAGATCGCGGTGACCTCGATCAGCGGAACGCCGAACTCCTGCGCGATGGGCGCCATGATCAGGAGGAACACCGTGAAGTCGAACGCATCGAGCGTCCAACCCAGCCATGCCGCCGTGTAGGCATACCACTGGTCCCGGGTGGGTTCCTTCCACCAGGGCACGTCAGGTCCTTCGGCCGTTGCGGACATTTCCAGTCTCCCGTTGTTTTTTGCGCGCGTCTCGAGTGGACGTCGTCGTCGGGGATCGGGCAGCGCCGGCGAAGATCGGCGGTATCACCCGCCTCCCCCGCGCGGGAGCATGCGCCGCCGGTCGTCGCACCGTCCAGGAATTGCGCAACTCTGGATGCGTCCGCCTGCCGAGCGTTGCGCCGCGGCGACGCTGGGCGCGCATGACCGTGGCCCTGCGCCCGCCCGCTCCCGTACGCCGAACCGTGCTGCGCCCTGCCCTTCTCCGGCCGGGACATCGCTGCTCGAATGCGGGCACCGACTCGGGAAGGACCAGCGATGGACGATGCGGACGGCATGCCGGCAGGCCGGCGCCGATGGGTGATGCTGTGCGCGCTGCTGGGCGTGGTGCTGGCCGGACTCGACAGCGCCATCGCCAACATCGCGCTGCCCACGATCGCCCGCGACCTCGCCGCGAGCGATGCCGCGACGATCTGGGTGGTCAACAGCTACCAGCTCGCCACCACGATCTGCCTGCTGCCCGCCGCGACACTGGGCGAGACATGGGGGCTGAAACGCATCTACGGCGGCGGCATGGCGCTGTTCACCGTCGCCTCGCTGGCCTGCGCCCTCTCGCCCACCCTGCCCATCCTGGTCGCGTCACGCCTGGTGCAGGGCGTCGGCGGCGCCTGCATGGCCGCCCTCGGCGGCGCCCTGGTCCGCACCGTCTATCCCCGCGCGCAGCTCGGGCGCGGCTTCGCGGCCATCGCCCTCGCCGTGGCACTGTCGGCGGCGGCGGGACCGACGCTCGCCGCCCTCACCCTCTCCATCGCCCACTGGCCCTGGCTCTTCCTGGTCAACGTCCCGGTCGGACTGGTCGCGGTGCCGCTCTTCCTGGCCGTCGCCCCGCGGGGGGAGCGGCGGCAGCGCCCGTTCGACCGCGTCGGTGCGCTGCTGAACGCCGCGGCGTTCGGGCTCGTGGTGATGGGGGTGGACGGGCTGGGCGGCGATGCGCCGCGCCTGGCTGCCCTTGAGCTCGCGGCCGGGGTGGGGTTCGCGGCGCTGCTGGTGTGGCAGCAATCGCATCGCACGGCGCCGATGCTGCCGCTGGATCTGCTGAAGCTGCGCCTGTTCGCGCTGTCGATGGCGACCTCCATCTGCTCCTACGCGGCGCAGATCCTGGCCTACGTGTCGCTGCCCTTCCTGTTCCAGGTGGTGATGCACCGCAGCGCGATCGCCACGGGCCTGCTGGTCACGCCCTGGCCGCTGGCCGTGGTCGCCGCCGCCCCGCTCGCCGGCCGCCTGTCCGGCCGCTACCCCGCCGCGCTGCTGGGCAGCATCGGGCTGGCGGTGCTCGCCCTCGGCCTGCTGCTGCTCGCCACGATGCCGGCCGTGCCGGCGGACTGGGACGTCGTCTGGCGCATGGCGATCTGCGGCATCGGCTTCGGCTTCTTCCAGACCCCGAACAACATCACGCTGATGACCGCCGGCCCGCCCGAACGCAACGGCGCGGCGAGCGGGATGGTGGCGGTCGCCCGCACGATGGGCTGGTCGCTGGGATCGGCGCTGGTCGCGCTGATCTTCGGCCTGCGCGGCGGCCAGGGCGCAGGCACCTGCCTCTACGTGGCGATGGGCTTCGCCGCGGCCGGCGCGGTGGTCAGCGTCTCGCGCACCGGGGCGAAGCCGAGTGCCGCCGCCGCCCGATGAGGCGGCGGGGTGGCCGCGCGCCGTCAGCCGCGCCGCGCCGCCTCGATCGCCGCGACGTCGATCTTCTTCATCTGCATCATCGCGGCGAAGGCGCGCTGCGCTTGGCCGCCACCGGCGGACAGCGCCTCGGTCAGCACGCGCGGCGTGATCTGCCAGGAGATGCCCCAGCGGTCCTTGCACCAGCCGCAGTCGCTCTCCGTGCCGCCATTCTCCACGATCGCGTTCCAGTAGCGGTCGGTCTCCGCCTGGTCGTCGGTGGCGATCTGGAAGGAGAACGCCTCGCTGTGCCGGAACGCGGGTCCGCCGTTGAGGCCGAGGCAGGGGATGCCGGCCACGGTGAACGTCACGGTGAGCACGTCGCCCGCCTTCCCGGACGGGTAGTCACCCGGGGCCCGGTGCACCGCGCCCATCGCGCTGTCGGGGAACAGGCCGGTGTAGAAGCGGGCAGCCGCCTCGGCGTCCTTTTCGAACCAGAGGCAGATCGTGTTCTTCGCGACGGTCATGGACCTTCATCCTCCTGCTTCGGTCAGTCCCGCGACCGACCTCTGCATCATGGACGCATGAGGGTCCACCCTCCCGACACCCATCCGGTCACACCTACCCGCCTGGGGTCGCCCGAGCGGCGCTGGCGGGTCCGGGCGGGGGGACGGCTTCGACGTCCTTGCGGGTCACAGCTCCCCCGCGCTGCCCGAAATGCCCGATCGTCCAGTTCGCGACCGCGGCCAGTTCCTCGCTGCCGTAGGCGCCGCCGAACGCCGGCATGAAGGCCGTCGGACCACCCGTCGCGATGGCGCCGCCGCGCACCAGGATCTGCAGCAGGTTGGTGCCGTTCGGATCGCGCACGCTGTGGGCGCCCTGCAGCGCGGCGTAGGGCGTCTGCCGCCCGCCGCCGTCGAGCAGGTGGCAGCTCACGCAGGCCTCGCGAAACACCCGCTCGCCCAGCGCATCGGCCCGCACCGGCCTGGGCGGCGGGGTTTCGGTGCGGACCGGCTTCACGTCGCGCAGATAGGTCACCAGCGCGCGGATATCGGACTGCGCGAGGTGGCGCAGGCTGTGGTCCACCGCTTCCGCCATCGGTCCCGAGGCGGGGCCATGGTTCGGGGCATGGCCGGTCGAGAGATAGGCCGCGAGATCGTCATCCGACCACGCGCCGACGCCCGACTCCTTGTCGCTCGTGATGTTGTAGGCGAGCCAGTCCTGCACGACCGCGCCGCCATAGGCGCGTCCGCTCTCGAGCCCATACAGGAAGTTCCGCGGCGTGTGGCAGGCCTGGCAGTGGCCCAGCGCCTCGGCCAGGTAGGCGCCGCGGTTCCAGGCCGGGGATTTGGCGGTGTCGGGCCGGAAGCGATGGTCGGGGTTGTTCAGCAGGTTCCAGAAGACCATCCCCCAGCGCTGGTTGTAGGGGAAGCTCAGGTCGTTGGGCGGCGATTCCGCGTGGACCGGCGTCAGGCTGAACAGATACGCCTTGATGGCGAGCACGTCCTCGCGGCTCATCAGCGTGTAGTTCGTGTAGGGCATGGCGGGATACAGGTGCTTGCCGCCGCGCCCGACGCCGCGCTGCAGGGCGGAGACGAACTCGTCGTCGGTGTAGTCGCCGATCCCGGTCGCCTTGTCGGGCGTGATGTTCGGCCCGTAGATCGTGCCGAAGGGCAGGCTGAACTTGTACCCGCCGGTGAATTCCTGGCCGTTGGGCGGCGTGTGGCAGGCGGCGCAGTCCGCCGCGCGCGCCAGGTATTCGCCCCGCTGCACCACCGTCTGCCCGGGCGCGCCGGTCGGCGACTGCGCCCGCCCCGTATCGGCGAACGCGATGCCGACCAGCGCGCACAGCGCGCCCAGCAGCACCGGACGCAGGCGCCGCATCACGCGCCCACCAGCTGGGTGCCAATCGGCAGGCGCCGCAGCCGCTTGCCGGTCGCGGCATGGATCGCGTTCACCAGCGCGGGCGCGGCGGCGACCGTCCCCGTCTCGCCGATCCCGCCGGGGCCTTCGTCGTTGCGGATCATGTGGACCTCGATCCGCGGCGCCTCGTCGATGCGCAGGACGCGGTAGTTGTTGAAGTTCGACTGCTGGACGCGGCCGTCCTGCACCGTGATCTCGTTGTAGAGGGCCGCGCTGAGGCCGAAGATCAGGCCCCCTTCGATCTGCGCCACCACGCCGTCGGGCTGCACCACGGTCCCGCAATCCACCGCGACCACGGCGCGGCGCAGGCGCACCTCGCCACGCGGCGTCACCTCCACTTCGAGCACGTGGGCGAGGAAGCTGCCGAAGGAGAGCTGCAGCGACACGCCCTGTCCCACGCCCTTGGGCAGCTTCCGGCCCCAGCCCGATTTCTCCGCGACCAGGTCGAGCACCGCGCGGGCGCGTGCGTTGTCGCCGATCATGTCGCGGCGGAACGCGATCGGGTCCTTGCCGGCGGCGAACGCCAGCTCGTCCATGAAGCTCTCGACCATGAAGACGTTGTGGGTGGCGCCCACGCCGCGCCACCAGGCCGTGGTGATCCCCGGCGGCTCGACGCGGGTGAAGCCCACGCGCATCGCCGGAATGGCGTAGGGCGTCTCGGTCGCGCCCTCGATCGTGTCCGGGTCGAGCTTGCCGTCCTTCTGCATGCCCTTGGGCTGCCAGCGCGCCATGACCGAGGCGCCGGTGCCGTGATGCGTCCAGCCGGTGATGCGTCCCTGCGCGTCGAGCCCGGCGGACAGGCGGTCGTAGTAGTACGGCCGCAGCAGGTCGTGCTGGATGTCCTCCTCCCGGGTCCAGACGATCTTGACGGGATAGGGCACCTGTTTGGCGATCGCGGCGGCCTGAGTGATGAAGTCGACGTCCAGCCGCCGGCCGAACGCGCCGCCCATCAGGTGGTTGTGCACCTGCACCGTCTCCGGTCGCAGGCCGGTCACCTTCGCGACGGTGTCGCGTGCCCGTGCCGGCACCTGCGTGCCGACCCAGAGATCGGCCCCGTCGGGACGCACGTGCAGCGTGGCGTTCACCGGCTCCATCGGCGCGTGCGACAGGAACGGCAACTGGTAGGCGGCCGAGACGGTCTTCGCCGCGGCCTTGATCGCGGCGGGCGCATCGCCCTCGTCCTTCGCGATCACCTCCGGATCGCGCTGGGAGGCTTTTTCCTGCGCGCCGATGATGTCCGCGGTCTGCAGCCTGGCATGCTTCCCCTCGTCCCATTGCGGGTCGAGCGCCGCGAGTCCCTGTTTCGCCGCCCAGAAATGGTCGCCGATCACCGCCACCGCATCGTCGAGCCGCACCACGTCGCGCACGCCGGGCACGCGCTTCGCCGCCGCCTCGTCCACCGATCGCAGGCGCCCGCCGATCACCGGACAGGCGAGCACGGTGCCGACCTTCATGCCCGGAACCCGCACGTCGATCCCGAACACGAGCGAGCCGTCGACCTTGGCGGGCGTGTCGACCCGGGGCTGGCTGTGGCCGATCAGCTTGAACGCCGAGGACGGCTTCAGCGGCAGTTTGTCCGGGACGGGCTGCGCGGCCGCCGCCGCCGCGAACGTCCCGTAGGGCGCACGCTTGTCGTCGGGTCCGATCACCACGGCGCGTTCGGCGCGGCAGGCGGCGGGGTCGACCCCCCATTGCTGCGCGGCGGCGGCGACCAGCATGGTGCGCACCTGCGCGCCGGCCTGGCGCAGCCGCTGCCAGTCCCCGCGGATGGAGGTGGAGCCGCCGGTCGCCTGCTCGCCCAGCAGCGGGCTGACATAGGCCTTCAGCGCGGTGTGATACTGGCCCGTGTCGGGCGGCGCCGCTTCGAACGCGACCTGGTCCAGCCCGACCTCCAGCTCCTCGGCGATCAGCATCCCGGCGCTGGTGTAGATGCCCTGGCCGAACTCCGTGTCCGGCATGATGAAGGTGATCGCGCCCTGCGGGTCGATGCGGATGAAGGCGTTCGGCGTGAAGGGGCCGGCCGCGGCCGCACGCGCGGGGCGCAGCGGCAGCCGCACGCCGACCAGGAGCGCGCCGCCGAGGAGACCGACCCCGAGGAGCCCGCGGCGGGAGAGGGAGACGGGCATGCTCAGGCCTCCCCGGCGCGCTTGATGGCGTCGCGGATGCGCACATACGTGCCGCAGCGGCAGATGTTGCCCGCCATGGCGGCGTCGATGTCGTCATCGCTGGGCTTCGGGGTGGCGGTGAGCAGCGCGGTGGCCGACATGATCTGCCCGGACTGGCAGTAGCCGCACTGCACGACCTCGACGTCGAGCCAGGCGCGCTGGACCTTCCGGCCGACCGGATCCTGCGCCATCGCCTCGATCGTCTTGACCTCACGGCCTTGCGCGAGCGCGGCCGGCAGGACGCAGCTCCGCACCGCCTGCCCGTCGAGATGCACCGTGCAGGCGCCGCACTGGGCGATGCCGCAGCCGAACTTGGTGCCGGTCAGGCCGATCACGTCGCGCAGCACCCAGAGCAGCGGCATGTCGTCGGGCACGTCGAGCTGGTGCGACGTGCCGTTGATCGAGAGTGTCAGCACGCGGGTCTCCTGCGGATGGGTGGGATCCGCAGGAGAGCGCGATTTTGCACGGGATGATTGAACGATGCGGCCTCACGGGACCCTGGACCGCCGGACAGGACCGGGCGGGGGACAACCCCCGCCGTCGTGGCGTCAGCCGCCCAGGCTGCCCGCCAGCAGCGTGGTGACGCGCCGCGCGAAGGCGGTGGCGTCCCGCGGCAGGTCGCCCTCCTGCACGCGCGCCAGGTCGAGCAAGGTCGCGGCCGCCTCCTCGATGAGCGCCGTATCCTCGAGCTTGCCCGACAGGGTCTCGATCAGCCGGTGGCGCGGGTTCACCTCCAGGATCGGCTTGGCCGGCATCATCGCCCGCCCCGCGCGGCGCAGCAGGCGCTGCATCTGCAGGTCGGGGCCCGATTCCTCGGCGGCCAGCACCACCGCGCTGTCGGACAGGCGGGCGGTCGCGCGCACGTCGGACACCTCGGCCTCCAGCGCCTTCTTCAGCGCGGCGAGCAGCGGGGACACGTCCGGCAGGTCCTCGCCCTTGCCGAGGTCGCCCGCCGCCTGTGTGACGCTGCGCAGCTTCTTGCCCTCGAACGTGTCGAGCCGCTCCGGCCAGAACGCATCGATCGGGTCGGTCAGCAGCAGCACTTCCAGGCCCTTGGCGCGGAACCCTTCGAGCTGCGGGGAGGTCTTCAGCGCGTCCACGCCGTCGCCCGCCAGGTAGTAGATCGTGTCCTGGTCCGGCTGCATGCGCCCGACATAGTCGGCGAGCGAGGTCCAACCCTCCTGCGTCGAGGAACGGAAGCGCAGCAGCCCGGCGATCTCGGTGCGGTGCTCGCTGTCCTCCCAGACGCCCTCCTTCAGGATCGGGCCGAAATTCTCCCAGAACTTGGCGTAGTCCTCGGCCTCCTTGCTGCGGGTCTTGAGTTCGGAGAGCACGCGGGTGACCAGCGCCTTGCGGATGCGGCCCAGCACCGGCGTGGTCTGCAGCATCTCGCGGGAGACGTTGAGCGGCAGGTCCTCGGTATCGACCACGCCGGCGACGAAGCGCAGCCAGGGCGGCAGCAGCTCTGCCTTGTCGGTGATGAACATGCGCCGGACGTGCAGCCGGACATGCGACTCGCGGTCGTTGTCCACCGGGTCGAACGGCTTCATGCCAGGGATGAACAGCAGGCAGAAGTATTCGAACGTGCCCTCGGCCTTCCAGTGCAGCGTGGCCCAGGGGCTGTCGAAGATGTGGCCGAGATGCCGATAGAACTCGGCGTAGTTCTGCTCCGTCACCTCGGACTTGGACTTGCGCCAGAGCGCCGTGCCCTCGTTGGCCGGCTGGTCCGTGCCATCCTGCGCGATGGTGATGGGGACAGTGATGTGGTCCGCCCATTTGCGCACCACGGTCTCGAGCCGCATCGGCTCGAGGTATTCCTCGGCCTCCGCCTTCAGGTGCAGCACGATATCGGTGCCGGGCGCCTCGCGCGTGGCCGGCGCCAGGGTGAACTGGCCGGCGCCGTCGGAGGCCCAGGTGAACGCCTCCTCGCTGCCGGCCTTGCGGGAGGTCACCTCGACGCGGTCGGCGACCATGAACGCCGAGTAGAAGCCGACGCCGAACTGGCCGATCAGGCTGGGCCGGTCCTCGGGCTTGGCTGAGGCCAGATTCTGGGCGAAGGCGCGGGTGCCGGAGCGGGCGATGGTGCCCAGATTGTCGATCATCTCCTGCCGCGACATGCCGATCCCGTCATCGGCGATCAGCAGGGTGCGGGCCTGCTTGTCGGGCACGATGCGGATCCTGGCGTCGGCGGGCGGGGCGAGGGCCGGGTCGGTCAGCGCCTCGAACCGGCGGCGATCCATGGCGTCCGCGGCATTCGCCACCAGCTCGCGCAGGAAAATCTCCCGTTCGGAGTAGAGCGAGTGGACCACGAGGTCGAGGAGCCGGCCGACCTCGGCGCCAAAAGCATGCTGTTCCAATGCGGTATCGTTCATCGCGACCTCCTTGCGGGGCGCGATATGCGACGTGAGGCGGGGAGTTTCAATCCACCTGCGTGACGGGCGGGAGGGCGCGGAGGGCGGCAAGGCCCCTGGAGTGGGGGTAGCCTCGCGTCCCCCTCCGTCTTGCCGGGCCTCGGGGCGGGCATCCCACCCGCCCGGGCGTGCGATCGCCGGTGAGGCCCGTGCGGATGGGCGGCAGCCGCGATTCAACACAGAGGAAGCAAGGCGAGGCACAGAGGACACAGAGAAGGATTTCGAAATGCGGTTTGCGACGGCATGACCTCGATCACCGCCCAGCCTGTCTGCTGCGCGGGGCGAGGCAGGGAGATGGCTGGTCCGGGCGGCTGAAAATCCTCTGTGTGCTCTGTGCCTCGCCTTCCTTCCTCTGTGTTGAATCGCGGCTCCCGCCCGCCGCACGAACCCAGCCGGCGAGCGCACGGGCCATGCCGGTGGGGATGCCCGGCTCGACGGCCGGGCATGACGGAGGGGGCGGCGCGGCTGCGCGGCTCGCAGCCGGCATGACGGAGGGGGGCGGCGCGGCTGCACGGCTCGCAGCCGGCATGACGGAGGGGCTCCCTCATCCTCCCCTCCTCACCGTCGCGCTTGCATTTCGCGCCGCAGCATCCAACCATCCCTGCATGCGCGGCTTCGATTCCGGTTTCGCACCTCGCGTCAAAGCCGTCCTCGGCCCGACCAACACCGGCAAGACGCATCTCGCGATCGAGCGGCTGCTGGCGCATGCCTCGGGCATCATCGGCTTCCCGCTCCGCCTGCTCGCCCGCGAGAACTACGACCGCATGGTCGCCGCGAAGGGGGAGCGCTTCGTCGCGCTGATCACCGGCGAGGAGAAGATCATCCCGCCCGAGGCGCGCTGGTTCTCCTGCACCGTGGAGGCCATGCCGCTCGACCGAGCGGTCGAGTTCGTGGCGGTGGACGAGATCCAGCTGTGCGCCGATCCGGATCGCGGCCATGTCTTCACCGACCGGCTGCTGCATGCGCGCGGGATGGTCGAGACCATGTTCCTGGGCGCGGAGACGATCCGCCCGCTGCTGCAGCGCCTGGTGCCGCAGGCGAGC
>MKTV01000060.1:120687-154113 GCA_001898425.1 Rhodospirillales bacterium 69-11
GCCCCGCCTGTCGCAACTCACCTATGCCGGTCCGGCCAAGCTCGTGCGCCTGCCGCCGCGCAGCGCCATCGTCGCGTTCAGCGCGGCCGAGGTCTATGCGCTGGCGGAACTGATCCGCCGCCGCCGGGGCGGCTGCGCCGTGGTCATGGGCCGGCTCAGCCCGCGCACCCGCAACGCCCAGGTCGCCCTCTACCAGGAGAAGGAGGTCGACTTCCTGGTCGCCACGGACGCGATCGGCATGGGCCTCAACATGAACGTCGACCACGTGGCCTTCGCCGGGCTGGGCAAGTTCGACGGCCATCGGCCGCGCCGGCTGACCCCGGCCGAGATCGGCCAGATTGCCGGCCGCGCCGGGCGTGGCATGCGCGACGGCACGTTCGGCACCACCACCCAGTGCCCGCCGATCCCCGACGAGGTCGTGGCGGCGGTGGAGGCGCACAGCTTCGAGTCGCTCGACCAGCTCTGCTGGCGCAACGGGGATCTCGACTTTTCCAGCCTCGACGGGCTGCTCGACAGCCTGAACGCGGCGCCGCCGGGACCCGGGCTGGTGCGGGGCAACGATGCCTCGGACCTGGAGACGCTGGGGGCGCTCGCCCGCGAGCCGGAGATCCGTCGCCTCGCCGACGGGCGGCGCCGGCTGCGGCTGCTGTGGGATGCCTGCCAGATCCCGGATTTCCGCAAGCTGGCCGACGACACCCATACCCGCCTCTGCGCGCGGGTGTTCGGCCACGTGGTGAAGGATGGCGCGCTGCCGACCGACTGGCTCGCCGGCCAGATCGAGAGCCTCTCGCGCGTGGATGGCGACATCGACACGCTGATGGCCCGCCTCGCCGGGGTGCGCATCTGGTCCTACATCGCCGCCCGCACCGACTGGGTGCCGGACTCGCCGCATTGGCAGGGCCGCGCGCGGGAGGTGGAGGACAAGCTCTCCGACGTGCTGCACGAGCGGCTCACCAGCCGCTTCGTCGACCGCCGCGCCGCCCACCTGATGCGCCGGCTGGAGGCGGGGGAGGGGCAGGACCTGCTCTCGGCCGTCACGCGCCGGGGCGAGGTGGTGGTCGAGGGCCATCCGGTCGGTCATGTCGAGGGGTTCGTCTTCGTCCCCGACCCGCTGGCGGAGGGCGAGGAGAAGAAGCTGGTCGAGCGGGCCGCCCGCCGCGCCCTACGGGAGGAGATCCCCCGCCGGGTGGCCGAGGCCGAGGCGGCGGGCGACGCGGCCTTCACCTGGACCGAAGCGCAGCGGATCACCTGGGACGGCGCCGCCGTGGCCAGGCTCGTCCGGGGCGGCAGCGCGCTGCGGCCGCGGGTGCAGATCCTGGACAGCGAGTTCCTCGACGGGGCCCAGCGCGAGCGGCTGCGCGCGCGGCTGCAGGAGTTCGTGGACGGACGCATCCGCGACGACCTCGCCCCGCTGTTCGAGGCCGAGGCGGCGGCCTCGGGCGCCAGCGCCATGCGCGGGCCGCTGCATCGGCTGACGGAAGCCCTCGGCCTCGTCCCCGGCGTGGACGAGGAGACGCTGGCGCCCGCCTTGCGCAGCGCGCTGCGCGGGATGGGCGTGCGGTCCGGGCGGTTCGCCCTGTTCCTGCCGGCGCTGCTGAAGCCGCGCGCCGCGGCGATGCGGGCGCGGCTCTGGGCACTGCAGGCCGGCGTGCCGGTGCCCGCGCTGCCCGCGCCGGGGCTCGTGTCGCTGCCGGTGCAGCCCGACTGGCCCGCCGGGTTCGCGCCCTCGATGGGGTGGATCGAGGCGGGACCGGTGCTGCTGCGGCTCGACGTGGCCGAACGGGTCGCGGGCGAACTGGGCCATGCCACGCGGAAGGGGCCGGTGATCCTGGCGCCGACGCTCGCCTCCCGCTTCTCGGTCAAGGCGGACCTGCTGCCGGTGATCCTGCGCCGGATCGGCTTCCGCATCGTCCCTGGCGGCGGTCTCGGCCCCGACATGTTCGGCCCGCCCGCCCCGGCGATGCTGCTGCCGCTGCGCCGCAAGCGTCCCTCGGCCGCGCCCGCGCGCGCGGCGCCGCCCGTTCCGCAGGGGCCCTTCGCCGCACTGGCGGCGCTGAAACGCTAGGAGGCGGCGATCGCCGACCAGGAGGACCGCGACTGGCAGCGGCTGGACAAGTGGCTGTGGTGCGCGCGGTTCATGCGGGCGCGCAGCGACTGCGCGGCGCTTGTGGCGCGGGGCTCCGTGCGGATCAACCGGCAGGCGACCGAGAAGCCGCATGCGCGGCTGCGGATCGGCGACGTGCTGACGCTGCCGCTGCACGGCGGGGTCCGGGTCGTGCGGGTGGTGGCGCTCGCGGCGCGGCGCGGACCGGCGCCGGAGGCACGCCTGCTCTACGAGGACGTCGGGGATGCGCACGCCGCATCTTGCGCAGAGGGGTAAACCTCGGCATATCGCCGCGTCTGATCCGGCTCCCGGTCGTCCGGCCCCGGGGTCGCGCGCACGCTCTGCATCCGGGGGTTGCCCAATGACCTATGTGGTCACCGAGAACTGTATCCGCTGCAAGTACATGGATTGCGTCGAGGTGTGTCCGGTCGACTGCTTCTATGTCGGCGAGAACATGCTGGTGATCCATCCGGACGAATGCATCGACTGCGGCGTCTGCGAGCCGGAATGCCCGGCCGAGGCGATCGTGCCGGACAGTGACGACAAGGCGTCGGACTGGGCCGAACAGAACCGGACCTATGCCGCACTTTGGCCCAACATCACGCGTAAGGGCGAGGCACCGGCCGACGCCGACGAGTGGAAGGACAAGCCCGGCAAGGCCAAGCTGTTCTCTCCCGAACCCGGCAAGGCCTGAAGATACTTTGGGGGTAACCCCCTGACGTAACACCGGTGTGATGCTATATCTGGCGCTTGGAGACGGCCGAGCGCTGCGCTGCCGCCGTCGGAATTCATCAGGCGTCCGGGGACACATGCCCGCTGGCGAAGGCCGGCGGTCGGTCCATTGGTCGCCGTGAGACAAGGATATGAGGTGTCGAGCATGAAGGCAGCGGCCGGAACGGCGGTATCACGACGTGACGAGTCGGTGCAGCAGGATGCCGCGCCGGACACCAGCAGGACCGGCGCCCCCAAGGCCGCCCAGGCGAAAACGGTCGCCACGCCGGTGAAGAAGGCCCCCGTCCGTTCCGCTCCGCCCGCCCTGGCCAGCAAGACCGCCGCCCCCGCGCGGAAGTCCGGCGCCGCCGAGGAGCTCGAGGACGATCGCGTTCCCGCCGCCGCCGCGCCCGAGGTCGAGGAAGACGAGGAGGAGGACGACTCCCCCGCTCGGCCGATCGCGCCGATCTCCCGTGCCGCGGCCAAGGCCGAGGTGTTCCAGGAGGGTGACCACGTCGTCTACCCGACCCATGGCGTGGGCAAGGTGGAGCGGATCGCCACCGAAGAGATCGCCGGCCACAAGCTCGAGCTGATCCACATCACCTTTGAAGAGAACCGCATGACCTTGCGGGTGCCCGTGGCCAAGGCGCGCAGCGCCGGGCTGCGCAAGCTCGCCACCCGCAAGCTGTTCGACGACGCACTGGCCGTGCTGAAGGGCCGCGCGCGGATCAAGCGCACCATGTGGTCCCGCCGCGCCCAGGAATACGAGGCGAAGATCAACTCGGGCGATCCGCTGGCGATCGCCGAGGTGGTCCGCGACCTGCACCGCAACGCCGGCCAGCCGGACCAGAGCTTCTCCGAACGGCAGATCTACGAGCAGGCGATGGACCGCCTGGCCGCGGAACTGGCGGCGCTCGACAAGACCGACAAGGCCACCGCCGCGATCAAGCTTGCGGAGTTCCTCAAGACGGTCTGAGCCGGTCCCGCGTCGGGGCCGGTGTCGGCACGCCCCGTGTTGTGGCCGCGCTTGTCGCGGCCATCCACGACTTCGGGCGGTAGAGAAAGACGTGGATGGCCGGCACAGGGCCGGCCATGACACAGGTGGTGACGGCACCCAGCACGACACAGGTGGCGACGGCGCCCCCACCATGACACAGGTGGCGACGGCACCCCCGCCCCGTGACCCGAGAGCCGCCCGGCCTCACCCCTCCCGCAACGCCCGGCAAACCCGGCCGACGACGTCGTCCCAGCGGCGCGCCGCCGCGTCCGCGCGGGGCTGCCGGAACAGCCGCATGGACGGGTACCAGGCGCTCGTCTCCCCCTGCAGGCCCCAGCGCCAATCCGGACCGGCCGGAAGCAGCAGCCAGACCGGGCAGCCCAGGGCACCCGCGAGATGCGCCACGGCGGTGTCCACCGCGATCACCAGGTCCAGCGCCGTGATCGCCGCCGCCGTCTCGGCCAGATCCGTCAGCAGCGGCGACAGATCACGCATCGGCCCGCCAGCGGCGTCCACCGCCCGAGGACCGACCTGCAGCGACACCCACCGCAGGGCGGGCACGTCCCATAAAGGGGCCAGGGCGGCGAACGGGATGGAGCGCTCCCGGTCCTTGCCATGCGACGGATTGCCCGCCCACACCAGTCCGACCGATCGAGGACCATCACCACTCGCCGATCGACTGGCGTCCGGCGCGTCCGGCGCACGGCCCCCGCCAGCCGGTTCCTCCCGCCCGCCCAACCGCGCCCGCCAAGCGGCCGCCATGTCGGGCGGCACACGCAGGTAGGGAACGGCGGCAGGGATGGTCTCCCGCCGCGTTGCGAAGGCCCGCGGCAGGCTCTGCAGCGGACACTGCCATCTGGCCGGCGGCACGGGGTCGCCGGGGACGATCACCCGCTCCACCCCGTCCAGCCCCGCGAACAGCCGCGCGAGCGGGGCATAAGCCTCCAGCACGATCCGGCCGCCGCGCGCCGCCACCAGCGGCACGTAGCGGGCGAACTGGATCGAATCGCCCAGCCCTTCCTCCGCGTGCAGCAGGATCGTGGCGCCATCGAGCGGCTCGCCGGCCCAGAGCGGGATCTCCTGGTGCCGCGCCCGTCCGCGATGCTGGGTCGCGTGCCAGCGGGATTCCAGCGCCTCCCACCCCGCGGCGAAATCGCCGGCGAGCAGCAGGCTGAGCGCGCAGCCGTAGCGCGCGTCGGGTTGATCGGGATTGAGGTCGAGGCTCCGCCGCCACGCCGCGATGGCGCCCTCCGGATCGCCCTGGTCGTGCAGGATCGCGGCCAGGTTCGACCAGGCCGGCCAGTAGCCGGGGTCGCGGTCGAGCAGCGCCCGTTGCGCGGCGGCGGCCTCCGCCAGGCGGCCGCGGGCGCGCAGGATCCCGCCCAGGTTCAGCAGCGCTTCCGGCCGGTCCGGCGCACGAGCCGCCGCCTCCCGCAACGCGGTCTCCGCCGCCTCCAGCTCGTCGATGCGGCCGAGCGCGAGGCCGAGGTTGACGCGGGCGGGAACGTGGTCGGGAGCGAGGCGCAGCGCCGCCCGATATGTCGCCACGGCCTCCGCCGCGCGGCCCAGGGCGAGCAGCGCGGCCCCCAGTTCCAGCCAGGCATTCGGCCAGTCGGGCCGGATCGCCAGGGCGGCGCGGGCGGCCTGCGCGGCCTCGGCCGGGCGATGCAGGCCGGACAGGGCGGTGGCACGGTTCACCAGCGCCTCCGGCATGGCGGGCCGCAGCCGCAGGGCGGCATCGCTCGCCGCCAGGGCCTCCTCCCAGGTCCGCGCCGCGCACAGCGCACCGGCCAGGTTGCACGCCGCCTCCGGCAGCATCGGCCCCGCGGCGACCGCGCGGCGCAGCACCGCCAGCGCCGCATCCAGCCGGCCGGCTCGGCGCAGCAGCGCGCCGAGATCGGCGAGCCAGGCCGGGTCGGGCCGAACGGCGACGGCGCGGTCGAGCAGGGCGATGGCGTCGGGCAGTGCGCCGCGCTGCCAAGCATCGGCGGCGGCGCGCCGCAACGCCTCGGCCGGGTCGGAGAGGGAATCGGGCACCGGACGCCTCCGCGCAGCCCCATGCGCCGGGGCGCGGGTCTTCCCCATTGCCACAGGGGAGTGAACGAGGCGCTAACGCGGGGGTTTGATCTCCCTCAATGCGCGCCGCGCTGCCGGGCGTAGCGTGGGCCCACGGCCCAAACGGGCCGGGAGGAAGCAATCATGAACCGCGAAATGGCGGAGATCATCCGAGACCAGACGCCGCTGATCCTGGCCCCGTCCGCGACGGTGCAGGAGGCGTGCCGCCGCATGTACTCCCGCAAGGTCGGGGCCGTGCTCGTCACCAACGACAAGGGCGCCCTGGTCGGCATCTTCACCGGCCGGGACGCGGTGCGGGTGCTGGCGCAGGGACGCGACGCCACCAGCACCCCGCTGCGGGAGGTGATGACGCGCAAGCCGGAGACGATGAAGCCGCAGGCGACCGCGATCGACGCGCTGCGGCTGATGCGCGACGGCGGCTTCCGCCACGTGCCGGTGGTGGAGGACGGGGCGGTGGTGGGCATCGTCTCCCGCGGGGATTTCCGCGGGCTCGAGCACGACCGGATGGACCAGGAAACCGGGTTCTGGGAACGGATGCGCTGACACGACGACAGGCGGGTGGCCGCTCTCCGCGACGACCCGCCCGTCCGTGTCCGCGAGACGCCCGCTAGTCCCGTCCGCGCCGGCGACGGAGCATCCCCGTCCCCATCCGCAGCGCCGGCATCAGCATTGCCGAGAGGGCGAGCGTGCGCATCGTCCCCTCCCAGGCGC
The DNA here is from genome assembly GCA_001898425.1 of Rhodospirillales bacterium 69-11. GTDB lineage: Bacteria > Pseudomonadota > Alphaproteobacteria > Acetobacterales > Acetobacteraceae > Rhodopila. The sequence goes on from MKTV01000060.1 coordinate 127,287, forward strand.
GCTTACGCACCTCCAGCGCCTCCTCCTCCGCACGGCTCGGCGTCGAGCGGGCGGCGAGCAGCAACAGGAGGACGGCGATGACGAGATCCCCGCCACCCAGGGCAACGGCGGTCCAGATCTGCGTGAGGCCCGCGTTCAGCCGCAGCACGTACCAGAGCGCCACGTGAACGAAGGCGAGCACGCCGACCAGGAAGATCGCCGCGATCACGGCCATGATGACCCGGGTCACCATGCGCTGGGCCATCAAACGAAGGCGAAGGACCTCCGCCTCCGCGGCCGTGCGTGCGAGGCGGACGGTTCTCATCGTCAGCGCATCACACGGCCGATAGCCCACCCGATCGCCGCGGCGACCAGGATCGCGATCAACGGCTGCTCACGCACGCGGCCGGAGACGGCTTCGGCCTGGTGCCTCACGGTGTCGCTCGCGCCCGACATGGCGGACTCGGCGCGGCCCGCCCAGTCCGAGACGGCGGGGCTGACGCGGTCGCGCATCAGGCTCTCCACCTGCTCACGCAGCCGCGAGATCTGTTCGTTGGCGTCGTCCAAGCGGGCGCGCGCGTCGTCACGATAGGCCATGTGCGGCTCCTTCCATTCTGCGAAACCTGAACGGAGGCTAAGCGAAGCCGTTCCCGCCGTCAGGGCCCCGGAGCAGATCAAGCGTCCGCGCGCGAGGCACCTTCCTCCAGGCTGGCGAGGGACCGTCCGCGCGTTTCGGGCAGCAGGAGCAGGGCGACCACCATCAGCGCGAGGCCGCAGCAGGCGAAGACCGCGATCGCGTTGCCGAGCCCGTAGCGGGCGGCCAGGAAGCCGACCAGGGCGGGGAAGACGGCCCCGATTCCGCGCCCGACATTGTAGCAGAAGCCCTGGGCGACGCCGCGCACCGCGGTCGGGAACAACTCCGTCATGAACGCGCCCATGGGCGAGAACATCATCAGGTTGATGTAGCCCAGAAAGAACCCGACCGGCAGGATCATGTCGTTGCTGAGCGGGGCGTAGAGGTAGATCAGCATCAGCACGATCGACCCGATGGCGGAGACCATGAAGGTCCGCTTGCGCCCGATCCAGTCGGCCAGGAACGCCCCCGAGACGAACCCGAAGAACGCTCCCAGGATCAGCACCAGGAGGTAGCTGCCGGTGCCGACCGAGGTCAGGTGACGCACCGTCTTGAGGTAGGTCGGCAGGAAGGTGCTGATCGCGTAGCTCGAGCCCTGCGCCCCCGTCACCATCAGCGCGACGCGCAGCGTGGTGCCGAGATAGGGCGGCTTCAGCGCGGAGAAGACGTGGCCGATGCCGACCTCCCGCCCGTGTTCCTTGTGCAGGTCCGGCTCCTCCACGTAGCGGCGGATCCAGAACACGAGCGCGGCGGGAGCGAGGCCAATCCAGAACAGCGCCTTCCAGGCCAGCGTGTCGGGAAGCGTGGCGGCGAACACGGTGTAGAGCAGCGCCGCGGTGCCCCAGCCGACCGCCCAGCCGGTCTGCACCAGGCCGACCGCGCGGCCGCGGTAGCGGTCCCGGATCACCTCCCCCATCAGCACGGCGCCGGCCGCCCACTCGCCGCCGAAGCCCAGCCCCTGCAGCGCGCGGAAGACGAACAGCGAGTTGAAGTCCCAGGCGAAGCCGCAGAGGAAGGTGAAGAAGGCGTACCAGAGGATCGTGAACTGCAGCACCTTCACCCGCCCGTAGCGGTCGCACAGCGCGCCGGCGATCCAGCCGCCGAAGGCCGAGACGAGCAGGGTGATGGTGGCGAGCACGCCCGCCTCGGCGGTGGTGATGCCCCACAGCACCAGCAGCGAGGGGATCACGAAGCTGAAGATCTGCACGTCGAGCGCATCGAGCGACCAGCCGCCGAAACAGGCCAGCATCGTGCGCCGCTCACGCAGGGTCAGGTCGGAGAACCAGGCGAACATGGACGTTCCTTCCGTTCGCATCGTTTATCGTTGTCGTTTCTGGTCGTCGTGCGTCGCCGTCGTCGATGACCGTGCCGGCGCCTCCCGCGCGCCAGGTGGCACGCTCAGGCGACGTATTCGCAGCGGAACCCGTCGCCCCAGCGCCGGACATAGCCCTTCGACGGCGAGGGGAAGTGCGCGAAGCAGCACAGCGTCGAGGTGTCACAATACGTCTCGAGGAAGCGCCGCCGCGTCGCGATGCCCTGGGCCGGATCGTAGTCGACCCGCATCGACAGATCGGGGTAGCGCGCCTGCAGGGGGGAGTGGATCAGGTCGCCGGTGAACACCGCGTCCTTCCCGCCCCGGCCCAGTTGCACCGCGTAGTGGTCGATCGTGTGGCCGGGCGACGGGATCAGCGAGACGAGGTCGTCCAGCGCGTGGTCGGACGTGACCAGGTCGCAGCGCTTGGCTTCGACGATCGGGATCACGCTGTCGGCGATCGGCGGCACCAGCGCCTTCTCGTTCTCCGCCAGCCAGTAGTCGAGTTCGGTCTTGGAGAAGAGGTAGCGCGCCCGCGGGAAGGTCGGCACCCAGCGCCCGTTCTCGAGCCGCGTGTTCCAGCCGACATGATCGACGTGCAGATGGGTGCAGAGGACGAAGTCGATGTCGTTCACCGTCAGTCCCGCGGCGGCAAGGCCGCGCATGAACGCATCGTCCTTCTTCTGGTGCCACATCGGGCGGGCTGACCGGTCCTTGTCGTTGCCGACGCAACTATCGATCAGGATGTTGTGCCGGCCGGTCTGCACCACGTAGGACTGGAAGCACACCACCAGCTTGTCGTCGGCATCCAGCGCGGCCGGCGACATCCAGTGCCGGTTCTCCTCCAGCAGCTCCGGCGTCAGCGTCGGCAGAAATTCGAGCGCGGGCGTGAAGCCGCACTCCATCTCGATGATGCGGTGCACCGTCATGTCACCGACCTTGAACGTCATGCTCATCCTGGCCACTCCCCCGTCCTTGCCTGACGATGTTAGGCACGGCCGCGGGGTGAGGACAAACCGGCGCTCAGTAGACCTCGGCGTAGCGGCGGCAGAGTTCCGCGGCCGCGAGGTCGCCGACATGCGCGAGTTCGGCGCGCTTGTGCATCAGGTAGGCGTCACGGAAGGTCGGACCGAACCACGTGGCGACGGCCTCGCTGTCGGCCATGCGGTCGAGCGCCTCGGACAGCGAGCGCGGCAAGGCCGCGGCGTCGCCCGTGGGGATGGAAAGGCCGCGGCGCAGCCCGTCGGCCCCCGCGAACAGCAGCGCGCCCAGCACCATGTACGGGCTCGCCGTGCCGTCGGCGACGCGGAACTCGAGGTTGAACTGCGCGGCCGCTTCCTCCGGACCCGCGGCGGCGAAGACCGGGCAGATGCGCAGCGCGGCCCCGCGATCCTGCCGCGCCAGGTCGATCGCGGTCGGCGCCCAGCGGTTCGGCGTCAGCCGCAGGTAGGACACGGGAGACGGCGCGGTGATCGCGGCGATGGCCGGCAGATGGTGCAGCAGGCCGGCGGCGAAACGCGCGGCGGCGGCACCGAGGCCGCGGTCACCCTGCGGGTCGTGCATCGCCGGCCGGCCCTGTTCGTCCCACAGGCTGAAATGCACGTGCACGCCGTTGCCCACGCCATCCGGCACCGGCATCGGCGAGAACACCGCGCGATGCCCCAGCCGGTGCGCGGTGGCCCGCGCCATCTCCCGCGTGATCACCGCCTGGTCGGCGGCGTGCAGGGCCTGGGCGGGCGCCACCGTCACCTCGAACTGCCGCGCGCCATACTCGGCCAGGAAGGAATCCGGCGTGACGCCGGCGGCCCGCAGCGCGGCGACGAACGCCTCCCCGAACACGCCCTGCCGGCGGAAGGCGCCCAGCGCGTAGGAGTCGCCCGGCCGCGCCTCGTTGCCGGTGTAGACGAACTCCTGCTCGAACGTGGCGAGCACGTCGAGACCCGCCGCCTCGCGCACCGCGGCGATCGCGCGGCGCAGGAACTCGCGCGGGCAGCACTCCCACGGCGTGCCGTCGGTGTTGCGGATGTCGCCCAGCATGAAGTGTTCCGGGGCGGAGCCGTCCTCGAAGTCGACATGCACCGCCGCGTCCGGGTCCGGCACGATCATCAGGTCGCCGCCGGTGCCGAACGGCGTCTGGAAGATGTCGCCGAACGCCGACTGCATCAGGTTGCTGTGCGTCCAGCCGACGCCCTTGCGCCGCCGGGCGTCGAGCTCGCGCGCCGGGAACCCCTTCCCGCGCACATGCCCCGCGATGTCGCAGGTGCCCACGAAGATCAGCGACTCGCGCAGCATCCGCCTGCTCCTTCCGATCCGGTCCCGTCGCGAGTCTATCGCGGTCGGATCGTCCGGGGGAATCGTCGCGGCAGGGTCAGGTGAGGAGGCCGAGCGCGCGGCAGAGCGAGTCGGCGTCGGCGTCCCCAAGTGTGGCGTGCAGCGCCGCCTGCGTCGCCTCCCAGGCCGGGAGTGCGCGGCGGAGCGCGGTCCGGCCGGCCTCGGTCAACACCAGCCGGCGGACGCGCCGGTCCGCAGCATCCGGTACGACCGTGAGCAGGCCCTGCTTCTCCAGCGGCTTGAGGTTGGCGGTCAGCGTCGTGCGGTCCATCGCCAGGGTTGCGGCCACCTGACCCATGGTCGGCGGATCGGGCCGGTTCAGCGCCATCAGCAGGGAGAACTGGCCGCTGGTCAGTCCGACCGGCCGGAATGCGTCGTCGAACCGGCGTGCGAGCGCCCGCGCGGCCCGCTGCACCTGCAGGCACAGGCAGGCGTCGCGCACCCGCAGGGTGGTCGCGAAATCCGGTCCGGCCGGCGTCTCCACACCTGCGGGCGCCGTGTCCGGGTCGGGCGATGCGGGTCGGTCCGTCATCACGGGCGGAGGCGGAGGAAGCGATACACGTTGACCTCAACATATCATCTGGGCCAGCCTACTCCCGAACCAAGGAGGAAACCATGCCCGCGCGCGTCCTCGTGCTGCTCGGCACCCGCAAGGGCGCCTTCATCCTCGAAAGCACCCCCGATCGCCGCGACTGGCGATTGCGCGGACCGTTCTGCGAGACCTGGCCCATCAACCACGTGATCGGCGATCCGCGCACCGGCACGATCTATGCGGGCGGCGGCAACGCCTGGTTCGGACCGGCGGTCTGGCAGAGCAGCGACTTGGGTGACAGCTGGACCCATTCCAGCGACGGGCTGCGCGCGGTCGAGGAGGAGACGCCGGTCGCGGCGGTCTGGAGCCTGGCGCTGCAGGGGGACACGCTGCTCGCGGGGGTGGAGCCCGCCGGCCTGTTCCGCAGCGCGGATGGCGGGCAGAGCTGGACCCATGTCGCCGGCCTGCGGGACCACCCGTCGCGCAGCCAGTGGAATCCGGGCGCCGGCGGGCTGATCGCGCACCACATCCTGGCGCATCCGCGCGATGCCGCGCAGCTCTGGGTCGCGATCTCGGCCGCCGGCGTGTTCCACACCGCGGATGGCGGCCGAAGCTGGACGCCGCGCAACCAGGGCACCCGCTGCGACTACAACCCGCCCGAGGCGCGCTATCCCGAATTCGGCCAGTGCGTGCACTCCATCGCGATGGCGGCGGGCCAGCCCGACCGGCTGTACCAGCAGAACCATTGCGGCATGTACCGCAGCGGCGATGGCGGTCTGGAATGGCAGAGCATGGAGGCCGGCCTGCCCTCCACCTTCGGGTTCCCGGTCGTGGCGCACCCGCACGATCCGGACACGGTCTATCTGTTCCCGCTCAACGGCGACATCGCCGGCCGCTTCGTGCCCGAGGGGCGCGCGGCGGTCTGGCGCTCCCGCGACGGCGGCGCGCACTGGCAGGACCTGCGCGAGGGGCTGCCGCAGCGGGACGCGTATTTCGGCGTGCTGCGACAGGCGATGGCGGCGGACCCGCTCGATCGGGTCGGGATCTATGCCGGGACGAACACGGGGATTCTCTACGCCAGTTCGGACGAGGGCGCGCAGTGGCGTCCGATCGCGCAGCACCTGCCGCCGATCCATTCGGTGGAGACGATGGTCCTGCCCGCCTGATCGGGCCGGACCCCGCCCTCATGGTGAACGTGACGCTCCCGCCCGCGCTGCTGCCGCTGTTCCCGGGATGCCCCGGACGGCACAGCGTGCGGGCGGCCTCGGTGGGGGAGGCGATCGAGGCGCTGGATGCCGCCTGGCCGGGCCTGCGCGACCGGCTGTGCGAGTCTCCCGACCGGCTGCGCCGTCACATTCGCGCCTTCGTGGACGGGGAGCCGGCGGGGCTCGCCACCGCCCTGCCGGAGGGCGCGGAGCTGTTCCTGATGACGGCGATCAGCGGCGGGTGACGCCGGTCGCCCCCACGATCACCGACGTGCTCCGACGAAGTGTCTCCAGGGCGGCGCGCCTCAGACCTGCGCCATGCCGCCGTCGACCGGCAATTCGGCCCCGGTGACGAAGCTGCTCTGGTCGCTGGCGAGGAACAGCGCGGCCGAGGCCACCTCGTCGGCGCGCGCCATGCGGCCGAGCGGGATCAGTTGCGTCAGGGTCGCGCGCACCTCGTGGGAGGCAGCCGCCATCATGGCGGTGTCCGTGGGTCCCGGTGCCACGACGTTGACGCGGATCCCGCGGGGCGCCAGTTCGTTCGCCCAGGTCCGCGCGAAGGAGCGCACGGCGGCCTTGCTCGCCCCGTAGACGCCATAGCCCTTGGTGCCGATCGCGGCGGCGATCGAGCCTACCAGCACGATCGCACCGCCATCCGGCATGAGCGCCGTCGCCGCCTTGGCGGCAAACAGCAGCGCGCGCACGTTGAGGTCGAAGGTGCGGTCGAAATGATCCTCGCCGACGTCGTCGAGGGTCGCGAACTCGGAGATGCCGGCGTTGACGACGAGCACGTCCACGCGTCCGGCCTCGCGTCTCACCGTCTCGAAGAAGGCGGCGAGCGCCGTGAGATCGGCCGCGTCGACGCGACGTGCGCGCAGCCGGCCGGCCGCGTGCGCGACCTCTCCCTCTTCGGCGCGGCGGCTGGTGGCGTAGACCGTCGCGCCTTCCGCGGCGAACCGCTCCGCGATGGCGCCGCCGATGCCGCCATGACCCCCGACCACGACGGCAATCTTTCCCTCGAGCCTGTTCATACGTCCTCACATCGCTGGTGACGACGAACAGGTATAGTTCTTATATCTAGGCACAAGAACGCACCAGGCGGTGCCTAGATATGGAGGCGTATACCGGTGGCCAAGGACGTGCTCGACCTGCCGCTCGACGTCACCGCGACGCGGCCCATCCTCGACCACATCGCCAACAAGTGGACGGTGCTGATCCTGAGCGTGCTCTGCACGCGGCCGGCGCGGTTCAACGAGCTCAAGCGCCGGCTCGACGGCATCACGCACAAGGCGCTGTCCGACGCGTTGAAGCGGCTGGAGCGCAACGGCCTCATCAGTCGCAAGGTCCTGCCGACGCAGCCGATCGGCGTCGAGTACACGATCACCGATCTCGGCTGCTCGCTCCGCGAGCCTTTCGCGGCCCTCTACGCCTGGTCGCTCACGAACGGCCCCGCGATGGAACGCGCGCAGCGTGCCTTCGACGCGTCGAGAGCGAACGGCGGGTCGGCGGAGGAGATCTGACGACCCGCATCAGGGCGCGAACCGCACCAGCGCCGTCACCACCCCGGCGGAGAGCGCCAGGATCAGCAGCGCCAGGGCGGGGCTCGCCATGCGCGGGGCGCGCATGTTGCCGGGCAGGCGCTTCTTGCCGGTGATCATGGGCCGCACGAGGTTCTGGCCCTTCAGGCCCAGATAGGCGAGCACCGCGAGGATGTGCAGCACCACCGTGATCTGGATGATCGTGAAGATGATGCTGTGCACGCCGGTGGCCCAGTCGCTCCAGTCCTTGCCGACCAGCCGCGCGTAGGGGCCCTCCACCGAGATGTCGTCGTTGCTCATCAGCCCGGTCACGACCTGGGCGAGCAGCAGCAGCAGCAGGCCCAGCACCATCCAGCCGCCCGCGGCGTTGTGACCGATCTCCCGGTCCTCCTCCCGCTTGGTCATGTGCAGCAGGTGCCGGATGGCGGCGATCGGGCTGCGCAGGAAGCGGCTGAACCGCGCGGTGTCGGAGCCGACGAACCCCCAGACGATGCGGAACAGCAGCAGGGTCAGGATCGTGTAGCCGCTGAGCTTGTGCCACTCCATGTAGCCGTACTCGACGGTCGCCCAGCTCGTGCCGAGCAGCACGACGATCAGCCAGTGGAACAGGCGCGTGGGGGCGTCCCATACGCGCATCGGCAGGTAGAGCTGGCGCATTCCGGTCTCGTCCTTCGGGTCGTTGCTTGACGCCGCGCGGGCGTCCCGTCATCCCCGCAGCATGCTCATGCAGAACGGTTTCGGAAGAGGGGAAATGCTCGCCCTCTGGCGGGAATGGCACGCGCCCCTGGTCGCGCTGCTGGTGAGCGCGGCGCTGGTGGTCCTGGCGCGCCGTGCGCGCGGGGGCATGGCGGGGTCGGCCGCGGCCGGCGCGGGCCTCGCCGCGGGGTGGTACCTGCTGGCGAGCGCGCCGCTCAGCCTCACCCGGCTGGGGCTTGCCCCGCGCGGCACGCCCGACCGGCTGTTCCTCCTGACCCTGGGCACGACGGTGATCGCCTTGGCGGCGGCGCGTTTCGCCGCTGCGCGCGGCCCGTGGCCAGCCCTGCTCCTGGCCGCGCTGGGCGCGGGCTGGTGGGTCGCGGGCGCGCCGCAGAGCGAGGCCGGCCTGCTCGCCGGCCTGCACGTGGAACTCGGCGTCGCCCTGCTGGTCGTCGCGGTCGCACGCCTGGGCACGTCCGGCACGCCGGCGGACGCGCTGCGGATGCTGGCGGCGGCGGCGAGCCTGCCCGCGGCGCTCGCCGTGGCCCACGCCCCCTGGGCCTGGACGCTGCTCGCTCTGGTCCTGCCCGCAGCCGCCCTGCCGCTGCTGCTGCTGCCGCGCGCCGGGCCGGTGGTGTTCCTGCCCCTCGCCGCCGGCCTCGCGGCGGCCCAGGCGTTCACCTCCCTGCTGCTGGGCCGGCTGGTGCGTTCGGGCTTCACCGCCGCCGACGCGGCCGCGCTCGCGCCGCTGCTGACGCTCGTGCTGATCGGGCCCGTGGGCGCGCGCGTGCGGATCGGCGGGCGGCTGGCGCCCTATCTCGGGGCTGCGCTCTCCGCGGCGCTCGCGGTGCTGGCCGTCTGGGTGGTGCGGCGCTGGCGGGGCTGAGGCGTCCCCTCAGGCCGGCGTGTAGATCGCCAGCTTCAGCGCCGGATCGTCGTTGGCTTGGAACGTCACGTAGTCGAACCGCACGACGCCGTGGCGCGGATGGGTCAGCGCCTTCTGACCGGCGGCGACGTTGCGGACGTCGTGCGCCTCCCACCAGCCCTGGAATTCCGCGCAGCCGGCCCGCAGCCGCGCGAGCAGGTCGAGGAAGGCGGGGTCGCCGGCCCAGAGGTCATGGGTGGCGCGGAACTGCTCGACCATCCGCTTCGCCTCCTCCGCCCAGCCGTCGCCGAACAGGCGGCGGGCGTGCGGGTTGGTGAGCACGCAGATCAGCGTGTTCCGATCCGCCTCGGGCAGCCGGTCGAAGCCGAAGATCTCGGCCGCCGCGTCGTTCCAGGCCAGCACGTCCCAGCGCCGCCCGGTGACGTAGGCGGGCAGGTGCAGCGCGTCGATCACCCGGCGGACGGTGGCGGGCACGGTCTCCCGCACGAAGCGCCGCGCATCCGGGGCGCGGGCCAGCGCGCGCAGATGGGCGTGCTCCACCGCGCCGAGGCACAGGGCGCGCGCCAGCGCATCGACGGTGGTGGCGGACGGGGTGACCGACCGGCCCTGTTCCAGCCGGATGTACCAGTCGACGCCGATGCCGGCCCGTTCGGCCACTTCCTCCCGCCGCAGTCCGGCCGTTCGTCGGCGCCGCCCCGGCGGCATGCCGATCGCCGCGGGAGTCAGCCTCTCGCGCCGGGACCGCAGGAAGTCGCCGAGTTCCCGGCGGGTCGGATCGCTCATGGGGGGCCTCCGTGCGGGAGGGTGTACGCAATCCCAGGATGATACCAGTTCTGGATGCGGTTTCCCAAACGCCGAGGATGGACGCTCCCCAATGACGGAGCATCCCATGCAAGCGGCCATTCTCGAGGCATTCGGCACGCCGCTCACGGTCGGGACCATCCCCGACCCGGTCATCGGCACCGGCGAGGTGATCGTCGACGTCGAGGCGACCCGCGTCCTCTCCTACACGAACGAGGTGCTCAGCGGCGCCCGCAACTACCTGCTGGACCTGCCGGTCATGCCCGGCGTGGGCGCGATCGGCCGGGTGCGGGCGACCGGGCCGGACGCCACCCGGCTCTCGGTCGGCGACTGGGTCTATTGCGATCCGACGATCCGGTCGCGGGACGACGTGCTCGCCCCCGACATCACGCTGCTGGGCTGGAGCGCGCGCGGTGAGGGCGGCCTGCGGCTGCAGCGGTATTACCGCGACGGGTCCTTCGCCGAACGCATGCGGCTCCCGACCGAGAACGTCATTCCGATCGGCCCGATCGACGCCGCCGACGCGCCGGCCTGGTGTGCGATGGGCACGCTGCTGGTGCCGTATGGCGGCTGGCTGGCGGCTGGCCTGCAGCCTGGGGAAACGGTGCTGGTCAGCGGCGCCACGGGCCAGTTCGGCAGTGCCGCCGTCGTGGTGGCGCTGGGCATGGGCGCTGGCTGCGTCGTGGCGCCGGGGCGGAACCAGGCCGTGCTCGCGGAGCTGCAGCGGCGCTTCGGCCCGCGCGTGCGCACGGTGCGGCTGCAGGGTGACGAAGACGGCGACCGCGCGCGGATGCAGGCGGCGGCGCCGGGCCCGATCGACTGCGTGCTGGACCTGCTGCCGCCCTCGGCCGACACGATCCCGGTTCGGGCCGCGGCGATGACGGTGCGGCAGAACGGACGCGTGGTGCTGATGGGCGGCGTGGGCATGCTGGGCGGACCGGGCCTGGACCTGCCCTATCCCTGGCTGATGCGGAACAACATCCGGCTGATCGGCCAGTGGATGTATCCGCGCGAGGCCAGCGTGTGCATGGCCGCGCTGATCCGCAGCGGCCTGATCCGCCTGTCGGAGTACGAAGTCACGACCTTCGGGCTCGATGCGGTCGAGGCCGCCGTGACCCACGCGGCGGCGCATGGCGGCCCGTTCCGGATGACCGTGCTGCAGCCCCGGCCGCGTGGATAGGGAACGGACCGGGACATTCTCCTTTCGCTTCTGCGGGACCGGCCGACGTGACACTCTGGATGCATAACGCGCGACAGGGGGGACGGGCATGGTCGACGAAGTGGCGAACCATTATGCCGGCGGTGGCGACCTGGCACGCATCATCGCGGACCGCCTGCAGGCAGCCGGCAAGGACATCCGCAAGCTCGGCACGGCCGACCTGGCGTCGGTCGACGAGTTCCACATCCGCGGCCGCAAGGCGACACTGGAACTCGCTCGATCGCTGGGCCTCGCCGACTCGGACCACCTCCTCGACATCGGCAGCGGCCTGGGCGGACCGGCGCGCACGATCGCCGAGACCTGCGGATGCCGGGTGACCGGCGTCGACCTGACCCAGGCCTTCTGCGACGCCGCGACGACGCTGAGCGGCTGGGTCGGGTTCGGCGACCGCGTCGACTTCCGCCAGGGCGACGCCACGCACCTGCCGTTCGCGGACGCCACGTTCGATGCCGCGATGACCATCCATGTCGCGATGAACATCGCGGCCAAGGACAGGATGTACGCGGAGGCGAGGCGCGTGCTGAAGCCCGGCGCCCGCTTCGCCGCCTACGACGTGCTGCAGGGCGAAGGGGGTGAGGTGCTGTTCCCCGTGCCCTGGGCGCGCGAGCCGTCCATCAGCCACCTCGCCACGCCCGACGCCATGCGATCGCTTCTGGGCGGCGCCGGCTTCCGCATCCTGGACGAGACCGACTCCACCGAGGAAAGCCTGGCCTGGTTCGAGGCCATGGCCGCCCGCATGGCGCAGTCCATGCCGGCGGTCACGTTCCAGTCGTTCCTCGGCGAGGACTTCCCCGCGATGGCCCGCAACCAGGTGAGCAACCTCCGGGATCGGCGAATCCGGACGGTGACCTATATCTGCCAGGCCTGACGCATCTCCGGCGGACGGTCGTTCGCCGGCATGCTCCAGCAGCTTGTTTGATCGCGTGATTCACGGCTACGGCGAGCACGCCTTCGCCGGTCACGCTAACGCCGGTCACGCTGGCGCCGGTCCGGCTCGCCGTCCCGCGGCGGCGGCGTGACCCGGCGCGCACCGGCCCGCGGGAGGTTCAGGCCGCGATACACCGCGAGCAGCCGCAGGCCGACGCACAGGACGATGCCGGCGACCAATGCCGAACTCTGCGGCACGCCCGCGCGCAGCCCGCCGATGGCGACGCCGGCGCCCGCGAGCGCGGCGACCGCGTAGATTTCGGAGGTCAGGACGGTCGGGATGCGCATCGTCAGCACGTCCCGCGCGACGCCGCCGCCGATGCCGCTGACCATGCCGAGGACGGCCGCCATCAGGGCCGGCAGGCCGTGATCGAGCGCCTTGGCCGCGCCGGTCACGGCGAACACGCCGAGGCCCAAGGCATCGAAGATCACCGCCGGGAACCGGAAGGCGAGAAGCCATGTATCCGCGGCGCTGGCGAGCAGGCCGGCGGCGACGGCGATCGCCAGCGGCTCCCAGCTCGCGATGGCGTCGGGCGGCACCGCCCCGATCAGCACGTCGCGGGTGATCCCGCCCGCGACCGCGGTCAGGAACGCGAGCACGACCACGCCGAAGATGTCGAGATCGCGCCTGATGCCCGCGATCGCGCCGCTCAGCGCGAAGACGATGGTCCCGACCCAGTCGAGGGCGTCGATCAGGACCACGCTCATGGGCGGTGGCGTCAGGTCGGCGCTCCGTCCGCCATCAACCAGACCCCGGCCGCGGTCAGCATCGCCTCGATGCCGGCGCGCAGGGTCGGATCGACGACCGGGGCAAAATCCGGCGCATGGTTGGAGGGCAGCGCGTCGACCGTGCCCGCCTGCGCGGCCGCGGCGAACTGCGCGGCATCGGTGCCGCCCACGAACCAGTAGACGCTGGGGGCCCCGAACGCGGGGCCGAAGGCGCTGAAATCTTCGCTGGCGGCGGTCGGTTGCGGCAGTTCCTGCACGCGATCCGCGCCGAACCGCCGTTCGAACGCGGCGACGATCCTGCCCGTCTCCGCGGGATCGTTGATCACCGGCTGGAACGCGCTGAGCACCGAGAATTCCGGCGGCTTCGGCGCGCCCGAGGCGGCCGCCTCGGCCTCGAGGATGCGCCGGATGGCGGCCAGGACGCGCGTGCGGACTTCCTGCTTGAAGGTCCGGACGTTGAGCCGCAGCAGCGCCTCGTCCGGGATGACGTTCTCGTTCGTGCCGGCACGCAGCGTGCCGACGGTCAGGACGGCGCCGTCGGTCATCGCCGTTTCCCGCGAGACCACGCCCTGGAGCCGCATCACGGCGGAGGCGGCCATGAGCACGGGGTCGATGCTCTTCTGGGGTTGCGAGCCGTGGGCCCCACGGCCGAAGAGCTTCACCTCCCAGCTGTCGCCGATCGCCATGGCGGCCCCCGACCGCCAGGCGATCGCCCCGGCCGGCGCCGGGATGACGTGCTGGGCCAGCACGATATCGGGCTTGGGGATCCGCGCGGTCAGGCCGTCGGCGATCATGGCGTCCGCGCCCTGGGCGGTTTCCTCCCCCGGCTGGAACACCGCGACGAGCGTACCGGTCCAGTGCCGCGCGTTCTCCGCGAACACGCGGCAGGCGCCCATCAGCCAGGCGACGTGCATGTCGTGCCCGCAGGCATGCGCGATCCCGGTCGCCTGTCCGAACCGGTCGGTCCCGATGGCGCGGCTCGCATAGGGAAGGCCGGTGCTCTCGACGAGGGGCAGTGCGTCCATGTCGGCGCGCAGGAGCACGACCGGCCCGTCGCCGTTGCGGAGGACGCCGACGACGCCGGTCCGACCGACTCCGGTGATCACCTCGAACCCGTCCCGGCGCAGCCAGTCCGCGGCGATCCCCGCCGTCCGGACTTCCTGCATCGAGAGTTCCGGGTTGGCGTGGAGGTCCTGGTAGACGCGCTCGAGCTGCGCCAGCAGCGCGTCGTCGGGCGCCAGCGGCAGCAGGTCGCGGGCGGCCGTCGCCACGGCCGTCATGCCGCGTGCGCTCCCGCAGGCCGGCGGTCGGCCGGCGCGGGCGGCTCCACGCCGTCGCAGTGCAGGCGCGGCGCGTCGCACTCGCTCCAGGCCAGCAGCCTCATGGCGAGGTGCACGGCCTCGGCGGCGGGCAGCGTGCCGGGACGTTCCAGCCGTGCGAGCAGCGCGAGCGCCTGATCACGCGTGGCGATCCCCGTGCCGCTCGTCGCCGGTCCGCACAGTACGCACATCGGCCTTCACCGTGACTGATTCGCCGCGCGAGCCTAGGCGAGATGGCGGCGGACCGCCATCGCCGCGTGCCGCTACAGCGCCTCGCCGGCGAAGAAGCGGCGCGGGTTCTCCTCCAGCATGGCGGTCACGTCGGCATCGGTGACGCCGCGCTCGCGCAGCATCGGCACGAAATCGGTGAACAGGTAGGTGTAGGGCGGCGGCCACGTTCCCTCCCGCCGCGCCGCCTCGATGCGGGCGAGTTCGTCGGGCGGCACCTGGCGGGCGAACTTGCCCAGCCAGCCGCAATGCCGGTCCTGGCTCATCATGACCTGCTTGCGGAACCCGTCGCGCACCAGGATCGCGAGATTGTCGGCCCGCACCGTGTCGGGCTGGAAGCGCTGCAGGCCGATCCGGTCGAAGCCGATATAGGACCCGCCCTCGACGACGCGGCGGTGATAGGCGGGATCGGCGTTGCCGCAGCAATGCCCGATCAGGCAGCGATGCGCCGCGACCCCGCCCTGGGCGAAGGCCACCTGCTGGTCGGGGCCGGCATAGCCGTCCTGCGTGTGGGTGATGATCGGCACGCCGGTCGCACGCTGGGCGATGCAGGCGGCGGCGAGGAACTTGTGCTCCAGCGCCGTGATCGCGGGCGCGCCCGTCGCCACCTTGATCGCGCCGGCGCGCACGCCGGTCTGGCCGATGCCCTCGGTGATCTCGCGGATGTAGAGCTCCGCGATCTCCTCGACGGTGCGGGCGCGCCAGTAGACCGGCAGGCCCAGCTCCTCGAAGTAGAAGCCGGTGGTGCAGACGACGTTCATCTCCGCCTTCTCGGCGATCTCGCGCATCATCGCGGCGTCGCGGCCGAGTTCGATCGGGCACGGATCGACGAAGGTGCGCACACCATGGACGGTGCGCAGCTCCCGCAGGCGCTTCACCGCCTCGGCCACGAAGCTGGCGCGATCGAACACCGCGGCCGGGTCGAACTCCGCGCCGGGGAAAGCGATGAACAGGTGCTCGTGCATCAGGGTGCGGCCGAGTTGATCGAGCTCGATCGGGCCGGTGACGGTCTGGACGCGCATGACGAAGTTCCCCCTGGTTGCGCCGAGGCTGGGCCGCGGATCGCCGGCGGGTCAAGTCCCGCCGGACCGGACCGCTCAGCTCCGGGAGAGGTCCGCGGCCGCGCCGCCGGGCAGGCTCTGCAGGCGCGCGAGCAGGGCGGGCACGCCCTCCACCACCTCGAAGGCGGCGCGGGCCGCGTCGGTCGCGAGGCCCTCCGCAATGGCGGTGTCGATCGCGCTCCGCAGCGGCAGGGTGGAGCCCTCGACATCGCAGAGCAGGATCGGCTTGTCGTGCAGGCGCAGCATGCGCCAGGTGATGATCTCCACGATCTCGTCCAGCGTGCCGAGGCCGCCCGGCAGCATCACGAACGCATCCGCGCGTTCGGCCATGATCTGCTTGCGGCTGTGCATGCTGTCGGTGACGACCATGTCCCGCACGCCGGGGTGGGCGACTTCCCAGGCCACCAGGAAGGCCGGGATGACGCCCGTGACCGTCCCGCCCCCGGCCAGCGCGGCATCGGCCAGCGCGCCCATGAGCCCGATCCTGCCGCCGCCATAGACCAGCCGGATCCCCGCGGCCGCCAGGCCTTCGCCCAGTGCCTGGGCGGCGGCGAGATAGGCCGGCCGCGCACCGGGGCGGGAGGCGCAGAACACCGCGATGGAATTTATCCCGGCCATGATCGTCCTTTCGTCTGGAGGGCGTGAGGGTTACGTCTCCTCGCGGGGCTCTGCATACTTCAATCGCCGAGGCCCGACAGCGGCTTCACGGTGCAGGCTGGGGAAAGATCACGGATGAAAAAGACGATTGTGTTTCTGGGATTGACGGTCGCAGCGACCGCGGGATTCGCCGGAACGGGCATGGCGCAGTCCCAGGGCATCGACCCGATCGAGCTCCGGCAGACGGGCATGGACCTGCTGGCGGGCGACTTCGCCGGCATCCGCGCGGTGGTGGCCGCCAAGGGCGACCTCAAGAGCCTGGAAGGCCCGGCCAAGGCGATCCAGCGCTATGCCGCCATCTATCCGACGCTGTTCCCGAAGGGCACCGAGAGCGGGGGCAACACCAAGGCGAAGCCCGAGATCTGGTCCGATACCGCCGGGTTCACCAAGGCGTCCGCGGCCATGGGCGCCGCGGCGGGCGAGCTCGCGACCGCCGCGCGGGCCAACGACGAAGCCGGGGTCGCCACCGCGGTGAAGGCCGTGGGCGATGCCTGCGGCGCGTGCCACCGCGCCTATCGCAACCGCTGAGGCGCCGGGACGGCTCCTCCGGCCGGAGGGGCCGTCCGATCCCCGCGCGGCCCCGCGGGCGCCGGCACGCCATGCTCAGCACGCGGCGCCTCTGGCGCCGGCACATCCTGTTCAGCGCGCGGCGCCTCTGGCGCCGGAACATCCTGTTCAGCGCGCGGCGCCTCTGGCGCCGGCACATCCTGTTCAGCGCCCGGCGCCTCTGGCGCCGGCACATCCTGTTCAGCGCGCGGCGCCTCTGGCGCCGGCACGCCATGCTCAGCGCCCGGCGCCTCTGGCGCCGGCACGACGCCGCGGCGCCGGCTTGCTCTCCGGCTCCCCGATCGGCAGGCCGGTGAGCCGCTCGATCAGGCGCTCGTAGGATTTCAGGTAGTCCTGCATCGACAGCCGCGCCTCCGCATAGCCACGCGCGGCGTGGCGCAGCCGGTCGGACAGCGCCTTGTCCTCCAGCACGCGCAACACCGTGTCGCAGATGCCCTTCGGATCGAAGAACGGGGCGAGCAGCCCGGTCTCCTCATGCGTGATGAACTCCCGCACCGGGGGCGTGTCGCTGCCGACCACCGCGCAGCCGGCGGCGAGCGCCTCCCGCAGCGACCAGGAGGCGACGAACGGATACGTCAGGTAGACATGCGCATCCGACCGCTTCAGCAGCTTGAGGTAGGTCTGGTAGTCGACCCGGCCGGGGAACACGACCCGCTTCGGATCGATGCCGGAGCCGAGTTCGGCCAGCATCTTCTCCCGCCAGTTCCCGCCGCCCGCGGGACCGGTGCCGTAGCTGATCCCGTCGCCGCCCACCATCACGACCTTGATGTCCTTCCGCGCCTTCAGCAGGTGCGGCAACGTGCGCATCATGACGTGGAAGCCGCGATAGGGCTCGAGGTCGCGCGACACGTAGGTCACCAGCTTGTCGCTCGCGCGGATCGTCATGTCGCCGATCTTGAGCGAGGCGCGGCGGAGCTTCTCGTCGGGCGCGCAGACGTCCAGGTTCACGCCTTCCCAGACCAGGTTGATCTGGTCGCGCGCCCAGGCGGGATAGGTCGAGCGCTGCCACTCCGTCGGGGTCTGGCCATGCCCGCCGAGGTTCAGGGCGATGTGGTTGATCGCATTCTTGGCGCGGATGCGCGGGTAGTCGTTCGGGTCGTTGGGAAACTCGGGGTCGAAGCCCACGTCCACGCCGTGCGTGTTGTAGTAGAATTCGAGGTAGCCGAGGATCGGCGCCTTGGGCCAGACCTCCGGGAGGTTGAGCAGCTCGCCCCAGCCGTGATGCCCGATCACGATATCCGCGTCGAAGCCCAGGTTCTTCAAGTTCGTGGCGGTACGCGCCACCACCTCCGCCCGCCGCACGCCGCCGTCGAGTTCGCGGGCGGCGATGTGGGTCTCGGCATGGCCGGGCTGCGGGCGCGGGTACGGCACCTTGTGGACGCCGGCGATCAGGTTCGCGTTCGGCTCCGTGATGAAGGCGATCTCGTGATGCTTCATCTGCACCAGGTGCCGCACGATGTGCAGGAACTGCCCGGGGAAATTCTGGTGGACGAACAGGATCTTCAACCCGCTGCACTCTCTGCTGGCTGCTGACACCGCCGGGGTCCCGGCGATGGCGTAGGGTCACCGGATGCCCGTGCGGACAGGTGGTCGGCCGGCCGGCGGGGGACTGTCGCCGGGACCGGCGCGGGACCTAGCCGCCGCGCCGGTCCGGCGATCAGCGGGCCTTGCTGCGCCCCCGGCCGGCGGCGGACTTCCCAGGCTTGGCAGCCGTTCGGGTCTCACCCTTCGGCTCGAACATGATGCGGAACGCCTCCAGCGCCGCGAGGCTCTCCGACTCGCAGGACTCGCCCGCCGGCACGGGGCCCACTTCGGTCCCGTCGGTGAAGGTCGCCTCATACGAGCAGTCGAACCGTTCGGCCGCCTCTCCGTTCAGCCGCACCTTGATGCCGAGGAGCGGCAGAGCCATGCCGCGGCTGCCGCAGAACTTTCCGGCCTCGACCCAGGGCGACAGCCAGCCACGGCCCAGCACCGCCTGGTATTCGATGTCGGCCGGGTCGATCCCGGGACGCGGGCCGATGCCGAAGCCTTCGATCCACAGCTTGCTGCCGCGCGTGCCGACCCATTCGCCGAACCGCGTCCCGACATCCCCGGTGCGCTGGACATGGGCGACCACCTCGGGCTCGCCCGCGGCGGGCTGCGCCGGGGCCGCCGCGGCGGCCGGCCCCTGGGCCGCCGGCGCCTGTGCGGCGGGGACCTGGGCGGCCGGTGCCTGGGCCGCCGGTGCGGGGGCATGCGCGGCGGCGGCAGTCTCCGTCGCCTCGCCGCTCAGGCGCAGCACCTGCAGCCGCGGGGCATTCTCCGGCCCCTGGCGCGCCGCCTGGTACACGGTCACCAGCACCTGGGCCGGCCGTTCGGTAACGCGCACGAGGGCCGCGGCGCCGGACAGCCAGCCATCCGGCCGGAACGTGCTGATGTTCACCGCCTCGGGCCGCCCGACCTGCCCGGGCGGCAGGGAGATGCGGACACCCGGAAGTCCCGTCGTCGGATCCGGCGCCGGTCCGCCAGGCGCCTGGAACACGCAGAACAGGCCCGTGTCCAAGGTCATGAGATGCCCGGTCACACGCAGCTCGCTGATCTGTCCGGGAGACGGATTCGGCCCCCCCTGACCCGCGCCGGCCGGGGGCGCCGGGTCGGCCTTCGGCTCCGGGAGGGGCATCACCGGGCTCGCTGCTCCCGGCTTCGCCACGTCGGACGTGGAACGGTCTCGTTTGCTTGGGGATCGGGGCATCGTTGCCTGAGTGCTTTCTGCTATTTGCGGTTGGATTACCGAGTTTCGGCCTAGCGTCGCAACGGATACCTCGTCTGCAGCCTGAATCACGGCCGCGCAAGGCCGCAGGCCCCGAGAAGCGCGGCGTTGATGGCGGAGGGCGGGAGAGAGAGCGGAAGAAGCGTCCCGAACCCGGTCCGGCGAATCCGTTCGGCGGGGGTGCCGAGGTCGAACGCCGCCGCCTGCAGCCCGGCCTCCCACAATTCGGTCAAGGCGAGACACCATGTCTCCGGCCAGATCGAGGGGACGAATCCGATCGAGGCGCGCTGCGCGCGGATCAGCGGCACCGCCTCCCCCGGCGTGAATCCGCCGGTGACGAACACGCGTCCGGTCGCCATCAGGCGCTGGTCGTCGATCGAGGTGCCGACCAGCACGAAGTCGAGCGGCAGGCGGCGGGCGGCGGCATCGCGGGCGCAGGCCAGCAGCACGTCATAGCCCTTGTGCACGCCGACCGCGCCCACGACGCAGACCCGGCAACGCCCGTCCCGCGGCGCCGGGGCGGCCGGGCGCGCGATGGCCGCGTCCTCGCCATGCGGGACCACGCGCATCCGCACGCCCCGGAAATGCCGGCGCATCCGCGCCGCGACATCCTGCGACGGCACGATCACCGCGCGCGCGGCGCGCAGGAACGCCTCGGAGCGGGCGCGCAGCGCGGGGACCGCGATCGGCTCCCGCATGAGCGCACCATGATCCGCGACGCAGGCCTCGCAGCCGGCGAGGGCCGGCTCCCCGCAATAGCGGCGGGTCCCGTCCACCAGCGCGAGCTGCGGGCAGAACCAGGCGTAGTCGTGCACGTGCACGTCCCAGGGAACGCCGATCCGCGCCAGCAGGTCGTAGATCGCCGGAGGATGGTCGAGCAGGTGGTGCACCTCCACCGATTGCACCCCGCGCAGCAGGCGGGCGAGTTCGGCGGCTTCGGCCGGCAGGCGGTAGCGCAGGTTCGGGAAATCGTCCTCTTGTCCGTCGCTGACCAGCACGGCCGGGGTGTCGTCCGCGAGGCGGGTCGGGCGCAGCACGATCGGCCGGCGGCCCGCGGCGCGATGGGCGGCGCAGGCGGCGGTGATGCGCCGCTCCACCCCGCCGCCCTCGGCGTGCGTCACCAGCAGCACGCCCTCCGCCTTGCCGGCCGCCGCCCGCCAGCGCGCCACGTCCAGCCGCCGCCGCGCCGGCGCGAGCGGATCCGCCGCCCCGAACCGCTGGATCAGCGCGCCGTAGCCGGGATGCAGCCGCTCCAGCAGATCCTGATTGCGCCGCTGCAGATGCCGGCCCGGTCCGCCGAAGGAGGCGCCGCTGTGATGGGCGACGAAGACGTTCGTCACCGCCACGTGCCGCCAGCCGAGATGGCGGGCACGCAGGCAGAAATCGTTCTCCTCACCATAGCCCTGGGCGAACACGTCGTCGCGGAACCCGCCGACCGCGTCGAGACAGGCACGCCGGATGTAAAAGCAGAAGCCCACGCCGACCGGGATGTCGACCGCGCCGTCCGGGTTGGCGCGCGCCGCGAGCGCGGACAGCCGCCTTGTGGCAGCGAGGTCGGGGACGGGATTGCGCCCGGTCGTCGCCGGGTAGCTCAGGATGCTCGCGTCATTGGAGAGCGGGGTCGCGGACCCGATCATGGGCGCGGCATGCACCGCCGCGGCCAGGCGCTCCAGCCAGTGCGGCGGGACGAGCGTGTCGCTGTTCAGCAGCACGACGTCCCGGCCGGGGCAGGCGGCGATGCCGGCATTGGCGGCGGCCGGGAACCCGCGGTTGTGCGCGAGGCGGATCACCTGGACCCGCGGATCGGCGGCGAACCGCACGAGCAGCGCGTCGATCGCCGGGTCCTCGGACCCATCGTCCACCACGACCACGCGGCTGCCATCGGGCAAGGTGGACAGCACGGAGTCGAGGCAGGCCTCGACCAGGCGCGGCTTGCCGTGCACCGGCACGACGACGTCGGCGGGCCCGTGTGGCGCGGGTCGCGCCATCGGCGCGCGGGCGGGTTCGGGTGCCATTGGCGCGCGGGCGGGTTGCGCCGTGGGCGCGCGGGCGGGTTCGGGCGGGGGAGGATCTCCGACCGGCAAGGCAGGCGGCGGAAGCGCGATCGACGCGGCGGCGACGGCGGTGCGTCCGCCCCCGGCCGGGTAGAAGCGGGCCAGTGCCGCCGCCGCCGCCGTCGCGGCCCTCGCCGCCGCCGTGGGATCGAGGGGGCTGCCCAGCAGGTCGCGCCCCTCGGGTCCGGTCACGTGCCACGGTCCCGGTCGGCCCCGCAGCTGCGCCGCGTCGATGCGCACCGCACGCGGCCGCGCGAGCGGGCCGGCATCCGCGACCACGATCTCCTCCTCGGCGAGGATGGTGAACCCCCGCCCCCCGCCGGCGGGCCGCACCGTCAACGCCACCGGTCTGCTCGGATTGGCTGGCACCCAGGCCCAGCCCTCGATCCCGCCGTCCCGTTCGGCGACACAGCCCACCACGCGGCGGAGCGCGCGCAAGTCGAGCGGGCTGCCCAGCAGCGGACGCGCCCCGACCGCCGCCTCCAGCCGGCTCCCCTTCAGCAGCGGCGCGACGCCCGGCCGGTCGCGGAGCACGCGTCCATCCAGGCGGAGCACGAGCCGGCCCGCGCCCGCGTCACCGGGATCGATCGTTTCGAGCGCGAGCGCGCCCTCCGCGGTGATCCCGACCCATCCGGGTGCGCCCGCGCGGCGGGCCAGTTCCGTGGCGAGCGCGGCCATCTCGGGCGCCGCGACGCCGTGACGCAGGGCCTCGGCCATGCTGGCGGCGCCCGCCACCGGGTCCCCCGCGACCATTTGCGCGGTCGCGAGCGCCTGCCACGCTTCCCGGATCCGGAGTTCGGCGGCGAGTTCGGTCAACAGGGTGACGGCGCGGGCGGTGTCCTCCCCGATCAGGGCGCTGCCGAGGGTGAGCGCGACGTTCGGATCACGCGGCACGAGTCGATGGGCACGGTCGAGCCAGCGGAGCGCTTCGGCCAGGTTGCGGCCGGCAAGGGCGGCGATGCCCCGGTCGCGCGCGGCGCGGGCGAGCGCCTCCGCGTCGACGGAACCGAGCCCGGTCCATGCCGGGGCCGGGGCCGGGGCCGGACGGCCCGCCACCGGGTTCATGCGATCCGGCCGTCGGGTCGGCGCTGGCCTGCGCGGCAGGGCGCGGTGCTGCCTGGTCGTCGCTGCATGCCGCTGGCGCGGCAGGGCGCGGTGCCGCCCGGTCGCGGCTGCGTGCCGCTGGCGCGGCAGGGCGGGGCAGTGCCTGGTCGTGGCTGCACGCCGCCGGCCCGACGGCGCTGCGTGCGGCACCAACGCGCGAGCAGGCCCATCGAGGTCAGTCGCCGGCTTGCCGGTCCGGAGCGGCGTCGGGCTTCGGCGGCAGGGCCGCGAGGTCGACCTTCGCCTCCTGCAGGCCCTGGGCGGCGGCGCGTTCCGACCAGGTCCGCGCTTCCTCGACGTTCTGTTCGCCGCCGAGGCCGCGGGCCAGGTAACGGCCCAGCATCATCTGGGCGAAGGCATGGCCGCGTTCGGCGGCGGCGCGGAACCAGCGCTGCGCGACCACTCGGTCGGTCGGCACGTCATGGCCGCCCCCCCGCATGGCGCCCACCGCGAACATCGCGCCGACATGCCCCTTCTCGGCCGCCTTCTCGAACAGGGCCAGCGCCGCGGGATGGTCGCGCGGGCCGCCGCGGGCGCTCAGCATCATGTCCGCCAGCAGCACTTCCGCGTCGGTCATGCCGACCTCGGCCGCCTTGGCGATCCAGGCGCGGCCTTCCTCCAGGTTGGCCTCCACGCCGCGGCCCTCGGCCAGCATGCGTCCGTACCAGTACTGGGCGTTGACCACGCCATCCGCCGCCTTGCGCAGCCATTCGGCCGCCTTGCGCTCGTCGCGCTCGACGCCCACGCCTTCCGCCAGGCAGACGCCGAAGTTGAACGCGGCCACCAGGTCGCCGGACGCGGCCGCCTTCTCGAACCACTCCTTGGTCCGGATGCTGTCCTCCTGCTCGCCCTTGCCGTCGAGCAGCAGGTTGGCGAGGTCGACGCGGGCGCTCTGGTCGCCGGCGTCGGCGGAGATCCGGAACCAGCGGGCCGCTTCCTGCGGATCGCGCGGCACGCCGGCGCCGGTGAGATGAAGCATCCCCAGGGCGCGCGCCGCGCCCTTGTGGTTGGCCTCGGCGGCCTGGCGGAACCACATCGCCGCTTCGGCGTAGTTGGGCGGCAGCGGTCCGCCGCGCGCATACATGTCGCCCACCAGCGCGGCGGCCTCGGCATCGCCGGCCAGCGCGGCGCGGCGGAGCCAGGACTCGCCCTCGGTCGGGTTCGCCTCGATCCCGCGGCCTTCCAGCAGCGCGAGACCCCATTTCGCCTGGCCGGAGCGATGGCCCTTCTCGGCCGACTGGCGGAACATCTCGGCGGCCTTGGGCAGGTCGACCGGAACGCCCACGCCCTTCTCCGACAGCGTCCCGCACAGGTACAGGGCGGTCGCGAGCCCCTTCTCCGCGGCGATCTGCAGATGTTCGGTGACCGCCTTCTGGGTCTCCTGGTCACGCACGTTCTGCGCGAGGGAGAGCGCATAGCCGAGATGCCCCTGCGGGCATCCGGCCTCGGCAGATTTCTTGTAGAGCGCCGTGGCCTGCGGGATGTCGCGCCGGTCTTCCGGCCCCGAGGTCAGGATGTAGCCCAGCAGCGCCTGGGCGTCGGCCGAACCGGCATCGGCGGCGAGGCGGGCCCATTTCTCGCCAGCGGCCCAATCCGGCGGCGCAGTCCCGCTGGACTGGGTGGGTGCCTCGAACAAGGACGGCCCTGCCGCCGCATCCGCCCGCGCGAAACCGTGCAGATAGAGGGTGGCGAGCAGGGTCTGCGCCTCGACGAAGCCCTGTTCGGCCGATCGCTCGAGCCACCGCACGCCCTCGGGACGGCTGTGCGGCACCCCCGCGCCTTCGAGATAGCAGCGGGCCAGGCGGAACTGCGCCTCGGGGATGCCGGCGCGGGCGGCGCGGGAGAAGAGCGGCGCCGCCCGCTTGACGTCACCCTCGGCCGACAACTTCACCGCGCGGCGGAGAGAAGCTCCCGCGGAGAGCGTGCCGATCAGTCGGTCAACTATCGCCATCAGCCGTCAGATCCCGGTACCCGTGGTGGAGTGCGTCGACCTCACGGCTCACGCATCGCTTCGTCGCCGACCGGCAGAACGCGGCTGAAGAAGTACTCGAACAGCGTCCGTTCGCCCACCTTGATGTCCGCGGTCACGGGCATGCCGGGCACGACCTTGAAGCCCTCGGGTACTCCGTGGAGCTCCAGCTTGTCGATGGTGACCCGCGCCCGGTAGTACGGTTCGGCGTTGGCGCTCTGCGGCATGGGCAGCGCACCGGTCGGGTTCCGCTGGTCGTCCTGCGCGGTGAAGCTGTCCGCGCTGACGATCCGCACCACGCCGCGGCCAAGGCCGTAGAGCGTGTAGGGGAACGTGTCGAACTTGATCGCGACCGGGTCGCCGACATGGACGTAGCCCGAGTCCCGGCCGGTGATGTTGGTCTCGATCTCCAGCGGCGCGTCGAGCGGCACCAGCGTGATGAACTGCTGGCCCGATTGCAGCACCGATCCGACCGACACCTTGGAGATCGTCAGCACGGTGGCGTCGCGGTCGGCCCGCAGCTCCACGAGCTGGCGGCGGAGCTGCGCCTTGTTCAGGTTCTCGCGCGCGTCGGACAGCTTGCTGGTCGCGTCCGCGAGCTGCTGCGCCGCATCGGCATGCCAGTTCTGGATGTAGCCCTCGCGTTCGGCGATCAGCGCGGCGAGATCGCGCTGGGCGCCCTGGGCCTGCTGCTCCGCCCCTTCCAGGTTACGCTGCATCTCGGCCCGCGAATCCATTGCGGCCAGCGTGTTGAGGCGGCTGCCGACCTGCAGCTTCTCGAGCTCCTTGCGCATCTGCTCGAGGCTCTGCGCGTATTGCAGCCGGTCCTTGTAGCCCGCCATGTCGGAGTTCGCCCGCCGTATGGTCGCGACCAGGCTGTCTGCCTTCTGGCGGTAGTTCTCGAGCTTGTAGTTGTACTCGGACTTCCGCTGCGCGTAGATGGCCGCCTGCAGCGCGAGGTTCGGGTCCGTGCCGCTGTAGCTGAACGACTGGTTGTTCACCTCGGCCTGCAGGCGGGAGACCTGCGCCTGCAACGCCGCCACCTGGGCGGCGAGCGCCCCCATGTCCGCCGCGGCGAAGGTCGGGTCGAGCCGCGCCAGGACCTGGCCGGCCTTCACCGTCTCCCCCTCGTGCACGTCGATCGAGCGCACGATCGCCGTGTCGAGCGGCTGCACCACGATGGTGGGCGATTGCGAGACGACCTTGCCCGGCGCCTCCACCACCCGGTCCACCCGGATGACCGCGGTCGCGACGATGCCCGCGAGCACCATCGAGCCGATCATCCAGGAGATGCCGCGCGCGCTGCGCGGCACCGGCGTGTTGATGATCGCCGTGCTGGGCGACTGGAACTCGAGGATCGCCGGCAGCACGGGGTCGTCCCGCTCGGCGACGGCGGTGCTAATCGCCTTGGGCGAGGGTCGGGGCGAGAGCTGCATGACGAGGCCCTTGATTTTCCATGTGACGGTTCTGCTGCGCCCAGAGACGGCGATACACGGCGCAGCGTTCGAGCAGGACGTTGTGGGGCGCGAAGTCCGCGACCTTGCCCTTCTCCATGACCAGGATCTGGTCGCAGTCCACCAGCGACGACAGGCGGTGCGAGACGATCACCATGGTCCGGCCACGGGCGATCCGCAGCAGGTTGGCGTTCACCAGCGCCTCGCTCTCCGGATCCAGCGCGCTGGTCGCCTCGTCCAGGATCATCAGCCGCGGGTCGGTGATCAGGGCGCGCGCGATCGCCAGCCGCTGCCGCTGGCCGCCCGAGAGGTTGGGCGACCCTTCCTCGATGTAGGTCTCGTAGCCGTTCGGCATGCGCTCGATGAATTCCTCGGCGCCCGCCAGACGGGCGGCGCGGATCGCATCCTCGAGCGTGAGACCCGGCCGCCCGGCCAGGATGTTCTCCCGGATCGAGCCGCGGAACAGGAAGTTCTCCTGCAACACCACGCCGAAGCTGGAGCGGAGATGGCGCAGGTTGATCTCGCGCAGGTCCGCGCCGTCGATCTTCACGAAGCCCGAGTATTCGCGGTTGATGCCCTGCAGCAGGCGCGTGATCGTCGACTTGCCGGAGCCAGAAGGCCCGACCAGCCCCAGCATCGTGCCCGCGGGGACCGAGAAGCTGACCCGGTCGAGCGCCGGGATTTTCGTCCCGGGGTAGGTGAACACCACGTCCTGGAACTCGATCGCGCCGGCGAAGCGCGGCCGCAGCCCGCCCGAGGCGGCATCGGCTTCCAGCGGCCGGTTCAGCACCGACGCCGCCTGCGCCATGCCGCCCGCGACCTCTTCCCAATCCTCGAGCAGGCGGGCCATGCCGACCAGCGGCTGCGACACGCGCT
>MKTV01000060.1:154153-196912 GCA_001898425.1 Rhodospirillales bacterium 69-11
CCCGGAGCTGTCGGTCAGGGCGAGATAGGCGCCCAGCATGATCACGCCGACATACATGAACCGCTCGAGCGGCGTGACCAGGGTCTGCGGCCAGTTGCTGATCCGCCCGAGCGCGAGACGCCACTTGCCGGTTTCGGCGACCCGCTCGTCCCACAGCGTCTTCCGCTGCGGCTCGAGCGCCAGCGCCTTCACCGTCTTCATGCCGACGATCGTCTCGCCCAGCGCCGCGGATTTCAGAGTCTCCGCGGTCAACACGCGCGAATAGACGGTCCGGATCGGCCGCAGGTAGGCAATGATGATCAGCGTGATCACCGTCGCACAGACCAGCACCACCCAGGCCAGCGTCGAATTGAGCCAGAACAGGAACGGCAGCAGCACGCACAGCGTGATCATGTCGAGGAAGGTCGTCAGCAGCTTGCCCGTGATGAACTGCCGCACGACGTTGAGCTGCGACACCTTATACATCGTCTCGCCGGCCGGATGTCGCTCGAAGTAGTCGAGCGGCAGACGCATCAGGCGCGAGAACACGTGCAGGCTCAGCTTGGTGTCGATGCGCGTGCCGATGACCAGGATGATCAGGCGCCGCGCGTAACCCAGCAACGTCTCATACAGGATCGCGATCGCCAGGATCGTGCTGATCAACGTCAGCGTCGAGTAGGAGTGGTGGGACAGCACCTTGTCGACCACCGTCATCACCAGCATCGGCGGCGCGATCGTCAGGAAGCTGATCGCGAGCGACGCGATGCCGATGTCCCGGAGCGACTTGCGCTCCTGCAGCACCAGGCCGAACAGCCAGCCCAGCGAGAACGGCGGGTCCGTTTCGGCATAGCCCCGCTGCGCCCGCAGCAGGATCGCCTCCCCGGTCCACACGTCCGACAGGCGCATCTCGTCGACCGGCAGCGGCGCCTCCGCCTCCGGCAGCCGCGGGTCCTTCAGCAGGACCACCTTGTGTTCGCTGTTGGCGCCGACCAGGAGCCCGGCCGTGCCGTCGGTGAACAGCAGCACCACCGGCCCGGTGTTCTGGAACGACATCAGATGCCGCCAGCGCAACCGCACCGCACGCGCCCACATTCCCGAGTTCTGCGCCCAGGCCGAGAGCGAGGCCGCGGACGGGGACTTCTCACCGGCTTCCAGACGGTACTCGCCGGGATCAAGCTCCATCCCGTAGTAACGGCCCGCCATCATCATGGCGAGGAGTCGCGGGTGGATCGGCTGGTCCCGTCCGGGTCCGCCACTCGACGACGCACCGACACCCGCGCCGCCGGATTGCGCAGCCGCAGGTTGGCGGGCCGGCCCGAGCGGGCCGGTGATGTGTCCGTCAGATATATCCACGAGCAACCCCTTTTGCGGGCTCACGGCCACCATAGCTCGTGCGCCCAGGTCCATCGGCTCGGCGAGCCCCCGTCCGGGCAACCGGAAAGCTATTGGGGGGCCGCATCATTCGGCCACCTCTTCCAGGGGCCGCGCCATCACAATCGAGTATGACAACCCGACAACCCGAATTCCAACAGAATCTTGATTTCAAGAGTGCAATCACGTCAGCCCTTGTTACAGGGAGGACATCTGGCGCACGCCAGCGTGCGTGCGGCTTATGCCACACCAAACCCCCACGGCAACAGTGAACTGCGCAACCCACACCGCGCGCACAGGACAACCCCGAACCGCCGCCCGACCGACGACCTGCGGCCGCCGCCCGCGCCCATCCCCAAAGCTCGCCATGGCGCGGCAGCCCACGCCCACATACACTCCCCACGCGATATACTCCGACTGGGCCCTCCTCCTGGGACCGCCCGTTCGGCACTCACCCTCGTCGCGCCCACCCGGCATCCCATACGGCTGGCGCAGCCCGCATCTCCTCCCCATCTCGCAGGGACCGCGCGCCCAGGAATGGATCGTTTCATGACCCCTCTCGCCACCACCGACGCCCTGTTCTTCGAGCAAGCCGGCAGCACACTAGACCGCGCCGCCGCCGAGCGGATCGTGGCCGAGGCATTGCGGGCCGGAGATGACGGGGAGCTGTTCCTCGAGTATCGCGAGAGCGAGCACATCAGCCTCGACGACGGACGGATCCGCAGCGCCGGCTTCGACACGACGCTGGGATTCGGGTTGCGGGTCGTCGCCGGGGAGGCGACGGGCTACGCCCATGCGGGCGAAATCTCGGAAGCCGCACTCCGCCGTGCGGCCGAGAGTGTCGCGGCGGTGGCGACCGGTCATGCCGGTTCGGCCGCCGAACCGCCCCGCGCCACCAATCGCCGACTGTACTCGGACGCCAACCCGCTGCCCGGCATCCCGTTCGCGACCCGCACGGCGCTGCTGTCCGAGATCGACGCTTATGCGCGTGCCAAGGACGGTCGGGTCAAACAGGTAATGGCCTCGCTGACTGGCGAGTGGCAGGCCGTGCAGATCGTGCGCGCCGATGGGGTGCGCGTTGCCGACCTGCGCCCGCTGGTGCGGCTGAACGTCGCCGTCATCGTGGAATCGAACGGCCGCCGGGAGACGGGCAGCTTCGGCACCGGCGGTCGTTTCTCCTACGACGGCGTGGTCCAGCCCGAGATCTGGCAGGGTGCGGTGGCCGAAGCATTGCGCCAGGCGCTCGTCAGCCTCGACAGCCGCGCGGCTCCCGCCGGCGAGATGGAGGTGGTGCTGGGCGCCGGCTGGCCAGGCATCCTCCTGCACGAGGCCATCGGCCACGGCCTCGAAGGTGATTTCAATCGCAAGCGCACCTCGGCCTTCGCCGGCCTGCTCGGCCAGCAGATCGCCGCCCGCGGCGTCACGGTGGTCGACGATGGTACCATGCCGGACCGGCGTGGCAGCCTCACCGTCGACGACGAGGGCACCCCGTCCTCCCGCACCGTGCTGATCGAGGACGGCATGCTGGTGGGCTTCATGCAAGACCGGCTGAACGCCCGCCTGATGAACACCGCGAGCACCGGGAACGGCCGCCGGCAGTCCTATGCATATGCGCCCATGCCCCGCATGACGAACACCGTCATGCTGGGGGGCGCGCACACGCCGGACGAGATGATCTCTTCGGTCAAGCGTGGCCTGTACGCGGTGAATTTCGGCGGCGGCCAGGTCGACATCACCTCCGGCAAGTTCGTCTTCTCGGCGAGCGAGGCCTACCTGATCGAGGACGGCAAGGTCGGTGCGCCGGTGAAGGGTGCGACCCTGATCGGCAACGGGCCGGACGCGCTGCGCCGTGTGACGATGGTCGGCAACGACATGGCGCTCGATCCCGGGATCGGCACTTGCGGCAAGAGCGGCCAGGGCGTTCCCGTAGGCGTCGGCCAGCCGACCCTCAAATTGTCCGGGCTGACGGTCGGCGGCACGGCGGCCTGACGCCTGCACCGGCCCGAATCGCCGGGCCGGCACGTGCAAACCGTGCAAAACCCGGCGAATTGGCGCTAAGATGTGGGCAAGATGAGTCGGCGAGCCAACACGCCGAACACAGGCGCGTGCGCTTCGCTGTTTTGACGAAAAAATGATGATCTATCAACGGTCTCCAACGGGCCCGGTGTAATCCTGCGTCTCGAGATCACACCCCGAGACTGCGAGGACAACGGACATGCGCGTTTCCAAGGCCCTTCCCTGCGATACCGCCGTGACGATCGCCAAGGCCGAAAAAGTTCGCCTCGGCGCCTTCGCTCCCACGCTCCCGCAGCCGGATGCCACCAAGGTCCGCCTTGGCGCCTTCGCCCCCACGCTCCCGCAGCCGGATGCCACCAAGGTGCGTCTCGGTGCCTTCGCTCCCACGCTCCCGCAGCCGGATGCCACCAAGGTTCGCCTCGGCGCCTTCGCCCCCACCCTGCCGCAGCCGGACGCCACCAAGGTTCGCCTCGGCGCCTTCGCCCCCACCCTGCCGCAGCCGGACGCCACCAAGGTCCGTCTCGGCGCCTTCGCCCCCACCCTGCCGCAGCCCGACGCCACCAAGGTCCGCCTCGGCGCCTTCGCGCCCACGCTGCCGCAGCCGGATGCCACCAAGGTCCGCCTCGGTGCCTTCGCCCCCACCCTGCCGCAGCCGGATGCCACCAAGGTCCGTGGCGATCGCTGAACTCCCTCGACCCGAACACCAAACCGGCGTGAGATGCGGGGCGAGCGCCGCTCGCCCACCATGATGCGGGAGAACCCAATGGCCGGATTGGAAAACCTGCTCGACGGTGCGGAGCAGGATGGGCAGGAATCGGCCCTCGTCAGCTTCTACCGCATGATCCCGTCCGCGCGGCTTCCGTTGCGCGCGGACCGGTCGGCCGCCGGGTCGCTCCCGACCCGCGCCTTCCGCTACTGCGAGCCCGTCACCGCGGCCTCCGCCTTCGGCTACTACGTCTTCGCGCCGATGAACTTCAGCCTGCTCTGGGACGGCACCGACGTGATGTGGCGATGGGAGGGGGAGCCGGAGTGGCAGCCCCTCACGGCCACGCTGTTCCCCGGATTCGCCGACCAGTTCGACGCCGCCGCGCCGCCCGCGGTGCAGGGCTGGTCGCCCCCCTTCCTCGCCGCGCTCCAGGAACCCGGGCTCGTGCAGATGTGGACCGGCTACGTGGTCCGCACCCGGCCCGGCTGGAGCCTGCTCGTGCGCCCGCCCGCCAACCTGCCGCGCCGCTCCGGCTTCGAGCCCTACGAAGGCATCGTGGAGACCGACCGCTGGTTCGGCCCGCTCTCGATGAACTTCCGCCTGACCAAGACGGACACGCCCATCGAGATCCAGACGGAACTCCCGCTGTTGCAGGTGCAGCCCATGCCGCGCTTCGCGTATGAGGATCGCACCCTGAACCAGTACGAGATGATCCCGGAACTTGGGCAGCTCTCCGCGGCGGAGTGGGAGAGCTACCACGATACGGTGGTCGCCCCGCATCTCCAGCCGGTGCGCACCCGTGGCCAGTACGCCGCCGCCGCGCGGAAGAGACGCGCCGGCGATCAGGGGCGGGAGAGCTGATCCCACCGCTGCGCCGCCGCGGCTGACGCCCCGCCGGGCTTCTGCTACAGGCCCCGCGCATGAGCCGTGGTGAGCGCATCGCCCTGGGTACGGTCGTACTTGGGGTTCTCGTCCTGGGACTGAAGACCGCGGGCTGGTGGCTCACCGGCAGCGTCGCACTGTATTCCGACGCGCTCGAGAGCACGGTGAACGTCGCCGCCAGCCTGATCGCGCTGGGCGCGCTGCGGCTCGCGGCCAAGCCCGCCGACGCAAACCATCCCTACGGCCATGACAAGGCGGAATTCTTCGCCGCGGTGATCGAGGGCGTGCTGATCATCATCGCCGCCATGTCGATCTTCCATCAGGCCTGGCTGTCCTTCCGTGCACCACGCCCGCTCGACATGCCCGCGGTCGGCCTCGCGCTGAACGGGCTCGCCACCGTGCTCAACGCGATCTGGGCCGTCGTGCTCGAGCGCGCGGGACGCAAGCTGCGCTCCCCCGCCCTGGTCGCCGACGGGCGTCACCTGCTGTCGGACGTCGTGACCTCGGTCGGCGTGGCCTTCGGAGTCGGGCTCGCCGTGGTCACCGGCGTTCTGATCCTGGACCCGATCGCCGCCGCGGCCACGGGCGTGTACGTGCTCTGGTCCGGGCTCTCCATGGTGTCGAGCTCCGTGGGCGGGCTGATGGACGCCGCGCCCGAGGCGCCGGTGGTGAGCCGCGTCCGCGAGCTGGTGGCCGAGAGCGCGGAAGGCGCGATCGAGGCGCATGACCTGCGGATGCGCCATGCCGGGCGGCTCACCTTTCTCGAGTTCCATCTCGTCGTGCCGGGCGCCATGAGCGTTGCCGAAGCCCACCAGATCTGTGACCGCATCGAAGACACGCTGCGCAGCGAGATGTCACATCTGATGATCACCATCCACGTCGAGCCCGAGGAGAAGGCGAAGCAGCACGGCGTACCCGTGCTGTGACGCGCGGCATCGCCTCGGGCCGGGAGACACATGCATGATCCGAATCGACCGGGTGACCACGAAGGGCGGGGATGGCGGCCAGACCTCGCTGGGGGACGGCACCCGCGTGCGCAAGGACGACGCGCGGGTCGACGCGATCGGCGCAGTGGACGAGGCGAACGCCGCCATCGGTCTGCTGCGCCTCCACTGCGACGGTGACGCCGACGCGATGCTCGGGCGCATCCAGAACGACCTCTTCGACCTCGGCGCAGACCTTTGCGTGCCGGGTGAGGCCGGCGACCGTCTTCGCCTCACCGCGGCGCCAACCGCGCGGCTGGAAGCCGAGATCGCCGCGATGAACGCCGACCTGCCGGCGCTGCGGAGCTTCGTGCTGCCGGGGGGCACGCCCGGCGCCGCGCACGCCCATATGGCGCGCACGATCGCGCGCCGTGCCGAACGCGCGGTGGCCGCGCTGGAGGGGGTGAATGGCGAGCTGCTCCGCTACCTCAACCGCCTGTCCGACCACCTCTTCGTCCTGGGCCGCCGGCTGAACGGGAACGGCCGGAACGACGTGACCTGGGTGCCCGGCGCGAACCGCTGACGCCTGCGCTTTGCGCGGGAGAAAACCGCGAACGGGCGCGCGCGGCGGCAGCGGCCGTTAACGGAGTCTTAGGACAGTTCGATTACTGAAGCAGGCTGTCTCAGGCACCAGGACGGTGCAGCGTTCGCGGTGAATCCGCCATGCCCAACGAACTGTCGATCCAGGGCGTCAAGCCCATCGGTGCTGCGGGAGATACGACCACCGACTCGAAGTCCGATCCACGGACCTTCTCCCCCGAACCGCCGCCGGCGATGGCGCCGCAACCCATCGTCAACCCGTCCCTGCGCCTGGATGCCGCTCTCGGTCTCGTCGTCATCGAGTTCCGGGACGATGGCGGCGCGATCACGAGCTCGATCCCAAGCCAGCGTCAACTCGATGCCTATCGCGCCCACACCCAAGCGCCCCCGGCGCCGGACCATTCGAGCGCGCCGCAGGCGCAGACCACCGACCGGCCGGCGACACGGGCCGGACCGGCACGGGAGCCGACCCCCGCGCCCGAGGAGAGAAGCGGCAGTGACGCGACCGCGGCGCCTCCGCCGGTCTCCCCGGGTCGGCGGACCTGACCACGATGGCCGCCGAATCCGGCCCGATCGACGTCGCGTCCGCGCCGGCCGACACGCCGCCGTCGCCACCGTCCTCGCCGCCCTCGCCGCCCTCGTCGCCCTCGTCGCCCTCGTCGCCCTCGTCGCCCTCGTCGCCTGCGCAGCGCGCCAGGCAACGCCTGCTGCTCGCCGACCGCGTCAAGACGGAAGCGAACAGCTTCCTCGCGCCGTTGCTGCCGGCCTTGCGCCGCCACTACGACGTGCGTTTCGTCGCCGAACCGCCGAACGAGACCCTGGCCGCCGCGGTGCGCTGGGCCGACATCGTCTGGCTGGAATGGTGCTGGGATCACGCGGTGTGGGTCACGCGATCCGGCCTGCTGCAGGGCAAGCCCTGCATCGTCCGGCTGCACTCGATCGAGGCGCTGCAGACCCCCTATCCCTCCCAGGTCGCCTGGAACCATGTCGGCCGGCTTCTGACCGTCGGTGGCGACATCGCGGACGTCGTGGCGAAACTCGTGCCCGGGATCGTGCCGCGCCTCTCGATCGTGCCGAACGGGATCGACCTGCAGCGCTTCGCGCCGGGTGATCCCGATCGCTTCCAGATTGCCTGGGTGGGTCACCTCGAGCCGAAGAAGAACCCGATGCTGCTGCTGCAGGTCGCGCAGCGGCTGCTCGCCTGCGATCCACGCTACGCGATCCATGTCGCCGGTGCCTTCACCGACCTGCGCACCACGCGCTACCTGGAGCAGATGGTGCCCTCGCTGGGCCTCGGCGGCGCGATCCGGTTCCACGGGCAGGTGGCCGACATGCCGGCCTGGTACGCGGACAAGGGCGTTCTGCTCTCGACCTCCATGTACGAGAGCTTCGGCCTCAACATCGGCGAAGCCATGGCGGTCGGCGCCTTCCCCGTGGTCCATGCCTTCCCCGGCGCCGAGGGGCTATGGCCGCGCGAATGCCTGTTCGCGAGCGTGGAGGAAGCGGTCGCGCTGATCCGAACGGCGCGACCCGGCCTGTATCGGGAGTGGGTGGCCGAACGCTACGGGCTGGACCGCCAGGTCGATGCCGTTCTCGGCATTCTCCGGGAGGTGGCCGGGATTCCCGTTGCGGCCTGACGGGTGCGGTGACGCCCCACCCGCCCCGCGGCGGCTCCGAGCACGCGCCGCCCCCATGTTCGGCGATCCGCGGCCGGTGACCGGGACCGGTGGCCCGTGACCCGCACGCTCGTGCCCCGTGCCCCGTGCCCCGTGCCCCGTGCCCCGTGACGAACGAATCCGGCGCGGGGGCGCGCTCAAGACGCCGGTTGCGACGATCCGCCGGCCGCGTGCTGCGCGCACCACGTCGCCCAGGCCTGGCGCAGCGCCGCCGCGAAGCCGCGCCCGAACCGCGGCGCGTCACACAGCGGGCTCGCCCGCACGCGATCACGCAGGCCGCTGCGCAGCGCTGCCAACGCCGCCACGTCGCGCGCCTTCGCGATCGCCAGTGCCACATACGCCTCGCGGCTGCCGGCAACCCAGTCGTCCAGCCCCGCATTGCACAAATGACTGACGGAATGGCGCGACGCGAAGATTTCCCCGGCGAGCGCCACGGTCGGCACGCCCATCCAAAGCGCCTCGCACGTGGTCAGCCCACCGGAATAGGGGAACGGATCGAGGGCGATATCCACATCGTTGTACTCGCGCAGGAAGGCGCGATGGCCCGATCCGCCGCGCAGGTCCAGCCGGTCCGCATCCACACCCAACGCGACGAAGGCGGCCCGCAGGCGCGCCGCCGTCGCCTCGTCCGCGAACTGGTGCGTCTTCAGGATCAGCCGAGCGGCCGGCAGGGCGGAGAGGATCTCCGCCCAGGCCGCGATCGTTGCAGGCGTAACCTTCGCCAGGTTGTTGAAGCACCCGAAGGTGACATGCCCGCGCGCCAGCGCCGGGAGCGGCACGAGGTCGGGGGCATAGGGCGGCGGGCTGTAGCAGACATACCCGTCGGGCAGGCGCAGCAGCCGCTCCGCATAGAACGGTTCGAAACCGGCGGGCGTCTCCCACCGGTCCGTCAGCAGCCAGTCCATCTCCGCCAGTCCGGAGCTGTGGTTCTGCATGCCGACCCACTTGATCTGCACCGGGGCGAGCCGGTGGGCGCAGGCCGGCATCCGTCCCGCATCGCCATAGCCGCCGAGATCGATGAGCACGTCGATCCCCTGCTCCCGCGCGCAGCGGGCGAGCGCCACGTCGTCGAGCAGGTCGATGTCGATCCACCGCCCCGCCACGGCGCGGAACCGCTGCGCAAGCGGGTCGCCGGCGGCGCCGTTCTGCACCAGGCAGACCAGCTCGAACGCGGCGGGCGGCAGCATCTCGAACGCCGCGACCGTCAGCCAGCCCACCGGGTGGCTGCGCAGCGTGCCGGACAGCAACCCCACCACGAGCCGCCGCTCCGGATCGGGGACGTTGTGGAACGGCGGCAAGCTCTCACGCGGCAGCCGCGCGCTGCACGCGCGCAACGCTGCAAGCAAGCGCGTGCCGTCGACACCTTCCGCATACGGCAGGGTGTTGCACAGCGTGCGGCGCGGTAGCACCGCCTCGGGATCCAGCCGGACCGCCGCCTCGGCGAGCGCGACCGCCTCGGCCTGCAGGCCGACGCAAGCGGTGGCGTTGGCGAGATTGCACAGCACCGGCACGCTGTCCCCATGTTCGGAGCGCAGCGCCGACAGGATCTCCCGCGCTTCCGCATGCCGGTGCATGCGCATCAGCACCGCGGCGAGATCGTTGCGCAGCCGGGGATTACCTGGATCCCGGTCCGCGGCCCGACGCAACGCGTCTTCCGCCTCGCGCAGCCGATTGGCATGCGCCAGCACACCGCCCAGCAGCGCCACGGGCATCGCGGCCTCGGGCGCGAGCGCCACCGCCACCTCGAACGCGTCGATCGCCGCCGCACGCTGGCCCAGCCGCGCCAGCGCCACGCCACGCGCCGTGTGCAGCGCGGCGTCGAGGGGGGACTCCTGCACGGCGACCTCCAGCCGCGCGAGTTCGGCCTCGAGCTCGCCGGCGAGGGAGGCGGCCTCGACCGCGTGCAGGGCGTAGTCCAGCACGTCCGGCGCGAGACGTTGCGCGGTGACGAAACTCGCGAGCGCGAGCGATGCCGCCTCGGTCGCCAGCAACGCCAGGCCCAGCGTGTCCCAGGCCTCGGCATTGGCCGGATTCACGCCGCAGCAGCGCAGCAGCAGGACGCGCGCCTCCTCCGCCGCGCCGCGGGCGATCAGCAGGCCGGACAGGGCGACCAGCGCCTCCTCCCGGCGCGGATTGCGGTCCAGCACCTCCCGGTAGGCGGCTTCCGCCGCCGCCATGTCGCCGCCCGCGCGCAGGCTCTCGGCAAGGCGCAGTACCGGTTCGTCCCAGTCGGGCCGCGACGCGGCGAGCCGGCGCATCTGCGCCCGTGCCCGCGCCACGTCCCCGGCGCGGTCCTCGGCGATCGCCAGGTTGAGGACGGTCACCGGACTGCCGTCGCCGAGGGCGACCGCGGTGCGCAGGGCCGTCAGCGCCTCGGCGAAGTCCCCGGCCGCAAGCAGGTCGATGCCACGCGCGAGGTGATGCGCCGGGTCGAGGAGCCGGTCCGCCCCATCCCGCCCGTCCGCCGTCGAGCGAACCGGGTCCGCAGGTTCGGAGGCGGCGGAACCAGGGGGGGTGGGACCAGCGGGGGTGGGACCAGCAACGGGCACCTCCGGAGTCGACGCCGCGCGCACGGAAGGAGCGGCGCCGTCCGGACGAGCGGCTCGGAGCGCAAGGGCGGCCGCGGCGTCAGCCATCGTGGCGGACGCGCTCCAGCACGACGAAGAACCCGTCGACCGGAACCTCCGCCTCGTAGCGGATGACCCCGCGCTCGAACACGCGGATTTCGAACCCGGCCTGCGTCGCGCAGCCGGCGAGGTACTCGGCGTGGTGCACGTAGCGGCCCTGGCGCAGCAGCGCCCATCTTCCATCGCCGGGCAGGGTGCCATCCGCGTGCGGCAGCAGCTCCTCGGTCGACAGCATGAACCAGCCGCCGGGCTCCAGCCGCGCATGCACCGCCTGCATCAGCTCCTCCAACGCGCCGAAATAGCAGACGACGTCACCCGCCAGGATCAGCGGCCACCGCGCCTCGCCATCGGCGAGCGCGGTCATCACGTCCTCCTGCCGCAGATGGGCGTAGAGACCCTTGGCCGCCGCCTGCGCCAGCATGCGGCCCGAGAGGTCCACGCCGGTGAGCGGGCCGACCGCCATGTCGCTGATCGCCAGCGCGACCAGTCCCGTCCCGCAGCCGAGGTCCAGCGCCGGCCCCAGCCGCTCCCCGGACTGCAGCCGCGGATGGGCGGCGAGCAGCCGGCGGAACACGCCGGGCACGCGATAGCCGAGGGAGATGAGGTGCGACTCGAACCGGTCGGCATAGCCGTCGAACACCGTCTCGAGATACGCCGCCGGGGCGCGCGTGCCACTCGGCAGGTTCCCGGCCGCGGCGGCGAGATGCCGGACATACGGGTCGCCGGGGCCGAGCTTGAGGGCTTCGGCGTAGGCGCCGGCGGCTTCGGCGTGGCGGCCGAGGCTCGACAGGGCGTGGCCGCGCAGGCCGAACGTGCAGGCATCCGCGATGCCGGCGATCCGCGCCGCCTCGCACAGCCGGTCGGCCTGCGCGAAGTCGCGGCGGCGGATGCACAGCAGGATCGCGGCGTTGCGCAGCGCCACGCTTGCCGGGACGGCGGCGATGCCGTGCTCCAGCACCGCCATGGCCGCGTCCAGATCGCCCAATGCGGCATGCGCGTTCGCCAGCGCTTCCCGAAACGCCGGCTCGGACGGACACGCCTCCACCGCCTCCGCAAGGCAGGCTGCGGCGTCATGCGGCCGGCCGAGTTCCAGCATGAACACGCCCAGCATCGCCTTCGCCACCGGATCGGCGCGGTCGAGGATCACGGCTTCGGCCACGTCGCGCGTCGCGCCTTCCAGGTCGCCCAGCCGGTGGCGGATCTCCGCGCGCGTGATCCGCAGGCCGGCATGGTCGGGGGTGCGCGTCACCGCCTCGTCCAGATCGCTCCGCGCCTGGTCCAGCGTGCCGTCCTGCATGGCGAGCCGCGCGCCCAGTCGCGCCAGGGTCGGCGTGGGCGGGCCCAGCCGGCGGGCGGCGACGAGAAGCGGCCGCGCGGCGGCGGGCCGGCCGGCATCGATCAGCAGGGCGGCCTTCTGCAGCAGGGCATCGGCATCGGCGGTGGTGTGCACGCGTTCCATGCGGGGCTCCCGTTTTTGAGCCGTGGGGACGAGGATCAGACGAGCAGTCCGCGCGCCTGCGCGGCGAGGCTCGTGAGGGCGAAGGCCGTGCCGCCGGCGCTGCCGGTCGCGGCGGTGCCGCCGGGAGCCGTGGCGCCGATGCCGGCCGCGGCGATCAGGTAGCGGTGCGCGAAGCTCTCGACGAATTTCGGGTCGCGCAGCTTCGTGAGGTCCAGCCGGGTGGTGATCGCCTTGGCCTGCGCGTCCAGCGGCTGGAACGCGATCTCGGCCGGGACGCCCAGCGCCTTGGTGACCACCTCGCGCAGCACCTTGTTGCCCAGGATGTCGTAGACCGACCCGACCTGCGCCGCCTGCGCGCGGAAGGTCAGCGCGTTGGACAGGCCCGGCGTCGTCTTGTCGAGCGACTCCCGCCACGCGATCTCGGCGTAGCCGTCCGCCACCGCCTGGATCACCTTGGGATCCT
This sequence comes from Rhodospirillales bacterium 69-11, assembly GCA_001898425.1. Classification (GTDB taxonomy): domain Bacteria; phylum Pseudomonadota; class Alphaproteobacteria; order Acetobacterales; family Acetobacteraceae; genus Rhodopila. Next base: position 166,856 of record MKTV01000060.1, read on the forward strand.
TGATGACGGCCAGACCCTTGTTGGCGAAGTCGTATGTCGCCGCGACGGACTTCCATCGCGTGTCCGACAGCGTGTTGGCCAGCGATTTCGGGTCCGTGGTGTCGGAGCGGAGGGCCCGCTTCGCGAGCGCGGTGTAGGCGGACTGGTCGCCCAGCCCGTTGGCCCGCAGCAGCACCTGCATCACCGCGCGATCGGACAGCAGCGCATCGACGCTGCCCGCCTTGGCGACACCGGACCGGAAGGCGGCGATGGCGCGCTTGATCTCCGGTTGCTGCGCGGTGATCGCGACCTGCTTCGTCTCGTTCCGTTCGGCGTTGCGCAGGGCCGTCGCGGGCGGGATCACGCTCCCCGTCGCTCCGGCGCGGCCGTACAGCACGTCGAGCAGCGACGGGGTGGCCGCGTTGCCGCCGAACAGCCCGACCAGGTTGACGCCGTAGATGCCGCTCGTCGTGCTCATCGTCCGCCGCTTGCCTCGCTCGTCACTCGCCGCGTGGCCCGTTCCGTCCGCCGCCCGGCCTCTCCGCCGCGTCGTCAGTCGGTCAGGCCGGCGACGAAGCTCTCGTTGATCGAGATCAGGAAGTCGAAGTCGGGCGTGTCGCGGTCCATCTCCCGCTGGACGGCGAGGCCGACCGACAGGATGGAGGCCCGCAAGGCTTCGGGCAGCGTGTTGCCCGGATCGCGCATCAGGTCGTGCACGGTCATCCACAGGCGGCGGTTGTCGGCCAGCGCGCGGATGCGTGGCAGCGGGCCGGCGTCGCGCGCGGCCTTCAGGACACCGACGGCATGGCGGAAGACGTCCGCTTCCTGCTGACGCTGGGAACGATGGACGGTGGCGGCCTCATAGGCGCGGGCCGCCTGGATGCTGGTCTGCATGGCTGTGCTGGGTCCCTGTGAGGTGAGTGTCGGCCTGTCCCCTGGGGACGAAGCCTGGCCGGTCCGGCGTGCGCCCCAGCACCGCATCCTCGTGGCGGATGATCCGCCGCGCGAGCTTCAGCGCCAGGTAGCAATCGTCGGCCTCGGCCGCCGCCAATGCGCGATCGAGGATGTCGCGGGCGAGCGTGGACGTGGTCGCGGACTTGAACGCGGCGATCAGGGTGCGGGCGGCGTCCAGACCGGCCGGCCGCTCCTCCTCCGCGCCGATATAGGCGGATTGCAGGGCGAAATAGATCCGACGCGCCGGGCTGTCCGCCTGGTCGGGCGGCATGATCTGCTTGCCGAACAGGAAGCGCGCCTTGGCCGTCAGCTCGATCCGCGACTTGGTGCGGAACCGGATGGGTGCGCCGTTGACGATCATCACTTCGCCTTGGCGCAACTCGAGGACCAGATTCGACATGCGCCCCTTCCTGGTTCGCTGACCTGCTGCCCATGGCGGACGGGATGCCGCAGCGCGGAGCCGCGTGTCGCGCGGATGCAGTGCGCATCCCCGGACGGGCGGTCGGTGCGAGGCGGCGTGCTCGTCTGCCTTGCGTCGTTCGACGCGACCTCTCGAAGCGTCGACCGGCTTCCTGCCGGCCTCTCCTACGGGACCGGAGCGCGGAGCGAGCGTCCTGCCCGCCCCATGCCCACGGGTCGTCACGGCTTACTTGAACAGGCTCAGCAGCGTCTGCGGCGCCTGGTTCGCCAGCGACAGGGACTGCGTGCCCAGCTGCTGACGGATCTGCAGCGCCTGGAGCTGCGCCGATTCCTTCGCCAGGTCGGCATCCACCAACGCACCGAGACCGCTGTTGAGCGCATCGATCTTGTCGTTGTTGTAGCTGATCTGGTTGGCGACGTAGTTGATCGAGGAGCCCACCGAGTTCAGCGCGCGACCGACCGAGTTCATCATGTTGATGAACGTGCCGCTCGCGGTGATCAGCGCCGCGATCGTCGCCGCCGCGTCCATGTCGGTGGTCGTGAAGGCGATCGAGCCATACAGCGCCGATCCGCCGAACGTCGCGATGCCGTAGGACGAGCCGGACTCGTTGCGCGCCACCGCCACGCGGGCGAAGGTGCCGTTGCTGCCGGTCAGGTCGCCGATCAGCGTCTTGCCGTTGTAGCTGGCGTCCTGGATGAACGTCTTCACGTTCGACAGCAGCGAGTTGTACTGGTTCTCGTAGTTCGTGCGGTCGGACCCCTGCACGTTGCCGTCCGACAACTTCACCAGCACGTCGCGCATTTTCGCCATCGTGTTGGAGATGTTCGTCAGGCCCGACTGCGTGGTGCTGAGCAGGCCCTGGACGTTGCCCAACTGCTGGTTGGCGCTGGTCAGCGCGCCGACGGTGGAGCGTACCCCCTGGGCGACCGCGAAGGCAGCGCCGTCGTCCGTCGAATCCGCCACGCGATAGCCCGTGGAGACCCGCTTCTGAACGTTCGACAGCTCCTGGTTGGTCTTGTTCAGCGATTGCAGCGCGATCATCGCGCCGACATTGGTGATGACCGAGTTCAGGGACATGGTATCTTACCCTCTCTGCCCATGGTTACGCATGCCCCCGCCTTTTGCGGGCACGGTCGCCATCCTGGACCACCAGGGGTTAACGACCGATGAAGGACGCCGCCGTGCATCACGGCGACGGAAGAAATTTCACCAGCGACAGATCGCCCGCGCGGGCGATCAGCTGGTAGGACGCCTGCAACTGCGTCTGCACGACCGAGAGCTTCGCCATCGCATCCGCGACGTCGACGTCCTCGGCATTGCCCACCTGCACGGTCAGCGCCGTCGCGGTCGCCGTGAGCTGCGCCTTGCTTTCCTCCAATGCGGCCTGCCGGTTGCCCATCACGCCCGCCTCCGCCGCCATCGCCGTCACCGCGCCGTTCAGGCTCTGCCGCGTGTCGTCGATCAGCCCGGCCAGCTCCGGCTCGTTCGCCTGCCCGCTGGTGAGCGAGCCCAGCGTCGCCAGCGCCCGCATCAGGTCGCGCGCATAGGATCCGGTGGTCGAGCTGCCGGTGGAGGGCACCACCGCGTTGCCGCTGGCGAACAGGCCGATCGTCACGACGTGCCCGTCCCCCACCTCGACCACCGGGCCCTGCAATGCCGAGACCGGCTGCGAGAGGTAGGTGGAAAAGGGCGAGGTCGTGGACGCATTCGACGCCGCGGTCGCCAGCGTGGAGGCGACCGTGCCCGAGGCGCCCAGCGACGAGAGCTGCTGCACCGCGGACTGGATCTGCGTGAAGAAGGCGGAGCTGCCGATCGCGTTCGGGTCCGGCACCGGCGGGTTGGCGGTGTCCTGCCCGGCGAAGACGTAGAGCCCGCCGACCTGCGTATCGAGCAGGTTCGCGACCTCGGCCAGCGCGTCGCGCGCATCGGCCGCGACGTTGTCGATCACCGAGGCGTTCAGCCCGTTGTCGCTGAACGTCCTGGCGACGAAGTCGGTGGCGATGGCCTGCAGGCGCGTGAGCGCGGTCTGCGCCACGCCCATCCGCATCGCCGCGGAGTCGACGTTCCTCTGCCAGGTGTCGAGCCGCGCGATCTGCGGCGAGAGGTCGAGCGAGGTGGCCGCCGCGCCGCCCAGCCCCGCATAGGTCTGCGCGACCTTGCCGCTGCTGATCCGCGCGGTCAGCACGTCCAGCCGGTCGTGCACCGTCCGGCTGTCCGCGATCAGTCGGCCCAGCGTGCCCGCGGCGGCCACGTCGGAGACGATCGCGCCGGTCATGTCGCTCTCCGCGTCATCACTGCACCATGCCGAGAAGCTGCTGGAACAGGGCCTGGGCCGTGGACATGACCCGCGCATTCGCCGCGTAGGCGTTCTGCAGCGTGATCATGTGGGCCATTTCCGCGTCGATGCTGACCCCGCTCATGGCCGAGAGCCGCGCCGTGAGGCCGCTCTGCACCGCCTGTTCGGTGGCGAGCTGGCCGGTCGCCAGGCTGCTCTCCTGCGCCTGCGCCGCGACCAGGGTGGTCGCCATGTCGCCCAGCGACAGAGGCGCCACGTAGGGCGCGTTCAGCGTGCCGTCCGGACCGAGCCCGGTGGTGGCCGCAGCCGGCTGCGGCACGCCGCTCTGTGCCTCGCGGCCCAGCGCGTAGGTCAGCACGCGCGTGATCATGTCGGTGAAGCCGGCGGGGCCGCCCGCGGGGTTCGGGGTAAACGCGCTCGCCCCCGTGGCGCTGCCGGCGATCGCGGTGGTGCCGTCGCGCACCAGGGTCGGGTCGGCCTGCACCGCCGGATTGACCTGGATGGTGCCGGCGAAGCCGACATAGCCCGCTTGCACCGGCGTTCCGCCGCCGGCCGGCACCGCGCCAGCGGGATCGGTGAACAGCGTCAGGCCCTGCGCGTCGAAGCGCGTCGCCAGCGTCTCGGCGAACTCGTCGAGCTCCGCCTGCCAGGTCGGCAGCGTCTGGTCGCGCAGCACGAGGGCGGCGCCGATGCGCCCGCCGGTCAGTTCCCGCGTGACGTCGACGCCGTTCAGCGTGATCCCGGGGATCCCCCCGCCGGCATAGGTCGCGCCGGGCTGCAGGTTCGCGCCCGTGGTGGCGAGCGCCGCGCCGGCGCCGTGCACCGGCAGCGACAGCCCACCGCTGCTCGACAGCACCACGTCGCCGTTCTGCTGGAACAGCACCTTCACGTCGACGAGTTCGGAGACGGTGCGCAGCGCCGCGTCGCGCTGGTTCTCGAGATCGGCGGAGCTCTGCCCGCCACCCTTCAGGGCGATGATCTGGTCGCTGAGCCGGCCGATGGTGGAGATCGCGGCGTTCAGCGTGGCGATCGACGTCACCAGCCCGTCCTGCGCGGCCTGGCGCTGGGTGGCATAGGCCTGGCTCAGCCCGTTGATGCCCAGCGCCAGCGTGCCCGCCGCGGCGACCACCGCGCGCTGCTGGGTCTGGTCCGCCGGCTGGTTCAGCAAGGTCGAGAACGCGGTCTGCAGCTTGCCCAGCAGGTTCGGCAGGTCCGTCCCGTCACCGGGCGTGCCCTGCGCCGCATCGATCGCCTGCAGCGCCGCCTGGCGTGTCTGCAGGCCGGTGACGACCGCGTTCTGCTGCAGCGCGGCGGCCTGCAGCACCGTGTCCACGAGCCGGGTCGCGGGACCGACATGCACGCCGAGGCCGCGCCCGTCCGCGGTCAGCGAGGTCAGGGTCGAGACCTCGCGCGAATAGTCGGGCGTGTTGGCGTTCGCGACGTTCTGCGACACCAGGGCCAGCTCGCGGCTGACCGCGGCGAGACCGCCCGTCGCGATCGAGAGGGCGCCGTCGATGCTCATGGTGGCGATCCGCCGCGCTCAGCGCCTCAGCGCTTCATCTCGATCGTCTGCTGCAGCAGGTCGTCGGCCGTGGTCACCATCTTGGTGTTCGCCGAATAGGCGCGCTGCGCGACGATCAGCTTGGAGAATTCGCTGGCGATGTCGACGTTGGAGCCCTCGAGCGAGTTGATCACCAGGTTGCCGGCGCCGTTGGTGCCCGCGGCCTGCGCGAGCGGCGTGCCGGAGTCGATGGTGGTGGTGAAGGCCTGGCCGTCCTGGCGCTGCAGCTTGTTGGGCGCGTTGAAGGTCACCAGCGGCACCTGCGCGATCCGCCGCGTCTGGCCGTTGTCGTAGTTGACGATGATGTTGCCGTTGCTCTGCGTGGTCACGCCGGCGAAGCTGCCGGGCGGCACGCCGTCCTGCGTCAGGCCGCGCAGGTTGTAGGTGGAGCCGGCATATTGCGTCACGCCGTCGGTCTGGCCGTAGGTGCCGATGTTGAGCGTGATGGTCTGCGGCCCGGAGCCGAAATCGTCGGTGAAGGTCAGCGTCGCGGCGGAGCCTGCGACGTAGCCCGCGCTCGTCACGCTGCCGGTCGTGCTGCCGATCTGCCCGACCGTGCCCTCGGCCACGCCGTTGCCGCTCGCGGCGCCGAACTGCACGACGGCGGTGCCGCGCGCGGTTCCCACCGTGTCGTCCGGCACGTCGATCGAGACGGTCCAGTCGTCCTGCGCGTTGCGCACCCAGTTCAGCGTCACGGTATGGACGGTGCCCAGCGCATCGTAGACGTTGATGTCGGAGGAGATCGGCGATGCCGCCGTGGCGGTGCCGGTCGCCGGCGTCGCCGGCAGGTTCGCCGAGAGGGTCACGTTGGAGGTGGCGACCGGATTGTACACGGTCTGCGTCACCTGGATCGGCTGCAGGCTGTTCTCGTTGACGTTGCCGGCGGCGTCGACGGGCCAGCCGTTCAGATACAGCCCGGCGCTGTTGACCATGTAGCCCTTCTTGTTGAGCTGGAAGTCGCCGGCGCGCGAGTAGTACTGCTGCGGATTGAAGGTAGGGACGCCGTTGATGTCGCCGACCTGCTGCGACACGGCGAAGAATCCCTGGCCGGCGATGGCGAGGCCCAGCGTGTTGTCCGTCTGCGTGATCGTGCCCTGGATGTTGTTCATGTAGCTGGGCTTCGCGACCACCGCGCCGGGCGCGTTGATGTCGACCGTGCTGGTCGTCAGGTAGTCCACGAACGCCGTGTCGACCCGCTTGAACCCCACGGTCTGCGTGTTCGCCACGTTGTCGCTGATGTTGCCGAACGCGCTCGACTGGGAGTTGAGGCCGGCGATCGCGGTGTTCATCGCGCCGAACAGGGACATGGGAAGGCTCCTGGGTCGTCTCGCCCCGCCCTGTCGCATCCCGCGTGCCAACCGCCGCGACGCCTGGAATCAAGGAGATGCGCCGTCGGCTCGGCCGGTCCGCACCGGCCGGCCGGCACGTCCGACCGGGCAGTTGCTGCCGGGTGGGCGGCGCGTGCCGCCATCGCACCCGGCGCTCGCGCCCCCCGAGAGCGTCGGCGCACATTGGCGCATGTCGGCGCGCGCGGGCGCGGCGGGAACGCGCGAGCGGACGGTTACGCGTGCAACCACCTTCCCCACGCAGCGGGCGCGGCCGTTCGGGCCACGGCGCGCGGGCGGGACCGCCCCGACCCGAGCCCCCGCCAGCCTTGGCCCGAACCTTGCTGGATCAGGGCCGGCGCCAGGTTGCGCCACCAGGAGACGCTCATGCTCGCCGCGACCGCCGCACCGTCCCCGAACGCCCCGATCTCCCCCGCCCCCGGTTCGGACGCCGCCCCCCGCGGCGCATCCGCGTCCGCCCCGTTCGGGGCGGTGATGGAGGGGCTGACCTCGCGGTCTTCCCTGCCCCCGGGACGGACCGGCGGGTCGGAGGCGGGGAACGGCGTCGCGCCGGATGGGCGGATCGGAGCCGCTGGCGCGGACGCCTCCCGCCTCGGCGCCGACCGAGCGACGACGGACCTGGCCGCGGACGACCTCCTGGCGCGGAGCGTTCCCCCGCCCGGTCCAGGGGCCGCCTCGGGGCCGAACCCGGCCGCCGATGTCGCACACCGGACCGGCGACCCGGCGGCCGGCGGGGCGGCAGGCGCCGCGGAGACCCTGGCGGCTGCCACCGCGGCGCGGCTGGACGCGGCGCAGGCCGCCGCAGCGGCCGCGGACAGCGCCGCCACCCGCACGGTCCTGGGTTCGACCGTCATAGCCGCCGGGGCCGGCGCGCAGCCCGGCGAGCCGAAGCCGAACATCGGCGCCTCACGGTCCACCGGCGCCACCGGCCGCAAGGGCGGCATCCGCTCGGATGCAACCGACGATCCGACGGACCCGAATGGCGACGCCGCGGCGCTGCCTATTGCCCCGACGTTGCTCGCCATGCTCCCCGACGCGGCCCCGGCCGACGGCACGGGATCGCGGGTCGGCGCGGACCACGGCCCCGACCAGGGCGCCGCCGCACCCGCATGGGAGACCTCGCGGCAGGCCCAAGCGCCGCTGCCGCCCGCCACGCCGGACGACGCGGCGCCAGACCCCACCCCCGCCGGCGCGAATCTGCCCGCCCCCGCCCCGTTCGGAGCCGCCGCCACCCTGCGCGCGGAGGCCGTCGCGGTCCCTGCCGTTCCGGCGGCCGCCGCCGAGGGCCAGGCGGGTTCCCGGAGCAGCGCCACCGAACGAACCGGCGCCCTGGACCAAGGCGCCGGACGGCGAGACGGGCCGGCCGACGACCGTCCGGCCCCGGCCCCGGCGCCCCCCGACGCCTCCGCGGTCAGCGGGAGCGCGGCTGCCGGGATCGACTCGCGGTCTCCCGCCGCCGCGCCCGCCGCGGGGTCCGTCACCGCCAGCCCCTCGCAGGCAACCGGACCGGCGGACCAGCTCGCCCCCGCGCTGATCTCCCTGGGCCGCGGCGCGGATGGCGGGCAGCGCCTCACGCTCCGCCTGCAGCCCGAGGAGCTGGGCCAGGTGGACGTCCGGATCGACCGTAGCGCCAGCGGCGAGGCCCGCGTCGAGATCACCGTGGAGCGGCCCGAGACGCTGCGCCTGATGCTGCACGACCAGACCCGCCTCGAACGCGCATTGGACCAGGCCGGCATCCCCGCCGAGGGCCGCAGCCTGATCCTGCACGTCGCGGCCCCGAACCCCGGCGGCAATGACCCGAATGCCGGAGCCGGCCAGGGGTCCGGCGGGGGGAGCTGGACCCAGGCGAGCGGCGACCTACGGGGCGGGGAGCAACGGGGCGGCGATCCCGGCGGCCAGCCGCAACCCCATGGCGGCCGCAGCGGCCATCCGCCACCCCAGGGCGACGCGCCGGGCGGGTTCGTGACGGCGCCGCCGGACGACGGCTGGCCGCTTCCCCCCGCGCCCCGCTGGCACCGCGCCGGCATCGACATCACCGCCTGACCCAAGGAGATCGCGCCATGACCGTCGCCCCGACCCAGACCGGCCAGGGAGGTACGGCAGCCGGAGCCTCGGCCACCGGCGCGCCGGCGTCCGGCGGCAAGAACGCGCTGGGCACGCTGTCCTCGAACTTCTCGGATTTCCTCAACCTGCTGATGACGCAGTTGAAGAACCAGGACCCCACCAGCCCGATGGACGCCAACGAGTTCACCAGCGAACTGGCGCAGTTCTCCAGCGTCGAGCAGCAGATCAACACCAACACCAGCCTGACGAAGCTGATCGAGCTGACCCAGGCGGGCGAGGTGATGCAGTCCTCGGCCATGGTCGGCAAGCAGATCGAGGTCGCGGCGACCGACCTCTCCCTGCAGGCCGGCCGTGCGGCGCTGTCCTTCACCGCCCCGGCGGCCGAACCGGTGATGATCTCGATCGCCACGGAGACCGGCGCCAAGGTGCTGGACACGATCGTGTCGGCCACCCGCGGCAGCAACGGCTGGACCTGGGACGGCACGGACGCGAAAGGCCGCGGCCTGCCGGACGGCACCTACAAGGTGACGGTCACCGGCGCCAATCCGGACGGCAGCACGAGCGCGCTGCCCTTCACCGTGGTCGGCACCGCCACCGGCGTCGCCACCGACGGATCGACCCTCGCCCTGCAGATCGGGAAGCTGTCCGTGCCGTTCAGCGCCGTAAGGTCGGTGCACCAGTGAGGGGGTGCGTCCGGGTGCGGGGGTGGTCTGCGCGGGGGTGGTCGCTGGAACCGCTGATCAGCCACCCGCCCCACCGCCCCACGACATCAGCCGCCCCGGAGCCAGCCCGGGCAACGCCGAATCCCCTTGCCTGAACCGAACCGAGGCGCCAGCTTTTCCACATGGTGGAACCGGTCAATTTGAGCAGCGTGCGCGACGATACGCTCTGGGCGGTCGTCGCCTCGATCGGCCGCACCTCACGGGTGGCGGAAATCTTCTCGAGTCGGCTCGCGGCTCTCGCCGACCAGGCCTGGCGGGAGCAGCAGGTCCGAGCCTATGCGAGCTTCCTCCGCACCGCCCGACAACCCACGCCCCACTACACCGTGCGCCCGATCAAGCGGGCCGACCTGCCACGCGCGTGGCGGCCCTTGCCGGCCCTGGGCTTCCTCCACGGCAAGTTCATCTGACCGCCGACCGCTGATCCCGCCGCAATCCGCTCCGCGTGGGAGCGCGGATCCGTCCAACGCGTGTCGCCGGCGCCGTCAGCCGATCGTGGACCGCTCCGCCGCATCGAACGCGGCGGCGATGCGGGCGTGCCGTGCCTCGACGATCGCGCGTTCGGCGGTGTGGGTGAACACGTAGAACTCGCCCGCCCGGATCGCGGCGAGGACCCGGCGGCCGACCGCATCGGGGTCGAGCCCCGCGCCCAGCATGCCGCTCTTCATGGCCTCCTGGTCCGGGCGGGCATAGGCGCCGCCGAACCGGTCGGGACGCGTCGCGGCGGAGTCGAAGATCGCGGTGCGCACCGGTCCGGGGCACAGGACGGTAACGCCGATGCCGGCGTCGCGCGCCTCCTGCTCCAGCGCCTCGGACAGGGCGACGACCGCGTATTTGGTGGCGGCGTAGGCGCCCTGGTTGCGGCCCTCGCGGACGAAGAAGCCGGAGATGGAGGCGGTGTTGACCACGTGCCCGCTCTCCCCGTGCTTGCGGATCAGGGGGACGAAGCTGCGGATGCCGTTCACCACGCCCATGACGTTGACGCCCAGCACCCAGGCCCATTCCTCGGGCGTGACCTGCTCGATCGGGGTGCCGTGCATCGCGACGCCGGCATTGTTCACCGCGACGTGCAGCTTGCCGAACGCCTGCTCCGCCGCCTCGGCCAGGGCTCCGACGGAGGCCGGGTCGGACACGTCGGTCGGCACGTCGAGCGCGCGCACGCCCAGCGCCTCGATCTGCCTGCGCGCCTCGGCGAGGGGAGCCGGGCGCAGGTCGGCCAGCACCAGGTTCATCCCCGCCCCGGCCAGCGCTTTGGCGATGCCGAGGCCGATGCCGGAGCCCGCCCCGGTCACCAGCGCGGTCTTGCCCGCGAAATCCTGCATCCTCTCCTCCCCAGATTGCATGTCGGATCGGGCGCGCGGCGACCGCGCCGCGCGGTGCGATCAGTCCACGATGAACAGCTTGGCCCCGGTCGCGGTGGCGGAGCGATGCGCCGCGTCGCCGTGGTCGGAGACCTGGTAGCTCATGCCGGGCTTCAGGACGACGCGGCGGCCGTCGCGCAGTTCGGTGGTGAGCTCGCCCTCCAGCACGAACAGCACATGGCCGCGGTCGCACCAGTGGTCCGCGAGGTAGCCGGGCGAATACTCGACCAGCCGCACCCGCAGGTCCCCCGCCTGGAAGGTGCGCCACAGCGCGACGCCCGTCTCCCCCTTGTGTTCGGTCGGCGTCACCTGGGACCAGTCGGTGACGGTGAACGGCATGGCGGGATACTGCATCGGCGCGACTCCGGATGGGCGCCGCGCACCGTTCCAGCTTGCCGGGGGGCTTGGCAACCGGGGGCTAACGGGAGGCCTTGCCCCTTGCGGTCGGGGGAGCCTCCGGTGGTCGTGCATCAGCGTGCATCAGCGGTTTCAACGTCGCCCCGAACACCCCCACCCAGCCGAGGCTCCCCCGACAGACCCCGGAGCCCGGTGCGGCCCGAATGGCGGGCTCATCCACCCCCGCGAACCCCGGAGGTCACGCCCCGCGGTTCACCTCCGCAAGGATCTCGAACGACCGCTTGCGCGCCGCGTGGTCGTGGATCTGCGCGGTGACCATCAGCTCGTCCGCGCCGGTGTCCTCCATGAAGCGCCGCAGCCCCTCCCGGACCGTGTCCGGGCCGCCGACGATGGAGCAGGACAGCGCGTCCGCCAGCATCGCCTGGCCGTAGGGCTCGACCTCCAGGTGCTCGACGGGCGCGGGCAGCTTCCCCGGCCGGCCACGGCGCAGGTTGAGGAAGGCCTGCTGCAGGGAGGTGAACAGCCGCCGCGCCCCGGCATCGGTGTCGGCGGCGAACACGTTGACCCCCAGCATCACGTAGGGTGCGGCCAGCCGGTCGGAGGGGCGGAACCGCTCCCGATAGACCGCGACCGCCTGGCGCAGGTAGCCCGGGGCGAAGTGCGAGGCGAAGGCGTAGGGCAGCCCCAGCGCCGCGGCGAGCTGGGCGCCGAAGGTGGAGGAGCCGAGGATCCAGGGCTCGACCGCCAGCCCCGCGCCCGGCACGGCGACCAGCCGCTGGCCCGGTTCGGGCGGGGCGAAATAGGCCAGCAGCTCCATCACGTCCTGCGGGAAGTCGTCGGAATCGCCCACGCGCGTGCGCCGCATCGCCCGCGCCGCCACCTGGTCGGAGCCGGGGGCGCGCCCGAGCCCGAGGTCGATCCGGCCTGGGTGCAGCGCGGCCAGCGTGCCGAACTGTTCGGCGATCAGCAGCGGCGCGTGGTTGGGTAGCATCACCCCGCCTGCCCCGATGCGGATCGTGCGCGTGCCCGTCGCGACATGCGCCAGCGCCACGGCGGTCGCGGCCGAGGCGATGCCCGGCATGTTGTGGTGCTCCGCCATCCAGTAGCGCCGGTAGCCCAGCGCCTCCGCATGGCGGGCGAGGTCGGCGGCGTTGCGCAGGGCGTCCCCGGCGTCGCTGCCCTCCGGCACCGGGGCGAGGTCGAGGACCGAAAGCCGGAACTTGCAATCGCTGTTCGTCATGCAGGTGATATGGGAGGCGGCGGCGGATCGGGAGAGGGTGCGCATGCACGAACACGCGGCGCCCGCCCGTCGCCTCGCGACGCCGACGGGACGGGACGCACGGACGGCCGCGGGCTGGGCCGGCCTCGCCGTCGCGTGGCATGTCGGCGCGGCGCGCTACGGCGTGCCGCACTGGATCGGCGACGCGATCGGCGCGGCCGCGGCCGCCACGTTCGTCGCGCTGGTGATCGCCTATGGCGTGAAGCTGGTCGCCGCCCCCGCCGCGGTCCTCGCCGAGTTCCGCCACCCGGTGGCCGGCGCGCTGTTCGGCACCGTGCTGATCTCGCTGCTGCTGCTGCCGCTGGTGATCGCGCCGGTGAGCCTGCGCCTCGCCCAGGCTCTGTGGGGGCTGGGCGCGGTCGGCATGGTGCTGTTCGCCCTGACCATCGTGAACCGCTGGATGAGCGACCGGCAGCAGATCGCCCACGCCACCCCCGCCTGGATCGTGCCGGTGGTGGGCCTGCTCGACCTGCCGCTCGCCATCCCCGTCCTGCAGCTGCCGCCGATCGGCGGGGTGTCGATGTTCGCGCTCTCGGTCGGGCTGTTCTTCGCGGTGCCGCTGTTCACCGTGGTGTTCGGCCGGCTGGTGTTCGAGCCGCCGATGCCGGATGGGCAGAAGCCTTCGCTGCTGATCATGCTCGCGCCCTTCTCGGTCGGGTTCTCCTGCTACCTCGTCACGATCGGCCAGGCCGACCGCTTCGCCGAGGCGCTGTACATGCTCAGCCTGTTCATGTTCGCCGTGCTGGTGGGCCGGCTGCGCGAACTCGGGCGGTGCTGCCCGTTCCGGGTGTCGTGGTGGGCGGTCGGCTTCCCGCTCGCGGCGACCACCATCGCGGCGCTGCGCTACGCCGACCTGCGCCCGAACGCCGTGACGGACGGGATCGCGCTGGTGCTGCTCGGCTTCACCACGATCCTGCTCGCCGGTCTCGCGTTGCGCACGCTTCTCGGCATCGCCCGCGGCGAGCTGCGGACGCTGGTGTAGGGCCCGCATCCGTCTCGGCGCGGCGGCGCGGGCGGGCGGCCCCGCCGCGCGGCGTCAGATCCGCAGCAGCGCGTAGGGCCGGCCGGTCGGCTTCTCGATGTGATACGCGACGTTGTAGACCGGCATGCCGCCCGGCGTGCGGCCTTCGTAGCGGCCGCGATGCGCGTGGCCGTGCACCACCGCATCCACCTTGAACCGGTCGATCGTCTCCGCGAGCCGCGAGCAGCCGAGGAAGGGGAAGATCTCCGGCGGTTCCCCCTCGATCGTTTCCGCGATCGGCGCGTAGTGCAGCACGACCATGGTCCGGCGGGTCGGCGTGCGGCGCATCGCGTTCTCGAGCGCCAGCGCCTCCTGCACCGTTTCGGCGACGAAGTTCTTGATCGCGGGCTCACCGAAGGAGCCCAGCATGCGGTTGCCGAACCCGCCGGCGAAGCCCTTGATGCCGACGAAGCCCACGCCGCCGATCTCGCAGGACTGGCCTTCCAGCAGATGGACGCCGGCCTCGCGGATGATCGCGCGCACCTCGTCGACATGGCCGCACTCGTAATCGTGGTTGCCCAGCACGGCCACGACGGGAAGGCTGCAGGAGCGCAGGCTCTCGACCAGCAGCCGCGCCTCGTCCGGCTTGCCGAGGTCGGTGAGGTCGCCGGCCAGCACCAGCACGTCCGCTTCGCGGGAGATCTCCGCGAACAGCTCACGATGCGGGGCGGCGTCACCTTCCTTCACATGGATGTCGCCGATCGCGGCGATGCGCAGCGGGGCGGTATCGTCCCGAGCGGCGGCATCGTGCGAGGGGACGGCGTCGTTCGCCGCGGCGGTGTCATCCATGGGTCATGCGCTCCCTCATTCCTCGACCTCGGAGAGCCCGCCGAACCCCCATTCCTGCGCATCCACCTGGTAGTCGAAGCGCGAGAGCAGCGGGCCGCGGCAGATGCGGCGCTGCGACGGGGGCAGGTCGAGCTGCGTGCGCAGGCGCTCCATCAGCTCGTCCATCAGCCAGCGCGGCACGACGTCCCGCTCACTCGGGTAGATCCAGCGGAAGTTCACCAGGTGCGCGAGCAGCAGTTCCCAGTACGGCTCCATGTTCGCCAGCAGCCGGCGCCAGTCGATCGCCGCGTGCTGGCGCAGGATCACGTGCATGATGTCCGGCCCGTCGAACCGGTGCCGCAACTGGATGAAAGCCTTCGACCAGATCATGTCGGTGGGGGAAGCGAGCAGCACCGGGACGCCGAGGACCTCGGTCTGCACCGCGTGCTCGAACCAGGCGTCGTTCACCGGCATCGTGCCATTGGCCGAGGCGAAGATCAGATCGAAGAAGTGCTCGTCCTGCCGCACCTTGCCGATCCAGCGCTCGTCCTCGATCTCGACCTCGGCGCCGGCCGCCTGGAAATGCGCGAGGATGCGCGGGAAGTCGCCCGCCTTGCACAGGATGTCCATGTCCTTGGTCGGACGCTGCAGCCCGGTATAGGCGCAGAGCGCGTAGGTCCCGCCCACCAGGAAGGGCAATCCGCAGGCGACCAGCGTGCGCAAGGCGCCCGCATAGAACGCCTCGGCCTCGGGCGAGGGCGCCAGGGCCATCGCCTGCGGCGGCACTCGCCCCGCCTCCACCCGGACATCGGGCGGGTGCGCCGGATCGACCGGCGCCGTCACGTTGCATTCGCGATTCGCATCCCGAGGGTAACTCGGAACGGCGGCCAGAGTTGCCGCCCCGGTGCGAAAGCGGAAAACCCGCCTCACCGGCGCCGCACCCACGCAGACGTGGATTGGCCCGGCCCCGCGTGCATGACACCACGGGCGGATGTCCAGCTCGTCCTCCCGCATCGTCGTCTACGCCGCGCTCGGCGGAAACCTCGCGATCGCCGCGTCGAAGTTCGGGGCCGCCGCCTATACCGGCAGCTCCGCGATGCTGAGCGAGGCGGTGCACTCCCTGGTCGACAGCGGCAACCAGCTGCTCATGCTGTTCGGCATGCGCCAGGCGCGGCGGCCAGCCACGCCCGAACATCCGTTCGGCCACGGGCTGCTGCTGTATTTCTGGACCTTCGTGGTGGCGGTGCTGATCTTCGGCCTGGGCGCCGGCGTCTCCATCCTGGAGGGCATCGACAAGATCCGGCACCCGCATCCGGTCGAGAGCCCGATCGTCAACTACATCGTCCTGGGCCTGTCGATGCTGTTCGAAGGGACGAGCTGGGTCATCGCGCTGCGCGAGTTCCGCGAGCAGAAGGGATCCCGCCCGTTCATCGCCGCCGTGCGCGCCAGCAAGGATCCGACGGTCTTCACCGTCCTGTTCGAGGACACGGCCGCCCTGATCGGCCTGCTGATCGCGCTTCTCGGGCTGCTGGGGGCGGAGTTCCTGCAGATCCCGATGCTGGACGGCGTCGCCTCGCTGCTGATCGGCCTCGTGCTCGCCATCACGGCGGCCTTCCTGGCGCGCGAGAGCAAGTCGCTGATCACCGGAGAAAGCGTCGGCCCCGAGATGCGTGCCAGCATCACGGACATCGTGCGCAGCGAGCCGGGCGTGCAGCATTCGAACGAGATCCTGACGATGTATTTCGGCCCGCACGACATCCTGGTGGCGATCAGCGTCGATTTCGACGATGCGGCGTCGGCCGAGCAGGTGGAAGCCGCGGTGTCGCGGATCGAGCGGAAGATCCGGGAGCGTCACGTCGACGTCCGCCGCGTGTTCGTGGAGGTGCAATCGCGCGAAGCCCATCGCCGCGCGGCCGTCCCGCAGGCGTGAAGCGCGGGAGCGGCGGCGGGGAGCAACGGACCGGACGAGGCGGCGTTCCCGGATCTGCGCGGAGGGCCCATGCGGACGCTGGAAGGCATCGTGACCGTGGTGCAGGAAGGACGCTTTCTGCTCACCACCGACGACGGCAGCACGCATCTGCTGATCCTGTCGCACGCCGCTGCGGCGGAGCCTCACCAACTCGCGGCGTTGCAACGGGCGCAGTCGCGCGTGCGCGCGACCTGCCGGCCCGCGCCGGACCTGATCGGCTGGGTGGTGCGGCGGCTGGACGTGCTGGAAGCCACGGCATGACCCGGCCCCGTCCCGCCCCCTCGTCCCTCCGCCCCGCGCGCCACCCTCCGGCATCGCGGCCTGCCGAACGCCGGTCCGCGCCGCCGCCCTGCGCGGGAGATCGTCCGCGCGGCGCTCGTCCCCAAGGAGATTGCTGATGTCCGTGACCGCCGAACGGTCCGTCCAGGCCGTGCACGTGCATCCGCGGGCGCGCGACTATCCCGGCTCCTTCCTCGACGGCGTCATCCCGAACGAGTCCGAACTCACCTGCGGGACGCGGATCGAGCCCGGGAAATCGTACGGGTTCTTCACGGACACCACGCTATGCATCGGCTGCAAGGCCTGCGAGGTGGCGTGCAAGGAGTGGAACGCGCTGCCCGCCGACAGTGTCGGCTTCACCGGCATGAGCTACGACAATACCGGCGGGCTCTCGGCCAACACCTGGCGGCATGTCGCCTTCATCGAGAAGCGCGGGCCGACCGGCACGCGGCAGACCGACCAGGACGCGTTCCAGAGCGGCTGGCTCATGATGAGCGACGTGTGCAAGCACTGCCACAACGCCCCCTGCCTGGAGGCCTGCCCCACCGGCGCGCTGTTCCGCACCGAGTTCGACACCGTCGTCGTGCAGCAGGATATCTGCAACGGCTGCGGCTACTGCGTGCCCGCCTGCCCGTTCGGCGTCGTCGACCTCAACCCGCTCGACGGCAAGGCGCACAAATGCACGCTGTGCTACGACCGGCTGAAGGGCGGGCTGGAGCCGGCCTGCGCCAAGGCCTGCCCGACCGACTCCATCCAGTTCGGCGAAGTGCCGGAGCTGCAGGCGCGGGCGGAGCAGCGGGTCGAGCAGCTGCAATCGCTGGGCGTGGCCGGTGCGCATCTCTATGGCGCGCCGGGCGGAGAGGGCGCGACCGGCGGCCTCGGCCACCTGAATGCGTTCTTCCTGCTGACCGAACGGCCGGAGACCTATGGATTGCCGCCGGCGCCGACGCGCCCGGCGAACCGTGTGGCGCCCGGCCTGCTCGCCGGCCTCGCCACGATGGCGGGCCTCGCCCTGGGTGCGCTCGCGCTCCTGGGTGGCGGACGGAGATAGCACATGCACGACATGCCTGGCCCTGCCCAGGGCGGCTCCGCCTATGACGGGCCCACCTACTACGACCGCCCGTCGCTGAAGCCCGCCCCGTTCAACACCACGGTGGTGGGCGGCTACATCTTCCTGGCCGGGCTGGCTGGCGCCGCGCAGATGCTCGCCGCCCTGGTGCGCCGCGCGCGGCCGCCGGGGTTCCGCCGTGTCGCCCGCACGGGCCATGCGCTGTCGCTGCTCGCCCCCACGCTGGGTGCCGGGCTGCTGATCTACGACCTGCACACGCCGCAGCGCTTCGCCAACATGCTGCGGATCTTCCGCCGCACCTCCCCCATGTCGATCGGCACCTGGGTGCTGATGGCGTTCAGCGGCAGCAGCCTCGCGACCGTCGCTGCAGACTGGCTGGGGCGCGTGCCCGGCCTGCGCTGGCTCCGCCCCCTCGGGCGCGCGGCCGAACTGCCGGCCGCCGTCTCCGGCGCGGCGCTGGGCACCTACACCGCCTCGTTGCTGTCGGCGACCAGCACCCCGCTCTGGGCGGCCACGCCGCGCGCACTCGCGGTGCGTTTCGGCGCCTCCTCCGTCGCGTCGGCCTGCGCCGCATTGTCGCTGGCGGAGCGCCGCGCGGACAACCATCGCACCGCCCGCGACCTGGACACGCTCGCGCTCGCCGCCCTGGGCGTGGAACTCGCCGCCTCCCTCGCCTGCCGCCGGCGCTGGCGCGCGGTGGGGCTGGGCGCGGCCGAGGACACGGTGTCGGGCAAGGTCCTGCTGGAGGGGGGCGCCGACCTCGTGGGGACCGCCCTGCCGATAGCGCTGCATGCCGCCGCCCTGGCCGCTCCACCCGCCGCGAGCCGCCGCGGCAGCGCGCTGGGATCGTTCGCGACCCTGATCGGCAGCCTGTGCCTGCGGATTGGCGTGCTGGAGGCGGGCGACGCGACGGCGCTGCGCCCGCGGGAGAGCCTGGGCTTCGCGCAGCCGCGCAACCTGCCACGGCAGCGATAGAGCCGGTCCGGCTCGCTCTCCTTCGTCACAGGCGATGGCCGCGCGTCTGGTCGCGGGATCCGGGGATCCGGCGACCATGCCCGCGATCACGCTCCCGCCGTTCACGCCGCCTGCCTGGGATGGGCTGACATGAGAAAGGGGGCCGGCTCGCGCCGACCCCCTTCATCGTTCCAATCGTCGGCTGGAGCCGACCGATCAGTTGTCGCCGCCCTGCGGATAGCCCGGGTGCGAGAACAGGCCGTAGACCGAGGTGGTCGGGCGGTTGCTGGCCGCGAACACGCTGCGGTTATGCGCGGGGACCTGCTGGACCGGCACGCGCACCGTCGGGCTGGACTGGTCCACCACCACATTGTCGAGCTGCGGCACGTAGACGTTGCCGTCGCCGGCGAAAGCGGCCCCGGTGCCGAGGGTCAGAAGCAGGCCGGCGAGCATCATGGTCTTGCGCATCTCATCATCTCCATCGTCGGGCCCCGTTGCGGCTCTCGCCGCACTCGTTCCGTGTGCGGATCCCGGCCGCCTCGGGCCGAACCCGAAGATCAGTTCTCGCCGCCCTGCGGGTAGCCCGGGTGCGAGAACATGCCGTAGACCGAGGTGGTCGCGTGGTTGCTGGCCGCGAACACGCCGCGGCTGGCCGGCGGCACCTGCTGCATCTGCGGCCGCGCCGTCACGCCGGGCTGGTTCACCGTCACGTTGTCGAGCTGGGGCACGAACACGTCGCCGTCGCCGGCGAACGCCGCACCGGTGCCGAGGGTCAGAAGCAGCCCGGCGAGCATCATGGTCTTGCGCATCTGTTTGTCTCCATCGTTCAGGCCCGTGACCGGGTCTCTTGCTTGCGATGGACCCCAGATGGGTCGCGGATGCTGTCCTGATTAGCGCGGCAATCGGCAAAAGATTGTCGCGAAAATCGATGAAATCCGGCGTGGGTGAATCCGCTGCCCCGGGGGGCGCCGCGTCGCGTCGTCAGGCCGCGACATCCCGCATGGCGGACACCGCCTCCACCACCTGCCCGCGCAGCCAGGCCAGCGCGGGATCGGACGCCGCGCGACGGCTCCAGGTCATCCGCACCGCGAAGCTGCGGATCGGAACGGGCGGCGGGGCCGTGACGAGCCGGAACGCCTTCGCCTGCGCGAGCGCCAGCCAGCGCGGCACCGTGGCGATCAAGTCGCTCGCGGCGACCGTCGCGAGAGCGGCCAGGAAATAGGGCACCGCGACGACCACCCGGCGCGACACGCCCCTGGCCTGCAGGACCTGGTCGACGATCCCGCCCAGCGTGCCGCCGGGTGCCGTCAGCACGTGGCCGGCCGCGACATAGGCGGCCAGGTCCATCGGTACCGCCATGGCGGGATGCCCGTGGCGGGCCACCACGAGATAGTCCTCCTCGAACAGGGTCGCGGCCTCGCAGCCGTTCGGTCGCGGACCGCCGAAGCCGAGTGCCAGGTCGATCTCGGTCGACAGCAGCGCCTGGACCGCGGCCTGCCGCACGAGCGGCAGGAAGACGAAACGAGGCCCACCCTCCGGCCGCGCCAGCAATGGCGCGAACAGGGCGGTCTCCAGGTCCGGCGCCCCGATCCGGAAGATCCGGTCCGTGGTCGCGGGATCGAACCCCTGCGGGGCGACGGCGCCGGCGATCAGCCGCAGCGCCTCGGACAGCGGGCCGCGCAGGGCGAGCGCCCGCGGCGTCGGCTGCACCCCGCGCGGCGTGCGGACGAACAACTCGTCACCGAAGATGTCCCGCAGGCGCTTCAGGGCGTGGCTGATCGCCGACTGCGTGAGGCCCAGCCGCCGCGCCACGGCCGAGAGCTTGCCGCTCGCCATGGCCTCTTCGAACACCAGCAGGAGCGTGAGATCCAGCCGGCGGAGTTCGGCGTCGCTGCAGGCGGGCATGAACCGATTTCAACTCCCGGACTTCGATGGCATTCATATCATCTTGCCCTATCATCACTGAGATGAAAGAGCAGCATCCATGCGCGTCGCCATCATGGGAACGGGGAACGTGGGCCAGGCACTCGCCGTGGCGCTGCGTCGGGCGGGTCATACGGTGATCTTCGGCGCACGCACGCCGGACGCCGCTCGAGCCGACGAGCGTACCGTGCGGGACGCTGCGGCCGCGGCCGAGATCGCGATCCTCGCGGTGCCGTTCGAGGCGGCCGGGGAGGTGATCGTCGCGGCCGGCGGCTTCCCCGGAAAGCCCCTCATCGACGCGACCAACCCGCTCGGGGTCGCCGATGGCGAACTGTCGCTGACCCTCGGGTTCGAGACCTCCGGCGCGGAGCGGATCGCCGCGCTGGCCCCACGCGCCCATGTCGTGAAGGCGTTCAACCAGACCGGATGGGAGAACATGCAGGACGCGCGCGCCTATCTCGCACGCCCGGTCATGTTCGTGGCCGGGGACGACGACGCGAGCAAGGCGGCCGCCTCGACCCTCGTGGCCGATGCGGGGTTCGATGCGATCGATCTCGGAGGGCTGCGCGCCGCGCGGCTGCTGGAGCCGCTCGCGATGCTGTGGATCGAACTCGCGCGCAAGCGGGGCCTGGGGGCCGAATTCTGCCTGGCGCTGCAGCGCAGGGGCGCGGGAGCGTAGTCCGGCGCGAGGGTCATTCCTGTCCCGCCGCCGCGGTCACGAAAAAGGGGCCGGCTTTCGCCGACCCCTTCCATACCGTCTCAGTCCGGCCGTAACCGGCGGATCAGTTCTCGCCGCCCTGCGGATAGCCCGGGTGCGAGAAAAGGTCATAGACCGAGGTGGTCGGGCGGTTGCTGGCCGCGAACACGCTGCGGTGCTGGGCGGGAACCTGCTGGGTCGGCACACGCACCGTCGGGCTGGACTGGTTCACCACCACGTTGTCGAGCTGCGGCACGAAGACGTCGCCATCATTCGCGAAGGCGGCGCCGGTGCCGAGGGTCAGAAGCAGGCCGGCGAGCATCATGGTCTTACGCATCTGTCTATCTCCATCGTTCAGGCCCGTGACCGGGTCTCTTGCTTGCGATGGACGCCAGATGGGTCGCAGGTGCTGCCCTGATTAGCGCGACGTTCGGCAAAAGATTGTAGCGAAATCCGGTGGAATGGGCGCTCGGCGACCCGCCCGGTTGCAGCGATCCCGAGGAGACGGTCGCACGAGCGTGGGGTGGCGGGGGCCGGTCGGGCGCGGCGTGGCGGAGGCGGATGGGAATCGAACCCACCGCCCGCTGTTGGCGGGTCGCTGGTTTTGAAGACCAGGGGGGCCACCAGACCCCTGTCGCCTCCGCCGCCGTTCTCCCACCCCGGGCCCGGAGCGGCCAGAAACATCCCGGCGAGCGTCAGGCGCCGTCCGAGCATCGGCCGGCGTCAGGCGTCCTCCGGCCGCATCAATTGCCGCCGATCGCCGGAGCGCCGCGTGAACTGCACGGCGTCGAAGTATTCCAGCAGCGGCACGCTGTATTTGCGCGAGATGCCGAGAACGGCGCCGGCCTCCTTGACCAGCAGGCCAGGAGGCGTGGCGAGCAGCGGGGCCAGGGTGCGCCGCGCCGCCGCCACCGCGTCGCGATGGAACAGGATGTGCCGCTTCTGCACGCGATCGTAAGTCGCGACGATGATGCCCGCTTGCCGCAGCGCCTCGATCACGCGGCGCGCTTCGGGACGGGCGGCGGCGATCTCTTCCGGCGCAGGGGGCGACAGGCCGCCGCGGCGGAGCATTTCGGCGATCTCGGCCGCCAACGCCCCCTCCCGCGAGCGGCGGGCACGGTCCTGGTCGGGGCGGACGGCGTGCCATGCCCCGCCCTCCAGCCGGATCCGGCCCGCGGCGGTGAGCCGGCGCAGCGCTGCCTGCAGGACCGGCGCGGCGACGGGGCGGAGCAGCGTGGCGAGGCCCTCGGTGGTCGGGGGCACGCGCCGCGCCGCCAGCAGCGCAGGCAGGCGTTCCAGCAACGCCGCGAAGCTCTCGCCCGCGACCGCGTGGTCGCCGACCGCCTGCGCGGTCATGGCCGGCAGCGCCGCCGCGAGGCGATCGGGCGCCATCCCTGCCAGCCGCGCCAAGGCCGCGACCGGCCGCCCGGCCGTGCCGGCCTCGGCGAGCTCCGCGGCGAGGATGGCCGAACGTTCGCCGGTGGCGAGCCGCGCGAGGCGCGCGATGACGGCGGCGTCGTGTCGTCGCAGGCGCCGGTCCCCGGTCTCGAGCACGCGGCCGCCGGCGACGGTGCCGATGGGGGCGGGCAGGCGCAGGATGCAGGCCTCGCCCGTGGGCACGCAGACCGGGTCGGGGCAGCGCAGCTGGGCGGGGGCGGCGCTGCCCGGCGCCAGCTCGTCGCGGTCGAGCAGGCGCAGCCGTGCCTCCACCTCGGCCGACCCGAACAGCAGCCGCACCGGAAGACCGGTACGCAGCGGCGGGGCGCCCCGCACGGATCGGAGCTGCACGCTCAGCCACGAAGCAGGCGGCAGCGTGGCCGGCCGGGCCAGCGCCTGCCCGCGGGTCAGGGCGGCGGCCTCGATCCCGCGCAGGTTCACCGCGACGCGGCTGCCCGGCTGGGCTTCGGCGACCGCCGCGCCGTGCACCTGCAGGCCGCGCACCCGGACGGGTGTGGCGTCCGGCAGCAGCACCACCTCGTCTCCCACGGAGAGGGTGCCGCGGCGCAGTGTCCCGGTCACCACGGTCCCGAAGCCGGCAACGGCGAAGGCGCGGTCGATCGGCAGCCAGGGGAGACCATCCTCCGGCCGGGGATCGGTCTCGGTGGCGAACAGGGCCGCCCGCAGCGCCTCGAGCCCCAGACCGGTCACGGCGGACGTCGGGATGGGTGGCGGAGCGGCGAGGCCGGCGGCGGCGGCCAGGGCCGCGGCGGCGCGGGCGGCCGGGGCGGGATCGGCGCGATCCGCCTTGCTGATCGCCACGACCGCGCGCCGGAGGCCGAGGAGCGCCGCGACGTCGATGTGCTCGACGGTCTGCGGCCGGATGCCCTCGGCGGCGTCGACCACCAGCAGCACGGCGTCGAGGCCGGTCGCGCCGGCGATCATGGTGCGGACGAAACGTTCGTGGCCGGGCATGTCGACGAGATCGATCTCGGTGTCGCCGTCGCGCAGATGCGCGAAGCCGAGGGCGATGGAGATGCCGCGCCGCTTTTCCTCCGCGAGCCGGTCGGTGTCGGTGCCGGTCAGGGCGCGGACCAGCGCGGTCTTGCCGTGGTCCACGTGGCCGATGACGCCGAACAGGCGGCGATTCATGACTGCCTAGTCACGATTTGTTCCCGCACCGCCCCCGCCACGATCTCGTTGCGCGCGGCGCGGACCGCCACCGCCACGGTCGGCAGCGCGTCCTCCGGCAGGGTCCGGACGTCGAGCAGCAGCCGGTCTGCGGCGATGCGCCCGATCACCGGCGGATCGTGCCGGCGCAGGCAAGCGGCCAGCGCGTCCGCCCCTCCCCCCGGCGTGCCCTCGCCCTCGGAGAGCGCCACCGCCCAGCCGGGAAGCGGCGCGGCAGGGAGGGTGCCGCCGCCGGCGAACCCCTCGACCGGCACGACCGCCGCCCCGCCCCCGATCAGCCCCGCCAGCCGCTCCGCCCGCGCCCGAAGGACCGGACCGGGGGTGGCGAGCATGCGCAGCACCGGCAGCTCCGCCGCGGCATCGTGCGGATTGCAATACGATCGGAGTGTGGATTGCAACGCGGCGAGCGACAGCTTGTCGATCCGTACCGCCCGCAGCAGCGGATGCCGCCGGAGCGGCGCCAGGACCGCCGCCCGCCCCGCCAGGATCCCCGCCTGGGGACCGCCCAGCAGTTTGTCCCCGCTGAACGCGACCAGGTCGACCCCGGCCGCGATGCTGTCCCGGACCGTCGGTTCGGCGGGCAAGCCCCAGGCGGTCAGGTCGACCAGCGCCCCGCTGCCCAGGTCCTCCACCAGCGGCAGGCCGGTCTCCCGCGCCAGCCCGACCAGCTCCGCCAGTCCTGGCGCGGCGGTGAACCCGACCAGCCGATAGTTGCTGGGATGCACCCGCAGCAGCACCCGCGTCGCGGGCCCCACCGCCATCCGGTAATCGGCGAGGCGGGTCTTGTTGGTGGTGCCGACCTCCACCAGCCGCGCGCCGCCCTGGGCGATCACCTCGGGGATGCGGAATCCGCCGCCGATCTCGACCAGCTCGCCACGGGAGACCACGACCTCCCCGCCCGCCGCCAGCGCCGAGAGGGCCAGCAGCACCGCGGCCGCATTGTTGTTGACGACCAGCGCCGCCTCCGCGCCGGTGAGGGTGCAGATCAGGGCCTCGACCGCCGCGTCCCGCGATCCGCGCCGGCCGGCCGCGAGGTCGAACTCCAGGTTCGCGTACCCGGCCGCCACCGCCGCGACCGCGGCCACCGCCGCCTCGGACAGCGGGGCGCGGCCCAGATTGGTGTGCAGCACGATCCCGGTCGCGTTCAGCACCGGCCGCAGCACCGGCACCTGCGCCAGCCGCGCCCGCGCGGCATCGAGCAGAGCCGCCTCGTCCGGGGCCGGAGCGCCCGCCAGGATCTCGGCCCGCGCCGCCGCCAGAGCCGCCCGCACCGCCGCCAGCAGCGCCGCGCGCCCGCCAACCGCCTCCAGCCCGCCGGCCGCGAGGCCAGCCGCTTCCGCCAGCTCCAGCAGGCGCTGCACCGAGGGAAGGGCGCGCAATCCTGCGCGAGCCGCACGCGTTTCCCTTCCGGCGGCCCCTATCTCGCGCCTGTCCAGCCGCTCGATCTCGTCCATCCCGCCGAGCAAAGCACACCATGGAGTCGACCGCATGTCACAGCCTGGTTTCCGCCTGACCGATCTCGCCCATGGCGGTGGCTGCGGCTGCAAACTGGCGCCCGCCGTGCTCCAGCAGCTCCTGGCGCGCATGCCCCTGGCCGCGGCGGCTCCCGGCCTGCTGGTCGGCACCGAGACCAGCGACGACGCCGCCGTCTACCGGCTGAACGCGAACCAGGCGCTGGTCGCCACCACCGACTTCTTCATGCCCGTGGTCGACGATCCGCGCGATTTCGGCCGCATCGCAGCGACCAACGCGCTGTCGGACGTCTACGCCATGGGGGGCACGCCGGTCATGGCGCTCGCCATCCTCGGCATGCCGGTCGACAAGCTGCCGGTCGAGGTCGCACAGGCCATCCTCGCGGGCGGGGCGGAGGTGTGCGCGGAGGCTGGCATCCCGCTGGCGGGCGGGCACTCGATCGACAGCCCCGAACCGATCTACGGGCTGGTCGCGCTCGGCCTCGTGCACCCCGACCGGGTGCTGCGCAACAGCACCGCGCGACCCGGCGACACGCTCATCCTGACGAAGCCGCTGGGCGTCGGCATCTACAGCGCCGCATTGAAGCGCAACCAGCTCCCGCCGGCGCTGCAGGCCGCCATGCTCGCCAGCACCACGCAGCTCAACCTGCTGGGCGCGGAGCTCGCGGACCTGCCCGGCGTCGACGCCGCCACCGACGTGACCGGCTTCGGCCTTCTCGGCCACACGCTCGAGATGTGCCGCGGCAGCGGGCTCGCGGCGCGCATCACCGCCGACGACCTGCCGCTGCTGCCGGAGGTGGAGGCGCTGTCGCGATCCGGCATCGGCACCGGGGCCGCCACCCGCAACTGGGCGAGCTACGGCGCCGAGGTCATCCTGCCCGACGACTTCCCCGATTGGCGGCGCGCCCTGCTGTGCGATCCGCAGACCAGCGGCGGCCTGCTGATCGCCGCCGCCCCGGAGGCGGTGCAGGAGGTGCTGGCGCGCGCCCATCGCCTCGGCTTCGCGCAGGCGGTCACGGTCGGCACGCTGCACGGCGGCACCCCGCGCGTGACGGTCAGCTGAGCGCACCCATGGATCACCCCGACTCGTCCGCGCCCCGCTCCGGCGCCCCCTCGGACGCCCCCTCTCGAAACTCCTCTCAACCCCCCACTGGTGACCTCGCGCGCGCCGCGGTGAGGCTCGCCATCCTGGGTGGCACCGTCGCCGCCGCCCTGTTCGTGACCTGGAGCGTGCGCCAGGCCCTGCTGCTCGTTTTCGGATCGGTGGTGGTGGCGGTGCTGCTGCTCGCCGCCGCGACGCCGCTGGAGCGCCGGACCGGCCTGAGCCGTACCTGGTCCCTGCCGCTGGTCGGCCTGCTGTTCCTGCTGCTGGGCGGGGGCGCGATGTGGCTGATGGGGTCGCAGATTCGCGGCCAGGTCGCCAGCCTCATCGCCATGCTGCCGCAGGCGATGGACGTGCTGCAGCAGCGCTTCGGCCTGTCCCTCGGCGGCGGCGAGGGCGGCATGGACCTGCAGAGCATCGGCGGGATGCTGCAGAACGTCGCCGGGTCGGTGTTCACGGTCGGCACGACGGTGGCGAGCGCGTTGTCGAGCCTGGTCCTGGTGATCGCCGGCGGGTTCTTCCTGGCCGGCAGTCCGAGCCTGTACCGCGCGGGGGTGGTGAAGCTGTTCCCGCCGAGCTACCAGCCGCGCCTCGACGAGGCGCTGCGCACCACGGGCCGCGCGCTGCATCTGTGGCTGCTGGCACAGCTCATCGCCATGGTGATGACGGGCACGCTGGCCGGGCTGGGCACCTGGCTGCTGGGCGTCCCCGCGCCCCTCGCACTCGGCCTGTTCGCGGGGCTGCTGGAGTTCATCCCGCTGATCGGCTCGATCGGCGGCGCGGTGCCGGCGGTGCTGCTGGCGCTGGCGCAGGACCCGATGCTCGCGGTGTGGACCGCGCTGCTGTTCCTGGTGATCCAGCAGGTGGAGTCGAACCTGATCATGCCGGTGGTGCAGCGGCAGATGGTGGACCTGCCGCCGGCGCTGCTGTTGTTCTCGGTGGTGGCGGTTGGCCTGCTGTTCGGGATCACGGGCGTGCTGATCGCGGCGCCGCTGACGATCGTGATCTACGTGCTGGTGAAGATGCTGTGGGTGCGCGACGCGCTGGGGCAGGAGACGCACGTGCCGGGGGAGGAGTGAGGAGGCGAGAAGACGGTCCGAGCGCCGTCCGTCCACCTTCAGTGAGTAGGACCGGTTAGACCGGACTCCTCCTGCGGACACGAGCTGTGTGCTGGTCAAGAGCGGGAATCGTGGCGCTCGCGAAGAGTGGGGTGGAGGGGCTAGGAAGCTCACAGAGCAGTGGCATGAAGTCTTGGCCTGTCACGCGGGCGGCAGAATCTCTCCCGCGAGAAGCTACCGGCTTTATCGTAGCGCTGAATGTTCGCCGAAGCTTCGGGTGTTCCGAACCCTCTCGAAGGACCGCCAATCGGTCGGAGGTCGAAAATCCTCGAACGATTGATGTCGCAGTTAGTACAAAGCCTGGAAGTGACGCTGCCACTTTCGCTAGACCAACTCCAGGCGCAGTTCGCGCCCCACCAGAGCGGCCGCGCGCTGGAGCGTATCGATCGTGACGTTGCCTTTCGCCTTGAGGATACGATCGACCTGGGCTCGACTGGTGTGCATCTTCTCCGCCAACGCGGCCTTGGTGATCCCCTGTCGCTCCATCTCCTGTGCAAGCTGCCAGGCGATTACCCGAGTGACCGCCTCGGCCCTGGCGGCTTCACGCATGCCGTCTTCGCTCAAGAACGCGTCGAGCGTCGTGCCCCAGTGGCGCTTCCGTTCGGTCATGCCTTCATCTCCTTCATGCGCCGATACGCGATATCCAGATCGGCATCGGGCGTCTTCTGCGTCTTCTTGATGAACCCGTGCACGATGCCGATCCGGCCCTCATCCACGAAGAAGATGAGCCGCGCGATGCGCCGGCTGGGCAACGTGCTGCGAACTTCCCACAAACCTCTCCCCAACGAACGGCATAGAGGCATTCCGACGGGCCACCCGAACTGCACGGTGGCCAAGTCGGTTCCGATCACGCGGCGATCCTCGGCGGGGAGGCTTCGCAACCAGTCGAGAACGGGTTCGGCTCCGGTGGCGGAACGGTAGAAATAAGCCGGGATTTCCGGCGGAAGCCTGGACGCCATCCCAACCTCTCACGTCAGGAGTGTATCATGTAAGATACACTCCAGCAAGCAATCGAAGGGGCAAGGCCGGACCTCTTGCTCATCGCCCCCACGCAACCCACCCGCCCGCGCCGCGTTCGAACGCTGACAGGAGAGTTCCCGCATGCCGAAGCTGCGCCGCACCGTGGGCGATCGCGTCCGCGGATTCGTCAAGGACTGGTCCCTCCCCCGCCAGATCGCGGGCGAAAGCCCCATGTCCAAGGCCGCCGAAAGCACCACGTCGCGCAGCCTGCGCCCCAGACTCGAGCAGGCGGACACGATCGGAACCTCCATCTGCCCGTTCTGCGCCGTCGGCTGCGCGCAGCTCGTCTATGCGAAGAACGGCAAGCCCCTCCACATCGAGGGTGATCCGCGCAGCCCGGTGAACCAGGGCACGCTCTGCCCCAAGGGCGGCGCCACGTTCGGCATGCTCACCAGCCCGCAGCGCGTCGCGACGGTGCTCTATCGCGCGCCGCACGCGACCGAGTGGGAAGCAAAACCGCTCGACTGGGCGATGGACCGCATCGCCTTCCTGACCAAGCGAACGCGCGACGAAACCTTCGTGGAGGACCTGCCTGACGGCACGAAGGTCAACCACACGCTGGGCATCGGGTCGCTGGGCGGGGCAACGCTCGACAACGAAGAGAACTACCTGATCAAGAAACTCTTCAACGGCGGGCTTGGCATCGTCTCGATCGAGAACCAGGCCAGGATCTGACACTCCTCCTCGGTGCCCAGTTTGGGCACCTCCTTCGGACGCGGCGCGGCGACCATGTCGGAATGGGGCATGGCCAATTCGGACTGCATCATCACGATGGGGTCCAACATGGCCGAGAACCATCCGATCGCCTGGCGCTTCGCCATGCAGGCCAAGGCGCGCGGCGCCACGCTGATCCATGTCGACCCGCGCTTCACCCGCACCGGCGCCATGTGCGACCTGCACGCGCCGATCCGGTCGGGCTCCGATATCGCGTTCCTGGGCGGCATCATCCGCCACATCCTGGAGAACGACCTCTGGTTCCGTGACTACGCGATGGCCTACACCAACATCGCGACGATCATCGAGGATGGGTTCGAGGACGTCGACGCGCTGGACGGGCTGTTCTCCGGCTTTCACAAGGAGGACGGGCATTACGAGGTCGGCACCTGGCAGTATCGCGGCAAGCAGGTGCCCTCCCCGCTCGCGGAGCATCACGTCAGCAGCGGGGAGACGATGTTCGGCGCGCGGCATCTGGGCGAGAGCCCGCCGCCCGAAGACCCGACCCTGCAGCACCCGAATTGCGTCTACCAGATCATGCGCCGCCACTTCGCGCGCTACACGCCCGAGATGGTGCAGCAGACCACCGGCTGCCCGCAGGACGTGTTCCTGAAGGTTTGCGACGCGCTGGTGCGCAACTCGGGGCGGGAGCGGACCAGCGCCTTCGCCTACGCGGTCGGCTGGACGCACCACTCCACCGGCGTGCAGATCATCCGCGCCGCCTGCATCATCCAGGCGCTGCTGGGCAATATCGGCCGCCCCGGCGGCGGCATCCTGGCACTGCGGGGGCACACCAGCATCCAGGGCAGCACGGACATCCCGACGCTGTACAACATGCTGCCGACCTATCTCGCCCAGCCGAACGCGATGCAGGCGCACACCGACTTCAAGACCTTCCTGCAGAAGGAGACGCCCGAGAGCGGCTGGTGGCACAACTTCCCGAAATACATCGTCTCGCTGCTGAAGGCCTGGTACGGCGAGCACGC
>MKTV01000061.1:0-36523 GCA_001898425.1 Rhodospirillales bacterium 69-11
CCGTCCCCGCCGTCCCCGCCGTCCCCGCCGTCCCCGCCGTCCCCGCCGTCCCGCCATCGCTGCCACGGTGGCCGGCGCAGGCGGCTTTACTGCCCGCGCACCGGCACCGGCTGCGAATAGCCCTTGGTCACGTGCGTGCACCAGGACGGCCCGAACTGGGCCGTCTTCGCCGGGCACGCGAAGCGGAAGCCCCAGACGAAGTCGGTCTGCAGGGCGAGCAGCCGAGGGGTCTCGCGCCGCCCGCCATGACCGAAGAACGCGTCGACCGAGAACCAGGCCGGATTCGGAGCACCGTTGACGCTCTCGGCCAGTCCCGCGTCGCTCAGTCGCGTGCTGAAGATCGCGAAAGCGGCGACGCCGTCCTGCGTCACGGCGGCGCGTGCGTGACAGGTCATGCAGGAGGCGGTGTTGACGAAGCCTGCCTCGGTGACCGAGTTGCCGAGCAGCCTGGGAACGCCGGTCTGTGTGACGAAGTCGATCTGGGACCCTTTCAGACGATAGGACTTCCAGGCCGCGTCCTGCTGGGTGGGCCGGCCGGTCGGGTTGGTTCCCCCGCCCGCGACCTGCATCGCCGCCAGCAGGTCGCGCAGACCGTCGGTCATCTCGCCCTCGTCCGGATAGCGCTGCGCCAACGCGAAGGCATCGACGTCGGCGCCCTGCACGCCGTGACGGTGCTGCGGCGGGATGTAGTTGCGTGCCGGCGCGGCCAACGTGCCGCTGGCGGGGACGGCGGCGGCGCGATAGCCGAAACTGTCGTTGCAGCCGATGAAGTCGCAGCGGCCCTGGTTCGCGACGTGCTCGAACGTGGCCCAGGTCCAGTTGGGCACGTCCTTGCTGGAGATGTGGAAGGCCAGCATCAGGTAGCGCTTCTTGGCCGGATGCGGGTCGGCGGCAGTGGCGCGTGGGATCAGGTCCATGGTGATGAACGGATGTGCGGTGTCGTCCGGGTCGATCCCGACCTTCCGGGCGAGGTCGGCGGCGAGCCAGTTCACCTTCACCATCATCGACTTGACTGGGAAGCTGATCGCGATCAGCGACGGCGGCGCGGGATGCGCCGCCGAGGGATCCGGCGGCGTGGGCCAGCGCGGGGCGTAGGCGGCGCGGGCGTCCACGGCGGCGGCGAACACCCGCGCCAGTCCCTCCTGGAAGTACAGCTCGTTGTCGAACACGTAGTCCGTCATCGGCTGGTTGCGGTAGATGAGCTCGTCCTGGAGCGCGCCGATCACCGGCGCCTTGAGGATATCCGGCACGTCGTTCCAGCTGCCATCGCTCCGCCCCGTGGCCTGTGACAGCGGGATCTGGTGGGCCGTAACCGGCGCGCGCACCTGATTGTCCGGCACGCCCTCGGTGGGACCGGGGAAGACCGGACAATGCGCCGGTGCGGAGGTGTTGCTGATCTCCACTGCCGCGCAGCACCGGCCGGGTGCCTCGTTCGGCTTGCAGCGTGGCCAGGGATCGGACGGCCAGGTCTGCCGGTCGGTCGACCAGTCTTCCCAGAAATGCTGGCTGACCACCTGGGCGAACATCCACCACGCGAAGCTGTCCGGGCAGGTCTGGGCCGGATTGGTGACGGCGGCACCGAATTCGGCGCGCCCGTTCACCACGCGCAGATGGCACTCGGGCGAATCGCGGACCTCGGCGAACGGAACGGCGGCGTAGTCCATCGGATCGGGATCGGCGGCCTGCGTCTGCGACACGCCCAGGGGGCAGAGCACCAGGCCGCAGAGCAATGCCAGGACCAGCCGCATGGCTTCCTCCAGAAATCCACCCACCAATTGCGGATTAGATGAACTCGATCTGCCAGGGCAAGGAATCCAGCACGTGACGGATCGGGGACGGGTCGATCAGGCGGTCGCCACCCCCAAGGGCGTCAGGTCCAACCTTCGTCCTCCGAGGGCAGCCCCCACCACCATCGGCAGGAGAGAATGGTTCGGGTACCCTTGCGGTCGCGCGCCCGCAACGCGACATTCTTGCGAGATGCGCCCGTCTCTCCTCCTCCTTCTGCCGCTGCTGGCGGTCACGGCCTGCGCCCAGCAGCCGGGCCCCGGCCAGAACGTCGCCGTGCTGACCAGCTTGCCGGAGGCGCGCGTCTGCCAGCCGAACCTGCCGCCGTTCGGGTATGTCCAATATGCGCGCGACGAGTTCCCCTGGGACGCGCCGCCGAACGGCAGCATCGCGATGGCGAATGACGGGGCGTGGTGCCAGATCCGCTTCCAGCATGCCTGGATCAACCTGCTCGTGCAGGGCCCGCTCTCGGTCGAGCAGCCGCCGGCGCATGGCGAGGTGATCGTCGGCTCGATCGGCTATTCGCTGCGCATCGCCTACCGGCCGGCACCCGGCTTTGCCGGGTCGGACCATTTCGTCGTCCGCCTGCATGGGCCGGACCCGTGGGACATCCCGGTGGCGGTCACCGTCGCGCCCTGACCGCGACATGCTCGGGCAGGTCGCACTTGCGCCGGACCGCGCCGCGACCGATACATCCCGCCATGGATGAGAGCGTGACCGCGGCCCCGGCGCCGCGCCAGGACACCGCCGCGGCGGAAGGGCCGCGCTACGACTTCCGGTCGGCCGAACCCAAGTGGCAGCGCGAATGGGATGCGCGCGGCTGCTTCCGCGTCGCCGACGTGCCGACGGACGGCAAGCCGAAATACTACGTCCTCGAGATGTTCCCCTACCCGAGTGGCAAGATCCACATGGGCCATGTGCGGAACTACACGCTGGGCGACGTGGTGGCGCGCTACAAGCGGGCGCGGGGCCACGCGGTGCTGCACCCGATGGGGTGGGACGCGTTCGGCCTGCCCGCCGAGAATGCCGCGCGCGAGCGCAAGGTGCATCCGGCGAAATGGACCTACGAGAACATCGCCAACATGCGCGCCGAACTGAAGCGCATGGGCCTGTCGCTCGACTGGGAGCGTGAATTCGCCACCTGCCAGCCGGAATACTACCAGCACCAGCAGAAGCTGTTCCTGGACTTCCTGAAGGCCGGCCTGGTCGAGCGGAAGGAGAGCTGGGTCAACTGGGATCCGGTCGACGGCACGGTGCTCGCGAACGAGCAGGTCATCGACGGCCGCGGCTGGCGGTCGGGGGCGCTGGTCGAGAAGAAGCAGCTCAGCCAGTGGTTCCTGTCGATCACCAAATACGCGCCGGAGCTGCTGTCGGCGCTGGACGGCATGGACCGCTGGCCCGAACGCGTGCGGCTGATGCAGGCCAACTGGATCGGCCGGTCGGAGGGCGCGCGCCTGCGCTTCCGCCTGTCCGCGCCTGAGACGGGCATCGAGACGGTCGAGGTCTACACCACGCGTCCCGACACGCTGTACGGCATGTCCTTCCTGGCGATCGCGCCGGAGCACCCGCTGGCCGCCGCCGTTGCGGCGCGCGATCCCAAGGCGGCCGAGTTCGTCGCCGAATGCCGCCGCATGGGCACGTCGGAAGCCGCGATCGAAACCGCCGAGAAGTTCGGCTTCGACACCGGCCTGCGCGTCGCCCACCCCTTCATCGAAGGCGCGAGCTACCCGGTCTGGATCGCGAACTTCGTCCTGATGGAATACGGCACGGGCGCGATCTTCGGCTGCCCCGGCCATGACCAGCGCGACCTCGACTTCGCGCGGAAATACGACCTGCCGGTGACCCCCGTGGTGCTGCCGCCAGGGGCCGACCCGGCCGGCTTCGCCATCAGGGCCGAGGCCTATGTCGGGCCGGGCACCGCGTTCAACTCGGGGTTCCTGGACGGGCTCGAGGTGGATGCCGCCAAGCGTGCCGCGATCGAGGCATTGGAGGCGCGCGGCATCGGCGAGGGCGTGGTGAACTGGCGCCTGCGCGACTGGGGTGTCTCCCGCCAGCGCTACTGGGGTTGCCCGATCCCGGTGATCCATTGCGAGGCCTGCGGCGTCGTGCCGGTGCCCGACGACCAGTTGCCGGTCACCCTGCCCGAGGACGTCACTTTCGACCGGCCCGGCAACCCGCTCGACCACCACCCGACCTGGAAGCACGTCGCCTGCCCGTCCTGCGGCAAGCTGGCTCGGCGGGAGACCGACACGTTCGACACCTTCGTCGACAGCTCCTGGTACTTCGCCCGCTACTGCTCGCCGAAGGCCGACGTGCCGATGGTGCGGGAGGCCGTCGATCACTGGATGCCGGTCGACCAGTACATCGGCGGCATCGAGCACGCGATCCTGCACCTGCTCTACTCGCGCTTCTTCACCCGCGCGATGCGCGACACCGGCCATATCGCGGTGGAGGAGCCGTTCGCCGGCCTGTTCACGCAGGGCATGGTGACGCATGAGAGCTACCGAACCGCCACGGGACCCAACGGCACCTGGCTCTACCCGGAGGAGGTGGAGAAGCGCGCCGACGGCAGCGCCGTGCATCGCACCACGGGCGAGCCGGTGACGGTCGGCCGCGTCGAGGCGATGAGCAAGTCGAAGCGGAACACGATCGACCCCGGCGCGATCATCGCCAAATACGGCGCCGACACCGCCCGGTGGTTCATCCTGTCCGACAATCCGCCCGAACGCGACATGGAGTGGACCGAGGCCGGCGTCGCCGGCGCCTACCGCTTCACCCAGCGCGTGTTCCGCATGGCCGAGGCCTTGCAGGCGACCCCACCCGGCCCGCCGCCCGGCGAGTTCGGCCCGGCCGCCCGTACGCTGCGCGGCATCACGCACAAGACGATTGCCGCGGTGACCGAGGCATTGGAAGGGTTCGCCTTCAACGTCGCCGTCGCACGGCTCTACGAACTGGCCAACGCGATCGGCGAGGCCGAGAAGGCGGTTGCCTCCGGCGGGGCTGCGGATCAGGGGACCACGGCCGAGGCCGGCGCGCAGGCCGGCCTGACCTGGGCACGGCACGAAGCGGTCACCACGCTCGCGCGCCTGGTCGCACCCATGATGCCGCATCTGGCCGAGGAGATGCACGCGCGCCTCCGCCCGGAACAGGGGATGGTGGCGGACCTGTCCTGGCCCGAGGCCGATCCGGCCCTGCTGGTCGCGGAGGCGGTGACGATCGCGGTGCAGGTGATGGGTAAGCTGCGCGGCACGGTGACGGTGCCCCCCGACAGCGCGGCCGAGACGGTCATCGCGGCTGCGGAGGCCGAACCCAACGTGGCCAAGGCGCTGGAGGGCAAGCGCATCGTCAAGCGCGTCCACGTGCCCAACCGCATCGTCAACTTCGTGGTCGCGGGATGAGCGTCTCGCGCCGCCGCTTCCTGCTGGGTGCGGCGACGCTGCCGCTCGCCGGCTGCGGATTCCAGCCCGTCTACATGCCGACCGCGTCGGGAAAGCCGGGCCCCGCCGAACGCGAACTGTCCGCGATCAACGTCGGCATCATCCCCGACCGGTCGGGCCAGTTGCTGCGGCAGGCGTTGCAGGCGCGCCTCGCCGACGACGGCGGCACGCCGCAGCTCTACGACCTTGCGGTGTCTTTCGGGATCATTGGCGACTCGATCGGCATCCTGCAGAACAACCTGGCCACCCGCGTGCGCCTGATCGGCAGCGCCAACTACGTGCTGACCACGCGCACCACCCCACCGGTCCGCCTGACCGGCGGCAGCGCGCGCACGGTCGACGCCTACAATCTCTTCGACCAGCAGCTCTTCGCGGCCGATATGGAGGACGAGAGCGTGCGTCGGCGCATCGCCGAAACGCTGGCCGAGCAGATCGCGAACCAGTTGGCGATCTTCTTCCGCAAGCGCGCCGCCGGCTGAGGCAGGGTGAAACTCGCGCCTGCCCAAGTCGCGGCTTTCCTGCGCGATCCGGGCGCGGTGCGCGTCGTACTGCTCTTCGGCGAGGATGTCGGCATGATCCGCGACCGTGCCGAGGCGCTGGTGCGCCGGGTGGCCGGCTCGCTCGACGATCCGTTCCTCGTGGCGGAGCTGCCGCGTGAGGCGATCGGCACCCTGCCGGACGAAGCCGCGTCCCTGGCTCTGACGGGCGGGCGGCGGGTGGTACGGGTGAGGGAAGCGACAGACGCGGCCACCGGCCCGGTCCAGGCCCTGCTGAAATCCGCTGCGCCCGCGCTCGTGGTGCTGGAGGGCGCCGGCCTCGCCACCCGCTCCCGGCTGCGGACAGCGCTGGAGGCCGCGCCCGACGGCGTGGCGATCGGCTGCTACCCCGAAGAGGGCCGCGCGCTCACCGAGACGATCCGAAGCACGTTGCAGGCGGCCGGCGTGGGGGTGGATCCGGACGCGGCATCCTGGCTCGCCGACCATCTGGGCGCGGACCGCGCCTCCACCCGCGGTGAGCTCGAGAAGCTCGCGCTCTACGTGGGGCCGAACGCGCGGGTGGATCTGGAGGCAGCGATGGCCTGCGTGGGTGACCTTGCCGGGCTCTCGCTGGACGACGCGCTGTTCGCTGCGACCGCGGGGGATGTCGCGACCGCGGATCGCGCGCTCGAACTCGCGATGGCGGAAGGCGCGGCGCCGGTCCAGGTGTTGCGCATGGGGATCGGCCACCTGCAGCGGCTGCATCGCGTGCGGCTCGCCATGGACGCGCAGCGGCTGCCCGCGGCGGATGCCGTGAAGCAGTTGCGGCCGCCGCTGTTCTTCCGGCGTGTCGCGCCCTTCACTCGCGCCCTATCGTTATGGAACAGCCGCACGCTCGCCGCCGGGATCGCGGCGCTGGCAGAGGCTGAACGTGGCTGCAAGCGGACAGGCTGGCCTGACACGGTGCTCTGCCGTCAGGCGATCCTGTCGCTCGCGCGGCGTGCCGCCGCGGGGGCGGCGCGCGAGCCGCGTGTGCGAAGGTGAGCATCGCGTCGGCCCGCGAAGCAGCATGCTCGAACCCGAGCGCCCGTCTTGTTCTTCTGCGTTGCTGGCCTGCGCGCCGCTTGATAAATGATCAATCGTTACTGATCCGCCAGCGCGGGTGGTTCATGCTGCCCCTGCCCCCCGTCGCGCGCCAGAGGATCGGCGCCACGGCGCGAACCGCCTGCTCAATCCCAGAACGCTGAGGCCTCCCCGACGCATGCGCCGGATCGTCATGATCGGAAACTGCCAGGTCTCGTCGATGATGACGCTGTACAAGCGCTTCGTCGCGGTTCGGACCGGTGATGTGGTGGACTACGTGGCGTCCTACGCCGATCTGGATGCGGCCGCGAAGGAGCGGATCCGCAACGCCGACGTGGTCGTCGAGCAGTTGCTGGACCTGAAACCCGCCGCGGAGTCCGAGGGGCTGAGCGACGCGCCTCGCGTGCGGATTCCGATGGTAACGGCGGCCTTCCTCTGGCCCTTCGCCGGGCAGGAGCATCCGAAGAACGAGCGGACAGGCTTCCTGCCCAGCGGCCCGTATGGGGCGGAGGCCAGCGACGGTTACCTGAACCGGTTGCTGCAGCAGGGCCTGGACCCGGATGAGGCAGCCGCGGCCTATCTGGCGCTCGACGTTGGCCAGAAGGTGAATCTCGACCGGCTGTACGAGCTGGTGATGGACCGGCAGCGCAGCCGCGACGAGGCCGCGGGTTATCGCATCGCCGATTCGATCGCCCGGCATTTCCGCAGCGAACCGATCTTCCTGACGCCGTATCATCCCCACGCCCGCATTGCCCGCGTTCTCGCCGAACAGCTCTTCCGTCAGCTCGGTGCTTCCCGCGCCGATATCGAGCGCATGCGCAACGCCACGCTGGTGACCCCTTTCCCGAAGGAAGAGCTGCCGATCCACCCGGCGGTCGCGCGGCATTTCGACCTGCAATGGGTCGGCCCCCAGACCAGCTACCGGCTGCTGAACGAGGGGCGTTTCACCTTCCCGGAGTTCGTGGCGCGCTACGTGCGCGTCGCGTGGAACCCGGCGCTGGAAGAGGGGATCGTGGCGACCCGCACGCCGCGACTGCCGGAGGCGGAGGCGCTGCTGCGCCAGGGACTGGCACAAAGCCCGCGTTCGGGTGCGGGCTGGAACGCACTCCGGTCGGTGCTGCTGCGGCAAGGTCGCGTCGAGGAGGCGCTCCAGGCCGGGCGGCGCGCCGTCATGCTCGAGCCGGACTTGGCGCCGTATCGGAGCGAGCTGGGGTCGCTGCATCGCGACGCCGGGCGCTGGGCCGAGGCCGAGGCGGAGTTCCGTCGCGCCCTGCTGGTCAATCCGTCCGAAACCCGCGCCATCGTCCTGCTCGCCCACGTGCTGAAGGACCAGGGTCGCTTGGACGAGGCCTTCGCGACCGTGATGCAGGGGCTGGAGGGCGAGCCTTACGCGGCAAACCTGCACCGCACGCTGGCCCACCTGTTCGAGGCGACCGGTCAGATTGCCGAGGCGGTTGCCGCGCTCGACCGCGTGCTTGCGTTGACGCCCGACGATCCCGGCGCGCGCGCCCGCCGCGACGAACTCGCGAAGCATGCGGGCAAGTCCGCCGGGCCGCCTTCGACCGCGACACCGCCAGCCGCAAGCCGGTCTTCCGCGTCCGCACCAAGTCCGCAACAAGCTGCTGCATCGCCGGGCTCGCCGGCGACCCAGGGGCCGCCCAGCCAGCCCGAGGACGGGATCCAGCAGCTTCGACGCGCCACGGATGCCGATCCGGCGAACCCGCACCTCGCGCACGAACTGAGCGCGGCACTGCAACGCGAAGGGCGACTGCCGGAGGCCCTCGCAGCGGCGCGGCTCGCGGCCACGCGTGACCCCCGCAACCCGTTCCGGCAGGAGCGCATCGGCCATCTCGCCTCCCGTCTCGGCGATCTGGCGGCGGCGGAGCAGGCATTTCGGGCGGCCGTCGAGATCGCCCCGCACAAGGCGAATTTCCGCACGCCGCTGAGCGACGTCCTGATCCGGCAGGGCCGCCTGCCCGAAGGGGTGGCGGAGGCGCGCCGTGCGACCGAGGTCGACCCCGG
Source organism: Rhodospirillales bacterium 69-11 (assembly GCA_001898425.1). GTDB lineage: Bacteria > Pseudomonadota > Alphaproteobacteria > Acetobacterales > Acetobacteraceae > Rhodopila. The sequence goes on from MKTV01000061.1 coordinate 8,804, forward strand.
GAATCCGAAGGCGTTCGGCTTCCTCGCCCACGCGCTCACCCTGGCCGGAGAGATCGAGGCGGCGGAGGCGGCCGTGAGCACGGCGATCGGACTGGATCCTCGCGACGAGGCGCTGGCGGCGCAACTGGCCGCCCTGCGGCAGCGACGGGCGCGCGGCGAGCGCTGACCCTCCGCCGATTTTGTCGGCGCCCGATCTCACCCCACCGGTCTGCAACGCGCGGTTCGCGGTGATGCGGTGCGGTGCGGCAGGAAGGTCCCACGGGGCGGTGCCGCGGGTGATGCTGGTGCTTCGGTGGCGGCGGGCGATACTCGCGCGACGACACAGGCAGGAGGAAGCGCTCATGTCCGACCCGTACGCCCGCTACACGCGGCTCCGCTTCGATCGCCCGCATCCGGCCGTGCTCCGCGTCACGATGGACAACGGCAAGATGAATACCGCCGACGCCGTCCTGCATGCGGAGCTCGCTGATATCTGGCGCGACGTCGATCGCGATCCGACGGTGAATGCCATTGTGCTGACCGGTGCCGGCCGCGTGTTCTCGGCCGGCGGCGATTTCGCGATGATCCAGGAGAACATCGACGATTTCGAAGCGCGTGCGCGGCAATGGCGGGAGGCGCGCGACATCGTCTACAACCTGATCAACTGCAGCAAAGCCGTGGTGAGCGCGATGCGCGGCGTCGCGGTGGGCGCCGGCTTGGTCTGCGGCCTGCTCGCAGACATTTCCATCGCGACGAAGGACTGCCGGATCATCGACGGTCACACGCGGCTGGGCGTCGCCGCGGGTGACCATGCAGCGATCGTCTGGCCGCTGCTGTGCGGTCTCGCCAAGGCGAAGCTCTACCTGCTGCTGTGCGACGAAGTGCGCGGGGAGGAGGCGGAGCGGATCGGCCTGATCGGGTTGGCGGTGGACGACGCGGTGCTCGACGACAAGGCGGTGGAGATCGCGACGCGCCTCGCGACCGGGGCACAGAGCGCGATCCGCTGGACGAAATACGCCCTCAACAACTGGTTGCGGACCGCGGGGCCGACCTTCGACGCGTCGTTGGCGCTGGAGTTCCTGGGGTTCGGGGGACCGGAGGTGAAGGAAGGGCTGGCCGCGCATCGGGAGAAGCGCCCGCCGCGGTTTCCGCCGGGCTCGATGGTCTGAGCGTTGGCGGGCGCGGTTTGGGCCGGGACGTCGTGGACGGCCGCCCTTCGGCGGCCATGACACGGGGTTGGTCAGCCTTCGGTGCGGGCCTTGATCATGCGCAGCGGCGTGTAGCTCAGCACCATGGTGCCGTCCTGCGTGATGACGCGGTTCCGGGTGCGCACCAGCCCACGGTTGGGGCGGCTGCGGCTGCGGCGGCTCTCGATCACCTCGCAGGCGACGTGGATCGTGTCGCCGACGCAGGTGGGACCGTGCACCGAGAGCTGCATCTCGAGGAAGGCGAACCCGGTGTGCTGCATCGTCGCATGCACCAACAGCCCCTCGGCGAAGGCGTAGACCATCGCCCCCGGAACGACGCGGCGCTTGATGTCGCTTTCGGCCGCGAGGAACTCGGTGTTGGTGAACAGCACCTCCGTCATGCCGGTCACGCCGACGAAGCCGACCAGGTCCGCCTCCGTCAGTGTCCGCCCGATCGTGCGGAAGCGGCGTCCGAGTGGAAGGTCTTCGAAGTGGAGGCCGAGGCCGAGGACCTCGTCGCCGTCGATCTCCGTCATGCGCGTTGCTCCGTCACACCATGGTCAGTCCGCCGGAGACGCTGAGCGTCTGGCCGGTGACGTAGGCTGAATCGTCCGACAGCAAGAAGGCGATGGCGCCGGGATAGTCCTGCGGCTGGCCGATGCGCTTCAACGGAATCGCGCGCGCCATGGCCTCGGCGATCTTGGGTCCTGCGGGCGAATCGGCTTGTACTGCGGCGAACAATGGCGTGTCGGTCGGGCCAGGGCACAGCACGTTCAGAGTGATGCCGCTGCGCGCCAGCTCACGAGCCATGGTCTTGGTGAACGCGATGATGCCGCCCTTGCAGGCCGCGTACACCGCCTCACCGGAGGAGCCGACGCGGCCGGCATCGGACGCGACGTTGACCACGCGCCCGAACCCGGCGGCCACCATGCGCGGCAGCACCACGTGGTGCATGTGCAGCGGGCCGTAGAGATTGATGCGGATGATGCGGTCCCACAGCACCGGGTCGGTGTCCAGGAACGGCCGCATCACGTCCCAGCCTGCGACGTTGGCGAGCAGGTCGATGCCGCCGAAGCGCTGCACGAAGGCGTCGACCGCCGCTTCCACCTGCGTGCGGTCGCCGATATCCGCCTGCCATGACGCCGCGGGACCGGCGCAGGCCGAGGCCGTCGCGGCGGCCCCGTCACCGTCGAGATCGAGGATCCCGACATGGCACCCTTCCTCGGCCAGCCGGAGCGCGGCGGCGCGCCCGATGCCGCTCGCGCCGCCTGTCAGCAGGACCCGTTTGCCTGCCAGCCCTCGCATCGCTTCCTCCCGCGTTCCCGGCCTCCGAGCTTCGCGCGCCGGGACGGGGGGAGCAAGTCGAGCTGCGGCGCGAAGGATCGCGTGCCGTCAGCGATCCGCGCGACGCAGGACCGCGTTCAGCAGCACGTCCGCACCGGCCGCGCAGTGCGCCGGCTCGCAATATTCGAGCTCGTTGTGCGAGATGCCGTCGCGGCACGGCACGAAGATCAGCTCGACCGGGCAGAGCCGCAGCAGGTTGAACGCATCGTGGCCCGGCCGGGTGCGCATGCGCATCACGCTGTGGCCAAGCTCCGTGGCGATCGACTCGGTCAGCGCGATCAGCTCCTCGGTGAACAGCACCGGATCGCGGCGGCGATGGAACGGCGTATCGAATTCCAGACCGGTTTCCGATGCAATCACCGCGGTCGCCGCGGCGAGCTCGGCCTGCATGGCCTCGAGCCCCTGGGCGTCCGGATGCATCAGACCATAGCTGAACACCGCGCGGTGGGGGATGTTGATGCGGTTGTTCGGCCAGGAATCGATCACTACGGCGCTTGCCGATCCGGCTGGCGCATGGGCGCGGCCGATCCGGTCCGTCTCGGCGATCAGCTTCGCCGCGCCGACCAGCGCATTGCGCCGGCGCAGCATCGGCATGCTCTGGATGTGCGCGTTGTCGCCGCGGCACTCGACGTCGGCCATGATCGAGTAGTGGCTGTGCGTGACGGCGCCGATCGTGACGCCCGCGTCTTCCAGCAGCGGCCCCTGCTCGATGTGCAGCTCGAAATAGGCGTCGACCGAGCGGCCGCCGATGGGCGTGGGGCCGTCGGCGCGGATGCGGGCGAGTTCGGCGGCGACGGTGCGACCTGCGCGGTCCGTTGCGGCGAAGGCCGTCTCGGGTGACAGCGCGCCGGCGAAGACCGCCGATCCCATCAGGCCGGGGAAGAAGCGGCAGCCTTCCTCGTTGGTCCAGTTCACCACTTCGATGGCGCGGCGCGTCGTGACGCCGGCGGCATCCAGGGCTCGCATGGCGGCCAGCGCCGCGAGCACACCCAGGGGACCGTCGAACTTGCCGCCGGGTGATTGCGTGTCCAGGTGACTGCCGGCGAGGACCGGCGGCAGCGACGGGTCGCTGCCTTCCCGCCGCGCGAACATGTTGCCGATGCCGTCCACGGTGACGGTCAGCCCCGCCTCGGCGCACCAGTGCGCGAACAGCGCACGGCCGTCACGGTCGGCATCGGTCAGCGCCATGCGATCGTTGCCGCCGCGCGGCAGTGCGCCGATCGTCCCCAGGGTCATCAGGTCGGACCAGAGCCGGTCCGCGTCGACATGCAGCATCAGAACAGCAAGCCTTTCTTCAGCAACCCGTGCACGCCTTTTTCGCCGTTCACGGTCTGGGTGACATGGAAGTCGACGGCCAGCGAGCAGAAGGCGTAGGCCTGCTCGCGGGAGAGGTTCGTGCGGCTGCAGATGAAGCCGATCATCTCGCGCAGCGCCTGCTTCATGGCCTGATCCAGGTCCTCGTTCAGCCCCATGCTGATGAAATGTGTGGGCGTCTCGGCGCGCGGGTGGGTGAGCAGCGCCTGGCCCGACGGCGCCTTGTGCAGCACGAAGGTGAACGTGCCGGTCAGGCACATCTCCAGCGCGGTGACGCAAACCTCGCCGTCGCCCTGCACGCCATGCCCGTCGCCCACCGAGAAGTTGGCACCCGGCACCCAGACCGGCAGGAACAGCGTACTGCCGGCGGTGAGTTCCTTGTTGTCCAGATTGCCGCCGTGGATGCGCGGCTCCTTGGACGCGATGCGCCCGAACGCGGGCGGTGGCGCGACGCCCATCACGCCGAAGAAGGGTGCGAGCGGCAGTTCGGTGCCCCAGGGCAGCGTGCAGATGTTCCGCGCCGCATCGACCGGAATGTGCATCAGCGTGGTGTCGTGGAAGTCCTCGGGCAGCGTGCCGGCGAGAGGGCGGATCAGATTGTAGCCCCAGTTCGCCCCCGGCTCGATCTTGTCGATCCGGATCTCCAGCATGTCTCCCGGCATGGCGCCGGCGATGGCGATCGGTCCGGTCACGATGTGCCCGGCCTGGGTCCCGGGGTTGGCCGCGAGGATGGCGGACAGTTCGGGCGGGATCGTCAGGCCGCTGCCGGGCGGCGGCAGCACGGCCTCCCGGCCGGAGACGCACTGCACCTCGACCGTGTCGCCGGATTCGACGTGGAACACCGGCGGGAACGCCGCGTCGAATACGCCCACCCGCACCGTTTCGGGCGAGGCTCTGAGGGTATGGAAGGTCATCGCTCGTCTCCTCTCAGGCGGCCATCGGCGGCCGCATGGCGCGGAAGCCCGTGGCCTTTTCGAACGCATCGGCCACGCGCAGCACCACCGCTTCCTGGAACGGCTTGCCGGCGATCTGCAACGAGACCGGCAGGCCGGCGGGTCCGAATCCGGAGCAGACCGCGATTGCGGGGGTGCCCGCAACGTTGAACGGCATGGTGAAGTTGGGCGCGGCGAACAGGTCCCAGCGCGGCACGTCCTCCAGCGTCGGCGCCTCGCCGGGCGCACCGGCGGTGATGACCACGTCCAGGTCCGCCATGGCCGCGGCGAGTTCCGCGCACAGCTCCCGCCGGCGTCGTACCGCCTGCACGTAGTCGACGCCCGAGACGAAGGCGCCGAGCATCAGCCGGCGCTGCACCCGTTCGGAGAAGTCGGCGAAACGGGTGCGTGCCCATTCCTCATAGGCGGCAGCCCGTTCGGTGATGGAGATCAGCGAGCCGCAGGCATGCCAGTCCGCGAGCGGGGACAGCGTCACGTCCCGGACCATCGCGCCCAGGTCGCGGAACGTTGCCACCGCATCGTCGATGCCCTTCTGGGTGGCGGGCGCGACCTTCAGGTCGGTCTCGTGGAAGTGCCGGATCACGCCGATCCGCATGCCCCGCAGCCCTTGGCCCAAGGCGGCCGTGTAGTCGGGAACCGGATGCTGCGCGGACGCCGGGTCGCGCGGATCCGGGCCGGCCAGCGCCTGCAGCATCAGCGCGCAATCCTCCGCGGTCCAGGCCATCGGGCCGATATGGTCCAGGCTGAACGCGGCCGGGAAGACCCCGGCACGGGAGACGAGCCCATAGGTCGGCTTCAGCCCCGCGATCCCGCACAGCGCCGCCGGGCCGCGGATGGAGCCGCCGGTATCGGTACCGATCCCGCACAGGATCATGCCGGCCGCCACCGCCGCCCCGGTGCCGCTGGAGGAGCCGGCGGTGAAGTGGTCGGTGTTCCACGGATTGCGCGCGGGCGGCTGGGGCAGGTCGAAGGATGGTCCGCCATCGGCGAATTCGTGCGTGGTGAGCTTGCCCATCAGCACCGATCCCGCCGCCGCCAGTCGCGCGGCGCAGGTCGCGTCCTCGGTGGGAACATGGTCCTGCAGGATGGCGGACTGGCAGGTGGTGCGCAGGCCGGCCGTCTCGACGATGTCCTTGAGGCCGATCGGAATGCCGTGCAGCGGCGAGCGCGGGCCGGAGCGCATGATCTCGGCCTCCCCCGCCTTCGCCTCCGCGATCGCGCGTTCCTCGGTCAGCAGGACGAAGGCATTCAGGCGTTCTTCCAGCCGATGCACCCGGTCGAGACACGCCTGGGTCAGCTCCACCGGGGAAAGCTGCCGTGCGGCGATCAGCCGCGCGGCTTCGGCGAGCGTGGGAATGTTGCCGTCGGCGCTCATGCCGCGTCCTCCGGCTTCGGCGCGAAGCCGTGTGCGAGTTCGGCGAGAGGGCCGCGTGGCTGCCGCACCCGCGCCTTCATGGCGGCGAGGCCCTGGACGACCGTCTTGAGCTCCTGCCGCTGCGCGTCGGTGAGGGACAGGCCGGCTTCGGCCAGCAGATGGGCGAGCGTCTCGTCGCCGATGGTCGTCGGGGGCATCCTGGCACTCCTTGGGTTGGCAGGGCTGGGGCCGCGCAACGGGGCTCCGGCGATGCCGACCGATGGGAGCAAGAAGCGGGCCGATGCAGGACGGGGCATTTTGCTCCAGATGCCTGATTTTCGACCTTCCGGATGATAGCGGTGCGTACCAACGTGACTGTCTGCCTACGTTGCGCCAAATTCAGCTCGGCTTGTAAGCTGCCATCCGCGACATGCCGCTCCACTTTTGGGCCGGCAGCCAGGAGGTCTCCATGAACGGCGTCACCTTCCCCCAGGCCGTGATCGATCGGGTCCTCGCCCGCCGCGGAACCGCCCATGTCTTCGCCGACCTCGACCCGGCCCGCACCGCGCTCGTGGTGATCGACCTGCAGCGCGCCTTCATGGATGACGCCGTCGGCCACGCCGTCTGCCCGGCGGCCCGCGACATCGTTCCCAACGTCAACCGCCTTGCCGCGGCCATCCGTACGGCGGGGGGCGGCGTGTTCTGGGTCAAGAACACCTTCGATGCGAGCTGCCTGACCGAGTGGTCCGTCATGCAGGATATCTCCACGCCGGCCATGCGCGCCAAGCGTGCGGCCGCGATGACGGAAGGCACCCCCGGCCACGATCTCTGGCCCACGCTCGAGGTCGGGCCGGACGACGAGATCGTGCAGAAGAAGCGCTTCAGCGCCTTCCTGCCCGGCGCGTCCGCATTGCCGGATCGGCTGCGGGCGCGCGGCTTCGACACCGTCCTCATCACCGGCACCGTCACCAACGTCTGCTGTGAAAGCTCGGCCCGCGATGCGATGATGACGAACTTCCGCACCGTCATGGTGAGCGACGCGAACGCCGCCACCACCCAGGCAGAACACGAGGCATCCTTGACCGCATTCTACCTGACGTTCGGCGACGTCATGGACACCGACATGGTGATCGGCCTTCTGGCCGGCCATGCGAAGGCCGCCGCCTGATGGCCAAGCCGAAGGTCGCGTTCATCGGCACGGGGGGCACCATCGCCTCGATCGGCAAGGACCCGCTCGACATCGTCGACTATGGCGCGAACGGCGTCATGCTGCAGGCCGACGAGATCGTCGCGAAGTTTCCCGAGGTCCATCTCGTGGCTGACGTCATTCCCGTCCGCTACCGCGCCGTGCCGAGCTACGACATTTTCTTCGAGGATTGGAAGGCGATCGGCCGGCTGTGCACCGATCTGGTCGCGCAGCATCCGGACCTCGCGGGGATCGTGGTGGGGCACGGCACCGCCTCGCTGGAGGAAACGGCGTATTTCCTCAATCTCACGCTGAAGGTCGACGTGCCCGTGGTAGTTGTCGGGTCCCAGCGCCCGGCGAGCGCGCTGTCGACCGATGCCGGGTTCAACCTGGTGAACGCGATCCGCACCGCCGCCAGCCCCGAGGCGCGCGGCATGGGCGTGATGGTGCTGCTGAACGACGAAATCCACAGTGCGCGGGAGGTCACCAAGACCTCCACCTTCCGCCTGCAGACCTTCCGCTCCCCCGATTTCGGCGTGCTCGGTCATGCCGATGGCGATCGTGTCGCCTTCTACCGCGCGCCGCTTCGCCGGCGCATGCCGGATACCGAGTTCGATGTGAGCGGGCTGGCAGCCCTGCCGCGGGTTGACATCGCCTATTCCTACACCGGGTCGGATGGCGCGGCGGTCCGCGCCTTCGTCGCGGCTGGGGCGCAGGGCATCGTCTCCGCCGGGTTCGCACCCGGCTTCGCGGGCTCCGGCGACGCTGCGGCCATGCGGGAGGCGGTGGCCCAGGGCGTGACCGTGATGCAGTGCACCCGCGCCGGCAGTGGGCGGATGTTCCGCGGCACGCGTCTGCGGGAGAGCGGGTTCCTGGTCACGGACAACCTCAACCCGCAAAAGGCGCGGCTGCTGCTGGCGCTCGCGCTGACGGTCACGCGCGAGCCCGCAGAGATCGAGCGGATCTTCGCCACCTACTGACCGCGCGACCGTTCCGCCCTGCGGGTTCGGGGCGGTGGCGTGTTCCGCCGCCCACCGGGCACATCCGGCGGGTCTACTTGCTGCCGGCGAACCCCCCGGCTGCGGCGCGCAGCGCGGCTTCCAGCCGCTTCGCCGTGTCGGTGGCAAGAGCGGAGGGCGTGCCGGCGAACCCCATGACCAGCCCCGCCATCCGGGGCGGACCGGCGTAGTAGGCGTGCAGCGGGGCAACCGCGAGGCCTCGGGTGCGGCAGGCGCGCACGGCCGCCGCCTCGTCCAGTCCATTCGCGAGTCGCGCCACCATGTGCAGCCCGCCGGGGGCCGGGATCGCCGCCAGGGACGGCACGTGCCTGTCGAGCGCGGCGAGCAGGGCGGCACGGCGCCGGGCATACTCGGTCCGCATGCGGCGGATATGCGGCGCAAGCAGGCCCTGCCGCATGAACTCGGCCAGCACCGCCTGATTCAGCCCGTCCGTCCCACGATCCATCAGCGTGCGCAGCCGGACGAAGGCGGGAACCAGCGGTCCCGGCACCACCGCGAAGCCCAGCCGCAGCGCCGGTGCGAGCGTCTTGCTGAAAGTGCCGCAGTAGATCACGCGCCCGGCCTGGTCGAGCGAGGCGAGCGGCGGCAGCGGCCGTCCTTCCCACCGGAACTCGGAATCGCAATCGTCTTCCAACACCCAGGCGCCGGCACGCGTCGCCCAGTCGAGCAGCGCGAGACGTCGTCCGATCGGCAGCGCGCCGCCGAGCGGCGTGGCATGGGAGGGGGCGACGAGGACGAGGCGGGCGTCGGGTGCGCGGTCGATCCCGGCCGCAACGTCCAAACCCTCCTCGTCGCTGGGCACCGGTACGGGAACCGCGCCGGCGGCGAGGAGGGCGCCGCGACCGGCGATGTAGCCGGGATCCTCCACCCAGGCGGCATCACCGGGGTCGAGCAGGAGTTCCGCGGCGGTACGCAGTGCCTGCTGCGTGCCCGCAGTGACGACGATGCAACCCGGATCGGCAATCAGCCCGCGGGTGGCGGCCAGGTGCGCGGCGATTTGTTCGCGCAGCTCCAGCAGACCTTGCGGCGGCGGGTAGCTGGCGAGTTCTCCGGCCAATGGTCGGAGTGCGCGGCTGGCACACCGGGCCCAGGCCTGCACCGGGAAGAGGTCCGGGGCCGGGAGGCCGCCAGCCAGCAGCATGCCGAGACCGCCGTCCCGCGCCGCTGCGGTGGCGGGTATTTCCGCCAGGCGCTTGCCGCGTGCCGACAGGGCGGCCGCCGCGGTGTCCGGGACGGCGGTTCGGGCCGGCGCGGCGTCGGGCAGGTCGGGTGCGACATAGGTGCCGCTGCCGGTGCGGGCGCGCACATAGCCTTCGGCGGCGAGGCGTTCATACGCGAGCACCACCGTCTGACGGGCGACGCCGAGTTCGGAGGCGAGGGCGCGGGTCGGCGGAAGGCGGGCGTTGATGGGCAGGGTGCCGGTCAGGATGGCCTGGCGCAATCGCTCGAAAACGGCCTGCTGGCGCGTTTGGTCCGGCGCAAGCATTGGAATACGGGCTCCCGGATTGGTCCAATCGGGAGCGTAATCCGGTCACGGTCGTGCAACAAGACGGCTTTGCACGCCGGGTGCGTCGCGTACGCGCGATCACGCGGCGCGAACCGCTGTTCGAGCCGCGTGATCCGTATTGGGTCTGCCTCGTCGGGAAACGAGGGTGCGGGCGCTTAGAAGCCCTCGCGCTCGAGCCGCTTGCGCTCCAGCTTGCGGGCGCGGCGCACGGCCTCTGCCGCCTCACGGGCGCGGCGTTCGGACGGCTTCTCGTAATGCCGCCGGAGCTTCATCTCGCGGAAAATCCCCTCCCGCTGCATCTTCTTCTTGAGCGCCTTCAGCGCCTGGTCGACGTTGTTGTCACGCACGAGGACTTGCACTTGGCCGCCTACTCCTCTCGCTGAAGCGCTCCGACCATCGGAAGCGCATGAAACAGGCCCGCAGTCGGCTGCCCGACGCGGGAGGCGGGGCCTATAGCATGGTCCCCGCCGGACACCAATGGTAATTGCGACCCACTCGAACGGAGGCTCGCATTGGCCATTCTGAAGATCGCCCGCATGGGCCACCCGGTGCTGCTGCAACGCTGCGCACCGGTCGAGGATCCCGGGGCCCCGGAGATCCGCCGCCTGGTCGCCGACATGATGGAGACGATGGAGGACGCCCCGGGCGTGGGCCTCGCCGCACCACAGGTGCATGTGCCGCTCCGGCTGTTCGTATTCCGCATCCCCGGTGAGCGCGCCAGCCCGGATGCCGAGGACACGCGCGTCCCGAACTCGGTGTTGATCAACCCCACGATGGAGCTGATGGGGGAGGAGCGGGCCCTGGGCTGGGAAGGCTGCCTGTCCATCCCCGGCCTGCGCGCCGCGGTGCCCCGTGCGACCCGGGTCCGCTACCGCGGCGTGGATTGCGATGGCAGGCCGGTCGAGCGCGAGGTCACCGGCTTCCATGCCCGCGTCGTGCAGCACGAGTACGATCACCTGGATGGGGTCCTCTACACCATGCGCCTGACGGATTTCGGCCTGTTCGGGTTCAACGAGGAGTTGGGCCGCGCCGCGGAGGCCGCGCAACGCGAGGCCGCCTCGGCCAATGCCGGGTCGGCCGCGTCCGCAGGTGCGGCTCCCGGAGCTGGCACCTCGGGGCGAGCGGGTCCGACCGGCGCGGAGGCGGCGCGATGATCCCGGCCCCGGAACGCTCGGTCGAGCGCGACGCCGCACTCGACGCGCTGCTCCCCAACGTGCCGTTCGACGGCTGGACGTGGCGGGCGCTGCGCCAGGGCCTCGCCGCGGCCGGCGCACCGCCCGACGATGCGGAACTTCTGTTCCCGGGCGGCGCCACCGACATGATCGAGGCGTTCCTCGACCTCGCCGACCGGCGGATGGAGGAAGGGGCCGCCACCCTGGAGGAGAGCCGGGTCAGCCGCCGGGTGCGGGCGGTGATCGCCCTGCGGCTGGCACAGAACCGGCCGCACAAGGAGGCGATCCGCCGCGCGGTCGCCGTCCTCGCCCTGCCGCGCAATGCGCGGCTTGCCGCACGCTGCACCGCGCGGACCGTGGACTCGATCTGGCACGCAGCCGGCGACACCTCCACCGACTTCTCCTGGTACACGAAGCGCGCGATCCTCAGCGCGATCTTCACCGCCACGATGCTGTTCTGGCTGAACGACGCGAGCGAGGACGATTCCGCGACGCTCGCCTTCCTCGACCGGCGATTGGCCGACCTGCGGAGGCCCGCGCGACTGCGGCAACGCGCCTCGTCCGTGTTGCAGCGGTTCCGCCGCGCCGCCTGATCTGCCTCGCCCGCGCGCTGAACGCTGACCCAAGGCCCATGCGCGGGCGCCCGGTCCGATTGGAGCGGACCAGCTCTCGTCGAGTGGTCCTATGATTCTGGCCTGATCAGAGCAGAATGATGGGACCAATCTCGAGGTCCAGGAGCCGGCTCCATGAACGACACGGTCCGCAACGATGGCCCGCCCATTGCCTCTCCGGCGGACAGTTTCCCCATCACGCCGCGCAACCGCGTTCGCCGGAAGCCGGACCGGGGCCGGTTCGACAAGGCTACCGTCTACGACATCATGGACGGCGCCATGGTCGCGCACATCGCCTACGTCATCGACGGACAGCCCTATTGCACGCCGACCGGATTCTGGCGCGAGGGCGACCGGCTCTATTGGCATGGCTCCACCGCCAGCCGGATGATCCGCGCCCAGGCCAAGGGACTCCCCGTCTGCGTCACGGCGACGCATCTCGATGCGATCGTGCTCGCGCGGAGCGGCTTCCACCATTCGGTCAACTACCGGTCGGTGATGGCCTATGGCACCACCCGGCTGGTGGACGACCCTGCGGAGAAGGCAGCGGCGCTGGATGGGTTCGTCGACCGGTTCTTCCCCGGCCGATCGCGGGAAATCCGCAAGGCGACCGAGCAGGAGGCCAAGGCCACCACGTTCATCGCGATGGAGATGGTGGAGGCGTCGGGGAAGATCCGCGCCACCCATGTGGCGGACGACGAGGCGGATTATGCGCTGCCGGTCTGGGCTGCGCGTATCCCCGTGGCGCAGATCCTGGGCGACGCTGACCCATGTCCCCGCCAGCTTCCCGGAATTCCGGTGCCGCCGAGCATGCAGATCTATCGGCCGGGCCGCCGGCTCGACGAGGTCCTGCAGGAAGCTGCGAGGATGGGCTACGCGGCAGAGTAGGGGCGGCGCCGTGCGTGCAGGCCGCCACCCCGAACGGTCTGCACGGACGCGCTCGTCACCCGGTGCGCCGGCCCTTATCGCCGCATTGCGGCACGCACCGCGCGCAGCAATGCGGCGCTGGCATAAGGCTTGGTCACCACCGCGTCCGCCGGGTTGAGGAGGGTGGGCGCCAGGGTCTCCGTGGTGCCGGTCACGTAGACGATCGGCAGGCGCGGATGGCTCAACCGCGCCTGCCGCGCCAGCTCCGCCCCGGACATCACCGGCATCGCATAGTCCACGAGCAGCACGCTCACGCGTCCGTCGCCGAGCAGCTTCAGCGCCGCCGGCCCGTCGGCGGCTTCACGCACCGTATATCCGGCCTCGCGCAGGATCTCGGCGGCGATCGCCCGCACGTCGCGCTCGTCGTCCACCACCAGGACCGTGCCCCAATGCGGGCCGGCCTTCTCCGCGGGCACCGCATCGCCGGGCTCGACCGGGGCGGGTGCGTCGGCTCGCGGCAGGAAGACTTCCACAGTCGTGCCCGCCCCCAGTCGGCTCTGCAATCGCGCGGTGCCACCGAACTGGGCGGCGAGCCCATAGACCTGGGCCAGGCCGAGACCGCTCCCTTTGCCAACGTCCTTGGTGGTGAAGAAGGGCTCGAAGGCGTGCTCCAGCACCTCGGGCGGCATACCGGACCCGTCGTCCGCCACGCGGATCACGACGTATTCGCCGCGCACCAGCTCCGCCGGGAGCGCCGGCTCCCACGCGGACATGTTCGCCGTGGAGATGCGGATCGAGCCGCCCTGCGGCATGGCATCCCGCGCGTTGATCGCGAGGTTCAGCAGCATGAGCTCGAGCTGGGTCGGGTCGCTGCGGGAGGCCCAGAGGTCGGGGGCCAGCGTCATCTCGACCTGGACCAGCCCGCCCAGGCTGCGCTGCAGCAGCTCCGCCATGCCGCTGATCACCAGATTGGCGTCCACCGCCTGGGGAGATAGGTTCTGTCGCCGCGCATAGGCCAGGAGCTGCTGGGTCAGCTCGCCGCCGCGTCGCGCCGCCCGCATCGCCGACGCCACTCGGCGGGCCGCGCGCTCATCCGGTGCGGTCGCCTGGAGCATCTCCAGGTTGCCGAGGATGGCGGTGAGGAGATTGTTGAAGTCATGGGCGATCCCGCCGGTGAGCTGGCCGATCGCCTCCATCTTCTGTGCCTGGCGGAGCTGCGCTTCGATGCGCCGCATCTCCGTCAGGTCCACGGCGGTGAGCAGGATGTTGCGCACGCCGGCATCCTCGTCGAGCAAGGGGACGAGGAAACAGCGCCGGGTCGATTCCCCGGCGCCCAGCATGGTGGTGTACTCGTATTCGATCCGCCCCCGCTGCTCGATGGCGCGCCGGCAATAATCCAGCGTCATCGCCGCATGTTCGGGGGACAGCGCTTCCTCGAGCAGGCGTCCGACCACCGCCTCCCGCGCATAGCCCGTGTTGCGGATCCAGGCGGGATTCACGTCCTCGATCCGGATCCGTCCGTCCTCCATCACGCCGAGGAAGGCGAGGTCGACCGGGGCATTGGCGAATATCGCGGCATTCCGCTCGCGCGACCGTTGCAGCGCGCCGACCGTGTCTCGGAGGGCCTGGGTGCGCTGCGCGACACGCCGCTCCAGCGCCTCCTCGGCACGTTTCTGGTCGGTGATGTCGATGTTGATGCCCACCATGCGGCCGGGCTCATCCGCCGCGTTCGGCAGCACGTTGCCGCGGGTCAGCAACCAGCGGACCGCGCCGTCGGGGCGCCGGATGCGGAATTCGAACCCGAACGGCGCCACGACCCGGCTTGCCGCCCGCGCCGCCGCATCGGCCGAACTCCGGTCGTCGGGGTGCAGCATCTCCAGCCAGAGACCGTAGGGATCGTCGGTCCGACCTTCCGCTTCGGGGCGGCCCATCAGCACGTACATCTGCGACGACCAGTGGATGCGGTCGGTTTCCAGGTCCCAGTCCCACGTGCCGATACCCGCTGCGTCCTGGGCGAGGCGGAGATGGGCCTCGCTGGCCCGCAATGTCTCCTCCGCGCGGCGGCGTTCGCTGATGTCGCGCCAGTAGACGGTCACCCCGTCCTTGAACGGGCCGACATTGGCGCGCACCCAGACCCCGTTCACTGGGGACGGCGCCTCGAAGGTGAGCACGCGGCGTTCGGCCTGCGCGCGGCGGATCACCTCCGCGTTGCGGGTCCCGTGAAGCGCGGGGAAGCAGTCCCACAGCACGCGGCCATACACGGCCTCAAGCGAGGTCTGCCAGAAATCCAGGGCGCGCTTGTTGGCGTAGGTGATCCGCCACGCGCCATCCAGCGCGTAGAACGCATCGCCCATGCTCTCCAGGATCGCGCGTGCATCATCGGACAGGCCCCTATCGGATCCTGGGAGCGCCTGTGTGCTCTCGAGGTCGATCGCTCCTCTCCTGCGCAATCGGCGGCCGTTCGGCGGCTGCGGCGCTCCAAACTAGGAGCCATTGCCCAGGGAGGAAACGCACCGCATCAACGATCACGGAATCGTGTGCTCAGGTCCGGGCGTTCGGGTGACGTCGTCGGACGCGCCGCCGCTCCGCCAACCTGTGGCGACCCGCGAACGCGAGACGCTCCGCCGCGATCGCCGCGCACATGGCGGCGACACGGCCGGAGCGACCGCGCTTCTCCAGGTCGGTCGGAGCCTCAGCGGACCGAGGTGATGGCGTTGCGGTTCTGTGCCCAGGCCGCCGGGGTGGAGGCCGGATCGATCGGGCGCGACTTGCCGTAGCTGATCGTCTCGATCCGGCTCCGGTCGATGCCGTGCGCGACCAGGTAGTCGCGATCGGCATTCGCTCGGCGCTGACCCAGCGCCAGGTTGTACTCTTCCGTGCCGCGCTCGTCGCAGTTGCCGGCGATCCAGATGCGCACCGTCGGGTTCTGCTGCAGCCACTGCGCCTGCTTGTCGAGCGTCGCACGCGCCTGGTCGTCCAGCGTGCTCTGGTCGGTGCTGAAGAAGACGCGGTCACCAGCGGACTGGACCAGATCCTCCTGCGAGCCGGGGGCCGCGCGGCCGGCCGCGCCGGCGCCGTAGGCCCCGCCGGCCCCGGACCCATAGGCTCCCCCCGCCCCGTAGGCGCCCGTCCCGTTCGGTCCGCCCGCCCCGGCACCCGCGCCCGCGCCATTCGCGGTGCCGTTGTCGGACGAGCAGGCGGCGAGCAGCACGAGGCCGGCGAGGCAGGCGGCAATCCTGGGGGACATGGCGAAATCCTTGCGCTGGGACGGCGAATCGGGTGGCCGGGAGCGCGCGCCTTATACGACCGATCGGAGCCGCGTCGCCACCGGGACGCACGGTCCCGGCCGCGGCTTGGGAGAGACCTGCGTCCGATCGGCGCCGCGACGGGCGCCGTCCAGGCTCAGCGGTTGCGCGCGCCCGCGAACCACATCCGTCGCAGCGTCGCGTCCCGCAGCAGGAGGTGGTGGAACAGGGCCGCCGCGGCATGCAGCCCGGCCACGATCAGCAGGACATTCGCGGCCAGCTCGTGCCAGCCACCGATCGTGCGGCGAAGGGCGGTGTTGCCGGGCTCGAACGCTGGCAACGTGACCAGGCCGAACAGCGTGTCGCCGCGCACCCAGATGTTGAACAGACCCAGTCCGACCGTCGCCACCATGAGCGCGTACAGCGCCAGGTGTGTGACGCGGGCGACAAGCAGCAGCGGCCCTGTGTCGAGCGGGGGCAGCATGCCGCCCCGGCTCAACCGCCACGCGATGCGGGTGATGAGCACCACGGCCAGCGTGATGCCTGCCACGATGTGGACCGAACGATAGTCGGTCCGCAGGGCACCACGCGGCGCAAAGTCGATGGTCTGGCCGATCACCCAAAGCAGCACGACCAGAAGCGCGGTGGCCCAGTGCAGCCAAATCGTGGTGGGATCGTGCCGCAAGCCTTGCGTCTCGGCGGGTTCCGTCAGGATCGATGTCTGCATGTGCGCGACTCAACTGCTGCCGATGAGAATGCCGGTCGCGAAGACGAGCGCGCCGCCGAACGCCACCTGGAAGGCGGCCGAAAGCGGCGGCGTGTCCATGTAGCGCCAGCGGATCCAGGAGATCACGGCGAGTTCCAGGATGACGACCGCGATCGCGACCACGGTCGCGGTCCAGAAATTCGGGATGAGGTAGGGCAGGGTATGCCCGATGCCGCCGGCGGTGGTCATCAGGCCACAAATGCCGCCGCGGATCAGCGGCGCGCCGCGGCCGGTGAGGCTGCCATTGTCCGACAGCGCCTCGGCGAAGCCCATCGAGATGCCCGCGCCGATCGAGGAGGCGAGGCCGACCACGAAGGCCTCCCACGTGTTGCCGGTGGCGAAGGCCGCGGCGAACACCGGCGCCAGGGTGGAGACGGATCCGTCCATCAGCCCGGCCAGGCCCGGCTGGATGAAGCGCAGCACGAAGGCGTGGCGCGCGTGCTGGTCTTCCCGCTCCTTGACGTTCTCGGGCAGGTTTTCCGCCCGCAGGCCTTCCGCGAGATGCTCGTGCGCCACTTCGGCTTCGGCGAGGTCGCCAAGCAGCTTGCGGATCGAGACGTCGGTGCTGCGTTCGGCGGCGCGGCGGTAGAAGTGGGAGGTTTCCTCCTCCATGCTCTCGGCGAGCTTGCGCACCGCTTCGAGGTTGAGCGGATAGACCTGCCAGACCGGCTTGTGCTGGATGAACCCGCGCACGTCCTGGCGGCGGATCAATGGGATGTGCTCGCCAAATCTCTCGCGGTAGAGCTCGAGCAGGCGGCGCCGATGTTCGTTCTCCTCCCCTGCCATGGCGGCGAACAGGGCAGCGCTTCCCGGGTATTCGGCGCGCAGGCCTTCGGCGATGTCGAGGTAGATTCGGCCGTCCTCTTCCTCATTGGCGATCGCCAGGGCAAGGACCTCTCGTTCCGAGAGTTCGGAGAAGTTGCGCATGTGGCCAATGTGGCCGAACGGCGTGCAGCGTCAAGTCACGGTCGTAATGATGCAAACGCTTCGCACGAGCACCCGCTGATAGCGCGTGTCATTCGTAGTACTCCCAGGTCGGGACGGGGCGGATCATTTCGCCAAGATTTGGCAATTTGTAGTAGCTGCTGGCGATGCCGCCGAGATCGCGGTGAGGCTCGATTCCCCGCTTCTGGGGGTCCGAGAACCAGTGCGGCACGGAGGTCGCGGGGCAGTAATGCGTGACGCAGGCCATGCGGCTGCGGCCCATCGGCGGCGTCCGCGGATGGCTGCGGTGGACGAGATCGGCGGACCAGAAGAACACGTCGCCCTTTCGCGCGAGCAGGCGGTGGTAGGCGAGCTGGCGGTCCTGGCAGGCACGCTCCAGCTGCTCTCCGTACTCGGATCCGGAGGTCTCCCCGTCATGGTGCTTGCGGCCGTTGGCGAAGACCCAGTGCGGCAGGCGGTGGCTGCGGTCGTAGAAGGCGAGTTCGCCGGTCCCCTCGACGATGTCCTCGAGCGCGATCCAGGTGGCGGCGAGCAGCATGGGCTGGTCGACGACCACATAGGCGGTGTCCTGATGCCACCCGTGGCCGTTGCTCTGCTGGAACAGAAATTGCTGGAAGGCGAGCGGCTTTGCCTGGAAGACCAGCGACAGGAAGCGGGCGATGCGCGCATGGAGGCAGACCTCCCGCGCGCTCTTCAGGTTTACATACAGATCGAAGATGCTGTCGTCGCGGTTCGGCCTGGCGCCCATCAGCCGCTTCTGGCGGCCATGCTCGAAATCGGTGCTGACGAAGTAGCCGGGCTTCTCGTGAAGCGCGTGCACGTCGGAGACCAGCGCGTCGATGGTCGCCTCGTCGATCGCCTTGTTCCAGACGAGCCAACCGTGATCGATGAAATGCGCGAGGTCGCCTGCCTCCGCGCCGGTCACCGCGCCCGTCGCATAGAGACCCCGCAGGCGGTCCATCGCATCCGGGGTGTCGGTCCAGAGGGTGGGAATACGGAAGTCGGGATCGAATCCGGCAGGCATCTGGTCCTCAGGCATGTCGGTCCGGCCGCATCATACGCCGCGACCGGATCGCTGCCAGATCCAACCTACCGCACCTGGGCGGCCACCCCCTTCGCCCAGCCGATCATGTCGTTCGGGGAGGGCAGTGCGGCGCGGTTGGCGTAGAGGGCGCTGCCCAGGCCGACGGCCAGCACGGTGCCCGCGATCAGCCAGATCGGCGGCGGCTTGCGTGCCGTTTGCGGCCGGAACGTCGGCGGCCGGCTCACCCCCAGCGCCGCTCGAACGGTCTGCGGCGTCACGCGCGGGTGGCGATGCTCGAACCCCGCGGCAAAAACGCGATCCAGCGCGGCGTTGATCCGGCCCGGGATGCCCTCGGTCCGCACCAGCACGTCGGCCAGGGCGGCCGGGGACAACACCCTGCGGGTCTCGCTGCCCGCCATCCAGAGGCGGCGCTCGACATAGGCGCGTGCCTCCTCGGTGGAGAGACGGCCGACCCGAAGCCGGACATTGACCCGGGACGTGAGCGCGCGGAACTCGGCCTGGCGGAGCAGCGGCCAGATGCCCGGCGCACCGACCAGCACGATCTGGGGGGCGGTGCCGGCGGCATCCTTGCGGCAGAGCTGGGACAGATAGCGCAGCGCTCCCAGGGACAACGTGTCGGCGTCGTCGATCGCGAGCACGGTGTGGAGCGCGCCGGGCGCGCGGCTCGTGAGCAGGGCGTGCGCCCGTGCCGACTCGGCCTCGCTCAGCTTGAGTGGTTCGGAGATGCCCAGGAGCGTGCTGAGCAACCGCTTGAGCGAGAGCGGACCTGGCCGTGGATTGGCGATGCGCAGCACGCGTACCCCGCGGGCCTCCACCAGGCGAACCGCGGTATCGAGCAGGGTCGACTTGCCGATCTGCGCCTCACCGGTCACCACTACGGCCGACTGGCCGGCCAGCATCGCGCCGGCCAGCGCCTCCAGCACGGAACGATGGGACTCGCCGGGCACGAACTCTTCTTCCGCGGCCCCGGTGGCGAACGGAGCGCGCGCAAAGCCGTAGAGTTCGAGATAGGAGTGCGGCTCGTGCTGGAGCTCCTCCTCCACCGCCTCTTCGGTCGGCGTCGGCGGCTCGATCACCTGCACTCTCGTCAGTCCACGCTGCATCATCACTCCTGCCTGCGAGCGGGCGCACGTTACGACTTCGACGCCGTTCGTGGTCGTGCCAGCCGAGTGAGTCGCGCGGTCTTGATGGTCCCGTCAGCCGCCGACCGCGCGCTTCAGGCCGATCAGCCGGTCCAGCACGATCACGACCGCGAGGGTGAACAGGATCATCACGGCCGCGGCAGCGGCCACCAGCGGGTCGGTGCGCGACTGCACGTAGCGGAACAGCGCGACCGGGAAGGTGGTGAGGCGCGGACCCACCACGAACAGGCTGATGACCGTCTCGTCGAACGACACGAGGCAGACGATGGCGCAGGTCGCCGCGACGCCCGGCAGGATCAGCCGCAGGGTCACGCGGCGGAACACCGTGGCCGGCGGGGCGCCGAGACTGGCCGCGGCATCCTCGAGACCGGCGGGGAGCGTGCCGAGCGCCGTCACCAGGACGCGGGTCGCATAGGGCATGGCGACCAGCAGGTGCGCGAGGACCAGGCCGATCCAGGTGCCGATCAGCCCGTAGCCGGCGAACAGGATCAGCAATGCCAACCCGAGCACGATGGTCGGCAGCAGCAACGGGGCGGTGAGCAGCGCGAACAGGGCCTCCCGCCCCGGGAACCGGCCGCGGGCGATCGCCAGGGCTGCCGGGATCGCGAGCAGCAGCGCGGCGGCGGTGACCAGCAGCGCGAGCAGCACGCTGTTGCGCAGCGCCGCCATCAGGCCGGGATGCTGCACCAGGGCGGCATACCACCGCAGGCTCCAGCCCGAGGGCGGCCAGGCCATGCTGCTGTCGGCCGACAGTGAGAGCGGGAAGACCAGGATCACCGGCGCGAGCAGGAATAGGAACAGCACGCCAACCAGGGCGTGGAACGCGACGCGGCCCATCATGCCTCCGCCCGCGAGAGGCGGCCGTAGAGCGTGAGCGCCACGCCGAACACGGCCAGGACGATCACCGAGAGCGCCGCCGCCACCGGCCAGTTCAGGCTGACGATCGCCTGGTCGTAGATCTCGGTCGCCAGCAGCGGCACGCGTCCGCCGCCCAGGAGCGACGGGGTGATGAAGCTGCTGACCGCGAGCACGAAGGCGAGCAGGCAACCCAGCAGGATCCCGGGAACCGTGAGCGGCAGGACGATGCGGCGGAACACCGTGAACGGCCGCGCCCCCAGGCTCGACGCCGCCTCCTCCAGCACCGGGTTGAGCCGCCCGAAGCCGGCCAACAGCGACAGGATCATGTAGGGCATCAGGATCTCGGTCAGCGCGACGACCACGCCGACCTCGTTGAACACGAGCCGTGGCGGCCGCGCCCAGCCCAATCCCCGCAGCAGGCTGGGCAGCAGCCCGCGGTCGCCCAGCAGGACGAGCCAGCCATAGGTGCGCACGACCGCGGAGACGAGCAGCGGGGCGATGCAGGCCACCATCAGCAGGTTGCGCCAGCGCGGGGAGGCCCGATGCACGAACAGCGCGATCGGATAGCCGCAGAGCAGCGCGGCGAAGGTGATGATCAGCGACACCACGACCGAATTGAGCAAGAGACTCCAGTAGTAGCCGTCGGTCAGCAGGTCCTTCCACGTGCCGAGCGACAGCACCTGGCCGATGCCGCCACCCGGCAACGCGTCGCGGAACGACAACGCCGCCAGGTTCAGCATGGGCCAGAGGAAGACCAGCAGGTTCACCGCCACCGCCGGGATCAGCAGCAGCAGGGCCATCCGTCGCATCGGCTCAGCGCACGCGCAGGATTTTCCGCCGCCACTGGTCGGTGATCGAGTCGCGCATCTTGGCGACTGCGATCCAGTCCACGTCCAGCATCTTCGCCAGGCGCTCCGGCGTGGCGGCCGTACGCGCCAGCGCCTCGGCGCTGATCTCGGCCTTGGTGTTCACCGGACCGTAGAACATGCGTTCGGTGAACGCCTTCTGCGCCGCGGTGCCGAGGGCGTAGGAGATGAAGGCCTTGGCGGCGTCCGGCTCGCGGGAGCCCTTCACCAGATTGATCGTGTTGATCTGGAACAGCGAACCTTCCTCGGGGATGGCGACGCCCAGCTTGCCTTGCGACTGCCGCGCATAGGTCTGTCCGCGCGCATTCCAGCCGACGCCGAGCGCGGCCGTCCCCTCGATCAGGAAGGTGTAGGAGTCGGGCTTCGGATCCCAGGTGAGCACGTGCGGCGCCATCTTCGCGATCGCATCGATGCCGGCCGCGACCGACTGGTGGTAGTCGCCGCCGCCGAAGACCTTGTTGGCGATCAGGGTCAGCGCGATGCCCACGATGTCGGGCGCGGCCTGGACCGCGATCTTGCCGTCATACGAAGCGTCCCAGAGCACCTTCCAGGACGTGGGGGCCGGCTTCACCTGCGGCGGCGAATACAGCAGCACGTAGTTGTCAAACAGCACCGCCGGCCCGGCCACGCCCGGGATGAATGCCTTGGGCGTGAGCTCGTCCAGCACCGGGAGCGAGCCTTTCGGCAATGGCTCGAACAGGTCCTCGTCGGTTCCGGTCTTGGCGACGGACACGTCCATGATCACGACGTCGATCTGGGGCGCTGCCTTCTGGGCGCGCACGAGACCCAGCGCCTGGGCGGAATTGGCGATCGGGTAGTAGGTGACCTCCAGGTCCGGATGCGCGCGACGGAACGCATCCACCACCGCCGGCTCGTAATTCTCCTGGAAAATGCCGGAATAGGCGGCGACCGTGATGGTGCGGGCAGCGGCCGCACGCCGGATGAAGGGCGCCGCGAGCGGCAGGACGAGAGGCGCGGCGAGCAGCCGTCGGCGGGTCGGGGTCATGGGCGAGGTCTCCAGTCGCGGCAGTCTGCCCGCGGCCCTCGTGGCGGTTCAAGCCGGAAACCGGCTTCCGGTGCACCCCGCACCGCCCCACACTGGCCCGATGCCGCCCGTGATCGAGGTCACCGAGACGCCGGACTCCGCGCTGGCCGCCTGCGTCACCGCGGGGCTGGTCACCGCCAACCGAACCATGGTCGGGCCGTCGGGCCGGCGCGCGATCGGGGTATTCGCACGCGACCCGGGGCTGAGCGGCGGGCTGGTGGGCTACACGGCCTGGGGCTGGCTGTATGTCGAGCAGCTCTGGGTCGCCGAAGCCGCCCGCGGCCAGGGTCTGGCCGCGCGGCTGCTTGGCGCGGCGGAAGCGGAAGCGCGGGGGCGAGGCTGCCATGGCGCCTGGATCGACACCTTCAGTCCCGTGGCGCGCCGCGTCTACGAGCGCGCCGGCTACACCGTGTTCGGCACGCTGCCCGATTTCCCGGCCGGCCACACGCGCTGGTTCCTGCGGAAGTGCCTGTGATCATCGCGCCGGCCGAGCTGTGCGGAATGGACGTGGAGGGCGCCGCGGTCAGGGCGCCGCGGTCAGGTTGCGAGGGTCAGGTTGCCGCGGGGGGAGGGGTGACGCCGGGCGCGCTCCCCTGCTCCGGCAGTTCCGCATCCTCCTCCTCGGGCGCCTCGGCTTCCCGCTGCAGGCGGTGGAAGCTGCGGATGCTGAACGGCAGCATCGCGATGTAGAGCAGGCCCAAGGCAGCGAGTGCCCCCCAGGGATCCGCCACCAGGAGCGCCGCGAACAGTCCGGTTCCGAGCAGGAGCGGCAGGACGTATTCGGACGGAACCTTGAAGTTCTTGAAGCTCCAGATCGGCAGGGTGGACACCAGCAGCAGCGCGGTGCCGACGAGGACGGCCGCGCAGAACAGCGGGTGCTGCGCAGTCCTGACGAGCCAGTCCCATTCCAGGGAGCGGGCCTCGAGCCCGAGGAACAGCGGAAACAGCGCGAGCCCGGCCCCGGCCGGCGCGGGAACGCCGGTGAAGAAGTTATAGGCGTAGGCGGGGCGTGGCGCCCCTTCCAACGCGGCGTTGAACCGCGCGAGGCGCAGGGCCATGCAGACCGCGAACATGAGGCACGGCATGTAGCCATAGGCCCCGGCGCGCTGCAGCGACCAGAGGTAGAGTGTGAGCGCCGGCGCCACGCCGAAGCACAGGAAGTCGGAGAGACTGTCGAACTCCGCCCCGAACCGGGACGTGGCCTTGAGCAGCCGCGCCAGCCGCCCATCCAGGCCGTCGATCGCGCCGGCGACGGTGATGGCGACCGCGGCGCTGCCGAACCGCCCTTCCATCGCGAAGCGAATCGCGGTGAGGCCGGCACACAACCCGATCAGCGTCATCAGGTTGGGCACGATGCGGTTGAAGGACGGGCCGTTGTAGCGAGGCCGGCGCCGCGGTCGGTAGCGTTGCAGCCGCCGGATCGGGGAGGGCCGCGTGCCGCCGCTCATCCGGCGGGCGCCGCCAGGTCCGCGATCACGGTTTCTCCGCCGATCATGGTCTGGCCCTCGGTCACCAGCGGCCGGATCCCTTCGGGGAGGTAGAGGTCGGTCCGACTGCCGAAGCGGATGATGCCGAACCGATCGCCGCAATGCACGGTGTCACCTTCCCGCAACGTGCAGACGATGCGCCGCGCGATCAGGCCGGCGATCTGGACCACCGCGATCTCCTGGCCGCCGGGCAGGCGCATGGCGATCGCGTTACGCTCGTTGTCGACGCTCGCCTTGTCCATGCTGGCGTTGACGAAGGCGCCGTGGCGGTAGGCGATGCGGGTGACCACACCGTCCCCGGGAACGCGGTTCACATGCACGTTCAGCACGGTGAGGAAGATCGACACGCGCCACCGCGGCGTCCCGCCGAGCCCGAGTTCGACGGGCGGGACGGCGGGCGCGACCGAGACGATCCGGCCGTCCGCCGGCGCGACCAGCAGGTCCGACCGGGGCGGTGGCACGCGTTCGGGATCGCGGAAGAAGAACAGGCAGAACAGCGTGAAGATCAGGCCCAGCCAGGCGAGCCATGGTCCGACCAGCAGGCCGAGCATGACCACGATCAGGCCGCCCACGATGAAGGGACGGCCCGCTGGGTGGGGTGGCGCCAGCACGTGGCGAATGTCGTCGGCGAGGGACATGAGGCGCGGTTTATGGATGGTTCACCTTCTGCGGACAAGACTGCCCGCTCTTGCTGCGGGAGCCGGCCATGCCGTTCGATGCGCCCTTCAATCTCGGCCCCTTCGCGGTTGACGCCGCGGGTCGCCTCTCACCCCGGAATGGGATCCCGGAACGATCCGGCTTCATCCTCGCCTGGCGTGGTCGGTCGGTGCACGCCCACTTGTCCGACGCGGCGCCGGGGAATCACCTCGTGCTCGAGGTCGCACTCGGCCGAATCCCCAGCACTGCGCAGAAGCTGACCTCGGATCAGCGCCCCCGCAGCTTCGCCGCCCTGCGGACCCTGCCGGCGGCCCTGCCGGAGGGCTGGCACCTGCGGCTCACGCCCGACCACCGCCTGCGGCTGGAGGCGGAGCTGGTGATCGAGCTGCCGATCACCGTCACCCTGCTGGTGACGGAACTCACCTGCTTCCTGCTCGCGCTTGCTCCGTTCCTCGACCTACTGGACGAGGTCGGCGTGCCGGCCGGACCCGCCGCGGCGAAGGAGCGGCTCCGTTCGGCGTGACGGCGCGCGGGTCCTCGCTCCAGACCACCCACTCGCTCGGGCATCCACTCGCTCTAGGCATCCGGGAGACTCGGCGTGTAGGCTCGCTGCCCGAGTGACGCCTTCGGTGGTTCCCTCGACGCATCCCCGGCGGGGCGCAGGCCTGGTTCCGTCCGACGTCCCTGCTGTCCGCGGAGGCCATGCATGAGTCGAGTCCTGCACCGTTCCGGTGCCATTCCCCCGATCGCCGTCCGCGGCGAAGGTGTCTACCTGATCACCGCGGACGGAAACCGCGTGATCGACGCCTCGGGCGGCGCTGCCGTCGCCGCGCTCGGGCACGGCAATCGCCGGATCGCCGAGGCGATCGGGCGGCAGGCCGCTGCGATGGCCTATTCGCATACCGGCACGTTCTCGAACCAACCCTCGGAGGATCTCGCGGAGATGCTCCTGGCCGACGAGCCGGGGGGACTGACCCGCGCCTGGTTCTGCTCCTCCGGTTCCGAGGGGAACGAAGCTGCGCTGAAGCTCGCGCGGCAGTATTTCGTGGAGATCGGCCAGCCGCAGCGCGTGCGCACCATCGCCCGCCGCCAGAGCTATCACGGCACCACGCTGGGCGCGCTGGCCGCGGGCGGCAACATGATGCGGCGCGCGCTCTACGAGCCGATCCTGAGCCCGATGCACTCGCTGGTGTCGCCGTGCTTCCCGTACCGGTTCAAGCGGGACGACGAAAGCGACGCGCAATATCTCGACCGCCTGTCCGAGGAGCTGGAGGCCGAGTTCCAGCGGGTCGGCCCCGACACCGTGACCGCCTTCCTGGCCGAACCCGTGGTCGGTGCGACCACCGGCTGCGTCACCGCGGTGCCCGGCTACTTCAAGCGCGTGCGGGAGATCTGCGACCGGCACGGTGCGCTGCTGATCCTGGACGAGGTCATGTGCGGCATGGGCCGCACCGGCACGATGCACGCCTGGGAACAGGAGGGTGTCACACCGGACATCCAGATCATCGCCAAGGGCCTGGGCGGCGGCTACCAGCCGATCGGCGGCGTGCTGATCGCCGACCGCATCGTGCAGGCGCTGGCGAACGGGTCGGGCGGATTCCTGCATGGCCAGACCTACCAGGCGCATCCGGTCGCCTGCGCTGCCGCGCTGGAGGTGCAGAAGATCATCCGGGAAGACCGGCTGCTGGAGAACGTGCAGGCCATGGGCCAGCGGCTCGAGCGCGGGCTGGTGGAGCGGTTCGGCAATCACCGTCATGTCGGTGACATTCGCGGCCGTGGCCTGTTCTGGGCGATTGAGTTCGTGACGGATCGCGCGACCAAGGGCGTGTTCGAGCCGGGGCTGAAGCTGAACGAGCGGGTTAAGGCGGAGGCCCTGGCCCGCGGCGTCGCGGGCTACCCCATGGGCGGGACGCTGGATGGCAAGCAGGGCGACCACTACATCGTCGCGCCGCCATACATCGTCTCTCCGGCCGAGGTGGACGCGATTGTCGAGCGCCTGGGCGACGCCGTGGACTCGGCGCTGAAATCGGTCGGACGGTAGCAGCCGCGACCGCCGCCGCCGGGCGGAGACGCCCGTCCGTGCCCGCCGCGTTCCATGCGGCGGAGCGGGCATGCGGCGGCGGACATGCGGCAAGGGGTATGCGGCCTGGCGGGCTTTCGGCCGGGGCGTGCGGCGCGGCGGTCCCGCGCAAGGTCGGCGCCTAGCTTGCGACGGCTCAACCGGCGCGCCGCAGTCCGAGTCGGGACAGCAGATCCAGCAGCTTCGCCTTCAGCACCGCCCAGAGGATGCCGTGCGCTTTGAGCGGAGCGTTCTCGCGAGGACTTCCTTGCGTCGGCATCGGCGTCGCGACGGGCGACGGGGGACTGGCGGCGACCGTCCCAGCCGGCGCGACACCTGCGCCCGCGGGTTCGGCCGAGGCGATCGGTGTCCCTGGGTCTCGAGCTTCTGAGCCTTGGGCCTCCAAGTCTTGGGCCCCCGAGTCTCGGGCCCCCAACCCCCGCGCGCCTGACGCCCGCCCGCTCGGCGCCTCCGCCTCATCCATCGATGACGTCGGCGCGTCCGTGATCCGCGCGGCGGCCAGCGACGCATCCGGTTCCGGTGCGTCCCTGGCGAACTCCTCCGCCGCGCGGCGGGCAAAGTCCGCCATGATCGCATTCGCCACCGCGACCCCGCCCGTGCGGGCGAAATCCGCCAGCACGCCCCCTAGTTCGGCATCCGACACGATCTTCACGCGCGTGGCCGGCTCCGGCGCGTCCGGGTCCGCCTCCAGCGCGAAGGCCACCTTCACGCCGATCCGCGCGGCACGCAGGTTTGCCGTCCCGCGGCCATGCACCCAGCCGGTCAGCGCCTCCTGGTCGAACGCGCAGGTGGCGCGGCCCTTGAACGCCACCTTCTTCGGGCCGAACGCCACCACCATCGCGCCCGGCCAGGATCCGTCCTCCGCCTGCGGCTCCAGCACCGCGCCCGGCATGCAGCCCGCCATCCGGGGCACGTCGGCGAAGCGCCGCATCACCTCGTCCGGCCGGCCGGGAACGCGGAACGCCCCTTCGAAATGCATTGCGTGTCAGGCCACGGGACGCAGCAGGGGGGCGCGGCTCTCCTGCCCGTAATGCACCTTGGCGTAGGGGTCGGTGGCCATGGTCGGGGAGACGCGGGCGTCGATCAGGTAG
>MKTV01000061.1:36623-65886 GCA_001898425.1 Rhodospirillales bacterium 69-11
AGTCGGGGGACGGCCATTGCGCCAGCGTCTCGTCGAAACCCTTTGCGATGAGCTTGTGCACTTCCGCGCCGTATCCCGCGTCGTTCCACACCACCAGCACCATCGGCAGCTTGTGGCGGACCACCGTCTCCAGTTCCTGGAGGTTGAACATCAGGCTGCCGTCGCCTTCGACGGCCACATGGGGGCGTCCGGGATTGCCGGCGGCCGTGCCGATCGCGACGCCGATCCCCTGGCCGACCGCGCCGAAGCCGTAGGAATACTGGATCTCGGCCCCTTCGGGCAGCGGCGCATACATGCCGATCCAGGAGAAGAAATGCCCGGCGCCGCAGGTCAGCAGCGCGCCCTTCGGCAGCGCGGCGCCCAACGCGCGGGCGAGGGGGCGCGGGTCGAGCCCGTCCGTCGGTGGCTCCACGGCCGGGGGCGGAGTCTCGAGCACGGTGCGGGCGTCGTCGGTGCGGAACCCGTCCTTGCGGACCTGATGCGCTTCCAGCGCCTCGTTGATCGCGGCCACCGTTCGCCGCGCGTCCCCCTGCACCCACAGGCCGGGGATGACGCCGATCTCCTCCGGCATCGCCTTGATATCGATGCGCGCGACCTCCGCGGAGGGAAACAGCAGGCCGCCCTCGGTCGTGTAGTAGCCGAGTTCGGCCCCGACCCCGAGGACGAAGTCCGCTTCGGCCAGAAGCTGTTCCGAGGGGGCGGATGCGAAGGCGCCCGCGATGCCGATATCCCAAGGGTGGCCGGCGAAATACCCCTTCGCCTGCAGCGAGGTCGCCAGCAACGCACCGACGCGGTCGGCGAGGCGGATGATCTCGTCGCGCGCCTGGGCGGCCTGGGCGCCGCGACCGGCGATGATCACCGGGCGTTCGGCCGCGGCCAGCTTCTCGATCACCGGTGCCAGCGCATCGGGGCTGGGCGACAGCGCGCGGGCCGGCAGGAAGTCGGTGGACGGGCGGTAGGCGTAGTCCCAGTCGAACTCGTCTTCCTGCAGGTCCATCGGCAGATTGAGCACGACGGGGATGCGGTTGACCCGCGCGGCGTAGAACGCCTCGGCGATCTCCTCCGCCATGTTATCGATCGAGGAGATCGTGAAGAAGCGCGCGCTGCTCGCCTCCGCGAAGCGGCGCTGGTCCATGGACTGCGTCTTGTTCTTGGCCCCGGCCGCGATTTCGCCCGCGATCAGGACCAGCGGGGTCTTGCCCCGATAGGCCGCGATCAACGAGGTGCCGCATTGGGTGAGCCCTGGCCCGCAGGTCACCATCGCGACGCCGATCTTGCCGGTGGTGCGCGCGTATCCGTCCGCGGCCGACACCGCCATCGATTCGTGCCGCAGATTGTAGGGTTTCGCGCGTGGATCGCGGCACAGCGCGCCCCAGAGCCACATGTTGCCATCGCCCATCAGGCCGAAGAAGTCGGTGACGCCCTCGGCCAGCAGGGACTCGGCGATGGCTTCGTAGACTTTCATGGACGTTTCCTCGCGTTTTTTTCGTTGGTCCAGGTGTCTCGACGCCCCGTCACATGGCAGGCGCCTGCTTCGCCGCGTCCGACTGATGGCCGCGCTGGTGGAAGTAGTTCTTGCGGTAGAATTCCAGCACGAGATCCCGATAGACGGCCGGCGGGTAGCGCGCCGGGTTCTCGTCGGACACGCAGGTCGGCAGGCACTCGATGGTGCTCGCCGGGTTCGGGCTGTGGAAGTAGGCGATCGAGTAGCGGTCGGCGCCGCTGTCGTTGATCACGCCGTGCGGGGTCGACAGGAACCGGTCGTTCGACCAGCGCCGCATGATGTTGCCGAGGTTGATCAGGAACGTGCCTTCGATCACCGGCGGCGCGAACCACTCGCCGGAGGTCAGACGCACCGCGAGGCCCGGCACGTCGGTGCGGGCGAGCGCGGTCATGAAGCTGTTGTCCGTATGCGGCGCGGCGCCGAACGTGTTCTCGCTCATGTCCTGCTGCGGCGGGTAGTGCAGGAAGCGCAGATTGGCGTGCGCCTCGTTGGCGAAGAACGGGTCGAAATGGCCGGGCGACAGGTCCAGCGCGACGGCGAACGGCGGGAGCATGCGGTTGCACATGGCGTGCAGCGCGTGGAAGTAGGCCATCATGTCGGCCCGCAGCTCCGGTTGCCCGTCAGGCCACTGGTTGCGGCCGCGTAGCGGAATGCCGGCGACGACGTCCGGATGGTCGGCGCCACGGTCGTGGCTGACGAAGAAACTCTCGTTCTGGTTCGGCTTCGTCGCCTTGTGTACCGTCGACGCGCCCTGCACCGAGGCGTTCATCGGCAGGTAGCCGATGTTGTTCTCGTTCAGGCGCAGCTTCAGCTTTTCCTCGATCGGCAGCGCATGGAACCGCTTCGACGCGGCGAAGGCGCGGTCGATGGTCGCCTGCGGCACGCCGTGATTGCGCGCATAGAGGAAGCCGACATTCTCGCAGGCGTGGCGCAGCTCGCCAGCCAATCGTTCGAGCGCACCGGGTTCGCCCGCGAAATACGGACCATAGTCGATGATCGGGATCAGCTTGGAGACGGCGTCGGTGTCCTTCACCGCATGCTGCCTGAACAGATGCATGGCGGGTTCCTCCGGCTGTTGCGGCGAGTATAGGCCCGCGCCGTCCCCCGGCAAAATTCAGGCCGCGGTGCCCGCCGGCTCGAGCGCGAGTCCCGCGGACCGCAGCAGGACCACCGCGGCGTCGCGTGCGCCGCGTGCGACGGAGACGTCGCCGCTCACCAGCATCGACGCAATGGCTCCTTCGGACAGCAGCAGCAGTTGCAGGGCGAGCGCATCCGGCGTCGCAAGCCCCGCCTCGACGAGCCGGTCGCGGAACCACGCCCGCCGCTCCTGCTTGAACCGCGTGGCGATCGAGCGCACCGGCTCGCACGCGCCGCCCAGTTCCGCGACAGCGTTGACCAGAGGGCAGCCGCGGAACCCATCCTGCCGGAACATGCGCTCGAGCCGGTCGAACGCGCCGAGGATCTGCGCCGCAGGGGATGCGCCGGTCTGCGGCAGGGGCAGGGTGTAGCGCTCGAGATACGCCTCGATCAGCGCTTCCTTGGAAGGGAAGTAGTCATAGAGGGAGCGCTTGCTGATCCCGGCCTCGGCGGCGATCAGGTCCACCCCCACCGCGCGGATTCCCCGCTGATAGAACAGCCGGTCCGCCGTCTGCAGGATCCGCTCCACCATCGGAGCCTTGCCGGTCACGCGCATCAGCCTCCACACAGGTCGGTGTAGGTTTAACTTGCCGAGCGCAAGCGCGCATCCCAGCATTCCCACACAGGTCGGTGTGGCGCCGCGTCGGGTCAAGCCTGCCGAACAGGGGAGACAGGATATGTCCGCGACCACCGCCTCGCCCGCCCGCTCCGGCCGATCGCTCTGGGTGCTGCTGGGGCTCGCCAGCCTCGTGATGACCCTCGCCATGGGCCTTCGCCAGAGCATGGGCCTGTTTCATACCCCGCTCGCGACCCTGGGCATCTCCGCCTCGACCTTCGGCTTCGCGCTCGCGCTGCAGAACATCGTCTGGGGCGCGAGCCAACCTTTCGTCGGCGCACTCGCCGATCGCTACGGTGCCCGCCCGGTGCTGATCGGCACGGCGTTGATCTACGCCGCGGGCCTCGTGGTCATGGGGGAGAGCGGCGGTGCGGTTGGTCTCGGCCTCGGCGCCGGGCTGATGGTGGGCGTGGGTGTCGCCGGCACCGGCTTCGGCGTCCTGCTGGGGGTCGTCTCGCGGGCCGTGCCGGAACATCGCCGGAGCCAGACCGTCGGGGCCGTCGCCGCGACCGGCTCGTTCGGCACCGCGCTGCTCGCGCCTGTCGCGCAAGGGCTGATCGGCGCCTCGGGCTGGCGGGTCGCGATCCTCGTCTTCGCCGGCGTGGCGCTGGTGATGGCCGCACTCTGCCTCGGGATCGCCGAGCGCCGCGCCGCCGCCCCAACCTCCGGGAGCATGCCCGCCGAACCCGCCGCCGCCGATGAACCGCTCGGCCGTGTCTTGCGCGACGCGCTGACGCATCCCGGGTTCCTCGGGATGACGGCGGCGTTCTTCGCCTGCGGGTTCCAGCTCGTCTTCATCACGGCGCATCTGCCCGCCTTCCTGGCCATCTGCGGCATTCCGGCCAGCGTGAGCGCGACCGCCCTCGGCGTGATCGGCCTGACCAATGCGATCGGAACGTATGTGGTCGGATTGCTCGGCGCGCGGTTCAGCCAGCCGAAGCTGCTCGCGCTGACCTACCTGCTCCGCACGGTGGCGATCTGCGCCTACCTGGCCTTGCCGATCACCGGGCCCTCCACCCTCGTGTTCGCAGCGGTCCTGGGCCTGCTCTGGCTGGGTGTGACGCCGCTGGTCAGCGGCATCATCGGCCGCCTGTTCGGCCTGCGCCATTTCAGCACGCTGTTCGGGATCGTGTTCTTCAGTCACCAGGTCGGGTCGTTCTGCGGCGCGCTGCTGGGCGGCCTGAGCTTCGACCTGACCGGCAGCTACACGATCGCCTGGGCGTCGCTGATCGCGATCGGCCTGGTCGCGTTCCTGCTGCAATGGCCGATGGACGACCGCCCGTCGGCCCTGCGCCGTCTTCCTGCCGTTTCCTGACCCAGTTCCCCCGAGAAGGAGCCAAGACGATGGCCCTCGCTTCAGACCGGATCGCCGCGTTGCCGCACGTGCCCGGCACGCTCACCTACTTCGCCCGCATGGCCGAACGGCCGCATACCTACACGTTCGACCCGCCGCCCGGCGTGCCACGCAGCAACATCGTGACGGAGGACCACACGCTGCCGATCCACGACCTCCGGCCGGTCGCCCCCGAGGTGTCGCTGGACGAGGAGGGTTTCGCGCTGGTGCAGGCCCCGACCGAGGCGGCGGATCTCGACGACGAGGAGGCGCTGCGGCGTGTCTACTACCCCGAAGCCGAACGCCTGATCGGCGCGGCCACGGGCGCCAGCCGGGTGGTGGTGTTCGACCACACGATCCGCCGCCGCCAATGGGGCGTGGAGGACCGGACGCCCGGCATTCCCCGTCAGCCTGCGACGCGCATTCATGGCGACTACACGGAAGTGTCCGGGCCGCAGCGCGTCCGGGACGTGATGGGCGCGGAGGCCGACGCCCTGCTGCGACGCCGCTTCGCCATCGTGAACCTGTGGCGGCCGATCCGCGGCCCGCTCCAGGATGCGCCGCTCGCCGTGTGCGACACGCGGACGGTCGCGTCGGAGGACCTCGTCGCGCAGGACCTGATCTATCGGGATCGTCGCGGCGAGATCTACGGCCTGACGTTCAACCCGGCGCATCGGTGGTTCTACGTGCCGGGGATGCGGCGCGAGGAGGTGCTGCTGCTGAAGTGCTACGACTCGGCGCGGGACGGCCGCGCCCGCTTCATGCCGCACACCGCCTTCGAGGACCCGACCGCGCCCGCGGACAAGCTGCCCCGCGAGAGCATCGAACTGCGCACGCTGGTCTTCTTCGACGCCTGATACGTGCAGGCTGGAAGCGGGCGCCCGGAGTCTGACGCTCAATCCCTGACGCCCGCAACCTGACGCTCGGACCCTGGCGGCCGAAACCTGACGCCCGGAACTTGGCGGGGAGTTGCTGGCAGGCTGTGCGCGCGATCGGGATTGCCGGGCTTCGGCGCGCGCGCCCGATCGGCAGGAGCCGCCTCGCGTCGCCTCAGGCCGCCGACTCCAGCGCGCGGTCCCGGACCATGACGGGGCGCGACGCCGCACGCTCCTCCGCAAGCGCCGCGAGGGCGGTGGCGATCCGCCGGACGGGTGCGGACCAGTCACCGGGCGTGTCCTGCCGGAAAATGGTCAGGCTGGGATACCAGGGCGAGTCGGTCCGTCCACTCAACCAGCGCCAGCAATGATCGTAGCGGTCGAGCAGGAACACCGGCTTGCCCATCGCGCCGGCCAGGTGAGCCGCGGCGGTATCCACGCTGACCACCACATCCAGATTGTCGATGATTGCGGCGGTATCCGCGAAGTCGGTGACCCGCCGCATCGGGTCGCAGAGGCTGATCCCGACCGGCGGAACCTGGGCGCGGATCGCCGCGGAGCCGGTCTGCAAGCTGACGAAGCGCAGATGCTGCACGCCCGCCAGCGGTGCGAATGCCGCGAGGCTCGCGTTCCGCCGGCCATCCAGCGCGCTCGACCCCGGCAAGGAGGGTCGCGACTGGCCGGCCCAGACCAGACCGACCCGCAGCCCGTCCGTTGGCAGGCGCGCACGCCATTGCTCGCTCAGGATCGGGTCGGCTGCCACGTAGGGCGCGTCGGGGACGGTTTCGACCGTTGTGCCGAAGGCACGTGGCAGGCTGAAGAACGGACATTGGAAGTCGTAGGAGGGCGGCTTGTCCTCCATGCCGATCACGGCCGCGAGGCCGGGCAGCGTGCGCGTGAGCCGCATCAGCGGGGGCGGCACCATCGCGATCACCCGCGCGCCGCGTCGCGCCAGGAGCGGCAGGTAGCGCATGAACTGCAGGGTATTGCCGAACCCATCCTCGTGCACGACCAGCACGGTGACCCCGTCCAGCGATCCAAGCGTGTCGAGCGACGGCAGGAGGCGGTCCAGGGGCAGGGGGGCGCGGCGCGGTAGCCGCAGGTGCCATTCGTGGTCGGCCCAGGCCTCCGTCCAGCGGCCGGCCTGCAGCAGCGCGATCGAACGGTTGACCCGGATGTGCGGGTCGCGCGGGCTGCGCGCGATCGCCTCGTCGTAGGCGGCCAGCGCCTCTTCGGTGCGTCCCTCGATCTTGAGCATCAGTCCGAGATTGGACCAGCCGATGGGCGGCGTCGGGTCGAGGGTGACGGACTCCTCGAATGCGCCGATCGCGTCCCGAAAGCGGCCGAGTTCGGCGAGAGCGATACCGGACAGATTGCAGGTCTCGGCACCTTCGTCCGCGTCCCGCAGGACGGCGAGAGCCTCGACGGGCTGGTCGTGGTCGAGCAGGAAACGCGCGAAGTCGCGGCGGAGCGCGTGATTGTTCGGCGCCAGCGCGAGGCAGGCGCGATACTGCTCCGCCACCATCCGGCGCGGCACGGCCGGGCGCATGGCCGCAAGGTCGCGACAGGGATGCGCGGCGTCCGGCCGCGCGCGGGCAACCCGGTCGAGGACTGGCGCCGCGCGTTCTGGCTGCCCCATGGCCGCGATGGTCAACCCGAGGACCAGAAGCGCGTCCGGGTCGTCGCTCTCCTGCGTGAGCAGGGCGCGGCACTCGGCCTCGGCGCTGCGCCAGCGTTCCATGTCGAGACAGTAGCGGGCGGCGCCCAGGCGACGCCGCTTTTCATCTGCTTCCATGCCCGAGCCTCCTTCGAGAGGTCAGGGTCGGCCAGGAAAGTTAACGCATGGTGAAGGGCGCGGCGGCCGGGTTCATCGCCCTTCCTGGCGCCAGGCGAGCAGCAGCAGGCCCAGGATCAGCGGCAGCGACGCCCAGGCGGGCAGCAACGCCAGGCCGGCCACGCCCGTCACGACGTGGTCGTGGCGGCGCGCGAGCCCGATCCAGGCGCTGCCCGAAGCGGTGCGGTCGAATTCGGTCCGGCGCAGATCGGGGATGTCCGGTGCCGCCGCGGTGCCCAGCCAGTGCACACCGCCGCCAGAGGTCCGGGCGAGATGGCCGAGCGGGCCGGCGGTGGCGCGGAGATCGGCGAGTTCGGGGGGATTGGCGGCGCCGGCGGCCGCGTAGGCCGTGCGCGTCCCATCCGTGACCTGCCAGACTCCCGGCGTGGTCGCGGCGCGCACGGCGACCGCGCGGCCGGGGGTGGTTTCGCGCAGGGCGAGCGTCTGCTTGTCGCCGTCCGGATCGGTGACGACCACCTGCCCGGCCGGGGTCGGGTCCGTGGCGCGCCGCTCGATCGAGAGGCGGCCATTGGCGACGTGGGCGGTGAGCGCGTTTTCCTCCAGCGCCGGCTCCTGCATGAGCCAGTGGGCGATGCGGCGCAGCAGCTCCGCCTGCGGTCCGCCGCCTTCGTGCCCCCGCGACCAGAGCCAGATCTGGTCCGAGAGCAGCAGTGCGGTGCGGCCCTTGCCGACGCGATCGAGCAGCAACAGCGGCTCGCCGTCAGCGCTCTGCAGCAGCGTCTCACCGTGGGCGTTCGCGGGCTGGATGCGGCGGTACCACGAGCCCCAGTGAGGATCGCCGCCGCCGGGTGGATTGGCGCCGGCCAACCCTTCCGTCACCGGATGGCGCTGGCCGAGATCGGTGACTTCCGGGCGGAACTTGCCGTCGACCACCGCGCCGAAGCGGGTGGGCGCGGCGGGCAGGACGCTGCCCAGCGGGGTCGCGGCGAGGCTCGCGGGTCCCGAGAACTCGGGCCCGACGCTCAGCAACAGGGCGCCACCGTCGCGTACGCGGGCGGCGATGTTGGCGATGTAGGGCAGGGGCAGCAGGCCGCGGTTCTGGAACCGGTCCAGGATGATCAGGTCGAAATCCCCGATCTTGTCCAGGAACAGCTCACGCACGGGAAAGGCGATCAGCGCCAGCTCGTTCAACGGCGTGAGGTCGTCCTTCTCGGGCGGGCGGAGGATCGTGAAATGCACGAGGTCGACGGAGGGGTCGGCCTTCAGCAGGCGCCGCCAGGTGCGTTCACCGGGATGCGGCTCCCCCGAGATCAGCAGCACCCGCAGGCGGTCGCGCACGCCGTTGATCTCGACGACGGCGCGGTCGTTCAGGGTCGACACCTCGCCGGGCAGCGGGTTGGCAGCGAGTTCCACCACGGTCGGGCCGGCACGGGTGATCGGGATCTCGATCCGCTGTTCCGTTCCGATCGGCACGCTGGAGACCTGGGGCGGCTCCCCGTCGCGGCGGATCGTCAGGGTGGCGGAGCCTGTGGGGTGGGCGACGCCCAGATCCTCGACCACGACGCGGAGCGTGACGGGCTTGCCGACGATGCCGTAGCTGGGAGCCTCGATGACGCGCAAGCGGCGGTCGGTCTGTTCGCCGCGTGCGGGGATCAGGACGTTCAGCGGCGCGCCGCCAGGGGCGGACGCCGGTGCATCGTGCACCTGCCCGTCGGTGACCGCGACGATCCCGGCCAGCCGGTTGCGGGGGATGTCGCCCAGGGCGCGGTCGATCGCAGCGAAGAGCTGCGTGCCGGTATCGCCGGATTCCGGCACCATGACGGTGCGGAGCTCGAGATCGGGGAAGCGCCCGGCCTGCCGTGCGATCGCCTGGCGGGCGGTTTCGGCCAGGGCGGCGCGGTCGCCCACCTGCATCGAGGCGCTCTGGTCCACCACCAGCAACCCGATATCCGGGAGGCCCTGCCGGGTTTCCTGCACCAGTCGAGGACCGGCGAGCCAGAGCAGCAGCACCGCGAAGGCGGCCGCCCGCAGGACCGTCCCGCGGGCGCGGCGCCAGGCCGACACCGCGACGGCCGCCAGCGCCAGGACGCCGAGCCCGACGAGAAGCCAGACCGGGACCAGCGGGTCGAAGTTCAGCGCGGCGATCGCCTGTTCCAGGCGCATCAGCCGAGTGGCTCAGGCGTTCGACGAGCGGTCGCGATCATCGCCGCAAAGATGGGCGCGTCCCAGACCGGGCACAACCGGAATCCTGGTGCGTTCGGCTGCGCCGCCTGACAGAGATCAGGCCTCGGGGTGCGCGAAGACGTCGGGGGTCCGCGCGACGGCCTTGACCAGGTCCGCACGCGTCACGATCCCGACGAGCTTGCCGTCCCGCACGATCGGAATCCGCTTGATGTGGTGCTCGTGCATGATCTCGGCGATCCTGGTCAGCGGCGTGTCCTCGGTCGCGGTGACCACGTCGGTGTGCATCATGTCCCGCGCGACGCGGCGGTGCAGGCGGACGTATTCGAGGAACTCCGGTGCCAGGTCGTCGCCCTCGGCCAGCACGTGCAGCCACCAGGCGCGGCGCTGTTCGCTGGTATGGGTGAACTGGCGCATCAGGTCGCCCTCACTGACCACGCCGACCAGCCGCCCGTCCGCCTCCACGATCGGGACCCCGCTGATCGCGTGTTGCGACAGGAGCCGCGCGAGATCGAGCATCGTGGCGTCGGGCGGTGCCGTCACCACGAACCGCGTCATGACGTTGCCGGCGTCCAACATGGGGTGCCTCCCGTTCCTTCGGATGAGGCATCAGACCTTCAGCGGCGCCGACCCGCATTGATGCGGATCAAATCGCTCCGCTGCCGGTCGGGCCGGAGGTCATGCCGCCGGTCGGGGCGCCGGATCGCCCCTCAGAACGTGAACATCGGCCGATCGGGGGTGCGGCCCATCAGGATCTGCCCCACGGTCTGGAAATGCGCCGGGTGGCCCTGGAACTGCTGCGTCACGGTGTGGATGTCGCGGAACCGGCGCTCGAACGGCAGGCGCTCGAAGATCGCGAGCGCGCCGGTCGCGGTGTAGAGGTCGGATACCACCTCCCGCGCGGTCTGGATCCCCCAGGTCGAGGCGAGGCGGATCGCCAGGAACTGGTCCTGCGTCAGTTCGGTCTGCTGCTGCGCCTCGGCCCAGACGCCGGCCACCGTGTCCAGCAGGTAGACGCGGGCGGCGCGCAGCTTCGCCTCGCAGGTGCCGACCGTCGCCTGGGTGACGTGGTTCTCGCCCCGTGTGCGCGCGGCGCCGCGCGGCGTGGTGTCGCGCATGTCGCGGATGAAGGCGTCCATGAAGGCGCGGGCGATGCCGAGGGCGATGCCGCAGAAGGAGGGAGCGTAGAGGGTGCTCTGGGTGAAGACGTAGAGTTTCCCCGGCACGTGGCGCGGCATCGCCGTGTTGCGCATCATCGAATAGGCTTCGGGAACGAACAGGTCTTCCACCTCGAAGCTGTCGCTGCCGGTGCCGCGCAGGCCCATCACCTGCCAGGTGTCCTTCACCCGCACGCTGGTCTTGGGGAAGATCAGCGTGAACATCGCGGGCTTGCCGTCCGGCCCTGGGCGGCGGCTGCCGTCTGGCTCGATGATCGGCACATGTGCGCCCAGCCAGGTGGCGAGGCGGGAGCCGGAGGCGAAGTCGAAGCTGCCGGACAGCCGGAAGCCGCCCGGCACCGCGCGCGCCTGGCCGGGGCCGGGTCCCCAGGCCAGGATCCCCGTGTCCGGCCCGAAAACGGTGCGGGCGACCTCGGGGGCGAAATAGGCGGCGGTGTAGGCGCAGATGTTGGTCTGGCCGAGGCACCAGGCGGTGCTGGCATCATGCTGCGCCACCGCCTCCATGATCTGCACGAGGGAGGGCGGGTCGAGCTCCACGCCGCCGTAAGGCTCCGGCTGCACGAGGCGGAACAGGCCGGCGGCGCGCATGCGGTCGGCAAGAGCCGGCGGGATCTCGGCGGTGCGGTCGATGGTCGCAGCGCTCTCGGCGATCTCCGGCAGCAACGGGGTGAGCCGCGCGAGGACCGCGTGCCCCTTGGGGGACAGATCCGGGAACAGATCCGGCATGGGGCGCCTCCTGCTGTTTGGCGCAGCATGCGGGGCGCGGCGCACCGGTGGCAAATCCCGGTCGGCAACCCGGCCCGGTTCACGTTCCGCCGGCAAGCCCCTACGCTGCGGCCAACGAACGCGGAGGAGCACCATGTCCGACCCCCAGACCCTGCTCGACGGCCTGACCTTTCCGGAGGGGCCGCGCTGGCACGACGGCCGGCTCTGGTTCTCGGACTTCTACTCGCAGCGCGTCATCGCCCTCGGCCTCGACGGCGCCGCCGAGACGATCATGCGCGTGCCGAACAACCCCTCCGGTCTGGGTTGGCTGCCCGACGGCACCCTGCTGGTGGTCTCGATGAACGATCGCCGCGTGATGCGGCTGCAGGACGGGGCGCTGACGCTGCACGCCGACCTGGGGGCGATCGCCGGCGGGCCGTGCAACGACATGATCGTGGACGCCGCCGGCCGCGCCTATGTCGGCAATTTCGGCTACGACCGTTTCGCCGGGGAGTCGCCCCGCGGCGCAAGGCTTGCCCGCATCGATCCGGATGGAGCCGTGAGCGTCGCCGCGGAGGACCTGATGTTCCCCAACGGCACCGTCATCACGCCGGACGGACGCACGCTGATCATCGGCGAGACCCTGGGCAACCGGCTGACCGCTTTCACCGTGCAGTCCGACGGGCGTCTCACGGATCGGCGGGTCTGGGCGGTGACGAAGGACGTGTTCCCCGACGGCATCTGCCTCGACGCCGACGGCGCGATCTGGGTCGCCGACCCGCGCGGCAACCGCGTGGTGCGCGTGCGCGAGGGCGGCACGATCACGGACACGATCCCGCTGCCGGACCGCAACGCGTATGCCTGCATGCTGGGGGGCGAGGACCGCCGCACGCTGTTCATCTGCACCGCGCCCGGCAGCGGCCCCGAACGGGCCGGCAAGACCGACGCGAAGATCGAGACGATCCGCGTGTCCGTCCCCGGCGCCGGGCTGCCATGACGCTTGATCCATCCCCTGCGGGCGGGCTACTCGCGAGTAAAGGGCCGCTCCGGTGGCACGGAGCGCGGGAGGAGGAGCGGTGAGCCAGGCCGACAACCACGTCGTCATCGCCGGGGCCGGCCATGCCGGCGGCTCCGCAGCGGCATTGCTGCGCCAGATGGGCTGGACCGGTGCGATCACACTGGTGGGCGAGGAGCCGCTGCCGCCCTACCAACGCCCGCCGCTTTCCAAGGCCTGGCTGAAGGGAGAGGCCGATGCCGACTCCCTGCTGCTTCGCCCCGCCGCCTTCTACGCCGGCGCAGATATTGGCCTGCGGCTCGGCACGCGTGTGGAGACGATCAACCGCGCCGAGCGGACGGTGACGCTCTCGGACGGCGCTGCACTGTCATACTCCCACCTGATCCTCGCGCTTGGCGCCCGTCCCCGGCGCATCCCGCTCGCCGGGGCCGATCTTGCGGGTGTGCTCGAGTTGCGCTCCGCCGCCGATGCCGACGCGCTGAAGGCGGCTCTCGGTCCCGGAAAGCGCCTGGCGGTGATCGGTGGTGGCTATATCGGCCTCGAAGCCGCCGCCTCCGCCCGCGCGCTCGGTGCCGAGGCCACAATCATCGAGCGAGAGTCCCGCGTGCTCGCGCGCGTCGCCTGCCCGATGCTGTCGCACTTCTTCGAAGCGCATCATCGCACCCGCGGCGTGGAGATCCTGACCGACGCGCAAGTGGAGGCGCTGACGGGCACCTCGGGGCACGTCACGGGCGTGCGCCTTGCCGATGGCCGGCAGGTGGATGCCGATGCGGTGCTGGTCGGCGTGGGCGCGGTGGCCAACGAGGAGCTGGCGCGCGACGCGGGTCTTCCCTGCGACAACGGCATCGTCGTCGACGGCGCCGCCCGGACCGGGGATCCGGCGATCTTCGCGATCGGCGACTGCACGCGCCGCCCGCTGCCGCTCTACGGCGACCGGCTCTGGCGGCTCGAATCCGTGCCGAACGCGCTGGAGCAGGCGAAGCAGGCGGCCGCGGCGATCTGCGGCAAGCCGGCCCCGGCGCCCGAGGTGCCGTGGTTCTGGTCCGACCAGTACGACCTGCGGCTGCAGATCGCCGGCATTCCGTTCGACGCGGCGGAGATCGTGCTGCGCGGCGACATGGCGCTGGACAGTTTCGCGCTGTTCCATCTCGCCGACGACGGCACGGTGCTGGCGGTCGAGGCAGTGAATGCCGCGCAGGAGTTCATGGGCGGCCGGCGTATCGTGGCGAAGCGGAAGCGGCTGAACCCGGCGCAGATCCGTGATATGAGCCTGACCATGCAACAACTCGCCGCGTGAAGCCGGCGGGAGCAGAGGAAACCTTCATGCCGACTGTGACGTACATCGAGTACAACGGGACGGAACACCGGATCGAGGTGCCCGTGGGCAAGACGGTGATGCAGGGCGCGATCGACAACAACGTGCCGGGCATCGATGCCGATTGCGGCGGCGAATGTGCCTGCGCCACCTGCCACGTCTACGTGGATGCCGCCTGGCTCGACAAGACCGGGCTGCCTGCGCCAGGGTCGCAGGAAGCGTCGATGCTGAGCTTCGCCGCCGTCACGCAGCCGGACTCGCGTCTCTCCTGCCAGATCACCGTCACACCCGATCTGGACGGGCTGGTCGTCCGGATGCCCGAAGGCCAGCACTGACCCGGCATCATGCCGCAACACGCCGAACGTGCGTGATCGAAACGACGAAGGAGGTACGCCATGAACGCCCCCGTGCATGTCGATCCACAGACCGACGCCTACGACACGCCGCTCGACCAGATCGACGTCAGCAACCCGCGCCTGTACCAGCAGGACACGTACTTCCCGTATTTCGAGCGACTGCGGCGGGAAGATCCCGTGCACTATCGCAAGGACGGCATGTACGGGTCCTTCTGGTCGATCACGAAGTTCAAGGACATCATGCACGTCGAGACGCATCCGGAGATCTACTCCTCCGATGCCAAGCTCGGGGGCATCACCATCACGGACCGGCCGATGCAGTACCGCCGGTCGAGCTTCATCTCGATGGATCCGCCGCGCCACGACGAGCAGCGCAAGGTGGTGAGCCCGATCGTCGCGCCGGCCAACCTCAACAACATGTCCAGCATCATCCGCGAGCGCACCTGCAAGGTGCTGGACGGGCTGCCGCGCAACGAGACGTTCGACTGGGTCGAGCATGTCTCGATCGAGCTCACCACGCTGATGCTCTCGACGCTTTTCGACTTCCCGATCGAGGATCGCCGCAAGCTCACCTTCTGGTCCGACTGCGCCACCGCCGACGTCAACGCCGGGGGCATCGTCAACTCGGAGGACAAGCGGCTCGAGATCCTGCGGGAGGCGTTGGCGGCCTTCACCGGCCTGTGGCACGAGCGCGCCGCGCGGCCCGGCGGCTACGACCTCATCTCGATGCTCGCGCATGGCGAGGCGACACGGAACCTCGTCAATGATCCGATGGAGTATCTCGGCAACCTCACGCTGCTGATCGTCGGCGGGAACGACACGACCCGCAACTCCATGAGCGGTGGACTCGCCGCGTTGTGCCAGCACCCCGCCGAGTACCAGAAGCTGCGCGACAACCCCGCGCTGATTCCGTCGATGGTGCCGGAGATCATTCGCTGGGTCTCGCCCATCATCCACATGCGCCGCACCGCCAAGGCGGATGCGGAGATCGCCGGCAAGCGGATCCGCGAGGGCGACAAGGTCGTGATGTGGTACGTCTCGGGCAACCGCGACGAGGACTCCATCGACCGGCCGAACGAGTTCATCATCGACCGCGCACGGCCGCGCCACCATCTGTCATTCGGCTTCGGCGTGCATCGTTGCGTCGGAAACCGTCTGGCGGAGCTGCAGCTCACCATCCTCTGGGAAGAGGTGATGAAGCGCTTCCCCCGCATCGAGCTGATGGACGAGCCGAAGCGCATCTACAGCAACTTCATCCACGGCATCAGCGAGATGAAGGTGCGGATTCCCGGCTGAGCCACTGACGGCCCGTCCCGCAGAACCCGGCTCCTCCCCACCCCGCGGGGAGGAGCACGTCTCCCAGGAGCCGTCGCATGAACGTGACCCCGTTCACCATCGCCATCCCCGACGACGCCCTGGCCGACCTGCGCGAACGTCTCGCCCGCACGCGCTGGCCCGACGAGATCAACGACGACGACTGGGCCTGGGGAACGCGCGGCGACGCCCTGCGCGACCTGGTGGAGTACTGGCAACGCGGCTTCGACTGGCGCGCGCAGGAAGCGGCGCTCAACCGGCTGCCGCACTTCCGAGCGGACGTGGACGAGGTGGGCATCCATTTCGTGCATGTGCGGGCGCGGGGCGGGCGGGGACGGCCGTTGCTGATCACGCATGGCTGGCCAGGCTCCTTCATCGAAATGCGGGGACTGGTCCCGCTGCTCACCGAAGGGGCCGACCCGTTCGATCTCGTCATCCCGTCGCTGCCCGGCTACGGGTTCTCCGATCGCCCCACGCGTCCCGGCTTTTCGCCCGGCGCCATTTCCGCGCTCTGGGTGAAGCTGATGCAGGGCCTGGGCTATGAGCGCTTCGGGGTCCAGGGCGGCGACTGGGGCGCGATGATCTCCGCTTCGCTCGCGCAGCAGCACGCGCAGGTGGTCACGGGCATCCACCTCAATTTCCTCTCCGGCGTGTTCCCGCCTGCCGAGGACGCGACGCCGGCGGAGCGGGCCTATTTCCCCGCGCGGTCCGCCTGGGTGGACGCCGAAGGCGGCTACAGCCACATCCAGGGCACGAAGCCGCAAACCCTCGCCTACGCGCTGACCGACTCGCCCGCTGGACTGGCGGCCTGGATCCTGGAGAAGTTCCGCCGCTGGAGCGACTGCGGCGGCGACCCGTTCACCGTGTTCAGCCGCGACGACCTGCTGACCAACATCGCGATCTACTGGCTGACCGGTACGATCT
Organism: Rhodospirillales bacterium 69-11; assembly: GCA_001898425.1. Taxonomy (GTDB): domain Bacteria; phylum Pseudomonadota; class Alphaproteobacteria; order Acetobacterales; family Acetobacteraceae; genus Rhodopila. The sequence continues at coordinate 52,872 of MKTV01000061.1, forward strand.
CCTCCTCGGTGCGCATCTACAAGGAGTCGCGCCAGTCGCCCTTCACGCTGCACGCGGGGGAGCGTGTCGTGCCGCCGCTGGGCTTTGCCGCTTTTCCGAAGGAGATTCCCCATCCGCCGCGGGACCTGCTGGCGCGGCACTTCGACCTGCGGCGCTACACCGAGATGCCGCGTGGCGGCCATTTCGCGGCGATGGAGCAGCCTGATCTGCTGGCGGCCGACATTCGCGCCTTGTTCGATGCGATCGCCTGACGGGTCGGAAGATCCGTCAGGCGATCGACGTTCACGTCACCGGCCGGTCCAACGCGGCGAACGCTTCTCCATGAACGCGGTGCGGCCTTCCTTGTAGTCCGCGCTGTTGAAGCACGTCTCCAGCGCCGCCGTGATCGCCGCGGAGTCTCGCGAGCTCTCGTCCTTCAGCAGCTCGTTGATCGTCAGCTTCGAGGCCGCGACCGAGAGCGGTGCGTTGTCCGCGATGGTGCGGGCGATATCGAGCACGGTCTCGTTCAGGTCCTCCTCGCTGACCATCTTGTTGATCAGGCCGATGCGTTCCGCCTCGGCCGCATCGATGCGCTTCGCCGTGTAGAGGATCATGCGCGCATGGGCCGGCCCGACGAGGTCGATCAGCCGCCGCACCGAGTCCGGCGCGTAGGCGATCGACAGCCGCGCGGCCGGGATGCCGAACTGGCTGTCGGCCGCGGCGATGCGCAGGTCCGCCGCCATGGCGATGGCGAGCCCGCCGCCCAGACAAAAGCCGCGGATGCGCGCGATGACTGGCTTCGGGAACGCATGAAACTTCTCGCGCCCCACGCCGGTGGCGCGGTCGTACTCGCGCTGCGCATCGGCGCTGTTCCGGTTCTTCTCGAACTGGCTGATATCGGCGCCCGAGACGAAGGCCTTGTTGCCGGCCCCCGTCATGACGACGACCCGCACCGACCCGTCTTCCCGGAACTCGTCCAGGATCTCGCCCAGGCCCGTCCACATCTCCATGGACATGGCGTTGCGCTTCTCGGGCTGGTTGAAGGTGATCAGCCCGACGCCGTCATCCTTCGCGGCCAGCATCTTGCCGCCGGCAAACTCCCGTGTCTCCGCGTGGTCGGGCAGCATTCAGATCACCCCTTTCGTGCGCATCGCCTGCAACTCCTCGTCGGTATAGCCCACCGACTTCAGGACGTCGTTCGTGTGTTCTCCCGCATCCGGCGTGTAGGTCCGGATCGCCTTGGAGAAGCCGGAGATGTTCAGCGCCGAGGCGACGACCTCGGTATCGCCCACGTAGGGGCTCTTCATCGGCGTGGCCATCTTCAGGTGCTGCACCTGCGGATCGGCGAAGACCTGGTCGATCGTGTTGATCGGGCCGCAGGGAATGCCCGCGCCCTCGAACAGTTCGATCCAATGCTCCGACGGTTTCATTCGGGTGATTTCGGAAATCGCGTCGTTGATCGCCTTGCGATCCTTGGAGCGGCCGACCTGCGTCTTCCACTCTTCCTTCTGCAGCCAGTCGGGCCGGCCGATCGCCTCGCAGAACCGGGCGAAGACGCGCGAGGAGCTGGCGGCGATGTTGATGTGCCCGTCGGCGGTCGGGAACACCCCGGTCGGGATGCCGGTCGGATGGTCGTTGCCGGCCTGGCCCGCGACCTCCTTTTCCATCAGCCAGCGGCTCGCCTGGAAGTCGAGCATGAAGATCTGGGCTTCCAGCAGCGAGGTGGTGACCCACCGCCCGACCCCGGTGCGTCCGCGATCGAACAGCGCCATCAGGCAGCCCATGGCCAGCAGGTTGCCGGCCGTCAGGTCGTCGACCGGGATGCCGACGCGCATCGGGCCGCGTCCCGGCTCCCCGGTGATGGACATCAGCCCGCCCATGCCCTGGGCGATCTGGTCCACGCCGGCGCGCGCGCCATAGGGGCCATCCTGACCGAAGCCGGAAATCGAGCCGTAGACGATGCGCGGGTTGACCGCACGCACGTCGTCGTAGCTCACCTTCAGCCGGTGCTTCACGTTGGCGCGCATGTTCTCCAGGATCACGTCCGCCTTCGCGGCGAGCCGCATGAACGCAGCATGTCCTTCCGGCGTCTTCAGGTTCAGCGTGATGGCGCGCTTGTTGCGATGCAGGTTCTGGAAGTCGAAGCCGGTACGCCGTCCGGCCACGTCCTCCCCCTCGGTCGCGGGCGGCTCGATCCGGATGACGTCGGCGCCCCAGTCGGCGAAGTGCCGCACCGCGGTGGGACCGGCCCGCGCGAGAGTGAGGTCGAGCACGGTGATGCCGTTCAGTGGCAGGCGGGTCTCCGTCGCGGCAAGCTGCGCGCGGTCGGTTGGGCTGTCCGGCATCGTGATCTCCCCTCGCTTTCGGCCTCGGGGATACTCTGCCCTGATCGCACCGGGCTCAAGGGGCGGGTGCGATGGGGGGCCGTTGCGGTTGGGGTTCAACACGGAGGGCGCTGAGGACCACGGAGCGCCACGGGAGTTCTTTTGCAATCTCCGGCGGAGACGGCTGGCACGGGGGCGGATGGCCTTGGCAATCCATCGAGGACGCAGCCGAGCGGCTCGCCATGGAGGTTGCCGTGGCGCGTCAGGGAACGTGCCGGTCCCTCCGGCTTGTCACGACCGCTTTCTGCCGGCGCAGCCGGCCTTTGAAGCGTGGCGCGCGCAGTCGTCCACCTCCCGCGATCCCGAAGGCCTCCATGGCCCTCCGTGGTGCTCCGCGCCCCCCGTGGTGAACACGCCGCGTCCCTTCCCGACCGCCGCCTACCTTCGACACGAGGCAGCCCATGGACCCTGTCGACCTCGCCCTCGTCCTGGCCGTCGATGGCTCCGCCTCCGTCACCTATGACGAGTTCGGGTTGATTGCCGGCGGCATGGCGGCGGCCCTGAACGATCCCGCCGTGATCGAGGGCCTCGTGGGCCACGGCCGCAGTGCCCTTCTCGCACTCCTCCTCTGGTCCGGCGCGGGACAGCAGGACGTGATCACGCCCTGGACGCGCGTTGCCACGGCCGAGGCGCTCGCCGCCTTCGCTAGGACCGTCGACGAGATGCCGCGCACGGTCCGAGCCGGCCAGACCGCCATCGGGGAGGCTCTGCTCGCCGCGCTCACCCTGCTGGCGCACGCGCCGGCCAGCGCGAAGCGGGTCGTCGTGGACGTGGTCGGGGACGGGCGCAGCAACGACGGGATCGCGCCGGGGCCGGTGCGCGACCGGATGGTGGCAGCGGGCATCACCATCAATGGCCTTTGCATTCTTCACGAAGAGCCGGATTTGTTGACGTCCTATACCGAAGAGGTGATCGGCGGTCCCGATGCCTTCGCGGTCACGTGCACCGATTATCCGGACTTCGCGGAAGCGATGCGGCAGAAGCTGACCCGGGAGGCGGCCGGCCCCATCGTGTGACCGCGGTGACCCGGGGGACACATGCCGAACGACACCGCGCAGCCGGAGACCGAGGAGCCGATCATCGAGCAGGAGATCCGCTCCGAATTCCACGCCGAGGTGGAAACCGACGGCGAGACGGTCCGGGGCACCGCGACCGGGTTCACCACCGAGACCGTCAAGCGCCGCGAGCCCACCGACCCGCGCGACGAGATGCCGCTGCCGACCGAACCGCGCACCATCTTCCTCGGCGGCCTGTTCTTCATGGCATTCCTCGCCGTGCTCTACGTCGCGGCCGAGATCATCCTGCCGGTGATCCTGGCGATCGTGCTCAAGCTCCTGCTGCAGCCGCTCGTGCGCGTGCTCGAGCGTATCCATGTGCCCCGCGGCGTCGCCGCGGCCGTCGCCGTGCTGTTGCTGGTCGTCGCCCTTGCCGGAACGGCGAGCGCGCTGGCCGGTCCGGCGGCAGCCTGGGCCGGGAAGCTCCCCGATGCGCTGCCGCAGGTGCGCGACAAGCTCGCCTTCCTCCAGCGCCCGATCGACGCCGTGCAGAACCTGGCGAAGCAGCTCGAGAGCTTCGGCGGGGGTGAGCCGGGCGGTGGCGCATCGGCGGCCCCCGCGCGGGGATCGAACCTCATGGGCCTGCTGTTCAGCGGCACCGCGACCGCCACGGCCGGCCTGTTCACGACCCTGCTGATCCTGTTCTACCTGCTGGTTTCCGGTGAGACGTTCATGCGGCGGCTGGTGGAGATCCTTCCACGCTTCCGCGACAAGCGGCAGGCCGTGGAAATCTCGCTGCACGTCGAGCGGGATATCTCCGCCTATCTGCTCACGGTGACGCTGATCAACGCTGTGGTCGGGATCGCGACGGGCCTGATGATGTGGGCCTGCGGCGTTGCCAACCCGCTGCTGTGGGGCGTGGTGGCGTTCGTGCTGAACTTCGTGCCAATCCTCGGTCCGATGGTCGGCCTGGTGATTTTCCTGATGGCCTCCGTCCTGTCCCTCGGGGTTGAGTGGTGGGCCCTGTTGCCGGTCGGCCTCTACTTCCTGATCCACCTCGTGGAGGGTGAGTTCGCCACGCCCATGGTCCTGGCCCGCCGGTTTACCATCAACCCGGTGGCCGTCATCCTGGCCCTTGTGTTCTGGTACTGGATGTGGGGAGTGCCGGGTGCGATCCTGGCCGTGCCGATGCTGGCGATCATCAAGATCGTCTGTGACGACCTGCGTCCGCTGCGGGCGTTCGGCCACTTCCTCGAAGCGTAGCGTCTCCTCGCCCGCCACGCTGCCCTGGTGATCCGCGGAGTTGATCCGCGGATCAGCCCCCGGAGCGTCGTTCTGCGGATCGCGTTGCGTCCCTCGGTGCCGTCCCCGCTACGCTCGCTCGCCCACGGGGATCAGCCGAATTTTCCGCCCGGCGACGCCCAGCCCGACGCGGCCCGCCTTGAGGGCGAGGGCGTCGTCGCCGAACACCTCCCGCCGCCAGCCGTGCAGCGCCGGAACCTCGGGCGCATCCTCCAGCGCCAGCCGGTCGATGTCGTCCGAACTCGCGACCAGCTTGGGGGCGACGTGGTGCTGCTCGCACTTCGCCGCCAGCAGGACCTTCAGCAGCGACACGAGCGCGGCCGAGGGGCGGGCGCCATCGCGCGCCTGCGGTGCCGGCGGAAGGTCGGCATCCGGCACGGCGCGCAGGGCGGCGATCGCCTCCAGCAGCGAGGTGCCGGTGCGGCCCTCGGCGAAGCCGCGGCTGATGCCGCGCGCCCGCGCCAGCCCGTCGGCATCGGTGGGTGCGGTGGCCGCGATCTCCAGCAGCGCCTCGTCCTTCAGCAGCCGCTGGCGGGGAATGTTGACGCGCTGCGCCTCGCGCTCCCGCCAGGCGGCCAGGGCCTTCACCATGGCGAGGAAGCGGCGGTTGTTGCTGCGCGGCCGCAGCCGCTCCCAGGCCGTCTCCGGGTTCGGCCGGTAGGTGGCGGGATCGCCGAGCACGGCCATCTCCTCGGACACCCAGTCGAGCCGCCCATCCGCCTGCAGCCGGGCTGTCAGGCGGCGATAGACCTCCCGCAGATGAGTGACGTCGGCCGCGGCATAGGTGATCTGCGCCGGGGAGAGCGGCCGGGCCGACCAGTCGGTGAAGCGGTGCGCCTTGTCGATGGCGCCGCCGGTCAGCCCGGAGACCAGCGCGTCGTACCCGACCTGGTCGCCGAATCCCGCCACCATCGCAGCGACCTGCGTGTCGAACAGCGGCCGCGGCACGCCGCCGAAGCGCAGCACGAAAATCTCGATGTCCTGCCGCGCCGCGTGGAACACCTTCATCACCCCGGGCGCGGCCAACAGGGCGCCCAGCGGTGCGAGGTCGATCCCCTCCGCCTGGGCGTCGATCACCGCCACTTCCCGCTCTCCGGCGAGCTGCACGACGCAGAGTTCGGGGAAATACGTCCGCTCCCGCATGAACTCGGTGTCGACCGTCACGAACGTCTCGGTGCCCAGGCGGTCACAGAGCGCGGCGAGGTCTTCGGTGGTGGTGATCAGGCTGGGGGGCGGGAAGTCGGGGCGGTGCGGGCGGGCCATAGGGTTCGTTCTACACGCGGGTGCGGGAAAGGCGAAGGCCGGCCCGCGCATGACGAACCCGGCCCGCGCATGACGACCCCGGCCCATCGCGCGGCGGAGCCGCCTCGCCGCGAGACGAGATCGGCCCACCGCTCGGCCGATCCCGGCTCAGCCCGCCACGGTGGCGGCGACGATCCGGCCCACGCCTGCCAGCGTCGCATCGCGCTCCGCGGGTGTCCGCTCGGTTGCCCCCGTCAGATAGGCCGCAACGAGGATCGGCGCCCGCCCGCCTGGCGGCCACAGGATCCCGGCATCGTTGGCGGTGCCCCGTTCCCCCGTGCCGGTCTTGTCACCGACCTGCCACCCCGGCGGAACGCCGGCGCGCAGCCGCTTGTCGCCCGTCTTGTTGGCTCGCAGCCAGGTCACGAGCTGGCCGCGGCTGGCCCTGGACAAGGCGTCGCCCAGGACAAGGCGCTGCATGTCGCGCACCATGTCCGCGGGAGTCGTGGTGTCGCGCGGGTCACCCGGAACCGCCTCGTTCAAGGTCGGTTCGGTCCGGTCGAGCCGGGTGACCTCGTCTCCCAGGCTGCGGATGAACCGGGTGAGGCCGGCCGGGCCGCCCATGGATCCGAGCAGCAGGTTCGCCGCGGTGTTGTCGCTCAAGGTCACCGCCGCCTCGCAGAGCGCGCCGACACGCATCCCGGGCCCGTCGGCAGCGGGGCCGGTCGCGGGCGAGTAGGGGACGAGCTGCGCCCGGGTGAACTGGACGATGCGGTCGAGCTTTTCCTGGCCGGCATCCACCCGCGCCAGCACGCTGCCCGCCAGCAGCAGCTTGAACGTGCTGCACAGGGGGAAGCGTTCGGTGGCGCGGGTGCCGAACTGGCGGCCGCTGCCGGTGTCGAGGGCGGCGACGCCGAGGCGCCCGCCGCTCTGCGCTTCGAGCATCGCGAACGTCTCTTCCGCGCGCGCCGGTCCTGAGCGCGTCACGAGCAGGGCGAGCCCCGCGCTGGTCACCATCCGTCTGCCGATCATCATCGATTTCCTCGTCCTCTTCCTCGGGCGAGCAGGACCATGCGGGGTTGCACGCGCCGCACACAAACGATCATCTCTCGCGCGTGGACCAAGAAAAATTTGGGGATGCGATGATCCGTCCGAACCTGCCCCTCAATGCGCTGCGCGCCTTCGAAGCGTCTGCCCGGCATCTCAGCTTCACCCAAGCCGGGATGGAGTTGTGCGTCACCCAGGCAGCCATAAGCCACCATGTGAAGAGCCTTGAGGAAATTTTGGGTGTCCAGCTGTTCCGGCGATTGCCGCGCGGGCTCGCCCTGACCGACGAGGGGCAGGCCCTCGCCCCCGCCCTGCACGACGCGTTCCGCCGCATCGCCGCCACGCTGGACCAGTTCCAGGGCGGCCAGGTCCGGGAGGTGCTGACCGTGGCGGTCGTCGGCACCTTCGCCGTGGGCTGGCTGCTGCCGCGGCTCGAGCGGTTCCGTGAGTCCGCCCCCTTCGTGGACCTGCGGCTGCTCACCCACAACAATCGCGTCGACCTGGCCGGCGAAGGGCTCGACTGCGCCATCCGCTTCGGCGACGGCGCCTGGCACGGCACGGAGGCGTTGCGGTTGATGGCAGCCCCCCTCTCGCCCTGCTGCATCCAGCGCGTCGCGGAGACGCTGCGCCGGCCGGAGGATCTGGCGCAGGTGCCGCTCCTGCGCTCATACCGCTCGGACGAATGGCCGCGCTGGTTCGCCGCGGCCGGCGCGCCATGTCCGCCGATCCGCGGCATCGTCTTCGATTCCTCGCTCACCATGGCGGAGGCCGCGGCCCAGGGCGCGGGCGTGGGGCTCTTGCCGGTCGCCCTGTTCGGGCGCGACCTCAATCTCGGCCGGCTGGTCCAGCCATTCGCCACGGTGGTCGACACCGGCAGCTACTGGCTCACCTGGCTGAAATCGCAGCCCCGCACCGCGGCGATGGAGGCTTTCCAGAGCTGGCTGACCACGACGCTTGCGGCGGAGGCCGGAGCGCCTTGACTTGCCCAACCCGCCGGGGCTTGTGTGCGCCCCCTGACCGGCGGCCGTCCGCAGGCCGCTTCTGACCGGGATCACGCCACCATGCATGCCTACCGTACCCATACCTGCGGCGCGCTCCGCGCCAGCGATGCCGGCAAGACCGTGCGCCTGTCCGGCTGGGTGCATGCCAAACGCGACCATGGCGGCCTGCTGTTCATCGACCTGCGCGACCATTACGGCCTCACGCAATGCGTCTTCCCCGCCGGCTCCCCGGCCTTCGCAGCCGCCGACGCCGTGCGGCCCGAGAGCGTGATCACCGTCACCGGCGACGTGGTGCTGCGCGAGTCGAGCACGATCAACCCCAAGCTGCCGACCGGCGAGATCGAGGTGCGCGTCGCGGAGCTGGCGGTGCAGTCCGCCGCCGAGGTGCTGCCGATGCAGGTGGCGGGCGACGAGAAGTTCCCCGAGGACATCCGCCTGCGCTACCGCTTCATCGACCTGCGGCGGGACAAGATCCACCGGAACATGGTGTTGCGGGCGCAGGTGATCGCGTCCATCCGCCGGCGCATGATCGAGGCCGGGTTCATCGAGTACCAGACCCCGATCCTGACCGCCTCCAGCCCCGAAGGCGCCCGCGACTTCCTGGTGCCGGCGCGCATGCATCCCGGCAAGTTCTACGCGCTGCCGCAGGCGCCGCAGCAGTTCAAGCAGCTCCTGATGGTCGCGGGCTTCGACCGGTACTTCCAGATCGCGCCGTGCTTCCGTGACGAGGCGTCGCGCGCCGACCGCTCCCCCGGCGAGTTCTATCAGCTCGATTTCGAGATGAGCTACGTCACCCAGGAGGACGTGTTCGCCACGATCGAGCCGGTGATCGCCGGCGTGTTCGAGGAGTTCGCCGAAGGCCGAGCGGTCACGCCGGCACCGTTCCCGCGCATCCCCTACGACACGGCGATGCTGCAGTTCGGCTCCGACAAGCCCGACCTGCGCAACCCGCTCCGCATCAGCGACGTGACGGAGCCGTTCGCCGGGTCCGGTTTCGGCTTGTTCGCCCGGATCGCGGCCTCGGGCGGCGTGGTGCGCGCCATCCCGGCACCGGGCGCCGCCAGCCAGCCGCGCAGCTTCTTCGACAAGCTGAACGACTGGGCGAAGGCGGAAGGTGCTGGCGGTCTCGGCTACATCATCTACGAGGCGGAAGGCCCCAAGGGCCCGATCGCCCGCAACCTGGAAGCCGACCGCGCGGAGGCGATCCGCACGGCCTGCGGCCTGAACCCCGGGGACGCCGTGTTCTTCGTGGCCGGGAAGCGCGATGAGGCCGCCAAATTCGCCGGCGCCGTCCGTACCCGGCTGGGCGACGAGCTCGGCCTGTCGGAGAAGAACACGTTCCGGTTCTGCTGGATCACCGACTTCCCGATGTACGAGCTGAACGAGGACACCAAGCAGATCGACTTCAGCCACAACCCGTTCAGCATGCCGCAGGGCGGGCTGGACGCGCTGAACGGTCAGGATCCGCTGACGATCAAGGCGTTCCAGTACGACATCGTCTGCAACGGGATCGAGCTGTCCTCCGGCGCGATCCGGAACCACCGCCCCGACATCATGCTCCGCGCGTTCGAGATCGCCGGCTACGCGGCCGAGGAGGTGGAGGCGCGGTTCGGCGGCATGCTGAACGCGTTCCGCTACGGCGCGCCGCCCCATGGCGGGTCGGCTCCCGGCATCGACCGCATGGTCATGCTGCTCGCCGACGAGCCGAACATCCGGGAGGTGATCCTTTTCCCGCTCAACCAGCAGGGCGAGGACCTGCTGATGGGCGCCCCCGCCGAAGTCCCACCGGCGCGGCTGAAGGAGCTTTCGATCAAGCTCGACCTGCCGCCGAAGGTGCGGGCGAAGGAGTAGCCGTCGTCACCCCGCCGTCCAGCGCCGCGCATGCAGCCCATGCCGGACTTGACCGCCTCGCCGCCGCCCCCATCGTCAGAGGTCGGGCTGCCCGCAGAAGCGTGATCTCCTGGTGCGGTGCGGCTCACCTACGTATGGTCGGCGTTTGCCCGCCCTCGTTGCTTGCGGAGATTGGCTCGATGCGTTTCCTTGCCGTCCTGGCGGTGCTCTGCCTTGCCGCGCCTGCCGCCATCCGGCCCGCCGTCGCCGCACCGCCCGCGCCGCTCGCCGCCGAGGTCACTCCCATGGCGGCGCATCGGGCGCTGTACACGCTCACCCTGGCGAGCAGCCGGGGCGGCGACGTCGTCGCGGCACGCGGCACGATGGGGTACGAGGTCGTCGACGCATGCGACGGCTGGGCCACCCGGCAGCGGCTCGAGATGACGATCACCAATGCCGAGGGCCAGGACATCCAGATGACGTCCGACTACGCCACCTGGGAATCCAAGGACGGCACCAAGTTCCGCTTCCACATGAAGCAGATGACCGACACCGCCGTGACCACGCAGACGGATGGCGAGGCCACCCTCCAGCGGCCCGGCGGACCTGGAGAGGCCCGTTACACCGCCCCGCGGGAGCAGACGAAGGAGCTGCCGGCCGGAACCCTGTTCCCGATGAAGCATACGGAGGCGATTCTGGCCGGCGCACGGGACGGCAAGAAGTTCCTCGCCCTGCCGTTGTTCGACGGGACCGACGACGGCGGCGCGCAGGACAGCTCCGTCGTGATCATCGACCGGAAGCCCCCGACGGACTCCAAGTTCCCGATGCTCTCGACCCTGCCCAGCACGCGGGTCCGCCTGGCGTTCTTCGATCGCCAGGGGGGCAACGGCACGCCGACCTACGAGGTGGGCATGCGCTACTGGGAGAACGGGGTGGCCGACAATCTTCAGATGGATTTCGGCGACTTCGTCATGGACGGCAAGATGTCGGAGCTGAAGCCGCTGCCCAAGCGCTGCTGAGCGCCGCGCTCAGGCTCGTTGCAGCCGGTCGCCGCTCGCCAGGATCGTCTGGGCCAGCGCGGCGGCTGGGCCGCGCAGCCCGTGCCGGGCACCCTGCACGACGAACGCGACCGCGCCCACGTCCGGCAGCCGCATGGTGGCCGGCATCTCCTGCAGCCCATCCGGGATCAACCCCCGTGCATGGACAGTGACCCCGAGACCCGCCAGGGCGGCGGCACGCAGGCCCGAAAGGCTGCCTGAGGTGCAGGTGATGCGCCAGGACCTTCCCTCCCGCTCCAGCGCTTCCAGCGCCGAACTGCGGGTGATGCTGGGGGCCGGGTAGAAGATCAGCGGCAGCGGCTGCGCCGGATCGATCCACGTGCCGGGAGCCCCGATCCAGGCCAGCCGGTCGCGCCAGACGATCTGCCCTCGTTCGTCGCCGGTGCGGCGCTTGGCGAGGAGCAGGTCGAGTTCCCCGGCATCCAGACGATCGTAGAGCACGGCGCTGACGCCCACCGTCAGCTCGAGCTCGACTCCGGCATGCTCGTGCATGAACTCGCGGAGCAGTTCGGGAAGGCGGGTGGACACGAAATCCTCGGAGGTCCCGAAGCGCAGCCGGCCACGGAGCTGAGACCCGGCGAACCAGCGCCGCGCCCGGTCATTCGCTTCCAGGATGGATTGCGCGAAGCCGGTCATGGCCTCCCCATCCGGGGTCGGCGTCACGCTGTGGGTATCCCGCACGAACAGCCGCCGTCCGACCGACTCCTCGAGCTTGCGGATGTGCTGGCTCACCGTGGATTGCTGCAGCCCGAGCCGCCGCGCTGCCTCGGTGAAGTTCCGCGCCTGGGCGACGGCCAGGAAGCTTCGCAGCTGCATGGGGTCGAGCATCGGGGTCCGCCTATCACGTATTGCGATCACACTAAGAGCGGCAAGCGACGTTCACAATTGATGGGTCTGCGCACATCTCCCGCTGCAACGCAGCACGGGACGGAGTCGTCGATGTCGTTGAAGACCATGTTCGCCCGATCGCCAGTCGATCCCTATGTCGCGTCGATCGTCGGGATGGTCGTGCTGGCGTCGGTGCTGCCGGTGCGGGGCGAGGGCGCGACGATCGCCGGCTTCGTCACCAACGGCGCGATCGCGCTGCTGTTCTTCCTGCATGGCGCGAAGCTCTCGACCACCGCGGCGGTGAAAGGGGCTCGGCACTGGCGGCTGCACCTCGTGGTCCTCGCCTGCACCTTCCTGCTGTTTCCGGCGCTGGCGCTCGCGGGCCGAGCGCTGCTGCCCAACGTGCTGACGCCGACGCTGTGGGCTGGGGTCGTGCTGCTGGCCATCCTGCCCTCGACGGTGCAGTCCTCAATCGCGTTCACCTCCATCGCCCGCGGCAACGTCTCGGCGGCGATCTGCGCCGCCACCGCGTCCAACCTGCTGGGCATGGCGCTGACCCCGCTGTTCGCCGGGTTGCTGCTGAGCGCTCATGGCGGCTTCTCGACCCATGCGCTGCTCGACATCGTCCTGCAGCTGCTGCTGCCCTTCGTGGCCGGGCAGCTTGCGCGGCGGTGGATCGGCGAATGGGTCGGTCGCCACAAGGGCCTTCTCGGCCTCGTGGATCGCGGCTCGATCCTGCTGGTGGTCTACGTGGCCTTCAGTGAGGGCGTGACGCACGGCATCTGGCACCAGCTGGACCTGCCGAAGCTGGGGGCGCTGCTGGCGGTCGACGCGGGCCTGCTCGCCATCGTGCTGGTGCTGACGACACTCATCAGCCGTGGTCTTGGCTTCTCCCGCGCCGACGAGGTCACGATCGTCTTCTGCGGCTCGAAGAAGAGCCTTGCCAGCGGATTGCCGATGGCGACCGTGCTGCTCGCCGGCGCGAACGTGGGCTTGCTGGTCCTGCCGCTGATGCTGTTCCACCAGATCCAGCTCATGGCTTGTGCCACGCTGGCGCGCCGCTACGCGGCGCGGGAGGAGCGGGCCGAGGCCATGCGCGGCATGGTGGCCGCGGCAGGCGACTGAGAAGCGGCGCTACTTCAGCCCGAACCCCAGCCGGGTCAGGGCGTCCCGCATGCGGTCGCGGCCGTGCAGGGCATCCTTGTCGGCGAGGCGGGCCAGGGCCTGGGCTGTCCAGTCCTGCTCCCGCATGCCCTGTTCCCGCATGAAGTCCCGCGCCACGCCGTTGTAGCGCTCCAGCGCGGCGCGCTTCGGGGCGGGATCGTACTGCTCGCGATGCAGCACGATCT
>MKTV01000061.1:65939-69303 GCA_001898425.1 Rhodospirillales bacterium 69-11
ACCGCCATGCCGAACACGCCGAACACGTTGGGCGGCAGGGCGAGTTCGGCCGCGACCTCTTCGGGATGGTTGCGCATGGCGCCGACATAGACGCCGCCCAGACCGATCGACTCCGCCGCGACCAGCGCGTTCTGCGCTGCCAGGGCGGCATCGACCACGCCCAGGATGAACGCCTCCAGGTATTGCGCGCCCTCGACCTGGGTCTGCCGATCGGCCGCGATTCCGCCCAACCGTCCGAGATCGGCCAGCCAGACGAGCAGCAGGGGCGCATCGCGGATGAATTGCTGTCGCCCGGCCAGCTCCGCGAGCCGCGACTTGCGCGCCGGCTCCTGCACCGCGACCACGCTCCAGACCTGCAGGTTCGACGATGTGGAGGCCGACTGCGCCGCCGCCACCAGCAGCTCGAGCGTACCGTCCGGCAGCGCGTCGGGGAGGAAGCCGCGCACCGACCGGTGCCGCAGGATGGTCTCGAGCACCGCGTTCCAGGCGGGAGGTGCCGGCAGCGATTCGTCGCGGTTGCGTTGGCTCAGCAGCGCCTGCGCCGCGGGGTCAGCGGATGATGTCGACACGGTTCGCTCCAGGCTGCACGGTGCGGATCATTCCCCACCCGCCGGAGCTCGGCAAGGAGACCGCCGCATGACCATCTACACCGGCCCCGTCTTCGACATGGCCCGCACGCAGTTCCAGGTGATCGCCGACTACCTCGAGATCCCGCAGGACGAACGCGATCGGCTGCTCTACCCGAAGCGGGCCGTGGCGGTGTCCTGCCCGATCCATCGTGACGACGGGACCATGGCGGTGTTCCAGGGGTATCGCGTGCAGCACCACCTGACACTCGGCCCGACTAAGGGGGGAACCCGCTTCGCGCCCAGCGTGGACATCGGCGAGGTCGCGGCGCTCGCCGTGTGGATGAGCTGGAAATGCGCGCTGACGGGACTGCCCTATGGCGGGGCGAAAGGGGGCATCACCGTCGACCCGTACGCGCTGTCTCGCCACGAGCTCGAGAACCTGTCCCGCCGCTACATGCAGGAGATGATCCCCTTCGTCGGACCGCATACCGACGTCATGGCGCCGGACATGGGGACAAACGAGCAGGTCATGGCCTGGTTCATGGACACCTACTCCATGTACCAGGGCCGCACCGTCACCGAGATCGTGACCGGCAAGCCCGTCTCCTCCGGCGGGACCGAGGGCCGGCGCGAGGCGACCGGACGCGGCGTCGGATTCCTGGTGGAGCGTGCCTGCGAGCGGATCGGGCTCGCTCCGGCCGAGGCGACGGCCATCGTGCAGGGGTTCGGAAACGTCGGCAGCGTCGCCGCCCAGTCGCTGGCGGAGCGCGGCATCAGGATCGTGGGCGTGAGCGACCACACGGCCTGCTACTACGATCCACGCGGGCTCGACGTCGCCGCGCTGACCCGGCATGCGGCGGCCCATGGCGCCCTGCGCGGGTTCGCCAACGAGATCGCCTTCGATCCGCGTGAATTGCTGGCCCAGCCCTGCGACGTGCTGGTCCCGGCCGCGACCGAACGGGTGATCGACGCCGCGATGGCGCGGCGGCTGCGCTGCCGGATCCTGGCAGAGGGCGCGAACGGGCCGACGACGCCGGATGCCGACCTCGTGCTCGACCAGCGGCGGGATGAGGTGTTCGTGATCCCGGACATCCTGTGCAATGCCGGCGGCGTGGTCGTGAGCTATTTCGAGTGGGTGCAGGACCTGCAGCAGTTCTTCTGGGACGAGGCGGAGGTCATGAGCAAGCTCTACCACGTGCTGCAGAAGGCGTTCGCGCAGGTGATGGCGCGGGTCGAGCGCGACGGCGTGTCCCACCGGACCGCGGCGATGGCGATCGGCGTCAAGAAGGTGCGCGACGCGAAACAGACGCGGGGGCTGTTTCCCTGATCAGGAACCGCCGTGACCTGTGACCCAGTTCACAGCGCGGCCGCAGGCTTTCCTGCATTCTGAATGCATCGAGCGTTGCAGCCCCAAATCCAGCTTCGCTCGACCGGGCCTTCGGGCCCGAGGTCAACCCGGACCTTCCTCATCGGCCCGATCTTCGTGATCGGGCCGTTTCTTTATGCGCCGGTCCGGCCCGGGATCGGAAGCCGGCTACCGCCGCCCGATCAGCACGTAGTCGATCGACAGGTCCAGGGTGATCTGGTCGTCGGTCGTGAACGGCACCAGCGACGGCAGCTGCGCATCCCGGAATACCGAAAGCGCGCCCATGTCGAGGAAGGGCGAGCCGGAGCGCTGTGTCAGGCCGACGGTGCGCACGCGGCCATAGCGATCCACCACCAGTTCGATCCGCACTTGCCCGTCCTGCCCCAGCCGCGCCGCATCTTCGGGGTAGTAGCCGTGCCGGAGCCACCAGGCATGCAGCGCGCTGAGCCAGCTCGCATCCGCGTGCCCCTGTACGATCTTGGCGAACTGTCCGAACGAGTTCGGACCGACCACGCCCGGCCCGCGGCTGGGTGGCGCTGGCGGCCCGAGCTGGGCACGCGGCGAGGGAGCGGGAACGCCGCCGAAGGAGAAGTTGGTCGGCGCCGGGAAGCTCGGCTCCCTCGATGGTGGAGACCGCGGCTGGGCGGTCTGCGGGCGTGGCGGTGACGGCGGCGTCGACGGGCGCGGTTCGGCGGCGGGTGCCTGGGGCCGCGGGGGCGGCGGCTTGGGGGGCGCCGGAGCGGGTGGGACGGGCGCTGGAGGCGCGGGTGGCGGAATCGGCAGCGGCTCCGTCGCCGGTGCGGGCGGTTCGGGGGCGGGTGGCGGCGGGGCAGGCCGCGGCGGCGGAGGGGCTGGCTTGGTGGGCGTCGTTGGCTCCGGTGCCGGGGGCGTGGGCGCCGGGGGTGTGGGCGACGGCTCAGGAGGCGGGGGCGCAGGCGGGGGCCCGGGCGCCGGCGGTGGCTGCGGGGCGGGCGGCGTCGCCGGCTCCGGTGTGGGAGGTTGCGGCGGCGGAGGCGGCGGAGGGGGAAGCGGCTTCGGCGCCACCGGGGCGGCCGGGGGTGTCGGCTCCGGCTTCTCGGCGGGCTGGGTCTGGCCCTGTGGCACGGGCGGCGTGTCGGACGGGTTCGGCAAGGCGCGGGCCGCGTTCTTCGGCGGCTCGAAGATCATGGCCACTTCGGCGGGCGGAGGCGTCTCCACGCGCTCGCGCCGGTTCGGGATCACGACGATCGCGAGCAGCAGCAGGACCAGGTGGATCGCCACCGACACGGCGATCCGGCGCTGGAACCGAGCGCGGGCCGAGAGGTCGGCGGAGCGTGCGCGCAGCCTGGCGCGTGGCGCGGCGCGACCGCGGGCAGGCGGTTCGCGAGTGTGGTCGTTCATCCAGTCCGGGAGCCTCGATCGGTCCGACGCCGGGGGCACCATACGGCGG
>MKTV01000061.1:69318-86767 GCA_001898425.1 Rhodospirillales bacterium 69-11
CCACTGCCGCTCTGTAACCGATGACTGCAGATGGGTTATGTCGGACCGCCGCACCAGGAGGAGTCGCATGACCGGACCCATCCCTCTCCGCGCCGCCCTGTGGATGGCCCTGCTCCTTCCATCGATGGCCGTGCTGTTTTCGCCGGGGGCGCCGGCCCTGGCCGCCACCCCCACGGCGGACCCGCCCGCCCGGATGTGCGCGCGGCTTGGCACGGACGACACGTTGCGGCCGGTTCCCGCGTCTCTGGCACCCGCGGTGAATGCCACGTTCCATATGAAGATGCCGCCCGCCATGGTCGCCCGGGGCACGGTGTATCGCTGCGTCGACGGCAAGGTGAAGGTCTGCACGACCGGAGCCAACCTGCCGTGCGGCAAGGCGGACCAGAGCAAGACACCAGGTCCCGGGATCGTCGCCTGGTGCCGCGAGCGGCCGGAGGTCACCTTCGTCCCTGCCGCCGCGACCGGGCACGACACGATCTGGGAGTGGCGTTGCCGCAACGGCGTGCCCCAAGTGGACAAGCAGGTGCTGCATGTCGATCCGCGCGGCTTCGTGGCGGAGACGTGGAAGGAGCTCCACTGACCGCGGCGCTGCGTCAGCTTCGCTCCTGGGGCGGCGGTGGTCGCTGCCGGCCTGCGCGGTGGGCGCGGAGCCGATGGCGATCTGGAGGACCGGCGCGAACCGGTCCATCATCCCTCACCCCGGGGGAGATTGAGAGATGCGTCCGCACGCTGCCGCCTTGCAGGCTCTGCTGAGCCAGCCGACGCTCCAGATCATGCCCGGATGTGGAGACGGATTGAGCGCACGGCTGATCGAGGAGGCGGGGTTCCAGACGGGCTTCGCCTCGGGGTCATCGATCTCCGCGCTCCGGCTCGCCATGCCGGACATGGACCTGCTGAGCTTCCCCGAGATGCGCGACGCGGTGGAGACGATCATCGCCGCCGCCCCGAAGGTGCTGTGGCTGGCGGATGGCGACACGGGCTACGGCAACACGATCGCCGTGCAGAAGACGATCCGCGCCTATGCCCGCGCCGGCGCCGCCGCGGTCCTGATCGAGGACAAGCAGTGGCCGCGCGTTCTGGGCAACGACGGCGCAAAGCTGGTGGTCGAGCGGGACGAGGCGCGGCTGCGGTGCCGCGCCGCGCTGCAGGCGTGCCGGGAGGAGGGAATCCTGCTGCTGGCTCGCACGGATGCCCGCACCTCCCGTGGGTTCGAGGAGGCGCTCGCGCGGCTCGAGGACTTCGTGGCCGAGGGGGCCGACATCTTCTTCCTCGACTCGCCCGCGACCGAGGCGGAGATGCGGGCGTCGGTCGAGGCTTGCCGGGGGAAACCGGCGATTTCCGTCACGGTCCCGGGCGGCAAGCACTTCATGCCGGACGTTGCGACGCTCGCCCGGATCGGGATCCGCGTCGCGGTCTATCCGCAGGACATTCTGGCCGCGACGGTCCAGGGCGTGCGGACCGCGCTGGCCGCCCTGCGCGGCGGTGCGCCGGCGGCGCTGGCCGATCCGGCGGCACTGCGGGCGGCCATCCGCACGCCGGACTACCTGGCGCTGGATGCGCGGCTCGCACGGGGCGGGTAAACGACGCGGCCCGCCCGTCCGGCTGCGGACCTCCGGCGCAGCGCGGCCGCCCATCGCGGGCCGTCAGATCGGCAGCAGCATCGTGAGCTTCATCTCGGGCGCGCCGTCGAGCGCGAAGCTCACCTGGCGGTAGCGCAGGAACCCGTCCGTCGGATGCTGGAACGTGCGTTCGCCGCCTTCGCGCCCGAGCACGGCGTGCTCCGCCCAGAACCGTGCGAACTCGGGGCTGGCGCGGTGCAGGTCGGCGATCACGTCGCGAATCGGCGGATCCTCAAGATGCAGCCGGGTCGCCGCGCGGAACTCCGCCGCGACCCGCCGGGCGCGGCTCTCCCAGTCGCAGATGAAGCGGCGGGCGCCAGGAGTCGCGAAGATGAAGCGCAGCAGATTGGCCGGTCCCTCCTGGTCCAGCCAGCCCACGAAGAGGTGGCGTGCGGCCGCATTCCAGCTCAGCGCCGTGAAGCTGCGGTCGAGCAGATAGGCGGGGCAGGTGATCGCGTGCACGGAATCGAGCGCATCCGGCGGTGCGGCGGGGGCGGCGTCTCCCGGATCGGGATCATGGCGCCCGGCGAGGTCGAACAGGTAGGCGCGTTCCGCGCGCCCGAGCCGCAGGGCGGCGGCGAGGCGGGCGAGGGCGGGGGCGGAGACCGAGACGTCGCGACCCTGCTCGAGCCACGTGTACCAGGTGGTGCTGAAGCCGGCGAGCTGGGCCACTTCCTCACGGCGCAGGCCGGGCGTGCGCCGGCGGCCGGCGGCAGGAAGACCGATGCCGCCGGGGGTCAGCTTCTCCCGCCGCGCGCGGATGAACTCGCCCAACTCACGGCGTTGTTCGGGAGAGGGCGCTCGCATCATGCGGGGCGGGCGGCACGCCGGGGTACTTCTCCACGCGGGACACCCGTGCCGCGATCGGCCGTCGCAGCGATGCCTCTGCTGGGCGCGGCCGAGTCCGTCACAACGCCGCCGGTCAGGCCATCGTGCGCTGGCGCGCGGCGGCGGCGGTCTCGTTCGCGGTGATGTAGTCCCGGGTGAGCGGCACCGCGCTCTGGTCGTGGGCGAGCTGGATCTGGAAGATCATGTGCCCTTCGCGCCGGAAGGCGAGTTCCGACCCGCACAGGTAGAACTCGAACATCCGACAGAACCGCTCGTCGTAGAGTGTCGCGATCGCGTCGCGGTTGGCGGCGAAACGGCGGCGCCAGTGGCGCAGCGTCTCGGCGTAGTGCAACCGCAGGATCTCGATATCGGTGGTGAACAGCCGGCTCCTCTCGATGTGCGGCAGCACCTCCGACAGCGCCGGGCAGTAGCCGCCGGGGAAGATGTACTTGGCGATCCAGGGATTGGTGGAGCCGGGTCCGTCGCTGCGCCCGATGGCGTGGAGCAGCGCGACCCCGTCCGGCTGGAGGCAGCGTGCGACCGTCTCGAAGAACTCGCGATAGTGTCCGACCCCCACGTGCTCGAACATGCCGACCGACACGATGCGGTCGAAGCGCTGGGTGACGGACCGGTAGTCGCGCAGCTCGAAGGTGACGCGGTCCTGCAGGCCTTCGGCCGCGGCCCGCTTCTGCGCTTCGGCGAGCTGTTCCTGTGAGAGGGTGACCCCGGTGACGCGGGCGCCGTAGTCGCGCGCGAGCGTGAGGGCCATGCCGCCCCAGCCGCAGCCGATGTCGAGCACGGTCAGGTCCGGTCGATCGAGGCACAGTTTCGCGGCGATGTGTCGCTTCTTGGCGACCTGCGCCTCCTCCAAGGTCTCGTCGCCCCGGGGGAAGTAGGCGCAAGAATATTGACGGTCGCGATCGAGGAAGAGGCTGTAGAGCCGTCCGTTGAGATCGTAGTGATGTGCAACGTTCCGCTGCGATCGCTGAGCGGGGTTGTGCTGGTCGATCCGCCGCTTCAGCGCGCGCAGCCAATAGCGCAGCCGCATGACTGGCTGGCCCGTCTCGTTCCGCGCCAGATTGCTGACCATGAGGTCGAGCAGCTCGTAGATGCTGCAGCCCTCCGGGACGAGCGTGCCGTCCATGTAGGATTCGCCGACGGCGAGGGCCGGGTTGGTCAGCATGTGCCGCACGGTGGCGCGGGTGCGGAAGGCGACGCCGGCGATCGGCTCCGCGTCGTGGCCGTAGCTGGACAATCGTCCATCGGGCCACCGGACGTTCAACCGACCATGGACGATGAAACGCCGCAGAATTGCATCGAGGGCAGCCTGCATGACTCCGACCCCATGTTCCACGCGTGAGAAGCTGGAATCATGGCCAATCGGTGGCGGGACGTCAAAGTGGTTAACGGGCCCGTCATCGGGCGGACATCATTGCGACAGAAAGCAAAAACGCCCCCGACCATGGCCGAGGGCGTTTTTTTCACTCAGACGTGCAGGCGATCAGGGGATCTCGGGCTGAGGCGCCGTCTCGAACATCTCGGTGAGTTCCGGCGTATCGTCCTCGGCTTCCTCGCCGACCCGCTCGCCGCGCGCCTGCTTTTCCGCTTCTTCGGGGCTGCGAGCGACGTTGACGGTGACGGTGATCGACACTTCGGGGTGGAGCTCGACGCGGACCTGGGTGAGACCCAGGGTCTTGATCGGCTGCTCCAGGATCACCTGCTGGCGGCTGATGGTCAGGCCGGCGTCGGTGGTGGCCTCGGCGATGTCGCGCGATGACACGGACCCGTAGAGGCTGCCCGAATCGCCCGCCTGGCGGATGATCACGACGGACAGGCCGGACACGCGTTCGGCCACCCGCTCCGCCTCTTCGCGGCGCTTCAGGTTCTGTGCCTCGAGCTGGGCGCGCTGCGCCTCGAACCGGGCGAGGTTGTCCTTGCTGGCGCGCAGCGCCTTCTTCTGCGGCAGCAGGTAGTTGCGGGCATAGCCGGGCTTCACCTTCACCCGGTCGCCCATCTGCCCCAGCTTCTCGACGCGCTGGAGCAGGATCAGTTCAACGGCGGCCATTGGGATCGCTCCTCACGCCACGATGTAGGGCAGCAGCGCCAGGAAGCGGGCGCGCTTGATGGCCTGCGCCAGCTCGCGCTGCTTCTTGGCCGAGACCGCGGTGATGCGGGACGGCACGATCTTGCCGCGCTCCGACAGGAAGCGGGACAGCAGGCGGACGTCCTTGTAATCGATCTTCGGCGCATTCGGGCCGGAGAACGGGCAGGACTTGCGGCGGCGATAGAAGGGGCGGCGAGCGCCGACCGCGGTGCGCCGGGCGGCGGGATTGATCTCGGTGGTGTCGGACATGCTGGCTTACTCCTCGGTCCCGGGGCGGCTCTCGTCGCGCGCGACGAACTCGTCGCGGGCGCGGAACTCCTCGCGATCGTCGTAGCCACGGCGGCGACCGCTATCGAAGCGCCCGGCCGGCTTCGGACCGCGGAAGGAGCGTTCGCGCTCGTCGGACTTGCGGGACAGGATGGCGGACGGAGCTTCGTCGATCGTCTCGACCCGGATGGTCATGAACCGCAGCACGTCCTCGTTGAGGCCGAGCTGGCGCTCCATCTCGGCGATGAAGGCGGGCTTAGCGTCGAGGCCGAGGAGCAGGTAATGCCCCTTGCGGTTCTTCTTGATCCGATAGGCCAGGCTGCGCAGGCCCCAGTACTCGCGCTTCCGGACGGTACCGCCCTCGCTCTCGAGTTGGCTGGCGATCCCGTCGGCGACGGCCTCGACCTGTTGTTGCGTGACGTCATTCCGTGCGATCAGCACGGTTTCATACAGCGGCATGCGGTACTCCCTCTGGCTTGTCTCTGCCCTGGGTCGGGTGTGACCCCGGTCCGGAATGGACCGTCGGGCATAGCCGGGCGCGATGCCGTCGCCCCCGGCAGGGAAGCGCGGGCGTAGAGCACGGATCGCCTGCCGACGCAACCATTCTCCCGGGCGCCGACGGCGTGGTCTGGCCGGCCGAACGGGCCCAGGGCACAACGGGCATGGCACCCGGGGACCGAACGAGGCCGCGGTCAGGATCGGGGCCGATCTGGAGGAGAAACGCCATGACCACCGACCCCGGTCTGTTCGAGATCATCCGAACCACGCGCTCGATGCGGCGCCTGAAGCCCGATCCGGTGCCCGCGACACTCATCCGCCAGATCCTGGAGGCCGGGACCTGCGCCCCGTCCGGCGGCAACATGCAGCGGTGGCGATTCCTGGTGGTGCGGGATCCGGCGGTGAAGCGGCAGGTCGCCGCCTTCTACCGCCGTGGGTGGGACGAGCAGGTGGCGCCGACCTATCGCGCCGGCGCGCCGGCGCCGGGAATGGAGCGGGACAAGTTCGACCGCCTGCTCGCCGCCGCCGAACATCTGGCCCACCACCTGCAGGACGCACCGGTCTGGATCGTCCCGTGCCTCGAGGGCGGGACGCCCACCCGCACGAGCGGCGCCTCCATCTACCCGGCCGTCCAGAACATGCTGCTCGCCGCCCGCGCGCTCGGTCTCGGCGCGACGCTCACTACGCTTCACGTCATCCACGAGCGGGAGGTGGATGCGGCGCTGGGCCTCCCGGAGACCGCGAAATCCTACGCCATCCTGCCGATCGGCTGGCCCTCCGGCCGGTTCGGGCCGGTGCGGCGCACCCGGCTCGAGGACGTGGTGTTCGGAGACCGGTGGGGAACGCCCTTCAGCGACGCCTGACGGCGCGGGTTGCGGCCTGCGGGCGGGGGACTTCCGTAGCAAAGAGGTGGGGCGGTGCCGGATTCGGCGGACGCCCTGCCTGTTTCGTCGTCAAATCCTTGCGATCATGCAGCGTGACGGGCTAAGTGCCCGTGCGACTTCGACCTTTTCCGAACGCTGTTGTATTTCAGGGAGCTGCATCAATGGCGCGAGCCACCACGACGCTTGCGAAAGGCGCCGGCCGCACGATCACGTTCGAGGATCGAGACGATTGGGGCAGTGGCTTCATCGGCGCGGTGACCATCGGCAACACCAGCGACACCGCAGCCATCGGCTGGACGATCGAGTTCGACCTGGCGAACGCCATCACCAACATCTGGAATGCCGAGATCGTCAGCCACGTCGGCACGCATTACGTCATCCGCAACCTCTCCTACGATGCGACGATCGCAGCCGGCGGCTCGGTCTCGTTCGGGTTCCAGGCGTCCGGCGGCAGCCCGGCACTCCCGACCAGCTTCGTGCTGAACGGCACCACGATCGGCGGCGCGACAACGCCCCCGCCGCCTCCTCCACCTCCTCCGCCGCTCCCCACGATCGCCATCGCGGATGCGAGCGTGGACGAGACGGGCGCGGCCACGTTGTCCGAAACGTTCACGGTGACGCTCTCAAGCGTTTCCACCACGCCTGTGACCGTCCGGTTCCACACGGTCGACGGCACCGCGCATGCGGGCAGCGATTACGATGCGCGTTCCGGCACGCTCACCTTCGCTGCCGGCCAGACGACCCAGACCGTCACCATCGCCACCCATCCCGGGGCGACGGGGCGTTCGGCCTTCACGGTCGTTCTCGACACCCCATCGGGCGCCACGCTGGCGGATGCCTCGGCGACCGGCACGATCGTCAACCCGCCCCCCGTGGTGCCGACCATCTCCGTCGCCGGGGCGACCGTCGACGAGAGCGGCGGCGGGACCGGAAGCACGCTGTTGCCGGCGGGGTTCCTCAGCACACGCGGGAACCAGATCGTCGACTCGCAGGGACACGCGGTGAAGATCGCCGCGGTGAACTGGTACGGGATGGAGACCAGCCTGTTCGCCCCACAAGGTCTCTGGACCCAGAACTACCAGTCCATGATGCGCCAGATGGCAGAACTCGGGTTCAACGCGATCCGGCTGCCCTTCTCCTTGCAGGCTTTCGAGGCGGGAAGCACGCCGAACGGGATCGACTACGGCAAGAATCCCGACCTGAAGGGGCTGAGCGCGCTGCAAATCCTGGACAAGATCGTCACCTATGCCGGGCAGATCGGCCTGAAGATCATCCTGGACGATCACCGCAGCGCCGCCGGGTCGGGACCGAACGGCGACGGACTCTGGTACGATGGCGGCTATACCGAGGCGCAGTGGATCTCCACCTGGAAGATGCTGGCCACCCACTACGCCGGGAACGGCACGGTGGTCGGCGCCGACCTGCTGAACGAGCCGCATGGCAGCGCGACCTGGGGTGACGGCAGCGCCACCGACTGGGCCGCGGCGGCGACCCGGGCGGGCAACGCGATCCAGTCGGTGAACCCGGACTGGCTGATCCTGGTCGAGGGCATCGACACCTACCAGGGCAACAGCACCTGGTGGGGCGGCAACCTGATGGGGGCCAAGGACCATCCGATCACGCTGAACGTGGCGAACAAGCTGGTCTACTCGCCACATGACTACCCGGCCTCGGTCTACCCGCAATCCTGGTTCTCGGCCGCCGACTACCCGAACAATCTGCCCGCGGTGTGGGACAAATACTGGGGGTATCTCTACGAGACGGGCGCCGCGCCCGTACTGGTCGGCGAGTTCGGCTCCAAGCTGCAGACGGCGAGCGACCAGGCATGGATCGCCAAGCTCGTGGACTACATGAACCATCCGGGCGGCGTCGGCGGCGTCGAGGGCGTCAGTTGGGCATACTGGGACTGGAACCCGACATCCGGCGATACCGGGGGCATCCTGAAGGACGACTGGGTGACGGTGGACCAGACCAAGCTGGATGCCATCACGCCTGGGATGTACCACGCCGACGGGGCGCCGCCGACCGAGGTGGACTTCACCGTCACCCTGTCCCAGCCGACGACGACCCCCGTGACCGTCCACTACGCGACAGTCGACGGGACGGCGAAGGCGGGGGTGGACTACGTCGCGACCTCCGGCGACCTGACCTTCGCGCCGGGCGAGACGACCAAGATCGTGGCCGCGCACCTGCTCGCCGACCCGGCGGCGACCGGGCAGATGCAGTTCCTGCTCGCCCTCAGCACACCCTCCGGCGGGACCCTCGGGACCGCCTCCGCGACGGCGACGCTGGTGCATGGAACGACGCCTTCCCCGACGCCCATGCCCACGCCCACGCCAACCCCCACGCCCACTCCAACGCCTTCACCGATCGGGAGCGCAAGCCTGCACGTGGACAACGACTGGGGCAGCGGCCTGACGGCGACGGTCACGGTCGCCAACGGCGGTACCAATGCCACTCATGGCTGGCAGGTGGAGATCGACACGGCTGACCTGATCACCAATGTCTGGAATGGCACGATCCTGTCGCATGTCGGCTCCGCCTACGTGATCGGCAACGCGAGCTACAACGCGGACGTCGCCGGCGGCGGAAGCACCAGCTTCGGCTTCCAGGCGACCAGCACGCCGAATGCCGCCCTGACCGCGCACCTGCTGAAATTGGGGGCGTGATCGCCCCCGGATGCCGCGCCCCTGCGCGGCGTCAACGCGCGGATGCTCACGCGGCCGGTCCGCCGACCTGGACGGATCGCGTGCTGCGCCGCCCCCTCGGTGATCCGGCGATGACCGGCCACCGGTTTCCGCCACTCCCGATCGCGCTCTACGCTGTTCCTCGCGTTCCCAACGCGGAGGAAACCCAATGAAAATCGCGAAGATCGAAGACCTGCATGCCGATGCGGGCTGGCGGACCTTCTCCTTCCTCAAGATCACCACCGATGACGGGCTGACCGGCTGGTCCGAATATACGGAGGCGGATGGCTCCCGTGGCCTCACCGGCGTCATCCACGGGATGGCGGAGGCGCTGATCGGCACCGACCCGCGGCCGATCCAGTCGATCGCGTCCACGCTGTACGTCCGCCAGGTGCAGGCTCCGAACGGCGTCAACCAGCGCGCGATCGCCGCCATCGAAAACGCCCTTCTCGACCTCAAGGCCAAGGCGTTGGGCGTTCCCGTCTACGAGCTGTTCGGCGGCCCGGTGCGCACGCGCATCCCGGTCTACTGGTCGCACTGCGCCACCTATCGGGTGCGGAACCACGAGCAGGTCGGCAGTGCGCCGGTCCGGACCTATGACGACCTGGCCGCGGTCGGCGCCGAGGTGAAGCGCAAGGGCTTCAAGGCGCTGAAGACGAACATCCTGCCGTTCGACGGCACGCGCCTCGTCAGCTTCGGTCCCGGCTTCGGTCGCAGTCCCGGGTATCCGGCGCTGAACGCCGACCGGCAGATCCTGCGGGCCGTGCACGACACGCTCGCGGCCTTCCGCGAAGGGGCGGGGCCGGACATGGGCCTGCACCTCGACACCAACTACCACTTCAAGACGGAGGGATACCTGCAGGTCGCCAAGGCCGTGGCGCCGTTCGACCTCACCTGGCTCGAGATCGACACGTGGGATCCGCAATCGCTGGCATTGATCCGTCGCCAGGCACCCTGCCCGATCGCGTCACTGGAATCGGTCACCGGGCGACGTGCGTTCCGCCCGTTCCTCGACGCCTACAGCGCGGATGTCGCGATCATCGACGTGATCTGGAACGGCTTTCTCGAATCGATCAAGATCGCGGCCATGGCGGAGGCGTACGAGGTCAATTGCGCCCCGCACAACTACTACGGCCATCTCTGCTCGGCGATCAGTGCGCATTTCTGCGCCGTGGTCCCGAACTTCCGGGTGATGGAGATCGACGTCGACAGCGTCTCGTGGCGCGACGAGCTGTTCCACTCGGCGCCGGCGATCGAGGACGGGGAGCTGGTCCTGCCCACTGGTCCCGGTTGGGGCGTCGAGCCGAACGAGGCGGCGATCCGCCAGCACGCCCCACGCCGGTAGCGTCGGCCGCGCGGATGCCGCCCTGGACGGCCGCCGCCCGGCGCCATGCGGGAGGCGGCCGCCGGATCAGAAGGCGAGCGTGGTGGCCTGCATCACCAGGGGAAGGGTTCGCACCATGGCGAGCACTTCCTCGGGCACCTTCTCGTCCACGGACACGAGGCAGATCGCGTCGCCCCCCTCCTCCGCACGGCCGAGATGGAACGTCGCGATGTTGATGCCGGCACCGGCCAGGGTCGCGCCGAACCGGCCGATGAAGCCGGGCTTGTCCTGGTTCGTGACGTAGAGCATGTGCGGCGCGAAATCGGCCTCCACGCGGATGCCCTTGATCTCCACGATGCGCGGCCGCGAGCCGGCGAACAGCGTGCCGGCCACGGTGCGGGACAGGCCCTCGGTCTCGACCGTGACGCGGACCAGCGTCTGGTACTCGGACGGGCGGTCGTGCACGGTCTCCGCGACGTCGATGCCATGATCGCGCGCAGCGACGGAGGCATTGACCATGTTGATGCCCTCCATCAGCGGGGACATCAGCCCGGCCAGCACCGCCGCGGTCAGCGGGCGGATGTTGAGCGTGGCGACCTGGCCCTCGTACTCGATCGTCACACGGCGGATCACGCCTTCCTTCGCCTGCGTGAGCTGGCCCGCGAAAGCGCCCAGCTGGCGGCACAGCGTCATGTAGGGCTTGAGCCGCGGCGCGTCCTCGGCCGAGACGGAGGGCATGTTGATCGCGTTGGTCACCGCACCTGCGATCAGGAAGTCGCTCATTTGCTCGGCGACCTGCAGCGCGACGTTCTCCTGCGCCTCGGCCGTGGCCGCGCCGAGATGCGGGGTGCACACCACGTTGTCGAGCGCGAAGAGCGGGCTCTCGGTCGCGGGTTCGGTCTCGAACACGTCGAGCGCCGCGCCCGCGACATGACCCGACTGGATCGCCTCGGCGAGCGCGGCCTCGTCCACCAGGCCGCCGCGGGCGCAGTTGATGATTCGCACGCCCTTGCGGGTCTTCGCCAGCGCCTCCCGCGAGAGGATGTTGCGGGTCGCCTCGGTCAGCGGCGTGTGCAGCGTGATGAAGTCGGCGCGGGCGAGCAGGTCGTCGAGTTCCACCTTCTCGACGCCGAGCTCCAGGGCGCGCTTCTCGGAGAGGTAGGGGTCGTAGGCGACGACCTTCATCTTCAGCGCGACGGCGCGGTCGGCGACGATCGAGCCGATGTTGCCGCACCCGACCAGGCCGAGGGTCTTGGCGGTCAGCTCCACGCCCATGAAGCGGTTCTTTTCCCACTTCCCCGCCTTGGTGGAGGCGGAAGCTTCGGGGATCTGCCGGGCGAGAGCGAACATCATGGCGATCGCGTGTTCGGCGGTCGTGATGGTGTTGCCGAGGGGCGTGTTCATCACGACGACGCCGCGGGTAGTGGCGGAGCGCACGTCGACGTTGTCGACGCCGATGCCGGCGCGGCCGACGACCTTCAGGTTGGTCGCTGCGTCCAGCAGCTCGCGCGTGACCTTGGTGGCGGAGCGGATGGCGAGTCCGTCATAGCCGCCGATGATGGCGCGCAGGTCGGCGGGGGACAGGCCGGGCTTCACGTCGACCTCGATGCCGCGGCGGCGGAAGATCTCCACGGCCGCGGGGGAAAGTTTGTCGCTGATCAGGACCTTGGGCATGGGGCAGGGTCTCTCGAAGGACGCTCCCCCTCCCCTTGCGGGAGGGGGATGGGGGGAGGGGGCCACGGGAGTGGGGCAGGGACCGTGCATCCGCACGCGATGCCCCCGCCCCTGGCCCCCTCCCGCGAGGGGAGGGGGAAGAGGGTTACTCGGCGGCCTGGGCCGACGCGGCGTCCGCGGCGACCTGCGCGTAGGCCCAGTCGAGCCAGGGCAGCAGCGCCGCGATGTCGGCGGTCTCCACCGTGGCGCCGCCCCAGATGCGCAGGCCGGGAGGAGCGTCGCGGTAGGCGCCGATGTCGTAGGCGACGCCCTGCTTCTCGAGCAGGGACGCGAGCTGCTTCGCCGCCTTCGCCTGCGCGTCAGGCGCGAGCGCGGTGAACCAGGGCGCCACGATCGTCAGGCAGATCGAGGTGCAGGAGCGGATCGCCGCATCCTCGGCCAGGAACGCCACCCAGGGCGTGCGTGCGACCCAGTCGGCGACGGCCTTCAGGTTCGCTTCCGACCGCGCGACGAGGGCTGGCAGGCCGCCGACACTCTCGGCCCAGCGCAGTCCGTCCAGCGCGTCCTCGACGCACAGCATGGAGGGCGTGTTGATGGTCTCGCCCTTGAACACGCCCTCGGCGAGCTTGCCCTTGGAGGTCAGGCGGAACAGCTTGGGCAGCGGCCAGGCGGGCGTGTAGGTCTCGAGCCGCTCCACCGCGCGCGGCGACAAGGCGAGCATGCCATGCGCCGCCTCACCCCCCAGCACCTTCTGCCAGGACCAGGTGACGACATCGAGCTTGGCCCAGTCGAGCGGCATGGCGAAGGCGGCCGAGGTGGCGTCGCAGATGGCGAGGCCCTGGCGATCGGCGGCGATCCAGTCGGCATTCGGGACCCGCACGCCGGAGGTCGTGCCGTTCCAGGTGAAGACGACGTCGCGCGCCGGATCGACCGCGGCAAGGTCGGGAAGCTGCCCATACGGCGCGCGCAGCACGCGCACGTCAGCGAGCTTCAGGTGCTTGACCACGTCGACGGCCCAGCCTTCACCGAAGCTCTCGAAGGCCAGGATGTCGATGCCGCGGGCACCGAGCAGCGACCAGAGCGCCATTTCCACGGCGCCGGTATCGGAGGCGGGGACGATGCCCAGGCGCCAGTCGGCGGGCATGCCGAGGATGGCGCGCGAGCGCTCGATCACCTCGACGAGGCGAGCCTTCGGACCGCTCGCCCTGTGGCTGCGACCGAGTGCGGCGCCGGCAAGGGCGTCCAGCGTGAAGCCGGGGCGCTTGGCGCAGGGGCCAGATGAAAAGTTGGGGTTGGCCGGACGGATATCCGGCGGCGCGGCGAGTGCCATGTGCGGCTCTCCCTTCCAGAAGAGAAGCGCCCCGGTGGGGGGGCGTGACCCGCCGCCGGGTCTAATCCCTGGAACGATCCGCCGTCAACGAGCTTGCGCGGGGGGCGGCAGGCTCCGAACCGGCGTCGGGCGTGGCAGGCGCACCGGCGCGAGGTCCGGGCCGAGGCGGACCAGGGTGAGCGTGAAATCCTGCACGCCGCGGCGGCTCGCCTCCCCCACTTGCGTCGGATCCTGCCAGCTCGGGCCGATCGCATCGGTGCGCCGGCGATCACGCACCAGCAGTCCGCGGGCCATGCCGGGCGCCGCGGCAGGAAGGTCCATCATCCCCCAGCGCGGATCGACGGCGAGGACCGGCAAGTCGCCAGGCAGCGCATGGGCCAGTTCCGATGCCAGCGCATACTGGTCGACGACGACGAAGTGCGCACCGGTTGTGGCGGCGGTGGCCGCAACCTCTTCGGCGAGCGTGGACCAGCCGGCGAGCTGCAGCGCGATCGGATCGCGCCGGGGCGGGATCGGCAGGACCGCCGTGGTCGCCTGCAGATACGCAAGCCCCGTCACGAAGAGGCCGAGCAGCAGCGCCGGGCGTCGGATCCGCGACCAGAACGGGGCTGCACACGTCGTCGCGGCGATCGCGGCCGCGGGGTAGAGAATGGCCGGCCAGTTCCCCTGCACCCTGTCCCCGAGGGCGTGCTGCAGGAAGACCGCCACCGGTGGCAAGGTGACCGCCGCCAGCAGGCTCGCGGCCGGGTCCCGCCGCCCCCAGGCAAGCCGGGTCGCGGCCACGATCCCGGCCCCGAAGAGCAGCGCGATCAAGGGTGTCGCGAGGCCGAACTGGCCCCCCACCAGCTCCCCCAGGAACGTCAGTGCTCGGGATGGCTGCCAATCCGCCACGCGTCCGCCCTGGCGCAGGAAGCCGGCCCAGCCATGGTCCGCGTTCCACAGCACCACCGGCAGGAACACGAGCGCACCGGCCAGACCGCCGATCCACGGGCCGGGTCGGCGCCAATGGATCCGCATCGCCGGCACCCAGGCGAGCCACAGCGCGACTCCGGTCCACAGGAACACGGCGGTGTACTTGCTCGCCATCGCCAGGCCGGCGAACAGACCGGCCAGCACCCACCAGCCCAGCGCCCGTTCCGTCCCGATGCGCGCCAAAGCCCATAAGGCCGCGGTCCAGAAGAACAGCAGCGGCGTGTCCGGGGTCATGATGACGGTGCCCACGCCGAACAGCAGCGTCGCGTTCAGCAGGGTCGCGGCCCAGGCACCCGCGTTCCGACCGGGGATCAGCCGTTCGGCGGCATCCCAGAGTAGGACGGAGCCGATTGCGCCGGAGATCGGCCCCAGGAGCCGGATTCCAAACGCGCCCTCGCCGGCGATGGCGGTGCCGATGCGAATCCACAGCGCAACCATGCCGGGGTGATCGACATAGCCGGGAGCGAGCGCGTGCGACCACACCCAGTAATAGGCTTCGTCCGGCGCGAGCGGCGCCATGGCGGCCACGAGGAAACGCAGCAGCGTGATGGCACCCAGCGCCGCCAGCAGCCGGCCTTTCGGTTCCGTCATCGCGTACGCACCGCGATCGGGGCCGGACACGGTCATCGGGGCGCGGTTACCGCGCGCGCCAGACCAGCGTGGCGGAGACGGCATAGTTCCACACCACCCCGATCACGGCACCGAACGCGCCGGCCAGGCTCCAGGCCATCTGCCGCTCGTAGAGCACCTGCGCGATGCCCACGTTCGCCACCGCCCCCAGGCCACACACCAGCATGAACAGCAGCAGTCCGCGCCACAGCCGCGGACCTCGGAGGCGCTGGTCCCGGTAGGTGACCGCGTTGTTCAGGGCGAAGTTGAACATCATCGCGACGACGGTCGCCATCGCCTGCTCGATCTCGAAGCCCAGGCCGGTGCCCTGGCGCAGAGCGGTCAGCACGGTGAGGTGCACGATCACGCCCAACGCGCCCACCAGGGCGAAGGAGATGAATCGAAGCGGCAGCAGGCCGCCGAAGACCTTGTCGAGCAGCAATCCGCCGAACTGCGCCAGCACGAGCGCGTCGAGCTTGCTCTCGCCGGCCACCCGCTCCCGGAAGCGCACCGGAATTTCGAGCACCCGGAGCGGGGCCGGGGCGCTGAGCACGAGGTCCAGCAGGATCTTGAATCCCTGCCCGGTCAGGGACCGCGCCAGGCGCTCGAACAGCGGCCGCGGCAGCATGAAGTAGCCACTCATCGGATCGGTCAGCTTGACCGGCAGGAAGGCCTGCGC
Source organism: Rhodospirillales bacterium 69-11 (assembly GCA_001898425.1). Lineage (GTDB taxonomy): Bacteria > Pseudomonadota > Alphaproteobacteria > Acetobacterales > Acetobacteraceae > Rhodopila. Next base: position 84,794 of record MKTV01000061.1, read on the forward strand.
GAGCCGGATCCCGCCATTCGAGATCAGATGCCGCCATCGGTTCGCGAGACCGGTGGCGTCGCCGCCTTCGACGTGACGGGACCCGACGACGAGGTCGTAGCCACCCCCTTGCAGCGCCGCCAGCATGGCGGGCAGGCGGGTCTCGTCGTGCTGGAGATCGCCGTCGATCACCGCCACGTAGTCGGCGGAGGAGGCGAGCGCGCCTTCGATCACGGCGGATGCGAGGCCGCGACGGCCGATCCGGCGGATGCAGCGCACCCTGGGATCGGTGTGGGCGAACCGGCGCACCTCCTCGGCCGTGCCGTCCGGGCTGTCGTCGTCGACGTAGATGACTTCCCAGGTGATGCCCGCGAGCGCGGCGTCGAGTTTCGCCAGCATCGGCCCGACATTGGGCCGCTCGTTGTAGCACGGCACCACGACGCTGAGCGTGGGGGAAGCGGAGGCGGGAGGTTCGGTCATGCACCCTGCGCTGGCGCCACCGGGCGCCGGGGCGGAATAGCCCGACCAGCGGGCAGGTCAAGGCGGCAGCGCCGCGTCGGGTGGCCGGCAGGCGGGAAAGGGTCCGCGGCCGGCCAGGTGCGACCATCGGGTTACCGCAGCGCGGCGGCGGGACAAGGAGCGGGTGGCGGAGCCGGGCCGCGCCCTCACCGCCACCGGCGTCAGAGCGGCACCCCGGACAGCAGGCGGCTGGTGCGGATCGTCTGGAGGGTCTGCACCCGGCTGACCGTCGGCGCGCCGGTGAGCTTCTGGGTCAGCTGGTTCTCATGCGCCGTGTCCCGCGCCACGAGCTTGAGCAGGAAGTCGCCGCCGCCCCGGATCATGTGGCACTCGCGCACCTCCGGCCATGCGGCGACCATCTGCTCGAACCCGGAGAGAACCGCTTCCTTCTGGCTCTCCAACCCGACGATCGCGAAGAACGTGATCTCCCAACCCAGGCGCTGCGGGTCCGAATCCGCATGATACCCGCGGATCACGCCCGCTTCCTCCAGTCGCCGGACGCGTCGCAGGCAGGGTGGGGCCGAGATGCCGGCGCGGCGCGCGAGCTCGACGTTGGTGATGCGGCCGTCGGCCTGGAGTTCGGCCAGGATACGCCGGTCGATGGCGTCCAGCAGGGGCGCCTCTTCGGTGTGGAGCTTCATTGCGTCCGACATGCAGGGACGAGGTGGCGTTTCCATCCGGCGAGCATGGCGCAATATCATTGCCCGGAACGCTTCGGGCAAGGCCCGTTCGTGAGTCGCGGCCTAGAGGGGCAGCAGCACCGTGGCGCGTGCCCCTCCTTGGGGACGGTTGGCGAGCAGCACGTCCCCGCCATGGGCGCGCAGGATGTTGCGGGCGATGGGCAGGCCGAGCCCGACTCCGCCGGTTTCGCGGTTGCGGCTGGGTTCGCCGCGCTGGAACGGCTCGAAGAGGCGTTCGAGATCCTGGGGCCGCACGCCGGGACCGTCATCCTCGACCAGGATCGTCACCATGTTCCGGTCGGGTGGCAGCAGGGTCACGTGGGCCGACCCGCCATAGGCACAGGCATTCGAGATCAGGTTCGCGAGCGCGCGCTTGAGGCTGAGCGATCGGGCCTGCACGGTCAGGTGCGCCGGCCCGGCGTAGTCCACGCGTTCGCTCAGTTCGGGACGCGCATCCACCGCCTCGTCCAGCACGGTGCGCAGCAACTCGGCCAGGTCGATCGCGGTAACCGGTTCGGCATTGCGGGCGTCGCGGCCGAATGCGAGCGTGGCGGACACCATCGCCTCCAGGTCCTCGAGATCCGCCAGCATCTTAGTCCGCAGCTCCTCGTCCTCGACGAACTCGCAGCGGAGCTTGAGTCGGGTGATCGGGGTCCGGAGGTCGTGTCCGATCGCGGTCAGCAGTTCGGTCCGGTCCTCCACGAAGCGGCGGATGCGGGCGGCCATCGTGTTGAAGGCGGCTGCGGCCGTGGCGATTTCCAGCGGACCGGTCTCGGGCAGCGGCGGGGTGTTGACG
>MKTV01000061.1:86801-96233 GCA_001898425.1 Rhodospirillales bacterium 69-11
TCTGCACCGGCGTGATCAGCCGCCGCACCGCCCAGACGGTGAGCAAGGCTGCGGCGAGCGTCATCAGCCCGAAGGCAGCGAGGAAGGTCGGCGAATGCCAGGGGCGGGCGGGTTCGGCGGCGATGGTCACGTTCAGCCAGTCGCCTTCCGGCAGCTTCATGCCGAAGACGATGCGGTGCCAGTCCGGACCGCCCAGGATCACCAGCTCCTTCCAGCGGTTCTGCGGCGCGCCCATGGGCACCAGGCTCAGGTTGACCCGGTACAGCCGCTGTTCGGGGGGCGGCATCTCGGGCATGTCCACGGTGGGCGGGGTCTGGCTCATCTCCGCGTCGAGGATCGGCCCCCGGCGCATGTCCACGAGCACCGCGTCGCGTCCCGCCGGCGTGGTGGTCGCGACGAGGCGGTAAAGCCCGACCACGCGCACGGCGATGTTGCGTGCCTGCGACAATCGCTGGATGTCGATGCGGTCGAGCGCGTGGATCGTGAGCCCGGCGATCTGCACGAGGGCGAGGCCGACCAGCACCACCACCGCAGTGCGGGTGGCGAGACGGCGCGGCCAGAGATGGAGGGTCATGCCCGCTCGACGGTCGCGGCCAGGACGTAGCCGCCGCCCCGCACCGTCTTGATGAGCTGGGCGTTCCGGCCGTCGTCCTCGAGCTTGCGGCGCAGGCGCGAGATCGCGACGTCGATCGCGCGATCGAACGGGCCGGCCTGCCGGCCCCGCAGCAGGTCGAGCAGCATGTCGCGGGTCAGGACGCGGTTCGGACGCTCCAGCAGCGCGAGCAGCAGGTCGTACTCGCCGCCGGTGAGCGGCACCTCCACCTCGTCCGGATTGAGCAACCGGCGGCGGGCCGGTTCCAGCGTCCAGCCGGCGAAGCGGAAGCTTCGGCTCCCGGGTTCGGTGCGGCTCGAGGCGGGCTCCCCGGCGCGCCGCAGCACGGCGCGGATGCGGGCGAGGAGTTCGCGCGGATTGAACGGCTTCGGCACGTAGTCGTCGGCGCCGAGCTCGAGGCCGATGATGCGGTCGGTCTCTTCGCCCATGGCGGTGAGCATGACGATCGGAATGTCGGATTGCGTGCGCATCCAGCGGGCGAGGTCGAGGCCGGATTCGCCGGGAAGCATGAGATCCAGCACGACGAGCTGGTAGTGCCCGTTGAGCCAGGCGCGTCGCGCCTCCTTCGCGTCGCGCGCGGCGCTGACCCGGATCCGGTGCTTTTCGAGGAACCGCGCCAGCAGGTCGCGGATCTCACGATCGTCGTCGACGACGAGGATGTGCGGCATCTGCTCCATGGTCGCTCCAACATAGCGGAGCCGCCCGTCGGCGGAACGAGCGGTTGCACTTCTTTGCAATTCGCCGCCTCGCGGATGCATCGGCTGCAACGTGAGACCCCCATCTTCCCGTGGTTCGCAACCCGGAGGAATACAATGCGAAGCACGATCCTGGCCGTGATGACGGCTTTCGTGATTGGTGGCGCGACCACCGGCGCCCTGGTCGCCCAGGCGCAACCGGCTCCGCCCGCCGCGCAGGTCGCCGAACCGCCGCCGGGCCCCGGCCCCACCGGTCCCCATCCACACTGGATGCATGGGCCGGGCTGGGGAGGCATGCGGCATGGCGGTCCAGGTCCTGGCACCTTCGCCCTGGTCTATCGTCAGGCCGACCGGCAATTGACCGCGTCCGACGTGCAGAAGATCGCCGAGGCGTTCCTGCTTTGGCAGGGCAACCACACGTGGAAGGTGGTGGACGTCGCGCCGACCTCGGATGGGCCGATCGGGTTCTCGATCGCCACGCCCGAAGGTTCGGTGATCGCCAAGTTCACCATGGACCCGCACACCGGACGCGTGACCCGGACCGGCTGACCGGCTGACCGGCTGACCGGCTGACCGGTCTGGCTGATCGTCCGATGCGGCTGGTGCCACGGCGCCACCTCTTGCAGTGGCGCCGTGCAGGGGAGGGGGTTAGAAGCCGATCGTGGACCTTCCCCCCTTGCCCCCGGCCGCGGCGGCCGCGCTGCAGGACCTCCTGACCCGGGACCCGGATTTCGGCGGGATCCTGCAGCGGGCCGGCCCGTTGCCCTGGCGCAGCCGCGCCCCCGGCTTCGCGGCTCTGCTGCACGGCATCGTCGCGCAGATGATCAGCAACCAGGCCGCCGCCGCGATCTGGGGCCGGCTCTGCGCGTTGCCCGGCGCCGTGACCCCGGAGGGACTCCTCGCCTTGCCGGAGGACGCCTTACGGGCCGCCGGCCTCTCCCGTCCGAAGGTCGCGCATGCGCGTTCGTTGGCGGAGGCCTTCCTGGACGGACGGCTCACGGCCGACCATCTCGCCACCCTGGACGACGAGACCGCGATCGCGACGATCAGCGCGGTGCGCGGCCTGGGCCGCTGGACGGCCGAGGTGTACCTCGTGTTCGCCCTGGGCAGGCTGGACGTGTTTCCGGCGGGCGACATCGCCCTGGCCGCGGCGGCCGCGGACCTGAAGCGCCTCCCCGCGCGGCCGAATCCGCGCGAGTTGCGCCTCCTCGCCGAGACCTGGCGTCCGGCCCGCGCGATCGCCGCGCGCCTGCTCTGGCATCATTGGCGCCATGTGACCGGGCGGCCGGCGATGGACGACCTCGTGCGGGCGTGACAGATAGCCGCGCAGGAGGACTTGCCCGCGATGTACCACCCTAGCTTGTCGATCTCGCGCCACGGCACGATCGCCGTCGTCACCTTCGACCGTCCGGAACGCCGGAACGCGTTCGATCTCGCGATGTGGCGCGGCCTCCAGAACACCATGGAGGCGCTCTCGCGCGACGACGACCTGCGCTGCGTGGTGCTGCGCGGCGCCGGCACCCAGGCCTTCAGCGCCGGTGCGGACATCTCCGCCTTTGCCGCCGAACGGGGGACGCCCGAGAAGGAGGAGGAGTACGCGCACGTGCTGGATGCCAGCATGCAGTCGATCCGGCTGTGTCAGCATCCGGTGGTGGCGATGATCATGGGGTTCTGCCTGGGCGGCGGCGCCGGCATCGCCACGATGTGCGACTTCCGCGTGGGCGGGGAGGGGATCCGCATGGGGATCACCGCCCGCAACCTCGGCATCTGGTATCCGTATGCCGAGATCGACCCGATCATCCAGCTGGCGGGCACCGGCGTCGCGTCGGAGATGCTGATCGAGGGGCGGATCTTCACCGGGCGCGAGGCCTACGAAAAGGGGCTGCTGTCGCGCGTGGTGGCCGACGATCAGGTCGAGACCGAGGCGATGGCGCTGGCCCACCGCATCACGGAGGGGAGCCCGCTGTCCGCACGCTTCCACAAGGCGGCGCTGCAGCGGTTGCGCGGTCCCTTGCCGGTAACGCGGGAAGAGGAAGCGGCCGTGAGCGATTTCACGCGGACGGAAGACTTCCGCGCGGCGTGCAAGTCGTTCCTCGCGAAGCAGAAGCCCGTCTTCGTCGGACGCTGACCCGGCGCTGCCGCGGGAGGGCGGGGCCGCAGCGTCGTCGTCCCCCCGTCGGTTCGGCGGATGAGATGTCCCGTCGCTGCCGCGTCCATCGGCCGCGGGCGCGCACAGCCGGGCACGGACGCCAACGAATCCTTCATGTTTCGGCCCTACCCTGCCCCGGTCGCGAAGGGGGCGGCCGATGCAAAGGGTGTCGTTCCGGCCGGCCGGCTCCCAGCCACGCACCTTCGAACGGCGCGGCGTGGCCGTGCCCTTCACCACGCCAGTACTTCTGGGCACGCGTGTCCGTCCAGGCGAACGCGGCGGCTTGGAACTGCTGCTCCCCAATTTCGGCGGCGGTCGCGGCGTCTACGTGGTCGGCTGGGACCATGTGGAGCGCGTCTGCCGCCCGACCGTCCATGACCGGCGCCTGGATGCCTGCCTGCGTCGCCTCCCCGCCGTCACGCCCGACGCCATCCGCGCAGCCGCGCGGGACGTCGCCGCCGAGGGTCTTGCGGGGCGCGAGGCTCGGCACGCAGCAATCCAGGGCCTGGCGCAGGAGCGGGCGGCAGAGCGCCTGCTCCGATTCCGCCTCCTGCTGCGCCTGACGGGTGATGCCTCGGACCCGGCGGTCTTCGCTGAACCCGATCCGTCCCTCGAACCTGGCCTGCTGTCCGCGCTCGACCGCTACGCCGAACGCCTCGGATGCGCGCCAGCCATGCTCCAGGCTGCGCTCGACGCGGTCGCGACCGGCTTTGCCCCCGTCGGCCTGCCCCGCCAGCCCGTTCCCGCCCGCTGGCCCGACCTGCTCGGACGTCTCATGCGGCTGCAGCAGGAGGTCGCGGCATGGGGCCGCTGGCAGCGTGACGGCCGTGCGGAACTCGCCGCCACGATCGCCGATCTCGCGGCACTGACGATCGCATTCGCGACTGAAGCCCTGCGCCAGGCGCGCGCGGCCCTGGCGGATGTCGAGGCGTTGCTGCGACTCTGGACAGTGCATCCGGATCGCGTCCAGGACGTCGCTGCGCGCGTCGCGTGGCTGCTGGACGGGTGGGAGCCCATCTGCCTGATCTGGGAGGAGACCTCCTCGGCCGAACTCCGCGCCGCGGCCGTCACGGAGATTGCGACGCTGGTGCCCGTTCTGCCGGAGGAGGCATGCGCCTGGGCCGGGTTGCCGATCGCGCCGCCCCCCGTGCTGCTGCGCTCCCGGGTGGTCCCAGGGAACGTCGACTGGCGCACCGATCGCGCAGTCTTCCCCCTGCTGCAGCGCAACGAGCATCTGCGGGCCCGAAGCCTGTGGCGCCTCCATGAGTGAGCCGCGGCAGGCGCCTCGCGCGTCACAACCCGATCTGGAGGAAGCCAGCATGTCGCGTCGTGTCGCCCCGGAGCCGGAAGCGCGGGATGCCTCCCTGGCGTCCCTGCACACCCAATTGGAGCGTGCCAGGGATCCGCAGGTGCAGCGCCTCGTGGAGATGCTGGACCGGCTGCCCGAACGAGGGCACCTGGACGCGCTTCTCGCGCCCTTGCGGCCGCGGCTCGCACGGATGCGGCCGGATCGGCCGCTCGCCATCCCGAGACTGCTGTTCCTGCCCCTGGATGCGGTGATCGTGCCGTCAGACCGGTGGCGGCCGGGCGCGCCGGCCATTCCGCGCCACGCACTCCTGCCGCTGCTCGAGCTGGTGCGCATGGACTGCCCGACGGTGTGCCAGGAGGTGGAGCGCATGATCGCCGGCCGCTGGCTCAGCGAACCCGCGGTGGTGGCGCAGGCCGGTGCCCATCTCTGGCCCGCTGCCGCCCAGGCCCTGATACGAGCACAGACGCCCCCGCATGCGCACTCTGCGGGGCTGCCCGTGGCGGTCCTCTGCAGCCTGGCACGCGATGTGGGGGCCGTGCTGGCCCAGGCGATGCCACTGCAGGCGTTTGCCGCGGCGGCCGCGAGGGGGCTGGAACTCCGGCTGGAGGGATTGCTGGACGTCGTCGCCCAGCTTCACGCCACGCGCCCTCATGCCCTCGGCATGATGATGGTCCTGATGCATGCCCGTCTGCCGGACGCGATCGAGCCCCTGCTTGCAGCGGAGGCGGAATGCGAACCCGAGGGCGGGTGCGAGGCGCGGCCGCTCGCCCATGCCGCTGCCCTCGCACGGGACATGCTGATCGAGCGGTTGTCGGCGGAGGGGGGTGCCGAGGCGGTGATCGGCCGCACCATGCTGGCCGAGTTGCCCGAACGGGTTCGCCAGGCGGCACGATTGCTGCAGCTGCTGGGCAATGGCACCTCCCCGGAGCGGCGAGTCCTGCTCGCCCAGGTCGGAGGCCGCCTCCTGACCGGGTGTCTGCGGCGCTTCGAGGCGGCGCTCGGGGCGGAGTTCCTGACGCCACTGGCGGATTTGTCCGCGGCTGTGAGCGATGCCGAAGTCGAGCGGCTCGAAGCCACCGCTCGGGCGTTGCGGAACGCGCGGGAGCAGGTTCGGCTTCTCGGGGGCGGCGAGGACTTCGATGCGCTGCTGCGCCGAGCGGTCGAGCAGGTGGCGGCCATGAGGGTCGACACATCCGTCGCCCGGGCCGACCAGGCGAGGCTGATGGAGATCCTGGCCGGGCCGGAGGAGGCTTGGGCCTTGTTGCAGGCCGTCCGAGCCTAGAATGAGCTCATGGCAGGCCGCCCTCGTCCGTCGGCCCGACCGCTCGACCGCGCGGTCCCGAGCGACTCACCGGCGCCCGATCGCTCCCGCCGGCGCCTTCGCCGCGCGGCGAAGTGGCTATCACGCGGGGCAGATCAGACCTGGACGGCCTGCACCGCTTCCTCGAGTTCCTGGAAGCTGGGCATGTGCTCGTTGGGCACCATCTTGCGGCCGGACTCGACACTGACCTGCGGCGCATTGCCATGCAGGTGGGTGACCAGCACGGCGCGGATCACCTCGTAATACTTCGACTCCTCCAGGATCACGGCGTTGAGCCGGGAGGCGAAGGGGCCGCAGATCCCGTAGGCCAGCAGCACGCCGAGGAACGTGCCGGTCAGCGCGCCGCCGATCATCGCCCCGAGGACCGCCGGCGGCTCGTTGATATGCGACATGGTCTTGATGACCCCCAGCACCGCCGCGACGATGCCCAGCGCCGGCAGCGCATCGGCCATGGTCTGGATCGCGTGCGCGCCATGCAACTCCTCGTTCAGGGTCTTCTTGAGTTCCCGCGCCATGACGTCCTCGATCTGGTTCGGATCGTCGGCGTTCATGCCCACCATGCGCAGGTAGTCGCAGATGATGGTGCTCGCGTGGTGGTTCGACAGGATCTTGGGGAACTTCTGGAAGGCGGCGCTCTCCGAAGGGCGCTCGATATGCGGCTCCACGGCCATGTTCCCCTTGGTGGAGGCGAGCCTCACCAGGAAGTAGAGGAGGCTGAGCAGGTCCACGTAGTCCGACTTCTTGTATGCGGCGCCCTTGAGGCATTTCCCGAAGCCGCCCAGCGTATGCTTCACGTCGTGCATGGAGTTGGCCATCAGGAACGTGCCGATAGCGGCACCCCCGATCGTCCACATTTCGAAGGGCAGAGCCTCCACCAGAGGCTCGATCGCGCCGCCGGCCGCGAGATAGCTCCCGAACACGCAAATCAGCACGAAGACGAGGCCGCCTATGGTCAGCATGGGCGTGCTACTGCTGCGTCGGTCCTGCCGGCGCGACCGGTTTGCCGGGGGCGGGCCTGGACAGCGCCTCTCGCAGGACGACGATCGCGATACGCCGGTTGGCGGCGGCAAAACGGTCGGCGGGCAGCAGCGGATCGCGGTCTGCGTTTCCCGTGACGCTGCGGATCCGGGAGTCGGGCAGGCCCGCTTCGACCAGCAAACGGCGCGTCATGTTGGCCCGTTCGGTCGAGAGTTCCCAGTTCGTGCGGCCCGGACCCGGAAAGGGCGCTGCGTCCGTATGTCCAGCGATGGAGATCGACTCCGGCAGTTTCAGCAGCACCGGGGAGATCTTCTGCAGCAGGAGACGCGCCCGGTCGTTCGGCGTCGCGGAACCGGTCGCGAACATCGGCTGACGCTCCTCGTCGAGGATCTGGATGCGCAGCCCTTCCGGGGTCATGTCGATGGTCAACTGCTTCACCAGTTCGGAAAGGGCTGGGTCGTTCCTGACCGCGGCGCGGATGTCCTGGGCCGCCTGCTCGAAAGCTGCACGTTCCTGGCGTTCCTTCTCCGCGCGGATCTCGGCCTCGTTCGGGCGGCGAGCGGCATCCGGAGCGAGGCGAGCGGCATCCGGAGCGAGGCGAGCGGCGTCCGGGGAGAGACGACCGGCGTCCGGGGCGAGGCGAGCGACCTCCGCGGACGGGCGCGCGGTTTCGGCCGTCACCTCCGTCGCGGTGCCTGGGGCGGTGTTGGCACCCGGGCCCTCGGTATCCTCGGACCGGCCGGTGGCCGCGGCGGCAGTGCCGGCGCCCTGGTCCGCGGTCGCGTCGAACTGATGGGCCGCCTGGTCGTCACTGTCGTCGTTGCGATAGCCCTTCGCGTCGGTGGCGACCTCGGTCCGGCCATCCTCGGGCACGTCGATCTTCGGCCGTCGGCCCATGTTGATGTCCACCGAGCCGCGATCGGAGACCATGGCGCCCTTGTCGAACGGGGTATGGCCCCCGAAGGGCATGCCACTGCCGGAGGACGCATGGCTGAACAGGTTGCTCGGGCTGAAATAGTCCGCGAGGCCCTTGCGCTGGTCTTCCGTCGTGGCGTTCAGCAGCCACATCAGGAGGAAGAAGGCCATCATGGCGGTGACGAAGTCGGCGTACGCCACCTTCCATGCCCCGCCGTGATGGCCGCCTTCCACCACCTCCTCCTTGCGGATGATGATGTCGCCGCCCTTCTTGTCCCGCTTGCCCGCCATTGGATCGCAGCCTCTGCGCTGGCCGTCACTATCGGCCCGGTTCCTTAACCGGCGGCTAACCGCGCCTGGCCAGGCGGATGCGCTGCCCTCGCCCGACGCATCCGGCTCCACGTCAGACCGATCGGTTCTGGCGCGGCAGGCGGGGAGCGGTCAGGACGGCGATCCGCTCGCGATTCTGCGGGCCGAGGCGGCCCAGATCGTCGAGGACGGCATCCAGCGCTACTTCGCGGACCGCCACGCCAGGGTGAAGCCGTTCGTCGACACGAATTTCTCGCTGCGCGGAACCCTGGCACTTCACAGGGCGGCGATCGGCTGGGACATCGCGCGGGCACCGCTGAACCTCTCGATGGCGGCGCCTCAGGCGGGTCTCTTCCTCGCGGCGGCGGCCGCCCGCAAGTTCGGGGCCAACCGCCTGGCCGGACGGCTGCAAGGCCGGCGGCTCCTCGTCCGCACCGCGGTCGCCGACGAGATCGCCTGGCGCATCCGCACCGATCTCCTGGAACTGCCTGCGCAGGAGACCGGTCGTGAATTCCGGCGCGACGCCCTGGCGGAGACGATCCTGTCCGATCCGCGGATCACGGACGTGCTGCGACCGGTGCTCGCCGAGATCGGAACGCGGCAGGAGGATGCCGAACTGCGCGCGCGTCTGACGGAGGCGATCGAGGCCTACGGCGCCACCCGAGCCGCGGCGGCCGAGATCACGACGGCGCTGTTCAGCCTGTGCAGCGGCGCGCTCGCGCTCCACAAGCTCACCCCTGGGGCGATGTCGCTCGGCCCGGCACTCGCGGGCTTGGTGGCCCGTCATGCGGCTCTGGCCTCCTTCCCCATGGGTGGCGCGATCGGCGGTCTGTGGTACTCGCTCTTCCCCGTGGCGCCGTCGGCGCTTCTCGTCGCCGGCATGACCGGGGGACTGATGGCGGTCTCCACGGTGGCCGCCGCCTTCGCCGGCGTGATCGCCGATCCGGTGCAGCGTCGCCTCGGGCTGCATGACCGCCGGCTGCACCGGCTGATCGACACGCTGGAGCGCCAGGTTGCCGATCCTGAGGCACCCGGCTTCGTGGCACACGACCACTACGTGGCGCGGCTGCTGGACCTCTTCGACCTGATCGGGGCGGCTTACCGGCTCGCGCGGTAGGAACCGCGCCGGCGATCCCTGGCGAG
>MKTV01000061.1:96248-119494 GCA_001898425.1 Rhodospirillales bacterium 69-11
GCCACCGCCGGTCCGAACCGGCTGGCGTCAGGCCGCGCGCCGGGGCAGGACGGATCGATCGGGCAGGAGCCGAACGATGTCGTCCTCGTTGATGTTGGTCGCCGGGGCTGGCCTGCTGGGCGGTGCCATGAACGCACTGGCCGGGGGCGGGTCCTTCGTGACCCTGCCCGCCATGATCGCCGCCGGCGTCCCGCCGGTGCAGGCCAATGCCTCCAGCACCGTCGCCCTGCTGCCGGGTGGTTTCGCCAGCGCCTGGGCCTACCGCGCCGGGCTCGGGCCCGTGTGCGGCGTGGGCCTGCGACCGTTGCTGGCCATCACCGTCGCAGGCGGGCTCCTGGGCGCGCTGTTACTGCTGGTGACGCCCAGCCGGGTGTTCGACCTCGTTCTGCCCTGGTTGCTGCTGGTCGCGGCGCTGACCCTGGCCTTCGGCGGCCCCTTGCGGGAAGCGCTGCGGCGGCGCGTGCGCATCGGTCTTCCCGCCGTCATGGCCGCGCAGCTCGTCCTTGGGATTTACGGTGGCTATTTCGGCGGCGCGGTGGGGATTATGATGATGGCCGCCTGGACGCTGTTCGGTGCGACGGACCTGAAGATGCTTGCGCCAGCCCGCGTCTTGCTGGTCAGTGCGACCAATGCCGTCGCGGTCGTGGCGTTCGTGGTGGCCGGGGCGGTGGCATGGCCGCAGACCGTGGCGATGCTGGCGGGGGCGACGATCGGCGGGTGGGGCGCCGCGTTGCTGGGTCGCCGTGCACCACCGCGGCTGATCCGGGCGGCGACCTTGCTGCTGACGGCGGTCGTCACGATCGCCTTCTTCATCCGCAGTTACGGGTAACGACGCGCCGCCATCGTTTTGCCCGGGCGCGAAGCTATCGCGTTCGGATGCCCCGCCTCGTCATCCTGGCCCTGATGGGCATCCTGCTGCGAACCCCCGGCCTGGCCGCCGCGACCGTCGAACTCCCCTTGCGGCCGCCGGTCACGACGGTTGCATTCCGAGCCTACGGCCTGGGGCTGTTTCCGCTGGACGGAAACTTCACCCGGTTCGAGGGGACTCTGACATACGATCCGCAGGATCGCGGACGATGTCGCGTCCATCTGCTCGTGGAGGTCGCCAGTCTCGTGATGTCCGATGCTTCCTTGCGCGATGAGCTGCTGGGTCCGGAATTCATGGATGCACGTCGATTCCCCGCCCTCCGATTCGATGGGATGTGCGAAGGGCGCGCGGTGAATGGGGATCTGACCCTGCATGGCGTCACACGGCCGTTCGCGCTCGACCTCGACTGGGGGGCGAACGTGCTGACCGCGATGGGGCGGCTCCGGCGAGCGGACTGGGGCATGACGGCCCGTCCGCTGACCGGCGGCAGCACGGTACGCATCACGGTCGCGACGGCCGTACCGCCCGTGACGGCACGCTGATGCGGGTCCCCGCCGCCCTCACGCCGTTGCGCCACGGCACCTTCCGCAGTCTCTGGCTCGCGAGCGTGGTCGCGTGGCTGGGCACCTGGCTGCAGAACACCGGCGCCGGCTGGCTGATGACGACGCTCGCGCCTCATCCGCTGATCGTCGCGATGGTGCAGGCCGCCACGATCATGCCGGTGTTCCTGCTGGCGATCCCCGGCGGCGCGCTGGCCGATATCGTCGATCGCCGGCTGTTCCTGATCGGAACGCAGATCTGGACGATCCTGGCCGCGACCCTGCTCGCTGCGCTCACGATCGCGCATCTGATGACCGCCGGGTGGCTGCTGGTCCTGACCTTCGCGATCGGCATCGGGGCAGCGCTGACCGCGCCGGCCTGGAGCGCCATCATCCCCGAACTGGTGCCGCGTGAGGACCTGGTGCAGGCCATCGCGCTGAACGGGATCGGCTTCAACCTCACCCGCGCGATCGGGCCGGCCCTGGCCGGTTTCCTGATCCTGCTGGGAGGCTCCAGCCTCACCTTCACCCTGTATGCCGTGTCGATCCTGGCGGTCATCATGGCACTGGCGGCCTGGCGCCGGGGGCGGCATTTCACCGGTCTGCCGCGCGAGCACCTGCTCTCCGCGATGCGCGCCGGGTTGCGCTTCGTGCGCAACACGCCCCCCGTGCAGTACGCGATGGTGCGCACGATCGCCTACTCGATCCCCGCGTCCGCGCCCTGGGCGCTGCTGCCGCTGTTCGTCCGCCAGGAGCTGGGGCTCGGCGCCGGCATGTACGGCCTGATCCTGGGCATGATGGGGATTGGCGGCGTCACCTCCGGCATGCTGCTGCCGATGGTGCGCGGCCGGCTCAGCCGGGGCGCCACCGTGGTCGGATGCACCCTCTCCTCATGTGCCGGCATCCTGGTCCTGGGGCTTTCGACGCATTGGCTTCCGGCCGCGGTCGGGATGCTGTTGTTCGGCATCGGCTGGACCTCGGCCTATGCGACGATCCAGGCGGCCGCCCAGCTCGTCTGCCCGGCCTGGGTGCGGGCACGCGCGCTTGCGATCTACCAGCTCGCGCAGAACGGCGCGCTGACGGTCGGGTCCTTCGCCTGGGGCGTTCTCGGGGGCCAGGTCGGCATCGCCCATACGCTGTTGACGGCCGCCGCCACAGGGGTCGTGCTTGCCGTCCTCGCGCGCCGGTTCCCGATCGAGACCGTGGTTCCGGCCTCGGCGCCCCGCGACGCCGAACCCGCCCCCACGCCCGAGGCACCCGCGGCGGAACTCGTCCCCCTCCTGCGGACGGCCCGCGGCCGCGTCATGGAGATCGTGCACTACCGGGTGCAGCCCTCCGAACGGCCGGCCTTCCTAGCCCTGATGCGGGAGATGCGGCAGCTGCGAGGGCGGACCGGCGCGTTGTTCTGGCAGCTCTACGAGGACGTCGCCCATCCGGAAGGTTGGCTCGAAGTCTGGTCCGTCGAGAACTGGACCGACCACCTGCGGGAAGCCACACGGCTTTCGGACGAGGACCGCATCCTCGTGGCGCGGGCGGACGCGTATCGGCGGGCGGCCGGCCGTCCGGGCCGCTACCTCTCGGTCGATCCGCACGATCACCACCTCGCCCAGGCCCCCGCGCCGCCACCGGCCGCTCTGATTCGTCCAGCGGCGGGCCTGAACAGCGCGTGAATTCAAGACAGGTTTCGCAGCGACCCCCTATATGCCGCTTGGTTCGAATCAGGAGTGACACGATGCGACCCACGAAACTCGATCTGAAGTCCAATGCGCGCACCACGGCCATCGAACTGCTGAATGCCCGCGTGGCGGACGCGATCGATCTCGCCCTCGCCACGAAGCAGGCGCACTGGAACCTGCGCGGCCCGCAGTTCATCGCCGTGCACGAGATGCTCGACGGCTTCCGGACGGAACTGGACGACCACGTCGACACCATGGCCGAACGGGCCGTGCAACTCGGCGGCGTGGCCCTCGGAACCGTGCAGACCGTCGGCAAGGCGAGCTCCCTGCCAGCCTATCCCACCGACATCCACGCGATTCCCGATCACCTGGCCGCCCTGATCGAACGCTACGGCAAGTTCGCCAATGCGGTGCGGGAGAACATCGACCAGGCCGACGAAGCGGGCGACGCCGATACGGCCGACATCTTCACGGCCGTCAGCCGCAGCATCGACAAGGCGGTCTGGTTCCTGGAAGCCCACGTCCAGTAAGGCCGTCCCGGTTGCCGTGACTCCCCCGGCTTCGGTAGGGTGCGGGGGAGATACGGGAACACAGCATGAACGATCTGTTCGGTAAGCCCGCCGACAAGGCCGCCGAAACGCCGTCGCCTGCCAAGCGGTCCAAGTCCTCCCTCCAGGAGGCATCGCCGCGGCCCGACGAGTATTCGGCCAAGGATATCGAGGTGCTGGAGGGGCTGGAGCCGGTGCGCCGGCGGCCCGGGATGTATATCGGTGGCACCGACGAGACGGCCCTCCACCACCTTGCGGCGGAAATCCTCGACAACGCGATGGACGAGGCGGTCGCCGGTCATGCGAGCTTCATCGACGTCGCGCTGGAGCCGGACAACTGGCTGACCATCCGCGACAATGGCCGCGGGATGCCGGTCGATCCGCACCCCAAGTTCAAGAACCTCAGCGCCGTCGAGGTCATCCTGACGACGCTGCATTCGGGCGGGAAGTTCGGGGGCAAGGCGTACGCCACCTCGGGCGGCCTGCACGGGGTCGGCAGCTCCGTCGTCAACGCGCTGTCGGAGGTGCTCGAAGTCGAGGTCGCACGCGACCGCGTGCTGTGGAAGCAGAGCTACGCGCGCGGCACGCCGACTTCCAAGCTGGTCAACGCGGGGCCGGTGCACAACCGGCGCGGAACCAGCATCCGGTTCAAGCCGGACCCGCAGATCTTCGGCGCACTCGCCTTTCAGCCGGCGCGGCTGTACCGGCTTTGCCGATCCAAGGCCTATCTGTTCCGCGGCGTGGAGATCCGGTGGGTCTGCGCGCCGGGGTTGCTGCGGGAGAAGGACGAGGTTCCGGCCGAGGCCGTCCTGCACTTCCCGGGTGGGCTGCGGGATAGTCTGGAGGCGGATATCGGCCAGGCCCCGCGGGTGCTGCCGCTCCCCTGGGCCGGCGAAGCGAACCTGCCGCCCGCATCCAACGGCGAACCGACCGGGCGTGTCGAATGGGCCGTGGCCTGGCTCGAGGGAGGGGAGGGCTTCCTGCACTCCTACTGCAACACGGTCCCCACGCCGCTGGGCGGAACCCATGAGGCCGGTTTCCGCGCCGCCCTGGTGAAGGGGCTGCGGGCCTGGGGCGAGCATCGGGGCAACCGCCGCGCCGCCCAGGTCACGGCCGAAGACCTGATGGCCCCCCTCGCCGCGAAGCTGTCGGTCTTCATCCGGGAGCCGCAATTCCAGGGCCAGACGAAGGAGAAGCTGACGACCCCGGAAGCGACGCGGCTGGTCGAAACGGCGCTGCGCGACCGGTTCGACCATTTCCTCGCCGGCGACCCGGCCTCCGCCGACAACCTGCTCGCTTTCGTCATCGAGCGCGCCGAGGAGCGGCTGCGGCGCAAGGAGATGAAAGACACCCCGCGCAAGTCCGCGACCCGCCGCTTGCGCCTGCCCGGCAAGCTCGCCGACTGCACGCGGGAAAATGCGGCCGAGACCGAGATCTTCCTGGTCGAGGGCGACAGCGCCGGCGGCTCCGCCAAGCAGGCCCGGAACCGGGAGACCCAGGCCGTGCTGCCCCTGCGCGGCAAGATCCTGAACGTCGCCAGCGCGTCGGCGGACAAGCTGCGGCAGAACCAGGAACTGAAGGACCTGATCGAGGCCCTGGGCTGCGGCGTGGGTGAGCGCTTCGATCGCGCGAAGCTGCGCTACGGCCGCGTCATCATCATGACGGATGCGGACGTCGATGGCGCCCATATCGCGTCCCTGCTGATGACGTTCTTCTATCGAGAGCTGCCGGACCTGGTCCGGCACGGCCACGTCTATCTCGCGCAGCCGCCTCTCTATCGGCTGACCCAGGGCGCGAAATCCGTCTACGCGATGGACGATCCCGACCGCGAGCGGAAGCTGAAGCGCGAGTTCAGGCCCAACGCCAAGGTGGAGGTGAGCCGCTTCAAGGGGCTGGGCGAGATGCCCCCCATGCAGCTCAAGGAAACCACCATGGACCCCGCGCGGCGGACGCTGCTGAAGGTCGTGGCACCGCCCGATGACCGTGCCGCGACGACAAACCTGGTCGAGAGCCTGATGGGCCGTCGTCCGGAGCTGAGGTTCCAATTCATCCAGGAGCACGCGAGGACGGTGGAGGAGGTGGACGTCTGAGGCGACCACCCGTCCGGCGTCCCGACCCCCTCCGGCATCCGCCACGGATCGATAGGTTTTTTTTCTTGCCCATGCGACCCAGAAAAGTGTATCACTTCGACTACGCTGAGAGTTCTGGCGCACTGAGACGCACGCCACTCTGACGCGTCGCCGAAGCCGCGCTCCGTCGGGCTTCGAAATCCCGTCAAACCATGCATCGCGCACCGCTCTGGGGACCTCGGGGCGGTCGACGTCGTGGGACTCAGCCGGAGAGGTCAGACTGACGCGATTGATGAACGCCGCCGGAGCGGCGGTCGAGCCGTGAGTACCGATCCTGCAGAGCCCAGCGACGGGGTCGCCTTTGAAACCGCATTGCGACATTCGATGCGTGCGGACCTGACCAGTTGGGCCACATACGCGGTGTCGCTGTTCGGGCAGAGACCCGCGGCCCACCACCTGCTTCTGCTGCAGCATCTCGAGCGCCTCAGTCACGACGGCGCCGATCGGCTGATGGTCCTGATGCCGCCGGGTTCCGCGAAGTCGACCTACGCGTCGGTCCTGTTTCCGGCCTGGTGGTTCACGCAGCATCCCCGATCCTCGGTGATCGGGGCTTCGCACACTGCCGCACTGGCCGCGCTGTTCAGCCGTCGCATCCGCGATACCGTGGTGCGGCACAAGGCGCGGCTTGGCTACGACATCTGCGCCGCAGATCGCTCCGCGGCCCATTGGACGACCAGTTCCGGCGGCGAGTACTACGCGACGGGGGTACAGGGCGCGGTCGTTGGACGGCGTGCGGACCTCGTCGTGATCGACGATCCGCTGAAGTCCCAGCTCGAGGCTGACAGCCTCCACCTGCGGGACCGGATCTGGAGCTGGTACCAGTCCGACCTCTCGACGCGGCTGAAGCCGAAGGCGCGGATCGTGCTGATCATGACCCGCTGGCACGAAGACGATCTGGGGGGCCGTCTTCTGCAGCACGAGGCCGACGAGTGGCAGGTGCTGCGGCTTCCCGCCCTAGCCGAGGCGGACGATCCGCTTGGCCGCGTGCCGGGAGAGCCGCTCTGGCCAGAGTGGGAAGGAGCTGCGGCACTCGCACGCAAGCGCCTCGCCGTCGGAGAGCGCGCCTGGGCGGCACTGTTCCAGCAAACGCCCCGTCCGGACACGTCGGCGCTGTTCGATGTCGGGCGGTTGGCAGTCATCGCGCCACTTGCGGACCCGCCGGAGGGACCCACCGTTCGTGCCTGGGATCTCGCATCCACTCTGGCAAACGGCGACAACGATCCAGACTGGACGGTCGGCCTGAAGATGACCCGCGATCCCACCGGCGTCTACACCGTCATGGACGTCGTGCGGTTCCGTGGTGGTCCGCGTGAGGTGGAACGGCGGATCGTATCGACAGCAACTGCCGACGGTCGGCGAGTCCGGATCGGACTGCCGGAAGATCCGGGCCAGGCCGGTCGCAGTCAGATGACCTACATGGCCAGTCAGCTCGGCGGCCACGTTCTCGATGCCTCGCGGGAGACAGGCAGCAAGACGCTGCGTGCAATGCCCGTGGCCTCACAAATCGATGCGGGCAACGTACGCCTGGTCAAGGCGCCCTGGAACCACGCGCTGATCGAGGAACTTCGCGCTTTCCCGTTCGGCCGGAAAGATGACCAGGTCGATGCGCTGTCTCGGGCTTTCGCGATGCTGCTCGAGAGCGCTCCACCTCCCCGGTCGATGTCGCTGCCCTTCATGGGTCGCTGATCTCGCGCGGCGCGTCGCCACGTCACTCTCAGGGTCGGTGCATGTTCGAAACTCTCTGCCGCCTCGTCCCACACGACGGCGATTACCCGCCGCGTGCGCGGACCCTCGATATCCTGAGCCGTGTGCTCGACGGCCGGCTCTATGACGTGCTTCCGTTCGAATTCCACGAGGAGCGGACCCCGGCGGGCGAGTATATCCCGATCCGGAAACGCCGCCCGAACGTGCGCTATGCACTGTCGCGCATCGTCGTCGAAGACAGCGTGTCGTTGCTGTTCAGTGAGGGGCACTTTCCCTGGTTCGACTGCATCGATCGTGTGGCACGCGAGACGTTGGCCGATCTCGTGAAGGAAACGCGCCTCAACCTGGTGATGACTGACGCAGCGGTGCGCGGTTCGGTTGGATCGGTCGCAATCCTCATGCGCATCCTCAACAGACGCGTCTTCTTCGAAACGCTGCCGTCGACCCACCTCACGCCGATCTGGAATCCACAATGCCCTGACAGCCTCATCTCCGTCACGGAAGCCTACAAGGTGGCGGGCAGCAGCCTCGTGCGGAACGGATACGAGGTCGCCGATCCGGCGCAGGTCCACTGGTTCATGCGGCGCTGGGACGCTGAGGCGGAGACATGGTTCGTTCCATGCCCAGTCGCCGAGGGGATGCCCAGCCAAATCGACGCAACACGCTCGGTCCGCCATGGTCTCGGCTTCGTGCCGATCGTCTGGATCCGCAATCTCCCCGGCGCATCCTCGACCGGTGATCCAAGCGATGGCGCCTGCACGTTCCGCGCAGCGATCGAGAGCCAGATCGAGATCGACTATCAACTCAGCCAGGTTGGTCGCGGCCTGAAATACAGCAGCGATCCGACGCTTCTGATCAAGGACGCCGCGGAACCGGGTTCGGAGATCCTCAAGGGGGCGGGCAACGCCCTGGTGGTGAGCGAGAAGGGCGATGCACGACTGCTCGAGATCGGGGGATCGGCATCCGCGGCGGTGATGGATTACGTGCGCACCTTGCGGGAATTCGCCCTTGAGAGCGTGCACGGCAATCGCGCCAACCCGGACCGTCTCAACGCCGCGCAGTCCGGCCGCGCAATCGAGATGCTCAATCAGGGGCTGCTGTGGCTCGCGGACAATCTTCGCGCCAGCTACGGCGAGATCGCATTGCTGGAGCTGGCACGGATGGTCGTGCGCGCGTCGCATGTCTATCCGATCCAGGTCTTCGGGCGACCCATTGCACCGATGGATCCGAATCTGCGGATTTCCCTGAACTGGCCGCGCTGGTACGCGCCTACTGCGGAAGACCGCCAGAAGAACGCCGCCACGCTCGCCACCCTGGCGAATGCTGGCCACATCAGCCGCGAAACCGCCGTGAAGGCCGTCGCCGCCGACTACGATGTCGAGGACATCGCAGCGGAGCTCGCGCGGATCACAGCCGATCAGCAAGACAGGACCGACGCATGAGCGAGACCGACCCAGCGCCCGCCGCCTCGGGCGCGCCATCTGCCGAGCAGGGCGAAAGCCTGAGACGCGAGAACGAGGCTTTGAAAGAGTCGATGGTCGAGATCAAGGCGAGGATGACCGAGCGCCTGGTCTTTTCCGAACTGAAGGCCGAGGCGATCAAGGCGGGGATCATCGACGTGGATGGCCTGCGCTTGCTCGATCTGAGCCGCGTGTCACTCGACGAGGAGCTTCGGGTCCAAGGTGCCGCGCATCTGGTCGAAGATCTGCGCGCACGGAAGCCCTGGCTCTTCTCTGCCTCGTCATCTTCGACGCGTGCGGCCGCCCCGCCCGCGCGCGATGCGACGCCGACGCGCGCGACCGAGATGAGCGATGCGGAGTATCGCGTCGCCCGCGCGAAGCTGCTTCGACAGCAGGGCTTCTAGAGTCTTTCGACGCACGCTCTCGAGTCCGCACACTCGAGAACTTCGCTTGCTCGCGTGACGCACCGCTGCGGCGCCCGCGCCGAGCAGGTCCACGTCAATCCATGTACCGCCGCCGACTCCGTCCGGGCCTTAGGGGATCGGCGCAGCCGGATCCTATCCGTAACGGCGAAAGCGTATTACCGAAGAGGAACGAATGGGCATTCAGAGTTTCCCCCTGGCGCTGCAGCCGATCATCGAGCAAGGCTTCCTCGACAGGGAGTTCGACCAGGCACTGCAGGCGCGTCTCGGCTATCGTGCCTGTGCGGACCGTGAGCTCATTCCGGTCGGCATCGGCGAGACCATCACCAAGACCCGGCTCGGTCTCAAGCCGACGGTGACGACCCCGATCTCGGGTTCGGCGAACACCAACCTGGACAACGGCCTGACGCCGTCGGTCTGGGGTGTCGAGCAGTATACGCTCACGATGAACCACTATGCGGCTACCACCGACCTCAACATGGTCACCAGCCGCGTGGGCGTGGTCTCCCAGTTCCTGCAGAATGCCTATGTCAACGGGGAACAAGCCGCGCGCAGTCTCGATGAGCTGGCGCGCAATGCCCTGTTCGGCGCCTACTTCGCCGGCAACACCCGAGTCCGGACCACGCTGGGCAGCGCCGGACCCGTGGTCGCGGTGGACGACATTCGCGGGTTCCAGACCGTCTTCCTCAACGGTGTGCAGCAGGGCGTGAGCGCCGGCACGCCGCTGCTCGTGACGGTCGGGTCCAACACGTACGACGTGATCGGCACGAGCGCGGACGGCACGAACGTCTCGACCACGCCAGGCGGCGTCTCGGGCACCCTGACGTTTTCGGGGAACGTCACCGTCGCGGACGGCACGGCCGGGAACACGGTCACCGCGAGCAACGCGTCGGTGATCATCCGTCCCTCCGGCCGGACCAACACGGCGCAGCTCACCGCGGCGGACACGCTGACCATGGGCTGCCTTCTGGACGCTGTGGCCAAGCTGCGGTTGAACGCCGTGCCCGAGATCGACGGTGTCTACAACTGCTATCTGGATCCGATCTCGGCGCGCCAGCTTTTCGCCGATCCGGACTTCAAGCTGCTGTTCCAGGGCGCCACGTCGGCCAACCAGGTGTTCAAGAAGGGCATGACCAACGACTTCCTTGGTCTGCGCTTCATCTCCACGAACGACTCGTATGTGCAATCCCATCCGTCGCTCGCGAACGTCATCGTCCGCCGGCCGATCGTGTGCGGGCAGGGGGCGCTGATCGAGGGCGATTTCGCAGGGATGGGGAATTCGGACGTGGCACCTGCCGATTCGATCGTGTCCGTGATCAACGGCGTCGCGATGGTGACGCGCGAGCCGATCGACCGTCTGCAGCAGATCATCGCGCAATCCTGGTATTGGATCGGCGGCTTCTGCGCCCCCTCGGACACGACGACCAATCCGACCACGGTGCCGACGGCAACCAACGCAGCGTTCAAGCGTGCCGTCATCATCGAGCATGCCGGCTGAGTGAGTCGGGATGGCGCTGTCGATGTCGGAGAGGACCGATATCCGTCGGTTCTGCGGCTATCCGGTGGTCGGCGAGGCCCCGGATGGCAGTCGTCTGTTCCCCGCCAACATGCGACTCGAGGTGCGAATGGAGAGCCTCTCGAGCAGTGAGGAGCTTCTCGTCCGGCGGCAGTTGGCGACCCTTTCCACGCTGGAGGCGGACGTTACCAATGCGGGAGGGAACCTGGACACCGATCAGGCCGGCATCTGGAGCCGGAATCGAACGGAGGTCCAGGATCGAGAGCGGCTATTCGGCATTTGCCGCCGCCGGCTGTGCCACTTCCTCGGCATTGCGCCCGGGCCTGGGCTCCAAGCCAGGTCCGATCACGCGATCATCGTGTGATGAGGGCGGCACGTATCCTGGACCGGCTGCATTGGGGGCGGAACATCGCCGCGCGGATCCTGGGTGAGCCGGCGATCGCCTTTCGCCCGCGGGATGCCGGCGACCCGGTGGCACCGGCCAATCGGTATCTCCGGATCCCGGCCATCTTCACGCCTGTGGGTGGTGGCATGGACAAGCCCATGGGCTACGGCGTCGCCTTGTTCACTGGCGTGTTCGACGCATCGTATACCCGCCCGGGCGATTACCTGGTGCAGGGTGATCGGACGTGGTTCATCGCCTCGCAGGATGCGATGCTCCCGAGCCTCTGCGTCGAAACCAACCGCATCGTCGCGTTCGCCCGTCCCGCCCAGCCCGTGTCCACCGGAGCGAATCCCTACTCCGGTGTCACGGCCGCGAGCAGCAGGGCTCTGACCGGCCCATGGCCCGCAAGCGTCCTCGGCATGTCGAGTGGAGGATCCAGCGGGGCCGGCCTGCCAACGGACATGTCGGTCGCCTACTGGACCGTACTCCTCCCGCCGATCCCCGGCGTGATGCTCGCCGTCTCCGACCTGATGTCCGACGACATCGGACGAAAAGGGGTCATTGCCTCTGCCGAGCTCACGCGCCTCGGGTGGCGATTGACGGTGCGCGAAGCGAGCACGTGATGCGTGCTGCGAAAGGGGGCGAACGATGGCTGATCTGGCGGATGTCGAGGACGCGCTGCTGCAGGTCGCAGCCGCCGCCTTTTACCCGGCCGGTACGAACGGCGGGAGCACCATCGGCGCGGAGTGCCGGCTCTACCGTGGATGGCCGACTCCGAGTGGATTGAATGCCGATCTGACGGGCGGGGTCGTGAACGTGACGATCTTTCCGTCCGATGCCGCCGGCGCGACGTTGACGGCTTTGCCGATCGAGTACCGGCGGGAGGCGGTCGACTCGGATTTCACCGTCGCCGTCGCCCTGGGAACGGCGACGTTCTCCGGCTCGCCGCGGGACACCGACTGTGCGGGGGTCCTCGTGGACGATGCGAGTTACGTCTATCGCCCCACCGCGGGGGACACGGCGGCGTCGGTCGCCGCACACCTGGCGCAGCTCATCCAGGGCGACCGCGTCGCTTATCTCGCGGGTGCGTCCCTGACGGTTCCGAATTCTCACCGCCTCATCGCACGTGTCGTTTCGGACCAGGTCTCCTACCGAGAGGTGCGGCGTCAGAATCGAAGCTTCGTCTTCGCGTGCTGGTGCCCCACGCCTGGTCTGCGCGATGCGGCGGCGCAGACGATCGACGTCGCGATGGCCCAGTCTCCGTTTCTGCCACTCGCCGACGGCAGTTCCGCACGCGTGAGCTACCAGAACACCGCCCAATACGACCAGGCGCAGAATGCGCTGCTGTATCGACGGGACCTGTTTTACCTCGTCGAGTATCCGACTGTCGTCCGGGTGAGCGAGCCGTCGATGCTGTTCGCTGATCTTCGAATGGGTCAGGTCGAACTGCAGTCCTGACTCCCCGTCCGCCCCCGATGCGCCGTCCCGCGCCGATCTCCGAAGGAGTTCGTCACTCATGCCCATCGTCCAACAGGGTGCGATCAACACCACTGCGCTTCTCGTCCCCGACCTCTACGTCCAAATCGTTCCGCCTCAGAACCTCGTCCTGAACGGCGTGCCGACCAACGTCGTCGGCGCCGTCGGCACCGCATCATGGGGACCGGTGAATCAGCCGCTCCTGATCGGAACGATGGCGGACTTCGTCGCGAGCCTTGGGCCCGTGAATGCCCGCAAGCACGACCTTGGGACACAGGTTGCGACTGCCATTCAGCAAGGCGCGCAGGATTTCCGCTGCGTCCGCGTGACGGATGGTACCGAGACAGCTGCGCACAGCGTCATCTCCGGCACGACGGTCGGCCTCACGGCACGGTATACCGGGTCGATGGGCAACCAGATCCAGGTCCGCCTGGATCCCGGCTCGCGACTCGGGACATGGCGCCTCACGGTGTCGCTTCCCGGGTTGCAGCCCGAGCTGTTCGACAACATCGGGGGTAGCGGCGCGGGGTTCTGGACCGGGCTCGCCCAGGCCGTGAATACCGGGCAGGGCACCTACCGGCCGCGCTCCCAGTTGATCACGGTCGATGCGGGAGGCGCCACGGTCGCGCCGAGCAACGTCGCGGTGACGCTGGGCTCCAGTGTTCCCGGGACGGATGGTGCGGACGGAGTGACGGCGATGACCCTCGTCGGCATCGACGGAATTGCCCGGACCGGGATGTACGCCCTGCGCGGACAGGGGTGCAGCATCGCGCTGCTCGCGGACGCGGACGACTGGACGAGTTGGACGAACCAGGCGGCGTTCGGTCTCGACGAAGGGATCTACATGATCCTGACGGGACCGGCCGGACAGTCCGTTCAGGACGCCATCGGAGCCAAGAACCAGGCGGGTATCGACAACTACGCCGCGAAGCTCATGTCCGGTGATTGGCTCTGGTGGTCCGATCAGGTGAACGGCGTCGTTCGCCTTGTGTCGCCGCAAGGTTTCGCGGCAGGGAGGCTCGCCAACCTGTCGCCCGAACAGTCGGGCCTGAACAAGGCGATCTTCGGCGTCATCGGCAGCGAACGTACGGGCGACCCGACCGCGAGCGGGACGGGCTCCTACTCCAACGCGGAACTCGCTGCCCTGTTGGGTGCGGGGCTGGACGTGATCTGCCGTCCGCAGCCCGGGGGCTCCTTCTGGGGCTTGCGCGGCGGTCACAACACATCCCTGGACCCTGGGCGGAGCGGCGACAACTACACGCGGCTCACCAACTACATCGCCGCGACGCTCTCTGCTGGGATGGGCAGGTATGTCGGACAGGTCGTCAACGCCGACCTGTTCCGCCGGATCAGGGCGACGCTGCTGTCGTTCCTGCATAACATGCTGGGACAAGGGCTGCTTGGACAGTCCGATGCCAGCGGCCAGTTGCCATTCAGCGTCATCTGCGACTGGTCGAACAATCCACAGTCGCGCGTCTCGCTCGGTTACGTGCAGGCGGACGTCCAGGTGCAGTACCAGTCCATCAACGAGAAGTTCATCGTCAACCTGGAAGGTGGCCAGTCGGTGCAAGTCAGCCGGCAGGTGCTTCCGTCGACCGAAATCGCGTAAGGGAGAATCGCCGTGTCGGGCACCATGTTCTCGATCGGGCGCGACGCCCAACTCGTGATCGTCAGTCCCAGGGGACGTCTCGATCTGAGCTTCGTCACCGGGTTCGAATCTCATCAACTCACCCAACCCGTGCGCGTGAGCCGGCTGGACGGCACACAGATGGGCGCCGAACTCCCCAGAGGGTGGGAGGGCACGTTCGAGATCGAACGCGGGAACGCTGCAGTCGAAGATTTTATCGCAGCGACCGAGCAGGCCTTCTTCGATGGTGGATGGCCCGCGACCTCGACGATGTATCAATACATCGCCGAGCCCGACGGTTCCGTCTCGACGTATCAGTTCGACGGCGTTACGTTCCGCCTCGCCAGCGCCGGGCAATGGCGCGGCGATACGAGTGTCAAGCAGAAGCTCGAGTTCTTCGCGACCCGTCGGCGGCGCATCTGATGGCCGCCTCGGAGAACATGGCGGTGATCGCCGACGGGCAGGGGCGCACCCTGTCGCTGCGACGGCTTACCGTGCTGGATCGGCTGCGGCTGTTCAAGGCAGCAGGACCGGTGCTGGCCGAGAACGCACCTTGGTTCGGAATGGCCGTGCTGGCGGCGTCCGTCGAAGCGATCGACGGCGTGCCGGTTCCGTTGCCTTCCAGCGAGGCCCAGATCGAAGCGGCTGTCGTTCGCCTCGGTGAAGAGGGCCTGTCCGCCGTGGCGGAAGCACTCGAGCAGCGCGACGCCAGTTCGATCGAGCAACTCGCGGGAAACTCGCGAGGCACCCCGACCTGATCGACTGCCTGTTCCTGGTCAGGAATGGGGTGCCATACGACGTCGCCTTCTCCTTGGCCGACGACGAGCGGATCGCGTACGTCATCGTGCTCGGTCAGCTCGCGGGCCACCGGTTCGATTGGCAGGGCATGCGGTGGAAAGAGACCTGATCAATGGCACGCTGCGGCCTCACGCCCTGGGTGCGCGAGCTCGGGATGCCTATCGGCCGTGGACGGGTGCTTCCTCCTCGAGGGCGCATTCTTGGGCACCGACCCCGTCTCGCCGGATGGCCCGGCGTCCAACGAGAACGACGGACGATCACGGCCCTGCCGACGGACACCCCTTGACCAGACTTGCGGGCGCTTTCGGCCGAGCTGCGCGCACGCTCACGGGGGCGCGACACCAGTCGGCGCCGGTTCGCGGGCGAAGGGACATCGTCGTCGTCGTCGGCCAGGGTTCGGCCACGCGGTTGCGCGTCGAGCCATGGCGCACCGGACGAGCGCGGGTTCCCTTGTTTGACGCTGCGCAGGCAGCTGCTCAGGACCACGTCCGCGGAAGGTCAAGCCGATCCGCCGCGGCCGGGGCCGTAAGCCGCCGCGGCGGCGACCTTGCCGCCCGCGGACGCTCTCACCCCTTGGGTGGCGAGCCCATGTGGGGTGCGGGAGCAGGGGCCGTGCGGCGGGTTGAAGATACGCAGGAGCCTCTCAGGCGCGCCGCATCCGCCATCGGTGCGGGCGAACGCCGGCGGCGGGCCTTGAGCCCGATGAGTGCGACGGTCGCAGACATCGACCCTCCCGGGTCGTCGCGTGTGAACCCCGATCCGGTCACCAGGTCGGACATCGCCGGATCCGGAGCGGAGAGTGCAGGGCAGCGCCAGACACCGTGGCGCAATGCCGCGGATCCGGCGTCGATGAGGGACCAGGAGCTCGAGCGGAGGACGAACCCCGCGTTCCCGTGGGCAGGCAGGCGGGCGAGTCTGGATCTCAGCCGCTGGATCGATCGTCACATCGCGGATGCGATCCGCAGCAACGGTCTCGGGACAACGGGGCCGGACCCGCGGATTTCCCCAGCGCTTCCTGGCTCCGCTCCCTACGCCTGAGCACCGGCACCCATCCAGCTTGCGGGGCGAGGACGACATGCAACTCGGATCGATCACCTTCCGGGACTTCGAAGTTGAAGCTGGCATCGACTTCGGCGGTCGCCAGCGTCTGGCCGTACACAGGCTTCCGAACGGAACGCGCATCGTCGACGTTCTCGGTCCTGATCCGGCGAACATCATTTTCGGCGGCGTCTTCTCGGGGCAAGACGCGGTGACGCGCGCGCAAGAGCTCGACGCATTGAGGAAGTCGGGCGCCCAGGTCATCTTGAGTTGGAACTCGTTTCAGTATGCTGTCATTCTCTCTGAGTTCTCCGCCGACTTCCAGGCGCGCAACTGGGTCCCGTATCGCGCGGCATGCACCGTCGTGGAGGACGACACTCCAGTGGCGGAGAGTGGCGACTCGGATCTCACGCCGAGTGCGCTCGCGAGCGCAGCATCCGCACTGACCGCGGCAGCGATTCCGGGCTGCGTCCTCAACGCTGCGGTGCTCCCGCTTTCCCCAGATGGAACGCCTCCCGGGCGAAGTGACGATCTGCTGGCTGAGATTGCCGCACGTATTGAAATCTGCACGTCGGCCCTGAACGCCGCCAGCGTCGCACTCGGCCAGGACGCCAATGGCGCGCTGCTCCAGGTGGAGGAGGCGTTGTCGCAACTCTCGGCACTCATGGTCGTACGCGCCTATGGCGGGGTGGGTGTCATTACGCGTGGAGCTGCGGGCAATGCGTAGCATCCGAGCCGCGGACGACAATCTGTTCGCCATATCCGCGCGCCTGTTTGGCGATGCGACCTTTTGGATCTACCTGGCCGATCTGAACAACATCGTTGATCCATTCATCGGCGAGGTGCGCACCCTGAATTGCCCTCCGGCGAGGGACCTGAAGCCGGGTGGCATCCTGCGGTGAGCCAGGTCCGGCAACCTGGGCTCGAGGTCCGCGCGAACGGCATCGTCCTTGATGGGGCACTCGAAGCCCGCGTGATCTCCAACGACCATTTCTCCTCGGACCGGTTCACGATCAGGCTTGCCGAGGGGGCGGACAGCAGTGGCCTCGGCAGCTACTTCGCGCTGCCCGACTCGACCGTCTTCACCATCGCGATGCGCCAGGACGCGGACGCGCCGTTCCTTCCGTTGATCACCGGACAGGGGGACACGTCCATTCGGGATCAGATCACACGGGTGGTCAGCATCGAGGGGCGGGATCTGACTGCTCTTCTGCAGGACGTGCCCGTCACGGGGGATTTCCCGAACCTGACGTCGAGCGAAATCGTCACCGAGATCGCCCTTCGGCATGGCCTCATCCCCGTCGCTCTTCCGACATCGATGCTGGCCGGCAGGTATTTCCAAGGCGAGACCCGCCAGCTCGCGATCAACTCCTACGGTCGGTTTGCGACGGAATGGGACCTCGTCGTCCACCTTGCGCAATGCGAAGGTTATGACGTCTTCGCCGTCGGCAATGCGCTCTTCTTCCAGCCCGCCCTGCCGCCCGTCGCGATCACGAAAGTTCTGGACGTCGCCGACCTGATCGAGCTGCGCCTGATGCGGCGGCTTCGACTCTCCGGTCCCATCGCGGTCACGGTCAGGAGTTGGAACGCCAAGGAAGCCCGGCTCGTCAGCGCGACCGCGTTATCGCACCGGATCGCCTATCCGTCCGCAATCGGGCCGATCGGCACGTCCTCTCCTGCCCAATTCACCACCGTTCGTCCGAACCTGACGTCAGAGGATGCGGGCCGGATCGCGATGTCACAGGCGGCGACCCTGGGACGGCATGAGCAATGCGTCGAATTCTCGATGCCAGGTGAGGGTCTGCTGACACCACGTGCAGGGTTCCTGCTCAAAGGCACAGGGACCGATTTCGACCAGATCTATCAGATCGACACGATCGAGCGCGTCTTCGGCCCCGAAATCGGCTTCGTCCAGTACGTGACGGCGCATGCCGTTTCCAATCGCATCATCACTCTCACGACGGATGCGTAGGCGCATGGAACAGCTGCTCAACGCAATCAAGTCCTACGCTGCGGGCCTGGACCAGACACGTGGTGCGCCACGGGTCGCGACCGTGGACTCGGTCGATCCAGCGACCGGCTGCGCAAGGGTTGCCTATCAGCCTGAGGGGATCCTGAGCGGATGGCTGCCGATCGCCTCGAACTGGACGGGGGATGGATGGGGTGTGGTCTGCCTTCCGGCGCGCGGCGACCAGGTGGTGGTGGTGCCGCAGGAAAGCGATCCCGCGAATGGCATCGTCATCGGAGCACTCTTCTCCGACAAGCGGAAGAGACCTCCAGCGCCCGCCGGTGAGTTCTGGCTGGTCCACAAGAGCGGATCGCGGCTGATCCTGAAGAATGACGGCACGATCTACATCAAGGGCGATCTCCATGTTGACGGTGAGGTCTACGACCGCAAGGGACCCCTCGGGGGTCTCCGGGCCATCTACAACGCTCACCAGCATGTCGACTCGCGGGGCGGGTTGACCACCGTGCCCACTACCAAGGACCAGGCATGATGCCGGACCTGCATCATCAATGGGGCGCAGATCTCCTTCTGACGGCAACGGGCGACATCGCCCTCGTTCAGGATGGTCCGCTCGGTCAGCAACGTGTGCTTCGTCGGCTTCTCACGAACCCGAATGACTACGTGTGGCATCCGGAGTACGGCGGCGGACTCGGTGCGTCGGTCGGTCGTCCTGTGGCGGCCGGCCAGATCGAGTCCGTCATCCGAACGCAGATGTTCCGCGAGGCCGCCGTGCAGCACGCGCCTGAACCACGCGTGTCGATCGCCATACCGGACGCCCCAGGCTGGACGTCCGTCTTCGTCAGCATTGTCTATGTGGATGGTTCGGCTCTGGAGGAGCAGCACCTTCAGTTCGCAGTTCCTGGAGGTTACGCATGAAACTTGACCTGCAGGACTTCCGGACGATCGTGGCGAACTCTGCGACTGCTGCGCAGGAAGCGAGCCCCCAGATCCTGGACCTCCGTACCGGGTCGGTGTTTCGCGCCATCCTGGAGGCGAATGCCTCGGTCGCCCTCTGGATGCAGTGGCTCCTCGTCCGGCTCCTGCGAAACGCAAGGGCCGCCACCTCCGGTGGCGCCGATCTCGACTCCTGGATGGCCGATTTCAGCTTCGCTCGGCTACCGGCCACATCCGCGCGGGCAACCGTGACGTTCTCGCGGATCGACGCGGGCGCGATTGCGTTGGTGCCGGTTGGAACGAGGGTCCGCACGGCGGATGGGGCGCGCGCCTTCGTGGTGATCGCCGACCCGACATCGTCCGCTTGGGACATCGCCACGCAGTCCTTTTGTCTGGATCCGGGCGACACTGCGGTCGACGTGCCGGTCGAGGCCGAAGGGCCGGGCACGGCATGGAACGTTCAAGCCCGTGCAATCACCCTCATCTCCTCCGTGCTGGCCGGCGTCGATGCCGTTTCGAATGCACTTCCTGCAAGCGGCGGCCGAGACTCCGAAGGTGATGACGACTTCAGGCGGCGCTTCGTCACGTTCATCAACAGCCGCAGCAGGGCGACGACGATGGCGATCGAGTCCGCGATCGACAGTATCCAGCAGGGTCTCAGCCATTCGATCCTCGAAAACGTGGACACTGCCGGGCGGGCGTCTCCAGGTAACTTCCTGATCATCGTGGATGACGGGTCTGGCGGGCCGTCCGAGGCATTGCTGACAGCAGTGCGCGCCGCAGTGGACGGCGTCCGCCCGATCGGATCCCGGTTCGCGGTGCGCGCGCCCGTCGTCATCGAGGTCGCCGTGAGAGTCACTATCGCCTTCATTCAGGATGCTGATCGTTCGAGTGTCGTGGCCGCAGTGACAACGCGGGTGGCGACGTATGTGAATGGCCTCGCGGTCGGCGCCAGTCTGCCGGCAAGCCGCGTCGCACAACTCGCCTACGACGCGTCGCCCTTCGTCACGAACGTCACGTCGGTCACCCTGAATGGAGGGGCCGCAGACCTCCATCCCGATCTGTTCAGCGTGATCAGGGCTGCCAGCGTTGCGGTGATCGCATGACGGGCGACCTGGCCAACATGGTCCGACGACTCCGCGCCCTGCTCCCCACCCGCTGGTTTCCTGACGACGCCCCGGTGCTACGGAGCCTGTTGAGCGGATTGGGAAGCACCTGGGCCTGGGTTCACGAAGGGACCGGGTATGTGGGCCTTCAGCTTCGGGTCGCGACCGCGTCCGATATCTGGCTCGACTCGATGGCGTCGGATCTGTGCGGGCGATGGATCAGACGCCGCCGTCGCGAGTCGGACGATCATCTGAGATCCCGGCTCAGTTCCGAGCTCCTGCGCGAGAGAGGCACGCGTGAAGGCGTCCGGCGCGCCGTGGTCGATCTGACGGGGCGCGAGCCGTCGATCTTCGAACCGGCACTCCCTTCGGACACGGGCGCCTACGGAACCCATCCGGAGAGTCGGGGTGGTCTGGCCTATGGCGTCGCCGGCGGCTGGGGAAACCTCTCCTTGCCGTTCCAGTGCTTCGTGACGGCATACCGTCCGCATGGAACGGGGATCGCTTCTGTGTCCGGCTGGTGCTGTCCGGGAGGTGCCTACGGCCAGGGTGCCATGGAGTACGCCAACATCGAACTCATGGAGGATCTCGTTTCCGACGCCGAGATCCTGGCCACGATCGCGAGAACCATGCCGGTGGCCGCCACCGCTTGGACCCGCCTTTCGGACTGACGCTTTCTCACAAGGTAGGCTCATGGATCGAAACATCGTCTATCCGGGGAGCATTCCCTTGGATACCGACCTGCTGTCGCTCAATCGAAACGCGATGATCGCGATCGGGTATCTGGCCCGCGCTGTCCTGGGCACCGATCCGGTCCTGGACGGTCTCGCATGCACCGCAACCGTACCGGCGTCGATGCAGGTCGCCGTCGGCGCTGGCAGCATCATGCAACTCGGCGTCCTGGATACCCAGGATTACGGATCGTTGCCGGCGGATAGTGCGACGCCGCTGGTCAAGATGGGGATCAACACCGCGCCCACCCGGTTCACGCTCGCCGCGCCGACCGTATCTGGCCAGGTCAACACATACCTGATCCAGGCGACGCTGCAGGAGAGCGACGCCAACCCCGTCGTGCTGCCCTACTACAACGCTGCCAATCCCTCGCAGCCTTTCAGCGGGCCGTCCGATAGCGGAAGCTCGCAGCCGACGGTGCGAACCCAGCGCGTCGGCCTGCAGATCAAGCTCGCTACGGCAGGCTCCGCTAGCACTGCGACCGTGCCTCCGGTCGATGCCGGATGGATCGGGCTATACGCCGTCACCGTGCGATACGGACAGACGTCGGTCGCGAGCGCCGACATCGCTTCGCTCATGACAGCGCCGTTCTTCCCATGGAAGGTTCCCGCGCTGCGGCCCGGGTTCGGGAGCGGCGTGCAGAGCTTCACCAGCAATGACACGTTCGTCGTTCCGCAAGGCGTCCGCCAGGTCGAGGTGGAGGTGTGGGGCGGCGGCGCCGGAACCTTCGCGTCCGTCTCGGGGCGGCCGAGTGGCGGAGCCGCGGGAGGTGGCTATGCGCGGAAGCGCGTCGTGGGCCTCACACCCGGGCAGAGCATCCCGGTGGTCATTGGCGCCGGCGGGGCGGCAGGCGTGGTCGGTGGCGGTGGTCCTACCGCGGGCGGCGCATCCAGCTTCGGCAGCTTCGTGAGCGCGACAGGCGGCAGTCTCAATTATCTCGCCACCCTGGCCGATCCCCGCAACGGTGGAACCCCCGCCGGTGTCGGTGTGAACGGTGACCTCAATCTGATGGGATCCGCGGGGCAGGGCGGATACCAGAACCAGGGCGGAATGGGAGGCGCGGCCCCGTTGGGCGGGGCCCAGAACAGCGGGACGAGCGGCGTTCCTGGCGTGTTCCCGGGGGGCGGCGCATCCGGCGCTGGCACGGGAGCCGACAGCGCCACACCGTACAACGGGGCAGCCGGCGCTCCGGGTCTCATCGTCGTCCGCTGGTAGCTCACCGACTTCGCGACGCCGCGTGTGATCACGGCGTCCCAGATCCTCTTGGAGCCTCATCATGGCAACAGCACCGGCGCATGTTCTGAAGCCCAGCACGGCGCGTCTCGTGACGATCGACAGTTTCATCCCGGTGCCGCGGGGATCGCAGGCGGTGGCGCCGCCGCTCCTGAACTGGCCGGCGAAGGATCCGAACGACGTGCTCGACTACCAGATCGAGTATGCGCCGGCGGTCATCGGGAACGATGCGGATGGCATCGCGACACTTGACGTGACGGTCTCACCGAACGCGCCTGGAGCTCTGCTGGTCAGCCGGACGACGGTCGATGGGACATGCGCGGTGTTGTGGATGTCTGGGGGGCAGGCGGGCACCGTCTATGTGATCACGCTCACGATGACCACCGTGAACGGCCGGGTGGTGCAGCGGAGCGTCCTGCTGCCGGTGATCTCGTTGTCCTCGGTCACCGTCACGCCACTCGCTCTGGTAACCAGCGACGGCACCATGATCACTGACAGCAGCGGGAAGCCGCTTCTGTCTGTTTGATCCGGCTGCGCTCCGTCGTCCGTCGTCCGTCGTCCGCCATTTGATCAGGGCTGGGTGCCTCGGCCCCAGATTGCGTGACCAACCATGCCCACAATCGACGAACTCGCACCGGCCACTGCGGCGGCCGATACCGACCAGCTCGTGGTCAGCCAGGCAGGTCTTACCCGACGGCTCTCCCGCGCGCAGGTTGTCGCCGGGTTGCAGCCTGAACTGTCCATCCCGAGTGGACGTCTCATCGGTCGGAGCTCGACCGGATCGGGGCCGGTCGAAACCATCTCGCTGGGTGCCAACCTCACGCTCACGAACGGGACTCTCGCCGCCGCGTCGACGCCCTTTGTCGTCTCCCAGCTCCCCAACGGCCTGGTACCGAGTACGACGGACCTGATCCCAATCCTCCAGGGCGGAACCACGGTTGCCGTCACTTACAGCCAGTTTCAGAACAGCCTCGGCCGTGTCAACAACGTCGACGTCTCCCAGGCTATGGTGACCCCGACGGGCGGGGCTGCGAGCCGTCGGCTGGCCGACATCGCCCAGACGATGCTGAGCACGAGCGGCGGGACG
>MKTV01000061.1:119503-121443 GCA_001898425.1 Rhodospirillales bacterium 69-11
GCCCTGACGCTGTCCGGCCTTCCGGCCGCTGGCGGGGATGCGGCCACGAAGGACTATGTCGATGCCACGGCTGCCGCGGCACTTCCGCGAAGCGGCGGTACGCTATCGGGAGCGCTGACGCTCAGCGGGAATCCGAGCCTCGCGTCACATGCGGCGACGAAGGCCTATGTCGATGGCCAGGTGGGAACGGCTCTACCGCGGAGTGGCGGGACGCTCGCCGGTGCGCTGACTTTGAACGGCGATCCTGTCGCCGGGAACCAGGCTGCCACGAAGCAGTATGTCGACACGCGTGTCGCGCGCGGGGGCGACACGCTGACCGGACCTCTGACGCTGGCGGGCGCGCCGACGTCGGCACTTCATGCAGCGACCAAGTCCTATGTCGATATCCAGGTCCAGTCAGCCTTGCCCCTCACCGGGGGGACGCTGTCCGGGTCGCTCATTCTCGCGGGCGATCCCTCATTGGCGCACCAGGCGGCGACGAAGAGCTACGTCGATGCGCATTCCGGCACGGGTTTGACACCCTCCGGAGGAACCATGACCGGCGTGTTGGTGCTGGCGGCAGACCCTGTGTCGGCGTTCCAGGCAGTGACGAAGCAGTATGTCGACGCGAAGATTTCTCGTTCCGGAGATACACTCACCGGTCCGTTGGTGCTGGCGGGCGATCCGACCACCGGCCCGCAGGCTGCGACGAAGTCGTATGTCGATTCGGTCGCGACGGCGTCAGGGGCATTGCTCCGAAGCGGGGGTACTCTGACGGGGCCACTCACGTTGAGTGGCGATCCCACGACCACGACCCAGGCGGCGACGAAGCGCTACGTCGATGCGCAGGTCGCGACGGCCTTGCCGCAGTCAGGCGGCACGGTGTCTGGTGCACTCACATTGAGCACGGCACCGACCGCGGCGGGGCACGCTGCGACCAAGCAGTATGTCGACGCGCAGGTCGCGACCGCCGTCCCGGTGAGTGGTGGAACGGTCGGTGGACCTCTGAACCTGTCGGCGACTCCGACCGCACCTCTGCATGCCGTTCCCAAGCAGTATGTGGACGGGATCGTCGGCACGTATGGACTCAACCTGAAGCTGGCCCCGTACGGGGCGCCTCTCAATGGCTCCGCGGATGATACGCCGGCGTTCAAGGCCGCCTATGCGGCCGCGAGTTCCAACGCGGTGATTCACGTGCCGAACGGCACTGCGGTCCTGCAAGATTGCAGTGCCTGGGGCGTGTCTCTCTCCAAGCCGGTCAAGTGGGTGCTGGACGGCACGGTCCGTGCGGATGGGACTGCGTTGGCCAGTGCCGTTCCAACCGGAACGAATCCGGCGCCGACAAATCTCCCTGGCGTGGTGCAGGGTCACTCCAGCTCGGGCGTGGAGTTCTCGCGATCGAACTCCAGCTCGACGGACCTGGCTGTCCTTCACAGCTCCTATGTCGTAGGCCATGCCGGAGGATCGAACGCCGTCATCGCGAATGCACGAACGGACACGCTGATCTACAACAGCCCGTCGAATTTCGTCTGGGCAGGGCTCGACCGGCTCATCTGGACCGGTATCCAGGCACCCACGAGGACCACGCTGGTCCAGCATGTGGGGCGGTACGTCCAGACGATCCGGCAAACCACCACCACGGATTCGAACGGTGCGCCGCTTCCCCAGCCGGAACTCTGGGCCGCGTGCCTCGAGTATCGAGACGTGACGAACAAGCCGTCCAGCGCTGCCGCTGCGGCGATCACGGTCGAGATGGACTGGGTTGGCAACGGGGTGGACGACGCCGGGAACCGATAGATCCAGTCGCTGGTCGTCGCGCAGAACGATCTCGCGGGCCCGGCGGTCGAAGTCGCCAACATCATCGGGGTGTATTTGGCGGCTGGCTCGAAGGGGAAGACGCAGCGCGTCTTCAACATAGGCATCCCATTCCAGACCGCTGTGCTGGACACGACGGCGGCCAC
>MKTV01000061.1:121461-122262 GCA_001898425.1 Rhodospirillales bacterium 69-11
CGCCATCCGCCTGGCCGCGGGTCATTCGATCGCCTTCGATCCATCTGCCAACAATACGCTGGCACTCGACAGCGCGACCGGAACCCTGCGGTGGAATCAGGGCGCGCTGTCGTATCCGGTGGGCAAGGGGATATGCGTCGGATGGGCGAATGTGTGCAGCGGCAATACGACGCTGCCGAATTACCTGACCGGCAATATCGTCTTCCTCATTGGATCGGCAACCTTCAGCATCACGTTGCCACCGGCTGCCAGCACACCGGCCGGAACCGGCTTCACGTTCTCCACCCTCGGCAATTGTGTCGTCTCCATCGTCACCTCCGGTGGCGACATCATCGACAATGGCCCTGTCGTGCTGCGTCAGTCGGACCGCTATCACGTCGTTTCAGATGGAAGCTTCGCGTGGCGCGAGGTCTTCCGGACGAACTCCGTCAATCCGCGGTTCACGGGGCCTCCCGTCCTGCCGACCTACACCGTGGGCTCGTTGCCATCGTCTCAGCCAGCGGGCGCGAAAGCGTTCGCCACGAATGGACGAAAGCCGAACGAGGGAGGTGGCGCGGGATCCGGGGTGGAGGTGTTCTTCGACGGCTCCCGATGGATCTCGGTCTGCTCCGGTTCGCAGGTGGTGGCCTGAGTCGACCGCTGTTTCTCGTGGCCTGAACCGTCCGAGCGACGGGTTCGAGAGGTACGATGCCGACCATCTCCCAATTGCCCCGCGCAGGTCTGGTCGACCCGGCGGATCTGGTCCCACTTTCCCACGACGGGTCAACCCGTGGGATCAGCGTCGGGGATCTTCTGGCCGGA
>MKTV01000061.1:122298-128529 GCA_001898425.1 Rhodospirillales bacterium 69-11
CTTGGGCGGACAAGCCTCGGCCCGGGGGGACCGGAGGCGATCAGCGTCGGACAGGGTCTCGTCCTGTCCGGCGGCACCCTGTCTGCCACGGGTGCGGAAAGCGCCGACTTTCCCGTACAACAGACGTTCACGCCGCAGGACTTCCTCGTCCTCTCGGTCGACGGTCAGCCGGCGCTATTGCCATTGTCCGCCTTGCGTGCGCTGTTCTCGGCCGGCTCGAACGTCGCCATCTCCGCGGCTGGCGTCATATCAGCGACCGGTGGAGGTGGTGGTGGGAGTGCCCCCTCCATCGACACATTGGATCTTGCCTCATCCGTAAGCGGCGGTGACCTCGTCGCAGTCTCCCAAGGCGGGATCACGAAGTCGGTCACCCTCGGTACGCTGCTCAACGGCCAGACGATCGATAT
Organism: Rhodospirillales bacterium 69-11; assembly: GCA_001898425.1. Lineage (GTDB taxonomy): Bacteria > Pseudomonadota > Alphaproteobacteria > Acetobacterales > Acetobacteraceae > Rhodopila. The sequence continues at coordinate 122,706 of MKTV01000061.1, forward strand.
GGCGTCGGCCGCCGGTGCGCCGAACGACGGTGACGGCTTCTGGGTGGCACAGGGCTCGTCGACCATGACGCGGCAGAGACTGGGCGCATTGTGGCCGTGGATTGCTTCGAAGCTAACGAACTATCTTGAACCCGTGGTCGAGATCGGGACGTCCATCACGCTCGATGGGACGCTGCATAACGGTCGAGTGCTGGTTTGCAGTGCTCCCGTCACGCTCTCCGTAGCGCCGCAGAACATGGGGAATGGGTTCCGCTGCGAGGTGCTGAACCTCAGCTCCGGTGACGTGGCTCTGGATGCTACCATCCGCACCACGTCGGGCCGGTCGGTGCTCCCGAGCGGACAGGCGATGACCCTGCATGTGGTGGCCTATTCGGGAGGAACCCTCGTGATCGGGCGGGTCTCCGGAGCGAACGCATCCGAAGCACCCGGTCAGGTCATCGGTTTGACGGTCAGCGGACAGAGCGCGACGACGGTGTCACTCTCCTGGGCGGCACCGGGGAGCGGGACAGTCGCGAGCTATACCGTCAGCTACCGCCAGTCAGGCAGCGCAACCTGGCTGGCGGCCACGCCGGTCACCACGACCCAGCAGACGATCGGGCCGCTCACGGCGTCCACCGCATACGAATTCATGGTTTCTGCCACGAATGGCAGTGCCGCCGGGCCTCCGTCCAACGTCGTCACTGCGACCACGAGCGGTGCCCAAAGCGCCATCACGGCACCCGTCAACCTGACCGTCACGGGCGTTACCGCGAGCTCCGTCAGCCTGTCCTGGGGAACGCCGGCCACGGGCACTGCCCAGAGTTACACCGTCCAGTATCGGACGACGGGTAGCGCGACCTGGGCTGGCACGGTTTCCGGCGTGGGTACGACGAGCTACACCGTCACGGGTCTGAACGCCGGTCAGTCCTACGACTGGCGCGTTGCAGCCGTGGCCGCCGACGGAGCCTCCGCGGTGTCGGCCGTGCTTGTCGCCGCGACGCTGGCGAATACCGGGACCGTGACGGCCATGAGCTGGAACCTGGTCCCGACCGGGCCGGTGGCGCACGGAGCCGGCGCGCTTGGCATGAACGCGCATGTGACACCCGCATCGGCACCGGTGCAGTTCGGACTCTCCTCCTCCCCGACGATCGCACCGACGAGTTGGACCGCCGGCACATACGTCAACACTGACCTGTGGGGCGCCTATCTGGCGACACCGGCCACCGCGGGGACCTGGTACGCCTGGGTCGAGGGAATGGACGGAAGCTGCCCTACCGTGAACCCCGCCGGCATCATCGTCACATGAGCGTTCTTCTCGTCGGCCCCAACCGACCGATGTCGCTCGGCGGCGGACGCATCGCGCTTTGGCGCCCTCTTCCGTCAGCCAGTCACTCTGGTCCGACGGCGGGGGGCCTTGCGGGGATCCCGGACCTGCAGGGCTGGTGGGACGCGAGTACGCCCGCCGGCACCCTGGACGCGACCGATACGCCACTCGTGTCCTGGGACGCGGAGGCTCGGAGCGTGGCCGATCGCTCCGGCCAGGGTGCACCGCTGCTCCGGTATGCAACGGCGCCGGCAAGCGCGCCCTGCCGGCCAGTCGCCCGTGTCGCGGGTCTGCTCGGTGGCATCGGTGCAATGGTGAGCACGCCGCGGACCTGGTCGCCCGCCCTGGATCCCGACATCGGCTGGCAGACCGATGCCGTGCAGCTTGGGGCCGGGACCGGGTGGACCTGCCTGCTGGTCTGGTCACGTCCGAACTGGAAGCAGGGGATCGCTCCCGATACGGCGGATTCGGTCCTGCTCTCCGTGACCGACAGGCCCATTCTGTCCGTGCAAGGGCGAGGTGGGTCGGGTGAACTCGTCCTCTTCCCTGGCTCGACGCACGCCGTCCTTGGACAGACTCTCTCCAGGCGGCACACTCATTCGGTGCTGCTCCGCCACACGCCGGAGCGCGGGGTGGATGCCTGGCTGGATGGCCGGCCAGTTGGCGCGGCGCTTCCCTGCTCCCTGGCCCCGGCCGAAGCACCGCCACTGCTGTTGCTTCACGCCGGGACACCTCATGGCGCGGCACAATGTTGGTTGCACGAAGCCGCGGTGTGGTCGCGGAGCCTGAGCGACGGCGAGGCGAGCGCCGTCGGAACCTATGTCCAGCGATGGCCCACCGGTCCCCGGAAAGGGGTCTCCATCCTGGTGAACGGCCAGTCGAACGCGATCAATTACGCCCTGAACGACGGGGCGGCGCTGCTCCTTGCCAAGGGGCTCGCCTGGCACCTGGGAGCGATCGCCTACAACGCCGTCGCACGCATCGGGGCGACCGGCTACACGATGGCGGCCGGCCATGGGCTTTATGCCGCCCTGGGAAGCTATCCGGGAGATTTCCTGCACGATCCGGGGGACGGCTCCCCGCCGTCCGGCTGGGGTCTGGGGGCGGACGGTCAGGCGCTGGGGCAGGTTCTGGCCGCCCTGCCCCCCGAGGACCTCGCCGACATCCGTGCCATCCTATGGCCCTGGAATGAGACCGACAGCTTGCGCGCTTACGGCGAGAAAGCGACGTTTTCGGCCGCCGCGATGCGCTTCCTCGGATTGCTGCGCGGGATGCTTGGCGACACCGGGGGGGCGGTGCCACTGGTCTGGTGGAATGCGATCCCGTACGGAAGCACGGACGGCATCCAGATGCATCGTGAGGTCGCCGGCGCCCTTGCCGCGATGCCCCTGGCGAACGTTGTCATCGGCAATCCGCAGACCAGTGACAGCAACCCGCGCGGCGCAACGTGGGACCCTCATGATGGGATCTTCACTGGGGGTGATCCGGCTCACCGGGATTCGACGGACAACCAGCGCTTTGCGCGGTTGGCGGCGCCGGTCGTCGCCCGTCGGCTCCTCGCCTCAGGGTTCCACGACTCGCTCGACACGATCCCCGCCTCCCTGCCGAATCGCGGGGGGCCGCGGATCGTGCATGTCTATCGCCAAAGCGCGGACACGCTGCTTCTGACGATCGCCCATGACGCGGGTACCGATTTGCGAGTGCCGCTTCAGGCGCAGGTCGGGCTGGGCTTCGCGGTCATGGACGGCGGATCGATAGCGGCGCCCGGACCCATTCGGCATGGGATTGCCTGTAACCGGATCGATGCGACCCATCTTCTGCTACGTCTGGATGGTGCGCTGAACAGTCCGAGCGACCGCTGCCGGCTGTATTATCCATATGGTGCGATGCCGATCGGCCGCGGGAACTGCATCACGGACGATTTCGCTTCGGTCGCCAAGCCGCCGGGCTGGGACATCGCCGAAGGTCTCGGGACGTCTTGGCGCGAGGACTTCCCGCTCGCCGCAACGGATGTCGGGATCGTGCTCAGCGACCTGCCAGACTGAGGGCCGCGAACCTAGGCGTGGCCCGCGGTATCCGAGAGCAGCAGGGGATCAATCTTCAGGCGGCCTAGGGCACGCCGCCACTTGGTGTCGTAGTCGTGGTCGAAGATGAGCGTGTCGTCGGGCTCGACCGATAGCCAGGCATTCGCTTGGATTTCCTGCTCGAGCTGGCCGGGCCCCCAGCCGGCATAGCCGAGGGCCAGAAGGCACGCGCGCGGCCCAGCTCCTGACGCGATCACCCGCAGCACGTCGAGGCTTGCCGTCAGGGCGAGTGAGTCGTTCACGGCAAGGCTGCCGTCCCCTGTCCAATCCGCGGTGTGCAGCATGAAACCACGGGCTGAATCGACCGGTCCCCCTGCGCACATCGGCGCCACTCGGATCGGCGGGGCTGGCTTGATGTCGAGTTGGGTCAGCAACTCCGCGAAGGAGGGGCGCACGATCGGCCGATTGAGCACGAGACCCATCGCGCCATCCGACGTGTGCGCACAGATGCAGATCACCGACCGGGCAAACCGTGGATCGCTCATGCTCGGCATCGCGATCAGCAACTGTCCGCTGAGGAACCCGGGTGCGGCGGCTGGACTGGGATCGGGAGGAGTGGACATCTGCTTGATGGTGCTCTGCGGCATCAACAGATTCTGGGGGCGCGTCGCCCCCCACGCAAGCACCCCGGGACCCGCCCCTGGCCAGACAGCGCGCCGGCGGGTAGGAATCGCGAGCCGGCATGGCACGCGCCTGCCGATCCGTCGTCCCAGCAGGGGGAGCTAGAGGGTCCATGACAATCAAGATCGGCGAGACGATTCCTTCGATGAAATTGATGATGGCTACGGCAGACGGGCCGAAGGAGATCGGGACGGACGAGATCTTCAAGGGCAAGAAGGTCGTACTCTTCGCGGTACCTGGCGCCTTCACGCCGACCTGCAGCGCCAAGCACCTTCCCGGCTTCGTCCAGCATGCGGACGAGCTCAAGGCGAAGGGCGTCGACACCGTTGCCTGCATCTCGGTGAACGACGCGTTCGTGATGGGTGCCTGGGGCAAGGACCAGGGCACCGGCGACAAGATCATGATGCTGGCGGACGGTGCTGCCCAGTTCACGAAGGCTCTCGGGCTCGAGCTCGACCTGAATGCGCGCGGGATGGGCTGGCGCAGCCAGCGCTACGCACTCGTGGCCGAGGATGGGGTCGTGAAGCAGCTCGCCGTCGAGGCGCCGGGCGGTTTCGACGTCAGCCGTGCCGAGGCGATCCTCGCCGGCCTCTGATCCGGAGGGTCCCGCCGCGATCGCCGCGGCGGGACCGATCAGGTGTCGAACGGGTTCTTCGAGCCTCGGAACAGCAGCCGGATCGGCGTCCCCGGAAGGCCGAAGCTCTCCCGCAGCGCGTTCGACAGATAGCGCCGGTAATCCTCGGGAGTCGCCTCTGCGCGCGTCCCGAACACCACGAACGTCGGCGGCCGTGCCTTGCTCTGGGTGATGTAGCGCAGCTTGAGTCGGCGCCCGTCCACCAAGGGCGGCTGATGCCGCTCCAGCGCGTCCTCGAACCAGCGGTTCAGCGCGCCGGTGGGCACCCGCGTGTTCCACACCGTGTGGGCCTGACGCACGGTTGGGAGGATGCGCTCGATTCCGGCGCCCGTCAGGGCCGAAAGCGTCACCACCGGGATACCCTTCATCTGCGCCAGGCTGTCGCCGAGGCGGTCCCCGATCTCGCGCCGCATCGCCTGTCGATCCGAAACGGCGTCCCACTTGTTGAGAGCAACCACGCAGGCGCGTCCCTCCCGCTCGATCAGGCGGGCGATCTGCAGGTCCTGATCGTGGAGGCCTTCCGTCGCGTCCACGACCAGCACGACCACTTCGGCCATCTTGAGCGCCTCGATGCTGGCGCTCACGGACATCCGCTCGAGCGGTGCCTCGATTCGAGCGCGGCGCCGCAGGCCGGCCGTATCGACAAGTTCGAAGGCGTGGCCTTCCGAGTCCGTCAGCGTGACGGCGATCGCGTCCCGCGTGAGCCCCGGTTCGGGTCCGGTGATCATCCGCTCTTCGCCGATCAGGCGGTTCAGGAGCGTCGACTTCCCGGCATTCGGTCGACCCACGATGGCCAGCTTGAGTGGCTTCTCGGCCTCTTCGGCCGTCGTGTCCGGATCATCTGGGAGCAGATCGACGATTTCGGACATCAGATCCGAAATCCCCTCACCATGCTCCGCCGACACGGCCGTGGGCTCACCAAGCCCGAGTTCGTAGGCGTCCAACAGCGCGGAGGAGGCGGCGCGGCCTTCGGCCTTGTTGGCCACCAGCAGCACCGGCTTGCCCTGGCGACGCAACCACTGGCCGAAATGTCGATCGGCCGGGGTCAATCCGGACCGGGCGTCGACCACGAACAGCACCACGTCTGCCTGGGTCACCGCGGCGGCCGAACCTGCCCGCATGCGGCCAGCCAGGGTTTCCGGGGCGGATTCCTCAAGACCGGCGGTGTCGATCAGCCGGACC
>MKTV01000061.1:128612-147139 GCA_001898425.1 Rhodospirillales bacterium 69-11
GACCAGCCGGTTGAACAGCGTCGACTTGCCTACGTTCGGCCGACCGGCAATGACGACCACCGGGAGCATGCGATCAGCGCAGCGCCATCAGACGCCCGTCATCCGCGATCAGCAGCAGCGTGCCGTCTGCGACCACGGGTCCGACTGGCGCGGCAGGATCGGAGAGAGGCTGGCGACCCAGGATCTCGCCCGTGTACGGGCTGACCGCGAGGGCTTCGCTGCTGGTGCCGGTGACGACGAGCCGATCGCCCGCAAGGATCGGCCCATACCAGGTGATCGAGTCCTTCTTCTTCTCGGGATTCTCCCAGCGTGGCAACGCCGTGACCCAGGCGACCCGTCCGTCATCGACGCTGATGGCGGCGATCTCCTGCGAGGCCGAAACCACGAACATCCAGCCTCCCGCCACGTAGGGCGTGTCCTCGCCGGCGACCTGGCGCTCCCAGAGGCGGCGTCCGGTCGGCAGATCGAGGCCGAGGGCGAGGCCGCCCATGCTGATCGCGAAGACGCGTCCGTTGCTGATCACCGGCAGGCCGCGGATCGAGGAGAAGTCGGCCAAGCTGCCGCGCCCCCGTGCCGTTCCCAAGCTGTCCGTCCACACGAGCGTCCCGCTGTCTGCGCGGAGGCCGACGATCTCGCCCGACCCGAATCCGGCGACGACGATGCCGCGGGCATAGGCGGGGGCGGGCTGTCCCAGCATCTCGGTCGGGCCGCTCGAGGCTTGATGGCTCCACAGCGTGCGCCCGTCATCAGCGGCGAGCGTGAGCAGCCGGTCTTCGATCGTGATGACGAACAGCCGTCCCTCGGCAATGGTCGGCGCCGAGCGGGCCGGCACGCCGATGTTGCGCCGCCAGCGCACCGTGCCCTTGGCAGCATCAAGGGCGACCAGTTCCGCAACGCCATTGACCGCGTAGAGTGTTCCTGGCTCGACGGCCAGGCCGCCGCCCGTGTTCGTGCTGTCGATATCCTCGGGCTTCGTGTCGAAGCGCCAGAGGCGTGCGCCGCTCGAAAGGGAGAAGGCGCTGACCACGGCGGCCGAATCCATCGTGTAGACGACGCCATCGAGCACGACGGGCTGCGCCAGGATCTTGCGACGATAGCCGCCACCCGCCCCGATATCGGCCGTCCAGGCCTGGGAAAGCCGCTGCCCTGCCGCTACGTGGCCCATGAGGTGCGATGGATTGCCGCCGGCTTGTGGCCAGGCCGCATTGCGGACGGGTGGAGGCAGAACGACCTTCGGCACCCCGTCATCGACGGCAAGCCCGCGGCGGTTCGGAATGATGGGTTCGCGTTGGCCGGGGAGCGGCGTTTTCGAACTGCCGAACCAGTCATCGAACAGGCCGCAGCCGCCCAGGGCGAGCGGGGAGAGCAGGGCGAGGCCCCTCGCAAATCCACGCCGGCTCAGAGCGGGGCGGGGCAGGTCGCTTGGCATCACGCGGGGCACGCCGGGCGTCTCATCCATGTCGTCTCATCCACCCAGCTTGGAAACCAGTGAACTGCTGCGTCCACGCACGCCCGCGGGCGCCGTGACGTCGTCGGCGAGTTGTTGGAACGCGGTCTTGGCCGCGTCCGTCTTGCCCTGCCGCAGGTCGAGCAGCGCAAGCTGTTCTCGCGCCAAGGCCCGCCAAGGGTTCGTGGCGGACGTGAGCGCCTGCAGGCGGGCCGCGAGCTGAGCCGGGTCGCCGTGGTCGATCTGATGCTGGGCCCACATGAGTGTCGCGAGATCCCGGAGCAGCGGATCGGCGGCACCGTCGGCAGCCACCTCGTCCCACATCTTGAGCGCACCAGGCATGTCGCCGTTCTCGGCCTTCAGTGCTGCCGCGCGGAGCCGAGCGAGCGTCCGATAGCCCTGAGGCGCAGCCCCGGCCAAGGCATCCAGTGCACCGATCGTGGCCGGCCGCGCCGCGATGGCCGTTGGGCTGGCGGAGTCCGCCATCGCCATGGCGTTGACATAGCTGACCGCGGCGGCTGCGTCCTGCTTGGCCTGCCACCAACGCCAGGCCTGCCAGCCGCCGACCGCGACGATCACCAGGACCACGGCGCCGACGATCACGCCGCCATAGCGCAGGAGGAGCCTCTGCGCCCGTTCGGCGCGTAGTTCCTCTTCTACCTCGTCGAAGATATCGACCACGAACTCTCTCGCTGCTTCGCCGCTTGCCTCGGGGCGGCGGACCATAGCCGCGCGGACTGCTCCGGGCAAACGCGGCGGCGTGAACGATCGGTTCATGCTTTCCCGGCAGGATCGGCGGATGCGCTGGTGCCTCCTGCCGCTCTGCCTTCTCGCCGGCTGCGGCCTGACGCCGGAGCAGGGGCTGACCGTGGCGGCCGGGACGACGATCGGTAGCATCACGATCATTCACCGCAGTCCGTTCGATGCCGCCTATTCACTGCTCACCGGGCGCGATTGCTCGATCGTCCGGCTGGACGAGGGCAAGTCCTACTGCCGTCCAGTCGAACCCCCGCCCGAACCGCCGCGGTTCTGCACCCGGAGCCTGGGCGTGGTCGATTGCTGGCTCGATCCCGCGAAATTGCCCGTCCCGCAGCGGGAGGTGGCGGATGGACCCCGTGTCCTGACCCCGGAGCAAGAGGCCTATCGCACCCGACGCTGGCCGTGATCTGCTCAGCCGGCGAACGTCACCAGCTTGCCGGACGGGCTGCCCAGCACCGTGTCGTCCCGCATCACCGTCCGGCCCCGGATGATGGTGGCGACGGGCCAGCCGGTGATGTCCATCCCGGCGAAAGGGGTCCAGCCGCATGGCGAGACGATCCAGGATTCCTCAATCCGACGCTGGTGCTTCATGTCCACCAGCGTGAAGTCGGCGTCGTAGCCGGCGGCGAGCCGTCCCTTTCCGACCACCCCGTAGACGCGCGCCGGACCAGCGCACAATAGGTCGACCATCCGCGCCAGCGAGAGCCGCCCGGCGTTCACATGGTTCAGCATCACGGGGACCAGGGTCTGCACACCCGTGAGGCCGGCCGGGCAGTCCGGCCAGGGCAACAGCTTCTTGTCGCGCAGATGAGGCGCATGGTCGGAGCCGACCGTGTCAACCGTCCCGTCGTTGATCGCCTTCCAGGCCGCCTCCTGATGCGCCCTGCCGCGGATCGGCGGGTTCATGACACCGAAGCCCTTCAGCGTCTCGTAGCACTCGGGGGCCACCTGGGTCAGGTGGTTCACCAGCACCTCACAGGTCGCGACGTCGCGGTAGTCCTTCAGATACTCCAGCTCCTGGGCCGTCGAGACGTGCAGGATGTGTGCCGGACGGCCGGTCTTCCGCGCGAGCGCCATCAGCCGGCGGGTACCGAGGAAGGCGCATTCCTCGTCGCGCCACTCCATGTGGCAGGTGTAGGGATCGCCCGACTTGAAGAGTGGCTTGCGGGCCTGAAGCCGGTACTCGTCTTCGCTGTGATAGGCGATCCGGCGACGGCCGGCGCGCATCACCTTCTCGAGGTGCTCGTCGTCCTCGACCATCAGGTCCCCGGTCGAACTGCCCGCGAAAATCTTGATGGCGCAGACGCCGCGGCCGAGTTCCAGGTCGGCGAGGGCAGGGATGTTGGTCTTCGTGCCGCCAACATAGAGGCCCATGTCGCACCAGGCCTCCTGCTCCACGTAGCCCTGCTTCCACGCGAGCCGTTCCGCATCGACGATGGACGGGCTGGTGTTCGGCATGTCGAACACCGCCGCAAGCCCTCCGAGCACAGCAGCCTTCGTGCCGGTCGGGATCGTCTCCACCGCCTTGTCGCCGGGATCCCGGAGATGAACGTGCGGATCGATCAACCCGGGCAGCACGTGCAGGCCCGCGGCATCGATCACCTCATCCGCGCTGGCGGAGGCGGGGACACCCAGGTCGACGATCCGCCCGTTGCGGACCCCGACATCAGTGGCCTCGGTTCCCCAGGGCAGCACACAGGTGCCGTTGCGGATCAGCAGGTCGTAATGGGCGGACATGGCGAGGCTCCTGGGCGGACGAGGCGTGGCGGTCAGGGGTCGACGGCTGCCAGCACGCGGTCGATGAAGGCGTCCGTGCTGCCGAGATAGGCGGCGGGGTCGATGAGCCGCTCGATCGCGGGGCGGTCCAGGCGAGAGGATACAACCGGATCGCGCGCCAACGCGTCAGCGAGGCCGACACGCTCCGCGAGCGCCACGTCGCAGGCGTGCTTGACGACGTGGTGCGCCTCCCCGCGTCCGATCATGGGTGCGAGCCCCATCATCACCGCTTCCGCCACGATCAGCCCATGGGTGATCCCGAGATTGGTCCGCATCCGTTCGGTGTCGATCACCATCCCCTCGGCGATCGCACGACCATGCAGCAGCGCGCCATGCGTCAGCACGAACGCCTGCGGCAGAGCCAGCGCCTCGGCTTGCCAGGGACCGGTTGCGCGTTCGTGGTCCTGAGCCATCGCGCCTTGCATGACGGGGACGAGGGCCTGCACCGTGCGCGATGCCGCCAGGATGTACTCGCTCGCGATCGGATTGCGCTTCTGCGGCATCGTGGAGGAGGCGCCGCGGCCGGCAACATACGGTTCGGCAACCTCGCCCACTTCGGTCTGGGCGAGCAGGATGATGTCGGTGGCGATCTTCGCGAGGCTGCCGCAGACGAGCCCGAGCAGACTGATCGTCTCGGCGAGACCGTCACGGCAGACGTGCCATGGCGCGAGCGGAACACCGAGGCCGAGTTCCTGCGCCAGACCTTCCATGACGGCGATGCCCTGATCGCCGAGGGAGGCGAGCGTGCCGGCTGCGCCCGCGAACTCCACCACCTGAACGCGCGAGCGAAGCTGGGCCAACCGCTCACGATGGGCCAGGAAGGGTTGCGCCCAGATGGCGCATTTCAGCCCGAAACTCGTGGGCAGCGCCTGTTGCAGATGCGTGCGCCCGGCCATGACGGTGTGCCGATGTGTGGCTGCCTGCCGTGCCAGGGCAGATAGGATCGCATCGAGCTCCGCCTCGACGAGGTCGAGGCCCAGACGCACCTGCAGCACGGTCGCCGTATCCATGATGTCCTGCGTCGTGGCGCCCCAATGCGTCCACCCGCCCGCTGCGCCAGCGGCACGAGACAGTTCGGACACCAATCCGACCACCGGGTAACCCACGTTCCGCGCGCTGGCGGCCAAGGCTTCGCGCCGCAGATTCTCGACCTTCGCCGCCGCCACGATCGCATCGGCCGCATCAGCGGGAATCAAGCCAAGCTGCGCCTGCACGCGCGCGAGCGCGGCCTCGACGTCGAGCATGCGCTGGAAATAGGCCTGCTCGTCGAACACGGCGCGCATCGCGTCGCTGCCGTACAGCGTGCCCAGGATCGGGCCGTCGGCGGGATTGATCGGCATGAAAACGTCCTGTTGGGGTCAAACGTCGAGGAAGACGGTCTCTCGGTCGCCCTGGAGATGGATGTCGAATCGCCAGCTCCCGGGAGCACCGGGCGTGGCGACCAGGGTTGAGCGCCGTGCCGGCTCCTCGATCGACTGCAGCAGCGGGTCGGTCTCGTTCAGCGGCTCGTCCTGGAAATAGGCGCGCGTCGCCAAGCCCTTCATGAGGCCGCGTGAGAGCACCCAGATCGCGATGTGCGGCGCCTGCTGCGCATTCCCTCGTCCAGAGACCGGTCCCGGCTTCACGGTGACCAGTCGGAACACCCCGTTCGCGTCGGAGTTGCTCCGGCCGAACCCCGGGAACGTGTCCGAGACGGGTGGATCGGTCTGCCAGATCTCCACACACGCATCCGGGCAGGGCAGCCCGTCGCCATCGTAGATGGTGCCGGTCAGAACGATCTTCTCCCCTTCCGCACCGAACCTCGTCAGGTCGGCCCAATCCTTGTCTTCGACCAGGTGCCAGTACGGACCGATCGTCTGGCTGGCAGTGGCGTGCGGCATCGCTCAGTCCTCCATCGGCGTGGCCGCGCGGCCACGGAGGACGACGTCGAACCGGTAGCCCAGGGCGTAGTCCGGTTCCGTGAGGTCGAGGTCGAACGCGGCAACCAACCTGTCGCGCGCCGCCGCATCAGGCACCCCGTTGAAGATCGGATCCAGCGACAGCAGCGGATCGCCGGGAAAGTACATCTGCGTGACCAGCCGTGTCGCGAAGGCCGGTCCGAAGAACGAGAAGTGGATGTGGTTGGGCCGCCACGCGTTTCGATGGTTCGGCCAGGGATAGGCACCCGGCCGGATCGTGAGGAAGCGGTAGAACCCGTCCGCGTCGGTGAAGACCCGTCCGGCGCCGTGGAAATTCGGGTCGAGCGGGGCGTCGTGCTGGTCGCCGGGATGATCGTAGCGGCCGGTGGCGTTCGCCTGCCAGATCTCCACCATCGTATGCGGTACCGAACGCCCGTCCTCGTCGGTGATCCGGCCCGCCACGATGATCCGCTCACCGATCGCGGGCTGCCCCGTCTTGTTGCAGGTCAGATCCACCGAGGCCGGGAACATCCGTTCGGAGAATTGCGGGCCGGTCGTTTCCGTGATCGTGTGTGGGATCGGGTGCAACGGCTGCCGCGGGAAGCGGCGTTGCGTGCTGCGATACCCGGGCACGTCATACGGCGGCTGGCTCCCGGCCGTCAGCGGGCGGAACGGCAGCGGATCGGTCATTCTCGGCTCCGCGTGTGAGTGGCTGGGCCGCTCCGGAATGGCGGCCCGATCGGGCGTCACCTTGCCTCCAGGCCCGCCCGCTGGCAACGGAGGCGAGGGAGGCCAGATCGTGAGTTTCGATGCCGTTTCCCCCGAGGTCATGCAAGCGGGACGGATTTTGACCGGCGCGACGATGGCGGCCTGGCTCCTCGCGGGGTTCATGCCGCGGCATCGGGCGCGCCTGCGCACCGCGCTCCTGGTCCTGTACGTCCTCGGTGTGGTCGGCTTCTTCCTCTACGTCGCGGTCGTCTGATCGAGCGCCGCGACCAGTCCGTGCGCCTTGGCCCCCACGACGTCGGGACTGTCCCCGGGCTTGTAGATCGCCGAACCGATCCCGAATCCGGCGGCACCGGCGGCGCGCCAGGCGGGGATATTGGAAGGGTCGATGCCGCCCACCGGTAGCACGGCCGTTCCGGCCGGCAGCACGGCCCGCAACGCCTTCAGCATGGCAGGGGAGCCCGCTTCCGCCGGGAACAGCTTCAGCGCATCGGCGCCGGCGGCGAGCAGGGCGAAGGCCTCAGCCGGGGTGAAAAAGCCGGGCACCGCAAGGAGCCCGTGCCGTTTGGCCGCACGCACCACGACAGGGTCGGCATGCGGGGTCACGATCAGCCGTCCGCCAGCCGCCGCGATCTCCTCGACCTGGCGTTCGGTCATGACGGTGCCTGCGCCGATCAGCAGCCGATCACCGAACCCGCGCGCCAGGCGCGCGATGCTGTCCATCGGATCGGGCGAGTTGAGGGGCACCTCGACGATCGCGATGCCGCGTCCTTCCAGGGCGGCCGTGACCGGCTCCGCCTCGTGTGGCTGAATGCCGCGCAGGATGGCAACCAAAGGGCAGCGCTGCAGGTATCCGCCCAGTTCCCCGCCCTTCAGTTCCATGTTGCAACAGCCCCGATCAGGGCGAGGCCACGCGCGGCCGCTTCCCCATTGTGCCGCTCCGCGAATGCGCCGCACGCGGTGATCGCGCGCGCGTAGAGCGCGGTCAGGTCGGGGGCACCAATCAGGTGGACCACCGCGCCCGGCGTACTGGCCAGCGCGGCGCGGACCTCATGCCCGATCAGGATTCCCGAGAGATAGGCGCCGGCGTCGCCGTCGGACAACCGGCCGGCCAGGGTCTCGGCGCGCACGCCGAACACGTGGTGCAGCAGGCCGCCCGGTTCGGCCGATCGCCGCACGCCGGCATCGAACGCCGCGCCATCGGGCGGTCCGTCCCGCATCATCCGCCCGAGGATCGTGTGCCCGCGCAGGGTGGCGTAGGTTTCGCCCGTCATGTGCGTGGTGAAGCGGACGATCCGCCCATCCTCCACCCGCGCCCATTTGGAGTGTGTGCCCGGCAGACAGGCGATGCCGCCAGCCGGGAAGTCGGCGAGCACCCCGATCACCTCCGTCTCCTCGCCGCGCATGACCTCGGCGATGCCCGACTCGTCGGTGCCGGACAGACCGGGCACCAGCTTCACCTTCGCCCAGTCGAAGGGAATGTCGACCAGGCCGGCGGCCAGTTCCGCGGCACCGGCAGGACAGGCGACATAAGGCGCTTCCTTCCATCCCTGGCGGCTGCCGATCATGCCGGAGAGCAGGACCTGGTCCTCGCCAGCGGCGAGCCAGGGACCAATCTCCTCCCGCAGCGTCTCGGCGAAACGCCCATCTGGCACGGCCAGGATCCCGCGCGGCCCGGATCGGCGGTCCCGAACGGCCCCATCCCGGCCGATGCGGAACGCGCGGAAGCTCGTTGTTCCCCAGTCGACGCCGATCATCGGGCTCCCCCTCCGTCTCTGCCTCGCCTTCATATAGGATGCGGCCCGCTCACCGCACTCGCCGTTACGGAGCCCATGCATGATTGTCGGCGAACCCGGCGACCCGCCGGAGGTGTTGGAACTCGAGGCCGCCGCCGAGACGCGGCTGCGCCGTGTGGATGCCGATCCGTCGGATACCCGGAGTGCCGCGGCCGCGCAGCGCCTCCGCGCACTCGCCGCAGACCTGCGCAACGACCTCGCCTCGCCGTTGTTGCGTGAGTATCGCGCGATCTGCGGCTGGCTCGACGAGTTCGACGGCATGGAGGAGTTCGCGCTGCTGGCCCACGAATATCGGCAGGCGATTGGCGTGACGCACGACCCGCACACGGCGGACGACTACTTGCGCGCGCTCATCGACCTCGCGAGGCGCAGCGTCGGCGCGCCCTGAGGTTGATCATCCCCGGCCGAACCCCTCGATCTCGGCGATCAGCGCTGCCGTGGTGACCTGCCGGCAATAACCGCGATTGTTGCGCAGCGCCCAGTCGTGCCGCTCCTGCGTCAGGGTCGCACAGGCATCCGTCGGCACCGTCACCAGGTAGCCGAGGTCGCAGGCGTCCCGCACGGCCGAGTCGACGCACTGGTCCGTCAGGCAGCCGGCCAGGATCAGCGAGCGGACCCCCAGGTTGCGCAGCACGTAGTCCACGTTGGTCGACATGAACACCGAGGACGACGTCTTCGGCAGCACGATCTCGTCCCGTTCCGGAGCGATCCCGTCGAGCACCTGCGCGTCCCACGAGCCCTTGGGCACGTACAGGCCGCTGATCTTGTAGTCGAGGCTCATGTCGCGCCCGTCCTGCGTCAGCGACTCGATGACGGTGTACATCACCTCGATCCGCGCGCGCCGGCACGCCGCCTGCAAGCGCTGCATGGCCGGCAGGGTCGTCTGCTCCATCGTCCGGAAGTAGAACCCGTACCGCGCGTCGCGCTCAGCGGGGTCCATCCCGGCGTATTCGCCCCCATCCGGCCGCGCGTTGTAGTTCTGCACGTCGATGAACAGCAGCGCGGCGTGATCCGGA
Organism: Rhodospirillales bacterium 69-11; assembly: GCA_001898425.1. Classification (GTDB taxonomy): domain Bacteria; phylum Pseudomonadota; class Alphaproteobacteria; order Acetobacterales; family Acetobacteraceae; genus Rhodopila. The sequence continues at coordinate 138,031 of MKTV01000061.1, forward strand.
TCGACCGGCACCTCCCGGCTCAGACCCGCCCATCGGCCAGCCCCGCTCATGCGACACCGCGCAGCCGGCGATCGGCCTCGGCCAGCACCCGCGCGAAACGCTCCGCCCACTCCGCCTGGCCGGCCTCGTCCGCGATCAGGTCCTGGCGGATCTCGATCTCCACATGGGGCAGACCCCGCTTCTCGCCATGAGTCGGGATGCCATAGTCGCTCGCCTCGGTGATCGCGTAGGGTGCATTGTCGCCCACGACCATTCCCGGCTCCGCACGCAGCAGCTCGAGCATGATGGCAGCAAGCTGCACGTCCTTGTTGTAGAGCACCCCTACCTGCATGTCCCGGCGCTCCCCTTTGAAGCTGGGGGTGAAGCTGTGCATCGCCACCAGCACGGTCCGCCGGCCGGCATCCCGCCGGGCATCCAGCAGCGCGCCGATCTGCCCGTGATAGGGCGTGAAGATCGCCTCCACCCGCGCCGACCGATCTGCCGCGGACAGCCCCACGTTCCCCGGAATCGGGGTGATTTCGCTGACCTCCGGCATTGCCGTCGACCAATCCGGGTTCCGGTTGCAGTCGATCACCAGCCGCGAATAGACCTGCAGCACCGCGGTCGCGTCGAGCAAGGCCGAGAGCCGTTCGGTGACCCCCGCAATCCCGATATCCCAGGCGATGTGCCGCTCCCACTCGGCCGGCGGCACCCCCAGGTCCCCCAGCTTGCGCGGCACCCGTCGGCCGGCATGGTCGGCGGTCAGGAACAGGTCCGACCGCCCCTCCGACCGCAACACCCGCACCGGGGATGGTTCGTCCGACCCCAGCAACCCCGCTCCAGCCATGCACTCTCCTTCCGGCCAACCCCGGCGGCGTGCATAGGCACGCCTCGCCCCAGCCCCTATGCTGCGCCCTCCCGGAGGAGGACCGCCGCATGACCTTGCCGCAGAGCATGACCTATATCCAGGCCGAGGGCGCCGGCGGTCCCGAGGTCCTGAAACCCACGACCGGACCTCTGCCGACCCTGAAGCCGGACGAGGTGCTGATCCGTGTCGCCGCCGCCGGCGTGAACCGCCCGGATGTCGCGCAGCGCCAGGGCAGCTACCCGCCGCCGCCCGGTGCCAGCCCCATCCTCGGCCTCGAGGTCGCCGGCGAGGTCGTCCAGGTCGGCTCCGACGTCACCACCCTCAAGGCGGGTGACCATGTCTGTGCGCTGACCAATGGAGGCGGCTACGCGGAATACGCCGCCGCCCCCGCCGCCCAATGCCTGCCCTTCCCAAAGGGCTTTGACGCGCTACGCGCCGGCGCCCTCCCCGAGACCTTCTTCACCGTCTGGGCCAACGTGTTCGACCTCGGCCGCCTTGCTCCCGGCGAGAGCCTGCTGGTGCATGGCGGCACCAGCGGCATCGGCGTGACGGCGATCCAGCTCGCCAAGGCGTTCGGCGCGACCGTCTACGCGACGGCGGGCTCCGACGAGAAATGCGAGGCCTGTCGCCGCATCGGCGCAGATGCCGCGATCAACTACCGCACCGAGGACTTCGCCGACGCGATCAAGCGCCTGACCGGCGGCAAGGGCGTGAACGTCATCCTCGACATGGTCGGCGCCCCCTACGCCACTCGTAACGTCCGCAGCCTGGCGATGGACGGGCGGCTGGTGCTGATCGCCTTTCTCGGCGGCTCGAAGGCGGAGAACTTCGACTTCATCCAGGTCATGACGAAGCGGCTGACCATCACCGGTTCCACCATGCGCCCGCGCACCACGAGCCAGAAAGGTGCCATCGCTGCCGAATTGCGGGAGAAGGCTTGGCCGCTGCTCGAAGCCGGGAAGGTTTCGCCGCTGATCCACGCGACCTTCCCGCTGGCCGAAGCCGCGGACGCCCACCGCCTGATGGAGAGCAGCGCGCATATCGGCAAGATCATGCTCCGCGTCGGCTGACGGAGAACGCCGATCCGCCCGCCGATCCCGGCGCCGGCTTCGGCCGCCGCGCTCGCCCCTGCCGCGCTGCCGCTGGGCGGTCTTGCGCAACTGCTCGCCTCGGTCGTGCTGCTGTCCAGCGCGTGGCCGCTCACCAAGATCGCGATCGGCGCGGGCGCGACGCCAATCTGGTTCGCCGAAGGGCGTGCCGTGCTCTCCGGCCTGGTCGCGGCGGCGATCCTGGCGGCGCGCGGCCGCCTCCGCCTGCCGCAACGGGCCGATCTCCTCGCGCTGTTCGCCGTCGGCGCATTGCAACTCGGCGGCTATTTCGCGCTGGCGCACGAGGCCGTCGCCTGGGTTCCCGCCGGCCGAACCGCGATCCTGGCCAACACCACCACGATCTGGGTGGTCCCGCTCTCGCTGATCTTCCTGCGGGAGGCGATCCCGCTCCGCCGCTGGATCGCGGCCGGCCTCGGGCTCGCGGGAGTCGCGGTGCTCATCAACCCCTGGGCGATCGACTGGCGTGTGTCGAACGTCCTTATCGGCCACGCCTTCCTGCTCGGGGCCGCCCTGTCCTGGTCGATCGCCATCCTGGTCACGCGCGTTGCCCGCCCGCAGCTCAGCATGTTCGAACTGCTGCCATGGTGCTTCCTGGTCGCCTCCGTGATCCTCGCCCCCGTAGTCGCCTTCCACGCGCCGCATGGAACGATCGGCACGGCCCATTCCGCCTGGCTCGCCCTCGCCTATATCGGCCTGATCGCCGGCCCGCTCGGCACCTGGTGCGTGATGGAGGCCACGGCGAAACTTCCGACAGTGGTCTCCTCGGTCGGCTTTCTCACCACGCCGGCGGTCAGCCTGATTCTCGCCAACCTCGTCCTCGGCGAGGCTTTCACCCCCGACCTGCTGCTGGGCGCGGCGCTGATCATGGTGGGCGTGGGCTTTGCCGCCTGGCCTGGAGGAAAGCGCCGATGATCCTCAACGCCATCCAGTCGGGCGAGGGACCCCCAGTCGTCCTGCTTCACGGCCTGTTCGGCCAGGCGCGCAATTTCGGCACGATCCAGCGCGCCCTGGCGCCGCGCTTCCGCGTCACCGCGCTCGACATGCGCAACCACGGCGCCAGCCCGCACGGTGCCGACATGGCGTATCCCACCCAGGCGGCCGACGTGCTGGAGACCCTGGCCCACCTGGGCATCGGACGCGCCGCGGTGATCGGACATTCGATGGGGGGCAAGGCGGCGATGGCCGCGGCCCTGGCACAGCCGGCCACCATCGGCCGGCTGCTCGTCTCCGACATCGCGCCTGTTCCCTACCAGCACGGCAACGCCGACATCGCCGCCGCGCTGACGTCGGTGCCGTTGACCCCCGGACTGACTCGTGCCCAGGCTGAGGCCGCGCTCGCGCCCCTCATCCCGGACCCGACCCTGCGGCCTTTCCTGCTGCAGAACCTCAGCTTCGGGCCAACCCCGGCCTGGCGGATCGGCCTGGACGAGATTGCGGCCTCGGTCCGGGATCTCGAAGGCTGGCGGCCCATCGAGGGTCGCTACGAGGGGCCAGCCCTGTTCGTCGCGGGTGAGCGGTCCGACTACATCCCGGCCGACGCGCGCCCGATCATCCGCGGGCTGTTCCCCGCGGCCCGCTTCGTCACCGTCAAGAACGCCGGTCATTGGGTCCATGCCGACAACCCGGCTGGGTTCCTCTCGGTGCTGGAAGCCTTCCTCGCGTCCTGGGAGGGCTGAGAGCGTGATCGGCGGAGGCGCGTTCGCCGGAGCCGGGAATCACGCGATCAAGCAAGCTGCGGTTAGCGTGCCGGTGAGCGAAAGCGAGCCGGCACGCTAGCCGCACGCATGCGGCATTGGCGTCGGCGCCTGTGAGCGTCTACGTAATGTCGGTGACGCGCACTCTCGAGTTGCCGGACGCCCCCGCCGTGGTCGCGGGGCATGGCCGCGCCGCCATCCTGCCCCCGGATGGCGAACTGCTGCTCGTGTCGGGCGAGCAGGCCGCCGCGCGACTGCGCACCCTTCCGCCGCCGCTTCTGGTACACGCCCCCGCCACGTTCCGACGCCTCGGCATGCGGCCCGAGCCAGCCCTCGACCTGCTGGAACTGTTCGCCTTTGCCTGCCCGGCGCGCAGCGCGGCGCCGACGCCGCGTGGCCTTGCCCTCGCGCTCGATCTCGATCCCCCCGGACGCGGCCTGGAAGCCGAGGCTCTGCTGCTGTCCGACCTTGCGGCGACCCTCCTGAACCGGCTCGCGGCGGGGCGCGAGACGTCCTTCAATCGCGACGCCGCCAGCCTCGCCGCCCGCATGGGCAAGGCCGGTTGGGGCTGGGCGCCCTTCGTCGCCGCGGCCCTCGGGCGCCCTGATGCGCAACCCTCCAACGAGCCGCTGCGCGTCTGGAAGCGCCTGCCGGAGTGGGAAGACGCCGCCCCGCAGCCGCCCCCGTCCGCCCACCCGGTCACCGAGGCCGAAGCGCGGGCCCGCCTTTCCGAGATGCTCGGGTCCGAGGCCGAACAGCGGCCGGGCCAGGGGGACTATGCCGGCGCCGCCACCGCAGCCTTCGCGCCGCGCGAAACCCGCGGCGACCCGCATTGCGTGCTGGCAGAGGCCGGCACGGGGACGGGCAAGACCCTCGGCTACCTCGCCCCGGCCAGCGTCTGGGCGGAAAAGAACAAGGGCGCCGTCTGGGTCAGCACCTTCACCCGCCACCTTCAGCGCCAGATCGACGGTGAGATCGGCCGGCTCATCCCGGACCCTCATCAGCGCCGGGCCCGCGTCGTCGTGCGCAAGGGGCGCGAGAACTACCTCTGCCTGCTGAACATGGAAGACGCGGTCAACACGGCCAGTGGCGGTTTCGTCCAGCAGCAGGTCATCCCCCTCGGCCTCATCGCCCGCTGGGCGCTGGCGAGCGACGATGGCGACATCCAGGGCGGGGATCTGCCCGGCTGGCTGTCCGAGCTCTACGGCGCTCCGCTGATCACCAGCCTCGCCGATCGCCGGGGCGAGTGCATCCACGCCGCGTGCCCGCACTGGAAGCGCTGCTTCGTCGAGCACACGATCCGCCGCGCCCGGACGGCGGAGCTCGTCGTCGCGAACCACGCCCTCGTCATGACCCAGGCCGCCTGGGGCGGGCTCGACGACAACGCCGTCCCCACCCGCTACGTGTTCGACGAAGGCCACCACGTGTTCGACGCGGCGGACGCGGCGTTCTCCGCCGTGCTGTCCGGCGCCGAAACCGCGGAACTGCGCCGTTGGCTGCTGGGTGCCGAGGGCGGTCGTTCGCGGGCGCGGGGCATGAAGCGGCGGCTGGACGAGCTGGTGGCGGACCGCCCAGCCCTGGAAGCGCCTCTCGAGGCGGCGCTACAGGCCGCCCGCGCCCTTCCCGCGGCCGGCTGGTCCGCGCGACTGTCCGAAGACGGGCCGGAACTGGCCGGGCTCGACGCCGGCCGCCCGAATCCGACCGAGGCGTTCCTGCGGCTCGTCCGTCGCCAGGTGCTCGCACGCACCGGAGGTGCCGACGGGGAGCACGGGCGCCCGGCCGCCTGGGGTGCGCTCGAGTGCGACGTGTTCCCCGTGGCCGATCCGCTGGTCGACGCGGCCGACCGCCTCGCCCGCGCGCTGTCCCGCATTGCCGAACCGCTGAACACGCTGCGCGAGCGCCTGCTGGCACGTCTGGAAGACGAGGCGGAAGAGATGGACGGCGCGACCCGCGCGCGCATCGAGGCGATCGGCCGCTCGCTCACCCGACGCGCCCTCAACCCGCTCGGCGCCTGGCAGGCGATGCTCCGGGGGCTCACCGAACCGCCGCCCGATCCGGGCCACCGCCCGGGCACCGTGCTGTTCTTCAAGCTCGACCGTCGCGACGGCACGCGGGATGTCGATGTGGGCCTGCATCGACATTGGCTCGACCCCACCATCCCGTTCGCAACCACGCTGGCGGCGCCGGCGCAGGGATTGCTGGTCACCTCGGCCACCCTGCGCGATTCCGGTGACCGCGATCCGGAACTCGCCTGGACCGTGGCCGAGGCGCGGGTCGGCGCGCCCCACCTGCCATCCCCGGCCATTCGCGCCGCCGTGGCCTCCCCCTTCGACTACGCGAACCAGACCCGCTGCTTCGTGGTGACCGATGTGGGCGCCGGCGAGATCGGCCAGCTCGCCGCCGCCTATCGCGCCCTGTTCCTTGCCGCGGGCGGCGGTGGGCTCGGCCTGTTCACGGCGATCCGCCGTCTCCAGGCCGTGCATCAGCGCATCGCCCCCGACCTGGAAGCCGCGGGCATTCCGCTCTACGCCCAGCACGTCGATGCCATGGGCAATGCCACGCTGGTCGACATTTTCCGGACGGAGGAGGACGCCTGCCTCCTGGGCACCGACGCCATGCGCGACGGCGTCGACGTGCCGGGCCGCGCGCTGCGCCTCGTCGTGTTCGAGAAGGTGCCGTGGCCGCGCCCCGACATCCTGCACCGGGAGCGGCGCGTCCATCTTTCGGGCGGTGACCCCAAGGGCTACGACGACCGCATCGTGCGCCTGCGCCTGCGGCAGGCCTTCGGCCGCCTGATACGCCGCGCCACCGACCGCGGCGTCTTCGTGCTGTTGGATCGCCAGGCTCCAAGCCGCGTCCTGTCCGCCTTCCCGGCCGGCGTGGTGGTGAGGCGGGTCGGCCTCGCGCAGGCGGTCGAGCAGACGCGGGCCTTCCTCTCGGAGTCGGAGGATGTTTCGATCGGCGGCGCCCTCCGGTAGGTTCGGGGCGCAATCAGCGGAGTCGACGCATGCGGTCACGCGAGAAGCTCGAGGCGCCCGAGGCGCTGGTCCTGACGATGGTGCTGGTCGCGGTGGCCGATGGTGGCATCAGCGACCGGGAAATCGGTGTCATGGCCGGGCAGGTGCAGACGCTGCCCGCCTTCCAGCATTTCCGCTCCGAGCAGCTGGAGCAGGTGACGGACGCGGCGATCAGTCTGCTGCGGGAGGAAGATGGCCTGAACCATGCCGCCCATCTGATCCGGGGCGCGCTGACCGGCCGACTGCGCGAGACCGCCTATGCGCTCGCCTGCGAAGTCGTGGCGGCGCATGGCAAGGCCGGGCAGGAAACCATCGCGATGCTGGACTTCGTGCAGACGGAGCTGCACCTCGACGCGCTGATCGCCGCGGCCATCGGGCGTGGCGTGCGGGCGCGCTACACGCGCATCGACGTCGTCCACTGACGCCGGTCGGCCGGGATCCCCCGCATGCGCGCTCTCGGGGTCACGGCCGCCCTGGCCTTCGTGCCCGTCGCCTGCTTCGCCGTTCTTGGAGTGGGCGGGTGGCTCGCGCCGCTCCCGGCCCTCGTGGCGGCCGTCGCCACGCTCGTCTCCCTGCTCGCCTTCGGCATCCTGTGGGTGCGCGACGCCGAGGTCCTCGTCGAGGCGCTGCGGCGGGTCGCCACCGATGATCAGGGCGTCCAGTCGCGCGAGAAGGCGGGGCTGGCGGTCATGGAGACGATTGGCGGCGAGGTCGAGCGCCTGATGCGCCGCGTTGCGGCTCGCACGGCGCTCGTGGAACAGCTCCGCCGTGCCGACGAGGCGATCCTGGAGCGACTGCCCGACCCGCTGATCGTCCTGGGCCCCGACCGCGCGGTGCGACGCGCGAATTCGGCAGCACGCGGCGCGTTCGGCGCCGATATCTCCGCGGTCCTGCGGCATCCGGGGCTGCGCTCCGCGATCGAGCGCTCCTTCGACGTTGGCAGCTCACAGAGTGCCGAACTGACGGTCCGTGTTCCCGCCGCGCGGGACTTGCATGCGACCGTGGTCCCCATGGACCCGCCGCTGGCCGATGGCGGGCGTGCGATCGTCGTCCTGTCCGATCGCACGCGGGAGCGGGCGGTGGAGCGCATGCGGGCCGACTTCGTCGCGAATGCCAGTCACGAGTTGCGCACCCCGCTCGCGTCGCTGATCGGATTCATCGATACGCTGCGCGGTCCCGCCGCGGACGATCCGCCGGCGCAACAGCGCTTTCTCGGGATCATGGCCGAGCAGGCGGCGCGGATGAACCGGCTGATCGACGATCTGCTCAGCCTCTCGCGCGTGGAGCTCACCGAACACCAACCCCCCTCGGAGGTGGTGGATTTGCGTGAGAAGCTGCCGCGGCTGGTCGCCGGCTTCGAGCCGCGGCTGCGCGAGCGGTCCCAGACTCTGGATCTGCGGGTGCCGGAGGATCTCCCGCCGGTCACCGCCGACGCCGACCAGATCGCGCAGGTGTTGCAGAACCTGTTGGACAACGCCGTGAAATATGGGCGCGAGGGCGGCGTGCTGCGGGTGACGGCGGCGCCGGCCTCGGGTCTCGGGCGCTGGCCTGCCCGCGCCGGCGTGGTGATCGCCGTGTCGGACGAGGGCGCGGGGATTCCGCGCGAGCATTTGCCCCGCCTGACCGAACGCTTCTATCGGGTCGACAAGGGGCGCTCGCGTGCGGTGGGCGGAACGGGGCTGGGGCTTGCGATCGTCAAGCACATCGTGAACCGGCACCGCGGCCAGCTCGCGATCGAGAGCGAGCTGGACAAGGGCACGACGGTCAGCGTCTGGCTGCCACAGGCGCCGGATCCGTCGCCCACCGCGCGAACGTAGCGGCTACGCCGATTCCGCGCGCATCTCCGCGAAGACTTTCCGCGCCGTGAGCAGCGCCTCCCGCACCAGCGGGGCGCCGATATAGCCGGCGAGGTGCAGGATGGCTTCCGACAGCTCGTCTTCCGTCCACCCTTGATTGCGAGCGAAACGCAGGTGCAGCTCAAGCTCGGGGGTGCGGCCCTGCGCGGTGTCCGACACGACCACGATCAGGGCGCGGGTCTTCAGGTCCAGGCCTGGCCGGGTCCAGAGCGTTCCGAACACCGCCTCCTGCGTGTAGGCGGCGAACTTCTCCATCATCGGGTCGTCGTAGACCTGCTTGTCGAGCTTGGCCGCGAAGGCCTCCCCCATCAGCTTGCGCCGCATCGCGCGGCCGGCTTCCCGCTTGTCGTCTGGCATGTCGCGTTCCCTCCTGATCGTGCCTGTTCTCGTGTCGCTCCGCGCCGGTGATGCCCCGCTCCCATGTCGCGGGGCGGGACCCGCCTTCGCCGCCCTTCGTCGTGGCCGGGCTCGACCCGCCTTCGCCCTTCGTCCTGGCCGGGCTCGACCCGGCCACCCTCCGTGGCACCCTGCCGGTCGGGGTGCCAGGTCGAGCCCGGCCACGGGGAAGGGGAGGGCTGCCAGCTAC
>MKTV01000061.1:147157-149211 GCA_001898425.1 Rhodospirillales bacterium 69-11
TCCTGCTCGACGCTGACCTTCACCGTCTCCGCCACGAACGGACCCTTGGCCAGGGTCTCACCCGGAACGATCGTCACGTTGTAAGCCCGCGCCTTCACGCTCTCCGGGTGGCACCACGACTCGCCCGTCTTGATGTCGAACTCCCAGCCGTGCCACGGGCATCGGAGCATCTCGCCACGGCGCGTCAGCCGGTACTCGCCCGGCCGGTCCGACTCGAACCGGCCGACCACCGCGCCCTTGCACAGCGCGGCACCCTCGTGCGGGCAGCGGTTGATCAGCGCGTAGAACGAGTCCGCGACGTTGAACACGCCGATCTCGCGACCGGCCACGGTCACGATCTTGCTCTGGCCGGGCGGGATCTCGTCCACCGTGGCGACGACGTGGCGGGCCATGTGGTCAGGCCAGGTCGTAGAACGCCAGGGCGTTGTCGCGGAACAGCATCTGCTTCTCGCGTTCCGGGATGCGCACCTTGAACGCGTAGCGCGGATCGTCCTGGTCCCAGTGCGGGTAGTCCGTCGAGAACATGATTCGGTCCCAGCCGATCCATTCGCAGGTGGCCAGGATGTCCTCCGGCCGTTCCGGCTCCTCGATCGGCTGCGTGGTGACCCAGATGTTCCGTCGCACATACTCCGACGGCAGCATCCTCAGATGCGGCACCTCGTCCGGCATGCGCTGCACGTGCTTGTCCAGACGCCAGCACAGCGACGGGATCCAGGCGAACCCGCCTTCCACCAGCGCCACGCGCAGATTGGGGATGTGCTCGAACACGCCCTCGAGCACGAGGGAGGTCACCAGCGCCTCCTTGCTCTGCGGATAGGACGGGTGTTCCTCGTGGTAGAAGGACGGCCAGCCGCCGCCCGTCGAGGGGTGGCCCGAGGTGCCACCGAGGTGCAGCGCGATCGGGTAGCCGTTCGCCGCGCAGGCCTCGAGGATCTTCCAGTAGCGCCGCCGACCAAGGGGTTCGAGCCCGCGGGGCGGGATCATGACATGCGTGAAGCGGCGGTCGCCGGCGCGGTGCTCGATCTCCGCGATCGCCGCCTCGGTGTGCTCGAGCGGGATCTGGATCGCCGCCTTCAGCCGCGGCTCCGCATCGCACCAGGTATGTGCCTCCCAGTCGTTCGCGGCGCGGCACAGCGCGGCGCCGAACTCCGGGTTGCGCTCGTCGCTGCCGCGGCCCAGCAACGGCATCATCATGCCGTAGATCACCCCGAACGCATCCAGCAACTGCTCGCGCATCAGCGCGAGGTCGGAGCCCGGATGGCTGCCGTCCTTCGGCCAGGCGTCCATCCGCATGCCGGTCCCCGGCGACATCCGGGGGTAGTTCGGCGCGCCGATGAACGGCGAGCGGCCCCGCGAACCGACCGACTTCCGCAGGGCCCGCCAGCGTTCCGGCAGGAACGGATCGAGTTCGGCGCCCGACTTCATGTAGGGGTGCACGTCGCAATCCACGAAGCCGAGACTGCTCTGCGCGGAGGTGTCGGGCCGGCGTTCGATGACGGGTACGTTCATCGCGGGACTCCTCGTGTCATCGGATCAGGGGTCATCGGTTCAGGCGGGAGTAGGTGGCGAGCGCGTTGTCCACCAGGATCTTGCGGACGAGGCCTTCGGGTAGCCCATCGGGCATGGCATCGGTGCCCTCGTAGTGCCAGTGCGGATAATCCGAGGAGAACAGCAGCATCTCCTCGCAGCCGATCTCCTCGATGACCCGCAGCAACTGGTCCTGTTTCGGGGGCGCGTCGAACGGCTGGATCGTCAGTCGCACGTGCTCCCGCGCATAGTCGGCGGGCGACTTCTCGAGCCACGGCACCTCTGCGCGCACGCCGCGCCAGGTCTTGTTGACGCGCCACATCCAGGCCGGGAGCCAGGTCACGCCGGACTCGATCAGCACCACCTTGAGGCGCGGGAACTCCACGAACACGCCCTCGGAGATCAGGCTGTTCAGCACGCCCGCGAAGCCCGTCGACCAGGAGACGTAATCCTCGACATAGTAGGACGGCCAGCCGAGGTTGGTCGGCGGGTGCCGGTACGAACTGCCGGCATGGATGCCGATCGGC
>MKTV01000061.1:149224-192249 GCA_001898425.1 Rhodospirillales bacterium 69-11
CGGCGACACGATACAGCGGCCAATGGAAGCGGCGCCCGAGCGGCAGCTCCTGCATCTGCCAGACGAGCACCTGCACGAAGCGGGGATCGGCGGCGCAGCGCTCCACCTCCTTCGCCGCGAGTTCGGGGCTGTGCATGGGCACGACGATGGAGGCCCGCAGCCGCGGATCGCGATCCAGCCACTCCGCCACGATCCAGTCGTTGATCGCGCGGCAGAAGGCTGCGGCGAGATCTTCGGAGAAAACCGTCGGGGTGCCGTGCAACACATTGCAGATCGCGAAACGCGACTGGAAACCGTCGAGCGCCTGCGCCTGCAGCAAGGAGAGGTCGGTGCCTGCCCGACCCTGCGCCGGCTTCCAGTCGGGACGCGCGTTGATCGGTGCGTTGGGCGGAAAGGCGGCCGCGGTGTAGTCGTCCCGCTCCAGGCCCCGCATCGTCACGTGCTCGCGCCAGTACGCGTCGAGATACGGCAGCAGCACCCGCGTGTTCGGGAGTGCCGGGTGCACGTCGCAGTCGATCGCGCCGGGGGCGGGAACGCTCAAGGCCGTACCTCCGCGATTGGTTAACGCGTAGCACAGGCCCGTCCAGGGAGCACGTCAAGGGCGCAAGGCTCACGGAGAGTAGCGCCCGCCCCCCGCGCGCCCTTACGCTTCGCTTGACGAAACGAGGGTGAGTGATGAGCGACGATAGCGCGGGGGCGTCCACCGTGGCGGCGATGTCCGCACGAGAGAAGCGAGCCTGGCTGGACTCTCACGAGGAGGGTTACGAGAAGGGGTTGAAGCCCCGGCAAATCCAGATGATCGCGATCGGTGGGGCGATCGGCAGCGGCCTCTTCCTGGGGGCAGGCGGCCGGCTCCAGGCTGCCGGACCAGCACTCGCCGTGGTCTATGCGGTGTGCGGCCTGTTCTCCTTCTTCATCCTCCGCGCGATGGGCGAACTCGTGATGCATCGCCCGACCTCGGGCAGCTTCGTCTCCTATGCGCGCGAGTTCCTGGGCGAGCGTGGCTCCTTCATCGCCGGCTGGATGTACTATCTGAACTGGGCGATGGCCGGCATCGTCGATATCACGGCCGTCGCGCTCTACATGCATTACTGGCACTCCCTCGACGGCGTGCCGCAATGGGTCTTCGCGCTCGGCGTCGTCGTGTTGGTCGTCGGCACCAATCTGGTCGGCGTGAAATGGTTCGGCGAGATGGAGTTCTGGTTCTCCATCGTGAAGGTCGCCGCCCTCGTGCTGTTCCTGGTGATCGGAACCGCGGTGCTCGGCATCGGCCACCCCGTGGGCGGACAGGCGACCGGGCTGCACCTGATCTCGGAGAATGGCGGCCTGTTCCCGCACGGGGTGCTGCCCGCCATCGTGATCACGCAAGGCGTGGTGTTCGCCTATGCCGGCGTCGAGCTCGTCGGGATCGCGGCCGGTGAGGCGCAGGACGTGCACAGTGTCCTGCCCCGCGCGATCAACAGCGTGATGTGGCGCATCGCGCTGTTCTACGTGGGATCCGTGCTGCTGCTGGTCCTGCTGCTGCCGTGGACCGCCTACAGCGCGGGAACCAGTCCCTTCGTCACCTTCTTCCGCGCGCTCGGCGTCCCCGGCATTGGCACGGCGATGAACATCGTCGTGCTGACCGCAGCGTTGTCCAGCCTGAACTCCGGCCTCTACTCGACCGGCCGCATACTGCGCTCGCTCGCCATGGGCGGCTCCGCGCCCGAACGCGTCTCGCGCATGAACGTCCGCAACGTCCCGGCGCAAGGCATCCTGATCACCGCCGTCATCTACCTGGTCGGCGTCGGACTGAACTACCTCGTGCCGTCTGAGGTGTTCGAGATCGTCCTGAACGTCGCCTCGCTGGGAATCATCAGCACCTGGGCGTTCATCCTGTTGTGCCACCTGGCGTTCCGGCGCGCGGTGCGCCGGGGGGAACTGGCCGCGGTGGGCTTCCGGATGCCGTTCGCGCCCGCCTCGAACTGGCTGACGCTCGCCTTCCTGGCGTGCGTGCTGGTGCTGATGGCGTTCGACTATCCGAATGGCACCTTCACCATCGCCGCGGTCCCGGCCCTGGCGGCGGCGCTCGCCGGCGGTTGGTTCCTGATGAAGGGGTCGTCCCTGGACCGCCGGCCCGGATAGGCCGCTATTGCGCCAGTGCCTGGCTGCGCACCAGCCGCGCATACAGGCCGTCGCGCGCCAGCAGGTCGGCATGGGTGCCTTGTTCGAGCGCGCGCCCCTCCGCCATGCCCACCACGAGGTCGGCATCGCGCACGGTCGAGAGCCTGTGCGCGATGACGATCGTCGTGCGGTCCTTGCGGAGCCGAGCCAGGGCGAGCTGTACGGCCGCCTCGCTTTCGGTGTCGAGCGCGCTGGTCGCCTCGTCCAGCAGCAGGATCCGCGGATCGCGCAGCAGCGCACGGGCGAGCGCGACACGCTGGCGCTGCCCTCCGGACAGGCGCTGCCCGCCGGGGCCGACCCGCGTCTCGTAGCCGTCCGGCAGGGCGCCGATGAAGTCCGCGGCGGCGGCGGCCGCGGCGGCGGCTTCGACCTCCGCCTGGCTCGCCTCGGGCCGCCCGATCCGGATGTTCGCCGCCACGGTATCGTCGAACAGCAGCGCGTCCTGCCCGACATAGGCGATGGCCCCGCGAAGGCTCGCGAGCTGCAATGAGCGCACGTCGGCGCCGTCGATGCGCACCGCGCCGGCCGAGACGTCGTGCAGCCTGGGGATCAGCGCCAGCGCGGTCGACTTCCCGCCCCCCGACGGCCCGACCAGGGCGATGGTCTGCCCCGGCAGCGCGGTGAAGCTCAGCCCGGACAGCGCGATCCGTCCGTCGGGGTAGACGAAGCCGACGTCCTCGAAGACGACGTGCCCGCGTCCCTCCGGCAGCGGCGTCGCGTCCGGCGCGTCCGCGATCCGGGGGCGCTCGTCGATCACGGCGAACACGCGGATCAGTCCGGCCAGCCCCTCCTGCAGCGCCGCGTTCAGGGAGCCGAGTGCGCGGAGCGGGCGGGAGGCGATGAGGAGAGCGGCCACGAACCCGGTGAAGTTGCCGAGTGTGTGGGTGCTGACCGCGGCCCGCCAGCCCTCGAACCCGATCACGAGCGCCACGGCGGCGCCGCCCAGGACCTCCAGCATCGGATCGACCCGCGCGCGGCTCCGGGTCATGCGGAGCAGCGCGCGATAGAGCTGGGTGAAGGCCTCGTTCGCGCGCCGGGACTCGGCATTCTCCATGCCGTAGGCGCGCACCACGCGCGCCTGGGCGAAGCTCTGGTTCAGCAGGGCGGCGGTCTCTCCCACACGCTCCTGCATGCCGCCCGAGGCGCGGCGGATGCGCTTCCCGATGCGCTGGATCGGCACCGCCGCCAGCGGATAGAGGATGGCCGCGATGAGCGACAGCAACCAGTCGAGATAGATCATCGAGGCGACGAGCCCGACGACGGTGATCACGTCGGCGACGCCGTTCACGACGCGGCTGAGCGCCTCCCGCACCGTCGCGGCATCGGTGGTGAAGCGGGCGGCGAGCTGGGCCGGCGCCTCCCGCTCGACCCGCGCGAGGTCGGCGTGGGCGAGGTGGCTGAACATGCGCCCCTGCAGGCCCCGGATCACCAGGAGCACGATCTGCTGCACCTGGACGGTCTGGAAATACTGGGCCGCGGCCTTCACCGCCGTGACGATCACGACCAGGACCGGGATCTGGTAGAGGATCCGCCGGTCGCGATCGGTGAACATCTGGAACGCGTGATCGATCACCACCGGGTAGAGCGCGGTCGTCCCCGCGGTGAGCGCCGTGAGCACGATCACGAGCGCGATGCGTGACCGGAAATGCCGGACATGCTCCCGCCAGAGCCGCATCAGGAGGGCGCGGGTGGTGTCGCCCTTGGGCGCGCGGGACGCGTCGCGCTCGGGCGCGGGGGAGATGTCGCGCGACGTGGTGCCGCCGGAGGAAGGGCTCGCGTCCATGCGCGGCCGTGTATCAGGCCGGCCGGAGACTGCGAAGGGGGTGAGACCGGCAAGCTGTCCGCCGCGGATCCTGCCGGGCGATCCTGATGAGGTCCCGTGAGCGAGGGAGGATTCTCCGCGCCGGCTAAACCTTTGGTTCAGACTTGACTGCCATCGTCCGGCCAGAGATTGGCAGGCGCCCCACTCCGCTTCACGGCCGGGTGACGTGCGTCCCGCCCGACCATTGGCACGCGAGGACGCTCTTCATGGCAACGATGACGGTGGCACAGGCCCTGGCAAGCAGCGCGACAGGCATTACCATCGCCGATACGCCGGCGAACATCGCGGCCGTGGTCTTCAACACTGGCCTTCTCGCACGGGTCACCGAGTTCACCCTGAGCGGGAATGGTGCCTCCAACGCCAGCGACGCGCGGCTTCTCGCGACGCTGGGCAGCCGGTTCAGCCCGGGGAGCTACCGCTACGTCGTCCGTGACACGGTCGCTGCGCTGTCGGACCAGCGCAACGCCGCCGGGCTGGCGATCGCGTCCGCGTTCTCGGTGTTCGACACGGCCACCAACCTGCTCGCCGCCAGCGGGTCCTCCCTGATGCAGCGGGCCAGCAGCGTCGTGCTCTCCACGGGTGCGTCGCTCACGCTCGCCAACCTGCTGCGCCTCGAAGCCCTGCCCTCGTTCTCCGTCATGCCGGGGAAGAGCATCACGCTGGCCGACACGGCCTCGAACCTGCTCGCGCTGACGCCTGCGCAGAACCGGCCGGCGATCAAGGCCTTCCAGGTCGTCGGCACGTCGAATGTCGAGCTTGCCGCCGCCCTCACCCTGAAGGCGCTGCCGAACTTCTCCATCGCGAGCGGGAGCAATCTGGTCGTCACCGGAACGGCGGCGGACATGACGTCGGTGGGGAATGCCACCGCCGTCTCGAGCCTCGCCGCGGTCAACGGCGTGGTCATCAGCGTCTCCGACACGGTCGCGCACATCCTCCCGGCCGTCTCCGCGCTCACTGGCCTGGTCGCGCGCGCCGCTTCCTCCAGCATCGTCGTGAACGAAAGCGCGACGATCGACGCCGCCGGGGCAGCGGGGCTTCTGCCGCTGTTCGGGCGCTTGTTCGTCGCCGCCGGCCGGACCCTCACGCTCGCCGACACGGCGGAGCACCTGCTTGCGACCGCGCGCAACGCCGCCTCGCTGGTCCAGGCGACCGCGCTGGCGTCCGATGCGGACGTCACCGCCGCACAGCTCGCGGCGCTGGCCGGAATGCGCAACTTCGCCGTCCAGGGCGGCGTGAATCTCGCCGTGACCGACACGCTGGCCGCGTTGACGGCGCTCACGGGGCAGCAGCGCGCGCTGGCGAGCGCGGTCGTGGTGCAGGACACGGCCCAGCACCTGCTGCAGGCGTCGGGCCTGCCCAGCGGCACCACGGCGCTCATCGTCCAGCTCGAGGGCGGGGTCTACACCGCCGCGCAGGCGGCGCAGATCGGCGGTCTCGCACGCGAGGGACTCGGGTTCACGCTGCAACCGACGGGTGGCGGCACGGAGATCGTCGTCAGCGACACGATCCAGGCGATCGCGACCGAATCGGGTCGGCTTGCGGCGTTGATCGGCCACGGCCCCGTCGCCTTCAGCCCGACCGACCACGACGTGACCCTTTCCGCCACGTCCGCCGTAGCGGTGATCGCGTTGGACGCGCTCGATCTCGCGGCGGCCCGTATATCCGTCTCCGACACGGGTGAGGCGATCACGGCGGCTCGCGCCTCGCTGTTCGCCGCCGACTTGGTGTCCATCGTGGTCACAGACGGCGTGTTCAGCGGTAACCTGGACGAGTTGCTCGATCCGCGCCTGCATCTCGGCGCCGGCTCCGGGATCGTCACGATGGGCTTCGCGATGATGGCCCTCGCGAGCACGCCCTCCGCGCATCTGGCCACGGATGCCACCGTGAGCGCCGCGCAGATGATTGCGCTGTCGCTGCTGTCCGGCTTCGCGGTCGATCCCGGCGTGACGCTCACCGTGGCCGACACGGCCGAGTCCCTCGTCTCCGCCGCGGCAGCGATCGGGTCCTTCGCCACGGAGATCGTGGTCCAGGACGATGCGAATCTCACGGCGGACCAGGCAACCACGCTGGCCGAACTGCAGGGCGCCGTCGGGCCGCTTCACTTCTCGATGGACGGCCACACGCTGACGGTCGCGGATTCCGCCGGTCACCTCACCGCGCTGGCCAATGCGGCCGGCGTCGAACTGGCGACGACCGTCGCGCTCGACTCCGACTCCGTCGTGACCGCGGCGCAGGCGCAGGTCCTGGTCGACCTCGGCGCACGGTTCACCACGGGCGAGCATGGTCTGGTGGTGATCGACACCGCCTCCGCCTTGTCCGTGCTGGCCGCAAACACCGATGCCGTGACCGCGATCAACGGCTGGGGTGCGCCGGTCCTGCTCTCGGCCGACGCGGTGCTCGATATCGCGGCGGGTCAGGTCCTGCTGCGCTTCGCGGGATTCGGGTCGGGCGCGCACCGGCTCACCATCGCCGACACCGCCGCCAACCTGCTAGCCGACACCGAAGCGGCGCCGCTCGCGCTCGCCTCCGCGGTGCGCCTCAGCGCCGATGCCACGGTCACCGCCGCCGCCGCCGCCACGCTGGCCGAACTGCGCAGCTTCGGCACCGGCGGCCACGCGCTCACGATCGCGGACACGCCCGCCCAGCTTCTGGGGATGACCAGCAGCGTCGCCGCGCTCGCCACGAGCGAGTCGCTGGTGCCGCGGACCGTTGGCAATGCCGCGGACTACACCATCACCGCCGCGCAACTGGGACAGTTGCTGGCCATGCCGCATCTGTCGGCCAGCGGATTCACCGGCCTCATCACCGTGGCCGATACCGCGGATGCGCTCGCGGCGCTTGCACCCACCTTCGCGAACGTCACGCTCGGGTCACTGCTCTCGCGCGTCGTCGTGTCGCTCACCGGCGATGCGGTGCTGGGGGCGACCTCCGCCAGCGCGCTCGCCCAGCTGCCGGGCTTCGCGCTGGGCGGGCACAGCCTGGCGGTTCACGACACGCCGACGGCGCTGCTGTCTCCGGAAGCCACGACCGGTATCGGAATGGCGACGTCGGTCGGCATCAGCGGGCCGGCGACGGTCGGGGTCGCCGTGTTGACCGCACTCGCGGACCTGCACGCATTCGCCAGCGACGGCTATCCCCTGGTCTGCGCCGACACGCCCTTGGCGCTGCTGGGGCTCGCCTCGCCGGCAGCGGCGCTCGCCGACCGGCTGGAGGTCGCGGCACCCGCCGGCGACCTGTCCCCCTATACGCTCACCACGGCGCAGTTCACGACGCTCGCCACGACGGCGAAGCTCTCGCTCACCGGCTTCGGCGGGACCCTCGTCGTGCGCGACACGCCGTCCGCCCTCGTGGCCCTGGCGACCAGCTTCGCGGCCGCGAGTTCGGGGGCGCCGCTGCTGGCGGCGCGCGCCGCCATGGCTGCCCAGCTCTCGCAGGACGGCACCGTGAGCGTGAGCGACCTTCTGGCGCTCGCCGATCTCCCGCAGTTCCAGCTGAACGGCCACAGCCTCGTCCTGCAGGACACGCCGGCTGCGCTGCTGGCGGCGGGCCTGTCGACGCTCCCGCTCGTATCCTCCATCACCCTGGCCAGCGACGCCCAGCCCTGGATCGTCGACGCAGCGGAGGCGGCGTTCCTCGCGGCGTTGCCGAACTTCACCCCCGGTTCCACCGGGTTCGTCGTCGTGGATACGGCCCCGGCCATCCTGCTGCCCGGCAACGCGGCCGGCCTCGCGCTGGCGACCGGGATCACGCTGAGCGCCGACGCCACGATCACGGCCCTCGATGCCGCCACGCTATACGGCTTGGGCACCTTCACGGTCGGCACCCACCACCTCACGATCCAGGACGGCGCGGGACGGGTCGCCGCATTGGCGGCAGGGGCCGCCGCGCTCGCGACGGACATCGTGCTGCAAGGGGACGCGGTCGTCTCCGCGGCGCAGTTCGCCGCGCTCCGCGCATTGCCGAACCTGTCGACCGGCGGCCACGCCGTGGTCCTCATGGACGATGCGGCCAGCCTCCTGACGTTGGCGGGCGGCAATCTCGGTTTGGCGACGACCATCGTCCTCGCCAGCAACGCCAGTCTGACGGCCGACGAGGCAGACACGCTGGCGACCATGCCCAACTTCACCGCGGGCACGGCCCAGATCGCCATCCTGGACACCGCCGCGCATCTGCTGCAGGTGACCGGGAGCGGGTCCCAGCCCGATGACTGGGCGGGCGAACTGCTCGCGACCACCGTGACGCTCAGCCAGGATGCCACCGTCGACGCCGCCGGCGCCGCGGAGCTCGCCCTGCTGGGCAGCCGCTTCTCCCGCGGTGGACACGCGCTGGTCGTGTCCGACACCGCCGCAAACCTCACCGCGGCGGCAAACGCCGACGGGGTGGCGCTCGCAACCGCGCTGGTCTTGTCGGGTGACGAGCCGGGGGTGAGCGCCGAGACCGCGACACGTCTCGCCGCCCTGAGTGGCTTCGGCAAGGGCGGGCACACGATCACCGTCAGCGATACCGCCGCGGCCCTGGCCTTCGCCGGCTATGCCGCCGGCCTGGCACTCGCGGATCACGTCCAACTCGCTGCGCCGGCAACGCTGACCGTGGCGGATGCGGCTGCGTTGATCGGAATGGCGGGCTTCCAGCCGAATGTCGGCGCGGCCCTGCAGATCGCCGATACGCTGCCTCACCTGCTCACGCTCGGCACTCTCTCGCTCCCGCAGCACGACGCCGACTTGCGCGCGACCGCGATCGGATTGTCGGAGGATGGAAGCGGTTCGGCTGCGGACCTGGCCAGCCTCGCGGCCCTGCCACAAGCGGCCACATTCTCGCGCAATGGCCACGCACTGGTCCTGCGCGACTCCGGTGCGCACATCGCCGCCTACGCTCCGTCCGGGAGCGTGATCCCGACCGGGTATGTGATGGTCGGTGAGGCGACGGTGAGCGCCGCGCAGGCCACGCTGTTGGCGACCCGCGCCGTGGACCTGGACGGGAATGCCCTAACGGTCGCCGATACCGTGTCGGCGCTGCTCGACGCGGGGAGCATTGCGGGCGAGGCCATCGCCAGCGCCGTGCGCCTCAGCGGGAACGCGACGGCCAGCGTCGCCCAGGCGGACCTCCTGTTCGCGATGCCGACGTTCAGCACCGGCGGCTACGTCCTCACGATCAACGGCACCGCCACCGGCCTGCTCGGGCTCAGCACCGCGGCGAAGCAGTTCGCGACCACGCTCGCCCTGGCGGCGTCGGAGACGGTCGACGTCGCAACGCTCGCGGGCCTCGTGCAGTTCGGCTTCAAGTTCGACCGCGCCGGCCACACCCTCACGGTTCAGGACGATGCCGCAAACCTGGCGACGCTGAACAGCTTCGAGACGGCGCTCGCCGGGTCGGAGATCCTTGGCACGTCCGCCATCGTCGATGCCGACACGGCCGAACGCCTGGCCGCGCTGCCCGTCTTCACGCTGGGATCCGGAGTGACGCTCACCGTCCAGGACACGGCGCAGGCGCTGATCGCCCTGTCGGCTGCGGTCCGCGCAGTCGCCTCGGTCGAGCGGCTCCCACCCGGCAGCGCGATCATCACCGCGGCCGAGGTTGCCGGGCTGCGCGCGCTGCCGAACTTCGTCAGCACGGGTACGGCCATCACCGTGCAGCCCGACTCCGTCGCCAACGTGCTGGCGTTCGCCAGCGACGTCGCCGCGATCGGCGCGACGATCGCCGTCTTCGACACGGCAGCGAACGTCCTTGCGGCCCTCGACGGGCTGCAGGCGCTTCCACCGAACCTGGTCGGCAGCATCACCCTGAGTGACGGCGGCACGCCGGTCATGACCATGACCATCGCCACGCTCGCGGCCGATGGCACGGTGCTGTCGGCGATCGTTTCACCGTTCAGCATCACCATCACCGACACGGCGGCGCACATCGCGACGGACCTGGCGGCCGGCAGCGGTGCGGCCTTGCTCGTCCATCGTACTGCGATCGGCAGCGTGGTGGTGAGTGGCGGCGGGATCGTCGGGCTGACGGATACGGAGGCGCTGACGGCTGGCGTCGCGGACGGCCCGGCCTCGATCATGGCGAAGCTCAGCGGCAGCACCTTCGTGGTGACCGGCGCCGCGATCGCGCGCCTCGATGCGCTGGCGGCGCTCGCAACCGCGCCAGCCGCGATCGCGGTTCTGGATACGGCCGCAGGCATCGAAGCGGACCTGACCTCCGGCAGCTCCCGGCTGGTCGCCCACCGCGCGGCCCTGAGCGGCATCGCCGTGAACGGCGGCGGCACGATCACGCTGACCGACGCCCAGGTCCAGGCCGCCCATGTGAACGACGGGTCGGGATCGGTCTTCTCCCTCCTGAGCGGCGCTTCCCTGATCGTGGTGGGCGTGAGCGTCGCTCATGCGGATGCGATTGCCGCCCTGCCCGTGGCGGCCCAGAGCTTCACTATCAGCGACACCGCCGCCGCCATCCAGGCGGACCTCGCCAGCGGCCTCGCGTCCCACCTGCTCGCCCATCTCGCCACGATCAGCGGCATCGGCGTGAGCGATGCCGGCATGGTGAGCCTGACGGTCGCGGAGACACTGGCGACTGGCGTGGATGACGGCGCCGGATCCGCCCTCGCGAAGCTGACGGGCGGCACCTTCCGTGTGACCGATGCCCCCGTGGGGCTGCTCGGTGTGCTCGCCAACCTGGTGCGCGTGCCCGACGTGATCACCGTGTCCGATCTCGCGAGCGAAATCGAAGCCGATCTCATCGCCGTCCCCTCGCAGCTTCTGGCGCAGCTTTCCCGGATCTCGAGCATCGTGGTCGCGGACTCCGGCGTGATCACGCTCACCGTCGCGCAGACCCTCGCAGCGGGGGTCGACGACGGACCGGATTCCGTGATGGCGAAGGTCCAAGGCGGCAGCTTCGTGGTGACCGACGCGCACGTGACCGACCTGGCGCTCCTCGCGGCGCTGCCGGTGCCCCCGACCAGCATCCAGGTGAGCGCGACAGCCGCGGCCATCGTTGCGGACCTGACGTCCGGCCAGTCGGAGCTCCTTGCCCACGCGGCGCGGCTCTCCATCCTCGACGTGAGTGACGGAGGGACGATCGCCCTGTCCGTTGCCCAGGTCACGTTGGCGAGTGTCGACGATGGCCCGAGTTCGGTGCTCGCCAGGACCATTCATGGGGGGCTTCTGATCACCGGTGCAGCGATCGCCGATTTCGTCACCATCGAAGGACTATGGCGGCAACCCACCGGCGTGACGGTCTTGGATACCGCCGCCAATCTTCAGTCCGACCTTGCCGGCGGCAACTCGGTCCTGCTCGCGCACGCGGCCGAAATCACGTCGATTGCGTCCATCGAGCCGTCCATCACCTTCACCCTGTCCGTGGCGCAACTCGCCCCGAGCCTGGCTGTGCTTGGGAATGTCGCCTCCCTGTTCGAGGTGAGGGTCGTCGACAGCGCGGCGAATATCGCAGCGGATCTGGCAGATCCCTCCTCCATCGTCGCGCAGCTCACGACGGTCATCACGGGGATCACGCTGACGGATGGCGGCACGCCCACCATCACACTGTCGATCGCACGGTTCGATGCGAGCCGGCAGGCGCTGAATTTCATTGATAGTCCGTATCATCTCGACATTGCGGACAGCGACACGGCGCTGCAAGCGGATCTCGTTTCGGCAGGCTCCATCCTGCGCGCGTCCGTGGCGGCCGTGCATGCCATTACCGTGACCGGCGGCACCGTCATCACGCTGACCATGACCCAGGCGGTGCAGGCCGGCGTCGCTGCCGTCCTCGCGCTCACCACCGGCATCACGACGGTCATGGTTGCCGAGGTCGCGGTCGCGGATGTCCCGACGGTCGCGGCTCTGGGGATCGCCCATCTCGCGATGATGATCCACGACACCGCCGCCGCGGTCGAGGCTGATCTCACCGGGGCCGGGTCGGCCCTCGAGGCTCAGGCGGGCGCGATCGCCGGGATCGTGCTCACCGATGTGGGCACGCCCACGCTCCTGTTCGACGTCGCGCGCCTGACCGCCACGTCCGGGCTCGTCAGCCGTATCAGCACGCCCTACACGATCGCGATCGTCGATACCGCGGCGCACGTGCAGAGTGACCTCGCGGGCGCGACACCGGAACTGGTCACACATGCGGCCGCATTGAGCAGCATCACGCTGACGGATGGGGGCACCCCGACCATTGCGCTCAGCATGACGCAGGTGAGTACGGCCGGGACGGTGCTCGCCAGGATCGGGTCGAGCTTCCATCTCGCGATCGCGGATACCGCCGCCAATGTCCAGGCGGACCTGGCATCCACCACGCCGACCCTGCTCACGCTCCTGTCCAGCATCACCGCCATCACGCTCACCGACGGTGGCACGCCCTCGATCGTCCTGACGCTCGCGCAAGTCGCCGCCGACTCCGCCGCGCTGGCTCTGATCGCATCGCCGTGGCAGCTCCAGGTTCTAGACACCGCCGCTGCGGTGGAAGCGGATCTTGCGGGCGGCCCGGCATCCGTGCTGCTGGATTACGGTGCAACCCTGACCGGCGTCACGCTGACCGTCGGCACCACGATCACGTTGACCGAGGCGCAGGCGACCTATGCCGGCGTGGCTGCCGTGCTTGCCACGACCTCGGGTCTTGGCAGCTTCGTCGTGACGGATGTGGCGGTGGCGCAAGTCCCGACGGTTCTCGGCCTGGGAATCGACAATACCAGGATGAGCATCGTCGATACCGCTGCCCAGGTGCAGGCCGACCTCACCGGGGCGGGTCACCTCCTCGCCAACATCGCCGACATCGCCGATATCACGCTCTCGGACGGTGCGGTCCCCACGATCACGCTGAGCATTGCCCGCGTCGTCGCCGATCACGCAGTGCTGATCCGGGTGGGACTGCCCTGGTCGCTTGCCGTCGCCGACACGGCGGCGAACCTCCAGGCCGACCTCGCCGCCGGCTCCGGGTCTGCGTTGACCGCGTATGGCGCCATGCTGACCGGGATCACGCTCACCAGCGGCAGCACCATCACGCTGACCGAGGCACAGGTGACGCAGCCGGGGATCGTCAACGTCCTGGCGGTGACCTCGGGCCTCACCACCCTCACCATCACCGGCGTTTCGGTCGCCCAGATCCCGACCATGCTGGGTCTCGGCATTCCGAACACGGTCCTGGCGATCTCGGACACCGCCGCGCATATCGAGGCCGATCTCATCGGTGCGGGCACCCTGCTTTTCCATGACGCGGCGATCAGTGCGATCGACCTGACCGATGGCGGCTCGCCCACGATCACGCTGACGCTCGCGCAACTCCGCATCGACTCCACGGTCCTCAACAAGATCGCGCTGCCCTGGTCGCTGGCGATCACCGATAGCGCAGCCAATCTTCAGGCTGATCTCGCGCTTGGCGGCGGATCGGCACTGGCAGCCTTCGCGGCCATGCTCACGGACGTCACGCTGAGCGCGGGAGATACCATCACCCTGACGGAGGCGCAGGCCACGTCCGGTTCGGTCGCCTCCGTCCTGAGCCTCACGACCGGACTGAACGACTTCATCGTCACCAACGTCTCACTCGCACAGATCTCGACCGTGCTCGGCCTGGGTGTCGCGCATACGAGGCTCGCGATCGCCGATACGGCGGCGCACATCGAGGCCGATCTCACCGGCGGAACGCCCCAGCTCACCAACGGAACCGTCGTCGCGGCGCTGGCCGGCATCACGCTTACGGACGCTACGCCTCCGACCATCACGCTCAGCCTTGCCCAGGCGACCGCGGCAGTGACGGCGTTGCAGGTGATCGGTTCGACCTGGCACCTCGCGATCTCCGACACCGCTGCGAACGTGCAAGCGGATCTCGCCGCGGGTGTAGGCTCGACACTGCTGGCGCACTCGTCCGAACTGATCGGGGTCACGCTGAGCGGCGGCAGCACGATCACGCTGACCGAAGCGCAGGCAACCCGCGCAGGCGTGGGTACCGTCCTGGCTCTCACCGCGGGTCTCACCAGCCTCGTGGTGACTGGCGCGACGATTGCGCAGGTCACGGACGTGCTCGCACTGGGCATCGCGACCACGAGCAAGACCGTCACGGACACTGCGGCACACCTGCAGGCCGATCTCAATCTCGGCGGCGCATCGATTCTGTTGACGCACATTTCCAGCATCTCCACGATCGCGCTCAGCGACGGCGGGACGCCGATCCTGTCACTCAACGTCGCCGGGCTGACCTCGGCCACGCCGGTACTGGCTGCGATCAGTTCGAGTTACGCCCTGGCGTTGAGCGATACCGCCGCACATGTGCAGGCCGATCTTGCCGCAAGCGGCGGTTCGGCGATCCTCGCCCAAGGCGGCTCCTTGGCCAGCATCTCCCTGAGCGTCGGTGACACCATCACGTTGACCGAGGCGCAGGCCACGTATTCGGGTGTGGCGGACGCGCTGATCGCCACCTCCGGGTTGGCCACGTTCGTGGTCACGGAGGTGACGATCGGGCAGATCTCGACCGTAACCGGCCTGGGTGTCTCCGGGACCCGGATTTCCGTGAGCGACACGGCCGCGAATGTCCAGGCGGATCTCACCAGTGGAGGCGTACTGCTCGCCCACGTGGCCACGCTGGTCGGGATCAGCCTGACGGATGGCGGCACACCCACCCTCACCCTGACGGTGGCGGAGTTCGGATCCAACGCCAGTGTGCTGGCGCTGATCGGCGGCAGCGTCAACGTGACCGTTTCGGATACGGCGGCTCACGTCCAGAGTGACCTGACGGGGGGATCCTCCGTCCTCACGGCTCATGCCAGCTTGATCACGACCGTCGCGCTGACGGATGGTGGGACGCCTGCACTGACACTGACCGTTGCCCAGGTCGCCGCAAGCACGGCGGTGCTGACGCGGATCAGCTCCAGCTACCAGATCACGATCAGCGATACCGCGGCGAATGTGGAGGCGGATCTCGTCGCGGCCTCACCCGGTCTGGTTGCCGTCGATGGGGTTCTCGGCACGATCACCCTGACGGACGGAACCACCCCCACCATCACATTGAGCGTGGCACAGATATCCGCCGGCGCGACGGTGCTGGGACAGATCGGGTCCACGTATGACCTCGTCGCAGCGGATACGTCGGTTCATGTGCAGCTCGATCTCGCGCAAGGAGCCGGATCCGCCCTGCTTGGGCGCGGCGCGGCACTCACCGGGATCACCCTGACCACCGGCAGCACAATCGCGCTGACCGAGGCCCAGGCGGTCCACGCCGGCGTGGCAACGGCCCTGGGGCTCGTGAGCGGCATGTCGATCTTCCTGGTCACGAGCGTCGCGGTCGCGCAGATCGGCACCGTGGTGAGCCTCGGGGTCGGCGGAACCCGGCTGGCCATCGAGGACACCGCGGCGAACGTGCTCGCCGATCTCACCGGCGCGGGAGACCTGCTGGCGCATTTGGGCGTGATCTTCGGAATCACCCTGACGGATTTCGGGACGCCGGCCATCACCTTGACCCTGGCGCAAGTGTCCGCGAACGATCTGGTCCTGAACGCGATCACCTCGCCCTGGACGCTGGAGGTGACGGATGCCGCCGCGAACGTGCAGGCCGACCTGGAGGCTGGATCAGGCTCCGTCCTCATCGCCCACGCGTCCGTCCTGGGCAGCATCACGCTCACCGGCGGCACCACGATCACGCTGACCGAGGCCGAGGCCGTCTATGCCGGCGTCGCCGCGGCGCTCATCGCAACGACCAATCTCTCGAGCTTCGTCGTGACGGGTGTTTCGGTGGCTCAGCTTCCCGCCGTGGTGGCCCTTGCCGTGCCGCACACCAGTGCCGCCATATCCGACACCGCGGCGCACGTGGAGGCCGATCTCGTCGGGGCGGGCACGCTGCTCGCAGACATCGCGCGGATTGGTGGAATCACTCTGACCGACGGCGGCACGCCGACGCTCGCCTTCAACATCGCGCAACTGAGCGCTGGCACACCCGTGCTGGCTCAGATCGGGTCGAGCTATCAGCTCGTCATCACCGATACGGCGACCAATGTGCAGGCAGACCTTGCGCTTGGCGCAGGTTCCGCGTTGGTGACGCATCGGAGTGTCCTCGACCAACTGAACGTGTCGAGCGGCGACATCACGCTGACCAGCGCAGAGGTGCAGGTCACGGGTGTCGACGATGGCCCGTCCTCGGTGCTGGCGAAGATGGCCGGTGCGCAGCTCTACGTGACCGACGTGGCCGTTGCGGACATCACTGCGGTCATCGGCCTCCCCGTGGCGCCGCAATCCATCACCGTGCTCGATACCGCCGCCCACATCGCTGCCGACATCGCAGGTGCCGCCGTGATCGCGGCGCATACGCCGGGTATTACCTCGGTGCGCACGACCGAAACTACCCTCGATGCCGGAACGGCGGCAACGCTCTACAACGGCCTGCATGCGGTAACGACGTTCGACGAGAGCGCCCTCACGGTGACCGACACCGCCACCGGGCTGCTCGCGGCCGCCAGCGCCGCGCCGGCCATGCTGGCCGCGGCAGCGCACGTGACCATGAGCGGTAATCCGACGGGGCTCACGGCGGCGCAGGCGACGACGCTCGCGGCGATCCTCGGGGGTGCGCTGCAGCTCGGACAGACGATGGGCATCGCCGATACGGTCTCGAACCTGCTGCTGCCGGGGAATGCCGCGGGCATCGCGCTCGCGACGAGCGTGACCCTGGATGCGCCAGCCACGACGACGGCGGCATTGGCGACGCAGCTGGTGGGGCTTCACGCCTACACGTCCGGCCCCGCCCTCACCATCGCGGATACGGTCGCCAACCTGCTGGATGGCGCCAACCTGGCCGGCATCAACGCGGCCACGACGGTGTCGCCCAGCACGGACGTGACGGTGGATGCCGCGACCTTGCATGACCTGGCGGGGCTGCACGGCTATGGCGCGGGGACCCACGTGCTGACGGTGCAGGACACCGTGACGGCGGTGCTCGCACTCACCCCGACCGAACTGGGATTCGCCGGCATCGTATCGGTGCAGGATACGATGGCGCACGTGACCGCAAGCGTCGGAACGCTGCAGGCCGCATTCCCCGATCAGGGCCATGTCTTGTCGATCACGCTGACGGACGCGAGCAGCAACGTCATTGCGATCGACCTGACGGCAACCGGCTACGCCGCCGCGGCGGACACCTATGCCGCGATCACGAACACAGGGGTCATGCGCGTGACCGGCAACGCGGCGGAGCTCGCGGCGATCGCCACGGCGCTGAAGTTCAACGCAGCGGTGGGCGAGGTCGACGTCGTGGATACGGCGGAGAACATCCTGTCGAATCTCACGGCGCTGACCGGTATCGGCAGCAAGTTCATGAACGCGACCATCTCCGATACCGTCGTCAATGCCGCCGAGGTCGCCGCGCTGCTCACCGTCCCGAACCTGATCGCCACCGGATTGACGATCGAGGATACCGGCACCCAGGTGGCCGCGGCGATCATGGCCAACGGCACGCCCGGCCTGACGTTCATGAACGACCATGCCGTGAGGCTCACGGCCGATTCGGTGATCACCGCGGCCGAGGCTGTGCTGCTCGAGCAGCTCACGAGCTTCAGCAAGAACGGCTATAGCCTCTACATCTGGGACACGGCCCCGCATCTTACGGACAGCGCGAGCGGATATCTCGCCGCCGCCCAGAACGCGCTGATCGACGGGGTGTACCTCAAGGCGACCGGCCACATCGCCACCGTTTCTGCCACGCTGGCCTCCAGTCTCCTGTCGATCCTGGCGTTCAATCGCAATGATCCGCCCATCCCCGTGGGAGACGGGCTGCCGAACACGCTGCTGGTGCAGGACACGGCCTCGCGCATCGAGACCTACTGGGCGACCCTGTCCGCCAACAGCAGCGCCCTGAGCGGGGTGGTGGTGAATGCAACCGCGACCGTCAACGACACCGTGTTCGGGCACCTGCTCTCCCTCGGTGCCACGATGGACACCGGCAAGACGCTGACGGTGCGCGACACCGCGGCGAACATCATTGCGAACGCCACGGCGCAGTTGAGCGGCAGTCCCAGCATCACGCCGACCGCGTGGCAGATTTCCGGCAGCGCCTCGGTCTCGACGGCCGGTGCGATCCTGCTCGGTAGCCTCGCGGGCTTTGCGATCGGGGCGTACACGCTGACCTTGACCGACTCCGCCACGCTGACGGTGAGCCAGGCCAACACACTGGGCACGTTCGGTAGCTCGCTGCAGCGGGACGGACATACCCTCGACGTCTATGGCGATGTCGCCACCATGACGGCGGGCCCTGGCCTGAGCGCCAATGCCAAGCTGATCGTGACACCGCACATCACGGACACCTTCGCCAACCTCGCGACACTCACCCTCGGGTCCGGACTGCTGGGCGGTACGATCACCGTGAGCGACAGCGAGGCCGTCACCGTCGCGCAAGCGTCCGCGTTCCTTTCCCTCCTGGGCGGGAGCGGGATCCCGGTCGGCAACGTGGCGTTCGGCGGAAACGTCGAGAGCATCACGGACACGCTCGCGGCCATCCAGACGCTGACCGGGAGCAGCGCGTGGACGTCCACGAGTTCGGTGCATGGCAACTTCCACCTGGTTGCCGCCGACACGGTCGCGAACTTGATCGACGGCTCCAACACGAGCGCGCTGGCTGCGATGAACGGCACCACGCTCGCCGGCAGCGAGACGATCACCGCCGCCGCGGCCGAGTCGCTGTTCGCGCTCGCGAACAGCATCCACTTCAGCAAGGGCGCAAGCTCGCTCACGATCGAGGACACGGCAGCACACCTGCTCAATCCGGCCTACTGGGATGGGCTCGCCCTGGCGGACGTGCTGCAACTCGCCGGGAATGCCACGGTCGCCGCGGCGGATGCGGAAGCGCTGCTGAGCAACAGCCGGTTCAACCTCAATCACACGCTCACCGTTGCCGATACCGCGGCGAGCTTGCTCGATGGCGTTCTGGCCAGCGCGATCAGCAGCAGCCCCTACGCCGCGAGCGTGGTGGTGGAGTTGGCTGCGCCCGAAACGATGGATGCGGGCACCGCCCGAGCGCTCGTCAATCTTCCCGGCTATCACGACACGGGGACCCTGACGATTGCGGACGATGCGTCCTATCTGCTGAACAGCGCCAACCATGCCGCGGAGGTCCTGGCGACGAGCGTCACGCTGATCGGGGACGAGACGGTGTCGGTCGGGACAGCGTCCCGCCTGGTCGCGCTGCCGCACTTCACGATCGGCTCCAGCACGCTGCATCTGGCATCGAACGACTTCGCGGATGCCGCCGCGCTCGTCACCATCGGCGATCTCGACGCGCATTGGGACAGTGCCGGCTTCAGCATCCGCATGACCCAGGATGCGCTGACGCTGAC
Organism: Rhodospirillales bacterium 69-11; assembly: GCA_001898425.1. GTDB lineage: Bacteria > Pseudomonadota > Alphaproteobacteria > Acetobacterales > Acetobacteraceae > Rhodopila. The sequence continues at coordinate 168,499 of MKTV01000061.1, forward strand.
ACCCGGCCAGTATGCCGCGCTGCAGGATGACAACATCATCCTGAACGGGCATGCGCTGTCGGCCCTGGCGACCGGCGTGTCGGTTTCCTCCTTCGGGGGAACGGTGCAGATCACCGGGCAAGGGGTGGCGAACGCGACGTTGAACGTCTACGCGTCGGACGGCACGATGCTGTCGCAAACGTCCGGCGTCGCCGCGTCGTTCACCGCGACGGCCGCGGAGGCCTCGATCGGCAACGGCGTCGTGGTGACCGAGACGGTGGGCGCCTCCGCCGCGACCAGCGAGTCGGCCCCGATCATCGCACTCGAGCGAACCGTTCTCACGAATGCGGCGACCTCGGCCGGCGCCACGTTCGCCGGGTCCGGTGCGGTGCAGGTCGATGTCGGGAAATATGTCGACATCTATACCAGCAGCACCGCGCCCGCTCATCCAAGCAGCCCTGTGCTGGTCTATGACACCAGCAGCTACACGCTGTCGCTGTCGATTGAAGGTCAGACGGCGCTGACCCTCGTGACCCTGGGCACCGCGACACATCCGACGTCGCTCAGCGCCTCCGAAATCTACATCCAGCACTTCGTCTGAGCGGGGGCAGATCGTGCGCAGCGCAACACCCCTCCGCGGCACCGTTCTCGCGATCGCCACCCCTCTGGGGTGGGTCGCGGGGTTCTCCTTCTTTCTCAACCTGATCTATCTCGCCGCGCCGCTCTACATGATGCAGGTCTACGACCGGGTCATGCACAGCCGCAGCGTGCCGACGCTGCTGTTTCTGACGCTCGCGGTGACGCTCTGCTATCTCGTCTACGCGATCCTCGATGCGGTGCGGGGCCGCGTGCTCGCCGGCGTCAGCGACGTCGTCGAGGATCGGCTCGGCCGCGCATTGCTGCGCTGCCTGACCACGACGGGGCCCACGCGCTCCGAGCAGCCGCAGGCGGTCCATGTGGCGCGGGATCTGGACATCGTCAGGCAGTTTGCCGGCGGTGCCGGCGCCCTGGCCTTCATCGACCTCCCCTGGGCGCCCATCTACCTTGGCGCCATCGCACTCCTGCACCCGATCCTCGGCATCTACGCACTCGGTGCGGCGATCGTGCTGCTCGGCCTCAGCGTTGCGAGCGAACGCGCGGCGCGCGGGCCGATGATGGAGGCAGGGCGCGTCGCGGCGCGCGCTTACCAGTTCGGCGAGTCCATCGCCCGCAACGCCGATTGCGCCCGAACCATGGGCCTCGGTGTCACCCTCACCGAACGATGGCGCCAGCTTCGCGGCGACATGCTGTCGGCGCAGAATCGTGCCAGTCATCGCGCCGTCCTGCTGGGGGCCACGGGCAAGTGTGCGCGCCTTTTCTTCCAGTCCAGCATCCTCGGCGTCGGTGCCTGGCTCGCGATCCAGAACGAGGTGAGTGCAGGCGCGATCTTCGCCGGCTCGCTGCTTCTCGGCCGTACCCTGGCGCCCGTCGAGCAACTCATCGGCGCCTGGCGCCCGACCCTTGCCGCGCGCGAAGCACTCGGCCGCATCCGCAAGCTGACGGCCAATGCACCCGCCGATGGACGCCAGGTGTCATTGCCGACCCCGAAGGGGGATGTCGAGCTGGAGAACGTGACATGGTCGCCGCCGGGCGTGCTGCGACCCGCCGTGCGGGCTGCCAATGCGCGCATCCAGGCCGGAGCGATCCTGACGATCGTGGGGCCGAGTGCCGCGGGGAAGTCGACCCTGGCGCGACTGATGGTCGGGGCGTTGCGGCCGGATCACGGGGTGGTCCGGCTCGATGGCGCCGACCTCGCGACCTGGGATGTCGCGCAGATCGGCGACGCGATGGGCTACCTGCCGCAGGAGGTCGCGCTGTTCCCCGGCACGATCCGCGACAACATCGCCCGGTTCGGCGATGCGTCGGACGAAGCCGTCGTCGCGGCGGCCAAGGCGGCGCACGCGCACGAGATGATCGTGCGCCTACCGATGGGGTACCGCACGATGCTGGACGATGGCGGTGCGGCGCTGTCGGGCGGGCAGAAGCAACGCATCGCCCTGGCCCGCGCGCTGCTGGGCACACCGGCGGTGGTCGTGCTCGACGAACCCAACGCCAATCTCGACACCGAAGGAGAGGCCGCGCTGACGCAGTCCGTCCTCGACCTGAAGGAGCGCAAATGCACCGTGGTGATGATCACCCACCGCGCCGGGCTCGTGCGCATATCGGATTACGTCGCGACCATGAGTGAGGGCCAGCTCGTCGGCGTGCAGCGCGCGTCGGAGTTCATGGCCCAGCTCGCTCCCACCGCCGTGGCAGGAGGCCGCGCATGAAGACCGCCATCCGGATCGGCGTGCTCACCGTCGTCGCGTTCTTCGGGGGACTCGGTGCATGGTGCGCCCTCGCGCCGCTGGACGGCGCCGTGATCGGCACGGGCGCGCTTGCGGTGCATGGCAACCGCAAGACGGTGCAGCACCGCGAAGGCGGGATCGTCGCGGAGCTGCGCGTGCATGACGGCAGCCGGGTTGAGAAGGGCGAGCTGCTCGTCAGACTCGACGATACCCAGGCCCGCGCCGTGCTGACGGTGCACCAGTCGCAACTCCTGGCCGATGAGGCCCTGTCCGCGCGCGACCTCGCGGAGCTGGCGGATGCCGACGAACTCACCTTCCCCGAGTCGCTCTCGCCCGATGATCCGGTCGCAGCCGCGATCATGCAGCGGGAGAAGATCGTCTTCCGCAACCACCGCGACCTGCTGAGGCGCCAACTCGACGTCGTCGACCAGCGGATCGCCCAGTCGCGCCACCAGGAGGCGGGCGCACGCGTGCAGCTCGCCGCGGCGACCCGTCAGTTGAGCCTCGCCGAGGACGAGCAGCGCGCCGTCGCCGAACTCGAGCGGGTCGGGCTTGCGTCCCGGAACCGGCTGCTCGAACTCAGCCGGGGGGTGGAAGGCCTGCGCGGCCAGGTCGGCCAGCTCTCGGCCGACGTCGCGCGGCTGGGGGCGCAGGCGATCGAACTCGCGGCGGAAAAGCTCCGTCTGCGGGAGGTGTCCCAGGCGGAGGCGACGCGCGAACTGCGCGAGGCACAACTGCGCATCAACGACGTGCTGCCGCGCATCGTCGCGGACCGCGACCTGCTGAACCGGCTGGAAATCCGCGCGCCGATCGCGGGAGAGGTCGTAAACTTGGCGATCTTCACCAAGGGCGGTGTCGTCGAGCCGGGCCGTCCGATCCTGGACATCGTCCCCGCCGACCGGACCATCGTCGCCGAGGCGGAGATCCGCCCCGAGGACGTGGAGCATCTGCGGATCGGCCAGGCCGCCGAAGTCGTCGCCGTCGGCTTCAACCCGCGCGAGAATCCGCCGCTTCAGGGTGAGGTGCGCATCATCTCCGCGGATCGGGTCACCGACGGCAAGACCGGCCGCAGCTTCTTCAAGGCGGAGATCGCCCTGCTCGGCGACCGCCAGGACGGCGCGCTCCTGGCGCAGCTCGGTCCCGGCATGCCGGTGGAGGTGGTGGTGCCCGTCGCCCCCCGCACCGCCCTCGACTACCTCATCTCCCCCCTTCGGGAGAGTTTCCGCGGGGCGTGGCGGGAGCTCTGACCGGCGCCCCCGGCGCGCCTTTCGCGCGGCCGGTCCGCTCGAGGGCGCCGTTCAACTTCCGGCGCCCAGCGGGAACAAACCGGGGGTGAACGCGTTCGTCGGATATGAGCACGAACCCAAAAGCCCCAACCGAGTCCGACACCCCGACCAACGCCGAAAAGCCGCCCGAACAGTGGACGACCGGCGACGAGAGCATGACCGGCGCCCAGGCGTCCTACCTCAAGACGTTGAGCGAGGAAGCCGGCGAGCCGTTCGATTCCAACCTCACCAAGGCGGAAGCGTCACGCCGGATCGACGAGTTGCAGTCAAGGACCGGCCGCGGCCGCGATCATTGATGGCGGACGAACTCATCCACGGACCACTGGGCACGAAAACGGCGCATCTCTGCGTCGACATGCAGACGCTGTTCGCCGAACGCACCGACTGGCACCTGCCGTGGCTTCAACGTGTCCTGCCCGGCATCGTGCGTCTCGCCCAGGCCAAGGCGGACGAGACCGTGTTCACGCGGTTTGTCCCGCCCGAAAAGCCCGAGGACATGCCTGGTACGTGGAAGCGCTACTACGAGCGGTGGCGGGGGATGACCCGCCCGGCGCTCGAGCCGGCCATGATCGAGCTGGTCCCCGATCTAGCAGCGCTCGTCCCGCCCGCCGCGGTCGTCGACAAGAGCCGCTATTCCGCCTTCGCCGAACCGCAGGTTCATCGGTTGCTGCAGGAGCGTGGCATCGACACGCTCGTGGTGACGGGGGGCGAGACGGATGTCTGCGTGCTGGCGACCGTGCTGGGGGCGGTCGATCTCGGATACCGCGTCGTGCTGACGCGCAACGCCATCTGCAGCGTCTCCGACGAGACGCATGATGCCCTGCTGACCCTGTATCGCAACCGGTTCGGCCAGCAGATCGAGGTGGCCGACATCGACACGATCCTCGACGCCTGGAGATAGACGGGCCGCGGCCCCGCTCGATCGCGCCATCACGACCAGCGCCATCACCCGCCGCCTGTCTCGTCCTGCGCGGCCGCCCGAAGCGGCAGAACCAGCGGGTGACCGTCACGCCAGGTCTCGACGGCCGCCTCCACCCCGAACGCCTGCCGCAGCAGCTCCGGCCGCAGGATTGCATCCGGCGACCCGCAGCCCAGCAGCCGGCCCTGGTGCAGCAATGCCAGCCGGTCGGCGAACCGTGCTGCAGCGTTCAGGTCGTGCAGCGTTGCGATCGTCGTCAGGCCGCGTGCGCACGTCATCGCCTTCAGCCGCGCGAGCAGCCGAAGCTGGTGCGCAATATCCAATGCGCTCGTCGGCTCGTCGAGCAGCAGCACGGAGGGATCGGCCGCCAGCACCTGCGCCAAAAGCACGAGCTGCCGCTGACCGCCACTGAGGGTCCCGATCCGCCGCGACGCCAGGTGCTCCACGCCCAGTTCGGCCATCGCCGCCTCGGCCGCGTCCAGGTCACGGGACGCCACACGCAGCCGCAACTCCCGCATCCGCCCCAGCAGCACGACCTCGAACGCCGTCAGCGCCGGACGCAGCGCGGTCTCCTGCGGCATGTAGCCGATGCGGCCATTGCCGTGCGCGGTATCCCACGCCACACGCCCGTCATGGGGCTGCAGACCCGCCAGTACCCGGAGGAGCGTCGATTTTCCGGACCCGTTTGCGCCCACCAGCGCCAGCACCGTCCCGGACGGAACCTCGAGCGTCACGTCGCGCAGGGCGGGTGTCCGGCCGAAGCGCACGCTGATCGCGCCCGCGGCGAGCCTCATCGCAGCCGCCCCTGCGACAGGATCAGCCACCCGAAGAACGGCACCCCGATCAGTGCCGTGACGATCCCGATCGGAAACAGCGCACCGGGCAGGATCACCTTGCTGGCGACAGACGCGAGGGACAGCAGCAGCGCGCCGCACACCGCCGATGCGGGCAGGAGGTGGCGCTGGTCTTCCCCCACCAGCCGGCGCGCGACATGCGGGGCGACCAGGCCGATGAAGCCGATCGTGCCGACGAATGCGACCGCAGCGCCGGTCAGCAGGGAAACGGCCACCAGCGCACGCAGACGCACCGCACCGACCTGCACGCCCAGCGCCCGCGCCCGCTCGTCGCCCAGGTGCAGGGCCGTCAGTCGCCACCCATCGGCCAGCAGCAGCGGCATCACCACGGCCAGCACCGTCGCAACGATGCCGACCTTCGCCATCGTCGCCCGCGCCAGGCTGCCGAACAGCCAGAACACGATCTGCTGCAGCGCCTCGGGCGAGGCGAGGAACTGCAGTAGCGACAGCAGTGCCTGGAACAGGAACAGGCAGGCGACCCCGGCCAGGACCAGCAGCTCCGGCGTTGCGCCGCGCAACCGGCCGATCCCCGCGACCAGTGCGCAGGCAAGGCCCGCGAAGCCGAAGCTCGCGAGCGGAATCGCCCAGTGCTCCGGCACCGGCAGGGCGGCGCCGAACAGGATCGTCAGCGCCGCGCCGAACCCCGCCGCGGCCGAGATGCCCAGCGTGTAGCTGCTGGCGAGAGGGTTGTTGAGGATCGTCTGCATGACGGCCCCCGAGATCCCCAGCGCGGCGCCGACCGCGACCGCCATCAGCGCGACCGGCAGGCGCAGCGTCTGGACGATCGCAGCGGTCACCGGATCGCCGCCGCCCGTCACCAAGGTCGAGAGGACGGTGACGGGGGACAGCAACGCCGGCCCGGTCACGATATCCGCAAGCAGGCTGGCCCCCAGGATGGCGGCGAAACCGACGGTGACCGCGCAGCGGCGGGCATTGGCGGCCCGCCACGCCAGCGCCGCGCTCATGCGCCGTCCGGGGTCAACCGCGCCATCCACGTGCCGGAGAACCGCACCGGGAGCCACTCGGCGTAGTAGCGGCGCAGCTCCTCCTCGGGCGCGATATCCGCGAAGCGATCCGGGAACAACTGCTTGCCGATGTAGTACATCGCCGCGTAGTCCGGGAGGCATCGGCACAGCCCGTGCTCGATCGCGAAGATCTGGCCGGTGCGGATGGCGGTCAGCTCCGCCCAGCCCTTTCGCCGCGCGTAGGGCGCGAGCGTCGCGCGCGTCTCGGCGAGGGTCGCATCGAACCCGGTGCGCACGGCATTCGGCCGGTTCACCCACGAGGAACCGGCGATGAAGATCGCAGCCGGGTCGGCGGCCAGCACCCACTCGGGATTGAGCGGCCCCCAGCTTCCGGCGATGTGTCCGTCGGCGATGTTCTGCAGCCGCAGCAGGTCCAGGATCCGCGCCCACATCGTCTGCGAATAGGTGTTGCCGATCGTCTCCGCGCCGCCCTGCCCGAGCTCGACATAGACTTTGGGGTGGGTGGGGACGTCGCGGACCCGTCGCTCGATATCGGCGACCTTGCCCGTGTAGAGCTGCGCGAGCGCCTCACCCCGGGCCGGATTGCCGGTCGCCTGGCCCAGGGCGCGGGTGCTGGCCGCATGCCGCGCAGGGACTTGGGCGTTGTAGTCGATGCTCACGGTCGGGATGCCGAGTGCGGTGAGCTGCGCGAGTTGCGGGCCGAGTTGCTTCACCGACCAGTCCGCCAGGATCAGCAGGTCGGGGCGCAGCGCGAGGACCTTCTCGAGGCTGAAGGTCTGGTCCTCGGTGTTCCCGACATCCGGCATGTCGGCGAGACGGGGAATCACCGCCGCGTAACGCGTGAAGCTCGCCGGGCGCCAACCGGCCCAGAGGGCGCGGCTGAACCCGACCACCTTGTCCCAGCCGGCGGGGCCGGCGACGGCGGTGAATTCCTCGAAGTGGAATCCGAGGACGATGCGTTCGGGCAGGCGGGGGAGGGGGATGGTGCGCCCGTTCACGTCGGTGACGACGATCGGGGCGGCTTCCGCCAAACGAGGGGAGGCGAGCAGTGACAGCCCGGCCGCAAGGCCGAGGGCGGAGCGGCGCGAGAGCCGCCCTGACATGAGGGACATGGAGGATCTCCGGCATGACGTGGAGCGGCTGGATGCAGCCGCGCGGAAGGTCAGGCGGAGACGGAAGGTGGGGCGCGGGGCGGTGGGGTCCGGACGGAGGGACGCGGCGGACCGGTCGCAGGCGGCGGCAGGATCGGGTCCGCGTCTGCGAACTCCCGGGGCGGCGCGGGCGCGGCGGCGGGTTCCGACAGGGTGACCGGCGTGGTCGCGTGGTGGCAGAGGGGGCAGAGCGCGCAGTCATGTCCATGCGGCGCGGGCTGGCCGGGCGGTATGCCCGTCTCGCCGTCGCTGCCGACATGGCAGATCGGCACCTCCCCCAGCAGCGCCGCCTGCACGGGCAGCAACGCCGCGCGCCCGCCGATCCCTTGCGCCAGCACCAGCAGCAGCGCCAGCACGAGGCGCGCTGGTGCGGCGGCGGCGGCGTGCATCGATCTGGGACGGGTGGACACGGGTTCTTTGTAGCATGGGCCGGCACGAGCGGTAGCCGTGCGCGTCGGACCCCGCGGAGCGTTTCCCCGATCTGACGAAGTGGCTTAGAACGCGCGAACACTTCCCATGGGGGCTCCGCGCGTGACTGCACCGACCTACGACATCCTCGGCATCGGCAACGCCATCGTCGACGTCGTCGCCCGCGCCGATGACCAGTTCCTGTCGCGTCACGACATGCACAAGGGTGCGATGATCCTGGTCGACGCCGCCGCGGCCGAGGGGATCTACGCAGCCATGCCCCCCGGCCTGGAATCCTCCGGCGGGTCGGCCGGGAACACCTGCGCGGTCGCCGCTGCCCTCGGATCCCGCGTCGCCTACATCGGCAAGGTCGCCGACGATCAGCTCGGCCGCGTCTTCCGCCACGACATCCAGGCGATCGGGGTCCACTTCCCCACCGCCCCGCTGCTGGGTGGCGCGCCCACGGCCCGCTGCCTGATCCTGGTCACGCCGGACGGGCAGCGGACCATGAACACCTTCCTCGGCGCCTGCGTCGCCCTGAACGAGAGCGATATCGACGAGGCGCTGGTGGCTTCGGCCGCCGTCACCTACCTCGAGGGCTACCTGTTCGATCCGCCGGCCGCGCAGGCGGCGTTCCGCAAGGCCGCCGCCGCCGCGCATGCCGCCGGTCGCCAGGTCGCGCTCTCGCTGTCCGATGCGTTCTGCGTCGACCGGCATCGCGCCGCCTTCCGCGAACTGGTCGCGGGCCACGTGGACATCCTGTTCGCCAACGAGACCGAGATCACCAGCCTGTATGAGGAGAACACGTTCGAGGCGGCGGCCGAAGCCGCGCGGCGCGACGTGGCGGTCGCCGCCCTGACCCGCAGCGAGGCCGGCAGCATCATCGTCCGGGGCGCGGAGACGGTGGAGGTCGCCGCGGAACCCACCCGCGTGGTCGACACCACGGGCGCGGGGGATGCCTACGCCGCCGGCTTCCTGCACGGGCTCACCGCCGGCAAGTCCCTGCCCGTCTGCGGCCGGCTCGGCAGCATCGCCGCCGCCGAGGTGATCTCGCATTACGGGGCGCGGCCGGAAGCCGACCTGAAGCAGCGCGTTGCCGCGCTGGGCTAGATCGCGCCGCCGCTTCGGGTCACGCCGGGGCGGTGCCGGTCAGGATCCGGTGCCGCCGGCATTCTGGGGCGCGGGCTCGATCATGGTCGGTCCGCCCCGCTCGATCCGGAACACCGCGAGCCCGCGGCGGACCTGCCCGTCCGGCAGCAGCCCGATCCAGCCATCCACGCCCAGGAAGCCGGCCGGCTGGCTGAGCGCCCCGACGCTGTACGGCCCCTGAGTCGCCACCACCCGCGCGATCGACGCCGCATCGAATGCGAGATCGGCCAGGGGCGACGGTTGTGTATTGTATTTTGCCATATAACCCTGCTCGAGCCCGGCCCGCGCTGCCGGATCCGGTGCGGCATACCATGCCCCGGTCATCGACCCGGACCCGCTCGCCGGAGAGGCCCAGATCGCCGGCCCGATCACCTGAACCGCCCCGCGGTCGATGTCATAGTAGGGCAGCAGCGCGCCGATCTCGGCGAGCTCCTCCCCGGTGTCGGCCAGCAGCAGCGCATTGAAGCTGGGCGGCGGAATCGGGCTGCGGGCGAGTTCCTGCGCCTCCCGCCGGCCTTCCGACGTGCCGAGAGCCCGAGCGGCCTTGATCTTGGCCTCGATCGGCCCGCGCCGGTTGGCATAGCCGGACAGGTCCCGTGTCGCGGCATTGATCGCCGCCATGCCCTTGGCGTGGGTGCGGATGTCGGGGGTCGGCAGCCCGGCCGCTGCGGTCGCGCGGACCAGCGCATCGCCCATCGCGTGGCCGAACTCCGTGTCCGGCAGAAGCGCGGCGAACTGCGTCTTGCCCTGCGCCTGCGCGGCGGCGAGCAGGCGACGCACCTGCTGGCCCGGCGTGATGCCCAGCGTCCACACGCCCGGCTGCGCCTGCGCGGGGTCGTTGGTGAAGGCGAGCACCGGCACCCCGGCGGACCGCGCGATCGGCGCGACGGCGGCCGTCTCGGCGGAGGTGAGCGGGCCGATGATCATCCCCACGCCCTCGGCCACGGCTTGCTGGGCCGCGGCGGCGGCGCCGTCGGGCGTGCCCCGCGTGTCCTTCGGAGAGAGTGGTGGCGAGTCCGGTGCGGGCAGGGCAAGTTGAGCCGCCTGCAGCATCGCCTGGCCGATGTCGGCGCGCGGCCCGCTGAGCGGCAGGAGGATGGCGACCCGGTGATCCGAACGGATCGCGGCACCCGCAGCCGGGCCGCCGAGGACCATCGGTCCCGCCCCCGCCGGGCCGTAACGCCCGCCCGACGTGCAGGCCGCCAGCGCGAGTGTGCCGAAAAGGACAAGGAATGCCCGACGAAGCATACGTCCCGTCTCCCGATATGCGGCCGGAGGAAGCAGCCGATCCGCCTCAGGGTCTTGTGCTGGTTTCCACTCCGATCGGCAACCTCGCCGACATGACACCACGGGCGCGGGAGGTGCTGCGCAACAGCGATGTGATCCTGTGCGAGGACACGCGGCACTCGGCGCGTCTGCTCGCCGGCATCGGCGCGCATGCCCGGACCGAACCGCTGCACGAGTACAACGAGGATTCGCGCATCGCGCCGGTGCTTGGGATGCTGCGCGCAGGCAAGCGGATCGCGCTGATCTCGGACGCCGGAACGCCGCTGGTGTCCGACCCCGGCTACCGGCTGGTGCGCGCCGCCATTGCCGCTGGCCTGCCGGTCACGGGCGTGCCGGGCCCCAATGCCGCCGTGCTCGCGCTGGTGCTCTCCGGACTGCCGCCGCAGCCCTTCCTGTTCCTGGGCTTCCCGCCGCCCCGGCAGGCCGCCCGCCGTTCGGCCTTCGGTGCCCTGCGCGCGGCGGAGCGGGCCGGGCTCTCGGCCACCCTGATCTGGCACGAGGCGCCGCATCGGCTCCCCGAGATGATCGCGGACCTGCAGGCGACATTCGGCGACCGGCAGGCAGCGGTTGCGCGGGAGCTGACCAAGCGGTTCGAAGAGGTGCGGCGCGACTCGCTCTCGGCCCTTGCCGCGGCCTATGCGGCGACGCCGGCCCGTGGCGAGCTGACCGTCCTGGTGGGGCCACCCGAACAAGACGACCCCGAGGACCTGGACGGCCGCCTGCGTGCGGCCCTGGCGACGCAGAGCGTCCGGGATGCGGCTGCGACCGTCGCCACCGCGACCGGGCTGCCGCGCAAGCTCGTCTACGCCCGGGCGCTGGAACTCGCCGAACAGGAGTGAACCCGGGCCGCCGTTCGAAGGATGACGTGACGATACGTTGGGGATCTGGAAAATCGGGAGGATCGTTCCATGCTGAAACTGATCTACGATCCGGTCGCACGCGGAGCACCGTCGCAATACGGTTCCGCCGAGGACACGCTGACGGATGGCGCCGGCTCAGTCCTCCAACGCTTTCGAAAAGCAGATCAGGACTTTGCGGCGCCGGATGCGCCCCTGTCCGATGCCGTGCGCGCCTGGCTCGCCGCGCGCGGGCCGAATGCGGGTCCCGTGATCGTGCTGGTGCACGGATACCAATACAACCCGGTCAGTGCCGACGGGCTGGCGCACGACACGCCGTTCCAGCTGGTCTATGGCGTACCGCCCACGCCCGTGGCATCGTTGAGCTGGTTGCCTCTCGTCGGCGAGTGCAGCGAGGTCGGGGCCGCCCTGGCGGATACCGCGATCGGCTTCGCCTACCGGTCGGAGGCGCCCCTGGGGGAGGTCAGCCGGGCGGGCTGGACCAACTCCTACCAGTACGCCGTCTTCGATCTTGCGCCGCTGGCCGCGCGAGCCCTCGCCGCGCTGCTGTCCTGCCTCGCCGAGCAGGGGGCGACGGTGCGCGTGCTGGCCCACAGCCTGGGGACGCGCACGTTCGCCCAGGCGATCCGGCTGCTGCGCGCGCGCGTGCCGATCCCGGTGGAACGGGCGGTGCTGCTGCACGGCGCGGAATTCTCGGTCGATGCAGGCGCGGCATTCCGCGGCTGCGACTTCGACGTCTTCAACATCGCCAACCGGAAGGACGCGGTGCTCCGGATCGGGGCCAGCCAGTTGTGCCACCCGATGCGCGCGAACGGCTCCGCGTCGGCATGCGTCATCGGGTTCGACGGGCTCGGCGGCAACCCGCGCTGGCTGGACCTGCAGGCGGACAGGCCCGACCTGGTGGCGTGGTTCGCGGCCGGCAACGCGCCGGGGGGCCGCGCCTATCGCCTGACCTCCCAGGCCGAGGATGAGCTGCATCCCGCCGCCGGGCTCGACCACTGGTGCTGCTACACCAATGCCGGCAACCGTGAATTGGTCCGAGACCTGCTGCTCGAACCGGCAATGACGGTAGACCAATTCCGCGCTCGCCATGTGCCGGACGGTGTCGGCAGCCCAAGCTACGGGCAGTTTGCGACGTTTCCGATTCCGCCGACGCCGCAGACCATGCTGGAACGACAGCGTCTCCTGCTGGAGGCCGGCTCGTTCGAAGTGGCGGGGAGCGGTTGACGCGTTCCCGTCGTCGTTCCGCCGCCGAGGCAGGGCGGCAGGGCGGCGCCGCGCCCGCTACAGCAGCAGCGCCCCCAGCAGGGCGTCGAGCCGGAGCCGGCCTTCGGCGGTGGCGACCAGACGATCGCCATCCCATGCGAGATAATCCTCCGCCTCGGCTCGGGCCAGCACCTCGGGATCGAGACTTTCGGCGATCGTGCGACCGGTGCGGCGGTGGAACCGCTCCGCCGCGACGCCCTCGGTCAGGCGAAGGCCCATGAGCAGGGCTTCCCGCGCCCGCTCCTCGGGGGAGAGGGGGGTTTCTTCCGTGGTGCCATGCCCCGCGGCTTCGACACGGTCGGCCCAGGGCTCCGGGGCCCGATGGCGGCGGATGGCAGTCAGCCGCCCGTCCAGCGTCAGCCGCCCGTGCGCGCCGGGCCCGATGCCGGCGTAGTCCTGGTAGCGCCAGTAGACCAGGTTGTGCCGGCTCTCCGCGCCAGGGCGGGCATAGTTGGACACCTCGTAGGGAAGCAGTCCGACGCGGGCCGCTTCCTCCCCCGTGACCTCGTAGAGCCGCGCGGACAGGTCCTCCTCCGGCAGCACGATCTCGCCCCGGCGGTGAAGGGTCTCGAACCGCGTGCCGGGCTCGATGGTGAGCTGGTAGAGCGACAAATGGTCTGCCGCCATCGCCAGGGCGTCACGGAGTTCGTCGCGCCAATTCGCCTCGGTCTGGCCGGGGCGCGCATAGATCAGGTCGAAGGACAGGCGCGGGAAGGTCGCGCGGGCCAGTTCCAGCGCGGCGCGGGCCTGTGCGACGGAGTGCTCGCGGCCCAGCAGGCGCAGCGCCTCCGGGTCGAGGCTCTGGACGCCGAGCGAGAGACGGTTGATGCCGGCGGCGTGGAAGTCGCGGAGGCGGGCTGCCTCCACGCTGGTCGGATTGGCCTCGAGAGTCACCTCCAGATCGGGCGCGGGATCGAACCAATTGCGCGCATCCGCCAGCAAGGCGGCGACCGTTTCCGGCTCCATCAGGCTGGGCGTGCCCCCGCCGAAGAACACCGACAGCAGCGGCCGGCGACCGATCCGCGCCGCCTCCCAGGCGAGTTCCCGACGCAGAGCCTCCCGGAACCGCGTCTGTGGGATGCGATCCCGGACGTGCGAGTTGAAGTCGCAGTAGGGGCACTTGGCCAGGCAGAACGGCCAGTGGATATAGAGCGCGAGCGGTTCCATCACGGGGGATATAGTCAATGTCGGGGTCGACAGGGGGTTCGGTCGAGCGGGTGCGGGCGGCATTGCTGGCGGCGGACCACCCGGACACGATCGTGGCCTTCCCTGCCGGGACCCGGACCGCGGCGGATGCGGCGGCCGCGATCGGCTGCGACGTCGCGCAGATCGCGAAGTCCATCGTGTTCCGGGCGGGTGATCGGGCCGTGGTGGTGGTGATCTCCGGCGCGTTGCGGGTGGACCAGGCGAAGGCCGAGGCGGCGCTGGGCGTCCAATTGGGGCGGGCGGATGCCGACTGGGTCCGGCAGGCCACCGGCTTCGCGGTGGGTGGCGTGGCGCCGGTCGGGCATGTCGCCCCGCCGCTGCTGCTGCTCGACGAGGGGTTGCTGGCGCTCGATCCGGTGTGGGCGGCGGCGGGTTCGCCCAGCCATGTGTTCCGCACCACGGCCGACGCCCTGAGACGCATCACCGGGGCGACGGTCGCCTCCGTGTCTGCCTGATCCGGGACACAGGTCCGATCCGCGCCGGCGGGGCCTTGCCCAGCCGGTCGATCAGGTTCGGAGGTGGTCGGGAATGCGGAGCCCCAGGCGAGTGGGCACGTTCCAGATCTCACGGACCTGGCGGACCGGGCGGAAACCGGCTCGCAGGTAGGTCGGCAGGGCACGGGGATGGTCGGCGGTGCAGGTATTCACCGTCATCCCCCGCGGCTGCTGCCGCCACACCGTATCGACCGCGCAGCGCAGGAAGGCGTAGCCGATGCCGCTGCCCACGGCATGCGGCATCAGGCCGAAATAGCCGAGGTTGATGTCGGGCCGCATCCGGGCGTCGAGCTCGAAGAACCCGGCGGGCTCGCCATTGGCGTAGAGGACGTGGATGGAGATGGCCGGATCGGCCAGCAACGCCGCGAGTTCCGCATCCGGCATGGTCCGGCGGAGCCACCAGACGTAATCACCGCCCACCGTGTCGTAGAGGTAGCGGTAGAAGCCGACCGTCGGTGCGGCGAGGCGCACGACGGTGTAGCCGGGCGGCAGCACGGGGGCTGCTTCCGCCGGTGGGCGATCCATCCGCAGGAACGTCACGGTGACTGCGACACGTACGACCGGTTCCATCCGCGCTCCTCTGGCGAGCGGGTAGCCTTGAACTCTGGATTGGCACTTGGCAAGTCGCGGATGGGCCCGACGTGGTCGCCGGGGAGGCCGCACTGGTGTCCGCGGCAGCGTGCTGGTGGGGATGGCCGGCTGTGGCGGCGGGGGTCGTGCCGGTCCGGCGTGCTCCCGCGGCAGTGTGCCGGTGGGGATGGCCGGCACGAGGGCCGGCCATGACGGTGGTGGTTGTGCGCGCCCGGGACGGCGGGGTTCGTGCGCGCGCGGGACGGCGGGGGGCGTGTGCACGCAGGACGGCGGGGGCGTGCCCGTCCGGGACGTCACGGGGGCATGCGCACCCCGGGACTGCGGGGTGTCGTGCGCTCCCGGGACGCTGGAGGGCGTGCCGGTCCGGCCCGCCCCGCCCTGATGAACGCGCCCCGCCCTAGTCGTCCAGGAAGCTCCGCAGCTTCCGGCTGCGGCTCGGGTGCTTCAGCTTGCGGAGCGCCTTCGCCTCGATCTGGCGGATACGCTCGCGGGTGACGTTGAACTGCTGGCCGACCTCTTCCAGCGTGTGGTCGGTGTTCATGCCGATCCCGAAGCGCATGCGCAGCACACGCTCCTCACGCGGGGTCAGGGAGGACAGCACGCGGGTGGTGGCCTCGCGCAGGTTCGCCTGGATCGCGGCGTCCAGCGGGATGACCGCGTTCTTGTCCTCGATGAAGTCGCCGAGGTGGCTGTCTTCCTCGTCACCGATCGGGGTTTCGAGGCTGATCGGCTCCTTGGCGATCTTCAGGACCTTGCGCACCTTCTCGAGCGGCATGCCGAGCTTCTCGGCGAGTTCCTCGGGCTGGGGCTCGCGGCCGATCTCGTGCAGCATCTGGCGCGAGGTGCGGACCAGCTTGTTGATCGTCTCGATCATGTGGACCGGGATGCGGATGGTCCGCGCCTGGTCGGCGATGGAGCGGGTGATGGCCTGCCGGATCCACCACGTCGCATAGGTCGAGAACTTGTAGCCGCGGCGGTATTCGAACTTATCGACCGCCTTCATCAGGCCGATATTGCCCTCCTGGATCAGGTCCAGGAACTGCAGGCCGCGGTTGGTGTACTTCTTGGCGATCGAGATCACCAGGCGCAGGTTCGCCTCGATCATCTCCTTCTTGGCGCGCGCGCTGTCGCGCTCACCGCGGGAGACGGTCTGGAACACCCGGCGGAACTCGCTGATCGGCAGGGAGGCGTCGGTCGCCACGGCCGAGATCTGCGCGCGGATGTTGCCGATGTCGTCCGGGTGCTTGGCGACGAAGGTCTTCCACCCCTTGCCGGGCAGCTTGCCGATCCGGTCGAGCCAGTTCGGATCCAGCTCGTGGTCGCGATACTGCTTCAGGAAGTCGTCGCGGCTGACCTTGCAGCTCTCGGCCATGCGCAGGAGCTGGCCTTCCAGCGTCGTCAGGCGCTGGTTGAGCTGCTTGAGCTGGGTGACCAGCTCCTCGATCCGGTTGTTGTGCAGGCGGACCTGGCCGACCTTCTGGACCAGCTCCTCGCGCGCCTTCTCATAGGTCTTCTCGGAGCGGGAGGAGACGTCCTCACCGCTGGTGATGCTCTCGAGCCGGCGATGCTGCATCTTGTGCAGCTTCTTGTACAGCGCCTCGATTTCCTCGAAGGTGGCCAGCACTTCCGGCTTCAGCTTCTCCTCGAGCGCGGAGAGCGACATGCCGGGGCCTTCGCCCTCCTCGTCACCGTCGGAATCGTCGTTCGCGGCGAAGCTGTCGGTGGCACCCTCGGCCGGCTCGTCGGAGACGTTGCCGGCGCCCTCCGTCGCTTCCAGGTCGATGATGTCGCGCAGCAGCATCCGGCCGGCCTTGAGCTGGTCGTGCCAGGAAATGATCGCCTTGAAGGTCAACGGGCTCTCGCAGAGCCCGTTGATCATCATGTCGCGGCCGGCCTCGATGCGCTTGGCGATCGCGATCTCGCCCTCGCGGGACAGCAGCTCGACGCTGCCCATCTCGCGCAGGTACATGCGGACCGGGTCGTCGGTGCGGCCGAGACTGGCCTCGTCGACGTTGCCGGTCTGCTCTTCCTCTTCGGCTTCCTCGGCCTTCTCGGCCTTGGCGACCGGGGCCTCGCCGTCCTCGTTGTCCTCGCTTTCGACGACCTGGATACCCATCTCGGAGAGATTGGCCATCACGTCCTCGATCTGCTCGCTGCTGTTCTGGTCGGGCGGCAGCACGGCATTCAGCTCGTCGAAGGTGATGTAGCCGCGCTCCTTGCCGCGCGCGACCAACCGCTTCACCGCGGCGGACTGGACGTCCAGCAGCGTGGTCTCGACGTCTTGTTCGACGGTGACCGTATCGCCGGCTACACTGGGCTTCGTCGCCATCGCTCGCAGCACTCCTTATCATCCGGGGGGCACCGAGGCGGCGCACGCCCCCAGGTCTCATTCGTCAAACAGCAACTGTGTCGGCGCCATCTGGTTCGCCGGCTTCGATTTTTCTCAGTGCATCTCTCAGGGCCAAATGGCGCGCAACTGTGGCCGCAACCATGTTTCGCGCGACGTCGGCTTCGGCCTGAGCGACTTCCTGGCGGAGCCGATCCACGTTCATCAAGCCGTAGTAGTGCCACCAACCGGCTTCCGCCTCGGCGGGCATGGCGGCCTCCTTGGCGCAGGCTGGAAGCGGGTCCGGGACCGTTGCCAAGGCGTACTCGATCTGCTCCTGGAATCCAGACCGCGTGAGGTGGTCGATCAAGGCGGCAGAGTCAAGGATGTCGGTGCTTGCGGCATAGGTCGAGATCGCGTCCCGTAGCGGCGCCAACACACGTGGAAGTGCCAGATCGGCATAAGCGTGCTCCACGTCGTGCAGCAGCGTGGGGTGGCGCAGCAGGATCGCCGTGAGGATCCGCATCCGCTCCAGCGTGACGCGATCGGGGGCTGGAACGGGGCGCGGCAGGCGTGGACCCGCACGGTCCATGCCCCGCTTTCCCCCGCCGCGCGGGCCATCGGACCCGTTCGGGCGCCGCCGATGCCCGGGCCGGTCGGCAAAGAAGCGGTCCAGCAGGACGCTGCGATACTCGCTGGCGAGCGCACGGTCGGGAATTCGCTTGGCCGCTTCCTCGAGCCGCGTGCGGAAGGCCGCCCGCTGTTCCGGGGTGGCCGTCTCGCCGGGGCGCATCAGGTCGTAGATCGCGTCCGACAGCGGCCGGGCGGCCTCCAGCAACGCCGCGAAGCCGGTGGCGCCCTGGCTGCGGGTGAGGCTGTCGGGGTCCTCTCCCTGCGGCAGCGTCACGAAGCGCAGCGTCCGTTCGGGCGACAACATCGGCAGCGCGAGGTCCGCTGCCCGGGCCGCGGCCCGCACGCCGGCCGCGTCCCCGTCGAAGCACAGCACGGGGGCGGGCGACAGGCGCCACAGCTCCCCCATCTGGTCCTCCGTCAGGGCGGTGCCGAGCGGGGCGACGGCGGCGGGAAAGCCGGCCTGGGCGAGGGCGATCACGTCCATGTAGCCCTCCACGACCACCAGCGCGGCGCCGCTGCGCACGGCCTCCCGCGCGAGGTCCAGGCCGTAGAGGTTCCGGCGCTTGGAGAACAGCGCGGTTTCCGGCCCGTTCACGTATTTCGGCTGCGCATCGCCCAGCACCCGCCCGCCGAAGCTGATGGTCCGACCGCGACGGTCCCGGATCGGGAACATCACGCGATTGAAGAACAGGTCGTATTGCCGACCCGTTTCATCGTCGTTGCGCATTAATCCCGCATCGACAAGATGCTGTGAGGTAACCCGTTCCCGCCCCAGATCCGCCATCAGCGCCCCGCGGCCTTCCCCTGACCAGCCGAGGGCGAAGCGCTCGATCGTGTCGTCGGTCAGGCCGCGGCGATGCAGGTATTCGAGCGCCGCACGCCCCTCCGGCAGGCGAAGGCGACGGCGGAAGCTCTGTTCGGCCGCCTCGAGGACCGAGTGCAGCGTGTGGCGGCGACGTTCGGCCTCGGCGGCTTCCGGGGTGGGTTTCGGGACCTGCAGCCCGGCTTCGGCGGCGAGCTGCTCCACCGCTTCGCTGAACCCGGCCCCCTGGCTCTGCATGACGAAGGTGATCGCATCGCCATGCGCCCCGCATCCAAAGCAGTGATAATGGTCCTCGTACACATAGAAGCTCGGCGTCTTCTCTCCGTGGAACGGGCAGCACCCCTTCCACTGCCGTCCCGACCGCGCGAGGCGCACGCGACGCCCGATCACCGCCGCTAGCGGCGTCCGGGCGCGCAGCTCGTCCAGGAAGGCGGCGGGCAGCGCCATTCAGCCGAGCCGGGCTTTGACGAGGGGGCCGGCGTGGGACATGTCGAGGGCGGCGGCGTGCTTCGCCTTCAGCGCGGCCATGACCTTGCCCATGTCCTTGATGCTGGTGGCGCCGGTCGCGGCGATCGCCTCGGCGACGGCGGCCTCCACGGCGGCCTGGTCCATCTGCTGCGGCAGGAAGCTCTCGATCACGGTGATCTCGGCCTCTTCCTTGGCGGCGAGTTCGGGGCGGTTGCCCTGGCGGTAGAGCTCCACCGACTCCCGGCGGGATTTCACCATGCCGCGGAGCATGGACAGGATCTCCTCGTCCGGGACCTTGTCCACACCCTTGGGGCGGGCGGCGATGTCCACGTCCTTGAGCCGCGCCATGATCATGCGGAGCGTGGAGGTGCGAGCCGTGTCGCCGCCCTTCATGGCCGTCTTGAGCTGGTCCGTGAACTGGTCTCTCAGGCCCATCATATGCTCCCGTCGCTGCGATCCGGCCCTCTACCATAGAGTGGCCCCGGCTGGCGTCTCACCTTGCCCGCGGGCCGCGCGCGCCGGGGGAGGCTGCACCGCAGGCGGCGGTCTTGCCAGCGGGAAGTCCCTCCTGTTTGGATGATGCATCAGCCGGCGGTCCGCTCTGCCCCGGCCAGGGAGGAATGCCGCCGATGCAGTCGCTTGCCGCCGTGGCCGAGGTGATCGGCCCTGCGAACGTCCTGTCTGCGCCCGAGGATGTCGCGCCGTATGCCGTCGACTGGCGCAACGCGTATCGCGGCACCCCGGTCGCGGTGCTGCGCCCCGGCACCACCCAGGAAGTCGCCGAAGCGATGAAGTGGTGCACGCGGGAAGGCCTGGCGATCGTCCCGGCCGGCGGCCGCACCGGCCTGGCCGGCGCGGCGGTGCCGGCGGCCAATGGGCCGGCCTCGGTCGTGCTGTCGCTCGAGCGGCTGAACCGGATCCGCTCCGTCGACGCGCGCGACTTCTCCATCGTGGCGGAGGCGGGGTGCGTGGTGCAGACCGTGCAGCAGGCCGCGGCGGAGGCGGGGCGGCTGTTCCCGATCCAGTGGGGCGCGCAGGGCACGGCGCAGATCGGCGGGATGCTGTCCACCAACGCGGGCGGCATCCGCACGCTCCGCTGGGGGAACGCGCGGGAGCTGGTTCTGGGGCTGGAGGTCGTGCTGCCGGACGGGCGGGTGCTGGACGATCTGCGCCGGGTGCGGAAGGACAATTCGGGATACGCGCTGCGCCACCTGTTCATCGGCGGCGAGGGCACGCTGGGCGTCATCACCGCCGCCGCGATGCGGCTGCAGCCGGCGCTGAAGCGGGTGGAGACGGCGTTCGTGGCGGTGCCGTCGCCCGACGCCGCGCTGTCGCTGTTCTCCCGCGTGATGGAGAGCGGGGCGGAGGTGATCGCCTTCGAGCTCTGCGCCCGCTACTGCATGGCGATTGCCGCCAAGAACGGCGTCGGATTGCGCATCCCGCTGCCGCTGGAGAGCCCGTGGTACGTGATGCTCGAGCTCGCCGCGGCGCATGAGAGCGTGCCGCTGCGCGCCATCATGGAGGACACCCTGGCCGCGGCGATCGAGGCGGGGGAGGTCGACGACGCCGCGATCGCCGAGAGCGAGGCGCAGCGGCAGATGATCTGGAAGATCCGGGAGGACTATCCCGAGTGCTCCCGCATGGAGGGCCCGTCGATCAACACCGACACGGCGGTGCCCGTCTCGGCGGTCCCCGAATTCCTGCGGCAGGTGCAGCGGGACCTGGGTGCGCGCTGGCCGGAGGGGCTGATCTCAGCGATCGGCCATGCCGGGGACGGCAACATCCATGTCTCGCTGCATGCGCCGGCGGGCATGGACCGTCCGACCTGGGTCGCGCGGGCCGGGGAGATGGAGCCGCTGGTGAACGCGATCGCCGTTTCGCTGGGCGGCAGTTTCTCGGCGGAGCATGGCATCGGCCAGTCGAAGCGGCACGCCATGGCGACGCACAAGGACCCGATCGCGATGGACGTGATGCGGGCGGTGAAGGCGGCGATCGACCCGCAGAACCGGATGAACCCCGGGAAGGTCCTGCCGTAGCGCGTCGCGGCCGCGTTCTCGGTGGCGCGCCGCGATCCGCATCCCATCTGTCACCCGAGGCACGCCGCCCTGGCGTGCGGGTGACGCGGACCGGGGAGCGGATCGGAGCGGGCGATGCTGTCGAAGTTCTTCTATTACGCGACGACCTTCCTGGAGGGCGGCCTGGCGGTGTTCGGCCTGCGGCTGGCCGAGGAGCCCGCCTACACGGTCCGCGACCATGTCGGGCAGGTCGAGATCCGCAGCTACGGTCCGCGCGTGGCGGTCGAAACCACCGGCGAGGGCGACCGGGAGGCTGCGTCGCGCGCCGCGTTCGAGCGGCTCTTCGCCTACATCGCGGGTGCCAATGCACGCTCCGAGACCGTGGCGATGACGGCCCCGGTGCAGCAGGCAGCGCCGCGCGGTCCGGCTGGCGAGGACGGGCGTCTGATCGCGATGACCGCGCCCGTGCAGACGGTGGCGAGCGGGGAGGGGCTGACGATGCGCTTCTTCCTGCCCGCGTCCGTCGCGCAGTCGGGCGCCCCGAACCCGGATGATCCGCGGGTCCGGCTGGTCTCCGTACCAGCCGAGACCCTGGCCGCGTATCGCTTCTCCGGACCGCTCGACGAGGCGGCCCGAACGTCCGCGACCCGCGGGCTGACGGAGGCGCTGGCCTCGTCGCGCTGGGCGCCGCAGGGTGCGCCCTCGGTCTACGGCTACGACCCGCCGTTCACGATCCCCTTCCTTCGTCGCAACGAGGTGGTCGTCCCGGTTGTCCCGCGCTGAGCGGCCGAACCCGCTCGCCGGGGTCGCCGGCGGGAGGAGCCAGCGGCGGAACCCGTTGATTGAGCACGATCGTCGCCCGCTTGTCGGGTGGTGCCTGGACGGCGACACTGTCGCAATGACGACCGCACGCGCCCTCCACCTCGACCGCGTTATCCAGAGCCTGCCGCGCCGCTATCCGGGCCCGGGGGGCGCCGTCGCCGTGCTGCGCGGGGGCGAGGTGCTGGTCCGCCACGCCTGGGGCTTCGCCAATGCCGAACGGCGCATCCCGTTCACGCCCCGCACGCTGTTCCGCATGTGCTCGATCACCAAGCAGTTCACCTGCGCGGCGTTGCTGGACGCGTTCCCCGACCCCTCGGTGCTGGATGGCGACGTGCGGGCGCGGCTGCCGCTGCTGACGGGGGAAGCGCCCGGGGCGCGGCACCTGGCCCACAACCAGTCGGGCCTGCGCGACTACTGGGCGGTCGCGATGCTGCATGGCGCGCCGGTCGAGAGCCCGTTCGGTGATCTGGAAGCCGCCGCGGTGATCGGCGGCACCCGCACACTGCAATTCGCCCCCGGCACCCGCTACGCCTACTGCAACCAGAACTTCCGGCTGTTGTCGGACATCCTGCAGGACCGCCTGGGTGAGAGCTTCGCGACCGTGCTGCGGCGACGGGTGTTCGACCGCGCCGGCATGCCGCACGCGCTGCTCGCCGCCGATACGCGGGCCATGCCGGACGGGACCGAGGGCTATGAAGGCAGCCAGGCGGGCGGCTTCCGCGCGGCGGAGAACCGGGTGCTGTGGACCGGCGATGCCGGGCTGGGTGCCTCGCTCGACGACATGATCGCGTGGGAGCGCCACATCGACGCGACGCGCGATGACCCGGACTCGCTCTACGGCCGCCTCACCGCGCCGGTCGCCTTCGCGGACGGCGCGCCGGCCGAGTACGGCTTCGGCCTGCGCCGCGCCAACGAGTTCGGGCGCCCCGCGACGGGCCACGGTGGCGCGCTGCGCGGGTGGCGCAGCCACCGGCTGTATCTCCCCGGCGAGCGGATGTCGGTGGTGGTGATGTTCAACCACCTCTCCAATGCGCAGGAGGCGGCGCTGGACGTCCTGGCCGCGCTGCTGGACGAGAGCCGGCCGGCCGCCGATCCCAACCTGCCCGCGCCCGACTGGCTGGGCGCCTACCGGGAGCCGGAGACCGGGCTGTCGGCGCGGATCGAGCCTGCCGGACCGGGTCGGATCCGGCTGCGCTTCGGCCACAGCCCCGAACTGCTGGACCTGCAGCCGGACGGAACGGCGAGCAACGCCGGCGGCACGCGGCTGGCGGGGAGCGCGGCGGGTGTGACGATGGAGCGTCCGGCCGAGAACCTGCGCACGCGGCTGGAACCGGCCGCTGCCGTCCCCGCCGACGAGGCGACCGGACGCGGAGGAGACCTGGCCGGCACATACCGGTGCGGCGAACTGGACGCGGTCCTCACTGTCGCGGATGCCGGCGGCACGATGTATGGCGGGTTCTCGGGCTTCCTCGGATCAGGTCGCATGGAGCTGCTGGATCCGATCGCGAGCGACGTGTGGGCGTTGCCGTGCGCACGCGCGCTCGATCACACGCCGCCGGGCGACTGGACCCTGGCGTTCCGCCGAGGTCCCGACGGACGCGTGACGGGCGTCACGCTAGGATGCTGGCTCGCGCGGGGCCTGGAGTATGGCCGGGTCGGGTGAACCGGGCCGGGTGAAGACGCGTGGGGAAGGGGCGGGGGCGGACCGGCCCGACGGTCGCCCACGGGCCGCCCCCGATCGTCACCCGCAAGGCCGCCCTCTCCCGTCATCCGTGGGGGGCTGTACTCTCCCGTCACCCGTGAGCCGCCCCTCATCCGTCATCCGTGGGCCGCCCCTCATCGTCATCCGCGGGCCCCGACCCACGGCTGTCCGGTTCGTCACGCCCATTGGAATTGGGCCTGAT
>MKTV01000062.1:0-10024 GCA_001898425.1 Rhodospirillales bacterium 69-11
CGCTTACCTCGAGGCACTCCTCCGACAATCAGCGTAAGTGAGGTTCAAGCGATTCCCCTGTGCACCCTCCCCGAACGGCACCCCCGACGCCCGCCCCTTCCGTCCGAGCGGCCGGCCCCGTGCGGAGGAGGTCGCCGCGCCCGTCCGTGATTTTGTGCCGGCACCGCCTAGCCGGGGACGCCGAGACGCGGCACGCTGCGCCTCGCCCAGTCCGCGAGGTGCCCCGATGCCCCGTCCCCACGCCGCCGGCCGCCACTTCCTGCAGATCCCCGGCCCGACCAACGTGCCGGACCGGGTGCTCCGCGCCATCGACGCCCCCACGATCGACCATCGTGGCCCCGATTTCGGCGAACTCGGCCGGTCCGTGCTGCAGCGGCTGCGGGCGGTGTTCAAGACCGAGGGGCCGGTGGTGATCTACCCCGCGTCCGGCACCGGGGCCTGGGAAGCCGCGCTCACCAACACGCTCTCCCCCGGCGACACCGTCCTGATGTGCCGCACCGGCTGGTTCGCGACCTTGTGGAAGGACCTCGCCGACCGGCTGGGCCTCGATCCCATCTTCATCGAGACGGACTGGCGGCGCGGCGCGGACGTGCCCGCCATCGCCGAGGCGCTGGCCGCCGACCGCGCGCACCGGATCAAGGCGGTCTGCGTGGTCCACAACGAGACCTCGACCGGCTGCACCTCCGACGTCGCCGCGGTGCGCCAGGCGCTGGACGCCGCCGGCCACCCGGCGCTGCTGCTGGTGGACACCATCTCCTCCCTCGCCTCGATCGACTACCGGCACGACGAATGGGGCGTCGACGTGACGGTGGCGGGCTCGCAGAAGGGGCTGATGCTGCCGCCCGGCCTCTCGTTCAACGCCGTCAGCGCCAAGGCCCTGGCCGCCGCGGAGACGGCGAAGCTGCCCCGCAGCTACTGGGACTGGCGCCCGATGCTGGAGGCGAATGCCGGCGGCTACTTCCCCTACACGCCCAACACCAACCTGCTGTTCGGCCTCGACGCCGCGGTCGCGATGCTGCTGGAGGAGGGGCTGGACGCGGTGTTCGCCCGCCACGCGCGCCACGCCGAGGCGACCCGCCGCGCGGTCGAGGCCTGGGGGCTCGAGACGCAATGCGCCGTCGCGACGGACCACTCCAACTCCCTGACCACGGTGCGCCTGCCCGAGGGACACAGCGCCGACGCACTCCGCGCCCTCATCCTCGAGAAGCACAACATGAGCCTCGGCAACGGGCTCGGCATCCTTAAGGACCGGGTGTTCCGGATCGGCCATCTGGGCGATTTCGGCGACCTGCAACTGATCGGGACGCTGGGCGGGGTCGAGATGGGGCTGCGCGCGGCGGGCATCCCGCACCGGCCGGGCGGCGTGCAGGCGGCCATCACCTCCCTGTCGGGGAACGCATGATCCGGCCGCGCTGGAGCATGGCGCGGCCGCGGCACCGCCGCATCGGGCAGGACGGAGGCGCGCAGCGATGATCGACGTCTGGACCTGGCCGACGCCGAACGGCCACAAGGTTCACATCGCCCTGGAAGAGCTTGAACTCCCCTACACGGTGATCCCGGTGAACATCGGCAAGGGCGAGCAGTTCAAGGCGGATTTCCTGGCGATCACGCCCAATCACCGCATTCCCGCGATCGTCGATCATGACGGGCCGAACGGACAGACGCTGACGCTGTTCGAGTCCGCCGCGATCCTGATCTACCTGTCGGAGAAATGCGGCGGGCGGCTGATCCCCGCCGATCCAGCCGGCCGTTATGCCTGCCTGCAATGGATGATGTTCCAGATGGGCGGCACGGGACCGATGTTCGGGCAGTACAACCACTTCGCCCATTACGCTGTGGAAAAAATCCCGTACGCAATCGAGCGCTACGGCAACGAGGTCCGCCGCCTGCACCGCGTGCTCGACAAGCGGCTCGGCCAGGCAACCTGGCTGGCTGGTGACGAATACAGCATGGCCGACGTGATCAACTTCCCCTGGATCCGCAATTCGGAGCGCCGGGGCATCGATCTCGACCACTACCCGAACCTGAAGCGCTGGCAGGAGGCGGTGGCGGCCCGTCCGGCCGTGCAGCGTGGGCTGGCGGTGCTGAGCGAAAAGCAGCGGCGGGGGCCGCTGACCGACGCTGAACGGAACGTGCTGTTCGGGCGTACGCAGTTCGCGGACCGCTGATCCGGCGGAGCGGCACTGGCGACTGTCGCTGGGTGCCGGCCCAGGGCGCCGGGCCTTTGGGGCGCCGAGCCTTGCGCGCCACGCCGTGTGACGGGAAAGGCACGCTGCTGCGAGACGCGGGCGGCACAAGGCAGGGTTGTCGAACCTGCATTTCATTCACCGGTTTCGTACGGATGGGTCGCGGCGTTGTCGACCCGAACTCCCTACCGCAGGTTGTATCCTCGCCGGAGTTCACGGTAAGCTGCGCTCTCGCCGGTTGCAAAGCGGTGTCCCAAGGATAAATGGACCCGTTCCGGGCCGGCGCGAAATCGGCTGGCGGGCATAAATTTCACTAGATTTTGTTGAAGGGCTGCAAGTATTCAGCACCTGCAATTTACGGCATCAGAACGCCCGTTTCGTGGGGCAGGAAGCAAGCACATGCTCGAGACCTTCGTCGAATTCACCTTCGAGGCGGCGCATAAGATACCGCCTTTCTCGGGGATTCACGGCCACACTTTCCGCGCCGTCGTCCATCTCACGGGCGAGCGGGACCCGGTATTCGGGTGGACGCACAATCTCTACGAGGTGGAAGAGGTCATCGCCTCCACCAAGAAGCTCCTCGATAATCGTTATCTGAACGAGATCGAAGGGCTGGAAGTGCCCTCGCTCGAAAACGTCGCGGAATGGTTGTGGAACCGGTTGGAGCCGCAAATCTCCGGGCTCGACCGCATCTCCCTCTCGCGCGGGTTCGACGGCGCGCAGGAAGGCTGCGTCTATTCCGGCCACCGCGTGAGGAACGCCGCGTGATGAACATCATCCATCGCCTTCGCCCGTCCCGCCGCGCCAACGAAGCCGTCGGCGGCGCCCTCAGCGAATCCGAACGCGCCGCCATGATCGGTGCAGCTGCGGGCAAGCTCGCGGAACTCTTCGACGTGCTTCACATCGATCACCGGAACGACCACAACACGCGGGAAACGCCCACCCGCGTCGCCCGCATGTTTGTGGACGAGATGATGCAGGGCCGCTTCTCCGACCCGCCAGCCCTGACCGAATTCGACAATGTCGAGGCGTTCGACCAGCTGATCGTCATCGGCCCGATCGACGTGCGCTCGACCTGCGCCCACCACATGATGCCGATCTACGGCGAAGCGTATCTCGGCGTCCTGCCGTCCGCGGACGGCAAGGTGATCGGCCTTTCGAAATACGATCGCATCGTCGATCATTTCTCGGGCCGGCTGCAGATCCAGGAAGAGCTGACCAAGCAGATCGGCCAGTTCATCATGGAAAAGACCGAACCGCGCGGTGTCGCCGTGCGCATCAGCGCCGTCCACATGTGCAAGACTCATCGTGGCGTCCGAGCGAGCCACCGCAGCCGGATGATCACCAGCGCCTATTTCGGCACGCTCGCGGACGACCCCGCACTGAAGGAGGAGTTCCTCCGTGAGTGCGCCGGGCTCGCGCGTTCTCCCTGACCATGCGGTCGGGCCGCGCCTTGGTCCAGGATGAGCGGCGCGGCCCGGCCTACCGGCTGCTGGGCGGGGTCGATCCGGCGACGCTGGGCATCGGCCTCGCGCTCGCCGCCTACTCGCTGCTCGCGTTCCAGGATGCGACCGTCAAGTATCTCGTCGCGACCGTCCCGGTCTGGCAGGTGCTGTTCGTCCGCAGCACGATCCTGGTGGCCGGCTGCCTCGCCGCGGGCGGGCGGCCGCTGCTGGGCCGCGTCGCCGCCTCGCCCACGCTCCCATTGCTGCTCCGGCGCGGCGCCATCACTCTCGCCGCCTGGTTCTGCTACTTCACCGCTGCCCGCGCGCTGCCGCTGGGGCAGCTCACCACGCTGTACTTCACCGCCCCGGTAGTCGTTGCCCTCCTCGCCGCCCCGTTGTTGGGGGAGCGTGTGGGCGCCGCACGCTGGGCTGCGGTGGGCATCGGCTTCGCCGGAGCGACCTTCGCCGCCGACCCGACCGGCCTCACCCTCTCCTGGGCGACCGTGCTCGTGCTCGCCGCGGCCGTTCTGTGGGGCTACGGCGTGATCCTGACCCGCCAGATCGCCCGGCGCGAACCGTCGCTCGTGCAGATGTTCTGCAACAATTGCTTCTTCCTCGTGATCACCGGCATCGGCTCCGCCCTCACCTGGCATACCCCCACCAGCGCGGAACTGCTGCTGCTCGTCCAGGTCGCGATACTGGGCGGCGCCGGCCAGTTCGCCCTGTTCGAATCCGCCCGCCATGTTCCGGCCTCGCTCACCGCCCCGCTGGAATACACCGCCCTGGTCTGGGCCTTCCTGCTGGGGTTCCTCGTCTGGGGGGACGTGCCCGAACCGCATGTCTATATCGGAGCCGGCTTGATCCTGAGCGCCGGACTGGGTCTGCTGCTGATCGAGCGTACCCGGCGCAACCGCACCCCGACCTGACCAAGAGAGACCGACCGTGACACTGACCCGCCGTCACTTCGCAGCCGCCACCCTGGGCCTCGCCGCGTCGCCGCGCCTCGCGCGCGCCGCCGACCTCGGCACGCCCACGGGCAAGGTCATCCTGACCGTCTCGGGCAAGATCCGGCGGACCAACGCCGATGGCCAGGCCCGCTTCGACCGCGCGATGCTCGAAGGGTTGGGCACCTACGGCTTCAGCACGCATACGCCCTGGTTCGATGGCGCGATGCGGTTCGACGGGATCCGCATGACGAGCCTGATGGACGCGGTGCAGCCCACCGGCGATACCGTCGTCGCGACGGCGCTGAACGACTACGAGACCCATATCCCGATCAGCGACTTCGCCGAGTACGGGGTCCTGCTCGCCATGAAGCGCAACGGCGAATACATGCCGGTCCGCGACAAGGGGCCGCTGTTCATCGTCTATCCCTTCGACGAGAACCCGAACCTGCAGATCCAGAAGATCTACGGCCGGTGTGCGTGGCAGCTCGCCCGCATGACCATCGTATGATCGGACCCGGCAGCCTCTTCCAGATGCCGAAAGGCGTGGGGGCCCAGTCCAGGCTGTTCCGGATCGCGTTCCTGCTGATCATCGGGTTCCTGCTGGCGGCCGCGATCTACACCTCCTCCCTGATCGCGATGCGGCAGGACGCGCTGCACGCCGTCTCCCGCTACAACGCCACCTGGCTGCTGAGCCAGGGCGGCGTCGAACTCGCGCGCCTCGAAGCCGCGGTCGCCGCCTACGCCGTGCCCGGCAGCAACGTCGACCGCGACGAGGTGCAGCTCTGGCTCGACATCGTCGAGGGCCGGCTCAAGCTGCTCAGCGCCGGGGAGGCGCACGACTTCATCGTCTCCTCGCCTGACATCACCGCCGTCTACGACGAGTTCCGCGCCAGCATCTCGACCGCCCAGAGGCTCGTGGACGACATCGACCAGCCGGGCGCCGTGCCGCGCCTGCTGGACCTGCTGATGCCGCTCAATCCCAAGTTCGGCCGCCTCGCCTCGCTGGCCCAGGCCCATACCAGCGAGATGCTGTTCGCCGACCTCACGGAGCTGACCCGGCTGCACTGGATCTTCTCCGGCGTGCTGGTCAGCCTGATCGTCTGCAGCCTCGTGCTGATCGCGCTGCTGACCTGGCACAACAGGCTGCTGGCCCGCGCCCATTCCGAGGTCAACGAGCTCGTCACCGACCTGCAGCGCACCGGGCTCGAGCTCGCCGAAGCCAACCGCCGCGCGCATCAGGCGATGGACGAGGTCCAGCTCCAGAACCAGATCCTGCAGACCCGCGACAACGAGCTGCACACCCAGAACGCCCGCTTCGACGCCGCCCTGAACAACATGTCCCAGGCGCTGTGCATGGTGGACGGCAACCAGCGCATGATCGTCTGCAACGTGCGGTTCCTCGAACTGTTCGGGCTGTCGGCCGGCGTCGCCCAGCCCGGGACCCAGGTGTCGGACGTCTATCGCGCGATGGGCGCGATCGGCCGCTATCCGGCGACGCTGATCGAGGGGATCCGCGCCCAGCAGCAGAACCTGGTCTTCGCCCATACCCCGGGCCGCTTCCTCCAGGAGGTGTCGGATGGGCCGGCGGTCAGCGTCTCCCACCAGCCCATGCTGGGCGGCGGCTGGGTCGCCACGTATGAGGACGTCACCGAACGGCGCCACGCGGAGGCGCGCATCCAGTTCATGGCGCACCACGACGCCCTGACCAGCCTGCCGAACCGCGTGCTGTTCAACGAGCGGATGGCCGCGATGCTGAAGGATCTGCGGCGGCCGGACGAGCGGCTGGCGGTGCTGTGCATCGACCTCGACTACTTCAAGACGGTCAACGACTCCCTCGGCCACTCGGTCGGCGACGCGCTGCTGGAGGCGGTGGCCGAGCGGCTGCGTGCCTGCGTGCGGACCGGCGACGTGGTGGCCCGCCTGGGCGGCGACGAGTTCGCGGTGCTGCAGAGCGCCCCCGACCAGCCGCTGCAGGCCGAACTCCTGTCCCAGCGCGTGGTCGAGGCGTTGCGGCAACCCTACGATCTCGACGGCCAGCGCGCGATCGTCAGCGCCAGCATCGGCATCGCGATCACGGGCGAGCGCGGCGCGAGCCCCGACCTGCTGCTGCGCAACGCCGACATGGCGCTGTACCGCGCCAAGGCGGACGGGCGCGGCACCTACCGGTTCTTCGCGGCCGAGATGGACGCGCAGATGCAGGCGCGCCGCGCCATGGAACTCGACCTGCGCGAGGCGCTGACCCGCGACGAGCTGGAAGTCCACTACCAGCCGATCTTCGGCCTGGAGGCCAACCGGGTCCACGGGTTCGAGGCCTTGCTCCGCTGGCACCACCAGGACATGGGCATGATCCCGCCCAACCAGTTCATCCCGCTCGCCGAGGAACTCGGCCTGATCGTCCCGATCGGCGAATGGGTGCTGCGGCAGGCCTGCAAGGACGCGGTGCGGTGGCCGGACGGCGTGAAGGTCGCGGTCAACCTCTCGCCCGTGCAGTTCCGCAGCGAGCGGCTGCTGCAGGTGGTCGAGGAGGCCCTGCGCGACTCCGGCCTGCCGGCCGAACGGCTGGAGCTCGAGATCACCGAAACCGCGCTGCTGCAGGACAACGAGGCTGTACTCGCAACCCTCCACCGGCTCCGCGCGCTCGGTTTGCGGACCGCGCTCGACGATTTCGGGACCGGCTACTCCTCCCTGAGCTATCTGCGCAGCTTCCCCTTCGACAAGCTGAAGATCGACCAGTCCTTCGTCCGCGAGATGGCCACCCGGCCGGACTGCCTGGTGATCGTCAACTCGGTCGCCGACCTCGCGCGGCAGCTGGGGATCGTCACGACCGCGGAGGGCGTGGAGACCGCGGAGCAGCTCGCGCAGATCCGCGCCGCCGGATGCGCCGAGGCGCAGGGCTACTATTTCGACGGCCCGCAGCCGGTCGATGCGATCCAGCGCTGGTTCGTCCAGCGCCCCGACGCCATCTTCGCCGCCTGACCCGAACGCGCGGCATCGGCCTCGGTTCGGCGCGAACGCCGCGTGCCAAGTGGGCTGGTGCGCCGTGGGCCAGTGCGCCGTGGGCCAATGCGCCACGTGGGCCAGTGCGCCGCGTCGGTCAGTGCGGCCGGGGCGTGTAGCGCCAGACGCTGGCGGGCGGGAAGTTCAGCGGCGTCCAGGCCTCCCGTCGCGCGGCAAGGCCAAGCCGCCCGGCCGGCAGCGGCGAGGTCGCGCAATAGCTGTAGTGCAGGAAGCCCCTCCCCGGCGCCACCGCTTCGATCGCGTCGATGAAGCGCCGCTGCTCCGCCACGGGCAGCAGCACGAGCGGGATCCCGCAGACCACCGCCCCGATCCGGCCGATCCAGGCAGGCGGCAGCAGATCCGGGAGGCGCCGCGCATCGCCCTCGATCACCCGCACGCCCGGCAGCACGCGCCGCAGATGCGCAGCCATGTCCGGGACGATCTCGACCAGGATCAGCCGATCCGCCGGGACGCCGCCCGCGAGCAGCGCCTGGGAGATGACCCCGGTGCCGGCTCCGAGTTCCAGCACGGCCTCGTCCGGCGCAGGCCGCACCTGCTGGACGATCCGCCGGCAGAGCGCGGGCGAGGACGGCACGATCGACCCCATCTGCAGGGGGTTCGCGAGCCAGCGGCGAAAGAACATCCCCGGATTTGCAGTGCCCGTCTTCGGCGGGATCGACGGGGACTCCAGGGGCGCGCCGCTCGACTGAAATATATCCGTCATATACTTGTCATGCTTTCAGCTTTACTTTGCGATGCCCGATCTAGCCGAAGTTCGACGGAGACGGAACCCCGTTCCCGGGAACGGGCGGCACAATCTGGAGTGGCTTTGAATGCCGGCGATGCTGGGCTAAGTTGCGACGCGGACGGCGCCTGGCATGTCATCGGGTTCCCGTCCGGAGGTGAACTGAACGTCGCATGACCGCGCGGATCCTGATCGTGGACGACGTTCCGGCCAACATGCGGCTGTTGGACGCCAAGCTTTCTGCGGAATACTACCAGGTCGCCACGGCACGGAACGGCGCGGAAGCCCTCGAGCAGGCCTTGTCCTGGCAGCCCGACCTCATCCTGCTCGACGTCATGATGCCTGGCATGGACGGGTACGAGTGCTGCCGCAGGTTGAAGGCGCGGCCGGAAACCATGCACATCCCGGTCGTCATGGTCACGGCGCTCGGCGAATCGAGCGAGCGCCTGCGCGGCCTCGAGGCGGGGGCGGACGACTTCCTCACCAAGCCGGTCGAATACGACACGCTGATGGCGCGGGTGCGCAGCCTGGTGCGCCTCAAGCGGGTGCTGGACGAATGGCATGCTCGTGGGGAAACGGCCCGCACCCTGGGCCTCGCCTCCGACCGGCTGCTCCTGCCGTCGATCACCGGCGCGCGCGCGTTGCTGGTGGACGACTGGGATCTCGGCGCCGCTGCGATCGACCAGGCGTTGCGGCAGGATGGCGTCCTGTCGATCCGCGCACGGTCGGAAGCGGAGATGCGGGCCGCGCTCGACGCCGGACCGACCGACATCGTGATCCTGAGCCTGTCGCTGCTGGCGGACGACCCGCTGAAGCTGATCGCCGGCCTGCGCGCGACCGACGCCACGCATGACGTGCCCCTGCTGCTGGTGGCCGACCCGGTGGAGCGGGACCGCATCCTCCGCGGCTTCGGACTGGGCGCCAACGACTGGCTGACCCTCCCCGTCGATCCCAACGAGCTCCGCGCCCGCGCCCGCAACCAGATCCGGCGGAAGCTCTACCAGGACCGGCTGCGTTCAGACCTCGGCACCGCGCTCGAGATGGCCCTGACCGATCCGCTGACCGGGCTCTACAACCAGCGCTACCTGCGCCGTCACCTGACCGCATTGCTGGGCGGCAGTGAGTGCCCGGACCTCGCGCTGCTGATCCTGGATGTGGATCACTTCAAATCGGTGAACGACGAGCACGGCCACGCCACGGGCGATCGCGCCCTCAGGCTGATCGCGGAGACGCTGCGGGAGAACACGCGCGCGGCGGATTCGCTCGCCCGCTACGGCGGTGAGGAGTTCGTCGTGGTGATGGCCGGATCGGGGTCCGTCGACGCGGCTGGAGCGGCCGAACGGCTGCGGCGCGCGGTGGAGGCGCTCGTCTTCGAGACGCCCGCCGGCCAATGCCGGCCGCTCACGATCAGCGTGGGAATCGCCTGCACCGCAGGCCTTCCGATCGGGGCCGACGCGCTGCTGCGGGCCGCCGACCAGGCGCTCTATGCCGCGAAGCGCAACGGCCGCAACCGCGTCGAGATCGCGCCGGTGCCGAACGGCGCGTGAGGCATCCGACCGTCGTGCCGTCGCGGGCGGGTCGCGACCCGGCGATCAGCGCCGGTGGAGCCGCACACGCCCGACGTCGAATCCGCATATCGTCATGGCCGGGCTCGACCCGGCCATCTCCGGCGGCACTCTGCATCGGACGCTAGCCCAGAACCTC
>MKTV01000062.1:10050-33369 GCA_001898425.1 Rhodospirillales bacterium 69-11
CCGGGGATGGCTCGTCCGACACCGCTCGTCCGGGGACGGCTCGCCCGACGCCGCTCGTCCGGGGACGGGTCATCCGACGCCGCTCATCCGGGCACGGCTCGCCCGACGCCGCTGGTCCGGGGCCGGGTCGCCCAGCGCCAAACGTCATGGCCGGGCTTGTCCCGGCCATCCCTCGCGGCAGTGTGCCGGTGGGGATGGCCGGGACAAGCCCGGCCATGACGGGGTTCACGACTGCCCGGCGCGCGACTGACGGGCGGACCGACTGGCCGGCGCGCGACTGACGGGCGGAGCGACTGGCCGGCGGATGGCGGGCCTCGGTCCGGCGGGGTAAGCCGCGAGCGGAGCGGCCTCAGCCCCGGCTCATCACTTGATCTTCGCTTCCTTGAAGACGACGTGCTTGCGCGCGACGGGGTCGTACTTCTTCAGCTCGAGCTTGCCGGTCGTGGTCCGCGCATTCTTCTTCGTGACGTAGAAGTAGCCGGTGTCGGCGCTCGAGACGAGCTTGATCTGAACGGTGTTGGTCTTTGCCATGGCCTTGTCCTCGCAGGGGGGCGAACATGCGCATCCACCCCCTGCCGGTCAAGCCCGAAGCGCAGCCCGCCCCTGCCCCTAGCGCGGAGCTGCCGCCGGTTTGCGTGGGTCCAACCTCAGTTCAGGAAGATCTTTCCCGGGTTGAGCACCCCGCGCGGATCCAGCGCCTGCTTCACCGACCGCATCACCGCCAGCGCCTCCGGCCCGTGTTCCTGCTCCAGGAACTCGCGCTTGCCGATCCCCACGCCGTGCTCGCCGCTGCACGACCCGCCCAGCGACAGGGCGCGGGCGACGATCTTCTTGTCCAGCTCCCAGGCGCGGGCGAGCCCGTCCGGCTCCGGCGGGACCAGGATGACGGTGTGGAAGTTGCCGTCCCCCACATGCCCGACGATCGGCGCCGTCAGGCCCGACGCCTCGATATCCTGCTTGGCGCCCAGGATCGCCTCGTCGAGGCGGGAGATCGGCACGATCGCATCCGTCGCGATCCCCTTGTGCCCCGGCTTCAGCGCGAGGCAGGCCCAGTACGCGTCGTGCCGCGCCTGCCAGAGCTTGCCCCGTTCGGCCGCATCGGTGGCCCAGCGGAAGCCCTGGGCGGAATTGTCGATCGCGATCGCCTCGGCGAGCTGCGCCTGCTCCTGCACCGCGGCCTCGGTGCCGTGGAACTCGAAGAACAGGGTGGGCGTGGCCGCAAGCCCCTCCAGCTTCGAATAGGCGATGCAGGCGGCCATCTGCACCTCGTCCAGCAGCTCCATCCGCGCGACCGGAATCCCGACCTGCAGGATCGCGATCACCGTCTCCACCGCGTCGCGCAGCGTCGGGAACTGGCAGGTCGCGGCGGACATCGCCTCGGGGATGCCATGCAGGCGGAGCTGCACCTCGGTGATCACGCCCAGCGTGCCCTCGGAGCCGATGAACAGCCGGGTCAGGTCGTAGCCGGTGGAGGATTTGCGCACGCGCCCGCCGGTGAGGATCACCCGCCCGTCGGCCAGCACGACCGTCAGGCCCATCACGTTCTCCCGGATCGTGCCGTAGCGCACCGCATTGGTGCCGGACGCGCGGGTCGCGCACATGCCCCCGATCGTGCAGGCCGAGGTGCCGGGATCGACCGGGAAGAACAGGCCGGCGTCCCGGAGATGCGTGTTGAGCTGCTCCCGCGTCACCCCGGCCTCGATCCGGCAGTCCATGTCCGCCTGGCTGACCTGCATGATCCGGGTCATGCGGGACACGTCGACCGTGATCCCGCCCCGCACCGGCGTGACATGCCCCTCGAGCGAGGTGCCGCCGCCGAACGGAACCACCGGCACATGCGCCTCGTGGCACAGCCGCAGCAGTTTCGACGCCTCCTCCGTCGTCTCGACGAAGGCGACGGCATCGGGCAGCACCGGGGTCTGGGTGTCCTGGCCGTGCGAATGGTGCTCACGCAGCGCCGCGTTGGTGGTGATGCGCTCGCCCAGGAAGGCGCGCGCGGCTTCGATGACGCTGTCGACGGGGCGGGACATGCGGCTGGCCTTCTGCAATCGGTTGCAGGAATGCGACGGCGTCGGCACGCTGGCAAGCTCCCCGTGCTGGTCCCGAGATGCAAGACACTCCTTCCCCCCGCCCGAACGATCCCGCGACACCCGTCCTGAGCGTGGAGGGGCTGCGGACCGAGTTCCGCATCGGCGGCGCCTGGCGGCCGGCGGTGGATGGCGTCTCCTTCGCGCTCGCCCGCGGCGAGACGCTGGCGCTCGTGGGTGAATCGGGCTGCGGCAAATCCATCACCTCCCTGTCGATCATGGGGCTGGTGCCGAAGCCCGCCGGCCGCATCGGCGGCGGCCACATCCGGCTGGAGGGGCAGGACCTCGTCGGGCTGGACGAACCCACGCTCGAGCGCATCCGCGGCAACCGCATCGCGATGATCTTCCAGGAGCCGATGACCAGCCTGAACCCGGTCATGACCATCGGCGCGCAAGTCGCGGAATCGCTGATGGTCCACAAGGGCCTCTCCCGCCGCGAGGCGGAGCGCCGCGCGCTCGGCGTGCTGGACGAGGTGAAGATCCCCTCGGCCGCGCGGCGGCTGCACGACTACCCGCACCAGTTCTCGGGCGGCATGCGCCAGCGGGTGATGATCGCGATCGCGCTGGCCTGCGAGCCCGCGGTGCTGCTGGCGGACGAGCCGACCACCGCGCTGGATGTGACGATCCAGGCGCAGGTGCTGGGGCTGCTGGGCGACCTCAAGGACCGGCACGGCATGGCCATGCTGTTCATCACCCACAACCTGGGCGTGGTGGCGCAGATCGCCGACCGGGTGGCGGTGATGTATGCGGGGCAGATCGTGGAGCAGGCGCCGGTCGGCGCCGTGTTCGCCCGCCCCGCCCATCCCTACACGCGGGCGTTGTTTGCCGCGATCCCGCGCATGGACCGCGACGCGCAGGACCTGGCTGCGATCCCCGGACGGGTGCCGCCGCTGGACGCGATGCCGGCCGGGTGCCGCTTCGCGCCCCGCTGCCCCCTCGCCCAGGCCGGGTGCGAGCTGCCGCAAGTGCTCGCGCCGGTCGAGGCGGGCCACGCCGCGCGCTGCCACGTCGCGACCGGGGTACGTGCGGCGGCGTAGCGAAGGGCGACGATGACGGCCCGCCGCACGAGGCCGCGACGCGGCTGATCAGTGCGCGTCGGCCGAGGGCGCCTTGGGCGGCGCGACCCGGCGCAGCAGGAACACGAGCGGCGTCGTCACCGCGAAGGCAAGCATGATGGTGCGGAACGCATCCGCATAGGCCATGGTCGAGGCCTCCCGATACGCCAGCGCCCGTAACTGCTGCACCGCGGCCAAGTGGCCGGCCGGCGTGGAGCCAAGCGCCTGGGCAAACCGGTCCTGCAGCCCCCCGAGCAGCCCGAGCATGGCGTCGTTGGCGGGCGTCAGGCTCGAGGCGATGGTGACGAAATGGAAGTTCGTCTGGTCGTTCAGCACGGCGCCGCAGATCGCGATGCCGACCGCACCGCCGAGGTTGCGCATCATGTTGAACAATCCGCTCGCGTATTTCAGCCGCTCCGGCGGCAGGCTCCCCAGCCCCAGCGTCACCGCCGGCGCCACCGCGAAGACCTGCGGGAAGCCGCGCAGGATCTGCGGCAGCAGCAACTGGTCGGCACCCCAGTCATGGGTGATGAAGGTGAACGCCCACATCGACAGGCCGAAGCTCGCGAGCCCGAACCCCATCAGCCAGCGCAGGTCCACCCGCCGCGCGAGCATCACGTAGAACGGCACCCCCACCACCGAGGCGACGCCGGTCGAGAACACCGCAAGCCCGGTCTGCCAGGCCGAGAAGCCGCGCACGTATCCCAGGAAGAGCGGGGTCAGGTAGATCGTCGCGAACATGCCGACGCCGGTGATGAAGGACAGGATGCAGCCCAGCAGGAAGTTGCGGTTGCCCAGCGCGCGCAGGTCCACCACCGGGTTGGCGAAGGTCAGGCTGCGCAGCACGAAGGCCGTACCGCTGATGGCGGCGATCAGGGCGCAGCGGCGGATTGTCTGGTCGCTGAACCAGTTCCAGCGCGCGCCCTCCTCCAGCACGTATTCCAGCGTGCTCAGCGCCACGGCCAGCAGGCCGATCCCCAGGTAGTCGGCGCCGCGCAGCAGCCGGAGGTCGGGCTTGTCGATCCGCACCAGCGCCGCCACGCCGGCGACCACCGCAAGACCCGGGACCAGGTTCACGTAGAACAGCCAGCGCCACCCCATCGTGTCGGTGATCCACCCGCCGATCACCGGCCCCAGGCTCGGTGCGATCGAGGCAATGGTGCCGACCACGGCCGCCGCATACACGCGGCGGGGCCCCTCGAAATAATGGAAGGAGGAGGTGAAGACGGTCGGAATCATGGACGCGCCCAGCATCCCCTGCAGGCCGCGGAACAGGATCATGCTGTCGATGTTCCAGGCGAGCCCGCACAGCATGCTGGCGATGGTGAACCCGGCCGCCGAGACCACGAAAAGCCAGCGGGTCGAGAACACCCGCGTCAGCCAGCCGGACAGCGGGATCATCACGATCTCGGCGATGAGGTAGGCGGTCTGCACCCACGCGATGTCGTCCTGCGCCGCCGAGAGCCCGCCGCCGATATCGGCGAGCGAGGAGGCGACGATCTGGATGTCGAGCAGCGCGATGAACATGCCGACGCACATCACCGCAAACGGCAGCACGCCCCGCACCGCGCTCATGCTAGCGGCTCGCCCGACGCGATCATGGCGCGTCGTGCTTCGTGTCGACGCGGACCGTCGTGGAGAGGCCGGCGCGCAGCAGGCCGAGTTCCTGGCCGTCGCCGTCGAGCGCGATGCGGACGGGCACGCGCTGCACGATCTTGGTGAAATTCCCGGTCGCGTTCTGCGGCGGGATGATGCTGAACACCGCGCCCGTGACCGGCGCGAGGCTCTCCACGCGGCCATGGAAGACCCGGCCGGGCAGCACGTCGGCGACCACCGTCGCGGGATCGCCGGGCCGCATGCGGGCGAGCTGGTCTTCCTTGAAGTTCGCATCCACCCACAGGCCGCGCGCCGGCACCACCGCGAGCAGCGTGGTGCCGCTGCCGACATAGGCGCCCACCTGGGCGGAGCGATTGCCGACATAGCCCGCAATCGGCGCGCGCAGTTCAGTGTAGCCCAGGTTCAGCTCGGCGGTTCGCAGGTCGGCGGTGGCCTGGGCGATCTCCGCGCGCGCGGCGACGACGTCGGAGTCGATCACCGCGAGCTGGCGGTTGGCGCCCTCGAGCGCGGCTTGCGCGGCGAGCACGCCCGCCTTGGCGGAGCGATCGCCTGCCAATGCCTTCTGCTCGTCCTGCCGCGTACCGGCATAGGTCGAGGCGAGCATGCGGTAGCGGTCCGCATCCTGGGTCGCGAACACCGCCTGGGCCTGCCGCGCGGCGAGGTCGGCGGCGGCCCCGGTGATCAGCGCCTGCTGCAGCGCACGTCGCGCATCCAACCCCTCGAGCCGCGCCTTCGCGCCGTCGAGCACCGCCTGCGCATGCTGCAAGGCAGCCTGGTAGTCCTTCGGGTCGAGGCGGATCAGCGGCTGGCCGGCCTGCACGAGCAGGTGGTCGCCGACCAGCACCTGCTGCACGAAGCCCGCGACATGCGGGGCGATCGGCGTGACGTCGCCGCCCACATAGGCGTCGTCGGTGCTCTCGACGAAGCGGCCCGTGGTCCACCAGTCATAGCCGTAGGCCCCGCCACCCAGCAGGGCGGCAAGAGCGACCGCCGCCAGCCGGGCTCGCTTCAGGCCGCGATGGCGTGCCGCCGGCCGCGCAGTGTCGGGCACGGAAATGGTGCGCGGCACCGTGGGCGCGGGCGAGGCCGGCACCTCCGCGTTCATGGCCGATCCTCCTTGCCGGTCGCCTGCGCGGCGGCGGTCGGACGCGGGCGGTGACGGGCACGGACCTGCGCGTCCGCGGCGGGACCGGCGACGGTGTGGAAGCTGGCCGGCGTCATCTCCTTGCCCGTCCGCCGGTCGACCAGGACCGGATCGGCGCGCTCGCCGGTCTCCGCGTCGACCAGCTCGACGCTCAGCCCCTCGGGCGCGAAATGCCGGTTGCCCCAGGCGAGCAGCGACCACAGCACCGGCCGGAAGTCGCGCCCCCGATCGGTGAGCACGTACTCGTCCCGCGGCGGGCGCTCACTGTAGCGACGCCGCTCCAGCAGCCCGGCCTCGACCAGGCCGGTCAGGCGCCGGGACAGCATGTTGGGCGCGATGCCGAGGCTCTTCTGGAACTGGTCGAACTGCGTCAGCCCCTGGAAGGCGTCGCGGAGGATCAGGATGCTCCACCACTCGCCCACACGATCCAGGCTGCGGGCGATGGGGCACTTCATCTCGCCGAAGCTCTTGCGCTGCACGGCCGGCCCTCCGAGTGACTACCATGACGATAGCCACTCATATGCGACGTCCATTGCATGATGCAAGTGAGGGTGCCTCGCGACGGCACGCGCCACCCGTCGAGGGACACGCGACCCAAGCGCCTGGAGCCGAGCTCACACGAGCTTCGAAGCCGGATGATGGCGATAGAGGGTGTGGCCGGCAGCGCGACCCCAGACACAATCCCGCCGCGCGGATCGGACGGGGGGAGACCTACTCGGGCCAGCGCCGTCCGATGACGGCCATCAGCGCGGCCTGGACCGTCTCCGGCGTGCCGCTGCCGTCCACCATCGCGCAGCGCTCCGGTGCGGCGGCCGCGATCGCGCGGAAGCCGGCCGCCACGCGCCGGTGGAAGTCCGGACCAAGCCGGTCGTAGCGATCGGCGGCAAGACCGCGCACGCGCACGCGGGCGGCCGCAACCTCCTCCGGCACGTCCAGCACCAGGGTCAGGTCCGGCACCAGCTCGACCAGGCCGGTCAGCGTCGCGATCGCCGCACGGTCGGCGGACTGGCCGTAGCCCTGATACGCCATGGTGGAATCGGCGAAGCGGTCGCACACCACCCACATCCCGGCGTCCAGTGCCGGGCGGATCGTCTTCGCCACGTGTTCGGCGCGGGCGGCGAAATGCAGCAAGGTCTCGGCGAGCGGCGCCCAGTCCACCGCACCCTCGAGCAGCAGCGAGCGCAGCCGCTCCGCCCCCGGCGCGCCGCCCGGCTCGCGGGTCAGCAACGCCGGCCGGCCGGAGGCGGTCAGCGCCTCGGCGAGCAGGCGCGCCTGGGTGGACTTGCCGCTCCCCTCCCCGCCTTCCAGCGTGACGAAGCGGCCGCGCGCGGTCACGAGCGGCTCAGCCGCCAGTGACGTAGTGCGACAGCACCGCCATCGCACGACCGGGCAGGCCCAGCTTCGGCACGTCGGCCCCGGCCAGCAGCGGCACGTCCATCGAGGGCACGCCCTGCCCGCTGACCGTCAGCTTGCCCAGCGCGTCGCCCTTCGCCACGGGCGCGCGGATCGGCGAGTCGTAGGTCACCTTGATCGAGGCGTTCTTCCGCCAGTTGCGCGGCATGGTCACGACCAGGTCGCGCCCGCCCACCAGCGGCACCGTCGGCTGGGTGCCGAGCCAGACCTTCACGTTCTCGACCACGTCGCCGGCGGCGAACAGGGTCACGTCCTCGAAGTTCGCGAAGCACCAGTCCATCAGGCGCTCGGATTCCTCCGCGCGCTCTCGCATGCTCGTCATGCCGTTCAGCACCAGGATGATTCGCCGGCCGTTGCGCATGGAACTGACGACGAGCCCGTAGCCGCCGGCTTCCGTATGGCCGGTCTTCAGCCCGTCCGCGGTGCCCTTCTGCACCATGGGGTTGCGGTTGCCCTGCTCGATGCCGTTGTATTTGAACGTCTTCTCGGAATCGTAGTGATAGTATTCCGGGAAGTCCATGATGATCCGCCGCGCCAGCGTCGCAATGTCGCGACAGCTCATGTGCTGCTCCGGATCGGGCCAGCCGGTGCAGTTCTTGAAGAAGCTGTGCGTCAGACCGAGCTGCTTGGCGGTCTGGTTCATCAGCTCCACGAACTGCTCTTCCGACCCGGCGATCGCTTCGGCGAGCACGAGGCACGCGTCGTTGCCGGACTGCACGATGACGCCCCGGATCAGGTCCTCGACCTTCACCTGCGTGCCGACCTGCACGAACATCTTGGAGCCGCCCATGCGCCACGCGCGTTCCGAGACGGGCAACTCGTCGTCCAGCTTGAGGCGGCCGCTCTTCAGCCGCTCGTAGACGATGTAGATCGTCATGAGCTTGGTCATCGACGAGGGCGGCATTTCCTCGTCCGCGTTCTTGTCCAGCAGCGTCGCGCCGGTCACGAAATCCACCGCGAACGCCCACTTCGCCACGGTATCGACCGGCCCGAGCGGGGTGTCGGCCGGGGAGCCGGTGGGCACCGGATCCTTGCCGCGTCCGTGCGCCCCGGCCCGCGGCGCGGCCGGCGCGCGGCGGGGCTGGGCAAGTGCCGGAAGAGCGGCGAGGGAGGCAGTGGTCCCCAACAGGGCGAGGCGACGGGTCAGCATCGGGGCAGGCTCCTATTCGACCACGATTCGGGCATCCGGAATGCCGGCCGCCAGCGCCTGGTCGAGCGCGGCATCGGCCTCCGGCACGCTGGCGAGCGGGCCGATCTGCACGCGGAACTGCCTCGTCCGCCCCACGCGGGACGACACGATGCTCGGCCGCAAACCGATCAGCTTCGCGCGTTGGATCGCCGCGTATTGGTACTCCTCGAACGTGTCGAGTCGCACCCACAAACGACCGGGCTGGACCGGTCCCTGCGTCACCTGCTCGGTCAGTCGCATCGCGACCGCGGGTGCCGCGGTCGGGTCGGCGGCCGAGGGCATCGCGGCGGCGGAGGCGACGCGCCCCCTGCCCTCCCGCACCCCGGGCGGCGGCGGCAGATCGGCCTGTTGCACCGTCCCGCGCGGCGCGGCGGCAACCGGAAGGGACGGCGCGCCGGCCAGCCCCTCGACCGCGGCGCGGCTCTCGGCGCCCAGCAGCTCGAGCCGGACCTGCGCGGGCTGCCCCTCCCGCATGCCCAGCAGCGTTGCGACGCGCGGCGTCACCTGCACGAGCCGGCGCGGGTCACCGGTGCCCCGATCGTTGATGCGCACGACGACGGATCGCCCGGTCTCGAGGTCGGTGATGCGCGCGATCGCCGGCAGTTGCAGCGTGGGATGGGCGGCGGCCATCGCGCCGGGGTCGTAGGTCTCGCCGTTCGTCGTCAGCGGCGCGTGGTTCGGCGGCAGGATGGTGGCGAGCCCGGTCTCCACGAGCTCCGTGCGTTCGGCCGGATAGTACCACACGCCGCTCGCGCGGTAGGGCGCCCCCAGCACGTAGTGCGGGGTGGGCGTCGGACCGGGCTTCGCGCAGCCGAACAGCAGCGCGAGCCCGGCCAGGACCAACGGGGCGCGCATCTCAGGTGATCGCGTCGCCCAGCAGCCCGACCAGCAGCGCGTAGTAGTCCGAGGGGTTGTAGCGGCGGATCGCCCCGAAATTGGCGAAGACCACGAAGGCCTCCCCCTGCGCGCCGTCCGGCATGATCACCGCGGCCGGCATCTGTGCCGTGCCGCGCCAGGGACCATAGGCCGGGCGGATCCCCTCCCGCGCCCAGTCCGAGAGCGGCTTCTTCACGTCGCGTCCCGCCCATTGCGGGTCGAAGCCGGCCGGCACGGTGACCTGCTGGCCCCAGCTCTCCCCGGGACGCCAGCCCGACCGCGCGAGGTAGTTGGCGATCGATCCGAGCACGTCCGGGCGGCTGGTCCAGATGTCCCGCCGGCCGTTGCCCTCGAAGTCGACGGCGTAGCGGAGGTAGCTGGTCGGCATGAACTGCGGCTGGCCCATCGCACCGGCATAGGAGCCGGTCATCCGCGCGGGGGAGACGTCGCCGGCGTTCAGGATCTTCAGCGCGGCCATCAGCTCGCCACGGAAGAAGCTGGCGCGCCGCCCTTCCCAGGCGAGCGTGGCCAGCGCCTCGACGACGCGGAAGTCGCCCGTGGTCGTGCCGAAGCTGGATTCGAGTCCCCAGATGCCGGTGATCACGCCGGGCGCCACCCCGTACCGCTCCTGCACACGGCCAAGCAGGCTGCGGTTCTCTTCCACGGCGGCGCGGCCGCTGGTGATGCGCTTGTCGGTG
Source organism: Rhodospirillales bacterium 69-11 (assembly GCA_001898425.1). GTDB lineage: Bacteria > Pseudomonadota > Alphaproteobacteria > Acetobacterales > Acetobacteraceae > Rhodopila. The sequence goes on from MKTV01000062.1 coordinate 20,130, forward strand.
AGCAGGAGCGTGCGATAGCGGGCCCAGGTCATGGTGAACTCGGGCTGCTTGCGGTCGCGCTCCAGCACCTTCTGGTTGGGCGAGACGCCGGCGAAGGCGGAATCGAGGACCGCTTGTGCGATCCCGGCCCGCCGTGCTTCCGCACGGACGCCGGAGAGGAAGGCCTGGAAGCTCTCTGCCGCCTGGGCGTGCGAGAGGGCGAGGACGGTAGCCGGCGAAGCGGCAAGCAACAGGCGTCGCGTCAGCACGCGCTGGATTCCTCGAGTGTCGGTGGTGGAGTTTCCTGCCATGCCCGCCCGCGTCGGAGCAACGGAAACGCGCGTGGCCTGCGGTTCATCCGCACGGGTCGTGCGGCGGCGTGGTTTCCGTGCCGTGCTGGTCGCGCGTGCGTCGCCCGCACTCCCCCATCGCCATCCGCGGGACCCCCACACCGCCATCCGCGCCCCCCCCCACACCGTCATCCGCGAGACCCCCACCGCCATCCGCGGGACCCCCACGCCGTCATCCGCGGGCTCGACCCGCGGATCCCCGCTGGCACCGGCCGCGGCGCGAACGAGGGGACGGCAACGCGTGCCGGTGGGGGTGGCCGGGTCAACCCCGGCCATGACGGTCGGGAGGCGGATGGTGCGGGCGATGGGGATGGCGCGCGCGAGCCGCCCGCCTACTCCGCCCGGATCAGGCCGCGATGGCTCGGGGCGTCGATGAAGGCCAGGACCTCGGAGACGAGCGGATCGTCCGCATAGGGGCCGCGCACTTCCGCGAGGCGCTGGGCGAACACGCCCTCCTGCCGGAACAGGCTGCGGAAGAAGCCGTGCAGCCGCTGGATCTGCGCCTTGTCGAAGCCGCGGCGCTTCAGGCCGATCACGTTCAGCCCGGCCAGGCGGGCGCGGTTGCCGATCACGCTGCCGAACGGGATCACGTCCGCCTCGACGCCGGACACGCCGCCGATCATCGCGGCGCGGCCGATCCGCACGAACTGGTGGATCGCGGCGGCGCCCCCGATTACCGCGTGATCGGCGATCTGCACGTGGCCGCCCATCACCGCGTTGTTCGCCACGATCACGTGGTTCCCAAGCTGGCAGTCGTGCGCGACATGGGCGACGGCCATGATCAGGCAGTCGGCGCCGACGCGCGTCGTGCCGATGCCGGTCGCGGTGCCACGATGGATGGTGCAGTGCTCGCGGATCTGGGTGCGGGCGCCGATCTCGCAGCGGGTCGGCTCGTCCTTGTATTTCAGGTCCTGCGGCGCGAGACCCACGGTGCAGAACGGAAACAGCTCGACACCTGCGCCGATGCGCGTATGCCCGTCGACCACGACATGGGAGACGAGCCGCGCACCGTCCTCGATGACCACGTCGGGGCCAACCGCGCAGAACGGGCCCACGAAGACGTCGCGCCCCAGTTCCGCACCCGGCTGGACGATCGCGGTGGGATGGATCGTCACCCCCGCGGCCCGCGGCATGATCGTTTCAGGCAGAGCATCCATTCGGCGCATTCCGTCGGCCAAGGTAACGGGATACCGGCAAGCGGGCCGGCGACGGCAGGCTAGGCGCGGGGCCGGAGCGCACCAACTCAATCATTATTGCCGGATGTATCCGACACCGCCGTGTAACGCCTTGTTTCAGCGACAATTTTGGCGGTATTGCGGCAGCCGTGATCAGACTGGCGCGGCGCGGTCCATGATCATGGCAGCGTAGGTCGCCTCTGCGACCGAGACACCGTCGACGCGGGCGATCGCGTGGAACTTCCACACGTTTCCGCGATTGCGCTCTTTCGCGACGTGGATGCGGAGCTGATCGCCGGGCACGACCGGCCGCCGGAACTTCGCGCCCTCGATGGACATGAAGTAGACGACCTTCCCCGCGGCCTCCGGGCCCAGCGTCTCCACGACGAGCACGGCGGCGGTCTGCGCCATGCTCTCGATGATCAGCACGCCCGGCATCACCGGGTGATTGGGGAAATGTCCGGCGAAGAAGGATTCATTGACCGAGACGTTCTTGATGCCGATCGCCGATACGTTCCTCACGACCTCGACCACGCGATCGATCAGCAGGAAGGGGTAGCGATGCGGGATCGCCTGCATGACCCGCAGGATGTCGACCACGTCGATGACATCGCCCTGGCCCGAACCGGCTTGGGGGGATGTACCCTGGGTCGGGGTTTCCGGGGCTGCAGGAACCGCCGCCTGCTGCGGTGTCGTGCCGTCCATCACGCTCAGTCCGTGTCCGTTCCTGTCGTCCCATCCCGGCCGCGGCCGCCTGCATCCTGCGGGCGTTGCCTGCCCCGATCGCGCACCAGCCGGCGCAGCGCCGCCACTTCGCGGAAGAAGGCCCGCACCGGCTGTGCCGGGCTGCCCACCACCTCGGTCCCGGCGGGGACATCGGCCATGACTCCGGCCTGGGCACCGATCTTCGCGCCGCGGCCGATATGCAGATGACCGGTCAGGCCGGCCTGACCGCCCAGCATGACGTGATCCCCAAGCGTCGTGGAGCCCGAAATGCCCGCCTGCGAAACGATGACGCAGCCGCGCCCGAGGCGGACGTTGTGCCCGATCTGCACTAGATTGTCGAGGCGCGAGCCCGCACCGATCACCGTATCGTGGAGCGAGCCGCGATCGATCGTGGTGTTCGCCCCGATCTCCACGTCGTTCTCGAGCAGCACGCGGCCCAGCTGCGGAACCGAACGGAACCCGGTTGCCGTGATCGCGAAGCCGAACCCGTCCTGGCCGATCCGCGCGCCCGGATAGACCGCCACCCGGTCGCCGAGGATCGCGTGGCTCAGCGTGACATGGGACGCGATCCGGCAATCCGACCCCAGGATCACCCCCTCGCCGATCGCCGTGTGCGATCCGACACGGCAGCGCGGACCGATCTCCGCACGGGCGCCGATCACCGCGAACGGACCGATCTCGGCCGTCGGATGAACCACCGCCTCCGGCGCGACCACCGCCATGGCATGGATGCCGGGCTGCACCGGCGGCAGCGGATGGAACAGCGAGCAGACCCGCGCCCAGGCCGCATAGGGCTCGTCGGTGACGATCGCGACCGCACTCGCCGGGACGCGGGCGGCCATGTCGGGATGCACCAGAACCGCGCCCGCGCCGGTATGGTCCAGCGCTTCGGCGTATTTCCGGTTGTCGAGGAAGCTCACCTCGTCCGGCTGCGCGGTCTGCAGCGGGGCGACGCCGCGCAGCATCAGCCGGCGTGGCGGTGCCTCGCCCTCGGCGGCCTCCGCAACCGCGGCGAGGCTGAAGGGCCCGCTTCGCGCGAAGAAGCGCGGATCGCCGGCCCCTGCCTGCTGCGCGGCTGGATGCTCCATCGGCGTCCCGGGCGGCTCAGCGCTTCGGCTGCGCCGCGGGGGCGCTGGCGGGCGGCTTGGCCGGCGGCGTCGGCGGCACTGGCGTGCCATTGGCGGCGGGCGTGGCGCCCCCCTGCTGCTGCACGCCGAACGTCACGGCGGACACGCCATCGGGCGGGATCAGCACGCTGGGCAGCACCTTGTTCAGCACTTCGGCCACCTGGGGCGTCAGGTCGAAATCGGCCGTGGTCCCCAGGATCTGCGCGCGGTTCAGCACCAGGTTGACCCCGCGCGAGGCCGCCACCGCCTGCGCCACCTGCTCCAGCGTGCGGTCGATCTGCGCCATCACGTACTGGCCGGCTTCCTGGATGATCCGGTTCCGCTCCCCGAACTTGCGGCGGGAGGTGCTGATCCGATCCTGCAGCTCCCGTTCCTTGTTCCGGATCTGCTCGGGGCTCAGCTTGGCGCGCTCGTTCCCCAGGGCCTGCCCGAGGTCACGCAGGGCGATCTGCTCCTTCTGCGCGTCCTCGTTCAGCTTCTGCCGGCGCGCGCCCAGCTCCTTGTCCGCCTGCTGGTAGGCGGTGGAGATCCGCAGCACGTCCGGCACCGAGAGGATGCCGATCACCGCGGCCGGGGTCGGCTGGCCCTTGGGCAGCGGCGGCACCTCGGGCGCCGGGGGCAGTTGCACCTGCACCTGCTGCTGCGGCAGCTCCTCGGTCCCGTCGCCGCCGCCGATCGTCGGCGCGGCCCCTGCGCCGGGGGCCGGCGCGGGTGCGGGCCGTGGAGAGGGCGCCGCCCGTGGGGCGGGCGCGGACCTCTGCTGGTTGGGCACGAACCATTCCGACTGGGCCTGGGCGTGAGCCGCCAGCGGCTGCAGGCCGACGGCGAGCGCCGCGGCGGCGCAGGCGAGAGAAAGACGAGACTGGATCACTAGAACCTCGTGCCAAAACCGAAGCGGAAGATCTGTGTCTGATCTTGCGACTGCTTGATGACGAACGGCGCCAGATCGACGTTGATCAGGCCGAAGCTGGTCTTCCAGGAGATGCCGACGCCCGCGCCCAGGCGCGGCGCGCCCGAGGCGTTGATGGTCGGGCAGACGCCGCCCGTGTTCTTGGCGCAGGCGCTGTTCGGGAAGCTCGCCTGGGTCAGGCCGCCCACGTCGACGAAGGTGCGTCCGCTCAGGCCCAGGTCCGCCGAGACCGGCAGCGGGAAGCGCAGCTCCGCCGTGCCCGTCCAGATGAAGCGGCCGCCCAGCGGGTCGCCGGTGGTCGCGTCATGCGGGCCGGCACCGCCGGTCTGGAAGCCGCGCAGATTGTCGCCGCCCAGGAAGAACCGGTCGATGATGCGGTCGGTGTCGTTCAGCTCCCACAGGTAGCCCGTGCCGGCACCCAGCTTGATGCCCCAGTCCGGATTCCCCAGCAGCCGCTCGAGCGGGATGTAGTAGGCGCCGTTGATGTTGCCGCGCACGAAGCTCACGTCGCCGCCGAGGCCGGCGAAGTCGGTGCCGACCTCGATCAGGTAGCCGCTATGCGGCGCGATCCGGCTGTCGCGGTGGTCGAGCGTGATCACCTGGCTGATCTGCGACAGGTTCGAGGTGCCGGCCTGCTCCAGGATGTAGAAGCTGGCGCCGCTGTAGATGTTGTAGACGTCACGATTGACGAGCGAGTAGCTCCAGACCTGGCGCAGGTGCTCGTTGAACTCGTAGCCGAGCCGCAGGGCGAAGCCGACGCGGCGTTCGTCGTAGGCTTCCGTGCCCAGGTAGTTGGTCTGGATCAGGAAGACGTCGGCGCCCGCCACGAGGTTGCGATCCAGGAAGTACGGATCGGTGATCGAGGTCGAGATCGAGCTTCGCTTCTGGGCGAGCACGCCGTTGACGCTGGCGGCGATGCCGGTGCCGATCAGGTTGCGCTCCGACAGGCCGATATCGAGCAGCGCGCCGGCATCCGTCGAATAGCCACCACCCAGCGTCAGCTCACCCGTCGCCTTCTCCGACACCGTGGTGTTCAGGATCGCCTTGTCCGGCACCGAACCCGGGTTGGTGTCGATGTCGACCGAGTTGAAGTAGCCGAGGTCGGTCAGCCGCTGGCGCGAGCGCCGCACCTGCTCCGCGTTGAACGGGTCGCCTTCGGCCAGGCGGAACTCACGCCGGATCACCTTGTCCTTGGTGCGCGTGTTGCCGTTGATGTCGATGCGCTCGACATAGACGCGCGGCCCCTCGCCCACTTCGAAGGTCAGGTCGACGGTGCGCTTCTCGGCGTTCTTGTCCGCACGCGGCTTCACCTCGACGAAGGCGTAGCCCCGGTTGTGGACATCCTCCTCGATCAGGTCGGCGGTGCGGCCGACGGCGTCACCGTCGTACCAGTCGCCCTCCTCGAACTGCAGGTCCTTGCGCAGGTCGCCGCCGCTCAGGTGACGCAGCTGGGAGGTGATGGAGACCTTGCCGACCCGGTAGCGCTTCCCCTCGCTGACCGTGAAGGTCAGGAAGAAGGACTTGCGGTCGGGCGACAGCTCCGACTTCGCATCCAGGATCTGGAAGTCGACATAGCCGTTCTTCAGGTAGAAGCGGCGCAGCAATTCCTTGTCGTAGTTCAGCCGCTCCGGCTCGTACTGGTCGGAGGTGGAGAGGAAGCGCCACCAGCGCTCCTCCCGGCTGTTAATCACTTCGGTCAGCCGGTCTTCGGAGAACGCCTTGTTGCCGACGAAGGCGATGCGGCTGATCAGGGTCGCGGGGCCGTCGTTGATCTCGTAGACCACGTCCACGCGGTTCTGCGGCTGACGGATGATCTGCGGCGTCACGGACGCATCGTAGTAGCCCTTGCGCGCATACAGATCGAGGATGCGCTGCCGATCGGCCTCCGCCTGAGCCGGGGTGAACACGGCGCGGGGACGCAGCTGCATCTCGGGCCGCAGCTGGTCGTCGCTCAGCTTGTGGTTCCCCTCGAACGCCACGCGATTGACGATCGGGTTCTCGACCACCTTCACCAGCAGCGTGTTGCCGTCGCGGATCAGCCGCACGTCCTGGAACAGGCCGGTCGCGTAGAGCGTCTTGAGGCTGCGATCCATGCGGTCCCGGTCGAACGGGTCGCCCGGCTGCAACAGCATGTAGGACCGGATGGTGCCGCCCTCGATCCGCTCGTTCCCCTCGATCTTGATCGACTGGATCGTGTCCCCGGGATTGGCGCGCACCGGCGTCGCACGCGGCGCGGTCGCACGGGTCGGCGCCTGGGTGGAACGGGGTTGGGCAACGGCCTGGGTGAGCGTCAACGGCAGCAGGAGGCAGGCGGCCAGGAGCCGCGCGGCGCGTATGCGAATCAAACGGCTAGTCTCCCCTCTGACGCGCAAGAGTCTCGATGCGCCGCACGTGCTGGTACTGGGTTTCCGGGCGGCGGAGAATAGCCCCGCCCTCCAACGGACGCTAGGTGGCGTATCACGCTGCCGCGAGCGATCCCGCCGCGGCGCGCTGCGAGCCTAGCCGATCAGGCCGGCAAACCACCGGAAGACGCCGATATGCGCCAGATCGTTCCAGGTCGCGAAGATGAACAGTCCCGCCAGCACCGCGAGCCCGGCGCGGAACCCGTATTCCAGGGCCCGCGGGGGCAGCGGCCGGCCGCGAATCGCCTCGGCCAGATAGAACAGCAGGTGCCCGCCATCGAGCACGGGAATCGGGAACAGGTTGATCAGCCCAAGATTGACCGACAGCACGGCGATGAACGAGATCATGCTCGCCACGCCGAGTTCGGCCACCTGGCCGGAGAGCTGGGCGATTCGCAGGGGCCCGCCGAGTTCGTCGGTGCCGCGCCGGCCGCCGATCATTTCGGCAAGTCCGCTCAGCGTGTCGACGGACACGTTCCAGGTCTGCGTCACGCCGCCCCACAGCGCCGCCGGGACGCTGAGCTTCTGGTATTCGACCTTGCCGCCGCGGATGCCCAGCAGACCCACGCGCTTGCCGCCCGCCTCCCGCGACTCGGTGTGCACCGTCAGCACCTGGTCCGCGCCGTCGCGCTGCACGGTGACGGAGAGCGTCGCATCGGGGGCAGCGGTGACGATCTTCTGGATGTCCTCGAAATCGTGGATCGGCCGGTCGCCGATTCGCACGATCCGGTCGTTGGCCTGCATGCCGGCATGGGCGGCGGCGCTATCGGGCAGCACCTCGCCCACCACGGGCAAGGTCAGCGGCTTGCCGAAGGCGAGGAACAGCCCGGCGAACAGCACGGCGGCGAGCAGGAAGTTCGCGATCGGCCCGGCCGCCACCACGATCGCGCGGGAGCCGACGCCCTTTTCGTGGAAGGTCCGTCCCGCGATCCACTTCGCGCGGTACTCTTCCGGCACGTCTTCCGGCCGCTCCTGCCCGTGCAGCTTCACGTAGCCGCCGAGCGGAATCCAGGCGAGCTTCCAGAGGGTGCCCTGGCGGTCGACCCAGGAGGTGATCGCCTGGCCGAAGCCGATCGAGAAGACCTCCACGTGCACGTTGCGCCAGCGTGCGGCGAGGTAGTGGCCGAGTTCATGGACGAAGACGAGCACGCCCAGCACCACGACGAAGGCGAGGACGGTGCGGATCAGGTCCGGGATGGCGTGGAGCACGGGGAAGCCTCTGCGGTCGGTCGGCTTGGATGGATCAGGCGGCGTGCGCGGTGGCGAGCCTGTCGGCGGCGCGGCGCGCCTCGGCATCGAGCGCGATCACCTGCTCGAGCGTGTCGGCCGGTGGGGTGCCGAGGGCGTCCATGACGTCCTCGACGGTGCGGGCGATGTCGAGGAAGCCGATCCGGCGCTGCAGGAAGGCGTCGACCGCGACCTCGTTGGCCGCGCTCAGGATGGCGGGCGCGCCGCCGCCGGCGCGCAGTGCCTCGCGCGCGAGCCGCAGGGCGGGGAAGCGCACGAGGTCGGGCTCATCGAAATCGAGCCGGCCGACGGTGGCGAGATCGAGCCGCGGCGACGGCGTGGCCATGCGGGACGGCCAGGCCAGCGTATGGGAGATCGGGATGCGCATGTCGGGGGAGCCGAGTTGCGCCAGCACCGACCCGTCCTGGTAGTAGACGAGGCCGTGGATGACGGATTGCGGGTGCACCAGCACGCCGATCTTGGCGTCCGGCAGGCCGAACAGCCGCGCGGCCTCGATCACCTCGAGGCCCTTGTTCATCATGGTCGCCGAATCGATGCTGATCTTCGCGCCCATGGACCAGACCGGGTGGCGCAGCGCGACCTCGGGTGTGGCGCGGGCCATCTCCTCGAGGCTGGCGGTGCGGAACGGCCCGCCCGAGGCGGTCAGCACGATCTTCTCGACCGCCGCGTGGTTCTGGTCCGCGAGCGACTGGAAGATCGCGTTGTGTTCGGAATCGACGGGCAGCAGCGTGGCGCCGGCTTCGCGCACCGCGCGCAGCATGACCTCGCCGGCGCAGACCAGCGCCTCCTTGTTGGCCAGGGCGACGGCGCGGCCGCGGCGGATGGCGGCGAGCGTGGCGGCGAGGCCGGCGGCGCCGGTGATCGCGGCCATGGTCCAGTCGGCGTCCATCGCGGCGGCCTCGACCACCGCCTCCACTCCGGCCGCGGCGACGATGCCCGTGCCGGCGAGCGCCTGGCGCAGCGCCGGATAGGCAGCGGGATCGGCGACCACCGCGCGTTCGGCCCGCAGCGCGACCGCCTGTTCGGCGAGCAGCGCGGCATTGCGGCCGGCAACAAGGGCACGCACCGTGAACCGGGACGGGTCGGCCGAGAGAAGATCGATGGTCTGGGTGCCGACGCTACCGGTGCTGCCGAGCACGGTGATGCTGCGCTGGGAAGTGGGTGACGCTGCGCTCATTGCCAAATGACTACTCCACGTCCGGCCGCCAGCGCCAGCGCGGCCGCCAGCGGGACCACCGCCAGCACGGCATCGAGCCGGTCGAGCAGTCCGCCGTGGCCGGGGATCGATCGCCCGGAATCCTTGACGCCGAAATGGCGCTTCACCCAGCTCTCGAAAAGGTCTCCCGCCTGCGCCGCAATGCCGAGGGCCGCCGCCAGCGGAACGGTCGGCCAGGGCGCGGCGGGCGGCCGCAGCAGGGCGGCGGCGAGCCAGGCCACGCCGACGGCCGCGACCAGCCCGCCCACCGCGCCGGACCAGGTCTTGCCGGGCGAGATGCGCGGCGCGAGCTTCGGCCCACCGATGCAGCGGCCGACGAGGTAGGCCCCGATATCGCTTGCCCAAACCAAAAGCAGCAAGAACAAGACGTTGTCGAACCCGGCTGAGAGATCTGCGCGAAGCCAGGGCAAGGCGATGGCGGTGGGGCCGAGATAGAGCACGCCGGCGGCGGACCAGAACCGGCGCCCCTTGGACAGAGCGATCAGGAGCGCGGCGGTCGCGAGCAGGACCAGGGCGGCGCCCCCAGGTTGGCCGGATCCGGCGATCACGGCGGCGGCGGCGAGTTCTGCCGGCAGGAGCAATCCCGGCCAACGCGTCGGCGCCCCGCCGCTGATCGTGCCCCACTCGGTTCCCATGCCGGCCGCGGCGACGGCCACGAGCAGGACGAAGGGGAAGCCGCCGTACCACAAACACGCGATCGCGACGGGCACCAGCACGGCAGCCGAGGCGACTCGCAGCCGAAGGTCGGACCAGCGGCCCCCGGTCATGTCAGGCGGCCTCGGCGCCGGGTGCGCGTGCGGCGACGGCAGGGGCGGTCAAGCGGGGCGGGCGCCGAAGCGGCGTTCCCGCCGCGCGTAGTCGGCGAGCGCCTGCGCGAAATGCTCCTCCCCGAAATCGGGCCAGAGCACGTCCAGGAACACCAGCTCCGCATAGGCGGCCTGCCAGAGCAGGAAGTTGGACAGGCGCTGCTCGCCGGAGGTGCGGAGGATCAGGTCGGGATCGGGGATGCCGACCGTGGAGAGGAAATCCTCGAACGTCGCCTCGTCCAGCGTCGCGGGATCGAGCCGGCCGTCCCGCGTGGCCTCGGCCACGCGGCGTGCGGCCGCGAGGATCTCGGCCCGCGCGCCATAGGACAGGGCGACGGTCAGGTTGAGCCGCGTGTTGGACGCCGTCTCGCGTTCGGCCGCCACGAGGTCGCGCTGGATGTCCGGGTCGAAGCGTGTGCGGTCGCCGATGAAGCGCAGCCGCACCCCGTTCTGCCGCAGTTCGGCGACTTCGTGGCGCAGGTAGTGGCGCAGCAGTCCGGTGAGGTCGAGCACCTCGGCCGCGGGACGCCGCCAGTTCTCGCTGCTGAACGCGTAGATCGTGAGCCAGGCGACGCCGCTGCGGATCGCCGCCTCGATCGTGCGGCGGAGCGCCCGTGCGCCCTCGCGATGGCCGGCGATGCGCGGCAGGCGGCGCGCCGCGGCCCAGCGCCCGTTGCCGTCCATGATGATCGCGACATGGGTGGGGACCGAGGCGGGTGCGCCGGCCTCCGGCGCAGGCTGCACCTCCACGGTCGCGGAGACCGCGGCAAGCGGCTGGGAGCGAAGGGGCATGCTCTGGATCAGACCTGGCGGATGTCTTTCTCTTTGTCCGCCAGCGATTCGTCGACCCGCTTGATGTACTGGTCCGTGAGCTTCTGGACCTCATCCTGCCAGGTCTTGGCCACGTCCTCGCCGATCTCGTGCTTCTTCTCGAAGCCCTTGATCTGCTCCATGCCGTCGCGCCGCACGCCGCGGACCGCGACCTTGGCACCCTCAGCATACTTATGGGCGGTCTTGGCGAGTTCGTTGCGGCGTTCGGTCGTGAGCTGGGGGATGGGCACCCGCACCAGCATGCCGTCGGCGGCGGGGTTGAGGCCGAGACCGGATTCGCGGATCGCCTTCTCGACGGCGGACACCATCGACTTGTCCCAGACCTGGACGGTCAGCATGCGCGGCTCCGGCGCGCCGACGGTACCCACCTGGTTCAACGGCATCTCGGTGCCGTAGGCGGTGACGCGCACGGGTTCGAGCAGGCCGGGATGCGCGCGCCCCGTGCGCAGCCCGTTGAATTCGCGCCTCAGCGTCTCGAGCGCACCGTCCATGCGGCGCGTCAGGTCCGACTTCAGCGTATCGAGGTCCGCAGCAGCCATGGCAAAGCCCCCAAACTCAGCATGCGCGCGAAGGCGCGCTCATTGCGCCTCGACGATCCGGGTGAACCGGCCTTCGCCGCGCATGACCTGCGCGAAGGCGCCCGGCGCGTGGATGTTGAATACCACGATCGGCAGATGATTCTCCCGCGCGAGACTGATCGCCGCGGCATCCATGACGGCAAGGTCGTTGGCGAGCACGTCGAGATAGGTCAACTGCTCGTAGCGGGTCGCGTCGGCCACCTTGCGCGGGTCGGCGGAATACACCCCGTCGACCTGGGTGCCCTTCAACAATGCGTCACACCCCATCTCGGCGGCACGGAGCGCGGCGGCCGTGTCGGTGGTGAAGAACGGATTGCCGGTGCCGGCGGCGAAGATCACCACCCGCCCCTTCTCCATGTGGCGGACGGCGCGGCGGCGGATATACGGCTCGCAGACGCTCGCCATCGGGATGGCGGACTGCACCCGGGTGGGCACGCCGCGCTTCTCCAGCGCGCTCTGCATTCCCAGCGCGTTCATGACGGTGGCGAGCATGCCCATGTAGTCGGCCTGTGCGCGGTCCATGCCGGAGGCCGCGGCGGAGACGCCCCGGAAGATGTTGCCGCCGCCGATCACGACGGAGACCTGGACGCCCATGGCGACCACGGCCTGGAGATCGTCGGCGATGGCGCCGACCATGCCGGTGTCGAGGCCGTATTCCCGCCGGCCCATCAGGGCTTCCCCGGACAGCTTCAGCAGGACGCGCTTGTAGGCGGGCGTGTCTGTCATCGATCCGTCCGGTTTGGGTGAGGGCACGGACGTATAGTGCGCGCGGGCTGGGGGGGCAAGGCGCTGGGGCTCTGCCCCAGACCCCGGCGGGGGCTTTGCCCCCTGCACCCCCACCAAGGGGCGACGCCCCTTGGAACCGCTCGGGTTGGGGGGCTTGGGGGAGGGCCGACCCGGACCCGCCAAGGTCCGTGTAGGCCCTCCCCCAAGCCCCCCAACGGAAGGGATCCTAAGGGCCGCCGGCCCTTAGCGGGGTCCGGGGCGAAGCCCCTGGTCGGGGTCCGGGGCGAAGCCCCGACGTCAGTGCCCCAGGGCCTGTACGATCTCCTCGGTCATCTTCTTCGCATCCCCGAACAGCATCATCGTGTTGGGCCGGAAGAACAGCTCGTTGTCGACGCCGGCATACCCCGAGGCCATGGAGCGCTTCACGAACAGCACCGTCCCCGCCTTCTCCACGTCCAGGATCGGCATGCCGTAGATCGCGCTCGACGGGTCGGTCTTCGCCGCCGGGTTGGTCACGTCGTTGGCGCCGATCACGTAAGCGACGTCGGCGGTGGAGAACTCGTTGTTGATCTCCTCCAGCTCGAAGACCTCGTCGTAGGGCACGTTCGCCTCGGCCAGCAGCACGTTCATGTGCCCCGGCATGCGCCCGGCCACCGGGTGGATGGCGTATTTCACCTCCACCCCCTCCTTCTTCAGCGTATCGGCCATCTCGCGCAGCGCGTGCTGCGCCTGGGCGACCGCCATGCCGTAGCCGGGAACGATGATCACTTTGGACGCGTTCTTCATGATGAACGCCGCGTCGTCGGCATTGCCGCTCTTGACCGTACGGTCGCCGCCGCCGCCCGCGGCCGCCGCGGCCCCTCCCTCGGTGCCGAACCCGCCCAGCAGCACGTTGAGGATGCTGCGGTTCATCCCCTTGCACATGATGTAGGACAGGATCGCGCCCGAGGCGCCGACCAGCGAGCCGGTAATGATCAGCGCCAGGTTCTGGATGGTGAAGCCGATGCCCGCCGCCGCCCAGCCGGAGTAGCTGTTCAGCATCGAGACGACCACCGGCATGTCCGCGCCGCCGATCGGGATGATGATCAGGAAGCCGAGCCCGAGGGACAGCAGCGCGATCAGCCAGAAGACCGGCTGGGAGCCGCCGCTCGACACGAAGATCACGA
>MKTV01000062.1:33395-33877 GCA_001898425.1 Rhodospirillales bacterium 69-11
CCGAGGTTCAGCTTGTGCTGGCCGGGGAACAGGATCGGCGCACCGCTCATCAGCGCCTGCAGCTTGGCGAAGGCGATCAGCGAGCCGGAGAAGGTGATGGCGCCGATCGCCAGGCCCAGCGACATCTCGATCAGGCTCTGGCCGTGGATCGCACCGGGGATGCCGATGCCGAACGCCTCGGGCGCGTTCAGCGCAGCGGCCGCGACGAACACGGCGGCGAGGCCGACCAGCGAGTGGAACGCCGCCACGAGCTGCGGCAGCGCGGTCATCTGGATCTTGCGGGCGATATAGGCGCCGATCGCACCGCCGATCAGGATGCCCAGGATGATCAGCACGTAGCCGCCGCCGTGCATGCCGTGATGCAGCAGCGTCGCGACGACCGCGACCGCCATGCCGATCATGCCGTAGCGGTTGCCCTGCCGCGACGTGACCGGGGAGGACAGGCCGCGCAGCGCCAGGATGAACAGGACGGCGGCGACGAG
>MKTV01000062.1:33890-37014 GCA_001898425.1 Rhodospirillales bacterium 69-11
GTGAGACTGGCGGACATCGCGCGGCGCCTACTGCTTCTTCTTGAACATCGACAGCATGCGCTGCGTCACCAGGAAGCCGCCGAATATGTTCACGGAGGCCAGGGTCACGGCGATGAAGCCGAAGGCGATCGCCCAGCCATTGGTGCCGAGGCCGGTCGCCAGCATGGCGCCCACGATGATCACCGAGGAAATCGCGTTGGTCACCGCCATCAGCGGCGAGTGCAGCGCCGGGGTGACGTTCCACACCACGTAATAGCCGACGAAGCAGGCCATCAGGAAAATGGCGAGCAGGAAGATGAACGGCTCGACCGTCTCGGCAACCGGAGCGGCATGCACGCCGACATACGCCGCCATGGCATGCGCATGCGCCGCCAACTCGTTCGCGCGGTCCGCGAGGCGGGACGCCTCCTCCGCCAACTGGGTGGGGTTCATCGGGCAGTCTCTCCGATCGGGGCCGTCAGGCCGCTTGGGCCGGGAGGAAGTTCGGGTGCACGACGGCGCCGCCGCGGGTGAGCATGACGCCTTTCACGATGTCGTCGCCCTCCGGCAGCTTCGGCGCCTTCGCCTCCTTGTCCCAGAATTGGGTGAGGAAGGTCAGCAGGTTCCGCGCATACAGCGAAGACGCCGCCACCGGGATCCGGCTCGGCCAGTTGTGCCAGCCGAGAACGGTCACGCCGTTCGGGGTGACGATGCTCTCGCCCGGCTTCGTCGCGGCGCAGTTCCCGCCGGCATCGGAGGCGAGATCGACGATCACGGAGCCCGGCTTCATCGCATCGACCATCGCCTGGGTGACGATCACCGGCGCGCGCCGGCCCATCACAAGGGCGGTGCAGATGATCAGGTCGTTCTTCGCCACCGTCGTCGCCATCAGCTCCGCCTGCTTCTGGCGGAAGGCGTCCGACATCTCCTTGGCGTAGGCGCCGGTCTGGCCCGCGGTCTCCTCGTCCTCGACTCCCACGAAGCTGGCGCCCAGGGACTTGATCTCCTCCTTGGCGGCGGGGCGGACGTCGGTCGCGGAGACGATGGCGCCGAGGCGGCGGGCCGTGGCGATCGCCTGCAGCCCGGCCACCCCCGCGCCGATCACGAAGACCCGCGCGGGCGGCACCGTGCCGGCGGCCGTCATCATCATCGGAAAGCCGCGCTGGAAGGCGGCAGCGCCCTCGATCACGGCGCGGTAGCCGGCGAGGTTGGCCTGGCTCGACAGCACGTCCATCGACTGGGCGCGGGTGATGCGGGGCAGCAGCTCCATCGCCGCCGTGTCGATGCCGGCCTCGGCGAGCGAAGGAACGAGAGTCGGATCGGCGAAGGCACCGGCGGTGCAGACCAGCAGGGCCCCACGCGGGATCAGCGCCCGTTGCTCGGGCAGCGGCGCCTGGACGGCGAAGACGATGCCGGCATTGGCGAGGGCGGCGGCGGCATCGGGCGCGACCTCGGCCCCGGCGGCGGCGAACTCGGCGTCCGGGATGGATGCCTGGGCCCCTGCCCCGGCTTCAACCGCAACGGAAAGTCCCAGCCCGATCAGGCGTTTGACGGTTTCCGGGGTGGCGGCGACACGCGTTTCGGCAGCGCGCCGTTCCTTCAGCACCGCAAGGCGCATCCATTCGTTCCTTCGCGTCGTGGGAGGCGGCGTGAGCCGCGCAGGACGGGCCGGTTTGCGGGTTCCAATGCACCCGTCGACCTTGCCACGCAAGGGGGGAAGCGACCCGCGCGCCGCCCCGGCGGCGATCCCGGATGCTGCCCGGGAACTCCCCTAGCGCCCGGCCGCCCAGGCGCCGTCGATCGGCATGGCAGCCCCGTTGATGTCGGCGGCCGGCGCGCCGCAGAGGAAGGCGATCAGCGCCGCCACGTTGTCCTCCGCGACGAAGCGCCGCGAGGGCTGGCGGATCGCGAGAAAGGCTGCCGCGGCCTCCTCGAAGCCCGTCCCGTCGCGCTGCATCTCGCCGCGCAGCCGCCGCTCGATCGCCGGGCTCAGCACCGTGCCGGGACAGACCGCGTTGCAGGTCACGCCGGTGCGCGCGACCTCCAGCGCGACCGCGCGGGTCAGCCCGATCAGCGCGGTTTTGGTGGTGACGTAGTCGACCCGGTCGACGGTCGCGAACATGCCGTAGATCGAGGCGAGGTTGACGATTCGCCCCCAGCCGCGGGCCTTCATGCCCCCGACCGTGAGCCGGATCGCATGGAATGGCGCGGACAGGTTGACCGCCAGCGCGTCGTCCCAGGCCGCCGGGTCGAACTCCTCGATCGGCGCGAAGGAGCGCACCACCGCGTTGTTCACCAGGATGTCCGGGCCGCCGAACGTCGTCGCGGTCGCCTCGACCAGCGCCGCGATCTGTGCGGGATCGCGCAGATCGGCCGGGTGATGGGCCGCACGCACGCCCAGCGCCTCGAGTTCGGCGACGCGCGCCGCGATCACCTCGGGGGGCGCGAAGCCGTTCAGCATCACGTGGCACCCCAGGCCGGCGAGCGCCTTCGCGGTCGCGAAGCCGATCCCGCCCACCGATCCGGTGATCAGCGCGCTCCTGTCCTGCAGCATGGGTCCCCTCCCCTCGTTTGGGACGGACCGTAGCAGCCTCAGTCCGGAGCGAACACGTGCGCTTCGCCCAGGACGGACAGGCCGACCTCCGTGCCGGGAGCGGGCGCGCCGAACGCGCTCTGGCGGAGGGTCAGCGGCTCCGGATGCGCAGCCAGGCGAAGCGCGAGGACGCAGAACGGGCCGTTGAACGCCACCGACACCACCTCCCCCCGCACCGCACCGGCCTCGGCGACCGCGAGCTGTTCGGGACGGAGCATGATCTCGCGCGACCCGCGCGCCTGGCTGTCGGCGACGGGGATCGTGCCCAGCGCGCATCGCGCGACCCCGTCCCCCACCGTGGCCGGCAGAATGATCGCCTCCCCCAGGAAGCGCGCGACCAGGGGAGCGCGCGGCCGGAAATAGAGCTCGCGCGGCGGCCCGGCCTGCAGCAGGCGGCCACCCGCCATCACGGCGACCTGGTCGGCGAAGGACAGCGCCTCGGCCTGGTCATGCGTGACCAGCACGGTGGTGATGCCGGCGGCGCCCAGCACGTCGGCCACCATCTGCCGCGTGCTCGCGCGCAGCGCGGTGTCGAGCGCCGAGAACGGCTCG
>MKTV01000062.1:37032-46784 GCA_001898425.1 Rhodospirillales bacterium 69-11
GGCCGGCGCGCGAGCGCCCGCGCCAGCGCCACCCGCTGCTGCTGCCCGCCCGACAACGCGTCAGGCCGACGGGCCAGCATGGCGGCATCGAGCCCGACCATCCCCGCCAGGTCGGCGATGCGCCGCATGCGATCCGGTTCCGTCCGCCTCAGGCCGAACCCGATGTTCTCGGCGACCGTCAGATGCGGGAACAGCGCCCCGTCCTGCATCACCACGCCGACGTCGCGGCGATGGGTGGGCAGGTGCTGTTCCCCGTCATGCAGCACCGTGCCGTCCAGCACGATACGACCCGCATCGGGACGGTCGAACCCGGCCACGACCCGCAGCAGCGTGGTCTTGCCCGACCCGGACGGGCCGACCACGGCGGTGCGGCTGCCCGGCGCGACGTCGAGATCGACGCCGTCGAGCGCCGTCACCGATCCCCAGCGCTTGTCCACGCCGCGCAGCACCAGGCTCACCGGCCGGCGCTCCGCCTCGACTGCGCATGGAGCAGCCACGTCATCGGGATCGACAGCAGGACCATGATCAGCGCGTAAGGGGCGGCGGCGGCATAGTCCAGTTCGCCGGTGTAGGACCAGAAGCGGGTCGCCAGCGTCTCGGTGCCGATCGGCGCCAGCATCTGCGTCGCGGTCAGCTCGTTGGTGATGCCGAGGGCGACCATCGCGAGGCCCGCGGCCGCGCCGGGTGCGGCGAGCCGCGCCGTGACCGCCCAGACCGCGCGGAGCGGCGAGCGGCCGAGACTGGCCGCCGCGTGTTCCAGCTCGACCGGCGCCTGGGCGATCCCCGCCCGCAGGCTGAGCATCGCACGGGGCAGGAACATCAGCGCGTAGGCGAGGACGATGGTGAACGTCGTCTGGTAGAGCGGGCGCAGTTCGGTGACCGCGATCGTGACCAGGGCGAGCGCGATCACGACGCCGGGCAGCGCCCCGACCACGTAGTTCCCCGCCTCCAGCACGCGCTGCAGCCGCCCCGGCGCGCGGACCGACAGCCAGGCCATGGGCGCCGAGAGGAGCGTGGCGAGCGATGCGCCCAGGATGGCGAGCATCGCGGTGCTGCCGAGCGCCGGGCCGATCTCGACGCCCTGCCAGACCCGTGCGCCCCCCGCCACCAGCCAGCGCGCGATCGTCACGAAGGGCACGCCGATTGCGGCGAGCTGCAGGAGGACGAGGAGCAGGAGGCAGATCGGCGTGAGCCGGCCGATCCGCGCGCGGGACGCCGCCCGCGCCGCCCCGGCGCCGATCCGCGCATAACGGGCCCGCCCGCGCAGCAGTGCTTCCGTCCCGAGAAGGGCGAAGGAGCAGAGCGCGAGGACGCCGGCCAGCATGTTGGCCGCGACGCCGTCGAAGCCGGACTGGAACTGGTCGAGGATGGCGGTCGTGAAGGTGTCGAACCGCAGCATGCCGTAGAGCCCATACTCCGCGAGCAGATGCAGCCCGACCAGGAGTCCGCCGCCGCAGATCGCGACCCGCAGCTGCGGGAGCACCACGCGGACGAACACGAGCACCGGCGGCAGGCCGAGGGAGGCGGCGCTGTCCTCGAGCCCGGGATCGAGACGCCGCAGCACGGCGGCGATCGGCAGATAGAGAAAGGGCGAATAGGCGATGACGGAGAGCAGCACCGCCGCGGCAAGGCCATGGAAGGACGGGAACAGGCTGACCCAGGCATAGCCGTGCAGGAAGGCCGGCACCGCCAGCGGCGCAACCGCCAGCGCCGACCACAGCCGCGCGCCGGGGATGTCGCTGCGTTCGGTCAGCCAGGCGAGCGCGAGCGCGAGCGCCGTGGTGAGCGGCAGGGTCAGCACGACCAGCAGCGTCGCGTTCCCCAGCAGCTCCCCGACCCGGGGGCGGAACACCAGGGTGGAGACGGTCTGCCAGCCCGCCCGCACCGCCATCGACGCGACGAAGGCGAGCGGCACCAGCATCAGGAGGGAGACGAGCAGCGCCGCGCCGGCCACCATGAGGCGGGACGAGGGCCGAAGGCGCGGCAATGGCATGGGGCGGGCGTATACACCCCTGCCTCGCCGCGCGGCGAGGCGGAGACCCATGCCGATCCCGCCCCCCGCGCATGCGCCCTGCGCGTCCGCCGGAAGGTTCGGCCCCGGAGTCCGTCCGGTGGGCCGGTTCCCGGCCCCGGCGAACACGCCGCTGGACCCTGCCCGGCTCGCGTTCGCTCGCCGACAGGGTTCAGCTGCCTGTCTGATCGCGTGATTCACGGCTCCGGCAAACCGCCTCCGGCGACCAGGCTCTAGAGCAGACCGGCCTGCATCATCAGTTCGGTCACCCGCTTGGAATCGAGCTTGGACGGGTCGATCGCCGGCGCCCGCAGGTCGGCGAGCGGGACCAGCTTCGGGTTCGAGGCGGCATCCACGCCGACCGCGTATTCGAAGGAATCGCCGGTGCGCAGCACGTCCTGGCCCGCCTTGCCGGTCACCCAGCGGATGAATTCCTGCGCCTCCTTCTTGTGTTTCGAGGCGGCGAGCACGCCGCCGCCGGAGGTGCTGACGAAGGCGCCCGGGTCCTGGTGACGGAAATAGTGCAGCGCGACGTTGTTGCTGTTCTCCCCGGTCTTTGCCTGATCCCCGAACCAATAGTAGTGATAGATCACTGCGCCCTGGACCTCGCCGGCGTTCACCCCCTTCATGGCGGCGCTGTTGCCGCGATAGGCCGTGGCGTTCTCCTTCATGCCCTTCAGCCAGTCGGTGGTGACCGCCTCCCCCTTCATCAGCAGCAGGGCGGCGACGATCGCCTGGAAGTCGGCGCCCGCCGGCGATGCTGCCCAGCGTCCCTTCCATTCCGGCTTGGCGAGGTCGAGCAGCGAGGACGGCAACTGATTGCCGCTCAGCTTGCGCTTGTCGTAGGCGAAGACCGTGCTCCGCGCGGCGATGCCGATCCAATGGCCGGTGGAGGGGCGGAACTGCGGGGGCACCTGCCGCAGCGTCTCCTGCGGGAGCGGCGCGAACAGGCCGGCCTGCTCGACACGCGCCATGGCCGGGGAGTTTTCCGTCAGGAACACGTCGGCCGGGGAGGACGCGCCTTCCTGCACGATCTGGTTGGCCATCGCGGTGTCGCCCCCGTTGCGGGTGACGACCTTGATGCCGGTGTCGCGCGTGAAGCCGTCCACCCACTCCTTGGCGAGACTGGCGTGCTGCGCGTTGTAGAGGGTGATCTCGGTCTCGGCGGCGCGGGCCACGAACGGGGCGGCGAGGCTGGCGGCCCCGAGCGTCGCGCCGGCCATCAGCAGCTGTCTGCGTTTCATCGGGGGGGGACCTCGCGGCAAGGCGCGGACCGGGATGGTCCGTCGCGGCGCGGGTCGGATAGCCGAGTTGCGAGCCGGTCGCAATCGCAGGAACGCGCATTGCGTGGTTTTCATCCGCCGTGCCGCCGCGCATGCCTGCTCCAGCATGCGCGGGTCGGGCGCGCGGGACGACCTGCGCGTCAGGCCGCCTTGCGGTTGACCATGCTGTGCTCGAACAGCTGCAGCATTTCCCGGCAGAAGGCCGGAAGGTCGTCCGGCTTGCGGGAGGTCACAAGGCGCCCGTCCACGATCACCTCCTGGTCCTGCCAGTGGGCGCCGGCATTCGACAGGTCGGTGCGCAGCGACGGCCATGAGGTCATGGCCTTCCCGCGGACGCCGTCCGCCTCGATGAGCGTCCAGGGGCCATGGCAGATCGCGGCGATCGGCTTGTCGTTCTGCACGAAGTGGCGGACGAAGGCGACGGCCTGCGGCATCGTGCGCAGCGTGTCGGGGTTGGCGACGCCGCCCGGCAGGACCAGCGCGTCGAACGACTCGGGCTTCGCCTTCGCGAGGTCCATGTCGGACGGCAGCTTGTCGCCCTTCTCGTGGTGGTTCATGCCCTGGATCTGGCCGCCACCGGGAGCGACGACCACGACGTCTGCGCCCGCGCCCTTCAGCGCCTTCACCGGTTCGGTCAGCTCGACCTGCTCGAACCCGTCGGTGGCGAGCACGGCGATCTTGCGGCCATTGAACTGAGCCATGTGGTCTCCTGTCACTGTCTGAGGTGGCGGTTCAACGGGGGCGGCCGGTCCGGGTTGCGGTGCAGCAGCCGGTGCGCCTGTCGCGACTGCGCGCGCGTCCGCGCCGCCTTGCGGTCCGGCGCGGGCTTGCCCAGCATGCGCCCACGGCAACGGGAGGGGCGAGGATGCTGGCGGGCGAGGCGGTGGTGGCGATCTGGAACGGGATCGCGCCCGAGATGCGGGACTCGTTCTACGACTGGCACGTAAACGAGCACATGCCCGAACGGGTCGGCATCCCGGGATTCCGCCGTGGCCGGCGCTACGTGGCGGCCGACGAGGCGACCCATCCCGAGTTCTTCACGCTGTACGAGGTGGAGGCGATGCCGGTCCTGCAGGGCCAGGACTACGCCAACCGGCTGAACGATCCGACGCCGGGGACGCGGGCCAACACCTCGCAGTTCCAGGACACGTTCCGCGCGCTGTCCCGCGTGCTGGTGAGCCACGGTCCGGGCATGGGCGGCGCGCTGCTGACGGTGCGGTTCGACTGCGACGCGCAGCATCTGCCGGCGGTCCGCGCGCTGGTGCGCGCGGCGGCCGAGGCGCGGCGGGTGACGGGGGCGCATCTCTGCCAGGGCGACGCGGCGGCCTCGGCCGTACGGACGGCCGAGACGCGGGGACGCAGCGACGTGCAGACCCCGCCCTCATGCTTCGTGCTGGTCGAGGCGACGGATCCCGCGGCGCTGGAGCACATCCTGCTCGACCGCGGCCTGGCCGGCGCCGGCGCGGAGGGTCCGTTCGTGCGGGGGATCTACCGGCTCGAATACGTGCGGATGAAGACCGGGTTCGCCGGGTAAGGGGCGACGGGGGGGGCCGTGTCATGGTTGGCGGTCGCCGCCCCTCCGTGTCATGGCCGGCGAAGGCCGGCCATCCATGACTTCGCGCGCCCCATCTGAGACAAGAGACGCAACGAGCACTCGCAGGATACCGGGACCCATGAGGTCGTAGATGGCCGCCCCCCAGCGGCCATGACACTGGGGGGCCGCCCTATGGCGGCCATCACACTGGATCAGCCCGCGGCGGCGCGGCGAGTGGGGCGCGCAGCGGCGGCGGCCGATTTCGCGCGGGACCCCTTCCCCGCCGCCTTGCCGCCGGCTTTGGTTCCGCCCTTCGCGGCACCGCCTGCCTTCGACCCGGATTTCGCACCCGCCTTCGCCGGTGCAGCCCCCTTCGCCGCGGCCATGCGAGGAGCGGGCGCGGCCTCGCCTTCCGCGGCCGCGGCGCCATTCCCGGCGGCCTTGCCTTTCGCGCCGCCCTTGCGTCGACCGGCCGCGCCCTTGGGCTTCAGCGTCTTGCCCTTCTCGGAGAGCAGCGCCACCGCCTCCTCGAGCGTGACGTCCTCCATCATGACGCCGCGCGGCAGGTTGGCGACCGTGTTGCCGTGCTGGATGTAGGGCCCGAACCGGCCCTTGCGCACCGAGACCGGCTCCTTGTCGCCGGGATGCGCGCCCAGGTTCCGGACGCTCGCGAGCTTCTTCGCCAGCAGGTCGACCGCGCGGTTCAGCCCCAGCGACAGCACGTCGTCGTCGCGGTCGAGCGAGCCGAACACCGCGCCCATCCGCACATAGGGGCCGAACCGGCCGATCCCGGCCTCGATCGGCTCCTTCGCCTCCGGGTGGATGCCGACGAGGCGCGGCAGGGAGAGCAGGCCCAGCGCCTGGTCGAGCGTGATCTGCTCCCCATCGAGGCCGCGCGGCAGGGAGGTGCGCTTGGGCTTCGGCGCCTTCTTTCCAGTCGCCTCCGCCGCTTCGCCCTGCTGCACGTAGAGCCCGTACGGGCCGCGGCGGACGGTGACCTCCTCCCCGGTCTCGGGATGGTGGCCGAGGGAGCGCATGCCCTCCTTCAAGGTCGCGCCCTGCTCGTCGTTGGAGTCGATCGCGAGGCGGCGGGTGTACTGGCAGGCCGGATAGTTGGAGCAGCCGATGAAGCTGCCGTAGCGGCCGAGCTTGAGGCCGAGACGGCCGGTGCCGCAGGCCTGGCACTGGCGGGGGTCGGTGCCGTCCTCGCGGGCCGGGAAGAAATGCGGGCCGAGATCCTGGTCGAGCGCCGCGATGACGTCGCTGATCTTGAGGTCGCGGGTCTGCTCGACGGCCTTGGAGAACTCGTCCCAGAAATTATGCATCACCGACCGCCAGTCGAGCTGGCCGGCGGAGATCTCGTCGAGCTTCTCCTCGAGCGCCGCGGTGAAGCCGGTATCGACGTAGTGCTCGAAGAAGCTGACCAGGAAGGCGGTGACGAGGCGGCCGCGGTCTTCGGGGATGAAGCGCCGCTTCTCCAGCTTCACGTAGTTGCGGTCCTGCAGGACCGACAGGATCGACGCGTAGGTGGAGGGCCGGCCGATGCCGAGCTCCTCCAGCTTCTTGACCAGGCTCGCTTCCGAGTAGCGGGGCGGCGGCTGGGTGAAGTGCTGGCTGGCCGCGACGTCGCCCCGTTTCAGCGGGTCGCGCTCCGCCATCGGCGGCAGCATGCGGTTGTCGTCGTCATGCTGGCCCTCGGGCGTGTCGTCGGTGTCCTCGCGGTAGAGCTTGAGGAACCCGTCGAAGGCGACGATGGAGCCGGTGGCGCGCAGCTTCTGGCCGCGCCCGTCGGTGACCTCCACCGAGACCTGGTCGAGTTCGGCCGACTGCATCTGGGAGGCGACGGCGCGTTTCCAGATCAGCTCGTAGAGGCGCCGCTGGTCGTGGTTCAGGCCCCGCGCCACGCTGTCCGGCGTGCGGGCGACGTCGGTGGGGCGGATCGCCTCGTGGGCTTCCTGCGCGTTCTTCGCGCGGCTCTGGTATTCGCGCGGCGCGGCGGGGAGGTAGTCCGGCCCGTAGCTGTCCTTGACGTGGTCGCGGATCGAGAAGATCGCCTCGCGCGCCATCTGCACGCCATCGGTCCGCATATAGGTGATCAGGCCGGTGGTCTCGCCGTCGATCTCCACGCCTTCGTAGAGTTGCTGGGCGAGGCGCATAGTCTGCTGCGCGCCGAAGCCCAGCTTGCGGGAGGCTTCCTGCTGCAGGGTGGAGGTGGTGAAGGGCGGCGGCGGGTTGCGCTTGACGCGCTTGCGTTCGACGGAACCGACGGTGAACGTGCCGCCCTCGACGGCGGCCTTGGCCGCGAGCGCGGCCGCCTCGTTCGCGAGGTCGAACTGGTCGAGCCGCTTGCCGTTCAGATGGGTGAGCCGCGCGGTGAACGGCGCGCCGGCGGGGGTCGTGAACAGCGCCTCGATCGTCCAGTATTCGCGGGCGCGGAAGACCTCGATCTCCGCCTCGCGCTCACAGATCAGGCGCAGCGCGACCGACTGCACGCGGCCGGCGGAGCGGCTGCCGGGCAGCTTGCGCCACAGCACGGGCGAGAGGGTGAAGCCCACCAGATAATCGAGTGCGCGGCGCGCCAGGTACGCCTCGATCAGCGGCTGGTCGAGCTCGCGCGGGTGGGCGATGGCGTGCCGGATGGCGTTGCGGGTGATCTCGTTGAAGGTGATGCGGCGGACCTCGACGCCCTTCAGCGCCTTCTTGTCGGCCAGCATGTTCTGCACATGCCAGGAGATCGCCTCGCCCTCCCGATCCGGGTCGGTGGCGAGGTACAGGGTCTTGGCGCCTTTCAGCGCCTTGGCGATGGCGCCGACCTGCTTTTCGCCCCGGGAGTCGGATTCCCAGTCCATGGCGAAGTCCTGCTCCGGCCGGACGCTGCCGTCCTTCGGGGGCAGGTCGCGGACGTGGCCGAAGCTCGCCAGGACCGTGTAGCCGCTGCCGAGGTAGCGGTTGATGGTCTTGGCCTTGGCGGGCGATTCGACGACGACGACGTCTGTCATGACAATCCGAATGGTCCTAATGGGCGGCCGGCAGCAGCATGACCCGTCCTCCCGGCAGCGCTTCGAGCGCACCCGCGAGCTCCAGGTCGAGCAGCACCGCTGCCACGGCGGACGGTGACAACTGGCAGCGCCGCACCAGATCGTCAACCGCCACGGGGTCGGCAGACAACAGGGCGCGCACGGTTTCGTGGGCGGAGTCCGGGACCTCGGGGGCGGTCGGCAGCAGCGGCAGCGTGGGGTCGGGCGGCACTTCGGGGCGTGCCGCGCCCGCGTCGCACGGCCCCGCCAGCCGGGGCAGCGCGGACAGCACGTCCTCGGCGGTTTCCACCAGAACCGCGCCGTCGCGCAGCAGGGCATTGCCGCCATGGGCCCGCGGGTCGAGCGGGGAGCCGGGGACGGCAAACACCTCCCGCCCCGCCTCCTGCGCCCGCCGCGCGGTGATCAGGCTGCCGGAGCGCAGCGCCGCCTCGACCACCACCACCCCCAGGGCGAGGCCGGCGATGATCCGGTTGCGTCGCGGGAAGTGGCGGGCCTGGGGCGTGGTGCCCAGCGGCGCCTCGGCAACGACGGCGCCGGCCGCCGCGATGCGGTCCTGCAGGGCCGCGTTGGTCTCGGGGTAGGGCCGGTCGAGGCCACCCGCGACGATGGCCACGGTGCGGCCCGTCTCCAGCGCGCCGAGATGGGCAGCGGTGTCGATGCCGCGGGCCAGGCCCGAGATCACCACGAGCCGCGGCGCGAGGTCGCGGGCCAGGGCTTCGGCAATGGTGCGCCCGTTGCTGGAGGCGTTGCGTCCGCCGACGATCGCGATCGCAGGAACGGCGAGCGCCGCGGGGTCGCCCAGCACGGACAGGCAGGCGGGCGCGTCATCGAGCTGCGCCAGCAGCGGCGGATAGTCGGGGTCGCCCAGGAACAGCAACCGCGCGCCGATCCGGTCGAGCGCGGCGCACTCGGCCTCGATGGCTTCCGGCGGCGGGATCACCAGCGCCTGCGCGCGCCCGCCGGCTCGGGCGAGGCGCGGCACGGCCTCCAGCGCGTCGGCGGCACTGCCGAAACGGCCAAGCAGGCGGCGGTAGGTGATGGGGCCCACACCCTCGGTGCGGGCGAGGCGGAGTCGGGCGATCGTGTCGGCAGCGGGCCGGGATCGGCGGGTCCAGGGGCGCATGGCTCATCCTGTGGTGCCGCCGGCCGGGGCGCCGACGGGCCGCCCTACGCTTCCTGCGGGCCCTTCTGGCCGATCCGGGGTTCGGTGCCGGCGAGCAGGCGGCGGATGTTGGCGTGGTGGCGGACATACACCAGCACAGCAATCGCCAATGCGAGCTTAACGGTGTCCGCATCGGCGAGCGCCCAGGCGAGCAGCGGCGCGGCCGCGAAGGAAATCAGCGCGGCGAGCGAGGACAGCCGTACGAGCTTCGCGACCACCAGCCAGACCGCGCCGGCGGCGAGGCCGACGGGCCAGGCGGCGGCGATCAGCACGCCGTAGCCGGTCGCCACTCCCTTGCCGCCCTTGAATCCCAGCCAGACCGGGAAGAGGTGGCCGATCACCGCGCCGAACCCCGCGAACAGCGCGGCTTCATGCCCGGCGAGCGCGCCTCCGATCAGCACCGCGGCCGCGCCTTTCAACGCGTCCAGCAGGAGCGTCGCCGCGGCCAGGCTCTTGCGTCCCGTCCGCAGCACGTTGGTTGCCCCGATATTACCGGATCCGATGGCGCGAATGTCCCCGAGGCCGGCCGCGCGCGTGAGCAGCAGGCCGAACGGGATGGCGCCGAGGAGGTAGCCGAGGAGGACATAGGCGATCGCGGGCATGGTGGGTCTCGTCTGGCTCCGAGCGGTGGGCGGGGGCGCCCCTCAGTGTCATGGTCGGCGGCGGGCGCCCTGAGTGTCGGCGCCCTCAGTGTGTCGGCGCCCTCAGTGTGTCGGCGCCCTCA
>MKTV01000062.1:46856-74421 GCA_001898425.1 Rhodospirillales bacterium 69-11
CCATGACACGGGGGCACCGCCCGCGCCGGCCATGACATGGGCGGCACCGCCCGCGCCGACGATGAGGGGGACGCCCACGACACGGAGGCACGACCGCCACCGCCCCGCACGACCGCACCGCACGACGCCCCCCTGGTCGGCACCGTTATTGGTGGCCACCTGAGAGTCTGTCCAGCTACCACAGCCTGGCCCAGCCATTCCCGGCGCCACGCGCGCCAACAGGTCCGGAGTCCGCATGCTCGACGCGCAGAACGCCCCAGCCGCCCCGACGCCCGTGAAGCTGGCGGAGTATCGCCCGCCCGCCTTCCTGGTGGACCATGTCGATCTCGCGTTCGACCTCGATCCGCACGCCACCCGGGTCGTCTCCCGCCTCGCGCTGCGCCGCAATCCCGACGGCGATCCCGGCCCGCTGCACCTCGACGGCGAGGCCCTCACCCTGGTCCGCATCGCCCTCGACGGCACCCCGCTCACCCCGGCGCAGTACCGGCTCGTCCCCGACGGCCTCGTGCTCGACACGCTGCCCGACAGCGCGACCCTGGAGATCGAGACCCGCATCGATCCCGCGGCGAACAGTGAGCTCAGCGGCCTCTATGTCTCCGGCGGCAGCTACTTCACCCAGTGCGAGGCGCAAGGCTTCCGCCGCATCACCTACTTCCCGGACCGGCCCGACGTCATGTCGCGCTACACGGTCACCATCACCGCCGACGCCGCCAGCGTCCCGGTGATGCTCTCCAACGGCAATCCCGGTTCGGTTGAGTCCCTCCCCGACGGCCGCCACCGCGTCGTCTGGACCGACCCGCATCCGAAGCCGCCCTACCTGTTCGCGCTGGTGGCCGGTGACCTCGTCTCCGTGCATGACGGGTTCACCACACGCTCCGGCCGCGAGGTCGCCCTCGGCATCTATGTCCGCCGCGGCGACGAGGACCGCTGCGCCCATGCGATGAAGTCGCTGAAGGCCTCCATGAGCTGGGACGAGGAGGTGTTCGGCCTCGAATACGACCTCGACGTATTCAACATCGCCGCCGTCTCCGACTTCAACATGGGCGCGATGGAGAACAAGGGCCTCAACGTCTTCAACACCAAATACGTGCTCGCGCGCCCCGAGACCGCGACGGACGGCGATTATGAGGGCATCGAGTCGGTCATCGCGCACGAGTATTTCCACAACTGGACCGGCAACCGCGTCACCTGCCGCGACTGGTTCCAGCTCTCGCTCAAGGAAGGGCTCACGGTCTACCGCGACCAGGAGTTCTCGGCCGACCAGGGCAGCCGCGCGGTCAAGCGCATCGGCGACGTGCGCGTGCTGCGTGCCGCCCAGTTCCGCGAGGACGCCGGTCCCCTCGCCCACCCGGTTCAGCCCGCGAGCTATCTCGCGATCGACAATTTCTACACGGCCACCGTCTACAACAAGGGCGCCGAGGTCATCCGCATGATGGCCACCATCATCGGACGCGACGCCTTCCGCCGCGGCATGGATCTCTATTTCCAGCGGCACGACAACCAGGCCGTCACGATCGACGATTTCGTGGCCGCGATGCAGGACGCGTCCGGCACCGACCTCTCGCGCTTCAAGGCCTGGTATCACCAGGCCGGCACGCCGGAACTCACCGTCTCCGACGAGTACGACGCCGACGCCAAGCGCTACACGCTCACCATCGCGCAGCACACGCCGCCCACCCCCGGCCAGCCGGACAAGCAGCCGCTCGTGGTGCCGGTCGCCATGGGCCTGCTCGACGGCAACGGGCAGGAGCTGCCGACCCGGCTCGCCGACGAGACCATGGCGCAGCCCGGCACCCGCGTGCTGCTGGCCGACGCCGCCGAGAGCCGCTTCGTGTTCGAGGATGTGGCGAGCCCGCCGACCCCCTCCCTGCTGCGCGGCTTCTCGGCCCCGGTGAAGCTCGCCGGTCTCGCCCAGGACCGGCTGCGCTTCCTCGCCGCGCACGACACCGACCCGTTCGTGCGCTGGGACTCCGGCCAGCAATACGCGACGCACGCCCTGCTGGGCATGGTCGCCGCCCTCGCCCGCGGGGAGAGCCCGGATGTCGACCCGGCGCTGGTGGAGATGGCGGCAGCGACGCTCGACACCGCCGACCGGGACCCGGCCTTCGCCGCCGAGGCGCTGGTGCTGCCGACCGAGGGCCTGCTCGCCGACCAGATGGACGTGGCCGATATCGACGGGATCCATGCCGCGCGCGACCAGGCACGGCTCGCCATCGCCGCGGCGCTGCGCGACCGCTTCCGCGCCACCTACGAGCGGATGACCGATGCCGGCCCCTATCAGGTCGACGGCGCGTCCATCGGCCGCCGCGCGCTGCGCAACACCTGCCTCGCCTATCTCACGGCCGGCGGCGACCCGGACGGGATACGCCGCGCCAAGGCGCAGTTCGATGCGGGTGCCAACATGACCGACGTGCTCGCAGCTCTGGCGGTGCTGTCGGCCGTGGACTGCCCCGAACGCGCGGACGCGCTGGCCGCCTTCCATGCCAGGTGGCAACAGGACCCGCTGGTGCTCGACAAGTGGTTCGCGATCCAGGCCACCTCGCCCCTCCCCGACACGCTGCGCGCCGTGCAGGCGCTCGCCACCCATCCCGATTTCGACCTGCGCAACCCGAACCGCGTGCGCAGCCTCGTCGGCAGCTTCGCCAGCGGCAACCAGGTACGCTTCCATGATCCGTCGGGCGCCGGCTACCGGTTCCTGGCCGACACCGTGATCGCGCTCGACCCGATGAACCCCCAGGTCGCCGCCCGCATCATCGCGCCGCTCGGCCAGTGGCGCCGCGTCGCGCCCGCGCGCCAGGCGCTGATGCGCGCGGAACTCGAACGCGTTCTGGCGCAACCCGGGCTCAGCAAGAACACGTTCGAGATGGCATCGCGGAGCCTCGGCTGATGGCGGCCGTCGGCTGCCTGCTGCCCTTCGTGCTGCTGGGACTCGGCGCCGTGATCGGCGCCGCGGCCGGCGGCACGATCGGGGCGTATTGGGGCTGCGGCATCGGCCTCGCCATCGGCCTGCTTGCGATGGCGTTCGGCGTGCGCGTGCTGGAGCGGATCCGCACGGCGCGCGAGTAGGGGCAGCCTTGTCCTCACCAATGCAGCCGCCCCGCACGCTTGCAGTCGCATCAAACCGGAGAGAGATGAAAGTTGCCGCATGCGATCGAGGATGACGCACAAAGGAAGTGCACGATGACAGCAACATCCAAGGGCCGTTTGCACCGGGAAATCCTGGAAATGGCGACCGTCCAACGCCGGCTCGGCATCATTGATGAATCCAGCTATCGCGAGATTGCGCTGCGACAGATCCGCACGAGAGATCGTCCGACCAGCGGACTGATGACAGGTGACGAAGTCGCGATGCCGCAAGACGCATCTGAGCCAAGGCGCCATCAAGCGACGTCCAAACATGAGCACGCGGTACATTGCCCAACGGAGCGCGACGAAATCGAGCCTGCGGGCCATCGCTCCCGCTCCTGAACGTCGTGCGCCGCCACGGACTGAAGGGCTGCCTTAGCTCCGGAGCGCTGCAGAAAAGGTTCGCAAGGACCTGGGCTGAAAAAATCCTGGTCCAAGCAAATGATACCATCGCGTCTGTTCACTGGGTAATCTAAGTTTCCGTTGAGCAAGCGTGAGGCGGATTTCAATGGCCAGAGGACGCTGGCTGATCAGGGGCTATGACGGCGTAGTCCCAACGTTTGAGCGCGGTATTTCCGGCTCTCTGAGCGAAAGCGAGGTGACTGCGTTGCTTCAGCGATTAGTCGCGAGACATCTGACCGAAGATGAGATCGTAGACGCTTCTCTACGGCGGAATTTCGCGGGATATGCGGCTCATCTTGAGCCACGACGCTCTACGACGGGTAAGTTCGCTGTAACGATCGAGGTAGGCGACCACGTCAACTACATCGCTGCTTTCGAAGACTTCTCTGATACTTAAGGATCTCCCAGGCAAGAAGTGTGAAGAGAGAGCCGGCCCGAAGACTGCAGACCCGGCATTTCGACCTGACGCACTATGGGGTTCTTCCCCGTGATGTTGTCTTAATGACGAGCTGCTCTTCGAGCAGGCACAGGCGAACTTCGCGTGCTTCCGCTAGGCATCATACGGGCAGGCAAAACCTCGACTAGGATAGGTGATCGCGCCGTCGATCCGGCGGCTGGGACAAACAGCCATGCGGTCTCTTGCGCCGTCATCCATTGGCTCCGACACAAGGGAGAGAACGAAAACGGGAGAGAACGCCGATGGCACAGAGCGACCGGTTCGCCGGCCAGGTGAACGAGGCCTGGCTCGCACAGCATGACGAAGCGATCCTCGAGCCCGATCGCCCGATCGTCGATCCGCACCACCACCTCTGGGTGCGCGACGGCAACACCTACCTGCTGCCGGAGCTGCTCGCCGACCTTCGCAGCGGACATGCGATCCGTGCGACGGTGTTCGAGGAGTGCCACTCCATGTACCGCGCCGACGGACCGGAGGAGGAGCGGTCCCTGGGCGAGACGGAATTCGTCACCGGCTTCGCGGCCATGGCCGAGAGCGGCACGTTCGGGCCGACACGGTTCTGCGCCCGGATGGTCGGCCGCGTCGACCTGGGTCTCGGCGATCGCGCGCAGCCGCTGCTCGAGCGACATGTCACGGCGAGCGGCGGGCGCTTCGCCGCGGTCCGCTTCTCCACCGCCTGGGACGCGTCGGACCGCATCCACAAGGTCGTCCCCACCCCGCATCTGCTGCGCGACGGGCAGGTACGCGCCGGCCTCGCCTGCCTCGCGCGGCTGGGCCTGGCCTTCGATGCCTGGGTCTATCACCCGCAGATCCCGGAGGTGACGGAGCTCGCCGCGGCGATGCCCGACCTGCGGATCGTGCTGAACCATGTCGGCAGCCCGATCCTGGGCGGCCCCTATGCCGCGCGGCGGGCGGAGGTGTTCGCCGAATGGCGCGCCAGCATGGCGGAGCTGGCGCGGCAACCGAACGTGACGGTCAAGCTGGGCGCGCTGCCCATCCGCCTGCCCGGCGATGGGCCGAAGCGCGAGGCGCCGCCCGGTTCGGAAGAAGTCGCCACCGCCTGGCGCCCCTGGATCGAGACCTGCGTCACCCTGTTCGGCGCCGAGCGGTGCATGTTCGAGAGCAACTTCCCGGTGCAGAAGCGTTGGTGCAGCTACGCCGTCGTGTGGAACGCGTTCAAGCGGCTCGCCGCCGGTGCGTCGGAGGCGGAGAAGCACGCGCTGTTCGACGGCACCGCGAGCCGGGTCTACCGCGTGCCCTGACCATCGTCGGCGGAGCCCTGGATCAGGCGCTCCGCCCTCTGCGCCGGCGGTCGTGCGGCGCGGACCGGCGTGGCAGCATGGCCGCCTGCGCCGCAAGCCGCCGCCGGAGCCCGACGACCACCGGACCGGCGACCACCAGCGGGGCGCAGCCCTCGGCCTCTCGCCGGCGCATCGCCGTATCCCGGTCGCCGAAATCGGGATGCAGGCGCTGCACCACCCCGCCATCGAACGCCGTCCGGTCGCTCGCCTCCAGATAGGTCTCCACCGGCAGCCCCTCCGCGCGGATCACGTCGTGGCGGTCGAGTTCCACATGGTAGTAGGTCACCGCAGACACCAAGGTCCGGCTGATGCTGGTCCCATTGACCAGGTGCTTCACCGGGACCAGCACGCCGTCGACATGGATCGCGTGGTCCGGCGAGAGATACAGGTCGCGCCGCGGCAGCCCCTCCCCGAACGCACCGGCGGCGATGCGCACCGGGCGGACGCGCGCAGGGTCCGGATGCGCGGCGCAGGCGACGTGACGGCGGCCGATCCAGCGGATTCGACGCATGCGGCCATCCAGGCAGGTGGGCAGCGCGTCGCCGACCCGCAGCGCCTCCACGGCGACGGGACCGCGATCGGTGTCGATCCGCGTGCCGGCTGCGAAGCATTCCAGCGGCTGCAGCAGCACCTCGCCGTCCTGCAGGTCGAACATCACGTCGTACTGGTCGAACAGATTGATGCCCGGATTGACCCGCAGCGTGCCGGGGATCGACGTACTCTGGATCGCGAGGCTGTTGCCGCCGCCCGGCAAGGTGCCGGGACTGGTCACGTAGCTCATCAGCGGCACGACCGTCCCGCCGACCGTGGTGCCGAACAGCTCATAGCCGATCCCGTCCTGCAGCACGTTCGAGGTGCCTTGCAGGAACGCGCCGAGATCGGGCGTGCCGCCGGGGTTGTAGATGATGTTGTTCGGCCCGCCGCCCGTGTCGATCACGGTCGGCACCGCGAAGGTCGTCGCGGTCGTGCCGCTGTCCAGCGTGATGGCGGTGTTGCCGACCTGCGCCTTGCCCGCGCCCATGACCGATGTCGTGTTGCCGTCGGGGTTCGGCAGCAAGGTCCCGGTCGCGGCCATCGGCAGGACGATCGTGCGCGCATCCGCCTTCCAGACGGCGATCACCGTCGGATCGAGCCCGATCGTCAGCGTCCCCACCGTCGCGGTGGCGCCGCCCGACTGGATGATGAACCCGTTTTCCAGCCCCTCGCCGATCGGCACCTGCGCCAGCACCGTCGCGAGCTCGTTCGAGCCGTAGAGCCCCGCGCTGAAATTGCCGTAGGAGCTGTCGGCCGCGATCGGCGCGCCGCCCTGCGCCACTGCCGCCGCCCAGTCGTCGAACCCGTAGCTCGTGCCGTGCGCCACGATGGAGACGATCTGCGCGACGTTCACGTTCGCCGCGCCGGCCAGCACGGTGCCGGCAGCATCGCCGAGGGACACGCTGGTCGAGACCGGCACGTAGTCGTAGGTCGTGCCGTTGGCGAAGGTGAAGGACTCGGTGCTGGACGGCGAAACCGGCGTGTCGTGCCCCGGCCACCACGCGCCATAGGTCGCGAACATGTTGGGGGAGCCGGAATCGAGCAGGTACGGCTCCAGCGGCCCGCCGTTCAGCGCGGCGTAGATCATCAGGTTGGTGGAGCCCTGCAGGTGGTAGAGCGGCACCACGTAGGGCTGGCTGCTCGCGACGTACCCCACCATCGTCCCGCCCGCGCCGTCGGCGAAGCTGCGGAACGTGCCCGCATAGGTGTGGTCGAGCGTGATCGAAACGCTGCTCGTCCCGTTCGAGACCATGAGCGAGGTGCCCGCGACCGTCACGGTTCCGCCGTTGATCCCGGCCACGTCGATGAAGTCGTTCGACTGCAGCCCCGACAGGGTTTCGACCGGCACGACGCCCGCATCGAGCCGCAGCATCGCGGCCGCGCCGCCGAACGCGATCGGGCCGGTGCCGCCCGCCGCGGCGGCGCCCAGTTCCAGCGTCGCGCCCGCACCGATGACGATCCCGCCGCCGTTGGCGTTCGCGGCGGTCAGGTCCACCGCGCCGCTGCCGATCGTCAGCCGCCCGGCGCCGCTCAGGCTGCCCGTCAACGCGACCGTGCCGGCGGCCATGATCGTGGTCGCGTCCGCCAGCGCGATCGGGTAGCTCGCGGCGAAGCCGGAGGGCAGCGTGACCGAGCCCTGCCAGGAGATCGTCGGGTCGAGGAACGCGCCGGTCACCCCCGGATCGGCATTGAGCTGCAGGCCGACATAGCCGTTCGTCGCGTCGTAGAGGTAGTTGAACCCGTTCAGCGCGTTGCGGCCGGTGTTGAAGAACGTGGTCTGGTCCACGTTCTCGCTGAAATCCTGGTTGCCCGGCTGGATCGCCGACCAGGTGACGGTCTGCGGCACCATCGGCGAGGTCCCGCCGACGCTGAACCCGTACCCCACCTTGAAGAACGAGTTCAGCAGGTTCACCACCAGCGTGCCGCTCTCGAGAAGCGTGCTCGAACTGGGAGTGGCCGGCATGGGCGGTGACGGCAGGCTCAGCAGCGCGTTGCCGATGCCGAGGTCGAGCACCGCCTGCCCGGTCGCGAAGGTCGTGCCGTTCAGCACCACGCTGCCGGTGGCGACCTGCCAGTCCGGCGGGCTGGCGACCACCTGCGCGAACGGCGTCGGGATCAGCTTCTGGTAGGCGAAGGCGCTCTGCCCGTCATCGGCGGTCGGCGCCGTGTTCGCCGCGGTGAGACCGAGTTGAATGCCGGTTTGCGTCAGGACGTAGCCCGCGACCATGTCGCCCGTCGTCATCTGCGACAGGTTCAGGAACGGATTGTAGTTCTGGTTGTAACTGTCGTTCTCGGGCAGGTCGCCGTCGCCCGTGCGATCGAAGCCGATGCCGAAATTCAGGAAGCTGTCACCGGCTTGCGGTACAATCGTCTGCGGTTCGGTGCGCGTCCCGTTCGGCCAGTTTCCGGCCAGCTCCACGATCTGCTGCACGATCAGCACGGGGATCGTCGCGCTCGCCGCCACGGTGCCGGTGTTGGTCCCCTGCGCGTCCGGGAACTCCACCGTCATCATGTGCCAATAGCCTTGGATCTGCCGACCGCTGCTCCAGTAGAACACGTAGCCGGAGGGATCGTCCGGCCCCTGCGTGATGTCGGGCACCGAGGCCTGCGGGATCGACGCTCCGCGCGAGCCGGTGTCGAGCGGCGCGGAGAAAACCGTGCCGTTCAGGGCAACCCGGATCCGTGGATCGCTCGCGGTCGGCGAGCCGAAGGAACTCTCGCTGTAGGGCAGGTAATACGATTCGTCGGCGCCGTCGTACAACGTCCAGGTGGGACTCGACCCGCTCATTCGTTCCCCCGCGCGATCTCCGCTCCGATCGGGGGAGCGTAGTCCAGATCGGCATGCGAAGGAATGCAGGTCGGAACGTTCCGCGCGGATCGGGGCGTACGCCCCGGTCCAGCCGCCTCGGCCAGCCCCGCGGCGACGGGTGCCCTTGGATCCGGGCGCGGGCGCGGGGCTATGCGCTCAGTTGCCGCCCTGCACGTAGCCGCGGGCGAACATGCTGTAGACGTCGACCGAGGAGCGCTCGCCGCTGGCGAACACCTGCCCCTGCTCCGCACGCCAATGCCGCGGGGCGGGCTGATGCCGCGTGTGCCGCACGGCATGCGGGCGCGCGGCAGGCGCTTCCGCCACCGGGGCCTCGGGCGAGTCCGGCGCGAGGGACGCGAGCGTCGGCTGCAGGCCCTGCGGATCCGCCCCGGCGACCGCGGCGGCATCGGGATCGGCCGCATTCGGCGGCACCCCGCCCGACGCCATGTCCGGCGTGGCGGCTGGGTCGGCGGAGGCCCCGGCGACACCCGGAAGCGCGGGTCCGGTCGTCACCACGCGCGCGGGATCGGACGAGGCGTGGGCGGCGTCCGCCTGGGATGCCGCGCCGGTGGTCACCGGGTCCAGCATGGCCCAGGCTGCGACCCGCGGCGCGTCGTCCGCCGGCGGGACGCTCCGCGCCTGCATGGCCGCGAAGATCAGCGCGATTCCGGCAGTGGTCGCGAATCCGGCCGCCACGTAGCGCATCATCGGCGTCCGCCCGGCCGCCTGAGCGGGGATCGACGCCGCGTCGCTCCGGACCTGAGGCTCCAGGCAGGCGACGAGATCGTGCTCTCCCCAGACCTCGGCATAGTCACCCCGCTTCAGGAGCTCGCGCACCGCGGCGACCGCTGCCTCGTCCGTCGGCTTGCACATCCAGGTGGAGGATGGCAGCGCGGTGCGCCGGCTGCTCCTGATGAC
The DNA here is from genome assembly GCA_001898425.1 of Rhodospirillales bacterium 69-11. GTDB lineage: Bacteria > Pseudomonadota > Alphaproteobacteria > Acetobacterales > Acetobacteraceae > Rhodopila. Next base: position 56,404 of record MKTV01000062.1, read on the forward strand.
GCGATAGAGTGGCATCCCCCGCCCTCGCCGTTGTCCCGCGCCAATATAGGCCCGGTGACTCCGCAACGGCTTGCCGCACCGCAAAATTAAGGTGTGCGCTGTCAGGGTTGTGATCGGGGGCCGCGTGTACGGTGCGCATATGGAACGGACCGTAGGGTTCGGCACCCGGCGCAGCGCCGCGCGTGACGCGGCCCCGGGACGGAGCCGCATGCGAAAGTGTCTTGGCTGGAGGGGATGGTGGGTGCGACAGGGATTGAACCTGTGACCCCCGCCGTGTGAAGGCGATGCTCTCCCGCTGAGCTACGCACCCATCCCGTAAGGGCCGGCTTGATAGAGGCGGGGCAGCGGAACTGTCAAGCGGTGGTCTTCCGCGTGGCGGGGTGCCAAGGTCCGCCGCCTCAGGCACGACGACCAGGGGCCTCCGGCCAGGCGATGCCAGGGAAGGATTGCGGATGACTGCGGAGCGACTGCGTATCGGCGTGGCCGGGGCCGGCCATTTCGGCCGCTACCATGCGTTGAAGGTGGCGGCCTCCGGCCGCGCGCGGCTGGTCGGCGTGTACGACCCCGACACCGAACGGGCGAAGACCGTCGGGTGGGAGGCCGGCGCTCCCGCGCTCGACTTCCCCGCCCTGCTCGAGGGCATCGACGCCCTGGTCGTCGCCGCCCCGGCCGAGGCGCACCACGCCCTCGCCGCGGCTGCACTCCGCGCCGGCAAGCACGTCCTGGTCGAGAAGCCGATCGCAGCGACGCTCGCCGAGGCCGATGAGCTCGCGGCACTCGCCGTGGAGCGCGGCCTCGTGCTGCAGGTCGGCCATCTCGAGCGCTTCTCCGCCGCCTATCGCGCGCTCGAGGGCCGCGCGGGCGCGCCGCTCTACATCGAGGCCGCGCGCATCGCGCCGTTCAAGCCGCGCGGGACGGACGTGTCCGTCATCCTCGACCTGATGATCCACGACCTCGACCTCGTGCTCGCGCTGGTCGCGAGCCCGATCGAGAGCGTGGATGCGGTCGGCGCCGCCGTCGCGAGCCTGCACGAGGATATCGCCAACGCGCGCATCCGCTTCGCCAACGGCGCCGTCGCGACGATCACGGCGAGCCGCGTGTCGCCGCGGATCGAGCGGCGGATGCGCATCTTCGCGCAGGACGCCTACCTCACCGTCGATTTCGCCGCCCGCAAGCTGACCGTGGTCGCGCGCGGCCAGGGCCAGCCCGTGCCGGGCATCGCCGGATTCGGCGTCGACGAAGTGGCATGGGAAGACCACGATTCCCTCGCTGCCGAACACGGGGCCTTCGCGGCCGCCATCCTGGACGGCGCACCGGTCGCGGTCGATGCCGCGGCCGGCCGGCGCGCCCTCGCAGCGGCGCTGGCGGTCGGCGAAAGCATGCGCGAATCGCAGCGCCGGATGCGCGACTCGGGGCTGATCCGCAGCCCCTGATCCCGCGGCCCCTGATCCCAAGGCTCGTGACCCGCAGCCGCTGATGGGCGCCGGATCCGCGCGCGATCGGGGTGGCGCGCGGCGGTGGACCGGCGGCAGTGGCTCGTTCTCCGCGGGATCGTGCCCGCGCCCTTGAATCCGCCGCTCCGCTCTCCCAAATCCATTCCGTTCAACGACCTGATCCGGGCCCCTCTGGCGGTCCGCCGGCACAGCCGGCGCCTCCGCGATGTCGGATCACCGCGCACGCAGCGGCGATCGACGAGTGGCTGAGCAACAGGACACGTGGCCCCCCGTTCGACACCGCTGCCCCGCGGCAAACCGCAGGAGCAACGAGGATGTCGACTCGCGCCGCCCGCCGCCGCACCCCGACCGGCACCACCGCCACCGTCCCGCACGTCACCCTGCATCCCAGCGCCGCGACCGTACAGGCCGCGATCATCGCCGCCGCCCTGGTCGCCCGCGCCGACGGGCACGTCGCCGCCCGCGAACGGCGCAGCCTGCTGCGGCTGCTGCGCCATCACGGCGTGCTGGCCCGCTGGGGCCGTACCGCGCCCATGGCGCTGTTCGACCAGGCCGTGCAGGCCGCCCCGGATGCCATCCCCCTGCTCGACGCCGTCGCCGGACGCCCCTGCGCGCACCTCGTCACCCAGGCCGCCACCCATGTGGCGCTCGCCGACGGCGTGACCTGGCCGCAGGAGATCGCACTGATCGAGTCGATCCGCGACCGGCTCGGCGCATCGGCCGCGGACCCGGCGCGATGACACCGCCTGCCGCCTCCGCCCGCCTGCTCGAAATCCGCGGCGAACTCCTCGGCCCCTCCATCACGCTCGGTCGCCTCGCGGACCGGCTGGGCCACGTCGCGACGGCGATGCTGCTGCTGATCTGCGGCCTCGCCGCCTTCGTGCCCGGCGTCGCGGTGGTGTTGGGCCTTCCGCTCTGCCTGATCGCGCTCGGCCTGATGCTGGGACGCGACCGCGCCTGGCTGCCGGCCGGCATGCGCCGCCGCCGCATCCCCGGACAGCCCCTCTCGGCCGCGATCGAGCGCCTCGCGCCGCGGCTCCACTGGATCGAACGGCGGATCCGCCCGCGCGCCACCTGGGCCACCGGCCCCGCGGGGCGGCGCGCGATCGGCCTCGCCGCCTTCGTGTGCGGCGTGCTGATCGTGCTGCCGGTGCCGTTCGGCAACACCGCACCCGCGATCGCCGTGATCCTCATGGGGCTCGGCCTGCTCGCCGGCGACGGACTCGCCGTGCTCGCGGGATTGGCCGCCGCGGCGCTCGCGCTGGTGGTCGACCTCTTGCTGCTGGCGGCCGGCTGGGCCGCCCTGGTACACCTGTCAACCTGGATCGCCTGAAGGACCACGATGCTCGACCTGCTTTCCGACCCGCAGGCCTGGATCAGCCTGCTCACCCTCACGACGATGGAAATCGTCCTCGGCATCGACAACCTGGTCTTCATCGCGATCCTGGCAGGCCGGCTGCCCGCGCATCAGCAGAACATGGCGCGCCGCATCGGCCTCGGCCTCGCGCTGTTCACGCGCCTCGCCCTGCTCGCCGGCATCACCTGGATCATGCACCTCACCTACCCGGTGTTCGGCGCGTTCGGCTTCAGCTTCTCCTGGCGCGACCTGATCCTGATCGGCGGCGGCCTCTTCCTGGTCTGGAAGGGCACGAGCGAAATCCATCACCGGCTGGAGGACACCGACGCGGGCGGGCCGAAGGCAGGCGCGCATGCCAGCCTGCTCGGCACCGTCGTGCAGATCATCGCGCTCGACATCATCTTCTCGCTCGACAGCGTCATCACCGCGGTCGGAATGGCCAGTGATCTCGCGATCATGATGGCGGCCGTGATCATTGCGGTGATCGTGATGCTGGTGGCCGCCGGTCCGCTCTCCAACTTCATCGGGCGGCATCCGACGGTGAAGATGCTGGCGCTGAGCTTCCTGCTGCTGATCGGGATGACGCTGATGGCCGACGGGTTCGGGTTCCACGTGCCGAAGGGCTACGTTTACGCCGCGATGGGCTTCTCCGCGCTGGTGGAAAGCCTCAACCTCGTCGCGGCGCGCCGCAGCCGGCCGGCCGTCCGATGAGGGTGGTCCGATGAGGCCGTCGCCCCCTCTCGTTCACCGGTCCCGCGGCCGGGATGGCGCGGCATGAGCCGCCGGGCCCTCCTGCTGATCAATCCGCGCAGCCGCCGCGGGGCGGAGAGCGCGGGCCCCGTGCGCGCCGCGCTCGAGGCCGGCGGTCTCGAGATCCGTGATCCGCCGGACGCCCCCGACAGCGCCGCGCAGATCCGCGCCGCCGCAAAGGACGTGGATCTCGTCGTGATCGGCGGCGGGGACGGTTCGCTCAACGCCGCCGTCCCCGCCCTGCTCGACACCGGCCTGCCGCTGGGGGTCATCCCACTGGGCACGGGCAACGACTTCGCCCGCACCATCGGGCTGCCGCTCGACCCGGAGGAAGCGGCGCGGGTCATCGCGGCCGGGGATGTCGTGCCGATCGACGTCGGCGAGGCGAACGGCCACCCGTTCCTCAACGTCGCGAATATCGGGCTGGGCGTCGACCTGACCCGCGCCCTGACGCGCGACGCCAAGCGGCGCTGGGGAGTGCTGGGCTACGCGGTCGCCGGGATGCGCGTGCTGGGCCGCGTACGCCCGTTCACCGCCTGGATCGAGCATGGCGGGCAGACCCACGTCTCTCGCACCGTGCACGTGGCGATCGGCAACGGCCGGCACTATGGCGGCGGGATGGTGGTCGACGAGCATGCGCGGATCGACGACGGCAGGCTGCACGCGTTCAGCCTGGAGGTGGAGCACTGGTGGAAGGTGATCCGCTTGCTGCCCGCCTTGCGCAAGGGCGCGGTGCACGGCTGGGCCGAGATCCGCACCGTCGTTGGCGAGGAGGTCACCGTGCGGACCCGCCGCAAGCGGTCGGTGAACACCGACGGGGAGATCACCACGGAGACGCCGGTGACGATCCGCGTCCGCCGCGGCGCGCTGAGCGTGTTCGTCCCGCCGTCGGAGTGAGGCCGCCGAGACGGCATCCGAACAGGGATCCAGGACGCATCGGCATCGACGCACCGGACCGGATCTAGCGGACCTTCCACCCCGAGTCCGCGATGCCCCGCGGGAAGAACGGATTGGCGTTCGGCGGCAGTCTCTGCGGTCCGCGCCACCGCTTGGACCTGGATGGTGCCGGGTGCGCTTCCGACGCATCGCGGAGGTCCTCCTGCGGCGGCGGACTGAAGATGAACGCCTGGTGCGGCGCGTCGTCGTGCCTCGAGGGCGTCGTTTCGGGTTCGGGTGCGGGCGGCAGCTCAGGCGGTTCGGCCGTGTCCCGCGCCGCGACGCACATCCGGCCGGCCCGCTCGAGATCGTCCGGGTGGAGACCAAGCTGGTCGGCGATCGCGGCGCGCGCCTTGGCCCATTCGCCGCCGGCGAGGAAGAAGCTGACGGCCTGGAGGTGATCGAGCGAACTGCGCGGCTCGCATCGGATGTCGTCCAAGGCCTGCATGACGACGGCTGCCCACAACTCCCGGCAGCCGGACGGGGAGCCATCGTCGCGAGGCTTCGGGGAACTGGATCGTGGTCGCGCCAACATGCCCTCCTGCATTCGACGCCGGTGACCCGGCAGCAGGTGAACGTCACAGACCGACCCAAGTGTCACGGCGTTGTGATCACATTTTTCTTCCGGTAAAGTAATCACCGCAGCGATTTGGACCCGATGCGCAAATCATTGGACAGGTTCTAAGAGCAAGCGATCCACCTCGCCCGGATACACGCCATCCGCACGATTCATGTTCCAACTCGAATATAAAAACTTGCACGCGGCCGCGCTCGAACGCCCCTCGCCTCTGGAACCTGTGAGCGATACCGTACGTTTGGCGAACGTAAATTCTAAATATTGATTAATCGTGCAGGAGAAGCCGGCGTGCTTGCGATGATAGTCGAAGACGATGATCTATTGCGCGAACTTTTGACTGAAAATTTAGAAGAAGCCGGATGGCAGGTCCTTGGTACTCAATCGGCTGAATTGGCGCTTTCGGTCGACGATTTCACACCGCATGTATTGCTGACGGATGTGAACCTCGGGCCCGGATTGAACGGAATCCACCTCGCGGAACGCGCGCGCCAGAAATGGTCGCCCCTGGGCATCGTGATCATGAGCGGCCGTCCCCTGCCCCGCGGAACGCCCCTGGCCTGGCGCGAGCGTTTCCTTCGCAAGCCGTTCGAGCTCGCCACCTTGCTGAGCTGCATGCAGGAGGTTCTCGTCCCCGGCACCACCCTCCCGGACCCGCGGGATCCCGCGCGGGCGGAGACGCATTGCCGGAGCCCGGCCCGGTGTGGAGCCGGCCATGAACGGTGAGGACGATCCGGGCCACGGACGCCGCCCGCCGCAACGGACCGTGGCGCAGAGCCGGTGTCCCTTCCAGCATGTGCAGAAGCAGATCGCCAGCCGGCGATCGCTCCTCAACAAAGTCTATCTGGTCTCCTTCGGCGCCCTGTCCTTCTACATCTTCGATCAGATCGCGGACGACATGCCGGACCCGGTGGTGGATGGCGTCATCATCGTCCTCGCCTTGTTTGCGGCCTTGTTCGCGATCGCCAATCTGTGGCTGCAGGGTCAGCTCACCCGTCATGTCGAGGTCACCAATCTGCTCCACGCCACCGGCGTCACGCTGCAGAAACAGAACGACGAGCTGGAGGCCCGCATCGGGCGGGAGATCGCGCACCGGGAGATGGCGCAGACGAGACTCGCGCGAGCGGAGCGGATGGAGGCTCTCGGCAAGCTCGCGGGCGGGGTCGCCCACGACTTCAACAACCTGCTGCAGATCATCAGCAGTTCCACCACCTTGCTTCAGCCGCATGTCCCCGAACAGCACCGGAAGCGGATCGCGTCCATCAGCCGTGCCACCGAACGCGGCGCGCGGGTCGTCGATCAGCTGCTCACGTTCGCGCGCCGCGGGGATTCGCAGTCGCAGGTCACCGATATCGGGACCGTCCTGAGCGATACCGCGAAGATCCTGGAGCACACGATGCCCCACGCGATCACCATCACATGCGAGGTCGCCGACGGCCTGCCGCACGTGTACCTCGACCCGGCCCGTCTCGAGAGCGTCCTGATCAACCTCGCGCACAACAGCCGCGATGCCATGCCGAACGGCGGGACGCTCGCATTCCGCGCCGAGACCCGGTTCCTCGAGGACGGCACCCGTTCGGCGGCGACGCGAGGCATCGCGGAGCGGACGCTCGCCGTGTGCCTCGTGATCGAGGACGACGGCGAGGGGATGGACCCCATCACCCTCGATCATGCGACCGAACCGTTCTTCACGACCAAGCCCGAAGGCAAGGGCACGGGGCTCGGCCTCTCGATCGCGCAGGGCTTCGTCGAGCAGCTGGGTGGCCGGCTGGAGATCGCGAGCCGTGCCGGCCGCGGCACCACGGTGCGGCTGACGATCCCAGCCTCGGAAGACCAGGCCAGGATCGCCCAGGATCTCGATCTGGCCCAGCGGATCTCCGACATGCACCAGGAACCGGTCGCTCTCAGGATCCTGCTGGTCGAGAACAACACCCTTCTGCGGGAGCTGCTGGCCGAGGAACTTTCGGAACTCGGCACGATCATGATCCAGGCCTCGACCGCCGCCGAGGCCCTGTTGATCCTGGAGAGCGATGACCGGATCGCCGCGGTCATCAGCGATTACCGGATGCCGGGAACGAACGGCCGACAACTGCTCGCGGACGTGCAGACCCGTTTCCCCAGGATATGTGCCGTTCTCCTCACGGGCCTGGACGACGAGGCGGATCACGCCACGCCGGCCACCGCGGGATCGAAGCCGGATTCGGTGCTGCGCAAACCAGTGACGGGCGCGGAGATCATGTACACCGTCCGGGATCTGGTCAGGCAGAGATCGCTGGAATCGATCGGGGACGGGTGAACGCCTGGCCCGTGGATCGTCGCCGTGCCCGGGTGGCCATCAGTCCGTCCCGCCCCCGCCCCCCGCCGGCACCGCCACTGGTGCGTCGTCCGCCACGACCCGCCCGTCCACCAGCCGCACGCGCCGGTCCGCCGTCGCAGCCAGCCCCTGGTCGTGCGTCACCGCGATCACCGTCCGCCCCTGCCGCGCCAGCCCGCCCAGGATCGCGAACACGGCCGCCGCGTTGCGCGTGTCGAGCGCGCCGGTCGGTTCGTCCGCCATGATGAAGGCCGGGTCGTTGGCCAGCGCGCGGGCGATCGCGGCGCGCTGGCGTTGCCCGCCGGACAGCGCGGCCGGCAGCTTGCCCGCACAGCTCGCCATGTCGAGCGCATCCAGCAGCGCCATCGCATGCGCCCGCATCGCCGACGTGCCCAGGCGACCGAGCTTGCGCATCGGCAACAGGACGTTGTCGAGCACGGTGAACTCGGGCAGCAGGAAGTGGAACTGGAAGACGAAGCCGAACCGCTCGAGACGTAGCCGCGCGCGCTGCTCGTCATCCAGCGCGGCGGTGGGTTCGCCGAACAGCCTCACCTCGCCCTGGGTCGGATGGTCGAGCATGCCCAGCAGGTAGAGCAGCGAGGACTTGCCGGAGCCGGAGGGACCGCTGATCGCGGTGAAGCTGCCCGCGGCGAAGGCGAGGTCGACACCCGCCACCAGCGTGGTCGGCACCGGTCCCGGCAGCACGCGCGTGAGGTTCACGGCCTGCAGCGCCGGCGTCATGCGCCATCTCCGGGCATCGCGCGCCCCGCGCCGTGCCGCGTGGCCGCTCGCGTGGCGCGTCGCGTCACGTGGCGCCCCGGATCACGTCCAGCGGGTCCGTCTGTGCCGCACGGCGGGATGGCAGCCACGCGGCGGCCAGCGCGGTCGCCAGCGCGAGTCCGGCGGCGAGGCCGTAGAGCGGCACGGACTGCACGACCAGCAGCCGCTGCGACGGGTCGGTCGCGCCCGGCGAGGGCATCTGCCGCATCAGGGTCGCGAGCCCGAACCCCACGCCACTGCCGGCCAGCACGCCCAGCACGCCGACCACCAGACCCTCCACCAGGAACACCGCGACGATGTCGCGTGCCGCGAGGCCGATCGAGCGCATGATCGCGATGTCCCGTGCCTTCTCCAGCACGACCGTGGAGATGATGTTGAAGATGCCGAATCCGGCCACCAGCAGGATCGAGCCGGTGGCGCCGTAGGTCACCAGGTTCTGCAGCCGGAACACGGACAGCACGCGGGCATAGGTCTCTTCCCACGGGGCGGTCTTGAAGCCGAACCGGCCCTCGATCGCGGCCGCGGTGGGGATGGAGCGCGTGATGTCGGCGAGCTTGAGGTGGATCTCGTTCACCACCCGCGGTCGCCCCTGCATGGACTGCTGCTGCGCGAGCGGGACGTAGACGATGCTCTGGTCCTGCTGTTCGAGCCCGGTGTTGAACAGGCCCACGATCCTCAGACCATGCTCCCCGCCGGCGGAGGTCGCGGCGACCACCGTGTCGCCCAGGCTCGCGCCCATCTTGCCCGCGAGGGCCTGGCCGAGCACGAGGCCATTGGGCTGGGTGGCGAGCGCCTGGAGGGAGCCCTGGACCATGTCCTTGGTCAGGTTGGTGACCCGCAGCTCGCGGGCCACGTCGATGCCGAGGACGGTCACCGCGTAATCGCGCCCGGCTCGGCGCAGGATCGCCTGGCCGCGCAGCGTGGGTGCCGCGGCCACACCCGGCATGGCGTCGAGCGCCGCCAGGATCGCGCCGGCCCCGCTGATCCCCCGCACCGGATCACGCGGCAGGATCCGGGAGATGGCGACGGCCGCCGCGGGGTGCAGCAGCTGCAGCGGCTGCGGCGCCGGCCGGCGGATCTCGTCCGTCATCAGGATATGCGGATTGGTCTCGATGATCTGGCTGCGGAAATAGCCCTGGAACCCCTGCATCAGTCCGCCGACGGCGATGAAGACGCCCACCCCCAGGGCGACGCCCAGCACAGAAACGAGGGTCTGGCGCTTGCGGGCGCTCAGATGGGCGAGCGCGATCGCGAGCGGCAGCGGCATCATGGCCGCACCCGCACCCGCATGCCGTCCGCGAGGTCAGCAGGGGGTGCGCGCACGATCGCATCCTCCGGCCCGATCCCCTCGCGGATCTCGATCGCGCTCGGTCCGGTCGCGCCTGGCGTGACCGGCACGCGACGGGCGACGCCGTCGGTGACGCGGAACACGGTGGCGGGGCCCGGGCGACCTCCCTGGGGCGCATCGTGCCGCACCGCGTCGGGCGGCAGCAGCAGGGCGTCCGGCCGTTCGGCGACGACGATGTTGGTGTCCACGGTCATGCCGATGAACAGCTTGGTGTCCGCCGGCAGGTCGGCTTCCACGCGGAAGGTGCGGGTCGCGGTATCGCCTTGCCGGCGGATGTTGGTGACCTCCGCCACGAACGCCTCCTCCGGATAGGCGTCGGCGTGAATCGCCATGCGCGCGCCCATCCGCACCTGGGCGATGTCGCGTTCGTCCACATCGGCGGCCACGCGCAGCCGGCGGGTGGAGTCGATGGTGAACAGGCCGGTATTCGCGGCCGCCGTGTTGCCCGGCTCCACGTCGCGCCGCATCACCACGCCGTCCAGCGGCGCGACGATCCGGTGCTCGTCGAGCTCGCGCGCGGCGAGGGTGACCGCGGCCTCGGCGCGGTCGCGCTCCGCCTCGGAGCGCTGCATGGCCTGCAGCGAGCGGACGCCCGTGCCGATCAGCGCGCGGTCGCGGGCGAGTTCCTGCTCCGCGAGCGCAAGTCGGGCCCGCGCGTCCTCGAGCCGCTGCTGCGCCTGGCGCGGGTCGAGCAGGGCGAGCACCTGGCCGGCGCGCACGGTGTCGCCCTCCTGCACCAGCACCGCGATCACCCGGCCCGCGACCGTGGTGCCGGCACGCGCGGTGTCGATCGCCTCGACGATGCCGGTGGCATAGACCGCCTCGATCGCCGGCCCGCGCGTCGGCCGGATCAGCGTGACGAGCGGGGTGCGGCCCAGGAACAGCCAGCTACCGCCGCCGACCCCGGCGAGCAGGAGCACGAGTAGGACCAGCAGGGTCCGGCGCCGTCGCCGCGGCGGCGGCAGGAGCGTGTCCGCATGGGCGGCCGGCGGCAGGGGCACGAGCGCCCCGTCCTGCGCGGGCCGTGCGTCATGCGGGAGCGTCGTCGCCATGGATGCTGGCGCGGCGGGAGCCGGGGCCGAGGGCCCGCGTTCCGGCGCACCGGGCGCAGGAGCGGCGGAGGCAGACGCGGGCGAAGGATCGGCGGACGTCGAGGGTCGCTGCATGCTCCGTTCCGCTCCGCCTTCCAGAGGTTTCCGGCGCGGCCGGCCGCCGGCGCTCCTCTCCGCCGCGATTAGGCCGCCACGGTCCCGCCCACCATGATGCAGGTCAACGCGGCGAGACCAGGGCAGGCTTGATCCAGATCAAGGCGCCGACGCGGGCGCGGCGTGAAGCATGGTCCGCATGACCCTCGACGCCCTGATCGCCAGATACGACCGCCGCATCCCGCGCTACACCAGCTACCCGACCGCGCCGCACTTCTCGCCCGCCGTCGACGGGGCGAGCTATCGGGACTGGCTCCGCGCCTTGCCGGCCGACGGGGCGTTGTCGCTCTACCTGCACGTGCCGTTCTGCGCGTCGCTGTGCCTGTTCTGCGCCTGCCACACCACGGTGGTGCGCCAGCAGGAGCCGCTGCTCGCCTATGCCGAAACGCTGGAGCGCGAGATCGACCTGCTGGCCGACGCGATCGGGCGCGCGCTGCCCGTGCGGCACATCCATTGGGGTGGCGGCACGCCCACCATCCTGCCCCCCGCCGCGATCGAGGGCGTGATGCGCCGGCTGCGCACGCGTTTCGACGTGCTGCCCGGGGCCGAGATCGCCGTCGAGATCGACCCCCGGACTCTGACCGAGGCCGGGGTGGAGGCGCTGGCCGCGATCGGCACCACGCGGGCGAGCCTGGGGGTGCAGGATTTCGACCCCGCGGTGCAGGCGGCGATCAACCGCCACCAGGGGCTCGACCTCACCGCCACCGCGGCCGCTCGGCTGCGCGCGGTCGGCATCGGCTCGATCAACCTCGACCTGATCTACGGCCTGCCGCACCAGACGGTGGACGGCGTGATCGCGACGGTCACCCAGGCGCTGACGCTGGACCCGGACCGTGCGGCGGTGTTCGGCTATGCCCACGTGCCCTGGATGAAGAAGCACCAGGCGCTGATCCCCGAATCCGCACTGCCGGATGCCGCTTCGCGCTTCGCCCAGCGCCAGGCGGTCGAGGACACGCTGGTCGCGCATGGCTACGCCGCGATCGGCCTCGACCATTTCGCCCGGCCCGAGGACGCGCTGGCGCGGGCCGAGGCGGCGGGCACGCTGCGGCGCAACTTCCAGGGCTACACGACGGACGACGCGCCCACCCTGCTGGGCCTCGGTGCGTCTTCGATCGGCGCATTGCCGCAGGGCTACGTGCAGAACCAGCCGGCGGTGCCCAAATGGCGCGACGCGGTCCGGGCGGGCGAATTGCCGATCGCGCGCGGCATCGCCCTCTCGCCCGAAGACCGGCTGCGGCGCGACGTGATCGAGCAGGTGATGTGCCGGCTCGAGGTCGACCTGCGCGACGTGGCCGCGCGGCATGGCGCCGATCCGGCGACGCTGATGGATGCGGCGCCACGGCTGCAGGAGATGGCTCGCGACGGGCTGCTGGTCTGGGAGGGCTACCGGCTGCGCATGACGCCAGCCGGCCGGCCCTTCGTGCGCGCCGCCGCGGCCGCCTTCGACACCTACCTGCAGGATGGCGCGGCGCGTCATTCGGCGGCGATCTGACGGGGCATCCAGCCCCATCTGGCGGGGCATCCAGCCCCATCTGGCGGGGCGCCCAGCCCCGATCTGAAGCGGAGCACGGCATGAGCGATCTCGCGGAACGTGACCGGACGGACGCACGGCTCGATCCGGCCCTGGACGGACCACCGGGCGCGGCGTCCGGTGCGGTGCTGGACTGGGCCGCCTTCGCGCGCACGCCGTTGGTGACCGATCCGTTCCCCTATCTGGTGGTGCCCGGCTTCGTGCCGCCCGCCCTGGCAGCGGCGGCCGGTGCGGCGTTTCCCGCCCCGGACCTGCCTGGCGTGCTGCCCGCCCCCGCCGAGGCGCCGGACGACGCGTTCGGTCGCGTGCTGCGCGCGCTGCGCGATCCCGCGACCACCGAGGCGTTCGGCGAGAAGTTCGGCCTGGCGCTCGAGAGCGACTCGCTGATGATCACGCTCCGCGCCCGGACCCGCGCGACGGACGGACGGATCCACACCGACAGCGAAACCAAGGTCGTCACCGCCCTGCTCTACCTGAACGACGGCTGGACGGGCGCCGGCGGGCGGCTCCGGCTGCTGCGCGGGCCGGACGACATCGAGGACATGATCGACGAGGTCCCCCCGCTCGCGGGCACCCTGCTCGCCTTCCGCCGCACGCCCCATTCCTGGCACGGGCACAAGCCGTTCGAGGGAACGCGCAAGGCGATCATGTTCAACTGGATGGTCGACGCGGCCACCGCGCGGCGGGAACTGCGCCGCCACGCGGTCTCCGCCAGCCTCAAGCACCTGTTCGGCTGAAGGAGCCGCACGATGGACATGCACGCCCCGGAGATGCAGGCCGCCGACCGGCTCCCCGTCGATCCCGCCGGCAGCCATATCCGCCACGCGATCCGCGCGGCGCAGCGGGTGGACACGCCCTACCCCTACTGGCTGCCGCGAGACGTGCTGCCGGCCGATCTCTGCCGAGCGGTGGTCGCCTTGCCGCTGACGGGGAAGCCGCTGGGCGAGTCGCAGGGCAAGCGGGAGACGCACAACGCGCACCGCATCTTCGTTTCCGCCGAGACCCGGCGGGAGTTCCCCGCCTGCGACGCGCTGGCCGAGGCGTTCCAGGACGAAGCGACCGTCGCGCTGCTGCAGGACCGCACGGGCGCGCGGCTCGCGGGTGGGTACCTGCGGATCGAGTGCTGCCTCGACACCGACGGGTTCTGGCTCGAGCCGCACACGGATATCGGTGCCAAGCTGTTCACGATGCTGGTTTACCTGTCGGAGCACCCGGACGCCGCCGATTGGGGCACCGACATCATGGACGCGCAGGGCCACGTGCTGGCCCGCGCGCCGGGCACGTTCAACGACGGCCTGATCTTCATCCCCGGCTCCGACACCTGGCACGGGTTCGAGAAGCGGCCGATCCGCGGGATCCGGCGGTCGCTGATCGTCAACTACGTCAAGCCGGAGTGGCGCTCGCGGGGGGAACTCGCCTTTCCGGAAACGCCCGTGTCGGCGGGGTGAGCATCCGTCTTGTGTGCGCGACCGCTTCCCGCGAAGGCGGTGCCGCGCGAGGGGCTTGGGCTGGAACCGCTGATGCACGCTGATGGGCCGGTGCCTGCGGAGGGTGCGCAGCGTCCCCCGGACGGTATGGGATCGAGGCGCGCTGCGCGCGCTTGGAATCACCGGCCGGCAGGACCGGTGAAGCGGACACGTCACCCCCTGTCCAGTTCCGTGTGCGCGGATCGGGCCAGGGGCCAGACCAACGGCACAGACCCATCTGCGTGCATCAGCGTGCATCTGTGGTTTCATCCGGAACCACAGACCCGCACGCTTCCACACGCGGATGCCCCTACCCCGCCATGAACGCGTTCAGCTCCGGCGTTGCCAGCGTCCCGTCGAGATAGCCGAACGTCCCCTGCTCCCGCACCTCGCGCGCCGCCGACAGCAGGCCCGTCATCGCCGCGCGGTAGAGCGAGGTCGCGAGGCTCACCCGCTTCACCCCCGCTGCCTGCAGCTCCGCCACGCTGAACGACTTGCCGCGGATTCCGCCCATGAAGTTCACCGGCCGGTCCACCGCGGCGCAGACCGCACGCACCGCGTCGAGGTCCGGCAGGCCGGGCGCCATCAGCACCTCGGCCCCGGCGGCGGCGAAGGCGCGCAGGCGGCGGATCACGTCGTCGAGGTCGGGGTTGCCGCGCAGGAAGCTCTCGGTCCGCGCCGTCAGCACGAAACCCGACGGCGCCGCGCGCGCCGCCTCCGCCGCGGCCGCGACGCGAGCGACGGCCTCCTCCAGCGTGAACAGCGGGCGGGACGCGTCACCGGTCGCGTCCTCGACCGACCCGCCGGCCAGGCCAGTCGCGGCCGCGCGGCGGATCGTCTCGGCGACCCCGGCCGGGTCGTCGGCGAAGCATTTCTCGAGGTCGGCCGAGACCGGCAGGTCGGTCGCGGCGACGATGGCGGCCGCATGGTCCAGCGCCTCCTCCCGCGTCACCGCCCCGTCGCGCCGGCCGAGCACGCCGGCACAGGCGCCGGAGGAGGTGGCAATGGCGGGAAAGCCGAGGGCCGCCAGCATGCGGGTGGACCCGGCATCCCAGGCGTTGGCGATCACGAAGGCGCCGGGGGCGGCGTGCAGGGCGCGGAACTGCGCCACCTTTTCGGCCTGGGTGACGGGCATCGGATGCTCCTCCTGATCTCGGCGGCGCCGGACCGGCCGGTCCTGCCGCACGCGTTTCCCGCCTGATGCGCCGGTGCGCCATCGGGGGAAAGGACCGAAGCGGCGCGGCATGCCCCTTCCAATCGTCACGTGACGGCCGCCGACCGCCCCAATCGCCGCCAGGGGATTGCCCGCCCGCCCGCGTCCGCCTACTGCCAGGGGTTCGACCGCCCACAGGACCGGGACCAGACCCATGATACGCGCCCTGCAACTGCTCGCCGATCGCGAGGTGGCGCTGCGCCAGATCGAGCCGCCGCCGCCGCCCGGACCGGGAGAAGCGCAGCTCCGCATCCGCGCCGTCGGCCTGAACCACATCGACGTCTGGGGCTTCCGCGGCATGGCCTTCGCCAAGCGCCGCTATCCGCTGAGCGTGGCCGCCGAGGCTGCCGGCGAGGTGGCGGTCGTGGGCGAAGGCGTCACGGACGTGGCCCCTGGCGACCGCGTCGTCCCATACGGCGCGCTGACCTGCGGCGTCTGCAAGCCCTGCACCCAGGGCCGCGACAATCTGTGCGAGAACGTGGCCGGGGTGCGCGGCTTCCATGTCGACGGGTTCGCCCAGGAGCTGACCAACCACCCCGCGCGGCTGCTGGTGAAGATCCCGGACGCGGTCGACTGGCACGACGCCGCCTGCGTCGCGGTCGCGTATGGCACGGTCGAGCACATGCTGTTCGACAACGCGAAGCTCGAACCCGGGGAGTGGATCCTGGTGCATGCCGGCGGGTCGGGCATCGGCTCGATCGCGATCCGCATCGCCAAGTCGATCGGCTGCACCGTCATCACCACCGTCGGTTCGGAGGAGAAGGCCGAACAGGCCCGCGCGCTGGGCGCCGACCACGTGATCAACTACCGCGCCGAACGGTTCGAGGGCGTGGTCCGCAAGCTCACCGGGAAGAAGGGCGTCGACGTGGTGTTCGAGCACACCGGCGCCGATACCTGGAACGGCTCGCTGCTCTCGATGAAGCGCGGCGGCCGGCTGGTGACCTGCGGCGCGACCTCGGGCCCGACCGGCGGACTGAACCTGATGCAGCTCTTCCAGCAGCAATACCGAATCATCGGCTCGTTCGGCGCGCCGCTCTCGGCGCTGGCGCGTGCGCTCGACCGGATCGGCTCCGGCGTGCGGCCGGTGATCGACACCGTCTACGGGCTCGAGGACTTCCGCGCCGGGCTCGACCGGCTGGAGAGCCGCGCCGTGTTCGGCAAGCTGCTGATCGACCTGTGATGCCCGCGGCTCTCCCCGCCCCGCGCGCGTCCCGGACCCGGAGCGGCCGCGCCCCGTGAACCGGCTCGCCCTCCTGCGCATCCAGCGCCAGTTCGCCCGCTACGGCGACCGGCTGCTGGGCCGGCTCGTGAAGTGGCTGCTGGCCGCGCTCCGCCGTACCGATCCGGACCGCGCGGCGGACCTGTGCGGCGCGATCGCGCGGCGCATCGGGCCGCATCTGCGGGCGCATCGCATCGGCCAGGCCAATCTCCGCGCCGCCTTCCCCGACCGCGACGCCGCCTGGATCGAGGCGACCCTGCGGGAGGCGTGGGACAATCTCGGCCGCGTCGCCGGGGAATACGTCCATCTGGGCCGGATCTGGGACTTCGACGAGCACGCGCCCAACACCGGCCGCATCGTCACCGACGCCGTCGACATGTTCGAGATGCTGCGGGACGACGGCAAGCCGGCGCTGTGCTTCGCCGCGCATCTGGCGAATTGGGAGCTGCCGGCGGTCGCCGCCGCCCAGCACGGGCTGCCCTCGGCCGTGGTCTACCGCATGCCGAACAACAAGGCGGTGGCGAAGGAGATCACCCGGATCCGCGGGCCGCTGATGGGCCGGCTGATCCGCACCCGCGCGCAGGCCGCTCTGGAGATGGCGGGGGCGCTGGAGGCCGGGCTGCATCTCGGCATGCTGGTGGACCAGCATTTCTCTCGCGGCGTCGACGTCACCTTCTTCGGGCGGCCGGCCAAGGCCAACCCCTCGATCGCGCGGCTCGCACGGCGGTTCGACTGTCCGGTGATCGGCGTGCGCGTGATCCGCCTGCCCGGAAGGCGCTTCCAGATTTCGGCAGAGGGCCCGTTCGACCTGCCGCGCGACGCCGCCGGGCTCGTGGACGTGCCCGCCGCGACCCAGATGATCACCAACGTGATCGAGCGCTGGGTCCGCGAGCATCCCGGCCAATATCTGTGGTTCCATCGCCGGTGGCGTTGAGGCCCTGACCGCCTCCGGCGTCGAACTGAACGAGATTTCATCGTCTCCGGAACGGGCTGCCTCGATTGCGCCACCAAGGGGGCGTCTCTACCTGGAGACCGAACCAACTCTGCAAGGAGATCCGGCGATGCGCGCGAATCCGCTTACCCGAACCGCATTCGCGGCCATGCTGGCCGTTCCGGGGATGGCCGTTACCGGCCTCGCCCTGCCCGCGGTGGCGCCGGCCGCATCGGCGCAGAGCCTGGCCCAGACCCAGGCACCGGTGACGGCGACTCCACTGACGCCGCAAGGCGTGCCGCCCGGTACCAGCCCGACGACCGGCGCGCGCCCCGGCAACCAGGTGGGCAGCGGCATGTCCATGCCGATGAGCGGCAGCGCCAGCAACATCGGCCCGAACGACACCCGCTCCCAGGTCGCGCCCAACCTGCCCGCCCCGCCACTTGCTGAGAATTCGCCGCCCAGCGCCTATCTGCGGGCGGCGCAGGGGTCGCTGGCCACCGGGCGCACCGGGGAGGCGCAGCAGGCGCTGGAGATGGCGCAGACGCGGCTGCTCGACCGCTCCGTGCCGTATGGCCAGACCAACGACCCCAGCAGCAATCCCGCCGTCGTGGCGATCAACCGCGCCTTGCAGGCGCTGGCGGCCGGCGACCGCGCCACCTCGATGGCGCAGATCCAGGCCGCGCTCGCGAACACGCCCTGAGCCGCATGCCTTGGGCCCACCGTCGGCGCAAGGAGTCATTGTCAAGCCGGGCCAAAGCGGCGTAAGTCCCCGCCGTTGAGGGATCGGAACGGGTGAACAGCGTCGGCGACCAGACGATCAACCTGCCGGCGGGGGCGATGGCCGCCATGGCGCCGCCCCCGGCCATGCACGCGCTCGTCGTCCTGCGGAACGCGCCCGACCGCATGGATGCAGGCGGGCCGACGCCGGACGGGCTGG
>MKTV01000062.1:74468-75288 GCA_001898425.1 Rhodospirillales bacterium 69-11
CTCGACGACCTGCCGCTGACGGTGGGCCGCGTGCCGCCGGCCGACCTCGTGCTGGGCGACATCACCGTCTCCCGCCGGCACTGCCGCTTCTCGCGCGTGGACCAGCACGTGGTGCTGCACGATCTCGGCTCCACCAACGGCACCTACGTGAACGGCACGCCGGTTAACCAGGAGGGCGTCATCCTGCAGGACGGCGCGCTCATCCAGGTCGCAGCGCGGACGCTGCGCTACGAACGCCGCTCCCACGCGGAACTCGCGGCCGAGGCCGCGCTCGACCAGGACCTGCAGGAGGCGAGCGACTACGTCGCGGCCATCCTGCCGCCGCCGATGACCACGGGGCCCGTGCAGGCGAGCTGGTTCTTCCGCCCCAGCGCCCGGCTGTCCGGGGATGCGTTCGGCTATCGCTGGCTGGACGCGGACTGGTTCACCCTCTTCCTGATCGACGTTGCCGGCCACGGCACGGCGGCCGCGCTGCATGCCGTGACGCTGGCCAACGCGCTGCGCCAGCAGATGCTGCCCGGCGTCGATTTCCGCGCGCCGGACCAGGTGCTGCGCGGATTGAACCGGCTATTCCCGATGGAGCGCCACGACGATCGCTTCGCCACGGTCTGGTACGGGGCCTACGAACGACCGACCCGGCGGCTGTCCTTCGCGAGTGGCGGGCACCACCCGGCCTATCTGCTCGCCCCCGGCGCCGCGCCCGTCCCGCTCATGACCCGCAACCCGGCGATCGGGATGGTGCCGGACCGCCCCATGCGCATGGAGATGTACGAGATGCCTCTCGACGGTGCGCTGCACCTGTTCAGCGACGGTGCCTTCG
>MKTV01000062.1:75315-75749 GCA_001898425.1 Rhodospirillales bacterium 69-11
TGGACCTGCCGGCACTCGCGGCACTGCTCCCCGAAACCGCGACACCGCACGCCCTCTACGAGGCGGTCCTGCAGCGGGTCGGGCCCGCCGCGATCGAGGACGACCTCTCCGCCCTGCTGGTGCGCTTCCCATGAAGTCGGTCGAACGCAGCCCGCTCCGCCGGGAGGACACCCACCGGATGCTGCTCGACACCGAGGAGGTCGCGCCCGGCGTGACCAAGGTCAACCTCCGCGGCCGGCTGGACGCCGCCGGGGCACGGGCGATCGACGCCACCTTCGCCGCGCTCGCCCGCTCCCAGTACGACATGATCGTCGACCTCTCGCGGGTGAGCTTCATCGCCTCCATGGGCCTGCGCGTGCTGATCTCGGGGTTCCGCGCGCTCGCCGCGCATGGCGGGCGGATGGGCATCCTGCGGCCCGACACCGCGGTGGAGG
>MKTV01000062.1:75904-105347 GCA_001898425.1 Rhodospirillales bacterium 69-11
GTCGCCCGCGTGGGCGCCTGGGTGGACGAGCTCGCCGGCACGCTGACCCTCGGCAGCCGCACTGAATACGCCTTGCGCCTCTGCCTCGAGGAGGCGGTGGGCCTGATCGTGCTCAACTCCGGCCCGCCGGGCGGCGCGGACGCATCGGTGCTGCTGCGCCTGATCGCGGAGCCCGATCGGCTGTGCGTCACGATCCAGGATCGCGGGCCGGCGATCGACCCGCTGATCACGCCGCATCCCGATGGCGGGCATGAACCGCTCGACGGCACCAGCGTCGGCCTCGGGCTCATGCGCCAGTATGCGCGGGAGGTGACCTGGTCGCGGATCGGCGACACCAACCGGCTGACGATGATCGTCCCGCGATAGCGGTCCATGGCAGGCGAGCCCCTTGCCGTCCTGTCCTGCCGCATTCCCGCAACGGAGGCGGGGCTCGCCGAACTCGGCCCCTGGGTGGACACGCTGTGCGCACGATTCCGGCTTGCGGCGGAATCGGAATACGCCTTGCGGCTCTGCCTCGAGGAGGTCGTCGCCAACATCGTGATGCATGCCGGCGCGGCGGGCACGCCGATCGCGCTGTGCGTCCGGCTGGAGCCGGGGTCGATGACCGCGCGGATCGAGGACGAGGGCGCGCCGTTCGACCCCACCCGCGCCCAGCCACCCGACATCTTACCCAAGGAGGGCGGTCGCGGACTTGGCTTGCTGCAGTGCTATGCCCGCGCGATCACCTACCGCCGCGACGCTGGCCGCAACTGCCTCACGCTGACGCTCGCGCGCTGAGGCGGCGGGGGGCGGGCAGGGACCGCGCCCGATCACCGCCGCGGGCAGGAGCGAACCGTCATCCGCGGGCTCGACCCGCGGACCCCCGCCGCACGATCCATTCGGGTGCCGGCAGGAACACGCATCGGTCCTGCCGGTGGGGGTCCGCGGGTCGAGCCCGCGGATGACGTCGGCGGGAGGGGGCCGCGGATCGAGTCCGCGGATGACGCCGGTGGGGGTCCGCGGGTCGAGCCCGCGGATGACGCCGGTGGGGGTCCGCGGGTCGAGCCCGCGGATGACGGCGTGGAAGGCGTCGGCTCGCCCCGCGCCCCCGTCAGGCGAGCGGGGCGTCGTCCAGGAACGCGCGGATCGTCGGGTCGGTGCGCAGGGCCGCCAATTCATCCTCGGTCGGGATCTGCGGCCGGTCGCGGAGGTGGTTCACCATGCACAGGAAGCCGAACGCCTCCCCCCGGGTGGCACGAAACTGGTGCCAGGCCCAGGCGGGGATCGAGACCAGGTCCTGTGGCCCGATGGCCCGCACCTCCCCGCCCACCAGGCAATGGCCATGGCCGCGCAGGATCATCACCGCATGCGCATGCTCGTGCCGCTCCAGCGTGGAATGCCCGCCGGCATCCATCTCGAAATAGCGGAGCTGGCAGGCGAGCGCCGGGTCGTCGAACAGCACCTGGCGGGAGATGTCCTTGAACGGCGCGGACCCGTCCTGCTTGTAGGGCATGTGCGCCACGCCATCCCAGCGGTAGCCGGGCTGCGCCGAACGGAACGGGCTCGCGTGTTCAGTGTCCATCGTGGTCCTGGGCATAGGGGTGCTGTGCGACGGCGCGGGCGAAGGCGGCGGCTTCCTCGGCGATGCGAGCCCGCGCCATCAGCAGGTTGCCGCCGACCAGCAACATCGTGTCCGGCCCATAGAAGTCAAGCAGTTCCGGGGTGCGGGCCAGGGTCATGCCCCCGGCCGGCACCGGCAGCGCGGGCACCGGTGCCGAACGCGCGGCATCGGCCAGACGCCGGCAGGTGGCGGGCGTATAGCCGAACCGGCCGCCATGGTTGGGGAAGATCACCGCATCCGCGCCCAGCAGCGGCATCAGCTGCCCCAGCAGCAGCTCCGGGGCGACCCGCGCCGCACCGCCGAAGCTGGGATGGGCGAACAGGGCGATGTCGGGGAACTCGGCGCGGATCGCCTGGACGTTGGCGACGCCGGCCAGCAGCGGCACGACCATGGCGCAATCGAGCCCCAGGTCGCGCACCAGCCGCAGCTGCGCCCGCATCTGGTCGAGATTGCCGGTAATGCTGGGAATGTAGCGGGTCGGATGGCCGGTCCGCTTCGCGGCCGCGGCGATGGCGGCGGCACAGGCCGGCACGCGAGCGGCGAACGGACTGTAGGCCTGGTCGGCCAGTCCGTGATCGTCCTTGATGAAGTCGAGCCCACCATCGGCCAGCCGGCCGGCGAGCGCGGCGAGGGCCTCGGGATCGAGACCCTGCGGCTTCAGCGCGGATCCGGTGAAGGCGCGCCCCTGCACGCCCAGGCGGGCACGCAGTCCGGGGATGCCGATCCGCGGGCCGCCCAGCCGCGCGGCGAGGTTCTGGGGAATCTCGCACGCCTCCAGCTCAACGTCCGCGTGCAGGGAGGTGTTGCCGAACACCATGTTCAGGAACTGGCCGGCATCATCCCCGATCGTGGCGGTGGCGAGGGCGATCCGGACCGCGAACACGCCCTCTCCGCGATCGGCGATGTCCTCGACCCGGCCGACGATGTCGCGCAGCACCGCCTCGCTCTCGATGGCCGCGACGGGCATTTCGACGCTCTGCTCGACGGCGATCGCCTCGGCACGGGCGGCGATCGAAGCGGCGTCGCTCCGCACGCGGTAGGTGACGGCGAAGCGGGCGCTCATGGCCGGGGCACCACCAGGGCGTCGACCGCGACCGCGCCCTGCGCGCCGAGGATCACGGGGTTCAGGTCGATCGCCTGCAGCCGTGGGCCGAGCGCGAGTGCGGCGTCCTGCAGCGCGAGCAGGAGGTCGAGCAGCGCATCGGTGGCGCCAGGATGGGTCCAGCGGGGGCTGGCGAGAATGCGGCCCACACTGGCGCGGGCGAGACCGGCGGCCAGCGTGGCGCGATCCACCGGCAACGGCCAGGTGGCGACGTCGCGCAGCGCCTCGGCATGGATCCCGCCGAGGCCGGCGATCAGCACCGGACCGACGCCTTCGGCCTGCGCGATGCCGGCGATGGCTTCCAGCGCCCCGGTCACCATGGGCTGCACGACGGTCTCCGGGCAGCCGAGGGCGGCGAAGGCGGCGCGAACGGCGGCGGCGTCGCGGAGCCCGACGCGGACGAGCCCCTGGTCGCTCTTGTGAGCAACCCCTGGCACCACGCCTTTCAGCACGACGGGGAAGCCGGCCGCTTCGGCTGCGGCCACGGCCTCGTCCGCATCGGTGCAGACCGTGGTCGGCACGCACGGCACGCCGAAGCGGGCAAGCAGCGCCAGGCTCTCGGGTTCGGTCAGCGGGCTGGCCGGCAGATCGAGGGCCGGGCCGCCCGCCTCCCTGGGCGTTGGCGCGGGCAGCGGCGCGGGCGGCGGGCTCAGCAGCGCGGCGATGGCTTCGAGCAGGATGTCGGTCTCGGTGAACACCGGCATGCCGCGGGTCTCGTATTCGGCGCGCTCGCTGGCCGGCATGCTGCCGGGGGCGAGCACGAGCAGCGGCTTGCCGGCGGCCTCCACGGCGTGACCGAGCGCGGTGCGGTATGGGTCGCCTTGCCAGGGGTTCATGGAGTGGACGAGCGCGAGGCCGACGCCCACGCCGGGATCGGCCAGCAGCCGCGTGGGCACGTCGCCCGCGCGGCGCATGCCGCCGAAGATCCCGAGATCGAGCGGGTTGCCGATGCGGGAGAACATCTTGCGCCCGTCCAGCGCGGCGCGGGTCCCTGCGGCCAGTGGCGCGAGCGGGACGCCGAGTGCCGTGGCGCGGTCGGCGAGCAGCGACGCGCCGGCGCCCGAGGTCGACATCGCCCCCAGCCCGCCGGATTGGCGCCCGAACCGGTCGAGCAGCGCGCAGGCGGTCATCAGGCCTTCGAGCGTCGTGACCTCCGCCACCCCGCTCGCGGCGAACAGCGCGGCGTAGGCGGCGGCGTTGCCGGCCAGGCGGGAGGAGTGGGCGACCGCGGCGGCCGCCCCGGCCTCGGACCCGCCGATCTTCAGCGCGACCACCGCCTTGCCCGCCTGCGCCGCGCGCAGCGCGAGGGCGCGGAAGCGGGCGCCGTCGGGCAGCGAGTCGATCAGCAGCGCGATCACGCGGGTGGGCGCGTGGCCGATCGCGTAGTCCATGTAGTCGAGCACCGAGAGGTCGGCCTCGTTCCCGGCGGAGGCGAACAGCGACAGGCCGGCGCCCAGCATGCCGAGCCGGCCCGCCATCGCGTCGAACAGCGCGCCGCTATGGGAGAAGATGGCGATCCCGCCCGCGGCCTGGCGTTTCGCATGAGCGGTGTTGAAGCCGATCGAGACGGGCCCTTGGGACGCCCCGTGTGCGTTGTAGATGCCGTTGCAGTTGGGGCCGACGATGCGGATCCCCTCCTCCGCCGCGATGTGCTGCAGGGTCGCCTGGCGGTCCGCACCGCCCGCATCCAGGCTCTCGGCATAGCCGGCGGAGCCGACGATCACCGCCTTCATCCCGGCCCGCGCGCAGTCGCGCACCGCCTGCAGCGCGGCCTCGGCGGGGATCGCCAGGAAGGCCGCGTCCACGGGTTCGGGCAGGGACGCGACGTCGGGCACGCACCGGATGCCCTCAATGGCCGAGAGGCGCCGGCTGACGCCGTATACCCCGCCCTGGAAGCCGGCGGCACGGAGGTTGGTCAGCACGATGTAGCCGTGCTTGGTGGTGTCGTCGGTCGCGCCGATCACCGCCACGGCGCGCGGATGGAACAGCGCGTGCAGGGCCTCCTGCGTGGCGGGCTGGGGCATGAGCTCTCCTCGGGACGGGGCGGGCATACTGTCCAGCCGGTCCCGCGGTGTCCATAAGCGGCGGCGCGGCCTACTCTCCTCGCACCCACGGAGGAGACAAAGGTGAGCGACACGCCCCCGATCCTGATCAGCGAGCTGCGCGGCCATATCCGCATCCTCACCATCAACCGTCCCGAACGCTCCAACGCGATCTCCCCGGAGCTCGGAGACGCCCTGATCGACGCGTTCGTCGAGGCGAACGCCGATCCCGAGGTGCGGGTCGTGATCCTGACCGCCGTCGGCGACCGCGCCTTCTGCGGCGGCGCCGACCTGAAGGCGCGCGCCGAGGAGGACCGCGCGGGCAAGCCGTTCCAGCCGTTGCTGTCGCGCGTGCAGCGCTACCTCTATGAGGTCGTCTACGAGACCTTCAAACCAACCATCGCCGCGCTGAACGGATCCGCCGTCGCGGGCGGCTGCGAGCTCGCGCTGGCCTGCGACCTGCGGGTCGGCGCCGAACAGGCGCTGATGGGCCTGCCCGAGGCCAAGCGCGGCAAGGGCGCGCATTTCGCCAACATCATGCTGCCGCGGCTCGTCCCCTCCGCCATCGCCTTCGAGATGCTCTATCTCGGCGAATACATTGGCATGGAGGAGGCGAAGCGCTGGGGGCTGGTCAACCGCATCGTGCCCAAGGGGGAGGCCCTGGCCGAAGCGTTGCGGCTGGCGGAGGCCATGGTCGAGAACGCCCCCGTCACGCTGCGCCGCATGAAGGAGACGGCGGTGCGCGCCAACGGCCTGCCGGTCGCCACCGCCATGCGGTTGAACGAGGGCATCAGCCCCTACCAGAGCGAGGACCGCGTCGAGGGCGTCCGCGCCTATGTCGAGAAGCGCAAGCCGGTCTGGAAGGGCCGCTGAGCCACGCCGGGCTTGCACCCCGGCGCCCCTTCCCCATCATCGACCCGACGGATCAAGAGGGAGGCGGACATGCTGCGGCTTTCGGTGTTGGACCAGTCGACGGTGGTGACCGGCCGCACGCCCGACACCTCCATCCGGGAGAGCATCCGCCTCGCCCAGCACTGCGAGGCGCTGGGCTATCACCGCTACTGGTGCGCCGAACACCACAACTCGGAAAGTCAGGCGGGCACCGCCCCCGAGATCCTGATCGCCGCCATCGCCGCGACCACGACGCGCATCCGCATTGGGTCGGCCGGCGTGATGCTGCCGCACTATTCCTCCCTGAAGGTCGCCGAACAGTTCCGCGTGCTGGACGCGATCGCGCCCGGCCGCATCGATCTCGGCCTCGGCCGCGCACCGGGATCGGACGGGCTCACCGCCTACGCGCTCAACCCGCAGGCGGAGACCGCGGCGGAGCACTTCCCGGCTCAGGTGCGCGACCTGCTGGCCTGGATCGCCGGCACGCCCCTGATGGAAGGCCATCCGTTCCGGACCATCCGCGCCCAGCCGCAAGGACCGACCAGGCCGGAGGTGTGGATCCTCGGCAGCTCCGACTACGGCGCGCAGGTCGCCGCCTATTTCGGCCTGCCGTTCTGCTTTGCCCACTTCATCACGGACGGCGGCGGCGCGGCACAGGCGCTCTCGCTCTACCGGGAGGGCTATCGCCCCAGCGCCGACCATCCCACGCCGCATGCGGCCATCTGCGTCTGGGGAATGGCCGCGGAAACCGAGGCCGAGGCCGCGCGCCTGTTCACCTCCCGCGAGCTGTGGCGGCTGGGGCGCGACCGGGGCGTGTTCACCGCCCTGCCCTCCCCCGAGGAGGCCGCCGCCCACACCTACAGCGAAGCGGAACGCGCGCGCGTGCAGCGCCTGCGGGAGCGTGCGTTCTACGGCACGCCCGACCACGTCGCGGCGCGGCTTCGGACGTTGGCGACGGAGCTGGGCGTGGACGAACTCGCGGTGCTCACGACCCTGCACGATCCTGAGGCGCGGCGGCGGTCCTATGCGCTGTTGGCGGAGGCGTTCGGCCTGGCGGCGACACCGCGCGCCGCCTGACGCCCGACCGGCTGGCGTCCTGGCCGTTGGCGCCTCGACTGCCGGCGCCCGGCCGGCCGATCAGTATCGGCTGAGGTCGGGAGGGCCTGCGCGGTATCGCCCGCGGGCGCGCCAGAGCTGGAAGCGGAATGCCAGCCAGGCGATCACCGCCGCCGCGAGGGCGACCGGCAGGATGATCAAGGCGATCCACAGCGCGAAGGCCGCGACGGCGATTGCCCCGGCCGCCACGGCTACCAGCACGGCCCAGAAGAAGATACGCGTCGCCAAGGGCGGCCGCGCAGGCTTCGGCGGCATCCGGAAGCTGCCGTCCAGCCGCATGTCCAGTTCTGGCGGTCTACGATCGCTCATGCCCGTGAGGTGGCCCGAATCCTGAGCTGGTTCAAGTCCGCTCACGCGCGCCCGTTCGGCACGGCGCTTGCTACTCTGGATGCGGGCGGAGTTCACTCGTCCCGGGGCGCCGCGTGGCCGTCATGCCCGCCCGCCCGGGGCGCCGATTGCCCGTCCGCGGTGGAGCTCCACCGGAAGTCGCTGCGTGTTCGTTCGCCCGTCACCGCCGCTGAACCGCGGCGCGCCGCCCAGAGTTCGGTCAGAGACAAAGCAGGGGGACATAGCGTGAGGCAGGACAACTCCAAATCCCGTTCGGCCCTGGGCCGCCGCGAGGTGCTCGCCACCGCGGGCGCCGCCGCCACGCTGCCGATGATCGGCGGGCGCGCCCGAGCCGCGGACCCGATCGTGCTCGGTTGGGTCGGTCCCCTCTCGCCCCCCGGCGGCTACGCCGAAGGCACGAACATGAAATACGCCGCCGAGATCGCCCTCGAAGAGATAAACGCGCAGGGCGGTCTGCTCGGCCGCCCCGTGCAGATCGTCTATGCCGACACGCGCGGCATGCCCGCCGAGGGCCGCACCGCCGCCGAACGGCTGGTCACGCAGAACAAGGCCGTCGCCGTGTTCGGGGAATTCCATAGCCCCGTTGCCCTCGCCGAGATCGAGGTCTTCCACAAATACGGCATCCCGTTCATGGCCTGCGACGTGTGGTCCGACCAGATCACCGCCAAGGGCTACCCGGAAGTGTTCCGCAACGCGCCCTCGGTCTCCCTGATCGACGTGACCATCGGCAAGTGGATCGCCGCCGCCGGCTTCAAGCGCATCGCCATCATCGCCGAGAAGAACGATGTCGGCCTCGCCGCCCGCACGCTGGTCCAGAAGGAGCTGACCGCCGCCAACATCGCCTTCGACGCGGTCGACGCCGACCCGAACCTGACCGACTTCACGGCGCAGATCCTGCGGTTCAAGAGCGCCTCGCCGCCCTACGACTTCCTGCTGACCATCTACTCGGAAGCCGGCGCCTACCCGATGGTGCGCCAGGCGCACGACCTCGGCTTCGCGCCCACCGCGCAATGCGGCATCTACAATTCGGGCGGACAGGCGGTGAACCCGACTTTCTGGGAGAATGTCGGCGAAGCCGGCAAATACCTGGCGACGGAGAATGTCGGCCTGCCGAAATCCGCCTGGAACGACAAGACCAAGGCCTTCGTCGCCGCCTACAAGAAGCGGCACAAGGGCGACGATCCGTCGGGCGCGGTGATGGAAAGCTACGACGGCGCCTGGCTGCTGTTCGATGCGATCAAGACCGCCGGCAGCACCGATTCGAAGGCCATCATCTCGGCCCTCGAAAAAACGAACTACGTGGGCGTCCGCGGCAAATACGCGTTCTCCACCGAACACGAGCCCGCCTGGCACTACCACCAGTTCCTCGGCGCGCCGCTGACGATCCTGCAATACACCGAGGTCAAGCAGGCGCAGTCCGACGCACCGATCGTCTGGCCACGGGAGTTCGCGACCGTGCCGTACGTCTACAAGAAGCCCGGCACCTAGGCCGCGACGCATGGCCGACTATCTGCTGGTCCAGGCCCTCAACGGCCTGGTCATCGGCGTCATCTACGCGGTCATCGCCGCCGGGCTGACGGTGATCTTCTCCATCCTGCGCATCGTGAACTTCGCCCATGGCGAGGTGTACATGATGGGCGGCTACTTTGCCTATTTCGCGATCAAGCTGCTGGGCATCCCGCCAATGGGTGCCGTGCTCGTGGCAATGGCGCTCAGCATGGTCCTGTCGTTCGTGGTCGAGCGCGCGTTCCTGACGCCGCTCTACAGCCCGACCACGGAGCGCAAGGGCGATTACGGCATCCTGGTCACGTTCGGGATCTCCATCTTCCTGCGCAACATCGCGCTGATCATCTTCGGCCCCTACCCGCTGCGCCCGCCTTCCTTCATCACCGGCGCGCTGATCGCGGGCGGCTTCGTGATGACCTGGGACCGCGTGTTCGACGCCGCCGCCGGCGTGCTGATGCTGCTCGCGCTGCTGTGGTTCATGCACCGCACCACCTGGGGGGAGGCGCTGAACGCGGTCAGCCAGTCGCGCGAGTCCGCAGCGATCTGCGGGATCGACGACCAGCGCTTCTACATGCTCGCCTTCGGCCTGGGCGGCGCGCTGGCCGGCGGCGCCGGTGCGCTGGTCGGGCCGATCTACTCGCTCTCACCCTCCATGGGCCTGATCCCCGACACGCAGGCCTTCGCGATCGTCATCCTGGGCGGCATGGGATCCGTGGCGGGCAGCATCGTCGCCGGGCTCATGATCGGTTTGTCGGAAAGCATGTTCGTCGCGTTGTTCCCGGACCCCAGCCGCAGCCTGACCTATGCGCAGGCATTCAGCCTGCTCGTGCTGATGGTCGTGCTGCTGGTACGGCCCACCGGCCTGTTCGGCCGCGCGCACACGGCGCTGGAGTAGGACCATGCGGATCCCGACCCTCCTCGCCGTGCTCCTGCTGCTCGCGGTGGCGCTCGCCTTCCCGCAACTGGTGAACGCCTACTGGCTGTCGGTGAGCATCCTCGCGATCTTCTACGCGATCGTCACCGCGAGCTGGACCTTGCTGGTCGGCTATGCCGGCCAGTTCTCCTTCGGCCACATGGCCTTCGTCTCGCTGGGCGCCTACACCTCCGGCCTGCTCGTCGTCAGCTTCGGCGTGCCGATCCCGATCGGAATCCTCGCCGGCATCATCGTCTGCGCGGTGGTCGGCAGCGGCGTCGGCTATGTCGGGCTGCGCATGCGCGGTCCCTATCTCGCGCTGTTCACCGTCGCCTTCTCCGAAGTGCTGCGCATCATCTTCGTCTCGGAGACCGAGATCACCGGCGGCTCGGGCGGGCTCGAGGTGCCGCCGCTGTTCCACATCCGCTCCGACGCACCCTACTACTACCTCGGCCTCGTCCTGCTCGCCGCGTCCCTCGGTGCGATGGTCGCACTCGTGTCCTCCCGCTGGGGCCTGTTCTTCCGCGCAATCCGCGAGAACGAGCAGGCCGCCGCGGCCGCGGGCGTGCGCGTCATCCGCTTCCGCGTGCTGGCCTTCGCGATCGCCAGCAGCTTCGCCGGCCTCGCGGGCGGCTTCTATGCGCATTACGTTGGCATCCTCACGCCCGATATCGGATCGGTCGACCAGATGGGCCTCGTCGTCGCCATGGCCGTGATCGGCGGGGCGGAGAGCCTGGTCGCCTCCGTCATCGGTGCGCTGATCCTGGAAGCGGCGATCGAGGCCCTGCGGAGCTACGGCGAGTGGCGGCTGGTGATCTTCGGCGCCGCCCTGCTGCTGGTGATCCGTTTCGCCCGAAACGGATTGCTGCCGCTCGCCTGGGCGTGGCTGACCCGCGCCAATCCACGCCTGCGCCGGGTGTTCGCGGGATGAGCGCCAGCACGACCCCGCTGATCGAGGCGCGCGGCCTGACCATGCGCTTCGGCGGCATCCTGGCCGTCGATGCGCTGGAGTTCGCCGTGCATCCCGGCGAGCTGGTCGGCCTGATCGGGCCGAACGGATCCGGCAAGACCACCACGATCAACATGCTGAGCGGCCATCTCGCGCCCGTGGGTGGCGAGATCAGGGTGCGAGGAACGCCGGCCACCGGACGCAAGGCGAGCGACTTCGCCACGATCGGTGTCGGCCGCACGTTCCAGATCACGCAGCTCTTCAGCCGCATGACGGTGTTGGAGAACATGCTGGTTCCCGGCCTCGCGCGGCCCCGGTCGCACAAGGCGGCGGTGACGGAAACGGCGCAACGTCACCTGGACTTCCTCGGACTTGCCAAGCTCCAGCACCTGCAGGCCCGCGCCCTCTCCGGCGGGCAGCAGAAGCTGCTGGAACTCGGGCGCGCGCTGATGCTGGAGCCGTCGATCCTGTTCCTCGACGAGCCGTTCGCCGGCGTGAACCCGTTCCTGCGCGACGAGATCATCGAGCTCGTGCAGAAGCTGCACGCCGACGGCCGCACCTTCGTGATCGTGGACCACGACATCGAGGCGCTGCAGCGCCTGGTGCGGCGCATGGTCGTCATGGCCCGCGGCCGCAAGATCGCCGATGGCACCGTCGACGAGGTGCGGCATGACCAGGAGGTGCTGCGCGCCTATGCCGGATTCTGAAACGCCGCTGCTGGTCGCGCGCGACCTGGTCGCCGGCTACGTGCCGGGCGTCAACATCTTGAACGGCATGTCGGTCGACGTCGTGCCCGGCGAGGTCCGCTGCGTGCTGGGGCCGAACGGCACGGGAAAGTCGACGCTGCTGAAGGCGATGTTCGGCTTCCTGCCCACGCAATCCGGAGACATGCGCCTTCGCGGGCAGCCTGTCCTCGGCACCGCCCCCCACCGCATGGGCGCGTTCGGCATCACCTACCTTCCGCAGCGACCAAGCGTGTTCCCGTTTCTGACGGTGGAGGTGAATCTGCGGCTGGGGACGTGGGCGTTCCGGCACGATCGGGCGCGGGTGCGGGAACGCACGGAACGCGCGCTCGACCAGTTCCCGATCCTGCGGGAGCGGCTGCGGCAGACCGCCGGCACCATGTCGGGCGGGCAGCAACGCCAGCTCGAGATCGCCCGCGCCCTGATGGGCGACCCGACCGTGCTGCTGATGGATGAACCGACCGCCAGCATCGAACCGCGCGTCGCGGCCCAGATCTACGGGATCATCCAGGGCCTGGCGCGCGACGGGAAGGCCGTGCTGCTCGTCGACCAGAACATCAAGGGGGCACTCGGCATCGCCGACCATGTCTACGTCATGCGCACGGGCACGCTGTTCGAGGAGGGGCCGCGCGCGAACTTCACCGACGACGTGGAGACGCTGGTGAGCCGCTGGCTCTACACGCGCTGACCCTGGCCCCGCGCGTCAGGCCTGCTAGACTCGCTCCGAACGAGGGAAGGAGCGCGTCATGAAGGTCGGCCTGTTCGTCAATACGCAGTATCCCGCGGGCACCGCGGTCGCGGCCCAGATTCCGGGCCTGGTCGAGCAGATCCGCACGGCGCGTGACGCGGGGTTCAGCTCGCTGTGGTTTCCGCACCACTGGCTGACACATCCGATGCAGATGCTGCAGATCACGCCGGTGATGGCCTATGTCGCGGCGCATGCCGAGGGCATGACGATCGGCCCGAACATCCTGATCCTGCCCCCGCTCAATCCGGTGCATGTCGCGGAGGAAGCCGCGACCCTGGACGTGCTGACCGGCGGCAACTTCATCCTGGGCGCGGGCCTGGGCTACCGGCCCGAGGAGTTCACCGCCTTCAACGTGCCGCTGAGCGAACGCGCGCCGCGCTTCACCGAGAGCCTGAACCTGATGCGCCGCCTGTGGACCGAGGACACGGTCGACCACGAGGGCCGGTTCTACACGGTGAAGAACGCCGGCACCAGCCTGAAACCCGCGCGGCCCGGCGGTCCGCCGCTGTACATCGCGGGCCAGGCCGACGTGTCCGTGCGACGGGCCGCCCGCATCGGCGATGCGTGGCTGATCGTCAACACCAGCGGCCTCTCGACCGTCGCCCCGCTGATGAAGACCTATCGCGCCGCGCTGGCCGAGTACGGCCGGACCCCGCGCGAATTCCCCATGACGTTCGAGTGCTACGTCGGCGCCAACAATGCCACGGCGCACGAGGAGTGCCGCGGCCCGCTCGAATACAAATACGCGGCCTATGCCGCCTGGGGGCAGCCCAAGACCGATGCCGGCGGCAGCTTCGAGGATTTCGCGCGTGACCGCTTCATCATCGGCGACGCCGCGCATGTGAAGGAGGAGATCGCGCGCTACCGCGAGCTGCTGGGGATCGACCATTTCATCATGCGCTGCGAATGGCCGGGTCTGGAGCAGGAGAAGGTGCTCGCCTCGATCCGTCGCCTGGGGCAGATCTTCGCGTGACGGAACGGTGACGAAAAGGAGAGTTGCGCCCCCGCGCTGACCTGGGCGAAGAACCAGCGCAACGAAACTCACGGGTCCCGTCCATGCCAGCGACTCTCGAGGACTACATCAACGCCGCGGACTGGGCGTATAGCCAGGGCGGCGATCCGCTTCCGACCGGTCTTGGCTTCACCTACCTGAACGGCGCGGTGGACGGGACGCCGCTGCAACTCTACAGCCAGGACACCGGCTTCTACGGTGCCGCGCTGGTGACCTCCGCCAACCAGGTGGTGATCACCTTCGAGGGCACCAACTTCTTCACCGGCAACGACACGTTCACCGCGGCGCAGGTCGCGGACGACGCCGCGATCTCGGCGGGCGTGACCGCGCCGTCCTTCCTGACGGCGGCGGCGTTCACGGCCGAGGTGATCGGCGAAGCGATCGTCCAGGGCTACAGCCTGTCCGACATCACCGTCACCGGCCATTCGCTCGGCGCGGCGGAGGCGGAATACGTTGCCGCGACCTATGGTCTGGGCGGCGTCGCCTTCGCCCCGCCGGGCATCGTCACCAGCGTGACGCCGACCGTCTCGTTCACCTCCTATGTCGATTACGGCGATCCGGTCGGCAACTACGCGAGCAATCCGCCCGACAACATGGGCGAGATCGTCCAGTCGTCCGACATCCGGCATTTCGGCACACAGGTGCTGCGAGGGAACCCGCTCGACGGGGATCTGCTGCAATCCGCCGCCACGGCCTACGCCGAAGGCGACGAGGCCGGGGCACTCGGCATCCTCGCGGGCCTCGTGCAGTTCCACTACCTGACGCGCTACGCCCAGGATCTCGACCTGACGCTGGTCGACGGCGATCACACGGTGAACGCGATCCGCGACCGGCTGCCGCTGTTCGAGGGCGCGACCCTGCCCTGCTACGTCGAGGGAACGAGGATCGCGACGGCAACGGGCAGCGTGCCGATCGAGCGGCTACGCCCCGGCGACCAGGTGCGCACCGTGTCGGGGGCCTTGCGGCCCGTCACGTGGACCGGACGGCGGCACGTGCGCTGCGACCGGCACCCGACGCCGACGGCCGTGCGTCCCTATCGCGTTGCGGCCCACGCCTTCGGCCGCAACCTGCCGACCCGGGACCTGTTCCTCTCGCCCGACCACGCGCTGTTCGTCGGGGGCGTGCTGATCCCGGTCCGCTATCTCGCGGACGGCGCCGCGATCACCCAGGTCGCGCCGGCGGACGTCACGTACTGGCACATCGAACTCGATCGGCACGACGTCATCCTGGCCGAGGGCCTGCCCGCCGAAAGCCTGCTGCCGGGCGAGACCAACCGCGCCGCTTTCGCGGACGGCGGCGTCATCGCCCTGCATCCCACGCTGGATCCCCGCCCGAACGCAGAGAGCCTGCAGTGGGAGGCCGAGGGATACGCGCCGCTGGTCATCACCGGGCCGATCGTGGCGCGCGCCAGGGCCAGCCTGCGCGCGCCTCGCCGTCAGCGGCCCGGGGTGCAGCCCAGGTGCGCGGCACGATCCGGCGGGATCGGCGTCCGGTCGTAGATCGACATCGTCCACGGGTCCTGCACGAGCTTGTAGTCGCGCAGCGCCGGATCCGCGAGCACGGTCGCGACCGCGTCGCCCGGCCACCCGTTCTCCTTCTCCAGCACGATGAACCTGTGGCCGTCGCGCACGCCCTGGAAGCCCAGGAACTTGCCCAGCACGAAACGATCCGCCTGGACCGGCGTGCCGTGCGCGTAGAGCCGGGAGAAGATGTGCGGGCCTTCGTCGCTGAAGACGATGGTCGCCGGCTCGCAGCTCGTGGCGATCATGTCCCCGAACGTCTGCCACCGCTCCCGCCGCGCGATCAGCGCCGCGTGCCGCTGCCAGAACCAGCCGATATTGGCGTGGGTGGTGACCGGATAGGCGTCGTGGGTCGGCAGGTAGGGCGAGTGCGCCTCGTTCTGCCGCAGCAGCGTGGGCCGCGCGAGTTCCGCCAGCACATGGTTGCCCGCGACCAGGGTCAGCACCGCGGCGTAGATCGCAATGCGGCCGAACGCCGGGCGCCGCGTGAGGGCGATGCCGAACAGGATGCCGAACCCGGCAAGACACATCATGAAGTGCCGGGTCGGCTGCGGGTTGGGCAGGAAGAAGGCCAGCGGCACGGCAATCAGCGCGAGGGGACCCAGCAGCTCCGCGAAACCGCCGCGGCGCGCGCTCATCACGGTCAGGCCACCGGCGGTGAGCAGCCCCAGCAGCCCGGTCGCGATGCCGCAGCCGACCAGCATGTAGACGAAGCCCGGCACGATCGTCGCCCAGTGGTAGAACGAAAAGAAGTAGTGCCCGACCGTCTGGTCCATCTGCGTCGCGACGATCGATCGTTGCAGCAGAAAGAACATCGCCAGCGCGCCGAGTGGCGCCAGCGAGCGCAGGATGCCGGACACGAAGAAGCTGCGGATCGATCGCGTGTCGATGCGCGACAGGACAAGCCACGGAAAGGCGAGGAAGATCTCGCCCCGGCACAGCAGGCCCAGCAGCAGCAATAACGCGCCCGCGACGCCGGCCAGCACCGCGGTCCCGCCGCGCGCCGGCAGGAACAGGCACACGGCGGCTGCGGAGAGGAACGCGAACATCGGCAGCACGGGATGTCCCGAGGTGCCGAGTTCCACCATCATCGGGCTGAACGCGAAGACGAGCAGCGCGATCGTGGCGGTGAGCGTGCCGTGCACCAGCCGCACCGCCCCCCAGAAGCAGACCAGCCCGGGCGCAAGAGCCCAAAGCCCGACCTGGTTCATCAGCGGAGCCATCCGATCCGGATCATGCAGCATCGCCGCCGGCACGAAGCGATACATGGCCGCGAGATAGCCGAAGCCGAAATCCCGGTCGTAGTGCAGCGGCGAGTTGAGATACCGCCCGCTATCCGCGCCGTCCATCAATCCGACGAGCACGCGGTACAGGTCGGGCTCGCCCAGCATGTGGCGATACTGCAAGGCCCAGATCAGCGCGAGATAGGCGACCAGGGCGAGAAAGGCGACGACGACATCGAGTCGGGACGCAGCCAAGGCGAGCGCGGACGTCTCCCGCGTGCGCATCGAGAGGGATCGAGCCAAACGTAACCCCGCTTGTATGGAGGCGCGGGTGACAGCATGAATGAGCAGCCAGGGAAACCGTCAAAAGCGCGTCCTGGCGCGGCTGTGAACGCGTCACCGGGAGGTATCGAAACGATGAAGATCGGCACGCTGATTCCGCAGAACGATGTGGGCGGATCCCGTCAGGTTCTGAAAGAATTCGCACTCGCCGCGGAATCCCTGGGCTACGACTATCTGGAAGCCGCGGACCACGTGCTGGGCGTGAACGTGGAGAACCGTCCGGATTGGGGCAACCGCAACACCTCGGCCGACTTCTTCCACGATCCGTTCGTGATGTTCGGCTATCTGTCCGGAGTCACATCGCTCGGGTTCTCGACCGGCGTGCTGATCCTGGCGCAGCGCCAGGCCGTGCTGGTCGCGAAACAGGCGGCCTCCCTCGACGTCCTCTGCGAAGGCCGCTTCCGGCTTGGGGTCGGCGTCGGCTGGAATCCGGTGGAGTTCGTCGGACTGAACGAGGAGTTCGGCAACCGCGGCCGCCGCAGCGTGGAGCAGGTGGAAGTAATGCAGGCGCTGTGGGCCAACCCGCACGTGACCTTCAAGGGACGCTGGCACACGATCGACGACGCCGGCATCAACCCGATGCCCGCCGCGCGCCGCATTCCCGTGTGGTTCGGCGGCCATCACCCGGAGACGCTGAAGCGGATCGCGCGCTATGGCGACGGGTGGATGATGCTCGCCTATCCCGCCGGCGACGAGGCGCTCGCCGCCTTCGACGAGCTCCGCCGGCTCACGGAAGCGGAAGGTCGCGATCCCGCCTCGATCGGAATCGAGGTCTGGGTTTCGACCGCCGTCGGCGGCCCGAAGGACTGGCGGGAGGAGTTCCTGTTCTGGAAGCGCGCCGGCGTCACCCACGTGACCGTTGCCAGCACGCATGGCCGCGGAATCCACGTCCGCATCCCGGGTCGCACGATGGCCGACCACCTGAAGGCGATCACCGATTACCGCGATGCGATTGGTGATCTTCTGTAGACGGGCCTGCTGCGAGATTGTTCTTGCCGGCAGCGCGGCCGGCAGAGCAAACCCTTCCCGGCGCGGCGACATGGATTAGATGAGCTAATCCATGCTCGACGAGAAATCGTTTGTGCGCTCCCGACGACGCTCGCGATAGTTCGCAAAGTTTCAGTCGGCAGGCGGATCTTGCGAATACCCGCGCACCGTTCGCACCTGCGGGAACACGCTCGCCGCGCCGCCGGCGTACGAGACGAGCAGCGCGCACAGCGTGCGTTGCCGAGCACGGTGATCGTGCCGGCACTGCGACGAGCCCTGCAGGGCGGCGCTGCGTATCATGAGCGCGCAGACCGAGCGCGGAACGACGAACCCGTGATACGCGGGACGACGAGAGGAGCCCGCCGCCCGTGCTTACGCGCCCCCTCAGACTGCGTGGCCGCTCATGACCTGGCGGATCGGCATCGACATCGGCGGCACCTTCACCGACGTCGCCCTCATCCAGCAGGAAGGTGGACGGCTGGCCGTAGCGAAAGTGCCCAGCACGCCGGGGCACCTGGCGGATGGCGTGCTGGCCGGCGTGCACGCGGCCCTCGCCCGCGGCGCCATCGAACCGTCCGCCGTGTCGTTGATGTCGCATGCAACGACCGTGGTCACCAACGCCCTGCTGGAGCAGAAGGGCGGCCGCACGGGCTTCATCGCGACCCGCGGCTTCCGCGACCTGCTGGAACTGCGCCGCTCCTCCAAGGCCGATCTCTACGACCTGTTCCAGGACGGACCGTCGCTGCTCGTGCCGCGCTGCTGGTGCTGGGAGATCACCGGCCGCATCGACGCGCAGGGCGACGTCGTGACACCGCTGGCCGAGGACGAGATCCCCGCCCTCGTCGCCGCGATCCGGGATGCGAAGCTGGAGGCGGTGGCGGTCTCCCTCCTGTTCTCCTTCCTCAACGATGATCATGAGCGCCGCCTTGGCGCCGCGCTGCGCGCCGCGCTACCGGACGTCCCGGTGTTCCTCTCCTGCGAGGTGCTGCCCGAGATTCGCGAGTTCGAGCGCGCCTCCACCACCTCCGTCTGCGCCTATGTGGCGCCGCTGCTGCGCTCGTACCTCGCGCAGCTCGAAGCGGCGACGGCGGCGATCGGCCTGCCGAAGCTGCACGTCATGGGCAGCAATGGCGGCATCCTCGACGTGGCCGAGTGCCTGCGCATCCCCGCCGCGGTGGTGGAGTCCGGCCCCGCCGCCGGCGTGGTCGCCGCAGCCCTGGCGGGGCGGCAGATCGGCCTGCCCAACCTGATCTCCTTCGACATGGGCGGAACCACCGCGAAGGCGAGCGTCATCGCCGACGGAGAGATCGCCGTCACCGCGGATTACGAGGTGGGCGGCGCGGGCAACGCGAAACGCTGGATGCACGGCACCGGCCATCCGATCCGGGTTCCGGTGGTGGACCTCGCCGAAGTCAGCGCGGGCGGCGGCTCCATCGCCTGGATCGATGCCGGCGGGGCGCTGAAGGTCGGACCGCACAGTGCCGGGGCCGATCCCGGCCCGGCCTGCTACGGGCGCGGCGGTACGCGCCCGACCGTCACCGATGCGAATGCCGTGCTGGGCTACCTCGATCCCGATGCCCCGCTGGGTGGCGACCTGCGCATCGATCGCGCTGCCGCCGAGGCGGCGATCGCACGCCACGTCGCCGATCCGCTCGGCCTCTCCCCGCTGGCCGCGGCCGCGCGGATCGTGGAGGTGGTGAACGCCAACATGGTGGAGGCGCTGCGCATCGTGTCGATCGAGCGCGGCCTCGATCCCGCCGAGTTCCACCTGATCGCCTTCGGTGGCGCCGGTCCGATGCACGCGGCCTTCCTCGCGGCCGAACTCGGCATTCCCGGCGTCGTCCTGCCGCCTGCCCCGGGCGCTTTCTCCGCCCTCGGCCTGGTCGCGAGCGATCTGAGGCGCGACTATTCCCGCACCTTCTACGCCGATCTCGGCAGCCTCGATCCGGCCGCCCTCGATGCCACGATCGTGGCCATGGAGGATGACGGCCGCGCCATGCTGGAAGCGACCGGCATCGCCCCAGACCGGCAGGTGCTGCAACGCGCCGCCGACCTCCGCTATCCGCGCCAGGCCTACGAGCTGACCGTCCCGATGGACGCCGGCCCCGTCACGCGCGAAAGCCTCGACCGGCTGATGCAGGCCTTCCACCAGAAGCACGCGCAGACCTACGGCCACGCCAACCCGCAGGAGCGGGTGCAGATGGTGAACCTGCGTCTCGGTGCCACCGGCCGCCTGCCGCCGGTCCGCCTCGCCCAGCCGCCGGCCGCCGCGCGCGGCCCTGCCCGCACCCGTCCCGCCTGGTTCCCCGAAACCGGACTCACCCCGGCGATCGTGCTGCGGCGTGAGACGCTGCAGCCGCACCAGCGGATCGCAGGTCCCGCGATCATCGACGCGCTCGACTGCACCGCGATCCTGCCGCCGGGCTGGACCGGGGAGGTCGACCCCCATGGTTTCGTGCATCTGAAACCAGGCGCGCGCGCAGCCGGCAGGCGGGAACACGGAACGGCCGCGCACACCGTCGGGGAGCGCACGCCATGACCATCCTTCCCGTCGATGCCGCGCGCTTCGAGGTGGTCAAGAACGCGCTCGCCTCCGCTGCGGAGGAGATGAAGATCGTCCTTGCCAAGACGGCGTATTCGCCGCTGCTCAAGGCGTCCGGCGATTATTCCTGCGGGATCTTCAATGCCGCCGGCAACATGGTGGCGCAAGGCCCCGACCTGCCGATCCATCTCGGCTCCATGCCCGACGTGGTGCGGCGCGTGGTGGCCGCCTTCCCGGACGTGACGCCGGACGACGTGTTCATCCAGAACGACCCGTACCAGGGCGGCTCGCACCTGCCGGACGTCAACGTCATGGTGCCCGCCTTTCATCAGGGGCGGCTGCTGGGCTACGGCTGCGTCCGCGCGCATTGGGCGGATATCGGCAGCGCCATCCCCGGCAGCTATGGCGCGGTGACCGAGGTCTATGGCGAAGGGTTGCGGCTGCCGCCGATCCGCCTCTACCGCGACGGCGATCTCGATCCCTCCGTCGCCGCCATCATCTTCGCCAACGTCCGCCAGCCGGCCGAACGGCTGGGCGATTTGCGCGCCCAGGTCGCGGCCAACCGGCGCGCCGTCGCGCGGCTCTCCGCGCTGGCGGACAAGTACGGGGCGGAGACGCTGCTGCGGATCATGGACGCGATCCTCGACTATTCCGAGACGATGATGCGCGCCGCGCTGCGCGCCCTGCCCGACGGGACCGCGCGCTTCGAGGAGGTGTTCGACGGCGACGGCGTGATCGGCGTCGGCGAGACCGAGGACGAGACCTTCACGGTGCGCGGCACGATCGAGAAGCGCGGCGATGCGATCACCGTCGACTTCACCGGCACCGACCCGCGCGTCGCCGGGCCGATGAACGCGCCGCTGACCGTCACCGCCTCCGGCGTGTTCGGCGCAATCAAGATGATCGCCGATCCGAAGAACCAGATCCCGCCCAATTCCGGCTGCTGGCGTCCGATCACCGTCGTCGCCGAACCCGGCAGCGTGGTGCATGCGCAGGAACCCGCGCCGGTCGTTTATGCCAACCACGAGATGTCGCTGCGCGTCTCCGACATCGTGTTGGGCGCCATGCACCAGATCTCGCCCGCCACCTGCGTCGCCGGATCCCAGGGCACCGGCGGCGTGATGATCTTCGGCGGCACCGACTGGCGCACCGGCCGCGGCTATGTCAGCTACGAGGTGACCAAGGGCGGGGTCGGCGCACGTCCGCTCAAGGACGGCATCAATGCGATCGGCGGCCCGCTTGCCAACCAGA
This sequence comes from Rhodospirillales bacterium 69-11, assembly GCA_001898425.1. Taxonomy (GTDB): domain Bacteria; phylum Pseudomonadota; class Alphaproteobacteria; order Acetobacterales; family Acetobacteraceae; genus Rhodopila. The sequence goes on from MKTV01000062.1 coordinate 96,740, forward strand.
TGAACACGCCCGTCGAGATGCTGGAGATGAGCTTCCCGTTGCGGGTCGAGGAATACAGCCTGATCCCCGACAGCGGCGGCGCGGGACGCTGGCGCGGCGGGCTCGCCGCGCGGCGGGCCTGGCGCATCCTGCACCACGACGCGTACTGCACCACCTGCGTGGAGCGCACCGTGACCGCGCCGCCCGGCCTTGCCGGTGGCGCCGCCGGCGGTGCCGCACGCACGCGCCTCCGCCTGCCCGACGGCACGGAGCGGCCGGTGCCGCCCAAGGGTGCCTTCGTCGCGCCCGCCGACTCCGTCGTCGTGCTGGACGTGCCGGGGGCCGGCGGCTTCGGCCCGCCGGCGGAGCGCGATCCCGCGCGGCTGGAACGCGACCTGATCAACGGCTACGTGAGCTCCCAGGCGGCGGCCCGCGACTATGGCCGACAAGCCGCCGCCGATGAGAAGGACGCCCCGCGGTGACCCGCTTCCGATCCAACCTCGCCGCCGCCGCGGTGTTCGTGTCCCTGCTCGCGCCGTTGTCCCCGGCGGCCGTCGCCCAGACACGGCAGGAGACGCTGCGCGCCGTCTCGGGCGGCACGATCAACAGTCTCGATCCCACTCTGCTCGGGGCGACGCGTGAATCGATCGCCTTCGGCCTCAACACCTACGACCGGCTGGTCAGCTTCGCGACCCGGCGCGAGGACGGGCGATTGGTCTTCGACCTGGACCACTTCCGAGGCGAACTCGCCGAGAGCTTCTCCGTCAGTCCGGACGGGCTGACGCTGACGTTCAAGCTGCGGCCGGACGCCACGTTCCACGACGGCACGCCGGTGACCGTGCAGGATGTGAAATGGTCGCTCGATCGTGCGGTGCTCGCGAAATCCAGCGCCGCGTCGCAACTCGCCAGCGGATCGCTGACGAAGCCCGACCAGTTCGTCGTCGTCGACGACCGGACGTTCCAGGTGAAACTACCCAAGGCCGACCGGCTCGCGATGGGCAATCTCGCGACGCCCTTCGCCCGCATCATCAACAGCACCCTCGCCCGCGCCCATGCGACCGAGGACGATCCCTGGGCGAACGAATGGCTCAAGACCCACGATGCCGGCGGCGGTGCGTACGAGGTCGAGCGCTTCGCCCCCGGTCAGCAGGTCGTGCTTCGCCGCTTCGAGGCGTGGAAGAATGGGCCCGACGGCAAGCTGCCCTGGTTCAAGCGGGTGATCGTACAGGTGGTGCCGGAGGCATCCACGCGCGCAACCCTGCTCGAGCGTGGTGACGCGGACCTCTCGATCGACCTGCAGACCCCCGACGTGATCGCGATCGAGCAGCGTGGCAAGCTGAAGGTCGTGTCGAATCCGCAGATCAACGCGTTTACCTTCCTGGCCTTCAACGGCACGCGCGCGCCGTGGGATTCGGTGAAGCTGCGTCAGGCCGTGGCGGCCGCGCTGCCCTATGATGCGATGTTCCAGGCCTCGCTCTACGGCCGCGGCCGCAAGCTCTATGGCGCGGACTGGACGGACGCGCCGCCGACGCCGCGTTTTCCCCAACCGATGCCGGTGCGCCCCGATGCGGCGCGGGCCAAGGCGCTGCTGGCCGAAGCGGGGTTCGCGACCGGGTTCAAGACCACCCTTGCCTACAGCGTCGGCAGCGCGGCGACGCTCGAACCGGTCGCTGCCCTGGTGAAGGAGGCATTGTCAGCGATCGGCATCGAGGTGGAGGTCCGCAAGCTCGCCGACGCCCAGCTCGCCAGCATGGAGACCGACAAGAGCTTCGACATGCTCCTGGATGGATCGGCCGCCTATCTGCCCTCCACGGACTACTTCTTCCGCATCTTCTATCAGGGCCAGACGCGCTGGAACTTCGGTGGATGGAACGAGCCGGAGATCGCGACGCTGACCGCCCAGGCGCGGTTCGAAACCGATCCGGCCACCTATGATCGTCTCGCCATGCGGATGATCGCGCGCGCCGCGGCGCAGGAGCCGATCGTGCTGCTCTGGCAGCCCAACCTCGAAGCGGTGATGGATCCATCCATCGACGGATTTACTTACTGGTACCATCGTCAGACGGATTATCGCGACCTCTTCCGCAGGTAGGAGCCGCGGCGCCATGCCGCTCACCACGATGCAACGCCGCAGCCTCGCTCATCTCGCCCAGCCGGGATCGGATATGGAGGCGCTTGCCCGGGAGGCTGCCCCGGTGATCGTGCGCGGCGACGGGGTGCATGTCGTGGACGAGACCGGCAAGCGCTACATCGAGGCCTGCGCGGGCCAGGGTGCGGCGGCCTTCGGCTTCAGCGAGAGCCGGCTGGCCGATGCGGCGGACCGGCAGATGCGGGCGCTGCCCTACTACCACCTGTTCAACCGCACGCATCCGCCGGCGATCGAGCTGGCCGAGGCGCTGGTGCGGATCGCACCGGGTGCGGCGGAGGACGACCCGCTGACCCGGGTGCTGTTGCTCTCCTCCGGCGCGGAAGCGAACGACACGGCCCTCCGGCTCGTATGGTCCTATTTCGACGCGATCGGCCAGCCGGGACGGCGGAAGATCATCAGCTTCGACCGCAGTTCGCATGGCAGCACGATCGCGACCGCCAGCGTCTCCGGCCTGCCTTGGCCGCGGGACGGCTCCGACCCGATCCGGATGCTGTGCCGGCACGCCACCACGCCGCACGCCTATCGGGCGCGCCGGGACGACGAGACGGAAGAGGCGTTCGCCGCCCGCATGGCCGCGGCGCTGGAGGCGCTCATCCTGACCGAAGGGCCGGAGACGATCGCCGCCTTCCTCGCCGAACCGGTGCAGATCGGCGGCGGAGTCCTGATCCCGCCCCGAAGCTACTTCCCGCGGGTGGAAGCGCTGCTGCGTCGCTTCGGCATCCTGATCGTGATGGACGAGGTGCTGTGCGGGTTCGGCCGCACCGGTCCGAGCTGGGGATGTGAGGCGCAGGGACTGCGCCCCGACATGCTGACCTGCGCACGCGCGCTTTCGGCCGCCTACCAGCCGATCGCGGCGCTGCTGATGCGGGAGCCGATCCACGACGTGCTGCGCGCGCAGAACCGGCGGTTCGGCGTGTTCGAGGGCGGCAGCCACGGCGCGCATCCGGTCGCCTGCGCGGTCGCGATCGAAGCGCTGCGCATCTACGAGGCCGACGGCATCGCGGCCCATGTCGCGCGGGTCTCCCCGACCTTCCTCGCGGCCCTGGCGACGTTACGGACCCACCCGCTGGTCGGGGACGTCCGCGGCATCGGCCTCGCCGCTGGCGTCGAGCTGGTGGCGGACCAGGCTGGACGGATCCCGTTCGATCCCGCGCGCCGGATGGGGGCACGGGTCGCCGCCTCCTGTCAGGCCGTCGGACTGATGGTCGGAGCGGTGGAGGACTGCATCGTCCTCACGCCCCCGCTGATCATCCGCGACGCGGAGATCGAGGAGCTGACGGCGCGGTTCCGCCGCGGGCTGGACGCCATCTGGGAGGAGGAGGTCAACGCGGGCGCTGGCTGAGGCTGCGCTTCGCCTCTTCCCGCACCCACTCGCGGAAACGCAGTGCCGGATCCTCCGCGGCGGGGCCGACCAGCACGTAGTATCCTTCCCGCACCGTCAGCTCGACGTCGACCGGCTGCACCAGGCGTCCGCTGCGCAGGTGATCCTCGACCAGCAGGTAGCTCGACAGGCAGATGCCCTGGCCCTGCGCCGCGGCTTCCAGCATCAGGGTCGCGTCGCTGAAATGCTGGATGTCGCGAAAGGCGATGCTGCCGTGTCCGGCCGCGGCCAGCCAGTCGCTCCAGGTATTGCCGTGCGTGGTGACGTGCAGCTGGACCACGTTCCGCAGCACGGACAGGTCATCGCGCCCGCGCAGATGCCAGCGGTCCCGGAAGGCGGGGGAGCAGACGGGAAAGACGGAGGCGCGCCCGAGCCGCGTGGCGCAGGCGCCGGGAAAGCGTCCGTTCCCCCAGCGGATCGCCACGTCCACGTCCTGGCGGTCGAAATCCACGTCCTCGTTGGACGATTGCAGCAGGATGCCGATTTCGGGATGGCGCGCGCGGAACGACGGCAGGCGCGCAACCAGCCAGGCGGCGCCGATTCCCGGCGACGCATTGACGCAGAGCACGGTCCGGTCGCGGTCCCGCGTGATGTGCTCGCAGGCGGTCTGCAGCATGACCAGCGCCTCCTGCACCGAACTGGCCAGGAAGGTACCGTGCCGGGTCAGCTCGATGCGGCGCGGCAACCGGCGGAACAGCTTGACGCCGAGCGCTTCTTCGAGCCGGTGGATCTGCTGGCTGACGGCGGAGGGGGTGATGCAGAGCTCGCTCGCCGCCTCACGGAAGCTGCCGCGGCGCACGGCGGCATCGAAGGTGCGGAACAGGTTGGCCGCGGGCAGGCTGCGCGGTTCCCGGCGGTCCGCGGGCAGGCCGCGCGTACGGCGCCGCGGGGTGATCGGCACGACGATCCGGTCCGACCCGCTGCCCCGTCCCATCGTCAGGGTCCGAACACGACGCCGCAGCGGTGGTCCTGCAGTTCCTCGCCCGAGACATGCGCGCCGTGATCGTCGAAGACCACGAAGCCGGGGACGTTCCCCGGGAACGTGGCGCCGACCACGACCAGCGTATGCTGCCCCATTTCCTGCGGCGGGATGGTGGCTCCCAGGATGCGGAACGGGTCGATGTCCTGCATCGTCTCGCCATCCACCCGCAGCGCGCGGTACGCATGCCCGTTGAAGGGCACGGGGAATGGCGTCCAGCGCGGCCCGATCGCGCCGGAATTGGCGGCGATCGCGGCCTTCACGTCGGCACGGACGCAGTCGACATGGATGTGCAGCTGGTTCTGCGTCCGCCCGCCTCTCGAGTTGATGGCCAGCGAAACTTCCGTCCGGTCCAGGTTGCGCGGCAGGCGGACATCCGCGTTCCGTCGCGTCTCCCAGGCGGGCGCCCAGTAATTGGTCGCGCCGTGCGCCAGGATCGCCGGATCCTCGATCCCGGAGATGCGCGCGGTCGGCATCACCAGGAACTGCGCGATGCCGACGATGTCCTTGAGCACCACGTAGCCCTGGGCGCGATCGGGACTGAGCGAGACGGCGGCGCAGGGCGCGGGATCGCGGTCGCGCTCCTGGTTCGGCACGCACTGGTCGTTGACGATGTGCCACAGCACGGACGGGTCCGCGGCCCGGGAGATCGCGGTCGCGCCCAGGACGAAGGCGGCGGCGAGGCCCAGGCCGGACAGCGCGAGGCGGAGGCGGTGCGTCATCGGGTGTGCCTCACGCGATGGACGAGAGTTTCGGGCGATGCCACCTGCAGCCGCTCCCGTCCGTCCTCCGTACGCATCCCCATCGACGCTCCATTCCGCTCCAGCGGAACGATACCGGCCCCTGTGGGACCGCGCCATCGTTAACCAAACGTCAGCCGCGTGCTGCCAGGCTCGCCATGGCAGACCGGAGGACACGCATGAGACGCGCGACCGTGCCGCTCGCCGGCCCGAGGCCGGATCCCGAGGGGCTTGCGCCAGATCAATGCGCGCGCACGCCAGATGGCGACTGTACGGGCATGACCTCCGATCCGGCCCTGCTCACCCGCGACGGTCTCGATGCGCTGCTCGCCACCCTGCATGCCGAAGGCTTCCGCGTGCTGGGCCCGACCGTCCAGGACGGCGCCATCGTCTACGACGACGTGGCGCGCGTCGCGGATCTGCCGGTCGGCTGGACCGATCGCCAGGACGGTGGGTCCTACCGGCTGGAGCGTCGCGGCGACGATGCTGTGTTCGGACACACGGTCGGGCCGTACGCCTGGAAGCGCTTCCTGCATCCGCCGCTGCTGCGGCTCTGGCGCGCGGAGAGCGGGGCGGACGGCGTGCGGATCGCGACCGACCCGCCGCCCGCGCAACCCATGGCGTTCGTGGGCGTGCGCGCCTGCGAGCTGCGCGCCATCGCGGTCCAGGACGCGGTCTTCCTGCACGGCGCCATCGTCGATCCGCACTATGCCGCCCGGCGTCAGGGCTTGTTCGTCGTCGCGGTGAATTGCGGCCAGGCGGGCGGGACCTGTTTCTGCACCTCCATGCAGGCGGGCCCGAAGGCGAGCGCCGGATACGACCTCGCGCTGACCGAACTCGCCGGCGGTTTCCTGGTGGAGACCGGCACGACCCGCGGCGCGATGCTGCTGGACCGGCTGCCCCACCGGCCGGCCACGGCGGCGGAGCGGGAGGGGGCCGCCGCGATCGTTGCCCGTACTGCCACGGCGATGCGCCGGCACATTCCCGATCCCGCCGCGCTGCCGGAGCTGCTGCTCGGCAATCTCGATCATCCGCGCTGGGACGAGGTCGCGGCGCGCTGCCTGTCCTGCGGCAACTGCACCCAGGTCTGCCCCACCTGCTTCTGCACCGACGTGACGGACACCACGGACCTGACAGGCGCGACCGACCGGACCCGGCGCTGGGACAGCTGCTTCGCGGTCGGCTTCTCTTACATCCATGGCGGCGCGGTGCGGCCCTCCCCCCGGTCCCGCTACCGGCAGTGGATGACCCACAAGCTGGCGAGCTGGGTGGAGCAGTTCGGCACGTCCGGCTGCACCGGATGCGGCCGCTGCATCACCTGGTGCCCCGTCGGGATCGACATCACCGAAGAGGTCGCTGCGATCCGCGACGCCCCCGCGGCACCGACTGCCGCCGCCCCCTGACCGCGCGAAAGGATCCTTCTCATGGTCAATGTCGTCGGGCTGGAAGACACCCTCGCCGCGCACCCGTTCGCGGCCGACATGGATGCGGAGGCGCTGCGTACCATCGTCGGCTGCTGCAGCAACGCGGTCTACCATCCCGGCGACTACCTGTTCCGGGAGGGCGAGCCGGCCGACGCGTTCTTCCTGATCCGCCACGGCCAGGTCGCGCTGGAGATCCACGTACCGCAGGGCCCGCCGATCGTGGTCGAGACGCTGGAGGAGGGCGAGATCTTCGGCTGGAGCTGGCTGATACCGCCCTATCGCTGGAGCAACGATGCGCGCGCCAACGACCAAGTCCGCGTGCTGAAGCTCGACGCCACCTGCCTGCGCCGCAAGATGGAGGCGGACCGCACCCTGGGCTACGAGCTGTACCGGCGCTTCCTGCCGATCATGGCCCAGCGCCTCGCCGCCAACCGGCTGCGGATCGTCGAGCTGGCCACCGAACCGCGACCGATCCGCGGACGGTCGAGAGGCTGAGCATGGACGGCATGCCGGTGCCCGCGCGGCTCGCCGATCCGATGGTGCCGCTGCCCTTCCGGATCACGCGGGTGATCCGCGAGATCGACGGCGTGTTCACCTGGCGGCTGAAGGCGCTGGACGGCGCGCCGTTCCACTACCGGCCGGGCCAGTTCAACATGGTCACGCAGTTCGGCGTGGGCGAGATCCCCGTCTCGATCAGCGGCGACTGCCGCGAGCCGGACACGCTGGTGCACACGATCCGCGCGGTCGGGCCGGTGACGGAAGCGATGCAGGCGCTGCGGACGGGCGCCGTCGTCGGCATCCGTGGCCCGTTCGGCCGGCCCTGGCCGATCGATGCCGCGATCGGATCGGACGTGATCTTCGTCACCAGCACGATCGGCCTCGCCCCGCTGCGCCCGCTGATCCATGAGGTGCTGCACCGCCGCCAGGAGTTCGGCAAGGTGGTGATCTGCTACGGCACGCGCGGCATCGACGACATCATGTTCGAGGCCGACCTGCACGCCTGGCGCGCGCGCTTCGACACCAACGTCCACCTGACGGTGCACTCGGCGCCCAGCGGCTATCGCGGGCGCGTGGGCGGCGTCGCCGCCGCAATCCATGCGGCACGGATCGACGGCCTCTCCACCGTCGCCTTCGTCTGCCGCTCCGAGGCGCTGACCCGGCAGGCGGTGAACACGCTGGGGGAGCGCGGCGTCACGCCCGACCGTGTCTGGGTCACGCTGGAGCGCAACATGAAATGCGGCATCGGCCTGTGCGGCCACTGCCAGTTCGGCCCCTCCTTCATGTGCAAGGACGGACCGGTCTATCGCTTCGACCAGATCGAGGCGCTGTACTCGGTCCGGGAGTTCTGACCCGATGGCCCGCCCACCCCGCAAACCGAAGCTCGCCGTCTGGAAATTCGCCTCCTGCGACGGCTGCCAGCTCTCGCTCCTCGATTGCGAGGACGAGCTGCTGGCCGTCGCCGGCAACATCGACATCGCTTACTTCCCCGAAGCGACGCGCACCGTGCTGCGCGGGCCGTATGACGTGTCGCTGGTGGAGGGCTCCATCACCACCGCGCACGATGCGCAGCGGCTGCAGCAGGTACGGCGGCAGTCCAAGCGGCTGATCACGATCGGCGCATGCGCGACGGCCGGCGGCATCCAGGCGCTGCGCAACTTCCGCGACGTGGAGGAATTCACCCGCCACGTCTATGCGCGGCCCGACTACATCAGCACGCTCGCGACTGCGACGCCGATCAGCGCCCACGTCCCCGTCGATTTCGAGCTGCGTGGCTGCCCGGTGGACAAGGGCCAGTTGCTGGAGGTGCTGACCGCGTTCCTGCATGGCCGTCCGGCGCATATTCCGACCCACAGCGTGTGCATGGAGTGCAAGCAGCGCGGCAATGTCTGCGTGCTGGTGACCGGCGCCGCGGCCTGCCTCGGGCCGGTGACGCAGGCCGGCTGCGGCGGGCTCTGC
>MKTV01000062.1:105361-109961 GCA_001898425.1 Rhodospirillales bacterium 69-11
CGGCTGCTTCGGGTGCTTCGGGCCGAAGGAGACGCCGAACCCGGTCGCGCTCGCGCCCCGCCTCGCCGCCCGCGGCCTTGCCCCGCGCGACCTGCAGCGCCTCTACCGCAGCTTCAACGCGGCCAGCGAAGCCTTCCGGCAGGAGGGCGACCGCCATGGCCGATAGGACGCCCAAGCGCCGCACGATCGACGTCGACGTTCTCGCCCGCGTCGAGGGTGAAGGCGCGCTGCAGCTGGTGATCGATGGCGACCAGCTCCGCCGCTGCGAGCTGTCGATCTTCGAGCCGCCACGCTTCTTCGAGGCGCTGCTGCGCGGCCGCTCCTACCTCGAGGCGCCCGACATCACCGCGCGAATCTGCGGCATCTGCCCGGTCGCCTACCAGATGTCCGCCGTCCACGCGATGGAAGACGCCCTCGGCATCGCGATCCCCGAACCGATCCGCCTGCTGCGGCGCCTGCTCTATTGCGGCGAGTGGATCGAGAGCCACGGGCTGCACATCTACCTGCTGCACGCGCCCGACTTCCTCGGCTACGAGGGCGGCGTCGAGATGGCGAAGGACCATCCCGAGGCGGTGAAACGCGGCTTGGCGCTGAAGAAGGCGGGCAACGACATCGTCCGCTGCATCGGCGGGCGGGAGATCCACCCGATCAACGTGCGCGTGGGCGGGTTCTGGCGTACGCCGCGCCGCGCGGAGCTGGGCACGCTGGTCCCGACGCTCAGCCGCGCCCGCGATCTCGCGTTGGAGACGGTGCGCTTCGTCGGCGCCTTCGACTTCCCCGACGTGACGCGCGACTACGAGTTCGTCGCCCTGGGCGGTGCCGGCGAATACCCGTTCAACGAGGGGCGGGTCCTGTCGAGCCGCGGGCTCGACATCCCGCCGCGCGATTACGAGCGCCACTTCGCGGAAACGCACGTCAGGCATTCCAACGCGCTGCACTCGCACCGCATCGGAGCGGGGGCCTATCTCACCGGTCCGCTCGCGCGGTACAGCCTGAACAGCCGCCTGCTCTCCCCACTGGCCCGGCAGGCCGCGGCGGACGCCGGGATCGGCGATACCTGCCACAACCCGTTCCGCAGCATCGTCGTGCGTGCGGTGGAAGTGCTGTATGCGCTCGACGAGGCGCTACGCGTGATCGACGCCTACCAGGAGCCGGAGGCGCCCTTCGTCGAGGCGCCGACCCGATCCGGCACCGGATACGCCTGCACCGAGGCGCCGCGCGGCATGCTCTACCACCGCTATCGGCTGGCCGAGGACGGCACGATCGAGGAGGCGAAGATCGTGCCCCCGACCTCGCAGAACCAGCCCTCGATCGAGGACGACCTGCGCGCCTTCGTCCCTGCCTGGCTCCACCTGCCCGACGACGCGCTGCGCCATCGTGCGGAGCACGCGGTGCGCAACCACGATCCATGCATCTCCTGTGCGACGCATTTCCTGCGGCTCGAGGTGCAGCGTGGCTGAGCGGCCGACCTCTCTTGCGGCAAGTCCGGCCCGATGACTGAGCGGCTGGTCCTGTGCTGCGGCACGCCCGGGCGCGGGGACGACGGGGTCGGGCCGGCCGTCGCCGCGCGGCTGCGGGCGATGGCCGTGCCGGGGCTGCGCGTCGAGGCGATCCCGGGCGAGGCGACCGCGCTGCTCGCGGCACTCGAGGCCCATGCCGACGTCGTGCTGGTCGACGCCGCGCTCTCGGGTGCGGCACCCGGGACGGTGCGGGTGATCGATTGCGGCGCGGGAGAGACCGTGCCGGTCGGCCGCACGGCATCCTCCCACGGGTTCGGCGTGGCGGAGGCGATCGGGCTCGCCCGCGCCCTCGGCAGCCTGCCCGCACGCTGCCGCATCTATGCGATCGAGGCCGAGGACTTCACGATCGGCGGCAGCTTGTCGCCGGCCGTCGCCGCCGCCGCCGCACGCGTGGCGGCGGAGATCGCGGCAGCATAGCCGGCTCGGAGCGCGTTTGCGTCCCATATGCGCGCAAGCCCGTGCGCGCCTCCGTGCCGCCTCAGCAGATGCGCGGCAGCGGATCGTCCTCCAGGGGCGGCAGCAGGCGCTCGCCGCCCAACGCGGTCGCGAGCACGACCTCGGACGGACCAGCGGCGATCTCTCCCACGCACGCGGCCTCCACCCCGGTCGGCAGTGCGCGCCACGCGGCAAGCACCGCCTCGGCGCAGACCGGGTCGGCCAATGCGACCACCCGCCCCTCGCACGCAAGGTAGAGCGGGTCGTAGCCCAGCATCTCGCACACGCCGCGCACGGGCGCGCGGATCGGCAGCCGGTCCTCCTCCAGCCTGACCGTGGCACCGGACGCATCCGCCAGCTCGTGGCATACGGTGGCCAGGCCGCCGCGTGTCGGGTCGCGCATGAAGCGCATTCCGGGCAGGTCGCGGACCGCGCGCGTCAGCGGCAGCACGCTCCCCGCATCGGACCGCACGTCGCCACGCAGGCCGAACTGCTCGCGCGCCAGCAGCACCGCCGTGCCGTGGTCGCCGACGGGGCCGGAGACCAGCACCATGTCCCCCGGCCGCACCTCCCCGATGCCAAGCTGCAGGCCGATCCGGCGGACGCCGAGTCCCGTCGTGGCGAACGTGACCCCGCTCCCCTCCCCGCGCGGCAGCACCTTGAGGTCGCCACAGGCGACGCGTACCCCGTTCTCCGCCGCCGCCTCTGCCATCGAGGCCACGATCCGGTCCAGGCGATCGATCGCGAACCCCTCCTCGATGAAGGCGGCGAGGCTCAGATACACCGGGTCGGCACCGGAGACGGCGAGGTCGTTGACCGTCCCATGCACGGCGAGCGACCCGATCGTGCCGCCAGGGAACTCCAGCGGCTGGACGATGAAGCCGTCGGTGGTCATCAGCACCTCGCCCGGGGGCAGGACGAGCCGCGCGGCGTCGAGCGTGGTGTCGAGGTCGGGATTGGCGAGCCGCCGCGCGAAGACCTCGTCGATCAGCGTGCGGCCGCGCTGCCCGCCATTGCCGTGGGCGAGGGTGACGAGCCGGTCGTCGATCAGGGGCATGCGGCGGACTCCACGAGCTGGCCGAAGCTCAACCCGGCATCGTTGACCGGGAGCGTTGCCGGAAGGGTCACGGCGAAACCGGCCTCCTCGGCGCGTGCGATCACCGCCTCGGTCAGGCGGCGGTTCTGGAACGCGCCGCCGGTAAGGCCAAGGCGGGTGATGCCAATACGAGTGAGGCCGGCTTCGGCGCGGAGGATCTCGGCCTGGGCGACCAGCGCCGCGGCGAGCGTCGCATGGAACAGGGCCGCGCGATCGGCGGCGGATCGCGTCGGATCCGACAGGGCGGGCAGCAGCGGCGCCCAATCGGTGCGCCACACTCCGGAGGCGTCGCGGGTGATCGGCAGTGGCAGCGGCGCCGGATCACCTTCGGCCATGGCCTCGAGCGCCATCGCCGCCTGGGCCTCGTAGGAGGCGGTGTGGACGAGGCCGATCAGGCCTGCCGCGGCATCGAAGAGGCGCCCGACCGACGTGGTCACGGGGCAGTTCACGCCCCGCTCCCATGCCTGCCGCAGGAGCTCGATGCGCTCATCGGTCGCGGCACCGCGACCACTCCCCCCGTCATGGAGGATGCGCGTGGGGCCGCGGGCGGCGGCGGGCGCATCGTGCGCGGCCGCCCATTGCAGCCCCAATGCGCAGCGCCAGGGCTCGCGCGCCGCCCTGTCGCCACCCAGCAGCGGGAATGGGCGGAAGCTTGCGCGACGGTGCCACCGCCCGGGGGCGCCGACCAGGGCCTCGCCCCCCCAGATCGTGCCATCCGCGCCATAGCCCGCACCGTCCCAGGCGAAGACGATCCAGTCGCCCTCGCCCCCCGCCTCCCCGACCAGCGCCGAGGCATGCGCCGCGTGGTGCAGCACCGCACGTCTGGGCAGGCCGAGGCTGCGGGCCAGGCGCGTCGAGGCGTAGCCGGGATGGGCGTCATGCACCACGCAGGCGGGCGTCACGCCATGGAGCGCCGGCAGCTCCCCGGCCATCCGGCGCAGCAGCGCCAGGCCGAGAGGCGTGTCCATGTCCCCGAGATGCGGTGAGACGACCACACGGTTGCCCCAGCCCAGCGCCAGCGTCGCCTTCATCTGCCCGCCCAGGGCGAGCGTCGGGCGATCGAAGGGATGCGCGACGGTGAGTTCGAGCGGCGCGTTGCCGCGCCCCAGCCGCACCGGACGCGCACGCCCGGCGATCACACGGCATACCGGGTCGTCGGCCGGCCGCAGGATCGGCCGGTCGTGGTGCAGGAACGCGTCGGCGATGGAACCCAGGCGGTCCTCGGCTTCGCCGGGATCGGTCAGCACGGGCGCGCCGGACACATTCCCCGAGGTCGCGACCACCACCCGCCCGAAGCGCACGAGCAGCAGGTGATGCAGCGGCGAATACGGCAGCATCACGCCAAGTTCGGCGACGCCGGACGCGATCGCGGCGGGAAGTCCGGCTTCGGCGCGGCGGCGGACCAGGACGATCGGACGGACCGGATCCTGCAGGGCGGCGAGCGCCACCGGATCGGGGATCGCGATCCGCGCGAGCGCCGCCTGCCAGCCGATGGGCGGCAGCATCAACGCGAACGGCTTGTCGGGCCGGCGTTTCCGGCTGCGCAGGC
>MKTV01000062.1:109981-114443 GCA_001898425.1 Rhodospirillales bacterium 69-11
GCCGCATCGCACAGCAGGTGATAGCCGCCGATGCCGCGCACCGCGAGAATCCCGCCCCCGCGCAGCACCGTCAGCGCCGCTTCCAGCGCTTCGGCATCAGACGCGCGTCCGTCGTCCGGGTCGACGGCATGCGCGACCGCCGGAGCGGCCAGACCGGTCGGCATGGGTCGGGGCGTGACGGGAGACCGCACGTCCGGCGGATCGCCGGCGGGGGTGAAGCGCAGCCGCGGTCCGCAGGCGGGACAGGCGATGGGTTCGGCGTGGAAGCGGCGGCTCGCCGGATCGGCATACTCCGCGGCGCAGGCCGCGCAGAGGGGGAAGGCCGCCATCGCGGTGTTCGGCCGATCATAGGGAAGCCGCGCGATCAGCGTGTAGCGCGGCCCGCATTGCGTGCAGCAGATGAACGGGTGGCCGTATCGGCGATCGGCCGCGTCGTTCATCTCGGCGAGGCATGCATCGCAGGCGAAGCGGTCGGGGGGGACGTGGATGTCGGCCGATCCGGCGGCATCGCTGTCCAGGATGGCGAAGCCGGACAACGCTTCGGGTGCGACCGTCTCCAGCGCGAGCAGGTGCGGGTCGGCGAGCGGCGGAGCCTCTTCGGACAGCGCGGTCGCGAAGCGGTGCAGCGCGGCCGCTGTGCCCTGTGCGAGGATCTCCACCTGCCCCGATCGATTGCGCACCCAGCCGACGAGCCCTTCCCGGGTCGCGATCCGCCACACGAAGGGGCGGAAGCCGACGCCCTGCACGCGGCCGGCCATCACCATCCGCCGCGCCATGCGGGCCCCGACCTCCGCCGTCGCATCCATCTGCATGGCCGCAGACCTGCGTGGTGCCGGATCGGCGGCCAGCCGCGCCCCGACCAGGGCGCCGCCCGCTTGCAGCGGAACCACCGTCACGCCGCCACCCGCGACCGGCGAACGCCGCCCGCCCACCAGATGCGGCAGGCCCCCTCGTCGGAGACCATGCACGGCCCGACCGGCGCGCGCGGCGTGCAGGCGCGGCCATAGAGCGGACACTGGTCGGGAGCACGGCGACCCAGCACGACCTCGGCGCAGGCGCAGCCGGGGGGCATCGCGCCGGCGCGCTTTCGTGCGGTGTCGATCGCAAGCGGAAACCGAACCGTGGCGTCGAAGCGGGCCCAGGCGTCGGAGAGCACGAGGCCGGAGCGCGGAATGACGCCGATGCCGCGCCAGGGCGCATCGACGACCTGCATGATTTCGGCGAGCCGCGCGCGGGCGGTCGGATTGCCGCCGGGGCGGACGAGGTCCGGATAGCAATTGTCCAGCACGGGGGCGCCGGCCGCCCGCTGGCGCAGCACGGACCAGATCGCGGCGAGCAGGCTTTCGGGCGAAAACCCGGCGATCGCGGCCGGAATGCCCCATCGGGTGGGCACCGGATCCCATTCCTCCGGCCCCATCACGGTCGCGACGTGGCCGGGGGCGATCAGCGCGTCGAATCCCGGCCGGCCGCTCTCCAACAACATGGCGACCGCAGGCCAGGTGAGCCGTGTCGCGAGCAGCAGCGAGAGATTGGGAAGCGGGGAGGCCGCCAGCATGGCGGCGACCGGCGCGGCGGTGGTCTCGAATCCGGCGGCGAAGAACACCACCGGCCGGTCGGGGGCGGAGGCGGCAATTTGGACGACCTCGAGCGGCGAGGCCACGGGCCGCACGTCACCGCCGGCCGCGCGCGCCTGCTCCAAGGTGCGGACCGCGCCCTTGGGCACGTTCACCGGCACGCGCAGCATGTCCCCGAACACCGCGACCGTGACGGGTTCGGCGAGCGCGAGCTGGATCGCGGCGTGCACACTCTCCTCCGGGCAGACGCAGACGGGGCAGCCGGGACCCGGGATCAGCTCGATCCAGTCCGGCAGGGCGCGGCGCAGCCCGGCCATGGTGATCGAGCGTTCATGCCCGCCGCAGACGTTCATGATCCGCACGGGTCGCGGTGGGAGGGCGCGGATGCGCGCCAGCAGGGTGCGCGCGATGCTCATGGGCCGGCAGTCCAGGCGTGCGCCGCGCTCATGCGCGGGTCGCCGCGGCGGAAGCGGCGCTCATCCGGCCGCGGCCGCGGCGTGGCGCGCGGCGCGTTCCGCCCGCAGCCAGGCGAGCCAGCGCTCGATGCCCTCCCCGCGCCTGGCGGAGATGTTGATCACCGGGGCTTCGCTGCCGATGCGGCGCAACGCGGCGGAAGCGCGCTCCACCGAGAAATCGTCGAGCATCGGCGCGAGGTCGGTCTTGGTGATCAGCACGAGGTCGGCCGCGCGGAACATCACCGGGTATTTCGCCGGCTTGTCGTCACCCTCGGTCATCGAGAGCAGCACCACGTTGCGGTGCTGGCCGAGGTCGAAGGCGGCCGGGCAGACCAGGTTCCCCACGTTCTCGACGAACAGGAGGTCGAGCGCCCGCAGGTCCATCTCGTGCAGCGCCTCGTGCACCATGGCCGCGTCGAGGTGGCAGGCGGTGCCGGTGGTGATCTGCACCGCGGGCACGCCGTGGGCGCGGATGCGGGCCGCGTCGTTCTCGGTCTCCAGGTCGCCCTCGATCACGCCGATGCGGCAGTCCCGCAGGGCCGGTATCGTCGCTTCCAGCAGCGCGGTCTTGCCCGCGCCGGGGGCGGACATCAGGTTGACCGCCAGCACGCCCCAATCGTCGAAGTGCGCACGATTGTGCGCCGCCGTCACGTCGTTGTCGGCGAGCAGGCGGGTAAGCACGGCGACCTCCGCCGGTCCGGTGCGCGGGGTGATGCTGCAGCCGCACGACTCACACATGGGCATCCTCCGCCTCGAGACCGATCCGCACCAGCAGCAGTTCGTCGCCGCCCAGCAGCCGCGTGCGCCAGTCGCCGCATGCGCGGCAGGTCAGGTCCTGGGGCGTCACGGCGCTCTCCGTCCCGCAGGCTTCACAGCTTACGCGCAAGGGGGCGGCCTCGATGAGCAGGTCGGCGGCGCTCAGCGTCGGCCAGGCACGCGCGAGCAGGCCGGCATCGACGCCGGAGAGCGGACCGATGCGCACCGTGACGGACCGCAGCGGCGGTCCCTCCGCCCCGGCCGCACGCATCGCCTCGCGCAGCAGCGCCCGGCAAACCGAGAGTTCATGCATCGCCCCCGTCCTCCGCCGCGATCATGCGGTCGAGCAGTGCCCAGGCGGAGGCCGCCGTCTCGGCCGCGACGGTCTGGATCGCGTAGCCGACATGCACCAGCACCCAGTCGCCCGGCGCGACCGGCTGGTCCTCGAGCAGGGCGAGGCTGACGTCGCGCTCCACCCCCTTGGCGCGGCAGCGGGCCAGGCCAGCCGTGATCGCGATCACCTCCATGGGCACGCCCAGGCACATCGCTTGCTTCCCCTTCGCGTCCGGGGACCGTATCAGCAGGGCGTGAATCAGCGGTTGATCTGCGTCAACCGCACCAGGGACCATGGGAGAGCGGCATGGCGGCGTATGATCTGGTCGTGAAGGGCGGCAGCGTGGTGACGCCGTCCGACGTGTTCGAGGCCGATATCGGCGTGCGCGCCGGCCGCATCGCGGCGATCGGCGCCGATCTGCAGGGCGCGCGCACGCTCGATGCCCACGGCCTGCTGGTGCTACCGGGCGGCGTGGACAGCCACTGCCACATCGAGCAGCTGCAGGAGGGCGGTGGCGCCGACGAGGAGAGCTGGACGACCGGCAGCACCTCCGCCCTCGCGGGCGGCACGACCAGCGTCATCACCTTCTCGACCCAGTTCAAGGGCGGCGACATCCTGGCGCCCTATGCCGAGTACCGCCGCCGCGCGAACAAGGCGATGGTGGATTACGGGTTCCACCAGATCATCACCGACGCCTCGGACGAGGTGATCTTCAACCAGGTTCCGGAACTCGTCGCCGCGGGCGTGCGCAGCCTCAAGGTGTTCCTGACCTACGATCCGCTGCACCTCGACGACCGTCAGTTCCTGCGCGTGCTGGCCGCCGCGCGGCGCACCGGCGCGCTGGTCACCGTGCATTGCGAGAACTACGAGGCGATCCGCTGGCGCACCGCCGCCCTGCTCGCCGATGGGCGCACTGCGCCCAAATACCACGCCTGGTCCCGTCCCCCGATGATCGAGCGGGAGGCCGCGCACCGCGCCATCGCGCTGGCCGAGATGGTCGACCAGCCGATCCAGATCTTCCACGTCTCCTGCCCCGAAGTGGCCGACGAGATCGCGCGCGCCCAGGCAAGGGGGCTGAAGGTGTGGGGCGAGACCTGCCCGCAATACTTCGTCCTGACCGCCGCCGACATGGACCGCCCGAGCTTCGAGGGGGCCAAGTTCATGTGCAGCCCCGCCCTGCGCGATGCCGCCGCCAGTGAAGGACTGTGGGAGCTGGTGCGGCGCGGGACGCTGGACATCGTCTCCTCCGACCATAGCGGCTGGAGCTACGACACGCCGGTCGGCAAGAAGGTGAACGGGGCGGACGCGAACTTCCGCGACATCCCGAACGGCGTGCCGGGCCT
>MKTV01000062.1:114456-119887 GCA_001898425.1 Rhodospirillales bacterium 69-11
CCGCTGCTGTTCAGCGAGGGGGTGTCGAAGGGCCGCATCGACCTGCCCACCTTCGCGCGCCTGACCGCCTACAACCCGGCCCGCCTGTTCGGCCTGCACCCGCGCAAGGGCACGATCGCGCCGGGGGCCGATGCGGACCTCGTGCTGTGGGACGCGAAGAAGCAGGTCACGCTGACCAACGCACTGATGCAGCACGTCATCGACTACACGCCCTATGAGGGCATGCAGGTCACCGGCTGGCCGGTCGCGACCGTGCGCCGGGGCGAGATCGTCATGCAGGACGGGAAGGTGCAGGCCGAACCCGGGTCCGGTGAATTCCTCGCCCGTGGACCATACGACATGATCCGCCCCACCGGCCGCCTTCCCGACGGCTTCGACGCCTCGGCCTTCCTGGTCTAGGGAGACGCCCTCTCTCATCCGTCGTGGTCTAGAGAGAGATGCCCTCTCACCCGTCGTGGTCTGGACAGACGCGCCCTCTCACGCGTCATCGCCGGCCACCGTGCCGGCCATCCCGACCGGCACGGTGCTGCCAGGGATGGCCGGGACAGCCCCGGCCATGACGGAATGCGATTTCCCCGCCTCCCCTCTTCAACGGAAGCCTCCCATGATCCGCATCACCGCCGGCCCGTTCACCTTCGTCGCCCGCTTCGAGGAGAAGGACGCGCCCAAGACCTGCGCCGCCTTCCGCGCCCTGCTGCCCTACCGCCAGCGCATCATCCATGTCCGCTGGAGCGGCGAGGCCTGCTGGATCCCGCTGGGCGATTTCGATTTCGGCCTGCCCTACGAGAACGCCACGTCCTACCCGGCGCCTGGACAGATCCTGATCCACCCCGGCTCCGTCTCGGAGACCGAGATCCTGCTGGGCTACGGCGCCTGCCGCTTCGCCTCCAAGGTCGGGCAGCTCGCCGGCAACCACTTCCTGACCGTCACCGAGGGGACCGAGAACCTGATGAACCTCGGCAAGCTCGTGCTCTGGTCCGGCGCGCAGGACATCGTGTTCGCGGAAGCCTGACGGGCGGAGCCGCCCACCCTTCCCGCCTCCCCGTGTTGCGCTACCATCGGCCCGACACGGGGAGGCACAGATGACCACACCAGTTCTCGAACACCGCTCGCTGGGCAAGGGCGGGCTCCGCGTCTCGGCCGTGGGCTTGGGGTGCATGTCGCTCTCGGGCGTCTACGGCGCCGCCGAGGATGCCGCCTCCGAGGACCTGATCCGCGCCGCCATCGACATGGGCGTGGACCATCTCGACTCCTCCGACATGTACGGCTGGGGCCACAACGAGTCCCTGCTCGGCCGCGCCCTGAAGGGAAGGCGCGACAAGGTCGTGCTCGCCACCAAGTTCGGCCAGACGCAGAACCCCGGCGGGCAGAACGGCGTCAACGGCCGCCCCGACTACGTGCAGCAGGCCTGCGAAGCCTCCCTCGCGCGGCTCGGCGTCGAGGTGATCGACCTCTACTACCAGCACCGCGTCGACCCCTCCGTGCCGATCGAGGACACGGTCGGCGCGATGAAGCGGCTCGTGGACCAGGGCAAGGTGCGCTTCCTCGGCCTGTCCGAGGCACGGCCGGACACCATCCGCCGCGCCCATGCCGTGCATCCGATCAGCGCGGTACAGACCGAATACTCCCTGCTCTACCGCGCCGAGGCCGAGGAGACGCGCGAGACCACGCGCGAACTCGGGATCGGCTTCGTGGCGTATTCCCCGCTGGGCCGCGGCTTCCTGACTGGCGCGATCCAGACGCTGGCCGACGTGGACGGCCGCCGCGCGGCGCACCCGCGCTTCCAGGAGGCGAATTTCGCCGCCAACCGCGCCCTCGTCGCCAAGATCGAGGCGATCGCCGCGGAGAAGGGCTGCACCCCCGCGCAACTGACGCTGGCCTGGCTGCTGGCGCAGGGGCCGGACGTGGTGGCGATCCCCGGCACGCGGTATCCGAAGCGCCTGGCCGAGAATCTGGGCGCGCTGTCGGTCACGCTGTCGGCCGAGGACGTGGCGCGGATTTCCTCCGCAGTCCCCCGCGGCGCGGCCGCCGGCACGCGTTATCCGGCGGGCGGCATGGCGGCGGTGTATCTCTGAACGAGGGGCCGCACCGGCCGCTCTTCCTCGTCATGGCCGGGCTCGTCCCGGCCATCCCAACCGGCATCCTGCCGCGACAGATGGCCGGGACGAGCCCGGCCATGACGGTGGGGGCGTGCGCGGGCGGGGGCCCGCATCGCCGCCCTACCCTCGCCGCACCCGCTTCATGTGATGGCCGAGATAGGCCGCCACCACCTCGGGGTTGTCGACCACGTCGCGCGGGGCGCCCTCGGCGATGACGCGGCCCTGGTGGAACACCACCGCACGCTCAGCGAGCGAGAGGATCACCTCCATGATGTGCTCGACGATCACGATGGTGATCCCGCGCTGCTGGATGCGGCGAACCAGTTCGATGGCCAGCCGCACCTCGGCGGGGGTCAGCCCCGCCAGCGCCTCGTCCAACAGCAGCATCACCGGTTCGGTGGCGAGCGCGCGGGCGATCTCCAGCCGCTTGCGGCCGGGCGTCCCCAGCGACCCCGCTCGGGTGTCCGCGAGGTGATCGAGGCCGGTGAAGGCCAGCACCTCCTCCGCCACGCGGCGGGCGGCGGCGCGATGGCCGTGGCGCAGGAACGCGCCGACCATCACGTTCTCCGCGACGCTCATGTCCTCGAACGTCACCGGCACCTGGAAGGTGCGGGCCATGCCGGCGCGGGCATGCGCCTCCGGCGTGGCCTTCGTGACGTCCTGGCCCCGGAAGCGGATCGTGCCCGTGGTGGGCGGGTTGTCGCCCGCCAGGCAGTTGAAGAACGTGCTCTTGCCGGCGCCGTTCGGGCCGATCAGGCCGACGATCTCGCCCTCGGCGACGTCGAGGCTGGCGCCTCCCACCGCCCGGAAGCCGCCGAACACCTTGGTGAGGTCACGCGCCTCGAGCAGCACCGCGTCGTCCCCTCGTGATCAGGCTATGCCACAGATCGGCCACGCCGCCCGGCCGGAAGCGCGCGATCAGGACGATGATCGCGCCGTAGATGATGAAGGTGACGCCGGTGCCGCTGCCGCCGAACATGGCGTTGGTGGTCTCCTCCAGCGGGATCAGGATGATCGCGCCGACCAGCGGCCCGAACAGCGTGCCCGCCCCGCCCAGGGCGGCGACGATCACCATCTTCACCGAGATCAGGATGCCGAGCCCGCTGTCCGGATCGACGAAGCCGATCATGACGGCGTAGAGGGAGCCGGCGAGCGAGGTGAACGCCGCGGAGAGCAGCAGCGCGTAGAGCTTGTAGCGCAGGACGGGCACGCCCAGGCTGCGGGCCGCGCGGTCTCCGCCCCGGATCGCCGCGAGGTAGAACCCCATCTTGCTCCGCTGCATCTGCCACGTGAGCGCCAGGAGCAGCGTGAGCACCGCCAGGAACAAGTAGTGGTACGGGATCGGGCTAATGAAGGAGAGGTCCCAGGCGCTGCGCGGCACCGGCGGCCCCATCAGCCCGACCGCCGCGCCCAGCAGCGGCACGTTCGCGGCCAGGATGCGGGCGAGTTCGGCGGCGGCGATCGTCGCCATCGAGAAGTAGTGGCCGCGCAGCCGGAAGGTGGGCGTGCCGACCACGGCGGCGATCAGCATCGAGACCAGCATGCCGACGGGCGCCCCGGCGATCGGCGGCCAGCCGAAATGGGTGAAGCAGACCAGCGAGGCATAGGCCCCGGCGCCGAAATACACCGAATGCCCGACCGAGACCTGCCCGGCATAGCCGCCCAGCAGGTTCCAGGCGGACGCGGAGATCGCCGACAGCAGGACGAGCGCGCCCAGCCGCTGCAGGAACACGTCGCTGGTGAGCAGCGGCCACGCGGCGATCACCACGAAGCCCAGCAGGACGAGCGGCCACTGCTTCACGGCGCGGCGTCCTTCCATGTGCGCGTCATAGGGTGCCCATGAGGCCCTGCGGGCGGATCCAGAGCACCAGCAGGAACAGCGCGAAGACCACCACGTCCTGGTAAACCGCGCCGATCAGGTAGGCGGAGAGCGCCTGGATCACCCCGATCGCGAGCCCGGCGATCAGCGCGCCGGGAACGGAGCCGAAGCCGCCCAGGCAGACCACCACGAAGGCGATCAGCGCGAGCGACTCACCGACCGTCGGCGAGATGTAGAAGAACAACGCGATCAGCGCGCCGGCGATGCCGGTGGAGGCCGCGCCGACGCCCCAGGCGAGCGCCTGCATGCGGTCGGGGCGGATGCCCATGAGCATCGCCGCCTGCCGGTCCTCGGCCACCGCGAGCACGCGTGAGCCCAGCATCGTGCGGGTCAGCACGAGGTGCATGCCGATCGTGATGACCAGCGCGAGGACGCCACCCAGCAGCCGGGACGCCTCGATGCGCAGCCCACCCAGCTCGAACGTGCCGCCCACCAGCGTGTCCGGCAGGGAGACGAAGTTGGCGGAGAAGGCCCAGAACGCCGCGTAGCGCAGGACGAGCGCGAGGCCGAACGTGCCGAGGATCTGCGCCAGCATCGGTCCGCGGGCGATGTGGCGCACCAGCCCGAGATAGACGACGACGCCGAGGACGAACAGCAGCAGCGCGGCGCCGGGGATGAACACGGCGGGACCGAGATGCAGCAGCGTGTAGGCGAAGAACGCCGCGTACATCGCCAGCATGACGAAGTCGCCATGCGCGAAGTTGACGACGTTCATCATGCCCCAGATCAGCGTGAGGCCCGAGGAGAACAGGGCGTACACCGCCCCCATCAGCAGTCCGCTGACGACCACCTGCAGCAGGATCACCCGATGCCGTCTCCCAGTTCGTTGGTTTCGGCTGTACCGGAACACCGAAGGGGAGACAAGCCGCCGTGATCAGGCGATCTGGAAGCGCTCGAAAATCGCCTTGATCCGCGTCATCGCCGCATCGGTCGCCTGCTCGGGGGTCATCCCCTTCTGCGTGATGTTGGCCGTGGCCTGGCTCCAGATCTGTTCGGACAGCACCGCCGCATAGGCCGGGTTGTAGTTCATCCACCATGGGATGGTCGGCCTGATCAGGCCATACTCGACCGCCACCGGCCGATGCGGATCGGCGGGATCCTGCCAGTACGGGTCGTTGCGGATGACCGACATCATCACCGGCAGGTAGCGGGCGCGCGTCTCCTTCAGGTAGGTGTTCAGCGTGGCCGGCTGGATGAACGCGCTCAGCAGCGCCTTCGCGCCATCGACGTTCTTCGCCCCTTTCGGGATCAGGCACGGCGAAACCCCCAGCAGGCTCGGCACCGGCTTGCCGTCGTTGCCGGCGGGAATGCCCTGGGTGATCACCTGCTTGTAGTACTGATCGGGCTTTTCCATCTGCGCGACCGCGATCGAGATCGTCGCGTTCGGCGTCATGACGATCTGCTTCGCGAAGAACGCGTTGTTGTTGTCGACATCGCCCCAGTTGATCGCACC
>MKTV01000062.1:119965-142185 GCA_001898425.1 Rhodospirillales bacterium 69-11
GTCGACGTTCAGCTTGCCGCTGGACAGCACGATCCCCGTCCCGCCATACGCCACGAGGAACGCATGGAACAGCGTGCCGGCATCCGCCTCCTTCGTCGCCATGGAGTAGCCCAGGCCGTAGATCCGCCGCCCCTTGCTGCGCAGCTTGTCCTGCACGGTCTGGAAGAAGTCGTAATACGCGTCCTGCGTCGTCGGCATGTCCTTGTCGGAGAAGCCGGCCTCCTCGATCAGCGGGCGCCAGCTCTCCTCCATCATGGTCGAGCACTTCACCGGCACCGAGTAGTACGAATGCTTCCTCAGCGTCGCGTTGTAGAACCTGGAGCTTTCGAGCGCGGTCTTATGGAACTCCTGCTGCTGCGTCGCGATCACGTCGGATACGTCGACGAGCTTGTCGTCCCACGCGGCGCGCGGCACCAGGAACCGGTCGCCGGTGACCGCGTGCACCAGGTCGGGCACGTCGCCCACCTGCATCGCGGCGATCATTTTGCTGATCAGGTCCGGCCCGTTCATGATCGTGAGGTTGACCTTGGTGCCGGTGGATTTCTCCCACGCGGCCATGGCATCGATCACTGCCTGGTTCTCGGCCTGGTAGAAGCCCTGGGTCCACCAGACGGTGACCGGTTCGGCCGCCCTGGCGCGGCGGGGACGCAGGGCGGCGGCGGCGGTCGCCGCCCCCAGCCCCGCGGCTCCGAGTCCGGCCAGCGCGTGACGGCGGGAAAGACGTGACATCATCCTGCCCTTTCGGTGCTGTGAGTGTCGGCGGGCGCGGTCAGCCCTTGACCCCGCCCATCGTCAGGCCGCTGCTCATTTTCCGTCGGAATGCGTAGTAGATCGCCATGGGCGGCAGCGCGTAGATGATCGCCGCCGCCATGAGGTAGTTCCACGGCGCCTCGTCGCTGTTGAGGAACTTGCCCAGCCCCACCGGCACGGTGATGTGGCCATCGGAGGACAACAACAGGAACGCGTAGAGATACTCGTTCCACGACAGCAGCAGGGCATAGGTACCGATCGCCACCAGGGCGGGCGCCATCAGCGGCAGATAGATGCGGAAGAAAATCTGCGGCGGAGAGGCGCCGTCGATCCGCGCCGCGTCGTCGAGTTCCAGCGGGATCGACGCCCCATACTGCTTGAAGATGAAGATCGCATACGGCGTGGCGAAGGTGACCTCGACCGCGATCACCGCGATCGGATTATCGGTCAGGCCGTATTTTCCCATGATGCTGTAGAATGGGATCGCCAGGAACGACATCGGGATCGCATAGGTCAGCAACGCCGCATTGGTCAGCATCCAGCCGCGGCGGATGCGCATGCGGCTGATCGTGAAGCTGGTGAGCGTGCCGATCGCCAGGGTCAGGAATGCGACGGTCAGGCCGATATACAGGCTGTTGCCCATCTGGCCCCAGAAGTTCTCGAGCAGCCAATAGGACTCGTCGATCGCGGTCCTGAAACTATCCAGGGTCGGCGCCGTCGGAAAGACGTTGCTGCTGAACACGTCCTCCTTTCCCTGCAACGCGACACGGACCATGTTGTAGAGCGGGACAAGCGTCCAGATCAGCAGCACGACGCTCAGCAGGCCGATGCCGAGTTCGGTGAGGCGGCGGTCGAACCGCGCGCGGCTTGCGACGCTCACAGCTGCACCTCGCCACGACGGAGCTGGCGCATCAGCAGCACGACCAGCGGGATCAGCAGCGGCAGCGCGGAGAGCACCGTCGCCATGCCCAGCGCCGGGTTGCCCAGTTCGAACGCGTTGCGGATGCCGAGCGTCGCCAGGACATGCGTCGAGAGCGCGGGCCCGCCGCCCGAGATGAAGCGGACGGAGTTGAAGTCGCCAAGCGCCCAGATCGTGCTCAGCAGGGTGCAGACCAGATACAGCCCGCCCAGCAGTGGGAACGTGATGTGGAAGAACCGGTCCAACGCGCCCGCGCCATCCACCTCGGCCGACTCGTACAGCTCACGCGGGACCGCCATCCGCCCCGCCAGGAAGATCACGGTCCAGAACGGCAGCCATTTCCAGATATGGGCGTAGATCACCGACCCCAGCGCCAGATGGGCGTTGTCGAGCCAGGGCGGCCCGTCCACCTGGAACAACGCCCAGATCGCGTTGTTGATGAGCCCCCATTGGCTGTTCAGCATCCAATGGATCGAGATGAAGCTCGGGATACCCGGCACAGCCCAAGGCAGGATGAAGATCAGCAGCAACAGCTTGCGCCACCACCCGCGCCCCATGAACAGGCCGGACAGCAGCAGGGCGAGCAGCAGCTTCAGGTTCACCGCCACCAGCAGGTAGATCAGCGTGTTGACCACGGCACTGGGGAACACCGGATCGGCGAGCAACTGGCGATAGCTTGCGACATCGCTGCCCAGCCACATCCCGTACCCCACCGGGTACAGCACGAAGGCGCAGAACACGGCGACATAAGGCGTCACGAACGCCAATGCCCAGAGGCGGTCTGTCCCGGCCAGCGGGCTGCGCCTCACCGAACGACTGACAACCGGCGCAACGGCCGGATTGTCGACGGTCGTAGCGATTGCCATTGAACGGCCTCCATGCGTCACCGGATCGGGCCGATGACGCTGTCCGTGCGCGGACTTGGGAGGAGTGTAGCGGTGCCTGTATTGCGAAAGTCAAGTTACGATCAGGACCCGCGCGCCGCACGACGAACCGTGAACGGCGCGGCCGGCGCGGCGCCGCGGGTCAGCGCGCCGACAGTTCCGGGAAATCCTCCTCGCGGAACTCGCCCTGCGCGCGGGTGCCGGACTTGGCATGCGCTTCCTCGGTCCGGCGCAGCTCGACGCGCCGGATCTTGCCCGAGATGGTCTTCGGCAGGTCGGCGAACTCGATGCGCCGCACGCGCTTGAACGGCGCGAGCCGCGCGCGCAGGTGCTGGAAGATCGACAGCGCCGTCGCGCGGCCCGGCTCCACCCCGGCGGCCAGCACGACATAGGCCTTGGGCACCGCCATGCGCAGCGGATCCGGCGCGGGCACCACCGCCGCCTCGGCGACCGAGGCATGCTCGATCAGCACGCTCTCCAGCTCGAACGGGCTGATCCGGTAGTCGGAGGCTTTGAACACGTCGTCGGCGCGGCCGACATAGGTGAAGTAGCCCTCGGCATCGCGCGTGCCGACATCGCCGGTGCGATAGGCCGAACGGCCGCGCGGGGCGAAGGTGCCGTCATCGGCCTGGTAGCCGCGCATGAGCCCGACCGGCGCCGGGTTCAGGTCGATGCAGACCTCGCCCTCCTCCACGTCCTTGTCGTCGGCGTCGAGCAGGCGGATGCGGTAGCCCGGCGCCTCCTGCCCCATCGAGCCCGGCTTGAGTTTCTGGCCGGGGAAGCAGGCGATCTGCACGGTCGTCTCGGTCTGGCCATAGGCCTCGCGCACGTCCTTGCCCCAGACCTTCTGCACGTGCTCGATGATCTCGGGGTTGAGCGGCTCGCCGGCCGAACACAGTTCGCGCAGGCTGGTCCTGATCGCGGCCATGTCCTCCTGCGCGAACATGCGCCAGACGGTGGGCGGCGCGCAGATCGTGGTGACCTGGTTCTCCGCGATGGCCTGCAGCATGGCGGGCGCGTTGAAGCGCGGCTGGTTGGCGATGAACACCGTCGCGCCGGCGTTCCACGGCGCGAAGAAGCAGGAATAGGCGTGCTTCGCCCAGCCGGGGGAGGAGATGTTGAGATGCATGTCCCCCGGCTGCAGGTTCAGCCAGTACATCGTCGTCAGGTGGCCGACCGGGTAGCTCTGGTGGCTGTGTTCCACGAGCTTCGGGCGGGAGGTGGTGCCCGAGGTGAAGTAGAGCAGCAGCGGGTCCGTGGCCTTGGTCTCGCCCTCCGGCACGAAGCCGGCGTCACCCTGCAGCAGCGCGTCGTAGCCGATCCAGCCGGAGGGCGGCGCGCCGACGGCGATGCGGGTGACGCTGGGATCGAGGCCGTCGGACTTGGGGGCGTCCGCCGTGGTGGCCACCAGGTGGCGGACGCGGCCGCGCTCGAACCGGTCCTTCAGGTCGGATGGCGTCAGCAGCGTGGTTGCCGGGATGACCACCGCGCCCAGCTTCATGGCGGCGAGCATCGTCTCCCAGAGCGGGACGACGTTGCCCAGCATCAGCAGGATGCGTTCGTTGCGCTTCACGCCGAGGGCGCGCAGGCCGTTGGCGATCCGGTTGGATCGTTCCGACAGCTCCGCGAAGGTGACGCTGGCGGCACCGTCGCCGACGATCCGCAGCGCGAGCCGGTTCGCGCTCTCGCCCCGCGCCAGCTCCGCATCGAACCAGTCGAGCGCGTAGTTGAAATGCGTCAGTTCCGGCCAGCGGAAGTCGCGATGCGCCGTGGCGTAGTCGGTCCGATGCGCGAACAGGAAGTCCCGCGCGGCCTTGAAGGCCGCCGCCCTCGCCTCGGTGCTCATGTGACCGGCTCCTCCCCTGCGTTTCGGTTATGCGCGGATCATACGGAACTCGTCGGCGGCGGGGAACGGGTTGCCTGCGGCAGTGCGGCCAGGAAGGCCTCCGCGGCGCGGCTGCGGTAGCGGGTGCGGTGGCACAGCACGTGGAAGGCCCGTTCGGGCATCGGCAGCGTCACGCGGTGCAGCAGCCCGGCTTCCAGCGCCGGCGCGGCCACCGAGGCGGACAGCGCCGCCGCCCCCAGCCCCGCCTCGGCGGCCGCGCGCACCGCCTCGTTTGAGGGCAGGGTCATCGCGACCGGCAGCGCCGCCGGGTCGATGCCCGCGCGGCGGAGATGCGCCTCGAACACCGATCGCGTGCCGGAGCCGGGCTCACGCATGACCCAATCCGTCCGTCGCACGGCGTCGATTGCGCGCGGCGGCTCCGTCGCCCAAAGGTGGTCGGGCGCGACGACGACCACGAGCTGGTCACGCGCGACGGGGCGTACCTCGAGCGCCGGGTCCTCGACCGCCCCTTCGACGAAGCCCAGCTCCGCCTCCCCGCCGGCCACGGCCGCCGCGACCGACGCCGTGTTGCCGATGCCGAGCTGCAGGGCGATGCCGGGATGGGCGCGGCGGAAGGCGGCGAGGTGGCGCGGCAGCCAGTAGCCGGCGATGGTCTGGCTGGCCTGCATCGCCAGGCTGCCGCGGTCGAGCCGGCCGAACGCGCCCAGCACCCGCTCCGCCCGGGCGGCCTGGGCAAGCACCGCCCGCGCTTCGGCGAGGAAGGCGGTGCCGGCCTCGGTCAGCGCGATGCGGCGGCCGATGCGCGCAAAGAGCGGCGTGTCGAACCGCGCCTCCAGCACGGCGATGGCGTGGCTGGCGGCTGACTGCGCGAGGTTGAGCGCGCGCGCGGCCTCGGTCACGTGCTGGCGTTCGGCGACGGCGACGAAGACTCGGAGCTGTTCCAGGGTCACCGGGATTCTGTCGCGATGGCAGCGGCCTGCGCCGGGGCGGCAGGCCCCAAAGCCGGACACGCCGAAGCCGAATACGCCGGAGCCGGACGTGCGGAGATCGTTCTCATAATCAGATCAATCACAGCGTCATCATCTATTGTATTGATTGAACTCCGACAAGCATCTTCCGGGCACCGATCACCCGAGAGGCCCATGAGCATGTCCCCGCCTTGTCCGGCCACCCTGGCCGACACCGTCCGCGAATTCACCCCGAACTGGTTCACAGTGACCATGGGCACCGGCGCGCTCGCGCTCGCGCTGAACCAGCTCCCCTTCGCCCATCCCGCCCTGCACGGTCTCGGACGCAGCCTCTGGGCCGCCAACATCGTGCTCTTCGCGACCTTCACGCTGCTCTATGCGCTGCGCTGGATCTGCTTCTTCGAGGGCGCGCGGCGGATCGTGCATCACCCGGTCATGTCCATGTTCTTCGGCGCCGTGCCGATGGGGCTGGCGACGATCGTCAATGGCTTCCTCGCCTTCGGCTCGGACTGGATGAGCGCCGACACGGCCGTGGCGATCGCGCGGACGCTGTGGTGGGGCGATGCGGCGCTGTCGGTGCTGTGCAGCGTGCTCGTCCCGTATTGGATGTTCACCCGCCAGGCGCACAGCCTGGAGAAGATGACCGCGGTCTGGCTGCTGCCGATCGTCGCCTCGGAAGTCGCCGCCGCCAGCGCCGGCCTGCTGGTGCCCCATCTCCCGCCGGCCGAGGCGTTTCCCGTGCTGATGCTGGGCTACGTGCTGTGGGCCTGCTCCGTGCCGCTCGCGCTGAGCATCCTGGTCGTGCTGGTGTTGCGGCTGATCCTGCACAAGCTCCCGGACCGCGACATGGGCCCCTCCGCCTGGCTCGCATTGGGTCCCATCGGCACCGGTGCCCTTGCGCTGCTGCTGCTGGGGGAGGATGCGCGGCCGGTCCTGGCGGCGCGCGGCCTCGCCGGCGTGGGCGACGTGGCCTTCGGGGTCGGCGTGATCGGCGCGACGATGCTGTGGGGCTACGGGGCCTGGTGGCTGACGGTCGCGGGGCTGAAGACGGTGCGCTACCTGCGGGAGGGCATGGCGTTCAACCTCGGCTGGTGGGGCTTCACCTTCCCGCTCGCCGTCTACGCGCTGGCCACGCTCGCGCTGGCGCGGATCACGCAGTTCGCCCTGTTCGACGTGGCCGGCACGGTGCTGGTGGCCGGGCTCGCCGGGTTCTGGGCGGTGGTGGCCACCCGCACCGCCCAGGGCGCCGCCGACCGGCGCCTGTTCTTCGCCCCCTGCCTGCACGCCCCCGCCCAGCGGGTGCAGCTTCAGGCCGACGCGGTGTGAGGCGCCCGGGGGCGGGAGAGCGGCGCGGGAGAACGGCGCCGGGCGCGCGGGCGGGTCAGCCCCGCGCCTGCCCCGCCAGCCAGCGGAACACGACGGAGAAGTCCTTCGTCCCCTCCCCCGCATCGACCACCGCCTGGTAGAACGACATCGCCTGCGCCGCGAGCGGCGTGGGCGATCCGGTCTGGTCGGCCGCCGCCTGCGACAGCTTCACGTCCTTCAGCATCAGCGCCGCCATGAAGCCCGCCGCGTAGTCGCGGGAGGACGGCGCGGTCGGCACCGTGCCCGGCGCCGGGCAGTAGTTGGACAGCGCCCAGGAATTCGCCGTCGCCGTGCTGCAGATCGCGTGCAGCTTCTGCCAGTCCAGACCCAGCTTCTCGGCCAGCAGGAAGCCCTCGGCGACGCCCACCATGTTGATGGCCAGCATCATGTTGTTGCAGATCTTCACCGCCTGCCCGGCACCCGGCCCGCCGGCGTGGAAGATGTTCTTGCCCATCGCCTGCAGGACGGTCTGGCCGCGCGCGAACGCGTCCTCACTGCCGCCCACCATGAAGGTCAGCGTGCCGGCCTGCGCCCCCGTCGTGCCGCCGGACACCGGGGCGTCCAGCATCGAGAGCCCCGCAGTCTCGGCCGCCGCGGCCACTTCACGCGCGCTCGCGACGTCGATCGTGGAGCAGTCGATCAGCAGCGGCCCCGCGTCCTTCACGACGTCGATCAGCCCGCCCTGGTGCAACCACACCTGGCGGACGTGCTCGCCGGCGGGAAGCATGGTGATCACCACCTCCGCGCCCTTCGCCGCTTCCGCCGCGCTGGACGCGACCGACCCGCCCGCCGCCTTCAGCGCGTCGAGCGAGGCCGGGACGAGATCGAAGCCGGTGACGTGGTGGCCGGCCTTCACCAGGTTGGCCGCCATCGGCCCGCCCATGTTGCCGAGGCCGATAAATCCGATCTTCGCCATGGCTCAGAGCACCTCGAACACGTCGTAGACCGGCCCTTCCGGCGGGCGGGAGCCAGTGCCGATGGCGATGACCCCGTTCAGCCAGGCGTATTTCTCGGCCGCGGTCTCGAACTGCACGGCGGTGCGGAAATAGTATTGCGACGGGTCGACGAACTCGCCCTTGTTGACCTTCTCCATCACCGCGGCCGGGCCGTGGCGCAGGCCGCGATAGGTCATGCCGATCGTCGCGCCGTCATCGGTCTGCAGCACGATCCGCACGTCCAGCGTCGTGACGCCGTCGGGCCGCACGATGATCCAGTCGGCCCCGCCCGGCAGCACCGTGCCGCGCAGCCGCTCGCCCTCGAACGTGCCGCCGCCGACCAGGCCGACGCGGCGGTTGCCGTTCGGGCCGGATCCGACCACCTGCATGCCGTTCACGGTGAGCTTCAGCGTCATGATGGGTCGCGTGCGGATCTCGGCCATGGCGTTTCGTCCCCTTCTGGTGCGGCCGGATGGAAGCCGATCCGGGAAGGACGGGCAAGCGGGGCTCAGGCGAGCAGGCGCGTCTCGAGCCGTTCGGCCGCCGCGAGCTGCGCCGCCTTTCGATCGAAGGAGACGAACACCGCCCCGCCGAGCCGGCGTCCCTCTTGAACGATTGCGCCATCGGCAAAATCCCCGCCTGCCGCCAGGAATCGCAAACCGGACTCGACGGCCTCGCGGTCCACGAGGACGTTCGCGGCGGACATCAGGCGGCGGATGACGTCCTGCAGGCCGGCTGCGTCGACGCCATACCCTCGCCGCAGGACCCAACAGAATTCGCAAAGGACCGGCAGAGGAATCGCGATGGCCTCAGCCGCCTCCAGCTCTGCCCGGGCGGCCGCGCTCTGGCGGGGGTCATCGCCCATGACCGCGCGCACCAGCACATTGGTGTCGGCGATGATCCTCACCGCGATCCGGCCCAACCCTCCGCAGCGATGCGCTCGATATCGTCCAGGGACAGCGTGCGAGCGCGGTTTGGCGCGAACATGTCGAACACGTCGGCAATGCGGCCGGTCCCCGCGAGCTTGGACACCTCGAGGCGCCCGTTCGGGAGCTTCACGACCGAGATCTTGTCGCCTGGACCGATGCCAAGATGGCGAAGCACATCCTTGCGCAGCGTCACCTGCCCCTTCGCCGTCACCGTCAGCGTCGTCATGGCGCGCTCCTTCTCACCCCGGCGCTCACGCACGAAGTAAGGCACCACACCCTTGTTTTCAATCAGATCGCACGCGCGTATCGTCCTTCGCAAAACCGCCCGGAGGAACGTCCCATGCCCGCCGCCTATCCGCTGCCGAACGGCGACCTGCAGAGCCTGGGCTTCGCGCCGAAGCCGCTCGAGCACCTGGACGCGCTGATCCGCTCGCATATCGAGGAAGGCTGCTACCCCGGCGCGCAGATCGCGCTCGCACGGCACGGCAAGCTCGCGATGTTCCGCAGCTACGGCGATGCGAAGACCGAGGGCGGCACGCTTCCCGCCACCAACGAGACGCTGTTCCTGCTGTTCAGCCAGACCAAGGTCCTGACCTCGGCGGCGGTCTGGACGCTGGTGGAGGAAGGCAAGCTCTCCTTCATGGACCGCGTCGCCGATCACCTGCCGGAGTTCGCCGCGCGCGGCAAAGGCGAGATCACGCTGCAGCAGGTGATGACGCACCAGGGCGGGTTCCCGAACGGCGACGTCTCCAAGGCGACCTGGACCGACCATGCGCGGATGCGCGCCGAGGTCTGCGATTTCTCGCTGGAATGGACGCCCGGCACGCGCCTGCAATATCACGGCCGCGCCGCGCACCTCGTGCAGGCGATGGTGATCGAGGCCGTGACCGGCCAGGACTACCGCGACGTGATCCGCACCCGCGTCATCGAGCCCCTGGGTCTCGGCAACGACGTCTTCGTGGGCGTGCCCGCCGACCAGCAGCCGCGCTGCGCCGATACCTACGCACCCGAACCGCGCGACAACTCGGCCGAGTTCCGCGCGGCCGGCCTGCCCTCCGGCGGCGGCTTCGCGACCGCACGCGGCATGGTCGCGTTCTACCAGATGCTGGGGCATGGCGGGCGGCTGGGCGACGCCCGCGTCTTCTCGCCGCGGCTGCTCGCCTATGTCGCGCGCAACCACACGGCCGAGAGCCCGGACATGCAGATGACCGGCATTCCGATGCATCGCGGCCTCGGCCCGCATGTGCGCGGCGAGAGCGATCGCATCCGCGGCCTGGGCACGATCGGACACCCGGCGACGTTCGGGCATGGCGGCGTCGGCTCCTCCTACTCCTGGGCCGATCCCACCAGCGGCGTGTCGTTCACCTACCTGACGAACTTCGTCTCCCCCGACCCGTGGCACTCGATGCGGCTCGACCGTGTCTCCAACCTGGTGCACGCGGCGATCGACTGAGGCGCCGGAGCGGGCGCGCAGGACGGCGGGCGCTGGCTGGGCGGCCGCCGGATCGGGCGTGCGGGAACGGAGGGCGGCATGCCGTACGCCAGCAACGACGAACTGCCGCCCGCCGTCGCGGACCACCTTCCCCCGCACGCGCAGGACATCTTCCGGGAAGCGTTCAACCATGCCTGGGACGCGCATGGCGGCGACGAACCGACGGCGTTCCGCATCGCATGGGCCGCAGTGAAGCGGCGCTACGCGAAACGGGGCGACCGGTGGGTGCCGATCGGACGCTGACCGCAGGGATCGGAAACGCATGAGCACGACCGCGCTGCCGCTGCAGGCCGCACCGCGCGCCTGGGACTACGCGCCGAGCGTGACGGCGGCGGTGTCGTTCAGCGCGACGGACATCCTGCTGAAGATCCTGTATGCCGACGGCATGGACGTGGCGACGCTGCTGTCGCTGCGCGGCGTGCTGGTGGTCGCGTTCTTCCTGGCCTGGCTGCGCCTGGCGCCGCCGGCCCGGCGCCATGATCCGAAGCAACGCCTGATCGCCCTCGGCCTCGGCCTGCTGTTCGCCGGGACCATGGTGGGGCTGCTGCTCGCAGTGTCGCTGCTCCCGGTCTCCATCGCCATCCTCGCCTATTTCATCTACCCGCTGCTGACCGGTCTCGCCGGCGCGGCGACCGGGGTGGACCGGATCGGATGGCAGGGCCTGGCCGCTGCCCTCGCCGCCTTCGCCGGCCTCGCCCTCATGCTCGGCGTCAACCTCTCCGGCCTCGCGCCGCTCGGCCTGCTCGCAGCCTTCGCCGCGGCGTTCTGCCGCGTGCTGTCGCTGCTGGGCACGCGCGCCTACCTCAACGGCACGGATGCCCGGCTCACCACCTGGTACGCGATGCTGCCCTCAACCGCGCTGTTCGTCACCGCGAGCCTGAGCTTCGGGCTGTGGTCGCCGCCGCGGACCTCCGTCGGCTGGATGGCCTTCGCCGGCGTCAGCGTTGGAAGCACGCTGTCCACGCTGCTGATCTACATGTCCACCAACCGCATCGGCCCGTTCCGGACGGCGCTCGTGATGAACCTCGAGCCGATGCTCACGGCCCTGCTCAGCGTCCTGCTTCTGGGAGAAGTCCTCTCGCCCCTGCAAGGGCTCGGCGCCGCGGTGATGATCGCGGCGCTCTGCACCTTCCAGTTCGTGCGGGGCCGGTGAGCGTCGGGGAGATCGCCCGACGCTCGATGCCCCTCAGGGCATCATCTTGGATGGCAGGTAGGTGGAGATCTCCGGGAAGGCGATCAGCAGCACCATGATGATCGCCTCCGCCCCGATGAACCAGGCGAGGCCGCGGAAGATCGTGGTCAGCGGCACCGCATTGCCGACCACGCCCTTCACCACATAGGCGTTCAGCCCGACCGGCGGCGTGAGCAGCCCGATCTCGATGTACTTCACCACGATCACGCCGACCCAGATCAGGTCGAGATGGACCGCCTGGAACATCGGCTGGAACACAGGCAGCGTCAGCAGCATGAGCCCAAGCGGATCGAGGAAGCAGCCGAGGATGAGGTAGACGATCGAGACGCCGATGATCAGGTACAGCGGATCCAGGGCGAAGTCGCTGATGGAGGCAGCCATGATCGTCGGCAGCCCCGCGAGCGCGAGCAGGCGCGTGAGCAGCAGGGCGCCGATCGCGACGAAGAAGATGCTGGCCGTGCTCTCCAGAGCCTCCGTCACGCTGGTGCGGAACGCGAGCCAGGTGAGCTTCCCGCGCGCCAGCGAGATCAGCAGCGCCATCAGCGCGCCCAGTGCCGCGGCCTCGGTCGCGGTGGCGATGCCGGAATAGATGCCGCCGATGACGCTGAGCACCAGCAGCGGGATCGGCCAGATCTCCAGCAGCACCGCCCAGCGCTGGCCCCAGGTGATGTGATCGTCGCCGCGCGGGGCCAGCTGGGGATTGGCGATGCAACGGCCGATGATCATCGCGGCATAGACGAAGGCGGTGAGCAGGCCGGGCAGCAGGCCGGCGATCAGCAGCGCGCCGATCGAGGTCTCGGTGAACCAGCCATACAGCACGAACAGGATGCTAGGCGGGATCAGCGAGCCCAGCGTGCCGGACGCGGCGACGACGCCCGTCGCGAGCGCCGGGTCGTAGCGCATCCGCAGCATCTCGGGGATGGCGAGACGGCCCATGGCAGCGGCGGTCGCGAGGCTCGATCCCGACGCGGCGGCGAAGCCGGCGGAGGCGAAGTTGGTCGCGACGGCGAGACCGCCCGGCAGCCCGCTCAGCCACAGCCGCGCGGCGTGGAACAGGCTGCCCGTCATCCCGGTGTGGAACGCGATCGAGCCCATCAGCAGGAACATCGGCACGGCCGAGAGGGACCAGTTCGCGCCGAACTCGAAGGGCAGGTCGGCGAAGATCCCCAGCGCCGATTCCGTGCTGCGGACGATCATCAGCCCGATCAGAGAGACGACGCCGAGGGCGAGGCCGATCGGGACGCGCAGGCCGATCAGGACGAGCAGGGAAACGATCGCCCCGAGGGCGACGGCGAGATTCATCGTCATGGTGGGGTCAGGCCTCCTCGACCAGCAGGCCGTCATCCACCGAGGGCGGTGGGCCGCCGCGCCCGGTCAATCCGTATTGCAGGTCGCGGATGGCCTGGGTCGCGAACAGCAGCGACATGGCGAGCGCCGGGACCGGCAGCAGCCACCGCGACGGCCAGACCGGCAGGTCGAAGAACGTCGCATCCTGGATCTCCCCGGCCATGGTCTGTTCCATCGCGTGTTCCGCGGTCAGCCAGACCAGGATGCCGACGTAGATGGCGCCGACGATGGAGACGATGCCCTCGAGCACCGCTCGCTTGCGGGGCGGCATCTTCATGGTGAACAGCTCCACCGTCAGGTGCTTCTTGTGCAGCTGCACGTAGCCCCAGGGCAGGAACACCGTCGCCACCATGTAGTACCAGGTGACGATCTCCAGCGTGGCGACGATCGGTCGGTTCAGCAGCAGCTTCGCCAGGATGTCGGCGGCGATGTGCAGCATCATGAGCGTGATCGCCACGCCGCCAATGGCCATCATGAAGTTGCTGAATGCGCCAAGGCCGCGTTCGAGGACGCGCAGCACGATGTTCCCTCCCGTATTTCGTTCGTCGCGATCAGCTCGTATCACGGGGAAGGCGCGCGGCGACCCGGGCTGCCGCGCGCCATTCCCGATGGACCGGCTGGATCAGGGATACTTCACCTTGTCGAACACGTGCGTCTTGAGCGCCTGTTCGTACTTGTCCCACTGCGCGTCGGTCGTCCAGACGCCTGGGCCGATCTGGTCGACGATCTTGGTCCATTCCTCGACGGACGCGATGAAGGCCTTCACGATCGGCTCCGCATCCTTCACGCCGCGTGACTCGGCCGTGGCGATGACGCGCTTGATGTCGCTCTCGCGGAACTTGGCGATCGCCTCCTCGAGCGACGGCGCCGTCTTGACCCACTTCACGCCCTTGGACTCGGCCTCCGTCTGGATCGCCGCGTCATCCTTCTCGTAGGCCTCGGCGATCATCCGCGTCGCGTGCGGCAGGGCGTCGGTGAACGCCTTCTTCTCCTTCGCCGACAGCTTCTTCCAGGTGTCGGTCCGGATGTTGAGGAAGTTCGTGCCGTGATACGTGCCGACGCTGGAGGTGGTGACCGCGCGCACCATGTCCCAGAGCGAGTAGCTCTTGAGCCACGGCGTTGGACCGAGCGCGCAATCGGCCTGGCCGCGCTGCAGGGCTTCGTAGATTTCGGAGCTGGTGATGTTCACGGGCGTGCCGCCGAGGGCGGCGACGAGCTGGCCCATGGACCCGGTGCCGCGGATCTTCTTGCCCTTCACGTCGGCAAGGTCGCTGATGCCCGGCGGCGTGCACATGAAATGGTACGGCGTCAGCGAGTAGCTGGCGAGCGGCAGGACCTTGTGGCCGAGATAGTCCTTCTTGCACGCCGCGCATTCGACCAGGAGCGTCTGGTTGATCGCGCCGGTCATGACGCGGGCATCCCGCCCCAGCACCGCGAGATCGCTGACCAGCGTGCTCACCGGCAGGTCGTTCGGCGTGTAGATGTCGGCGAGAAGGCCCATGTCGGCGGTGCCGTTCTTGATCGCGTTCAGCACCGATTTCGGCCCGGCGAGGGTGCCGCCGGGATAGCTCTTGAAGGTGATGGAGCCGTTGGTGGCGGCGGTGATCGCCGCGAAATACGGATCGGTGCCGATCACGTGCGTCGGATGGCGCGCCGGAATGGCGCTCGCATAGATCAGTTCGCGTGCCTGCGCGACGGAGCTGACGGCCAGGCCGACGCCCACGGCAAAGGTTGCGGCGAGCAGGCGCTGCGGACGGATGAACCGCATCGAAAACATTCCTCCCTGTGGCGCTCGTGCGTCTCCTTCTCCCGGACGCGCTGAGCCTCGTCCCGCCAACCTCTCAAATCGACGGGACGCACACAAGGCCGAAGCTCGATGGTATCGCGCACCTTCCGCGCTTGATCTCACCCGGCGCGGCGGAACTTGTGCAACGAGCGCAGATCGGCCGGCTGGTCCCGACCCGGGAAGGTCTGCGGCCAGTTGGTCCAGGACACCTCGCCCACGTACAGGTCCCCGCGGCTGTCCACCGCCAGCCCGTGCGGCGCCATGAACTCGGTCGGGCCCAGCCCGGGCCCCATGCCACCCAGCCGCGCGAGACGCTTGCCGGTGTGGTCGACGATGCTGACCCGCGGCCCGAGATTCGGCACGTTGCGGTTCACCGGCTGCACGGGGCCGAGTTCCCCGATGTAACAGACGGGGCATTTGCCGGTCGGCATGAACAGGCCGCAGGGCCGGTGCAGGTTGTTCCACTGGGTCTCGTACTTGCCGTTGCCGTCGAACACCTGCACGCGGTGGTTCTCCCGGTCCGCGACATAGACCCAGCCGTCGGCATCGCAGGTGATGTTGTGCGGGATGTTGAACTCGCCGGGATCGGAGCCGGGCGCGCCCCAGGACAGCAGCAGCTTCCCGTCGGGGCTGTACTTGTGCACGCGTGCGTTGCCGTACCCGTCCGAGACGTAGACGTCCCCCTGCGGCGACATGGCGGTGTGCGTGCAGCGATGGAAGGGCTCG
The DNA here is from genome assembly GCA_001898425.1 of Rhodospirillales bacterium 69-11. Classification (GTDB taxonomy): domain Bacteria; phylum Pseudomonadota; class Alphaproteobacteria; order Acetobacterales; family Acetobacteraceae; genus Rhodopila. The sequence goes on from MKTV01000062.1 coordinate 135,105, forward strand.
CCGCTCATGTAGGGCGCGGGCTTGCCGGGCGTGCCGAGGGTGAGCAGCACCTTCCCCTCGGTCGTGCAGCGCCGCACGGAGTGATCGCCGTCATCCGTCAGCCACAGCGTGTCGTCCGGCGCGACATAGACGCCATGCGCGCGGGGGAACAGGCCTTCACCCCAGGACCGCAGGAAGTTGCCGTCGCGATCGAACACGATCATCGGGTGCTCGCCGCGGTTGAAGACGTAGACGTTGTCCTTGCTGTCGATGCCGATCCCGCCGATTTCCTTGAAGGTCCAGCCGGGGGGCAGCTTGGCCCAGTCCAGCACCGGTTCGTAGACGTATGCGCCTTCGCCGATCATGGCCATCGCCGTTTCTCCCCCTTTCCTGGGCCATTCTCCGGGGTCTGTCCCTGGGCCCTTCCCTCACCGGCAAGCTTGTCATGGAATGCGGCGCGGGCAAACGCCGCGTCCGTTCGCCGCGGCGGCCCGAGACGGAGTTCCGCCCATGTCCGACCAGCCGCCACACGACCCGCTTGACGCCTTCGTGCCGGGGCCACGCTGCACCATCGCGGGCGCCGCATCCGGCCCGCTCGCGGGCGTGACGCTCGCGGTCAAGGACCTGATCGACGTGGCGGGCTGGCCGACCGGCGGCGGGAACCCGGACTGGGAGCGCACGCATCCCAGTCCCGCCCGCCACGCCTGGATCGTCGCGCGCCTGCTGGAAGCCGGCATGCGCATCGTGGGCAAGACCGCGACCGACGAGGTGTCGCTGGGCATCCTGGGTGAGAACGCCTTCACCGGCACGCCGCGCAATCCGGCGGCGCCCGACAGGGTACCGGGCGGCTCCTCCTCCGGGTCCGCCAGCGCCGTGGCAGGCGGCGCGTGCGACATCGCCCTCGGCACCGACACGGGCGGATCGGTGCGCGTGCCCGCAAGCTTCAGCGGACTCTACGGCATTCGCCCCACCCATGGGCGCATCGACTTCGGCGGCATCACCGTGCAGGCCCCGTCCTCCGACACGGTCGGCTGGTTCGCGCGGGAGGCCGGCCTGTTCGCCCGCGTCGGAGAGGTGGTGTTCGGGACCTCGGTACCGACCGTATTGCCGACCCGGCTGCTGGTGGCGACGGACGCCTTCGGCTTCGCCGACCCCGACGTCGCGGCAGCGCTCCAACCGATCCTCGCGCGGCTCGGATCGATCGTCGCACCGGGCGAGGAGGTCACGCTCGCCCCGCAGGGCTTGTCGGTCTGGCAATGGGCGCAGCGGGTGCTGCAATCCTCGGAAGCGGCGCGGACCTTCGCGCCCTGGCTCGATGCGCACAATCCGCGCATGGCGTTCAGCGTGGCGCGCGGCCTGGTGATGGGCTCGATGTTCACCGACCACGAACGCACCCGTGCCGCGCTGATGCGGGAGGAGGCGCGGGCACGCCTGCGCCATCTGCTCCCGCTCGGCACGATCCTGGCGATGCCGACCACCCCGTTCCCGGCGCCGCGGCGTGGGTTGCCCCTGTCGGAACTCGGGTTTCTGCGGGAGCGGATCTCCTGCCTCACCTCGCATGGCGGGCTGGCCGGCATGCCACAGGTGAACCTGCCCGGGGCCACGGTCGAGGGCGCGCCGGTCGGACTGTCGATCCTGGCCGCGCGGGGGCACGACGAAACGCTGCTCGCCGTCGCCCGCGCGTTCGCCGCCGCATGCTGACGGACGCGCAGCGGCGGTTCCTGGACGCGGGGCGCGTCGCCCATCTCGCGACGATCGGACCCGACGCGGTGCCGCATGTCGTGCCCGTCTGCTACGCGGTCGAGGACGCCTCGCTCTACATCTCGATCGACGAGAAGCCGAAGCGGGTGGACCGGCCGCTGCAGCGGCTGCGCAACATCGCCGCGCATCCGCAGGTGGCGGTCACGGTGGATCGCTGGGACGAGGACTGGACCCGTCTCGCCTGGGTGATGCTGCGCGGTCCGGCGGAGATCCTGCCTGGCGGGCCGGAGCACGATGCCGCGCAGCACCGGCTGCGGGACCGCTATCCGCAATACCGGTCGATGGACCTCGCGCCGCTGCCGGTCATCGCAGTGCGGATCGCGCGCGTGACCGGCTGGGGAGCGATCGGGTAGTTACGCGCGGAACCGGGCGGCGGCGTAGGGGGCGAGGTCGAGCGCCGGCGTCCGGCCCGCGACCAGATCGGCCACCAGCTCGGCCGTGGTCGCCCCGGCCGTCAGCCCGACATGCCCGTGCCCGAACGCATGGACCACGTCGCGGCAGCCGGTCGCGAGACCGATGCAGGGCAGCCCGTCCGGCGTGGACGGCCGATGCCCCATCCACAACTTCACCCGCTCCCGCGGCAGATCGGCGGGGATGCCGGGATAGACGCGTCGGGCGAAGCGCAGCAGCACGTCGGCACGCTTCCAGTTCGGCAGCGCGTCGAGACCGGCGAGCTCGACCTGCCCGCCAAGTCGCAAGCCTTGCGGGGTCATGGCGCACCCCATCTTGCCGTCGGATGGCATCACCGGCAGGCGCGGCGCGATGCCGGGATCGGTGATGACGACGTGATAGCCGCGCTCCGTCTCCAGCGGTACCCGGTCCCCCGCGGCTGCGGCAAGGTGCTTCGACCACGCGCCGGCCGCGATCACCGCACGCTCGCAGGCAATCTCCCCGGCATCGGTGAGCACCGCGCGCAGTCGGCCGGCCTCGATGCGGAAGCCGCTCGCGCGGGCACGCTTCAGCTCTGCCCCCTGCGCGACAGCGTGACGCACCAGCGCCGCGACATAGGCGCCGGGATCGATGCACTGGCCGTTCTCCTCGACCAGCAGTGCGAAGGTGTAGCGGCGATCGAGCGAAGGCTCGCGCTGGCGCAGCTCGTCGGCGTCGAGTTCCAGCCAGCGCACGCCGGTCTCGGCGCGAATGGTCCAGGAGAGGCGTTCCGCCTCGAACGCGGCGCGGTCGGGGAAGGCGAACAATACGCCCTGCCGGGTGACGAGATGGCCCACGCCCGCTTCCTCCGCGAGCGCGCGATGCTTCTCGGGGGCGGCGAGCAGCAGGGGACGCAGCGCGCGGGCGGTGGCGCGCACGCGGTCGGCGGTGGCCCCGGCGGCCACGAAGCGGCGCAGCCAGGGGATCAGTTTCGGCAGATACGACCAGCGGATCGTGAGCGGGCCCAGCGGATCGCGCAGGTAGCCGGGCACCTTCTTCCAGATCCCGGGGGAGGACATCGGGATGACCGAACTCGGGTTGAGCAGCGTGCCGTTGCCGTAGCTTGCCGCCTGCTCGCCGCCGGGGTCACCCGGCTCGACGATGGTCACGCGGTGCCCTTCCCGCAGCAGGGCGAGGGCGGAGGCGGCACCGACGATCCCGGCCCCGATGATGACGACGTGCTGGCTCACCCGTTGCTCCACGGCTCCGTCATGGCCGAACTCGTCCTGGCCATCCGTCACCGCAGATTGCCGGAATGGGTGGGCGGGACAAGCCCGGCCTCACCCCCTCGGCATCTTTCGTCGCCACCCCAGGTGCGAGTGGCGCGGGTCAGTTCCAGCCGCGGGCCAGTTTCCGGACCGCGGTCGATGCATTGCGCTTGTTCTCGCCCGCATAGTCCTCGTGGTATTCCTCGATCCGGCCGGGGTCGTAGAGGTAGTTCACCATCAGGGTCGCGCTCTCCTTGGCGCCCTTCTCGGACGTGTCGCCGGCCATGTTCAGCCGCTCCACCCGCGCGCCGTTCGAGAGATGGAAATGCGCGACCGGATCGAGCGCGCGCTTGCCCCGTGACTCGGCGAGCAGGTACCGCGCACAGAGCCGCACCAAGACCGGTTCGGCCACTTTGCGCAGCCCGGCGTCGCGCCACCAGCCGCGCTTGCCGAGGATCAGCGCCAGGGAGGCGGAGCCGCTCTCGGCGGCCAGAGCAGCCGTCAGGCCCGTCTCCTCCTCCTCGCTCAGCAGGTTCGCCTCGCCGGCCTTCAGCTTCGCGTCGATCCAGCGCCGGAACCCGGGGATGGGAGACAGGGTTGCGAACGTCTTGAGGTTGCGGAACTCCCCCGACAGCTCCTCCACCACGCGCTTGATCAGGAAGTTGCCGAAGCTGATCCCCGCGAGCCCGGCCTGACAGTTGCTGATCGAATAGAAGATCGCCGTGTCCGCCTGCTTCGGGTCGAGCACCGGCGCCTTTTCGTCCAGCAGGTCCTGCACGCTGCCGGCAAGCCCGCGCACGAGCGCGACCTCGACGAAGATCAGCGGTTCGCCCGGCATGCGCGGATGGAAGAACGCGTAGCAGCGCCGGTCCGAATCGAGCCGGTTCTTCAGGTCACGCCAGGAGCGGATCGCATGCACGGCCTCGTAGTCGACCAGCTTCTCGAGCAGGGCGGCGGGGCTGTTCCAGTCGATGCCGCGCAGTTCCAGGAACCCGATGTCGAACCATGCGGCGAGCAGCCCGCGCAGGTCCGCCTCGAGCGCGCCCAGCATCTTGTCCTCGCCGCGCGTGCGCATCAGGAAGGCGCGCAGATCCACCAGGAACTTCGTGCCGTCGGGAATAGAGGTGAACTGCGTCAGCAGCTTGAGCCGCGGCGGCTCCAGCGCGCGGCGCAGCGCGGCCTTCGCGGTCGCGCGTTCGGCCGGATCGCTGGCGGCCTGCACGCTGGTATAGGCGGTCGCCACGGCATCGGCGTCGGAGTCGAAGCGCGCGAGGGTGCGCAGGAATTCGAGCCGGCCCGGCTCGTCCAGCCCCTGGAAGGTCTGCGCCAGCCGCGCGGCGCGGTTGCGGGCGCTGACCTCGCCGCCGCGGCCATGCAGGCAGGCCTGCATCTGGGCCTCGAGGGTCTCGTCGGCGTCGCCACTCACGCTGGACGCCATGTCGCGCCACACCGTGGTGATGCGCCGGATCGCGCGGTCGAGTAGTCCGGGTGCGAGGGCGGCGTCACTCATGCGGATGTCTCCTGGTCGGCGGACCAGGCAATCATACAAGGGGACTCACGGATTGTATCGCTTCGTTGCGTCCGTGAGCGCGGTTGTGAGGCTGCCCAGAAGATCCTCGGCCACCAATCCCCGCCCCGCCACCGCCGCGGCGCGGCCATGCAGCCATGCGCCCGCGCATGCGGCGTCCCACGCCGGCATTCCCTGGGCGAGCAGTCCGGCGATGATGCCGGACAGGACGTCGCCCGCCCCAGCGGTCGCGAGCCAAGGGGGGGCCGAGGCGTTGATAGCGGCGCGCCCGTCCGGCGCGGCAATGATGGTATCCGGTCCCTTCAGCAGCAGGACCGCTCCGGTACGCGCGGCGGCCTTGCGTGCCGCGCCGAGCCGATCCCGGCCGGCCGGGCCAAACACGCGGGAGAATTCCCCGGCATGTGGGGTGAGCACGGCAGCGCCGCGCAGGCCGTCGGGCTCGTCCGCGAAGGCGGAGAACACGTCGGCATCGCCGACCACCTGCCGCGCGGCCGCGCAGAGCATCGGCAACGCCGCACGCGCGGCTGCCGGGCCCAGCCCCGGGCCGCACACCCAGACCTGCCGCCGTTGGTCGTGCAGCAGGTCCGCGATCGGGGCCTCGCTCACCAGCAATCCCGGCGATCCGGCGCGGTAGACGTCGCCCCGGCCGGCAGCGGCGATCGTGACGAGGCCGGCACCGGCGCGGCGCGCGGCATCCGCGGCCAGGCGCGCGGCCCCGGTCATCGCCTCGCCCCCCAGAACGGTGACGTGGCCCCTCGTGTACTTGTGCGCTTCCTTGGCGAGGCTTGGCAGTCGCCACAGGCCGGGCTCGTTGGCGAAGCAGTGTGGCCGGATCTGGTCGAGGACCGCCGGCGGCATCGCGATCTCGGCGCAGACGGTCTCGCCGCACAACGTACGCCCCGGCAGCAGCAGATGTCCCGGCTTGCGACGGAAGAACGTGACCGTCAGTTCGGCCGCGGGCGCATCGCCTCGCACCTCGCCTGTCGCCCCATCGAGCCCGCTGGGCACGTCGATCGCGACGATCCGGCGGCCGGCGGCGAGGACCGCGGCGACGTCCGGCGCGACGTCACGCGCGAGCCCGGCCCCGAACACCGCGTCGATCACGAGGTCGGCGCGTGCCGCATCGGCGGCCTCGAACGCGGCGGCCGGGCCATGCCAGAGAGCCGCGGCGCCGGCGGCATCGGTGCCGGCGCGCGGGCTTGCCAGTGCCGCGATCCGCACCGGCCATCCGGCCTGCTGCAAGTGGCGCGCGGCGACGTAGCCGTCCCCGCCGTTGTTGCCCGGTCCGGCGAGGACAAGGACGCGGCAGGGTGCGAACCGTGCGCGGATGGCCCGTGCGACGGCGCGCCCGGCATTCTCCATGAGCACGGGTCCCGGCACGCCGAGGGCCGGCGCGGCGGCGTCCGCGCGCCCCATCTCCTCGGGCGTGAGCAAGGCGAAGTCGAGCATGGGCGGGACAGTGCGCCCCGGCTCCCCCGCGTTCAAGCGCGGGGCCGGACGGACGTTTGCGGGCCGCTCCCCCGTCACCGCTGCGCCGACGCTGGCGCGGCGGCGGTGCGGCGTCGGCGGCCTGGCGCGACTCAGGAGGGGACGAGCAGTGCCGGTTCGGCCAGGCTCTCGTCGGTATAGAGGCGGATGACGCCCTGCCAGATCTCGATCCCGTGGAAGCGCCCGCGCCGGTCGTCCCCGTTCAGCAGCGCACGGCAGCGTCGCACCGCATCGGCAAGATCGAGCGCCTCGACCATGGTCGCGTCGGCGATCCGGTCGCGGTCGTCGAGGAAATAGCACCGAAAACTCTGCATCGTGTGATCACCCCCTCAAATCTCCGCCCGCTTTATTCCGGATAGGCGACCGATTCGGTGATCTGGATCACACTCAGCGTGTATGCACAATAATACTACAATCCGATACGAAGTTCGTTTCGGTGGGAATTTCCCGGCTTCTCGGCATCCGCACCGTGGCGCCTGTCCGGGTCGCATCGGTTCGGCGGGATACTGCCCGCAGTGTGTTCGCTCGCGGGGCGCGCGACGGCGGTGATCACGCGCCAGTTCGAGAATGGGCGGAGCACGCGCCGAGAGTACAGGCGTCGGGAGAGGCCGTCGCAGGTTGGTCGCATCGAGGAGGGGAGTTGGCGGAGGGGATGGGATCTTCCGCCGCCATCCATCTAAGGGGCTGA
>MKTV01000062.1:142213-145807 GCA_001898425.1 Rhodospirillales bacterium 69-11
GCCAATGTGTGTGGTTAATGTGTGTGGTTGACCAATAGCCACCGCAACGATACCCGACCACACCGGCGTCTGCGCCGGCCCTGGTCCAGTCGAGGGAGATTGCCGCATGCACTGTGCTGAAGCCGCTTCCGGACCTGAAGGAGCGGCCACTTGCCCTCCCCTCCCCACATCGCGCGGGGGCGAATGATGGAGACCGATCCCGGCCTCGCTGCCGAGTGCCATCGCCTGATCCGGCACGAGCTGACGTATGCTGACGCCCGGCTTGCGGAGGAGAACGCTGAGGCGTGCCTCCGCGCGGTGAGGTGCGCCCTTCGTTACGCCCGCCTGGAGGATCAGGCTTCCGTTGCCACGGTCCCGGCCGCGGACGCCATGGAGGCCTTCGTGGATGCTGTTTGTAACGAAGTCCTCAGGATGGCGGCACGGCAGCGCGGTGACATGAGATACCTCTCCCTGGTCCGGACCATGGTGGAGCAAGGGTTCGTGCAAGAGCATCACCTGAAGAGGGGCTCCGCTTGAGCCCCCCTACCTTCTCACGTCAACGACGGCCGGGCGCTGGAGCCAATGCCCCGACACACGGCCCCGGCAACCCGGAGGCCGCCCGCGCCGATGCCTGACTACCTCCAGAAGCGTCGCCGGCGCTGGTATGCGGTCATGGAGATCCCGAAGGCCCTCAAGGCCAAGCTCGGGAAACCTCGCTTCGTGAAGTCGCTGGAAACCGAGAGCCTAGCCGTGGCGAAGCGTCGGGTCGGCCCGATCGTCTCCGCGTGGATGACCGAACTCGACCGCGCGCGCGCCCCCGGCGGCGAGGCCGGTGACGCTGTTCGAGATGATGCGAGGTTCTTTCGGCAAGCGCTGCGGAGGGCGGCAACCCCGGAGGAGCGTGACCAGCTTCTTGAGGAGATCACCGATGCGGCGGACGCCATCGCGTATGAGGACATCGACATCGGTCAGCCGCTCTCGTCCAGCGTGGTGGCCACGCGGTTCTTCGGCGAGGCGACAGGGTGGCATGCGCCGACGCTAGAGAACCTGGACGAGTGGCTCTCGGCCGTCCGAACCTCGGCCAAGACGCGGGACATGCAGCGCGCCGACGTGCAGCGTTTCGCCGCGCAGTTCCCGATCCTCTCGGACGTGCAGCGCCCCCAGGTGCGTCGGTGGGTGATCTCGCTGATGAACGAGGACGGCCTGTCGCCCAAGACCGTGCAGCGCATCCTCAGCGCGCTCCGCGGCTACTGGCGCTTCCTCCAGACCATCAACGCGGTCGCTGAGGACCGGCAGCCGTTCACCGGACTGGAGGTGGCACGAGAGGCCAAGCGCGCGGCGCCGGAGATCATTCGGCAGCCATTCGAGCCAGCCGACGTGCCCCGGCTCCTGGCCGGCGCCATTGGCCGCGGTGACGATGGGCTGGCGGACCTGATCCGGCTGGGCATGTGGACCGGCTGCCGCATCGAGGAACTCTGCGCGCTGAAGGCGACAGACGTGGCCGGCGACCGCTTTAAGGTCCGGGAGGCCAAGTCCACCGCGGGTATCCGAGAGGTGCCCGTGCATGCCGAGCTGCAAGCCACGATGGACCGGCTCGTGCGGGAGAGCCGCGACGGCTACGTGCTCTCGGGGCTGACCCTGAACAAATACGGGGACCGCTCGAACGCGATCGGGAAGCGCTTCGGCCGGCTGCGCACTGAGCTGGACTTCGGGCCGGAGGTCGTGTTTCACAGCATAAGGAAGACGGTCGTGACGATCCTGGAGAACGCGGGGGCACCCGAGAACGTGGTCGCGGACATCGTTGGGCACGAGAAGCCGCGGATCACCTACGGGCTCTACAGCGGCGGCACGACGTTGGAGGTGAAGCGCGCGACGCTGGCGAAGCTCGCCTATCCGAGAGATCCTGGTGCGTAGACCAAAGAGGGAACCGATTATGATTGAGGAGATCTTACCGAGCCTCAGCGAGGCAGATTATCAGGAGTTCCGGCGTCTCATCCCTTCCCTTCCCGAGCAGTGGCGGTGCTGGAGGGATAAGCACGACGAGGAGGTGTCCGCACTGACCCTAGATGATAGAGATGTCCGCGTAGTCCCTTTGAGCATCGGCGAGTTTCGCGACCATCTGCGGACGAGTGGGCGAACTCCGACCATCGAAGATTTGCGTCGCGCGGTGGTGGAGATTTCCGCGCCTAGAGGGCGATCCGACACTGATTACGACCCGCTGGCGGAGGAATAGCCGCTACGGATCTACTTCGACACCGAGCTTGGAGCCCGGGATGCCCCCTCCCTACAAGACAGCCGGTCGGTGCATCTACTGCGGCTACGTGCCAGCCGACCTCCGAGAGCTGACCGACGAGCACATCATGCCGCGCGGGTTGAACGGTCCTTGGGTCATCCCGCACGCGAGCTGCGAGAAGTGTCAGAAGGAGATAAACAAGGTCGAGACCGCATGTATGCAGGGCTTCCTCATGCCCGCGCGGCTTCATTTTCAGATGAAGCGGTCGAAGCGCAAGAATGGCCCGACGAAGATCCGGGTCGTATTAGAGCGTGATGATGGGCAGGTTGAGATGGAGCTTGGCCATGACAAATTCCCCTTCATCTATCTTCCGACATTTACGGGTCCGCTGTTGGCGTTGAATGCTCCGCCCTGTGTCCAGACAATCAATATCGACATCGTGGGGGTGCGCTTCGAGGGGGCAGACAGAATCTTTGCAGAACTAGGCGCCAACAAGGTGCATGTGCCTCATGTGCCGAACATAGATGCATTCGCGAGGATGCTGTTCAAAATCGCTCACTGCTTTGCGGTTGCAGAGTTGGGTCTACAGCGCGTTATCCCCTTCCTTATCGAAGAGATACTTGGAACGCTCAGCCTGAACCACAATTTTCACGTCGGTTGCTCACTGGCACGACCGGAAGAACTTGACCAGCACATGGACAACCTGCACCAGCTTACTTGGTTCCCCGTGCCTTACAGGGGGCGAACTCTCATTGTTGTCCGCATCCAGCTCCTCTCATGTCTAGCCGCGCCGGCCTACGACGTGACAGTCGGGCTTCTGCGCGCGCCTCCGTCCCGGGACGCCTCGTCCAGTGACGCCGAGTCTTCGAACGTGAGTGTGGGTTGCTGAGACATCCGGACTCCATCAATCCTTATTGTGGGGCATGAGCAGTCCCAGAAAGTGTCGCGCTCTGCGGTCTTAAGAGCGGTCCAAAGCCAGTCATCCGTCATTCCTTATCGGGGAAGAAATCGACGTCCTTCATCAGAAATATTTTGCCATTGACCTCGGCAAGCTTCAGCTTCGGAACTTTGTTCCAGCCCAACTCATCCGTTAGATGGCTGCTCCACCGGTCGCGCAGGTCGCGACGGATCGTGACCGAAAAATTCGTTTGACCATACCAGCGGGCGATTTTCCACTTCGGCTTCGAAGCGTGACCCTCGAACGCCACCATCTCCAACAAATCGTTCAGTGCGTTTTCGTGCCTTTTTTCCATGGAAATTTTCCTGTTTCTCGTAGAACAAAGACATTCTGACGAAGACTCAGCGATTTTGCGACGAACAATCTAGTGAGGCGTGCGTCCGCTGCGGCTCGTCAGCGCACGGCTGCCGCGCAGCTACTCGAA
>MKTV01000062.1:145864-155539 GCA_001898425.1 Rhodospirillales bacterium 69-11
GGTCCTTTGAAGGTAAGCACCGGAGCGCTCATGCGCTGCCACTTCAGCAGGGCCGTCCCGGAGAGCCCGGCCGGCGGGTGTTCCATCTCCTGCGTGACCTCTGGCCACCCGCGGCCGATCCGCGGGCGGGAAAGATGGCAGAGCACCCGGAGGGCATCATGCCAGGGCAGAACCGCGCGGCACGCTCTGGTCGCCTTCGCCGGCCGGCGCAGCTCGATCACGAGCGCCCTACCGCCCGACTTCAGCGGGACAGGAGTGGCCGCGATGATGTTGCGGATGTCGATTTCGGTGGGTGTGCCATAGGGCAGGAGCGCCCCGAGGACATGGTTGATGAGGCGCCGGCGGAGCAACAGAAGCTCGGGATCGGAGCTTGGCCGCTCGGGCTGGTATTCAGCGTCCCAGAGGGCGCTCGTGAAGTCGCGGGTTGCCTGGGTGCCGGCGGTGAAGGTCTGGAGTGAGGGGGACGACATCGACGTGGTTCTTTCCTGTGAGACCCGGCAGCCCCCTCAGACTGGCCAGGTGGGGGTGAAGTTCGGCGGCCGACCCCCTCAGATCGGACGTGTGTGACATCAGCCGGCGGCTGCCTGGTGACCGATCGCCTCGGGCAAAGCCAAGCTCGGCAGCGGCGGGAGCGTTGAAGTGGGGCGGCTGGCCTTTGCGCGAGCGCGGGCGGCCTGGCGATCGGCGTTCAACCGCCGCATGTGCGCGTCGAAGAGCTGCTGAGCGCGCGCTCGGTGCCGCTGGAACTCCTCATCAATCCGCGCGTATGCGTCCGCCCTCTGGCCGTCGATGGCTGCACGGCGGCCCTCGGCCCACTGCTCAGCTTCACCCATCAGCTTGGCGAGCTTTGCGCGAGCGAGCTCCACCTGGCGCCGGTAAGCGCCTTCAGCGTCACTGAGCATCGGTCCGGTCCTCCCCGTTCTGCTGCTTGCCGTCCGCGGCTTTCTTCTCCTGCCGCTTGCGGCCGGCGAAGTCCTCCACGATGCAGAAGAGCTCGAACCGCGCCACGGCGGCTGCGTGGGCCTCCGCGTGAGTGAAGCCGTCGCTCACGAGTTGCCGAATGAGCGCTTGCAACTTCCTCATGACGAGGTCTGTGACATCATCCCAAGTGACCTCTTTCCGAGGCCGCGGGGGTATCGGGGTGGGCATTTTCAGGCTCCTTCAAAGGGTGGCAGTGAGTGGGCGATGGATGGCGCTGGCGGGCGGCAGACGGCGCCGCACGACGACAACCGCCGGCGTTGGGGCAGGCGTCGGCGCGCGGGGTGGCACGGGGCGTCGCTGGGCTGGCTTGCGGGTGGCACGGGCTTGCAGATCGGCCTTGGCCTGCTCGCGCTGCTCCGGCGTAATCACGCCCGCCACAGAGCCGTCCAGGGCCGTCCGGTAGCCGCCCCGAGCCACCGCCTTCAGGTAGCTGTGCCGGCGAACCCAGCGGCGCAGGACCGCTCCGAGCAGCGCCGGTGGACCGTAGCCGCGCGAGAGCAGTTCCGACCGGACCCCAAGCGCCAGCACACGATCAGGACGAAAGGCGAGCGGGAAATCGGCGCCGAGCCGGGCCAATAGCTCGTCCATCGCTGGATCTACCGATCGCGAGCTGAAGCGGAGGACGGCGGGCGCTGCCGGGCGGGAGCCGAGAGTGAGGGTGCTCATGGTGTGAACCCTTTCGAGATCAGCCGACGCGCGTGCGCCGGGAGGTGGATGGGGCGTTGTGGTTGGCGGCGGGAGCGGGGCGGCCCCGCCAGACGCTCTTTCGCGGGCACCAGTAGGGCTTGAGTTCATCCCTGGAGCGGCGATCCGTGCGGACGGCCTCAAGGCGGCGCTCAACCGTGCGCACCGAGAGGTTGCCCGTCTCGTCCAAGACCTCGCCTGACCGGCCCATGTCCGCCTGAAGCAGCACCATCTCCGCGACGCGGCGGTTGGGCAGCTCGCCGCCAATGTGCGTGGAGAGAACGTCCTTCACCGCGGCGACGTAGAACCGCAGAGTTTCCTCGGATGGGCCGGACGGATTGAACTTGGACCTGCCACCGCCGGGAGCCTTCACTTCAGCGCGGGGGGTGCTCGCGTCGGCTGCGGAGGTTGGCTGTTCCAGCACGAACCGCCCATCACTCCAGGTGACGCGAAGCCCCTCCCCTTTCCGATCCGCCGCGGCGTTGTTGTTCTTCTTCTTCCCCAGGATGCGCGTATCGCTCAGGATCTCGCCCTTGCTGTCGCGCTCGAAGTCGAAGGTCAGGAAGGATCGGACGTTGTTCCGCCAGGCCGACGCGCCGAACGTCAGCTCGCCGTTCTTCGTCGCCGTGTCCGAAGGGTGAGCGATGACCAGGAGCGTCGCATTGTGCGTGCGGCAGATCGAGCGAAGGGCGGTGAGGAAGCGGACGACCTCGGGCGTCTCCTTGTAGTCGCCGGCGTAGAGCGCTGCGAGGTGATCGAGCACGACCAGCTTCGGGCCGGCGCCCATCGTCGTCAGCCTCGCGGCGAGCCACTGAGCGAATGGCGTTGCCGCTTGATCCCGAGCCTTCGCAGGCGCCTTCAGCGTGCCGTCCAGGCCGAAGCCGGACTTCAGGGTGATGCCCGCGGTGCGCCGCCCGGCAGCGGCCTTCATCAGCCGCCGCTGCATGCTGTTCAGATCGTCGTCGAAGTTGACAATCAGCACCTCAGCCGCGCGGGTGGGGAGGCCGAGGAACGGCTCGCCTAGGGCAACGCTGATCGCGAGATCGTCCACCAGGCGGCTCTTCCCGGTCCCGCCGGCGCCCGCGAGGAACGTCACGTCATGCTCGGGGATGAGGGGCTGCTCCCTGTCGCCCAGCAGGAAGACCGGCGGCGGGATCTGCCGCTGGCCGATCTCGCTACCGCTCACCTCCGTCTCCGGATCGGACCAGCCGTCGCCGTCCTCGATGGCTTGCGCCTCGGCCGTGGCTTCGGCCGCGGGTGCCGCATCAAGCGGACCACCGCCCAGCTCGGGGCTTTCGAGATCCTCGCGGGTGACCCTGCCCTGCTCGATCAGGAGCAGAAGCCAATTCACCCGGTCGTCGTTGAGCGGCTGGCAATGAGCGTGCGAGCACTCGAAGCGCCACGGGTGATGCTCGGTCGCGTCCATCGCCCGGAACCCGTTCACGTCGTCGCTCGAATGCGCGTCCGCGTTGGGGCACTCGCAGCGGAAGATCCGCCCTGTGCCTCCAAGCGCCGCGACAGGGCTCCAGGCGGGATGCCGCTTCAGCCATGAGCGAAGATCGAACTCCTGCCCGTTGAAGCTCGCGGGCACCGGCTGGCGTCGCTGCATGAGGTCCGCGAGCGTGCGTGCGCGCCGGCGCGATGCTGCGATAGCGGCCTGAGCCCGAGGCGGAAGCCAACGGCGCGGTTTGACGGCCGCAATCTCCGCCGTCGCAAGGGGAGCGAGCGCGCCCATCAGATCAGCACCGCGCGGCCGGGGATGATCTCCGACGCATGCTCAGCGTCGGCGCACCGCCGCGGGAGATAGTAGAACCGGGAGAGGTCGTCGCAGGTCGGGTCAACCCACTCCGCGATCCCGAGTGCGGCTGCGACGGCCCAGTAGAGCCCGGCCCAGTTCTCCGCAGCGGCCGCAAGCGTCGGGAAGTCGGATCGCAGCCACGGACGGGCGAGCGGCAGCGTCAGGCGGTATTTCTCGATCGGGCCGTGCGTGATCTCGACCTTGCCGTCGAATTCGCCGCGCACGCTGGCGCCGGCTGTGACGGACGGGTGGAGGCCGTCGATCGCTCCCATGAAACCGGCCGGCGCATCGGCTTCGGCCGTCTCAGGATGCTCTTCGCGCCAGGCGTGGTAATCGGCGGCCTTGTAGCGCGAGACCCGCTTCCCCCAGTTGTAGGAGCTGGCCGCGACCGCCGCCACACCGTGCTTCTCGCAGGCTTGGAGCGCAGTCTCCCAAGGCAAGCCGGTATCCACGTCGAAAGTCATCGTGTCCGCGCGCTCGGCGAACTCGCTGCGGCGCGGCTGCCCGGCGGCATAGGTGAAGTTCTGGAAGAACCGCCCTTCCTTCGCGCCGATCTCGCTCTCGGCGAGCAGCGCAGGCGGCCATGTGAGTTCGTCCAGGTGAAGGCTGGAGTTGCAGGGGATGGCCTTGCCGCCGTGCTCGGCTGTGACGCCGAACGTCAGGCGAACCGTCTCGGGGCAGTCCCCCAGAGGAAGTGTCGGTCTGGCCAGCTCTGGGCTGGGGTGCTCGTGAGGCATGTCTCTGTTTCCCGGTCGCTACGTCATGCCAGCGCACCCCCTCAGTTGCTCTGGATCAGCCCACAGGGCCGATGTCGGCAGGTAACGACACGGATTAACCGCCGGTCAAGCTCGATAATAACGCCGATCTGGTCTGGGTTAATCTTTTTTCGCCATTTAACCTGAGGTTACTACCCACGTCGTTCGCAATATATCTTGCTTCGCATTATGTAGAGTGTTAGGGTGCCTGCGTTGGGTTTGGTCGCCCAACTCTCTTTTCCCTCGCATTGACGTCCCTGACGTTGCCCCCCGCCCGCCGGCTCCCCCACCCCGGCATCAAGGCGGGGGGTTTGTCGTTGGAGCGAGCGTCAGCAGGGCACGCGAGCGGCTATGCGTCCGTGGTGCATTGGCCGAGCGCTGGGGCGGGAACGAGGCGCGCGGGGAGCCGGGGTGCGGGGTGGCCGATGCTCATCTCGGGAGGCCGCTGAGGTGCGCCGGAGACTTCAATCCCGCTGGGGCGCCAGACAAACTCCCCGGCAGATCCAGGGCGGAGCGCGGAAGCATCAATCCGTCCTCTGGCCTCGACTTGCGCCAGCAGCTCGCGAGCGAGATGAGCGAGTTTGGCGCCTCCGGCATCGTCATCTGCCTCTGTCATACTGCGCGGGACGCGCCTCGGGTTGTCCGGTGCGAGCGAAGCGACAGAGATCTGCGGAGGGCGCCGAGGGTCGGAGAACATCCCGCCAGGCAGCGCTCATGGCCTGGCAGTGCGGCCGTCTCGCGTTCGCATAGCCGCCATACGCAAAGCGCAATCATAGCTCTAGTTGCGAAAATCCCCCAAGTTGTTGCGAACGAGAGGGGAGCAACCACACACGCGCGTGACAGGTTCAGTGACAGGTTGCGTGACAGGTTCCAGACCTGTCGCGCGTGACAGGTTCGAACCTGTCATTGTCATGCGATTTCAGTGCGTTAGGAGGTCTGCGCGACAGGTCTAGAGCTGTCACTGGTGAGAGAGATAGAGAGGGCTCTAGCCCTCTATCTCTCACCGCGCGGGAGAGGGAAAGTGGAGCGCGCGCAAATTCGGACAGCGAGCAAGCGGAGATGGCAGTCCGCAAGCGAGCGGCCGATCCACACACGCAGAAGACCAAGCCTCGGCCAAGCGGCAGCCCCCCGCGGGGGGAGCTGGTCACGATCGCCGGGTGGCCGGGGTTCTTGCCGCAGTCCAGCCCCCCCCGCGCTGGAGCGCGGTCCCGCTGGCGCCGGCCCTACCGGAAGCGAGGCTCAGAGGCAGCCCTGGCTCAGCATGGCATTGTGGAGTGCCTGCTGCTGCCCCTTCAGGTCAGCAACCTGGCCCTTCACCCCGCCTCCGCTGGTCGGAACCCCGATCAGGAACACCATGAGCGCATCCCGGTCTGCCGCCTGATCCTGGTCGGCACTGACGCGAGCGACGGCCGTCTCGACGAATGCTTGCTCCTTCGCGAGCTTGGGGCAGCCCCATCCGTCATACCGGGCTTCGCTGATCGGCATGGGAGCTATCTCCGCTGCCCGCGGGGCGCATCCGGCCATCAAAGTGGCCATCGCCAGCATCCCACCCAGTAAGTCCCGGCATTCCATGTGGCCGCTCCTCCCCCGCCCCTTCGGCCAGAGATGAGCGGATTAATGTTCTCCGGTCAATATGTTCCGAGGAGATCACAAAACGACCAGTTTCGGAAAACAGTCCTAGACCCGATTGTTAGTTAGAGTTATAACAACATCTAAGCAGCCTCGGCTGCGCTGATCGACAAGGAGTTGCATCGTGGAAGTCAAAGCTCGGGTGGTTCTCGACGAGAGGGAGGAGGCGTTCGTCTTCGCCCTGTGCCGCGGGCTGCCGCCCACCCGTGCCGCGGAAGCCGCAGGCTTCAGCATCAGCGCCGCGCGGCATCTGATCGTGAAGCCCCACATTTCCGCAGCGCTGCGCGCCATCTTTGCGAACCTTCAGCGCACCATGGCGAAGATGGAGACGCTCGGAGTGAAAGAGCGCTTCGGGCGCCGCGGAGGCTGAGCGATGCCCCGACGTTCCTCCAAGGCACAGGACAGCATCGCGGAACGGTATCGCCCGCTGGAGGTGCGGGAGGAGCTTTTCGTGGCCGAGTATCTGAAGGAGTTCAGCGCCGCTGCGGCTGCCAGGGCTGCGGGTTTCAAGGCGAAGAACGCTTCGGAGGCTGGGAATGCAGTCCTGCGGCGGCCCGCGGTTCAGCAAGCGATCCGCGCCCAAGTCACCGCAAGGGCCGAAACGGCCAAAATCGACGCTCAATGGGTGCTGGAGCGCGCTCGGGAGATGTTCGAGAGGTGCGCCGGGGAGGTCCGGCCGGTCCTCAACCGCCACGGCGACCCGGTGCTCGACCCCGAGACAGGCAATCCGCTCTACACGCTCGGTCAGGCCGCCAATGCGCTGAAGGCGCTGGAGCTGATCGGTAAGCACACGGGCGTCGCTGCCTTCGCCGAGCGCGTGGAGATCAGCGGCTCCGACCAGGTCATCGAGACCCTCATTGCTGCCCGCCAGCGCGTGGCCGGCTCCGTCCGCATGAGGGAGGCGGAGCTAGTCCAGGAGCAGGAGGCGCTCCCGAAGCCCGCGCTCCTGGAGATCGAGCGGCCGAGGATGGGCGGAAATCCCCCGCCCCCGCTCCGGCACGCGCCACAGAGCCCCCGCCCCGGTGGCGAGTTCCCCACGCACGGGAGAGAAGGAGAAGCTCCGAATGTCTGACTTCGACGCAATTGCGGCCCGGCTCTACCCGTCCGCCACACCTCCTGCCCCTCGGCCGGCCACGCCTGCACCCGCGCCGGCAGCGGCGCCCGCCGCGGCAAACCCCGAGGCTACGCTGGCCGAGATCCTGTATGGGCGCCCGCAGCAGCAGCAGCCCGCGCAGCAGGCTCCGCAGCCCCCGGTTCAGGCGGCGACAGCACAGCCGCCACAACAGCAGCAGCCCCGGCCCGACGCCCCCCGCACGGACCAGGCTCAGCAGCAGCAGCAAAGCCAGCCCGCACAGCCCGGTCAGGTGCCGGACTTCCTGGACATGTCCCACCCCGAGGCCGCGACGGTCGCGCCGGTGGTCGCGGAGTTGGGTCTCCGCCAAGAGCAGGTGGACCGCCTCATAGCCCTGCGGGGAGAGCTTGAAGCTCAGGCCACCGATCGCCGTTCGGAGGCGTGGGCTCAACAGACGCGCTCGTCTGTTCCCGCTCACGAGCTGACAAGCGCGGTCGCCCTGGTGCGCACCCACGGCACCCCCGAGCTTCGGGCCGTCCTCAACGAGACCGGTCTGGGCAACCACCCCGCCATCATTCGCTTCCTCGCCGCCGTTCAGCGCGGCCGATCCTTCTGAACAGGAGCCCCGCCATGCACCCCGTTGCCGAATTTCGCGCCGAAGTGGCCGAGCTGCGCGCCGAGATCGAACGCCTCCGCGCCGCCATCTTTCCGCCCGCGCCCGAGGCGCCTCCGCCCTTCGACAGCCGCCCGCCGAAGCCGAAGCTGAGCCCCGAGGAAGCCGCCGCCGACTATGTGGAGCGCCACGAGGCGGACGCCCGCCGCCGCGAGGCGGAGTATCAGGCGCGAGTGCGCGCCAGCACCGAAGGGCTCCCGGACGGGCACTGGCGTGACCCCTGCGGCATCATCCGCGACCGGGAGGGCAAGGTGGCCGTTTCCAGCGAGCACGAGCGGACCCTTGCGGCTGCGGTCGTCCGCGAGCAGCACGCCGTCCATCGCGAGTGGCTTCAGCGTCAGCGCGTTGTCGCCCCGCCGGCATAGCTCACCGCTCTCTCTTCACCGCCGCTTCCCTCACCCTCTCAGCAAGGAACTCCGCTATGCCTGCCATTCCGTCCAGCCAGTCCACCCTCGATGCCGCAGCGACTTCAGCCGCGGCAGCCGTGGACACGGCTCTTGCGAACCTGGCGAGCGCCATCTCGGCCTACTGGACCGCCGCGCAGGCTCAGGCCGTCAACGCGACCGTCATCGGCAACTCGACGCTCTTCGGCCGATTGAAGGCGACGAGCAGCCTCCAGATCCCCGCGATCGTCGCAGCCAAGAATGATGTGCTCTCGAAGGCGTTTGGCCTCATCCGCGGGCCGTCGAATGGGGCAACGGTGGCCTCCTCGCACCCGGTGGCGACCACGAGCGACATTTACAGCCCGTAAGTCCTCACGCCAGCCGCGCGAGCGCCCGCGCAACCTGTGCGGCGCTCCAGCTCCCGCCGCGGCTCGCGAGGATGCCGGCTTCGTTGAGCCGGCGAGCAATGGCATTGAGCGAGAGCCCCTGGCCGCTCAATGCCCGCAGATCATCCGCGATGTCAGATAAGCGAGCGGCAGCTTTCGCCGCAGCCGCGGCGCTCCCCTGCTGCTGATAGCCCGAGATGTCCGCGGCGCCCGGCCGGCGCCCGCCCAGCTTCGTCCCCCTCGCCCTGCTCGCTGCGAGCGCTTCCTTCGTCCGCCGGCTGATCGCTTCCCGCTCGTGCTGCGCCACGACCGCCATAACGCCGACCGTCATCGTGTTCGCCTCGGGGAGATCCGCGGCTACGAACGATACCCCGCTGTCGCGCAGGGTCATCAGGAACGCGGCGTTGCGCGAGAGCCGATCGAGCTTGGCCACGACCAGGGTGGCGCCAGTGGTGCGGCACCGTTTCAGCGCCGCGGCAAGCTGCGGACGATCGTTGCGCTTCCCCGTCTCGACTTCCACGAACTCCGGGGCAATGAGCTTGCCCCCGCGTGCGCCGACGAAAGCCGTCACAGCCTCACGCTGCGCCTCCAGTCCGAGGCCGCTGCGACCCTGCCGCGCGGTGCTGACGCGGAGATACGCCACGAACCGATCCTCTTCCGCCATAACACTCCACTCCACGGACGTTGAGAGGATTGTTATGACCTCTTCGCACGCACGGCAACTGTTTTCAGGAGCGCCTCCGCTCACGCATTGGTAATCCGTTCCAGATTGAGAATGGGGACGGCCGGCGGTATCGTCCGCGGAACGTCCAAGCGCAACCGTCATCAGGTCAAAATGCGCATACTGCCTATGATCGCCGGCTTCGCACTCGCGACCGCGACCGCCGTCCGCCCAGCACTACCCGCCGAGTCGTATGACCTCGGGTATTACGGGGTCTGGACGGCTTACCGCGCGGTGTCGAGCGACGGCACAGCCCTGTGTGGCATCCGCGAGACCGGTTCCAACGGAAGGTCGTTCCACCTCAAGTGGTATGCCGGCAGCGCGAGACTTGTTGCCCAGATTTTCAAGGCAGGATGGTCAATTCCGAGCGGAACGACGATCCCCATGGCCGTCCAGTTCGACAGCTTCACCCCTTGGAAGGTGGACGCATCCGGCGTGGAGAACATGGTGCAATTCGGGGTTCCCCTCGCCTCTCTGCGGCAGTTCGCTCAGGAGTTCCGAGCCGCCAACCGCATCCAAATCTACTTCCTCGCTGGCACAGAGGGCAGTTGGAACGGCAACCTGGCTGGTAGCGGCGCGGCCATGGATGCGCT